>CP160630.1 GCA_038993745.2 Aliivibrio fischeri | reverse complement strand
TAATACTGATGGCGAATATAATGAATAGAGAACAAACCATTGCCAATTTAGCTGCATTGGCAGAACAAACTCAGCAAGTTCAATCTGATCGTATTGAGTTAGTACTTGAAGAAAGAAACAATGAACACTTCCCTCCAATGTCGAAAGCAATGATGGAAACTCGTTCTGGTTTAACAAGACGTAAGTTAGATGAAGCGATTACTCGTTTAGAATCTGAAGGTCATCAATTTACAAAAAATAATGCAAATCATTATTCAATTTCTTTGACTGAAGCGCATATGTTAATGGACGCAGCAGGCGTTCCAACATTTCATGAGCAGAAGAAAAATGCTAACAATAAACCTTGGGTGGTTAATGTTCAGAACCAAAAAGGTGGTACTGGTAAATCAATGACAGCTGTACATTTGGCTGCATGTTTAGCGTTAAACCTGGAAAAAAGATACCGTATCTGTCTAATCGATTTAGACCCTCAAGGCTCACTTCGTCTATTTTTAAACCCTCAGATCAGTGTGTCAGAGCAAGACACTATCTATTCTGCTGTAGATATTATGTTAGATAATGTACCTGAAGGTGAGGTTATTGATGGCGAGTTCATGGCTAAAAATGTGCTTTTAAACACGCAATATCCAAATTTAAAAACGATTTCAGCTTTCCCTGAAGATGCGATGTTTAATGCTGAAGCATGGCAAGATTTATCAACAAATGGTTCTCTAGATATCGTTAAATTATTGAAAGAAAAAGTGATTGATCCAATTGCTGATCAGTTTGATGTCATTATGATAGATACCGGTCCTCACGTAGACCCATTAGTTTGGAATGCAATGTACGCATCGAATTCATTATTAATTCCATGTGCTGCAAAACGTTTAGACTGGGCTTCAACGGTTAACTTTTTCCAACATCTACCAACAGTTTATGAAATGTTCCCTGAAGACTGGCATGGTTTAGAGTTTGTTCGTTTAATGCCAACTATGTTTGAAGATGACAATAAAAAACAAGTTTCGGTGTTAACGGAAATGAATTATTTATTGGCTGATCAAGTTATGATGGCGACCATTCCAAGAAGCCGAGCATTTGAAATTTGTGCAGATACATACAGTACCGTATTTGACTTAACTGCCGCTGATTTTGAAGGTGGTAAGAAGACACTTGCTGTGGCTCAAGATGCTGTTAAGAAAAGTGCATTAGAGTTTGAACGCGTATTACACAGTCACTGGAATTCATTAAATAAAGGGGAGTACTAATTCATGGCGATTAAAACTTCTGACTTAAACGCAAAATTATTTGGTAAAACTAATAAGCGTCGTGCGACAACTCCTGTCGAAGCACAAAAAGCAGCTAAATCACAAGCTCAAGTTATTGAATTAGCTGTTGCTGGTGAAGATTTAGTGACGTTTGAGTTACGTAAAATTCCTGCTAAAGATGTGAGTTCATCAACGGTAGTCTTTGCTGAAAATGCTCGTGAACAGTCTTTTTTAACTGAGCATGCACTATCAGATATCTTATCTACATTACGTGATCGTGGTCAGCAATATCCAGCTGTTGGTCGTGTAGTTGAAGGCGGCAAGATTGAAGTTCTTGATGGTAGCCGTCGTCGTATGTCATGTATTTTGGCTGAGCAAGATTTCTTAATCTATGTTGCCGAAGGTATTAATACAAAACATGCCAAATTCTTATCAGATGTTGCCAATGCTCATAAACCACTTTCATTATATGAACGCGGTAAAGAAATGCAGGCAATGCTTTCTCGTGGTGATGTTGCAGATCAAAAAGAATTAGCAAAAGTATGCCAATGCAGTGAAGCTTTAGTCAGTGGAGCTCTAAAAGCAGCGACTTTACCATTGGAATTACTACAAGCTTACCCAAGCGTAAGTGAAATAGGTCGTCCAACTGTAGTTAAGCTTCATAAGCTCTATAACGCCCTCTCAGAAGAAGAGCAGAAAACCTTATTAAAGCAATGTGCTGGTGAACAAGGAGCTGCCTGGACGCGTTCTACGGCTCTTGGTGTTAGTCGAATGACTAAAGAAGTAACAGAGCTGATTGAAGTATGGATTGAAGATCTATTACCGAAAAAAGAACCAGCAAAATCGTTAACGACTGAATTAGTAAAAGGACGTGCTTCTTATAAGCGTAAAGGTTCGGGTTTAACACTGAATTTGAAAAAAGTTGATGATGCCTTGATGGAAGATATTCTTGAGTACATTAGTCAAAAAGTATCGTAACTAGTATTTATTAAATAATAAAAAGAGCCTGATTTAATCATTAAATCAGGCTCTTTTTTTATCTAAGAAAGCATTAAACCAGTGGTGCTAAATCAGCAGGTCGGTAATTTACTGATTTAAGAACTTTACCCTGTTTAATTACTTTATTTTCTAGTTCTACATTTTGTGCGCATTTCGCGATAATAAAGCCGCCTTTTTCTGTCGACATTAGTTCAATGCCTTGCTCTGCATAGAAGGCTTTTGTTGCTTGGTATTCATCTTCAGTTTTACATACTTTGCTCATGTTGCTTGAATGAACTTCATCCCAACATGGAATAAATTCAATATTCAGATTTTTAGCAACGTTTAGAAGTAAATCTACTAGGTACGAAATACTTAGATTATCTTCTATATTCTTTGTTCCAAGGTGAACAGCTCTTCCCATTAATACATAAACCGTATCAACAATAGCATCCGCTTGTTCAATTTTACTATCCGCTTCAGCAAGTTCAGTTAACTCTTCAATAGCTAGAGATGTATGTAATAGATCATTTTTTTCATCTAGTGATTCAGGTGAATCAACAGCTAAGTCAAAGGTACTTCTGAACTGTTCGATATCTTGATAAAGCTTTTGGTAAACCGCTGGAGTTAATTGACTTAAATGCATGTTTATTTCCTAAATGATGAAGTCATAAATGAGGTGGTTATTATACCTTTTCAAATAAACTCTCGTCATACTTTCTTTTCTTAATTAAAGGAAACTTTGTATCTCATGCTACAATTCAAAGGTTTTTATCTCTCGTAAATGGATCTTCCCATGCCTCAAGTTTTATCTTTTTTGAAAACAGTTTCTGCTTATGCAGCGAGTGGTTTTATTCGATATCCAATTCTTTTAGAAGGTTCTATCGGTTGGAGCGAAGAAATTATTAAAGAGTATATTGCTCATTCTGGATATCTAGATTCTGATATTGAGGTTTACGGTAATCTTTCTATTGGTGAATTACCTAGCTTAGAAATGAAAGCTGCACTGAAAAAGTTAGGACAAGAAACACATTGTTTGGTGATTGATATTTCTCATGAGTTTAACGCGAATGCAATAAATGCAGTTTGTGGAACACTTGTTGGTGGGGATTAGTTTTTTTTATTCACTCTGAAGACTCATCTTTGCATCGTAATATTGAACGTTGGTTAACACACTTTACAAAGCAGATGCTCGTTATTTCAGAAAATGCCCCTTTACCGTTGCTACCGCAGGTGCCAACAGAAAAAAAATTAATGTCGTCTTTTACTCAGACAGATAAATTAGATGAACTATATCGTTCTGTAGATCAAAAGCATGCCGTGTTAAGTATACAAAGAGTGATTACTGGCCACGCTAAGAGACCATTAATTATCACCGCTGATCGTGGACGAGGAAAATCTTCAGCAATAGGTATCGCTATCGCTGAGCTTGTTCGTGATAAAAAATTGGTTATTGGTATTACGGCACCACTACGAGTGAATATCAATGAAGTTTTCGGTCATGCTGCAAGTGTGGCAAAAAAATTAGGAATGCCATTTAAACAAGAAAAAAATACCTTAACTATAAATGGTTCAACGGTTACGTATTTTGCTCCGGATGAATTAATACGTGATTCTTATTCATTAGATTTGTTATGTATCGATGAAGCGGCAGCTATTCCTGCACCGATGTTATTGGCATTAACTGAGCGTTATTCTCGTCTGGTTTTTTCTACCACAATTAATGGTTATGAAGGTACTGGTAGAGGGTTCGAAATTAAGTTCAAAAAGCAACTTGCTCTGCTACGCCCAAACTTTCATTCTGTGGAAATGACACAACCTATTCGCTGGTCTGAACTCGATCCATTAGAAAATTGGTTATCTTCTGTTTTTTTATTAGATCACAAAGTGTCGAGCAATAAGCAACAGGATATTAGCCGAGAGGATGTCGAATTCGTTCGCTTGAAAGCAAGTGATTTATTAACGGATCCAGAATTAGCACAATCCATTTTTTCTTTATTAGTGTCTGCTCATTATCAAACATCACCTAATGATTGGTTATCTCTATTATCCGATCCTAGTCTCTTTTGTTGGGCTGGCATCGATAAATCGTCTAGAAACGTACTTACATGCGCATTAGTTTCTTCGGAAGGTGAACTCGACAATCAGCTTATTGCTGATATTCAACTTGGAAAGAGAAGACCTAGAGGACATTTAGTTCCTGTCTCATTAACTCAAACGTTATGTATTAACGAACCAGCTCAACAATCTTGTATTCGTATTATGAGGATTGCGGTTGAGCAGCATTATCAACGTATGCATCTTGGTTCTAAATTAATTGAGTTTATAAAAGCGTTCTATTGTGATTTAGGTGTTGATTACCTAAGCACAAGTTTTGGCTCGACTCCTGGATTGAATGAATTTTGGTTGAGCTTAGATTTTAGTTTTATGCGATTAGGTATTTCTAAGGATAAAGCGAGCGGAAACCACTCGTTACTGGCAGTATTGCCTTTATCCAAAAATGCTATCGAATGGCTACCTCTTGGTAAAGATTATTTTGCTATGGCTTTACCTGAGCAATTACTAAGTGTTTTTAATGAACTTGATGTTTCTGAAGTATTAAGTTTATTAAAAGGGATCGATACGAGACAGCCGTTAGCCGATGTAATGATTAAAAGAATTGAAATGTATTCTAACGGTGGGTTAGGCGTTGAGATGATTCAGTATGAACTCAGACATTTTGTATTGTCGTCTATATCACTTCTGTTAACTCTAAATGCAACGCACCAAGTATTAGTGGTATCTAAGATTCTTCAATTACAAGATTGGAAAACTACCATTTCTCTTTCAAAGGTTTCAGGAAGAAGAGAAGCCGAAACTGAAATGCGCTCAGCAATTAGAATCTTATTGTGCAATTTACACTGTAAATCCTAGTCAAATACTATAGTCATCAATTTACAGTGTAAATTAAGATTTTCATATTCATTGAATTTACACTGTAAATCCCATCTAAAGAGTTATCCTAAATTTGATTCAGCCTTCTAATATTCAATGATTTGTTGTAGTTCCTAACGTATAAATACTATATTCTTAATGTAATAGGATTGTTATCTGAATAACAACAATTAGGGATATATAAATGAGTAAGAAAGGATTCAACAAGCTTGATAAACATGAGCTGGATTTTGTTGATGACAAAACGGCGGCTCTACTTTTAAACACACCAACTAATGCAAAAATTCTTTTATGGGTAATTGTCGTTTTCTTTGGTATTGCTATTGGTTGGGCTTCTTGGGCCGAAATTGATAAAGTTACTGTTGGTCAAGGAAAAGTCATTCCTTCTTCACAATTACAAGTTGTACAAAATCTAGAAGGTGGTCTAGTCAAAGAGATGTTGGTTAAAGAAGGTGACCAAGTTGAAAAAGGACAGCAACTTCTTTTAATTGATGATACTCGCTTTCGCTCTGATTTTAGAGAACGTAAAAAACAACTGATCAATTTAACTGCAAGCGCTCAACAATTGGCAGCTTCGATGGATAGTATTCTTATACAGGATATAAATAACCGTAAGCGCTGGAAAGAGTCTGTTATTGTTTATACTGATAAACTAAAATTCGACGAAGCGTTTGCAAAAGAAAACCCTATTGTTACTCGTCGTCAGCTTGCAGAATATAAAGCTGATATGAATAACCTTAAAAATAGAATTTTTGTTTTTGACCAACAAGTAAGTCAAAAGCAACAAGATCTTGTAGAAATAAAAGCGCGGGTTCGAAATTTAAAGGCAAGTTATAACCTTGCAAGAAAAGAGTTAGATATAACAAAACCACTAGCAGATGAAGGTGTTGTTCCTCGCATCGAACTATTAAAATTACAGCGTCAAGTTAACGATACTAAGCGTGAGTTGACATCAACTGAATTAAAAATTCCTGTCTTAACTTCTGCAATTCAAGAAACTGTTTTAAACAGAATCGACGCAGCTCTAAAGTTTCGCTCTGAACAGCAAGAAAAATTAAATACTACTCAAGATAAATTATCAGCATTAACTGAATCACAGGTCGGATTGAAAGACCGAGTAAACCGTACTGTAGTGTTATCGCCAGTTACCGGAACCATAAAAAAAATATACATAAATACGGTCGGTGGTGTTATTCAACCTGGTATGGACTTAATTGAAATTGTACCCACAGAAGATACGTTATTAATTGAAGCTAAGATTGCACCACAAGATATCGCCTTTCTACGTCCAGGGCTTTCTGCCATTGTTAAATTTAGTGCTTATGACTTTACTCGTTATGGTGGTTTGAAAGGTACATTAGAGCATATCAGTGCTGATACTATTCAAGATGAAGAGGGAAACAGTTTTTATCTTGTAAGAGTTAGGACTTCACAAGAAGATTTAGAAGAAAAAACACAATTTAATATTATTCCAGGTATGACAACCACGGTTGATATTATTACAGGAAAACGTTCTATTTTAGATTACTTAGTGAAACCTATCGTTCAAGCAAAAGGATCGGCACTAAGAGAATAAAAGTAAAAGGAGCATATCTCACAATGAGAAGTCGATGGTTAGGAATACCATTCGCCATATTCTCTATCGCTTCTATTGCTTTAACACAACAAGAAAATATTTGGATCAAAGCAGTACAAGATGAATATGGCGAAAGAGCCGGAAAAAGAGTGTTAGCTTGGCGGGATATGTTAGCCGAAGCTGATTTGAAGAATGAGAGAGAACAATTAAATAATGTGAATCAGTTTTTTAATCAACTCTATTTTGTAGATGATATAAAACTGTGGGGGAAAAAAGATTACTGGGCAACGCCTTTAGAGTTTCTTGGAGCAAATGCTGGAGATTGTGAAGACTTTACCATTGCTAAATATTTTTCTCTGATTGAGTTAGGCGTATCAGATAAAAAGTTAAGGCTTATTTATCTTAAAGCAATCGAGTTAAATCAGTTTCATATGGTGCTGGCTTATTATCCAACACCAGCATCAATCCCTTTAATTTTAGATAATATAGATAAAGAAATAAAACCAGCAACAGAACGAACAGATCTTTTACCTATATACAGTTTTAATGGTCAACATCTATGGCTGATGAAAGGAAAAGGTAATGGCCAGCAAGCTGGGAAGTCATCTCGTTTAAGTCTATGGAATGATTTACGAAAACGGAACGATGACTTGAGATTAAATCACCCAATTTTGAATTATGATGAGTAGTGAGAAATGACATTATATAAACAACTAGTAGCATGGATGACAGCTGTCTTTTTAATATTGATGATTTCTGTTTTTGCCATTGAATTTCGAAATACACAAACCTTCTTAGAGAATCAACAACGCTCAGAAGTGAATAACACCATTAATACGGTTGGTTTAGCACTTGCTCCTTATTTGGAAGACGAAGATAAAGTAGCTGCTGAATCTGTTATTAATGCTTTATTTGATGGAAGTTATTACTCTGCGGTACGTTTAACACTGTTTACTACGAATGAGGAAGTAGTTCGAGTTTATCCGGTTAAAATCGATACCGTTCCCGAGTGGTTTACTCAATTACACCTTTTTAGAACTATTTCTGAGAATCGTATTATAACAAGTGGTTGGTTGCAGTTAGCAGAAGTCGAAATTGTTACGCATCCTGGTTACGCTTATCAGCAACTCTGGAGTGCTTTGATACAGTTAACAATAACTTTTTTTGTTGTTATTTGTCTTGGTACAGTAACTATTGCCTTTGTTGTTAAGCGTGCACTGTCTCCGCTTCAACAGATTATTATTAAGATGAAAGAAGTTGCTAATAATAATTTCGAAAACAATTTACCAAAACCAAAGACAAAAGATCTAGAAGCTGTGATTGATGGGATCAATTCGATGTCAGCACAGATAGCACAAAGTTTTCAGTCACAAGCTAAAGAGGCTGAAAAATTACGTGATAAAGTGTATTTAGATCCTATCTCAGGTCTAGGGAATAGAACCTTCTTTATGGGACAGTTAACAAATTGGTTAGCTGAGTCCTCTAAAGGTGGTGTTGCTTTATTTAAAGTAAATTTTATCAATAAAGTATATGAGCAAGATGGTTATGAAGCTGGTGATGCTTTAGTTCGTGAACTGTCTGATTTATTAAAAGCAACGCTTCCTGCATCTAATGTAATTCTGACTCGTATCAACTCTTCTGAATTTGGTTTTATTTTTCCAAATATTGAAGAAGATGAGTTAAAACTAGCTGCTGAAAATATTGTGATTTATACCCAAGATATTAAAGGTGATCCAACAGCAACCGCGCCTATTGATGCTGAGCTTGGCGTTGTATTTAATGAAACAAGGAAAACGACAACTGAAATATTATCACTTGCTGATAATGCATTAACATTAGCCCATTCAAATCCTCAACTGCCTTTTGGTTTTATTGCTGATGAAAGTGAGCATGAGTTGATGGGTAAACAACAATGGAAAGCGTTTGTTGATGAAGCTATTAATGAGCACTTATTCCAATTTACGTTGCAACTTGCCACAACTCCTAACGGAACTGTTTTTCATCAAGAAGTTTTTTCGGCGATAGAAAAAGATGAGCAACGTTACTCTGCTAATCAGTATTTATTTGCATTAGAACAACTGAATGAAACGACTTACTTTGATCAATTTGTAATTAGAACCATGATAGAAAGAGTGTCATCAGGGGAAATAACACAACCTGTTGCTATTAACTTATCAAATCGAAGTGTGGATAACCCAAGCTTTGTTCGTTGGTTAACTACAACATTGAAGAAACATAAATCTATTGCTCCATTATTCCATTTTGAAATTCAAGAGAGTGCATTCATTGAGAGTGAAGATCATACGGCATTATTATGTAATGTAATTCGTTCTTCTGGTGCTGAATTTGGCGTTGATAATTTTGGACGCAATTTTGAGTCTTTAGAGTACATTAAATTATTCCGCCCTAATTATGTAAAACTTGACTATCTATTTACCCATCAGTTAGATGATGAAAAACAGCGCTATATTTTAGCTTCTATATCAAGAACAGCACAAAACCTTGGTATTACAACAATCGCATCACGCGTTGAAAACAAAGAACAATTGGATTTACTAGCAGAACATAATGTTGATGTATTCCAAGGTTTCTTTATTAATGAAAAAGTGGAAGGCATTTAATATGAAGGATTCATTATTACATTCACTTTGTTATGTAAGTCGTTACTACGGACAAATAAATTCACCAGAAGCATTGATTAATGGATTGCCATTACAAGATGGTAAGTTAACGCCATTTTTGTTTTCTCGTGCCGCAGAAAGAGCAGGTTTAGTAGCAAAAGAAAACCAAGGTGAGTTACTTTCTATTCCTCAACTTATTTTACCTGTTGTTTTATTGCTAAAGGGGGAGAGTCGTGTGTTTTAATCGGGTTTGATGCTGAGCGAAAAGAAGCTGAAATTATTACATTAAGTTCGGATATGTTACCTATATCTATTTCTATTGAAGATTTAGAAGCTCAATATATTGGCAGGTATATCTTATTAAAAAAACAGTTCAGATATGATGATCGTTCACCTGAGATTTTAAAAAAGCGTGAAGGTCATTGGTTTTGGAGCACTTTGTTTGAGTCGAAGCATATTTATCGAGATGTATTTATTGCTTCTATTTTGATTAATATATTTGCAATCGCTACACCTATGTTTACCCGTCTGGTGTACGATAAAGTTGTACCTAATTTAGCATTCGAATCTTTATGGGTATTGGCTTCTGGTATTTTTGTGGTCTTTGTATTTGATTTTATTTTGAAATACTTAAGAGGCTACTTTATTGATGTAGCAGGTAAAAAATCAGATGTATTAATTTCATCAAAGCTGTTTCAAAAAGTACTGGGTATTCGAATGGAAGCAAAACCTGCTTCTGTTGGTGCATTTGCAAGGCATTTACAAGAATTTGAGTCTATTCGTGATTTCTTTACTTCTGCAACGATTGCATCATTGATTGATTTACCTTTTGCTCTTTTATTCTTATTTATTATTTATCTTATTGCAGGACCTATTGTATTAGTTCCTGTCGTCGGTATTACATTGCTGTTGATTCATGCCGCTATAATTCAAGGACCTTTAAAGAAAACGATTGAAGAAGGCTCTCGTTTGTCCTCGCAAAAGTATGCGAACTTAATTGAAAGTTTAGTGGGTTTAGAAACGTTAAAAATATTTAATGCACAAAGCCAGTACCAGTATCGTTGGGAAGAAGCGGTTACACATATTTCTAATTGGAGCATTAAAAGCCGAAGAATTACTGATTCGATTCAAAACATGGCTGGTTTTGTTCAACAGGCCGTAAACATCGGGATGATTATTGTTGGTGTTTATCTTATTTCTAATGGTGATCTAACCATGGGAGGCTTAATCGCATCAACAATGTTAAGTGGTAAAGCTATCGGCCCTTTGGTTCAAATATCTCTACTATCAAGTCGTTATAATCAAGCAAAATCATCAATGACGATTATTGAAGAATTAATGGCAATGCCTGATGAACAGGAAGAAGAGAAGCGATATATTCATCGCCCTATTTTACAAGGTAAAATTGAATTGGATAAAGTCAGCTTTAATTATCCTGAAGCTGAAGTGGCTGCGGTACGTGATATTAGCTTAACGATTAATCCAGGTGAGAAAGTTGCAATTATTGGGCGTATTGGATCGGGAAAAACCACATTAGAACGCCTTATTATGGGCCTGTATAAGCCTACAGCAGGTTCTGTTCGTATTGATGATACCGACATCTCACAATTACACCATGTTGATGTGAGACGTAATATAGGCTGTGTTCCTCAAGATATAACACTCTTTTATGGATCTATCCGAGAGAATATTGTACTTGGACGTGAACTCTCTGATGATGCTGAGGTGATGGATGCGGCTAATCGTGCAGGTGTTACTGCTTTCACACAGCAAGACCCTGCTGGATTAGAACGTCAAGTTGGTGAAGGTGGTTTATTATTATCTGGTGGACAACGTCAGTCTGTTGCTATTGCGCGAGCGTTAATTGGTCGACCGCCTGTATTGTTGTTAGATGAGCCAACAAGCTGTATGGACAATCGTACAGAGATGCTATTTAAGAATCAGCTTTCACACTTGAAGCCTGCTGAAACGTTAATATTAATTACTCATAAGACATCAATGCTAGACGTCGTAGATCGGCTTATAGTTATGGAGAAGGGTCATATCATTGCTGATGGGCCGAAAGAGCAAGTATTAAATGAACTGAAAACAGGAAAGGTAAGAGCGGTAAGTTAGGTTCTTTCTATTTTGTAATAAAAAGCCCCTCAATAATGCTATTGAGGGGCTTTTTTGGTTAAATCATCATGCTATCTATTTTTACGGGATGTAAAAATATTCCATTCATTGACAACATCCCCTTTAAAGCCGACTACAGTTGCTACTACGCGACGGTTAAGAGCATGACTAACGGCTGAGTCACCTTTAGCTGTTAGTAATGTATCACCAAAACCAATTGTCTCAATACGTTGAGGATCAACGCCATATTCGGTTAAAGCGACACGAACAGCAGCAGCTCGTAATTCTGATAAGCGAATATTATATTCAGCATTACCTTGCTGGCTCGCAAATCCTTGCAGTTGAATCGATGTTTCTGGGTATTCTTCTAAAAACTCCGCCATGGTGCGTATTTCAGTTTTGAATATTGGAGATATTTCTGATGAGTCATTTGCAAACAAGATCTTCAGATCTTTCTTATCTGAATGCTCGACATATTCGGCACAGCCATCATTGTCAATTTGAGCGCCTCTAGGGGTCCCTGGACAAATGTCTCTTGCGTTAATTACACCATCATTGTCATCATCTCTTAAATCTGCGATTTGATCTGATGTTGGTGTTTCAATGTAATCTCTATCACCTGAAACACAGCCAGTTAAGAAAAGGCTAGCAATAATTAGAGGGTAAATTGATTGCTTCATAATTATTTCTCCTCTTCTTTTTCGTTTTTGTTATCCCACTCTTTTGGAGTATCAATTAACAATGATGGTAATAATGTTCCTGTTGCATGTAATACTCTGTATTTTGCAAATTGTTCAGCGTAATGAGCATCTAGGTACGATTTTCTTGCTTCAAAAAGTTCATTTTCAGTATTGAGTAAGTCAAGTAGTGTACGCTTACCTATACGATATTGTTTTTCGTAAGCAATAACGGTATCAGTTGCTGCGTCAACGTGATCTGCTAAAAATTCTTTTTGCTGTAAGGTTAAATCTAGCGCGCTCCAAGACAAACGTAGACCTTGTTCTACGTTTCTATAAGCACTATCTCGTAAATCCTTCGCCATATTTAATTGATATGCACTTTTTTCTGATAGAGAGCTATCCGTGCCGCCATTATATAGGTTATAACGCATGCGAACCATTGCAGAAAATTCGTCACTATTGCCTTCAATGCCTCCTGCATCATCACGCCATGTTTGAGAAGCTTCTAAAGAAAATGTTGGGTAGTTGTTGCTTTTTGATTGAGCATATTGAAATTTAGCTGCTTGAATATCTGATTGGGCAGTTAAAATTACTGGGTGATGCTTAAACGCTCTATCAATACCTTCTTGTAAACTTAAAGGTAAAGTATTCGCATCTGCTCTTGGATATATGAGAGCTTGAGGAGGAGAGCCTACTATTTGCGTAAATACAGTATGAGTATCAAAAAGGTTATTTTGAGCTGCAAGCAAATTACCATGAGCTCTAGCTATACGAGCTTCAACTTGAGAAACATCAGCTGTCGAGCCTATCCCTGAGGCAGCTCGTTTTTTTATGTCTTTGTAGATTTTCTTATGAATAGCTAAATTGCTTTCAGATAATGCGAGAATTTCAGTGGCTTTAACCGCATCTAAATAAACTTGTGACACATCAAGAGCTTTGTTCTCAGCTAAAGACAGTAGCTGTAATCTTGCAGATTCAGCTTCAGCTTCAGTTCGATCCATATCATTTATAGTGTTTGAACCATCCCAAATTAATTGTGTTAGAGATAGCGTTGCATCTTTTCGTGTTAAGCTCGTGTCGTTTCCGCTTGCTGGGTTGATTTGTTCATATCCAATACCAGCATCAAGATCTATAGAAGGTAAATAATTACCATCAACACTATTACTATCCTCAATATAGCTCATATAAGAGTTATAAGCTTTTTTTACCTCAGGGTTAGTCGTTAAAGTTTGAGATATAGCTTGCTCTAAAGTTTGAGCTTGTGAAGATACGCTCAAAACAAGCAAACTGCTGCATGTCGCGAGTTTCATCCATTTCAAAGTGTTTCTCCTAATAGTCGTACCTTTAAACCATAAATGCAGATGATATTAACAATTTTATCAACGAGTTAATTATAACATAATGCCATCATAATGTTCTTATTATGTGTCCTGTTTGTTAGAAATGCTACGTTATGTTGGTCAGAAAAGCAAAAAATAACTTGTTGAAAAATAATTGGTAACATTTTTGTTTGTTTAAATTAAATGTTGCTTAATTTCCTTTGTGTTTATAACGAAAAATCAAACCTTATTTGACTGCTTTGAGGGTTTTATTTTGTTTTTCTCAAAAGAAAGAAATTATAGGTGGGTAAAAAAGAGAATGTTAGTAGATAAATTGGCTTTAGATAAATCACCTTGTAGATGAGTTGTTATAGTTGTGATAAATTTGTTTTGTGGGTGGCTATTATTTAAACTGATAATAGTTCGTATACATAAATGGATTTAGGAATTTCTTCATGGCTTTAAATATATCTGCAAACAAAGACCAACTTATTGTCATTGATAAAAATGGCAATTTAAAACTAATTAATGCAGGTGATAAAGTGTTACCTGGAGAAATTCTACTTAATAGTGATAATGAAAATATTTCATCAGATACTAATGAGGCACCTGAATTACAAAAGCAAGATAAGGATATTGAAGAGGTTTTAAATGCTATTGTCGATGGAGAAGATCCTTCGTTAGTTTCTGAAGCCTCCGCCGCAGGTGAAGATAATGGATCAAGTTTAACTACATCTGTTGAGATAGAACGAACAGGCCAAGATTTTATTGCTAAAACAGATTTTGATACTTCACCATTAGAAGCTATTGGTTTTTCTAAAATTCAAAGCTTAACATTATTAGAACAATATATAGCATATAGAGAAAGCGGTAGTATTAATGGTGAAACTCTTAATGTGGTTGATACAAGAGCACCAAACGCTCCTACGATCGCTTTGCATACAGATAGCGGCACGTTGGGTGATGACTTACTGACCAATGACGGTTCATTCACCGTAACGCCAAGCGAAGCGGGTAACACGATTGAGTACTTTGTTGATGGCGAGTGGACAATTGAGGAGCCAATTGCCACTGAGGGTAATAACTCAATTACCGTTCGTGAAACTGATGCAGCAGGTAATGTTTCAGGTGAAACGAGTTTAGATTTTGTGCTTGATACGCAAGCACCGAATGCACCGACGATCACTTTAGATACCGACTCAGGCATTAGTAATGGCGACTTATTAACGAATGACGGCTCATTCACGGTGACCCCAAGCGAAGCGGGTAACACGGTTGAATATCAAGCGGCGGATGGTAGCTGGTCAACAACGCCTCCTGCTGTTGTGGAAGGTGATAACTCCATCGTGGTTCGTGAAGTGGATGCGGCAGGCAACGCATCTGGTGAAACAAGCTTAGATTTTGTGCTTGATACGCAAGTACCGAATGCACCGACGATCACTTTAGATACCGATTCAGGCATTAGTAATGGCGACTTGCTGACTAACGATGGTTCGTTCACCGTAACCCCAAGTGAAAATGGCAATACGATTGAATATCAAGCAGCGGATGGTAGCTGGTCGACAACGCCTCCTGCTGTTGTGGAAGGCGATAACTCCATCGTGGTTCGTGAGACTGATGCTGCAGGCAATGTTTCTGGTGAAACGAGTCTAGATTTTGTACTTGATACGCAAGCGCCGAATGCACCGACGATCACTTTAGATACCGATTCAGGCATTAGTAATGGCGACTTGCTGACTAACGATGGTTCGTTCACGGTGACCCCAAGCGAAGTGGGGAATACGATTGAATATCAAGCAGCGGATGGTAGCTGGTCGACAACGCCTCCTGCTGTTGTGGAAGGCGATAACTCCATCGTGGTTCGTGAGACTGATGCTGCAGGCAATGTTTCTGGTGAAACGAGTCTAGATTTTGTACTTGATACGCAAGCGCCGAATGCACCGACGATCACTTTAGATACCGATTCAGGCATTAGTAATGGCGACTTGCTGACTAACGATGGTTCGTTCACGGTGACCCCAAGCGAAGTGGGGAATACGATTGAATATCAAGCGGCGGATGGTAGCTGGTCAACAACCCCTCCTGCTGTTGTGGAAGGCGATAATTCCATTGTGGTTCGTGAAGTGGATGCGGCAGGTAATGCATCTGGTGAAACAAGCTTAGATTTTGTTTTAGATACGCAAGTACCGAATGCACCGACGATCACTTTAGATACCGACAGCGGCATGTTGGGCGATGATTTACTGACGAACGATGGTGCATTCACGGTGACTCCAAGCGAAGCGGGTAACACGGTTGAATATCAAGCGGCGGATGGTAGCTGGTCAACAACCCCTCCTGCTGTTGTGGAAGGTAATAACTCCATCGTGGTTCGTGAGACTGATGCTGCAGGCAATGTGTCAGGTGAAACAGGTTTAGATTTTGTGCTTGATACGCAAGCACCGAATGCACCGACGATCACTTTAGATACCGACTCAGGCACTAGTAATGGCGACTTATTAACGAATGACGGCTCATTCACCGTAGCTCCAAGTGAAGCGGGTAACACGGTGGAGTACTTCGTTGATGGTGAGTGGACGACGGATGCGCCAACGGCCACTGAGGGTGATAACTCCATCGTGGTTCGTGAAGTGGACGCGGCAGGCAATGTGTCAGGTGAAACGAGTTTAGATTTTGTGCTTGATACGCAAGCACCGAGCGCACCGACAATCACTTTAGACACAGATAGCGGCATGTTGGGCGATGACTTGCTGACGAACGATGGTTCGTTCACGGTAACCCCAAGTGAAGCGGGTAATACGGTGGAATATCAAGCGGCGGATGGTAGCTGGTCGACAACCCCTCCTGCTGTTGTGGAAGGCGATAACTCCATCGTAGTTCGTGAAGTGGATGCGGCAGGCAACGCATCAGGTGAAACGAGTCTAGATTTTGTGCTTGATACGCAAGCACCGAATGCACCAACAATCACTTTAGACACAGATAGCGGCATGTTAGGCGATGACTTGCTGACTAACGATGGTTCGTTCACGGTAACCCCAAGTGAAGCGGGGAACACGGTTGAATATCAAGCGGCGGATGGTAGCTGGTCAACAACGCCTCCTGTTGTTGTGGAAGGCGATAACTCCATTGTGGTTCGTGAAGTGGATGCGGCAGGCAATGTGTCAGGTGAAACAAGCTTAGATTTTGTTTTAGATACGCAAGCACCGAATGCACCGACGATCACTTTAGATACGGATTCAGGCATTAGTAATGGTGATTTATTAACGAACGATGGCTCATTCACGGTGACCCCAAGCGAAGCGGGGAACACGGTTGAATATCAAGCGGCGGATGGTAGCTGGTTGACAACCCCTCCTGCTGTTGTGGAAGGCGATAACTCCATCGTGGTTCGTGAAGTGGATGCAGCAGGCAACGTGTCAGGTGAAACGAGTCTAGATTTTGTGCTTGATACGCAAGCACCAAACGCTCCGACGATCACTTTAGATACGGATTCAGGCATTAGTAATGGCGACTTATTAACGAACGATGGTTCGTTCACGGTAACCCAAGCGAAGCGGGGAATACGGTTGAATATCAAGCGGCGGATGGTAGTTGGTCGACAACCCCTCCTGCTGTTGTGGAAGGCGATAACTCCATCGTGGTTCGTGAAGTGGATGCGGCAGGCAACGTGTCAGGTGAAACGAGTTTAGATTTTGTGCTTGATACGCAAGCACCTAATGCACCAACGATCACTTTAGATACGGATTCAGGCATTAGTAATGGCGACTTATTAACGAACGATGGCTCATTCACGGTAACCCCAAGCGAAGCGGGGAATACGGTTGAATATCAAGCGGCGGATGGTAGCTGGTCAACAACCCCTCCTGCTGTTGTGGAAGGTAATAACTCCATCGTGGTTCGTGAGACTGATGCTGCAGGCAATGTTTCTGGTGAAACAAGTTTAGATTTTGTTTTAGATACGCAAGCACCAAACGCTCCGACAATCACTTTAGATACCGACAGCGGCATGCTGGGCGATGACTTACTGACGAACGATGGCTCATTCACCGTAACTCCAAGTGAAGCGGGGAACACGGTTGAATATCAAGCGGCGGATGGTAGCTGGTCGA
Source organism: Aliivibrio fischeri (assembly GCA_038993745.2). Taxonomy (NCBI): domain Bacteria; kingdom Pseudomonadati; phylum Pseudomonadota; class Gammaproteobacteria; order Vibrionales; family Vibrionaceae; genus Aliivibrio; species Aliivibrio fischeri. Next base: position 1,401,527 of record CP160630.1, on the reverse strand, counting down.
CAACCCCTCCTGCTGTTGTGGAAGGTGATAACTCCATCGTGGTTCGTGAAGTGGATGCAGCAGGCAACGCATCAGGTGAAACAAGCTTAGATTTTGTTTTAGATACGCAAGCACCGAATGCACCGACGATCACTTTAGATACCGACTCAGGCATTAGTAATGGTGACTTATTAACGAACGATGGTTCGTTCACGGTAACCCCAAGTGAAGCGGGTAATACGGTTGAATATCAAGCGGCGGATGGTAGCTGGTCGACAACCCCTCCTGCTGTTGTGGAAGGTAATAACTCCATCGTGGTTCGTGAAGTGGATGCGGCAGGCAATGTTTCTGGTGAAACGAGTCTAGATTTTGTGCTTGATACGCAAGTGCCGAACGCTCCGACGATCACGTTAGATACCGACTCAGGCATTAGTGATGGCGACTTATTAACGAATGACGGCTCATTCACAGTAACCCCAAGTGAAGCGGGGAATACGGTTGAATATCAAGCGGCGGATGGTAGTTGGTCGACAACCCCTCCTGCTGTTGTGGAAGGCGATAACTCCATCGTGGTTCGTGAAGTGGATGCGGCAGGTAACGCATCTGGTGAAACGAGTTTAGATTTTGTGCTTGATACGCAAGCACCAAATGCTCCTACGATCACTTTAGATACCGACAGCGGTATGTTAGGCGATGATTTACTGACGAACGATGGCTCATTCACGGTGACCCCAAGCGAAGCGGGTAACACGGTTGAATATCAAGCGGCGGATGGTAGTTGGTCAACAACGCCTCCTGCTGTTGTGGAAGGCGATAACTCTATCGTGGTTCGTGAGACTGATGCTGCAGGCAATGTGTCAGGTGAAACAAGCTTAGATTTTGTTTTAGATACGCAAGCACCGAATGCACCGACGATCACGTTAGATACCGATAGCGGTATGTTGGGCGATGACTTGCTGACTAACGATGGTTCGTTCACCGTAACCCCAAGTGAAGCGGGAAACACGGTTGAATATCAAGCGGCGGATGGTAGCTGGTCAACAACCCCTCCTGCTGTTGTGGAAGGTAATAACTCCATCGTGGTTCGTGAAGTGGATGCGGCAGGCAACGCATCAGATGAAACAAGCTTAGATTTTGTGCTTGATACGCAAGTGCCGAATGCACCGACGATCACTTTAGATACGGATTCAGGCATTATTAATGGTGACTTATTAACGAACGATGGCTCATTCACGGTAACCCCAAGCGAAGCGGGTAACACGGTGGAGTATTTTGTTGATGGTGAGTGGACGACGGGTGCGCCAATGGCCACTGAGGGTGATAACTCCATCGTGGTTCGTGAAGTGGATGCGGCAGGTAATACATCAGGGGAAACAAGCTTAGATTTTGTGCTTGATACGCAAGTGCCGAACGCTCCGACGATCACGTTAGATACGGATTCAGGCATTAGTAATGGCGACTTATTAACGAACGATGGTTCGTTCACGGTGACCCCAAGTGAAGCGGGGAACACGGTGGAATATCAAGCGGCGGATGGTAGCTGGTCAACAACACCTCCTGCTGTTGTGGAAGGTAATAACTCCATTGTGGTTCGTGAAGTGGATGCGGCAGGTAATACATCAGGGGAAACAAGCTTAGATTTTGTGCTTGATACGCAAGTGCCGAACGCTCCGACGATCACGTTAGATACGGATTCAGGCATTAGTAATGGCGACTTATTAACGAACGATGGTTCGTTCACGGTGACCCCAAGTGAAGCGGGGAACACGGTGGAATATCAAGCGGCGGATGGTAGCTGGTCAACAACACCTCCTGCTGTTGTGGAAGGTAATAACTCCATTGTGGTTCGTGAAGTGGATGCGGCAGGTAACGCATCTGGTGAAACAAGCTTAGATTTTGTGCTTGATACGCAAGTGCCGAACGCTCCGACGATCACGTTAGATACGGATTCAGGCATTAGTAATGGCGACTTATTAACGAACGATGGTTCGTTCACGGTGACCCCAAGTGAAGCGGGGAACACGGTGGAATATCAAGCGGCGGATGGTAGCTGGTCAACAACACCTCCTGCTGTTGTGGAAGGTAATAACTCCATTGTGGTTCGTGAAGTGGATGCGGCAGGTAACGCATCTGGTGAAACAAGCTTAGATTTTGTGCTTGATACGCAAGCACCAAACGCTCCGACGATCACGTTAGATACCGACTCAGGCATTAGTGATGGTGACTTACTGACGAACGATGGCTCATTCACAGTAACTCCAAGTGAAGCGGGGAACACGGTTGAATATCAAGCGGCGGATGGTAGCTGGTCAACAACCCCTCCTGCTGTTGTGGAAGGTAATAACTCCATTGTGGTTCGTGAAGTGGATGCGGCAGGCAACGCATCTGGTGAAACGAGTTTAGATTTTGTGCTTGATACGCAAGCACCAAATGCTCCAACGATCACTGACATTACTGATGACTCAGTAAATAGTGATTACTCTAAGATTACTGTGCATGGTTCTGGTGAGCCAGGTGCAACTATTACTCTTTATTCTCAGGGTAATGTTTGGGCTACGACGGTTGTTGGAGAAGATGGAACTTGGTCTGTAGATTATTCAGGTATCCCAGATAGTTCAGATCAAATATTGCAAGTAGAGCAAACTGATTTGAGTGGTAATACAAGTGAATTATCTGATCCTATACAGTATTTTAATAGTGATTATTATGGAAATTCATTAGATTCTGATGATTATGGCTTTCTTGGGGACGGTGATGATTTTTTCCAAGCTCATAATGATGATGCTAATGATAGAGTTATGTTTGATGGTGGCGCTGGTAACGATACAATTTCTTTTGATTCAGCTTTTTCAGATGTGCAAATCAGTATTAATTCCGATGGGGATATAGTTCTTGTTGATCGTGAAGGTGATACAAATATTTTACGTGATTTTGAAAATTTTGAATTTACAGATACAACAAAAACGATTGAAGAGCTTACAGTTCCAAAAGTAACTATCATAGATGATGCTAATAATGATGGTATATTAACCAAAACAGAATTAGAAGGAAGGATAACTGCTGTTATTAGTATACCTTCGATAGCTGTTGCAGGTATGGCCTTACTCATTACTATTGACGGTCATACTGAGGAATATATTTTATCAGAAGAAGACATATCTTCAGGCGTTATCGTTAAAGAAATTGATACCCCTGAAAATAATACAGAGGTTAATGTCTCAGTTGATATATCTTATAATGGAAGTGTTTATTCAGGTGAAGATAGTGTTATTTATGTAGGAAATAATGAGCCTACAGCTTCTAATGATATTGTTAATGTTTTAGAAAATAATTCCATTCTTATATCAAAAGATATGTTGTTAAGTAATGATATTGATGCTGATGGTGACTCTTTATCAATTATAAATATTGGTAGTGTTAATGGTGGTGTTGCCTCATTAGATGAACATGGAAATATTTTATTTACGCCTGATTTAAATTTTAGTGGTGAAGTTGTTTTTGAATATACAATTGATGATGGATATGGTGGACAATCAACAGCTGAAATTACAGTTAATATTGATGCTGTTGCTAATACTCCAAATTTAATTGTAGAAAACTCCGATTGGTCTTTGAGTACTGGACTCGAAAATGTTGATATTCCTGGGCCGGCGCCTTGGTATGTTGCAGGCCTTGATGGTTGGAGGCCTTCTGATGGCGAGCCTGTTATTGAAATTTGGGTAACGGGTGAAAGTATGGGGTATGGGGCAACAGAAGGTAATGGTTCTATTATTGTGAACCCGTCGGAGGGAAATACAATTGTAGAGCTTAATAAAGTAGAAAATAATGAATTCTCTAGTGCTGGTGGTATTCAGCGGGATATTTCTACAGTGGAAGGTAAGCTGTATACAATTAGTTTAGATGCTGCTCCTCGACCAGGGTTGGAAAAGAATTTAATGCTTTTGAGGTATTAATTGACGGCGTTGTGATTGGCAGTTGGTCTGCTGATGGTTGGATTGGTTCTGAAGATATTTATGATAATTACCACACAAGTTTACAGTGGGATGATTTACAATTTAGTTTTATAGGCTCTGGTAATGAAACTAATATTGAAATTAGGGCTTCTGGTGAAGTTAACTCTAATGGACGAGGGACACTTATCGATAATATTGTTATTGATGAACATAATGGCGTCCAAGCCGGAAATAATGAATCATCAACTGAGATAATTTTAAGTAATTATATTTCAGGTAGCTTATCAGATACAGATGGTTCTGAAAGCTTAAGTTATGAGATATCTAATTTACCTGATGAAGTACAAGTATTTGTGGATGGTGTAGCTTTACCTATAATTGATGGTACTGTTGTAATTACCGCTGAGCAATTAGCAAGTGCTAAAATGGTATTTGATGTAAATTATAAGGGCTTATTTACACTATCTGTTACTGCTATTGCAACCGAAACATCAAATGGCTCCATTGCGAAAAGTGAGCCTAAGCATATTGATTTCATTGTTGCAGATAAAAATATGACAACTGACGTTGTTAAACCTGATGTTTTATCAAATGGTGATTTTGTCGATTCAGTTCAGGTTATTTTCCCTGGTACCGCATATGAAGATACTAATTGGGCTACTGCTGGTTCAGGTAAACCATCTGTTAACCTTGGTATAAATGAAACTAAAGACGGATTAATTGTAGATGTTGGAGCGGCTGGAGATGACGTATATCTTGGTAGTGGAAATGATATCATTTATTTAGGAGATAGTTACGCTAGCAACTATGATGGTGATCTGAATGACGTTAAAGTTAAATTAGCTCAAAGTTTACTTGATGATGTATTTAGTAAAGGTAGTGATTTAAGTCATTTACAGGGCGGTATTGAGTCTGGAGGATTTACTACTTTAACCGCTGCAAGTAACGCTTATTTGGATATAGGTCATGGCGGTGATGGTAATGATATGATTTTCGGTCAAGGTGGTATTGATGTCATATTTGGTGGCGCTGGCGATGATTATTTAGATGGTGGTAATGGTAATGATGGTCTTCGTGGTGGTACGGGAAATGACCACTTACTTGGTGGCGAAGGTAACGATATTTTAATTGGAGGCCTTGGAGACGATATCTTAGTTGGAGGTATTGGCGATGATATCTTCAAATGGGTTGATCAAGGGGCTGATTCAGGAATAGATACAATTACAGATTTCACTAAAGGTGAAGACTTAATTGATATTACTGAGATTTTAAATGATGATGTTCATCAAAATGATCTTAATGATTTACTTGAACATATAACTATCTCTGAAGATGGTGATGATTTAACGCTCTCGATTACAGATGATGCTGGTAAAGATCATACGATTGTTGTTGAAGGAGGTATTGGCTCGTTCGGATTGGATAATGCTAATTTCTCAAATCAAGCTGAGATCCTAACTAAACTACTTGATGAGCAACTTTTTAAATTAGATGACACGATCTAACTTGTTGTTAATATGAAATTTAGGGTCTAATTAGGCCCTTTTTTTGTATCACCTCTTGTTTAGCGTGTTTCAAAAGAGCACAATTTAGTCAGCTGGAATTAAAGAAGTCGAGATTTACATGGAATTAGAAGATATTCGTCGTGATTATAGCCTTGGTGGTTTACGAAGAGCCGATTTACCTCAAGAGCCTGTAGAATTGTTTGAATTATGGTTAAAACAAGCAGTGGAAGCCAAATTGACCGATCCTACAGCGATGACGGTGGCTACAGTAGATGAGACTGGACAACCGTTTCAACGTATTGTGCTATTAAAACATTTTGATAAGACAGGTTTTGTTTTTTATACCAACTTAGGTTCTCGTAAAGCACAACAGCTAGAGCAACACAGTAAGATATCACTGCATTTCCCATGGCATCCACTTGAGCGTCAGGTTCATATTACAGGCACTGTTGAGAAATTAACGGCTCTTGAGAACATGAAATATTTCACATCAAGACCAAAAGAAAGTCAGATAGCCGCATGGGCAAGTAAACAGAGTAGTCGTTTAACTGCAAGAGCCGCTCTTGAAGGTAAGTACCTAGAGTTAAAACAAAAGTTTGCAAAAGGAGAGATCCCTGTTCCTAAGTTTTGGGGCGGATTTAGAATTAAGATCGATTCTATAGAGTTTTGGCAGGGAGGAGATCATCGACTTCATGACCGATTCTTATACAGTAAAGATAAAAATGATTGGCAGATCGATCGTTTAGCGCCATGATCTTGTCGTTATTCACTAGTATTAAAGTTGAAAAAAGCGATGATCTTATGATCATCGCTTTTTTCATGACTTAAAACTCTTTTAACCACTCACTATTAAGTTTGTCACTATCGCCTAAATAGTCTAGTAACCACTGAATCGCAATAGACTGATTATTATTGTTCCAAGCCAAACAGCATGGACTTGGAGCAATATGGTGTTCAATTTTCTTACTGATCACCTGGCCAGTTTCTAATAATCGTTTAGCTCTGTGATTAGGAATAACCCAACTCCTAAGCCGTCAATAAAGCACTGTTCGGCGCTATGCCAATTGGGAACGATTAATCGACGTTGATTATCTAATAGCCATGTTGAACGCTTAGGTAAGATTTGAGAGGTATCCTCAAGGCAAATCGCTGGGTATTTAACTAATTCTTCATTAGGGATGTCATGTTCAAAACTTGCTAGAGGATGGTTGATGCTGACGATAAAATCCCATGCTAACTCTCCCATAGGGCGATAAGAAAAGTCACCACCAATAGGAATGGTTGCTGTTGCACCAATACCAATATCCGCTCTACCTGTCATTAATGCATCCCATACACCGTTAAACACTTCCATAGTTAACTGAAGTTCGATATCAGGAAAGGTGGCGTAAAAGTCACGAACAAGTTGATTTACACTGTTCTCTCGAACCACATTATCTAATGCAACAGAAACACTTTGTTGCCAGCCATTAGCAACTCGCTGAGTATTAAAGCGTATCTCTTCCATATCTTTTAATAACTTTCTGGCTTGGTCTACAAAATAAGTACCGGCAGCGGTGAGCTCTACTCGTCGATGAAGCCGAGTAAATAAAACCACGGTTAATCTATCTTCTACAGATTTAATCGTATAGCTAATCGCACTCGGCACTTTGTGTAATTCATCCGCTGCTTGGCTAAAGCTACCTAACCGTGCAACGGACTCGATTGTGATTAATTCATGATATGAAAACATAAAATACCTGATGGTTATTTATTCGCATCAAATAATTTGATGCAAAGTGCAAATTATATCGTTTCACAAGAGTAGCAACTAGCACATAGAATGCAACGAATTTAAAAAATGTTCAGCTTTGGAGAAGAACATGGACAATAAAAAACAATCGATTCCTTATATTTGGCTTGCTGGCCTAAGTATGCTGGGTTTCTTAGCAACTGATATGTATCTACCTGCATTCGATATCATCCGTGGTGATCTAGGTACTACTGAAAACATGATTGGTTTAACCCTAAGTATTTTCTTGTTAGGTATGGCAATTGGTCAACTTTTTTACGGTAGACTAACTCAAAAATTAGGTACAAAAAAATCATTAATCGTTGGTTTAAGCATTTTTGCAATCAGTAGTTTGGCTGCTTCATTTTCAACCAGTGTAGAAATGTTACTAGTCGCTCGCTTTTTCCAAGCGTTAGGTGCGTGTAGTGCAAACGTTATTTGGCAAGCAATGGTGATTCAGCGTTATGATGCAAAAACATCACAACGTGTTTTTGCTACTATCATGCCTCTTGTTGCTCTTTCTCCTGCCTTAGCTCCATTATTGGGTGCAGCAATTGAAAAGTTCTACGGTTGGTCAATGATTTTCGTAACACTAACTGTGATTGGTGTTGGTCTAGCACTACGTACTTTTGTAGACAAAGAACCAAAACAAGAAAAAATGACTTCTGAGAAAAGCATTACATTCCGTGATGTTATTAAGTCAAAAAAATTCACAGGTAACATGCTAATTTATGCAGCAAGTTCAGCGATCTTCTTTGCATGGTTAACGGGTTCACCGTTTGTAATGACGCAAATGGGCTACTCAGGTGCTGATATCGGTTTAAGTTATGTTCCACAAACTATTGCATTTATCGTTGGTGGTTACGGTTGCCGTTGGGCACTAGAGCGTTTTGATGCTCAACAAGTTCTTCCATGGATTTTAAAACTGTCGATTGCAAGCGTGGCTACTGTATTCTTAGTGTCGTGGAGAATGGATGTATCTTCTATTATCCCAATGCTAATTCCGTTTTGCTTCTTAGCAGCAGCAAATGGTGCAATTTACCCAATCGTAGTAAATAACGCATTGGTTGATTTTAAAGAGGGCAGTGCCGTAGCTTCTGGTCTACTAAACTTCTTACAAATGCTTTTCTGTGTAGCAGCAAGTGCAATGGTTTCAAGCATTAGTTACCTAGGTGCAATCTCTATGGGTAGCATCATGTTATTGCAACTTGTGTTCTTATTTATTGGTGCTGTAATGGTATTTAAAGTAAATAAAGAAGAAAGAGCGGCATTAGCAACTCAATAACCAGTTAATATATTGGTGAATAAAAATAGCATTGAGCGTTATTGCCAATGCTATTTTTTTATCTGAAGGAAAGAGGATTATTTCTTTTTTATCATGATAGGTTCGACATCGATTTCATAGCCAGAATAAGAGATCTTACTTGGGCTATATTCTCTCTTTGTAACTAAGTGGTGTGTATTAAACTGAACATCCACTCGCGGGAAAATCTTGTTGGTGACAAAAACGGTGTTGTCTTTTAAACCATTATTAAACGTGATTTGTTCTCGCTGAAGTTTTGAACCTAAAACTTGTAAATCTTGCTCTGATTTTTCTTTTGAACGTAAGATCTTTTCAGCCAATTCACTTGGCTGTTGTTCCATTTGAATATTTGAGATTTTAATCAGTTGGGTTTTAACTTCATTTATCTGCTTTTGAAGTAAATGGAGGCCTTCTTTTTGAGTTTCAAAATCATGGAAAGCTTGAACTTTGGTATATGCGCCACCTTCTATACCAAGGTTAGCGGTTTTAATTGCACCATTTGCGATTAAGTTACCACCGCTGATGGTCCCGTTTCTTTCTGCTTTATCGATAACAAAAATAGAGCCTAAAGATTCAATCAAACAGTGATTAGCATGGAGCGTAATATGAACGTCCTTATGAGCCATTAAATGGGCATTTTGAGCCAATTTTGATGTAATAGTACCTTCTGAGCTTACGATGCAAGTCAAAGGCTCTCCATCCTGTACTGGGCGACCAATAATACCGTGCATGACAGTGATATCGTGTTTTGCTGTGACTTCCGCATTTTCGATAAAACCACCAACAGTAATGCTCCCTGTCGCGGTAACTTTCATTCCTGATTCAATATCCTGTTGAATGAAAATACTGCCCTCAAAAGAGACATGACCAGATGTAGCGTTAACGGTTTTTAATGTCAGTAAGTTATCAATACCAACGCCAGATTTATTGATTAATGGGGTACCATCAATATCAGCGATAAGTAAGTTTGGATCGGTAGGAGAAATAGATGAGCCAGGATAAACTTGGAAAGGGGTATCCGTTCCCGGTGTTGCTGTAATAATTTTTCCTGTAATGGTTTTGCCACTAGTACCTTGTGTTGCTGGAATTCGCCTCATTAGTGGCGTATTTTGTTTCACGCTAATGACATTACCTAAATCACGCATATCCACATGGCCATCATCAGTTTCTTGTGGCTGGAGTACACGTTCATGAATATTGGGTACTAAGGCTTCAAACTGTGTATCTTGTCCTTCGACCGCTTCACGACCAACAGCGATAACATCTGAGTAGGTTTCTCCCGGAGCAAGATCTTTTCCTTTGAGCAAGAGAACTTTTAAAGCCTCCTTTTTCACGCCTTTAGTGATGCCATTTTCTGTTAATGCTTGAATGATTTCAGGACCACGAACAGGATGACCGCCATAAGCTCCAGTCACTGTCATTGATGCTTTCATTTCATCATCTTGCATATGAACGACGAGTTGAGCATCCAAGCACTGAGCAATCATGACATTATTAAATGAGGTAATATCGCCATTGTTAATTGCAGCAATGATTTCATTAATACTACTTTGATATTGATAATAATGGCCGACTCCCATTGCACTCAATGCATTATCTATGTCTGAGCAAGCAATAGGAGAGGTGAGTGATGCATCTTCTGGGATCACAAAATGTACAGCAGATTTTTTTTCTGAAAACGCTAAAAACTTTTCAATCATCCTTTTTCCCAAGTAATGAATTTTCATTAGTATAGGATGATATTATCATTTATAGCGTATGGGGTTCACATGGTGTTGATGAAATGTAAACACGCTCACACTTTATAAATTATCCGTTCAATTTTCCGACTAATTCAAGTACTTCAAAAAAAGGCTGAGATTCAAACTTCCCAAATCCTTGCATTTTATTTGCTCTAATTTTGCTGGTTAATGGGGTTGGAATACCACATAAAAAACGTGCAAAAACGGCATTTGCTAATGGCTCTTTGCTGCTGTTTTGAAGTTCTTGACACCATGCTTTTACATTTTCATCATCAGCAATAAAGTGAGACGAACTGCGAGGCAAAACGGCAGCTTCAGATCGACAAGCAGAGCAGTGACCACATTTTTCTGGCGCATTAAAATCAGCAAAGTAATGAGCAAGGGCATGGCTTAAACAGCTTTTGGTTTCAAAAAAATCCAACATGGCATGAATTCGATTTATTTCACTCTGTTCTTTATTTTTGAATAGTTGATGCTGCTCTTGAGAGAGAACATGCGTACTTTCAACTTTGTTTAAAACCTGATAAACCTCAGTCATTTGCTTACTTTCAAGCTCTATCCAACCTTGTTCATTAAAATAATCTAATGCAGCGATCACACGTTTTCGTTCACCTCGGAATCCCATCCATAAGGCATCAAAATCGACTGTGTGCCAAGTTTTTGCTTTTGGTGAACACTGAAAAATAGTTGATACGAATTGCTGACGTTCCGTTTGAAACTTAGCAATAATATCGTTTACTGGAATAAGAGTTTTAAACCGATAATCGGCATAGTAGCTGTATTTAGCTTGAATGATTTTTTTCAACTCTAAATAAACGAGTAGCGTTTTTAAGGGTAACTGACGAACATTGCTGTCTTTAGATAAACGTAGTAGTTGTGTTTCCCACGTTTCATTTGCTTGGTAAATATCATCTAGCACATATTGGATTGCTTCTCTGTCTGGTGTATCGCCATACACAAAGTTCTCTAATACATTTAAGCCAGAGGTGTTGGCTAACACAGTACAAAAAGAAGGTAAACCATCACGTCCTGCACGGCCAATTTCTTGTGAATAGTTTTCAATAGATTTAGGTAAATCAAAATGAATGACTTGTCGAATATCCGATTTATCGACTCCCATACCAAATGCTATGGTAGCTACGATACAATTTATTTCACCGTGCATAAATTGATGTTGAATCGTTTCACGGACGTCATTTTTTAAACCTGCGTGGTAAGCCTTAGCTTGAATACCGTTACTTTGCAGCCATTGAGCGACGTTTTCAGCGGTTTGCTGTAACGTGACATATACAATACTTGGTTGGTCTGGTCGTTGTTTTAATGTTGCAAACAGCGCTGAGCGTTTTTGCTCTTCTTCAACCGGAATGATTGAGATATCTAGATTCGAACGGTAGAAACCTGTGATCACAATATCATCTTGAGCAATATTGAATTTTTTACTCATATCTTCAATAACCGCAGGTGTTGCTGTAGCGGTTAGAAGTAATACCTGAGGAATATTCAGAGCTTCGCGATCCTGTGGTAGTTTTAGGTAATCGGGTCTGAAATTGTGACCCCATTCCGAAATACAGTGCGCTTCATCCACCACTAATAATGAAATATTAATTTGAGCAATAAACTGACGAAAGCGTTCATTCTTTAAACGTTCAACAGAGATCATTAATATTTTAATTTCACCGTTTCTTACGCCTTGTAAAATGGCTTGAGTTTCTTCTCTTGTTTGGGTGGAATCGATTGATGCAGCAGCAATACCTTTACTTTTTAAAAAAGCGATTTGATCCTTCATTAAAGCCAAAAGTGGAGAAATAACTAAGGTAAGATTTGGTAAAATAAGCGCAGGCAGTTGGTAACAAAGAGACTTACCTGATCCAGTTGGAAAAATAGCAGCAGATGAGTGACCGTTTAGCACTTTCTCAATTACTTGCTGTTGACCGCCTCTTAGAGAATCAAAGCCAAATGTTTCTTTTAATGTTTGTTGATACATTAGTAATCTACCTTCTTTCTCATGCTCTTGGTTTGACCGCGCTGCGATTTTTATCCATACGCTTATGTTGTGAGCTACGTGTGGGTTTTGTCTCTTTACGTGCTTTTTGAGTTTCAGTAGCAGATTGAATGAGTTGCTTTAAACGATCAAGGGCATCTTCTCGATTTTTCTCCTGCGTCCGAAATTGTTGCGCCTTAATGATGATAATACCTTCTTTGGTGATACGGTGATCACGCATTTTCAGTAAACGCTCTTTATAGAAAGCAGGAAGTGTCGAACGGCTAATATCAAAGCGAAGATGAATGGCACTAGAGACTTTATTTACATTCTGACCACCAGCACCTTGTGCTCGAATTGCAGTAAGTTCAATTTCCCAATCGGCTAATTGGACTTGGTTTGAGATGGTTAGCATGTAATAAACCTATGATCGTTGTTCTAATAGAGGGTATACTACCAGTTAGCGTCAATGCGCACCATTTTCAATACAAAGGTAATTTCATGAGTGTAAAAGAAGAACTGCAAAAAATTCATAACCGTTTAGATCGTTGTAAGCACCGTTTAGCGGCTGCGCAAAAGCGTGATGATCAACCAGTCGTTAAGCAATTCTTGCATGAAATTCAAACGCTTGAAAAGAAACTAACAAAGCTTAAAGGTAAGCAACAGTTTGAAACAGGTAATAAAGGTACTGAAGTACGTAACCTAGCTTTCAATCGTGCAATCACTAAAGCTGAACAAGCTGATATGGGTAAACTTAAAAAATCAGTTCGTGGTTTAGTTGTTGTTCACCCAATGACAGCACTAGGTAAAGAGCTTGGCCTTAAAGAAATGACAGGTTATGCACCACAAGCATTCTAATTATAGAGTGTACTCAGTTTAGAAGGCATCGGGTGTCAGTTCACTCGATGCCTTTTTCTTTTTTTCGCTATTTCTGATCACAGATTGTGATTGGTATTACTCGTAAGTTGATATGACAAATACTAAATCAAACGTTACTAAGAAATCATTGCACCCACGTAATAAACACACGGGAAACTATGATTTTCCCGCTCTGATTAAGGCGTGTGCAGAATTAAAACCGTTTGTTGAGACCAATCAATACGGTAATGAATCGATTAATTTTTCAGACCCTCAAGCGGTTAAAGCGTTAAATAAAGCGTTATTAGCGCATTTCTACAATGTACCGTTTTGGGATATTCCGCAGGGCTACCTGTGTCCACCGATTCCGGGGCGTGCGGATTACATTCACAATATTGCTGATTTACTTGCTATTACTAATGAAGGGACAATCCCAACAGGTAAGAAAGTAAAAGGTTTAGATGTGGGTGTGGGGGCAAACTGTGTTTATCCAATTATTGGTAATCGTGAATATCAGTGGAGTTTTGTTGGCTCAGACATTGATCCTCAATCGATTAAAATGGCCTCGTTCATTGCCAATAATAACCCAAGTTTAAAAGGCATTGAGTGTCGCCTGCAAAAGAATGAAGAGAACATTTTTAAAGGTATTATCAAGCCAACTGAGTTTTTTGACTTTACTATGTGTAATCCTCCTTTCCATGCATCAGAAGCAGAAGCGACAGCAGGAACTGAGCGTAAGCAAAAAAATCTAGCGGCAAATAAAGCGAAAAAAGGCCACGCTTTCCAAGAGATGCAGAATGCAAAAGCATTGAACTTTGGTGGTCAAAAAGCGGAATTGTGGTGTGAAGGTGGTGAATTGGCCTTTATCCTTAAAATGGCTCAGCAAAGTCGTGAGTTTTCATTACAAGTACAATGGTTTACTACATTGATTTCTAAGAAAGAAAATGTAGCGGAGCTGTATAAAGAATTAGAAAAGATCGGCGTTAAAACGATTAAAACCATTGAAATGGCTCAAGGGCAAAAAATCAGTCGTTTTGTGGCTTGGACTTACCAGGCTAATGTAAATTTGTAAGCTTTTAGATTTGATTGTTATTTGTTGATAATAAAGGGTTTATTAATTATTTTATTATCAATAAATATCAACGTAAATTACAGACACATTCAGTAACATACTCGTTTTATTTAGATTAATAATTTTAACCATTTAACTGTCAGAATATAGATAATTCAACAGTTAAATGGTTATATTATGAAATCCAAAACGCTTCTTGCTTCAATCATTAGTGCAGCTTTACTCGTTGGCTGTAGTGATGAATCAACTGCTCAACGAGCTCCGCAAGCCCCACTTGTTGGAACTTACACCGTTGAACCTATTTCGTACCAACAAGGAAAAACCTACATTGGTCGAATCGAAGCCATGGAAGATGCTTCAATCTCAGCTCAAGTTTCAGGATATATTCAGTCTCGCCAGTTTAAAGAAGGCCAAATGGTTGAGAAGGGTGATGTGCTTTTTCAAATTGATCCTTCTTCTTTCGAAGCCCAAGTTGCCAACGCAAAAGCCGGAATAACTCAGGCTAATGCCGCGCTTAAAAAAGCTCAGTTAGATTTTAATCGTGGCAAAAATCTATTACCTAAAGGCAATATTAGCCAAGCTGAATTTGATGGTCTAACCGCGCAATTATTGAGTGCGGAAGCGCAAGTCGAGGCCGCTCAAGCGCAATTGAAGTTGGCACAAGTTAACCTATCTTACACTACCATTACAGCGCCATTCACAGGTCGAATTAGTGACAGTAAAGCCAGTATTGGTGATTTAGTATCTCCAGCATCTGGTGTGTTAACCACTTTAGTTAGCTTAGACCCAATTCATACTCGTTTTACCATCAGTGAGCGTGAGCGTTTGATGATGGGAATTGATGCGATTGAAGGAGATGGAAAAGGGGCATCAAGCCAAGTGGAAGTGGTATTGAACCTTGAAAATGGTAAAGAGTATAAACATCTTGGCAAAGTCGATTTCATTGGTAACCGTATCGACAAAACAACCGGCACATTAACACTGCGTGCTTTGGTTGATAACCCTGAACATACGCTACTTCCTGGTCAACATATCAATGTAAATCTTAGAGAGAAGCAGCCAACAGAAGTCTTAGTGGCTCCAAGACGTGCAGTACAAAGTGATTTAGAAGGCGATTTTGTCATGGTATTAACCGAAGGTAATATTGCAGAGCGTCGTAATGTCACTCTAGGCAAGCAATTACCTGAAGGCGTGATCATCAGTTCGGGAATTAACGCCAATGAACAAGTGTTAGTAAAAGGATTACAACGTGTAAGAAACGGAGTCCAGGTTCGTTTAGAGAACACGGAGTCTTAATATGCTAAGTCGATTTTTTATACAGCGTCCTAAATTTGCTCTGGTTATTTCTATTATCCTCACTCTTGCCGGAGCCATTGCATTAGCAGTATTACCTGTTGCTGAATACCCAAAAATCAGTCCGCCATCGGTTAGTGTAAGTGCTTACTACACGGGGGCAAGTGCTGAGGTAGTTGAACAGGCGATTGCTGATCCCATAGAAACCTCCGTCAATGGCGTAGAGAACATGATTTACATGTCTTCAAAAAGTGCCAACGACGGTTCATATTCATTAAATGTCACCTTTGATGTGGGCACCGATCCTGACATGGCACAGGTTAACGTTCAGAACCGTGTTGCGCAGATTGAATCTAAATTGCCACAAGAAGTGCGTATGGTGGGGGTGACTGTTAAGAAGCGTTCTCCAGACCTTTTAATGGTATTGAACTTCTACTCGCCTGATGGGAAATATGACGATCAATTCTTAATTAACTACGTAAATCTGAATATCAAAGATCAGTTGGCTCGTGTTACTGGCATCAGTGAAGTTGGTGTGCTTGGTGGTGGTGAATACGCCATGCGTGTTTGGCTTGATCCAGATAAAATGACCAACTTAGGTTTAACCACATCCGATGTTCATGCCGCGTTAGCTGAACAAAACGTACAAGTTGCAGCGGGTAAAATTGGTGCTGCACCTTATGCGAGTGCGCAAGATGTGCAGTTTAACCTCGTAACGAAAGGACGTTTAGAGTCGGTTGAAGAGTTTGAAAATGTCGTTCTTCGAGCAAATAACGATGGATCTTCTGTTTATTTAAAAGACATTGCCCGTGTTGAGTTAGGCAAGAAATTCTACGACGGTAATGGTCAATTTAGAGGAAAAGACGCTTCTATCGTAACGCTTTCTTTGCAATCTGATGCGAACGCATTGGAGAGTGGAAAGGCGGTAATGGAGATGCTTGAAAAGCTCAGTGCGACTTTCCCTGAAGGTCTGGCGTATGAAACCAGTTATGACACTACGCTGTTTGTTGCAGAATCCATTAAAGGGGTAGTAAAAACCTTAATTGAAGCGATTCTATTGGTTATTGCTGTAACGTATCTGTTCCTAGGTAGTGCTCGTGCGACGTTAATTCCAGTTGTAGCTATTCCAGTATCCTTAATTGGTACCTTTGCTGTCATGCTTATGACAGGGTTTACCATTAATACCGTGACGTTATTTGGTCTTATTCTTGCCATTGGTATTGTGGTGGATGATGCCATTTTGGTTATTGAAAACGTCGATACTATTATGAAGCGTGACCCTTCATTAAGCCCAAGAAAAGCCACTCTAATTGCGATGAAAGAAGTAACAGGCCCAATCATTACTTCTACTCTGGTACTGCTTGCGGTATTTATTCCTGTTGCTATGCTTCCGGGTATCACAGGCATCATGTATCGTCAGTTCGCATTAACCATCTGTATTGCGGTAATTATTTCATCCATTAATGCACTGACACTGTCGCCAGCATTGTGTTCTCTGGTTCTAAAACAGGGAGGGGATAATACGGCTCGTTGGTTTAAAGCCTTTAACCGTGGTTTAGATAAAGTAACGGATAAATACGGTGAGATTGCTGGTTTCTTTGTACGAAAAACCATGATCCTGATGACATTCTTTGTGATTGCTTTAGGTGCAGTAACCTTCTTTGCAAAGACCACATCAACGGCGTTTGTACCACAAGAAGATAAGGGTATTTTACTGGTTAACGTTCAATTACCTGATTCAGCGTCACTTTCTCGTACTGAAGAAGTATCTGCCAAAGTGCTTGAAATCATAGAGCAAGAGCAAGGTGTTGATGGGGTTACCGTCGCCAATGGTTATGCGTTTTTAACAGGCGCGGCAGCATCAAATGGTGCGTCACTGTTTGTGAAATTAAAGCCTTGGGGTGAGCGTAATGACATGGATGGAGATAACTCTTCATTTGCAATTACCAACCGCATTAACGGGCGTGCAGCGATGGAGTTACCAGAAGCCGTTATTTTTGCAATGGGTGCGCCAGCGGTTCCGGGAATGGGGGCTGCGTCTGGTTTTGAATTTGTTCTTGAAGATACCTTAGGTCGTAGTCGTACTGATTTGGCTAATGTTATGAATCAAGTGATTCAAACCGCCAATCAACAGCCTGAAATTCAATATACATTCAGTACGTTCCGTGCCAATGTTCCACACTACTATGTGGATATTGACCGTGAAAAAGCAAAGCAATTAGGTGTGTCATTAGGCTCTATTTTCCAAACACTGCAAGGTAACTTAGGTTCAATGTACGTGAATGACTTTACTATGTTTGGTAAGAACTTCCGAGTTACGATGCAAGCAGATGGGCAGTATCGTAGCAGCATGGATGATTTGGATAAATTCCACGTTCGTGCAAGCTCGGGGCAAATGGTGCCATTAAGTACATTAGTCACTTATGACACGGTATTTGAACCTGATGTAGCGTGGCGTTACAACATGTATCGTTCAGCGGTGATCCAAGGACAGCCAGCGGCTGGGTATTCAAGTGGTGATGCCATTGCAGCGATGGAACGTGTTGCAGCTGAAGTGCTTCCACATGGTTACCAATATGAATGGACAGGTATGGCGTATCAAGAAGTGAAAGCGGGTAACCAAGCGATTTATGCGTTTGCGCTAGCGCTGATCTTTATCTATCTATTCATGGTGGCACAATACGAGAGTTGGAGTATTCCTCTTGCTATTATTCTTGTGGTGCCAGTGGCAACCTTTGGATCTTTCCTTGCGCTTAATTTAACGGGGATGCCGTTGAATTTATACGCACAAATCGGTCTGGTTCTCTTAATCGCATTGGCCGCCAAAAATGCCATTTTGATTGTTGAATTTGCGAAAAATGAGCGTGAAGAGAAAGAAGTGGGCTTAGATGATGCGTCAGTAAACGGTGGTCGATTACGATTCCGTGCGGTAAACATGACATCGTGGTCGTTTATCTTGGGTATTTTACCGCTTGTGTTTGCATCGGGTGCAGGCTACATCAGCCAAAACTCATTGGGTGTGTCGTTGATTGGTGGTCTACTGTGTGTGTTATTAGTGGGTACGCTACTTATCCCTGGCTTCTATGCAATGGTACAACGTCGTCGTGAAAAGTTGCACGGCGGAAGCACCAAACTTATTCCTTTAGATGATGAGTAATTTTGCAAGAAGTTAACGCATTAAGCGATTAAATATAAATTCAAAGGGGCCTTCGTGGCTCCTTTTTATACGTACCATAACCGAATAGTCTGAATAATTTTCGTATTCGCACTAAAATTAAGGTTTAATATCACAATGTATTTGGATTGGTTTCACTTTAAATCAAATCGACGGGTGTTTTAGGTAAAGGTATGTCTCTGGTTAATCAACTTTCTCTATTTATCGATGTGGTGCAACAAGGCTCATTCACTAAAGCAGCTGCATTGCATGATATGGATAATTCTGCGCTTTCAAAACAGATCAAAAAATTAGAAGCAGAGCTAGGTGTTCAGTTACTTAACCGCTCGACTCGTACTTTCTCATTAACACCAGCAGGCGAAGAGATCTTAGAGCAAGCCCATCAGTTAGTTGGCTCATTAGATAACGTGAAATCCATTGCAGATTCATATCAAGCAGTACCAAAAGGGCGAATTAGAATTACAGCTCCATTGCATATTGGGCAAGGGTATTTACAACCTGTTATTAGTCAGTTTATGACCACTTATCCAGATGTTGAGGTGGTTCTGATGATGGATGATAAACGCTCCGATATCATTTCAGAGCACTTTGATGTCGCTTTTCGATTAGGTCGATTAGATGATTCAAGTTTGATAGCGAAAAAAGTGGCAGATATTCGAGGGGTGATCCTCGCTTCACATTCATTTATTGAACGCTTTGGAGAGCCAAGTACACCAGAAGAATTGGTAAATTTACCCTCTGTTATTTACAGCAATGGCACATTAACGGTAGATACCGTTCGATTAGGTGAAAGCCCAGATTCATCTCAATTTAAAAGCTATAAAATGAAAGGTAACTATAAGGTAAATGATGTTCGAACCTTATTGTCAGCTGTTCAAGATGGTTTAGGTTATGCAGTGGTTGCCTCATCAAACCTTGAGCGTTCTATCGAAAGCATGGGATTAACAACGTTACTTACGGATTACCCATTATGTAATCAAGGCTTAGCGGTATACGCACTTTATCCGCATCGAAAACAGACCGCATTGGTTAGAGAGTTCATTAGTGCCGTGCAAAAGCACATTGGTCATCCTCCGTTGTGGGAGCAACACATTCCAAATTTTGCCTCTTTATATCCAGTGAAAAAGGGGCTGTAGCCTCTCATTTTACGGTGGAGTTGTTCGGTGTAACGTCCTGAACAGTATATACTTCTGGGTGTTTATTGAATTTAAATTATCTCTGAGTACCAATTAATGCAAAAACATAACGTAAAATTTATTGCTGCTGATATGGACGGCACACTGCTTAATGAACATAGCCAATTAGATCCAAGTTTTTTCGATCTTTATCAGCAATTAGAAGATAAAAATATCATTTTTGCCGCTGCCTCTGGGCGTCAATACTACAGCTTGTTAGAAACGTTTGAGCCAGTAAAAGATCGCATGATGTTTATTGCTGAAAATGGCACGCTAGTGATGTATAAAGGTGAAGAACTTTATAGCTGCTCAATGGATACACCATCGGTAATCAATATCATCAAAACTGCTCGTGCGATTGAAGGTACGCACATTGTGCTTTGTGGAAAGCGTTCTGCATACATTGAAACACAAGATCCAAAAGCACTGGCTGAATTTTCAAAATATTACCAGCGTTGTGAATATGTCGAAGACTTACTTGCGGTAGATGACGAGTTTATTAAAGTAGCGATTTGTCATTTTGATGGAACTGAAGAGTTCGTTTTCCCATCTTTTGATGCCAACTTTGGTGAGAGTCATCAAGTGGTGGTGAGTGCTAAGATCTGGCTTGATGTAATGAATGCGGTTGCTTCTAAAGGAGCGGCAATCAAACATCTACAAAACACACTGGACTTTAGTTTTGAAGAAACAATGAGCTTTGGTGATTACTTAAATGATTTAGAAATGCTGCAAGAGAGTTATTACTCTTATGCGATGGAAAATGCACATCAAAAAGTAAAAGAGACAGCACGTTTTATGGCTCCAAGTAATAAAGATGCTGGGGTATTTACTGTGATTAAAGAGCAAGTGTTGTAAGTTTTTTCTTATTTACGATGTGATATAAAAGCCCTAACAACACGTTAGGGCTTTTGGTTTTATCATCGAATTATTATGCTGGTGTTAATTCGCCATCATTTTGTTGATGAGAAATAGAGTCATTATAAAACTTATTTTTTACAATTTTTGTACCAGCCGTGCCATTTAGCGCATCTAAAGCTAAGTGCAAATCTGCAATGATACCGATAGAGATATCGACATTTTCAACGTAGTTGATCATCGAATCAATTTTTGGCTGCATGGAGCCTTTATCAAAAGAGTAGCCTTTTAATTCTTCGGTAGTCGCAATGTCTAGTTTGATTTGGTTTGGCTTGCCGTAATGGAAAAATACCCCATCACCATCGGTCAAAATTAAGAAGTAGTCAGCTGAAATCTGCTGAGAAAGCAGTGATGCCGTTGAGTCTTTATCAATAACACAATCGATATTTGAAGTGATGCCGTGGTTGTCAGTACAAACGGAATACCGCCTCCGCCGCAACATATAACAATATTATCGTGCTGCAAAGCCAATGAAATTAATTCACTCTCACGGATATTTTTAGGAGCAGGGGAAGCAACAACACGTCTAAAGTAGTCACCATCTTGGCGAATAGACCAGCCAAACTCTTCAGCAAGATCGTACGCTTCTTTTTCAGAATACACTTGGCCAATGAACTTGGTAGGATCATTAAAAGCGGGGTCGGCTTTATCAACATCGACATGGGTAAGAATTGTCGTTACGTTACAATCGACACGGTTACGTAATTCTTGTGCAAGCATGGTTGCTATCATCCCTTGAGATTCGGCAACTAAACAACTAAGAGGATAAGAAGGAACAGCATCAAAGGCATCATTTTGTTGGCTTAATAAACCAACTTGTGGGCCATTTCCATGAACAATAGCAATACGGTACTCTTTGCTTAATTTCGCAATAGACTCTGCCGCTACCTTTACGTTTTCAAGTTGATTTTCATAAGAAAGAACCTGACCACGACGCAATAGTGCATTGCCACCTAGGGCAATAACAATTGTTGGTTTCATTGTTGTACGACTCATTTTAAATTTTCTCAATGCCACATTAGTGCTGTTATCGCTAAATAGAGATTTATTTTTATCTCTATTTGGCCAGCGTCCATTTATCACAAATCTATTGTGTTCAGCATTCCCTTACTTAGTCAGAAAAGGTTCTACGAATACACAGACTGGACATTGAGCGGGATTCTATACTGGAAATATCAGCAACGCACCGTATTTATCTCGTAAATGAGAAATATATGTAACCAGTTGTTTCTTAGGTTGATAAGTTGTATGTGGTGGCTTGCTGGTATATTGAACTGCAGTGAGTGAATATGTAGATAAATGTTCTTTTCTTTGTTGTTTTACCGTAAGTGAATTTTTGCTGATATTGGGCTTTTAATAGTGAAGAGTAAAAGTAGGCTGCTATCTTTATGATATTATTTCCACGATTCTAATTTTGGTTTTTGGATTACAAAGAGAAAGTACTATGAAGATAGTTAAAGTAGACAGTAGCAATCAGCATGTTTATATGAACTTAGCTCAAGCTTATGAAGCTGAGTTTTCAAAAATTATGCAGAAAAAGCCAGATGATAATGGTGTATTCCCTTTAGATACCGAGCTTGGCGGAAAAGTAAGTGGCTACTTACTTTATGTTGATGGTGTACCAGCGGGGCACACAGCAATTGCAAATGAAACGAATAATCATTTTGAAGTGTGTGATTTTTATGTTGTGCCATTCTTTAGAAAGAACCAAGTAGGTAAATCTTTTATCTCAACGCTATTTAAGCAATTAGGTGGTTCGTGGGAGATGAAGCAAGTTGAAGGTGCTGATCACGCGGTTAAATTCTGGCGCGATGTAGTAGGTACTTACACCACTGAGAATAATATTAAACAAGGCTACCAAGAAGACACATTAGATGACCCGCAATGGGGCATAGTGACAAGACAGCGTTTTAGTCACAAGTAAGTATGCCAAATGCAATTAAATGCTATAAGTTGAATATTAACTTATGGCGTTAATCTTGTGTTTGTTGTTCAAAATTAATGTTTAGTGGTTTTACGAATTTTGCTTTGTCTTGATTGCGATTTTGAGTGTCCCACTGTTAATTAAATATCTACTACGTTCTCTCCTAATAATGATAATATCTTCGCACCAGAATAACCGAGAAATCCTATGTTTATCCATCATGTTAACGACATCGACTGGCTGGTGATTACAGCTTTTGAAGAACTGAAAACTATGTTTATCGAAGAAGCCGGTGCGATTCCATCTTGCTTCTCTATCGCCAGCGAATTGAGTCTGATTGATCAAGCCAAGCGCACTTATGGGTATTTGCCTGCACTCAGTGGTGTAATTACCGATACAGGTACATTTCAAAGTCAGGATAACGAAGAAGATTTGCTTCCACAGCTTGCTTGCCTAGTTGAGGGGCGTGGTCGAGTATTTATCTATCACGGTGGCTTTGTGGCTTTTGTGGATGACGAGCAAACCTTTATTACCCGAATGGACTGAAAATAATTCAGTTCAGATGCCGAGCAACTAAAAAATAAACAACCTGCCAATCAGCGGGTTGTTTACTATCTAGCTCTCTATAATCACATCTAATCTATCACGCTGTGACTGACTCATCTCTCGCCATTCTTTTTACTAATAGCGCTCTTACGTTGTCGTATATAAGGTTAAACGCAAAGGCGTAAATGGTGATAAAGATAGTTACGCCGATATCCATCATAAAGGCTTCCCAAATCCCAACGCTTAATAAGTAAGCCATTACTGGCACAGTGACAAACAGCAAGCCTAACTCAAATAAGATAACGTGGAAAATACGTAATGACAGTGTGCGTTGTGTTTTTTCACCAGTGAAGAATTGATCAAAAATCCAGTTATAAATGAAATTCCAAATCATGGCGATAGTAGCAACGACTATCATGGTTCCTGATAGTGCCGTAACATCATGATCAGTAAAAATAGCTAGTCCAATAATAGATAAGCTAACAGCTAATACTTCAAATAAAACGGCATGAAAAATGCGCTCATTGGTTTTCATCTTCATTGGTGTATTCTCAAAAAATGGGGCTGTTCTAAAATAAAGAAGCGCGATTATAAAGAGTGAATAAAAGAGATAAAGTTAACAGCCATCACAAATCGTGATAGCTTAAGCGCAGGTCTACTTACTTGAGCTAAATGTTATGTACAGTTTTGAGCAATTAAAAATCTTTGTCACCGTGTGTGAGTGCGGTTCATTCTCTGCCGCAGCTCGTCAGTTAAAGCGTGCTCAATCAGGTGTGAGTCAGGCCATTGCTAATTTAGAGATCGCCATTAACCAAGAACTGTTTAATCGTGAGAAAAATACGCCAGTACTGACAGAGAAGGGTAAGGCTTTATTGCCGATTGCTCAGTCTATTTTGCACCAACAGAAATACTTTGATCAAAAGGTTGAGTCGTTAGAAAGAGAGCATGAATATGAGTTGGTTATTGCGATTGATGAAAGCTTAATTAATGATGATTTATTGCAAATTTTAGCGATATTGGCAGATAAGTTTCCCGTTACCGATGTTGAAATTATTACGACTTCAACCTTTGATGTTGAAGATCTGGTTAGAAAGGGAAAAGCACAAGTAGGCATCGTCTATGCTGATGGTGAGCTTAAAGTTGATATGGATTTTTTCACCTTAGGACAAACCCGTTTTCTTACTGTAGCAGCGCCAGAGCATGAGCTAGCGGCTTTACCAATGGTGAATGATGCGGCATTGAAAGGATATCGACAGTTAGTGCATCGTAGCTCTAAGGGGAAAGAGTTGTGGTTCAGTTACGGGATCAGTTCAAAATTATGGTATGCCAATACCCATCAAGCCTTAATCGAGTTAGCGTGCCGTGGTGTGGGTTGGACTATCGTTCCAGAGCATACGGTGACAAGCTTCATTGAGCAGAAAAAGTTAGTTGCGCTGCCGATTGCTCATGAGTTTCATGGTTGGTTAACGCCTATGGGTTGCTTAGTCTCTCGGCGTCATGCATTTGGCCCCGTATTAGAGGATCTATTGTCATCACTGCAAGAGTTAAGTAAAACAGCTCATTATTAATAATGATGAAAAATAATGAGCATTTCTACCGTTGCTGATTGTTATACAACTTAATCGAGAACAGGATAAACACCGTTTTCATCATGAACTTCGGCACCCGTAATCGGCGGGTTGAAAACGCACGCCATCACCATTTCTTTATCTTTATACGCTCGTAAATAATGCTCGTCGTGTTTATCAAGAATGTATAATGTTCCTGGTTTTATGGGGTAAGTCTCCCCTCCAACCACTTCAATCTCACCCTCACCACTCATGCAATAGACGGACTCTAAATGGTTTTTGTAATGGATGTGTGTTTCAGTATCTTGATAGATGGTCGTGATATGAAAAGAGAAACCCATGTTGTCATTTTTCAACAACATTCTTACGCTTTCCCATGTTTCCGATGCTACACGTCGTTCGCTGTCGCGACATTCATCTAATGTTCTTACTATCATCGTATCTTCCTTGATTAAGATGCTTTTTTAAAATGTTTTGCTGCAATGCTATCAACGGCGTCTTCAAAGATAGCCAATCCTTGGTCTAACTCTGATTCAGTAATGGTTAATGGACAAAAGAATTTAACCACTTCGTCATCAGGACCTGCGGTTTCAATGACCATTCCGTTTTCAAAGCAGGTTTTTGCTATCTCACTTGAGATAATGCCGTCTTTACATTCAATGCCAATCATCATGCCACGGCCTTTCTGTTGAATAAATAACTTAGGGTGACGTTTAATGGTGCGAAGGATTACGTCGCTGACTTTGTTAGACGATTGTTTGATGTGGTTTTCAAAGTTATCGTTCGCCCAATAAATTTCAAGCGCTTTTGCTGCAGTAATAAAGGCATGGTTGTTACCACGGAAAGTACCGTTATGTTCACCAGGTTTCCATTCATCTAATTCAGGTTTTAGTAAGACAACCGCCATTGGTAAGCCGTAGCCACCAATGGATTTTGATAGAGTTACCATGTCTGGTTTAATGCCAGATGACTCAAAACTAAAGAAAGTACCAGTACGTCCACAACCCGCTTGAATATCATCAACAATCATTAGAATGTCGTTGGCTTTACAGATCTTACTTAGACGTTGTAGCCATTCATTTGAAGCGACGTTTAAACCGCCTTCACCTTGTACGGTTTCTAAAAGTACCGCAGCTGGTTTATCTAAACCGCTTGAATTGTCAGATAACATGGTCTCAAACAAGTTAAGTCCATCGATATCAGCATAACCTTCAAAAGGAATGCGTGTAATATTGTTTAAGCTAAAACCGGCACCTTGGCGATGGTGTTGATTCCCCGTTGCCGCCAGTGCTCCGGCTGTACAACCATGAAAGCCATTAGTGAACGCGACAATATTGGTTCGGTTAGTGACTTTTCGTGCCAGTTTTAAAGCGGCCTCAACAGCATTGGTACCCGTAGGTCCCGTGAACTGTACCTTGTATTCTAAGTTTCTTGGTTCGAGAATATAACGGCTCAGGGCATTTAAAAATGTGGCTTTTGCACTAGAGTGCATGTCTAAGCCATGAGTGATACCGTCGTTTTCGATGTATTCAAGTAAAGCTTGCTTTAAGACTGGGTTGTTGTGACCGTAATTAAGTGATCCGGCTCCGGCAAGGAAGTCTAGGTAACGCTCTCCATTTTCAGTTTCTAGCCAGCTGCCTTTTGCTTTTTGAAAAACAACTGGGAAATTGTTTGAGTATGAGCGCACTTGTGATTCTTGCTTCTTGAAAATATTCATGATGAGTCCGTTTATGATTCCTATTTTTGTGAAGATTTTAGAGGGATACGATACAAATACTCTGTATCGTGCTTGCCTTTAAAGTGTGATTCTTTATCTAGAAACGTAGTGACTTGCCCTTGATTTCCATATTGGGCATCAATTTTTTTAAATAGTGACCAAGAGGCGTTATTTGGCTTGGTTATTGTGGTTTCTATAAATTCGATATGTAGAAGGTTTTTTCGCTCTAAAAGCGTGGTTAGCATAGAAAACGCTAAACCTTTACCTCGGTAACGTGGGGAGACGGCGACTTGCCATATGAACAGCGTATTCGGTTCATCAGGTTTTTGATACCCAGAGATAAAGCCAGCGAGATCGCCATCTTTCTCTGCCAAAACGCAGGTTTTACTGAAATGAGTAGCTTGAAGAAAGTTGCAGTATGAAGAATTTATATCAAGAGGAGGACACTCGGTGATCAATGCGTAAACATCGTCACCGTCTGTCCTCGAAGGTTCTCGAAAAATCCATTTTTTTGTTGTGTCAGAATCTATATCTGGACACAAGATTCTGGGCGCAGCGATAGCCATATGTAAATACATATCCTTTGTACTCTAATTAAATTGCTTTTTATTATGGGCATTTTTAGCAGTTGAAAAGCAAATTAATGACGCAAAAAAGACGATTAGGCCCAATTAAATGCGATCTAAGTCACATTAAGTTCGATTGCTAAAATAATAAATAGAGAAAAATAGATTAGTTCTCTTAGTATCTGTGAGGGCTTTGATTTGGATATGAAGGTGGCGTAGATACAAAAATAGCCCATGATGATTTGGGCTATTTATTAGTTTAAAAGAGTAATATTTATACAGCCGCGACCATTTTTTGCAGTAGTCGAATCATCTCTTTTTGCTCATTTAGATCAAGAGAGCTAAGTATTTCTTTATTTACTTTAATAGGGATTGGCAAAAGGGTTTCTTTTAATGCTCGACCTTCATCAGTTAAGTAAATTCGAAAGGAACGACGACTATTGGGATCAGCTTGTCGTTCAACAAGACCAAGTTTTTCTAACTTATCTAATGTTCGGGTGGTTGTGGAGTTTTCCACTTTTGACTTTTCAGCAATATCACGCTGAGTTACTCCTTCCTCTTCCCATAGGCACATCATGGTTGGCCACAGCGCAACAGTTAAGCCGTGCTGTTTTAATTCTGTTTCGAAACGTTTTGATGCTTGATTAGCAATGACATTTATCATCCAACCAAAGCTACTTTGACGATCAAATTCTTCCATTGTGTTCAAACTCCTGCGCTTACAACTATTGCAATGGTAACTAATCCTGTTGCAATTAGCACTAATAATGCACGCTTATTTGATACAAACACTAGATTTGATGACATTTGATGTTCTGTAAGTTTCTTTTGTACGCCAGTGATCATTGCCCAAACAAGCGGCTTTGAGCGTAATTTATAAAAGAGAATGGCGACTAAATGCAATACGACTAATACAGGTAATAAGCGTGCACATACTCCATGTAGAGTAACAAAAACATCAAAGACATTGTCATTTAGCACAATATCGGCATAAAGGATGTGATCGAATAATCCTGCTAATGCAATTCCAGTAATGCATTGAATGAATAAGGTGGAAATCAACCCAATAACCATCCAAGATCCCGCTGGATTATGACCTGCTTTTGATGGTTCTTTTCCTAATAAATAAGAAATTGTACGTTTTGGAGAAGAAATAAATTGTTTAAAACGGCTCGTGTCACTTCCGATAAAGCCCCACACAATACGCCATAAAATAAGAGTAAAAAGAGCCAAACCTAAATAGATATGTGGTCCTTCACCATTAAAACCACTTGCGGCTAATCCGATAAAAAGCAGTGCTTGAAGCCAATGATATATGCGTGTTGGTAAATCCCAAATCTTCATTTTCGTGTTCCTAATTAATGGATGTTTTAACTAACTTAGAAATAATTTACATCACAATAGTTGTGTGCGCAACTATTGTGATGTAAATTAAGTGCAACTCGAAGCGAGACAGACATCAATTAAGAGAGAACGTAATGAAAAAATTAGTAATTAGTTTATGTGTTTTATTACCAAATATCGCATTTGCTCAAGCGAGTGTTGACCTAATTAACGCAAGACAACAGGCTTTTGTACATATAGAAAATCAATCAGAGCAAGTAGAAGAGATGATGGATGAAAATGTACTAAATTGGAGCGAAATTGAATCGATCAGTCAGCAATTGATTCAACATAGTCAATTATTAAATACGGCTTTTACTGAAGGGAGCCAAGAAGGCAGTAAAGCAAAAAAGCGGTGTGGGATAAACCGGAAAAGTTTAATCAACTGATGAAAGAGATGGATAGTGGTTTTGCTTTGCTATATCAAGCAAGCCAACAACAAGATAAAGAGGCGGCAGAAGCTGGTTTAGAGCAGGCGCAGGATACCTGTAATGGATGCCATCGTAGTTATCGCTCACGATTTTAAGTTTTAAGTAATATTACATTACGTTGTATTACTTACCTTAACTAGTGATAAATACTCAATCTTTATGGTTTATCTAATATAAAAGTTGGCTTTAATATATAAAATAAGTCTAATAACCCTGTTGCGACTGCGTGTTCTTTGGAGCTAGTATTGAATACGTAAAGGTGATGGGGTTCCACCTACTTAACCGCCAATGTTGGCTGATGACTCCTACAGAATAGAGAACAGGTGTATCTGTTGAACGGACGTTGTATGTCAATCCAAATAAGTATCTATATAGTTACTTATCTAGATTGAGATTGCTGTTCGCTCTTGGTCTGTAGGTCATATACCCTCCTACACCTGTTTTCCTTACCAACGGGAAAACATTATGCAATACGCATCTGAAATTCAAACCATGTGCCCTATTCAAAGAGGCGATCTTCACTCATCAGCACCAATTCCTGTTGAAGGAAGAATGATTAATCCAAAAGAAGTAATAGCGATTTCTGGATTAAGTCATGGCGTAGGTGCTTGTGCTCCTCAGCAAGGGGCTGCCAAATTAACTTTAAATGTGAAAGAAGGCATTATTGAAGAAGCACTGATCGAAACGATTGGCTGTTCTGGCATGACACATTCTGCAGCAATGGCTGCTGAGATCCTGACAGGAAAAACCATTTTAGAAGCAATGAATACGGACTTGGTATGTGATGCAATTAATGTTGCGATGCGTGAAATCTTTCTTCAATTTGCTTATGGTCGAACTCAATCTGCTTTCTCTGAAGGTGGTTTAGAGGTTGGAGCTGCATTAGAAGATTTAGGTAAAACCAAACGAAGCCAAGTTGGTACGAGTTATTCAACTAATGCAAAAGGTGTTCGTTATATGGAATTAGCCGAAGGATACGTAACTCGCCTAGGTCTTGATGAAGACAGTGAAGTGATTGGTTATGAGTATTTGAATCTTGGCAAAATGATGGCTGATATTGGAAAAGGTATTTCTGCTGATGAAGCGTTAAAAGGTGCTAAGGGTACTTATGGACGCTTTTCTGAAGCAGTAAAAACTGTCTATCCACGTCAAGAATAATTGAGGCCATCATTATGAATACAAATATCCAAACATTACTTGAAGAAATGAATTTCTCAACACTTGATCAAGCATATGATTATTGCCTTGAAGCTGGGATCGATCCTAAAAAATTGGTATTAGATACTCAGCCGATTGCCTTTGATAATGCGTGTGATGCTTATACTTTAGGCTCTGCTTTAGCACTATTTAGAAAAGCGGATAGTGCGGTAACGGCAGCAACAATGATAGGTGAGGGGCTACAAGCATTTTGTAAAAAAGGGAGCGTGGCAGAGCAGCGTCAAGTTGGGCTTGGTCATGGTGCATTAGCAGCTCGCTTATTATCGGAAGAAACTCAATGTTTTGCATTTTTAGCTGGTCATGAGTCTTTTGCTGCTGCTGAAGGAGCGATTAAAATTGCATTAAATGCAAATAAATCACGTCAAACACCATTAAGAGTGGTATTAAATGGCTTAGGTAAAGATGCCGCTTATCTTATCTCGCGTATTAATGGTTTTACTTATGTAAGAACAGAATTTAATTACCAAACCGGTGAATTGGTTGAAGTCAGTAGAAAGCGTTTTTCGCAAACAGAGCGTGGGGATATTTTATGTTATGGTGCGGATGATGTTCGTGAAGGCACCGCAATTATGCATGCTGCAAATGTTGATGTGAGTATTACGGGGAATTCAACGAACCCTACACGTTTTCAGCACCCTGTTGCTGGCATTTATAAACAAGAACGTTTATCTCAAGGAAAACCGTACTTCTCTGTGGCCTCTGGTGGTGGTACAGGACGAACTTTACACCCTGATAATGTGGCAGCTGGTCCTGCATCTTACGGTATGACAGATACCATGGGAAGAATGCATGCAGATGCACAATTTGCTGGAAGTTCATCTGTACCTGCACATGTTGCGATGATGGGTGTGCAGCCGCGCGCATTTTGCGCATCGTTTGCTAGAGTTTTGAACAGTGAAAAATGATTAATTACGGCCGTTATCATAATCAATATTTAAATGTGGTGATGAATTTACATTTGTAACGCGAACACGATCATCTGATACTTCAATTTTAAGGCTTGATTGTCCTTGATTAGGAATAGGAAAGTTATCCCACATTGACCCCATAGCACCACCTTGAGAGCGTGCATTTATTTCCATATTAACGGCTTTAAGTATTTCTTGCGTTGATGGTTGAGCTATTTGTTTTGGCTTTGATTGATTATCAAACACACTAGGAAATACATCGGATAATGTTGTATTTTTAGCTTTCTGGGCCCACTCAGTATCACCGAACAAGGCATCCATAACCTCACCAACAATTAAACCTTTACCTAGAACGTCAAGGGCTTTTACCGCTTTACTTGTTTTTGTTGATGCGCTTGTAGTTGATGCGCTACATATTGAACCACCTAATCCGCTTGCTGGCATGTTAACAACAAAAACAGGGGTTGCTCCGAGGTCTTGCATTCCGCCTTTACCGTCCGCTTTAGAGCCACGACCAAGAGCCCATTTCCCCGCAGAGATCGCACCTTGCATTAAAGGCGTTCCTACACGAATGGCTTTATTTAGAGCGTATACGGAAACAAGAATTTTAGCTAAATTCTCATACCCTCCTACAGCTTCGCTAATTGATGATGCACCTTTTCCTATCGCTCTAAGAACGGGTAAAAACTCTTTGCCAACCTCTTTTAACGTTGTAGCTGCGGATGCTGCCGCTTTAAAACCATCAACAAGATTTTGTCCTACAGTTTCAACAAGCTTATCGTATTCGCCTGTTTCTTTCATTTTATCGAGAGTATCTAGTAAATCTCCCAGCTCATCTTTAAGAACTTGGAAAGCTCCGCTATCCATAATATCTTTTTGGAAGAAATCCCAATGATCGCCCATATTAGATAACATACCACTCCATGAGTCCATTTGCGCTTTAGCTGACCCACTTGAAGCGCGTCCCATAACTGTAATAAGAGACGTTATCGCATCCTTTGTTAATTCGCCTTTAGAGGCCATATCTTGTAATTGAGCAGCGGTATAACCAAGACCATTATTATGTCCAAGCTCTTTACTTGCTTCAATTAAGTAATCCCAAACAGGAACGCCACGTTCTAAGAGCTGCAATGCTTCTTCACCTTGTAACTTTCCTTTTGTCCATGCTTGACCTAAAGCAAGAGCTATCCCTTCGACCGATTCCGCAGTACCTCCCATTTTTGCAGCTTGATCAACAATGGACTGCATTGAACCATCCATAGGATCTAACCCAAACGCTTTTAATTTAACAAAGGCTTCTGTCACTTCATTAACTGCAAAGGGCGTTGATTGGGTAAATTCTTCAATCCAATCCATTGCGGCAGCTCCTCCTTCTGGTGAGCCTTGCAAGTTATTAAGCATTATTTGATACTTTTCAAATTCTGCCGCTGTTTTTACAAACGTCTGATGAAAAGCAACGCCTATTGCCCCTGTTGCTATTAAACTTCGATTACCTAACGTATCAATACCTTTTGACGCTGCCGCTGTTGTTGTTTGTACCATTGACATTGCACGTTCATTATCTCGTGCAAATTTACTCATGGAAGCACCATAGCTTTTCGCTTTTTCTGAAAGATTCCCTTTTAAATTAAGAATAATTTCAGTTTCTAATTTATTAGCCATATATAACCACCAATAAAAAAGGCTAATATAATAATTAGCCTTTTTCGTTATTTAATTAAAGGTCTTGAGAGACTAGAATCTCAACCGCTTTATAATTTGTATTATCTTCTCCGTTTTCTAATTGCTTACGTAAAATAATACGTTCGGCAGCAGAACGAAGAGATACAGGGACAACTAATAGCGTAGGTTTAATTTTTAAAGATTTACCTTCGCTATTCTTTTGCTCCATCATTTTAGTTAATAAAGATTCAAAATTTGCTTCTGTTAATGCTTGTTTTGATGCAAACGCCAATTGCCAAAAGAAAATCCAGAATTACCGCGAGCGCGAGTACCAAATAAATAATCATCATTAATAAATACATGCGCATCATTATTATCAGTTAAAGACGCAAATTCTGGTTTAACGCGCTCTTGCCAAATAAGCGGTTTAATAGGGCGACTTGTATCTAATAAATACCATGCTGTTGATGGGTCAGTAGCAGGGACATCAATATTCGATAATGTTGGTTGTCCTGCAATCTCAGACGGATGGTCAGCATCAAAGAATGGTTGTCCATCATAACAAACTTCTGTAAAGCCATCTTTTAATAAACCAAATACATGATCATCTGGATATAGTTTTGCATCATGCCCCATTTGCTCGAAAATAATTCCATAACGTCCGTAGTCATTATCTTCGTAATCAACACGTGCAACCTTAACGGATGATTCAAAGGTTTTATTAACAATATTGTATTGATGCTTTTTAAGATCTTTTAATTGTCGAGCTCCAATCCATTCTTTTAAGTTTGGAAAGTCACCTAGCCAACCGTAACCCGTTGCGCCTGATGAAGATGGTAGAACGGTAGCTACTTTAAGGTAATCAGGATTTGCATGCTCCATACCTTGACCAAAACGAGCAGCAAAAGCAGAGCTTGATTGAATTACGATGTTATTAATATCAACTGGTGTAGGCATAATTTATTTCTCTTTATTAATTACGTTAATGAATTGCTCTTCTGTTACGCCGACACTGCGACATACTGCAAGTTGAGTATCATCAAGATTAGATTTTTTATTTATGGCTTTATTTGGAATGGACAAGCCATCATTTAAATAAGAAAAGCCAGTGTTAGCACTTGCGAACGCGGTAAATTGCTCTATACCTTGCGTGCGACAAGTGGCAATTAAGAAATCACGTTGAGAGGGCGCAAATACTGCTTTTTCAATAAAGCTATCAACAATCGTTTCCGCTTCTTTTGTTGATTTAGCTTCATCTTTATTATTCAGAGCAGCAAGTAATCCATTTTGGTCTGATACTGTTGTACCTAACGCTTTAGATACCGCAGACCAATCCGTTGCGTCTACTGCATTGGATTGACGGCTATTTAATGCTTGCATTACTAAATTAGGCTTATTAGTTAAACCGACACTTGAAAAACTCATTATTTCTCTTTGGTCGTTATAAGAGAACGCAGGAGATAAGAATCGATACTCACGAGCATTAATTGCTGTTTTAGCTCGTTCAGTCCAATCCACACGCGCCCATAACTCACCGTTACGAACTTCTAGCTCTTCAATCCACCCAGCCGCAGGAGCTTCTTCACCATTTGGAGCTTTTAGTTCTTGTCCATGTTCATAATCGACAACCATCGGCATTTTAAGCTTATTAAAAGCATGTACTAATGCTTCTGGTGACTTCGATTTCCAACTACGACCATCAAGCCCTTGAATATCAGGTCCACTAGGAAGAATTTGCACCCATTCAGGGGCGTTACCACTTAAATCTTTGCATATTGCTTTAAATAACATTTGATAGTACCTGTAACCATGTTTAAACCACGTTTAAATCGCGCTGTTAGCGTTTAAACATATATTGAACCTCTAGAGCTATTATGAAACTCGTCACAAGCCATAGAGGACGTTAGAATTACATTCCAATCTTGAGCCGACACTTTTAAATCACAGAGATCGTCAAAGCTAAGATTTACCGATTCATCACCAAGAGAAGAAATAGAAGCCGATGTGTATTCGTTTAGAGTCATTACACCTTTAACCGCTAGTGCGTGTTGCTCTGTTACTGCTTCAAATTTTTTCGATTGAAGTAATACTGCGTGTTGGCGTTCTACCAATTCATCAATAACCGTTTTTTGTTCATCACTTAAAGGGGTGATAGTAAAATCAGTGACTAATTCACCATGAACAACAACACCATCAATTAATTTATATGAGTACACGTTACGCCCTTTTATAATGATTTAAATTGCTCAACTTGCTTTCTAGCTTCGCGCTCTGCGTTCCTGTGCTTTTCAACAAGTCTATATATATGTTGGTGAGATGCTTTGTACTTTCTTGCTAATTCATAAGCATTTTCACCATTAAATTCTTTATAAATTAAAAATCCTGATACTGCGCTTTTTAATGAATGACCTGATGGAAAGTATACTTGTGCTCCGCCGAAGTAATCACATATACAACAAAATACAGATATAATCTCTGAATCTGAAAATTGATTTTTAAGTTCTTTTCTTAAAGCTGAGAATACTTCTCCTAATAATGTTTTATCATTTTCTAGTCTAGATAAAACTGCGTTATGCACATCTTTATTTTTTGATAATTCAATCCAACTGATATTACGCATAAATAACTCACTAATTAAGTTTTGGGGTTCTTTCTCTTATTTGTGAAACTGTATTATTACTTTTTAATATTCTATATATATGAACAACTGAATGACCGTATTTAAATGCAATTTCATTTGCTGTCATACTTTTGGCATCATCACAAATAAACAAGTATTTAATTCCACATAGAAAATCATCACCATTTAAAAAGTATTTTTGTTTTGATTCTTCACATACAATACTTGAAAGTTTATGAATCAAATTAAAATAATTAATTCCCTCACCTTTACGATTAAATAAATCAACTAAATGAATAATATCAATTACATTCGAGCATTTGATTTTTTCATTTTTAATATTATAGCCATATTTATATAAAATTTTTCTTATGCACGATTCACTACGTTCATATTTATTTGTTAAACAAGTCAAAGAGTGACCGTTTTTAAAGTCGTTAACAATAAACTCTTCTAATACATATACTCGGCAGTTTTCTATAGCATAAAATCTACGTCCATCTATTTTCAAATTACTTATGTAATCGTAATTTACTTTTCCATCAAAGAAAAAGTTTATTAGATGTAATAAAATTTCAGATTTATTATTTAATGTGTTGTTTCCCATAAGCCAACCAAGTCGTTAACGATGAGTTAATAGTAATACATTAATTGATGTTACTGTATTAACCTTGATTGATGAATGTAGGGGGGCTAGAAATGAAAAGGAGATAAAAAAAAGCCCCCAATAAAGGAGGCTTTCAATATAATCAGCACTAATGTCTGAAGCTCATGATTAACATACAGAAGAAAAGTTAATTATTCAAGTCTTTACGAGTTTTCATTAAAATAAGTTTAAACCACATTCTATATAATGACGAACGACTAATAGATTCAGATTTACCAAACTTTTCATCACAAAGCTCTAGAACTCGTGTTTGTGTTAGAGTGTTTAGAGGTAGACTTAATATAAATGGCAATAAGTGAGGTTTAGTTCTTAATGTATGAGTAGACCTAATATATAGGCTCTCCATATCCTCATTATGAAACCCAAATTCTGTTAATAACTCATTGTAAACCTCAAGAGCTTGCCTTTGCGTTAAATCGCATAATATTTTACGGATTTTATTCTTAGCAACATCTTTATGGGTTAAGTTTGTTAGTTTATTTGTCATGATTATCTAAAAACCTCTCATTATTCTTATACCAGTTTTTTAGGATATAAAGAGCCTTTCTAGCTCCAAGTTTACCAACAATGGCAGATAGTTCTTTGCTTTCTTTTGAGGTTAAGCGATCTTTATTCATCTTAACCTCTCTTAGTGGATGTTTGATTTAAGGATCGCCAATAACTCTAACGGAGATACTTTATCCATTAAAGAACTAAGTTCTTTTTCTTCATCAATAGATAGGCTTTGAGTTATATTTTGATTCTTGCGATCGTTAGAGCAATTATTATGAATTCGCTTCATTGAATTTTCTAAAGCAGAGGCGCGTAGGCCAAGTTCGCTAACAACAGTCCAATCAGATTTCATCAAACCATTATCCCACTTATGATATAAATTCATAAATGAAACTAGTTTAGTTTGGATACAACCTAGCTCAGAACGCAGGTTAGACTTTAGTTCAGCAGACGGAACGTAAGACGATGTTAGATTATGGTTGGTGTCAGAGATGATAGTAGAATGTTTAACTGGAAGATTATTAGCCATGATTAAGATCCTTTGTATGATTTTTAAATCACCACTACAAGGTTCGAATCTCATGGTGGCGAACTGAATAAGGTTCGAACTACCGCTACAAAGGAAACGGCCTAACCGAAGTTAGCCTCACCCAGTCCACCATAATATGAAGACTAGATCACACAAACAAAAAAACACGCAAATAGGCGTGTGTTTGTGCGCCGATGTAATATAGCAGGGTTCGAATCCTGACGCTAGATTTTGCTAACGTTCAATAAATATATACAAGGAATATGAAAGCGTCAAGAACTTTTTAAGCTAGTGTATTGAGCAAAAAATAAGATTTAAAATCAAAAAAACTCTTTCTTTCAAAATCAGAGTAGGCACACCATTTAATCCTGCTTATTACTTTAAAATCAACAACTTAACTTAAAAGAAAGCTCGTTTCTTTAAAGGAAGGAGCTCTTTCTTTTAAGGTGTTTTGATTGAAAGGAAATTATGAGGTGAAAATAAATTTATTTTTTTGTTAGCATCCATTGATTTTGATTTGAAAAGATAAATTGTAGATACTCATTATTTTTACGTAACTAACTGATAAATATCAAAATAATCGAGTAATATCATTTGAATTCTTTTTAAAATCATATTGATTTAAAAAAAACACAACTAATTGTTTTAATTAAATTTATTGTTCCGTTGTTTTGCCCTTAAAGAATATGTGATAAAACCCCTATTTATAAGGGTTTTCTATATTTTTAAATGCTGTTTAAACATTTTTACTTTAAAACTATCACTGCTCAAATAACTAGCCTTAAATAAGCCATTTTTATATTATTGCTCAAATTACCTAGCTTTTGTTTTTTCTTCATTTATGTCTTTTTGCTATACATTGTATCAATCAAAAAAAACCGCAATCCCTTATTACATAAGGGTTAAGCAGTAAAGCGATCCCATTTATTCCGCATAAAGTGCACCAGATCCCTATACCTTGTTTAATTGTTCATAATAATAGAGTCTATACAATGGGTTTTATTGGAATGGGGAATAACCCAATGGTTGGAGCATCAGTAGCACTGGCGGTAGAGATTGATCAACGTTTAAATCGTTAATCTCTTTTGAAGAAAATAAGTAAATGCTGATGGAGTGATAAAAAAGGGCTGAAGATACAATATCTTCAGCCCTTTTTTGATTTTAGACTAATATTAGTTAGTCATTGCTAACTTAGCGCCAAAGCCTACTAATAAAGAGCTTAGGCCGTATTTCAAGATGTTTGAAAAGGCTTTGCTCTCGGCAATGACGGTTCGAAATTTGGCTGCAAAAATGGCAACGCAAGTAAACCATAATAAAGCGATAACGGCGGTTGTAATACCAAGCATTCCGATCATTAAAGGTGATGATGTCTCTGGAGTTAAAAACTGAGGAATAAAAGCAACAAAGGTCAAACATACTTTAGGATTGAGGGCATTGGTTAGAATGCCTTGACGAAACACTTTCATATCTGATGTGCGATTAGTGGTTTCTACTTGGCCAAAACCGCCTTTTGCTGTGAACATTTTAAATCCGATATAACACAGGTAAGCGGCACCTATGTATTTAATTACCATAAATGCGGTTGCTGAAGATAGCAGTAGTGCACTTAAGCCAACAACAGCTAAAAAGGTATGAAAAAGAACACCAGTGGCAATACCCACAGCGGCATAAACCCCTGTTTTGGCACCACCGCCTAAGGCTCTTGAAAGAACGTAAAAGAAATCAGCGCCAGGCATCGCACAAAAGGCGAACATTCCTGCGATAAAAAGAAGATAAGTTTCAATGCTCATAAATAATTCCATGTACTGCTGCATTTGGTATTAAGGGCTATGATTAAACCCCTTTTCAGATGTGAATCATGAATAATTTACTGCTTATTTTGAATGAAAGAAATCATTATTCTGAGACTTCTAATAAATAGTCTTCAACTTGTTCTGATAACCAATCAATAATCACACCACGGGGCATGGTAGTCTTGGTCATTTCAGCGAAAGATTGCCAGTTCATTGCACGATTATGTTTAAGGACCTTTAAAGTACCATCACGTAAATGTTCATTAATTAATAACGCAGGAACGGATGACCATCCTGTTTTATCCAAGACTGCATCACGCAGGTGCTCATAGAAAGTAAGGGCAATGTATTTACTGGATTTAGGTTCGAATACCATTAATTCATCATCATCAATGTAGTTCACAATGATCTCAGTATGGCTTTCTAAATCCGTAGGGCTTACTTTTCTGAGCTGACTTAGTGGATGTTCTTTATGCGCTACTGACATCATGCGAATTTGCCCTAACTCGTTCTGTTGAACATGCAGAAGCTGGCTATTTATCGGTAATATCCCATAAGCCACATCAACGACGTTTTGCTCTACCATTTCTTCAAGTTCTGGTGATGGTGCGACGTAAATTGAAATACTGGTATTTGGGAATTTACGGCTCATGCGAGTCAAAATATCACGCCAAATTGGTTCTGGTAGTGAATCGTCTCGAACAACACGAATGGTTGAGGCAATCCCTTCGTTATATTGTAAGCACTTACTCACTATGTCATTACTAATGACCATCATGCGCTGGCAATCATTAACAATGGATTCCCCAATCTCTGTTGGAGTAATACGATTGCCAGTACGAACTAAAAGCGTAACGCCAAGTTCATCTTCAAGAGTGCTTAATGCCGCACTGACCGTAGTTCGGCTTTTTTGAAGTTTGCGGGCGGCCTCTGCAATAGAACCCAATTCGACGGTATATAAGAGCATTTCAATTTGGCTAGTTTTCATGATTTTTCTCGATAAATTATGTTATCAAAATCTTAGCGACGAATTACTTGGCGCTGACTGATTATCCTATCACCATTTTTCTCTATATGATGCTTTGTATACATAAAAAAGACGAAAAATAAGTCGATGGAGGAAAATATGTCGTATTCAATTAAAAAAGAAAGGCAATTATTACTGGTTTCAATGTTTTCAGCGTTACTGTTTGCAATGCTAGGTATTGTATTAGGTATGTTGATTCATTCATTAGTTATTATTTTTGATGGTGTTTATTCACTAGTGAGTTTAGGTTTAACGTTAATTTCGTTAGTGGCTGTGCTGTATATTCGAAAGGAAGACGTTTCGAAGAATATTAAGCGTGTTAAGGTAATTGAGTCTTCAGTAATCTTGCTTAAAGGGATCGCAATTACCTTAATGTGTGTACTTTCATTTGTGGCTGCTGTTCAAGCAATTATGGAAGGTGGCCGAGAAGTGAATACTGGTATCGCATTAGCGTTTGGTGTTTTCAGCATGATAGGTTGTTACACCAGTTATTGGGTAATGAAAACCCAAGGTCGTGAAGTCAACTCGGCGCTTGTTGATGCGGAAGCAAAACAGTGGTTAATGGATACCGTAATTAGTGCTGCTGTATTTGTTGGCTTTATGATTGCTAAAGTATTGTTACTAACATCATATGCGCACTATGCACAACTTGCTGACCCAATCATGGTTGTTATGGCCTCTGTCTACTTTATTATTGTGCCAGTTAAAATGATCATTAGTTCATCAAAACAACTGCACCAATTAAATCGAGATGGTGTATTAGCAAAGTATTCACACGCCTAAGTTCGTTCATCTTTAGGCGTGTCCATCACCACTAAGGTGCCAATTGAGTTGACCTGAGAGATCTCTCCAAGTACGTTTGAATGAAACTGCTTATAGGAAGATAGACTCTCAGTTTCAACTCGCAATAAATACTCATTTGACCCCGTAATATTGTGGCATTCAGTCACTTCTTTCGATTCCATTATTTGTTCTTCGAAATCCTTTTGTGATTTCTTACTGTGATCAGATAGCCCGATAGTTACATAAGCCACAAAACCTATCCCACATTTACTTGGGTTCAATATTGCTCGGTAGCCTTGAATTGTCCCATTACGCTCTAATTCTTGTACTCGCCTAAGTGTTGCCGAAGGTGATAATCCAATACGTTCAGATAACTCCACATTGGTTAATCGGCCATTTAATTTCAGTTCTTGCAATATTCTTTCGTCAAATCTATCCATAGTGACAATTCCTTGTGAAATAGTTTTATTTTAAACAAATATAGACAGAAAATTTACTCAGTCTCGCATTAAGATACAAGCAGAATTTAATTTAATAAGATTATCACTATGGAATATCCTCATTTACTTGCGTTAATTACTTTTGCTTTCGTTGGTGCATTCACGCCGGGTCCGAATAATATTATGCTCATGGCATCAGGAGCTAATGTTGGCTTTGTTCGTACCATTCCACATATGCTTGGAGTGATATTTGGTTTTGCATTTATGTTAGTGCTTGTTGGTTTTGGTTTAATTCAGATTTTTCATACCTATCCACAACTAGAAAAGGGCTTACAAGTTGTAAGTGCTATTTATTTACTGTATTTGGCGTATAAAATTGCACAAAGTGAACCGGTAGACAGCCGTGTTGGTGATTATAAGCCAATGTCATTTTTAGCTGCGGCAAGTTTCCAATGGGTGAACCCGAAAGGATGGTCGATGGCTTTATCTGTGATGAGCATTTATGCAACCAGTTCAGATATGTTCAGTGTATTGTTAATTGCGTTTGTGTTTATTTGTATTAATGTCCCAACAGTGAGTTTTTGGACAGTTGCGGGCAAAGAACTACAAAAGAGATTGAAAACACCTAAGCATTTAAAACTTTTTAATTACAGCATGGCTGGTTTACTTGTAGGCTCTATGGTGATGGGATTTTAATCGGTTTTCTTTGTTAATTGGGTGTTGCTGCCTTGGATGTGTTATCTTTATGTATATCACCTCTAAATACACGATTAATAAGGGTATCCCTATGTATCGACACTTCTTTTTGCTCCTCATTACTCTTTTTACTTCATTGTCATTACAGGCAGAAGAAGTGACGTATTCTGAACAAGAGTATTTAGACCGTCCGTTAATGGAGCGTTATATTCTCGATGAATTGAAGTCATTAAGAACTGAACAACAAGACTTAGAACGTAGAATGACGATACAAATTACCGATCGCGAGTTAGCGGTTGCAGATAAATCATTAAATTATTCCAATACAACAGTAACTTACTTTTTCTATGTTATTGCAGCGGTTGCTTCTTTGATTGCATTGATTGGTTGGCAATCATTGAGAGAGATGAAGCAAAACACCAAAGAAATGGCAGATAAACAACTTAATAAAATAGCGGAAGACTATGAGAAGAAGTTTGTTGCATTAGAGCGTGACCTAAAGCGTAAAACGCGCATTATTACCGAGAATAACCGTGAAATTGAAATCATTAATGAAGTGCACAACTTATGGCTCCGTGCTCAAAGTGTGCAAACCCCTGAGCAGAAAATGGATATTTATGATGAGATTTTAAAGGTAAGACCGGGTGATTTAGAAGCGTTAACCTATAAAGCGGATGCGGCAATGGAGATGCGTGAATTCCATTGGGCTTTGAATTTATGTAATCGTGTTTTAGAAGTAGATGATCAAAATGCACACGCATTATTCCAACGTGCTTGTGCATATGCGCAATTAGGGGCAGAAGTGCAAGCCATTGATGACTTGCAGCGTTCTATTGAGGCGAGTACGTCTATGCGTGAACTTGTATTAGAAGAGCCTGATTTTGACCCTTTAAGAGGCTTAGAGCGCTTTGAGACACTATTAGAAGAGTAATATCTATCAATTCAATCCCCAAGGTGTTCAGATATGAAGTCCATAAAGCATCGCACCTTGGCCGACATATGTTTGCGGCTTGGATACACCATAAAAATATCAATGGCCAATTGAGGATAGTCCGCAAACAATTCAACTAATTTACCCGTTTCTAATTCATCGGTTAAATGAAAATGAGGGATACGCGTTATCCCTTGTCCGGCTAAACATAACGATAGCTCCATAAATGAATTATTGGTGATTACTTGGCTTTTTAATTGAATTGCCAGTGATTGGCCATTTTTATCGGTAAAATCCCAAACAGCTCCTTGCTTAACGTAGGCATAGCCTATGGTTTTATGTAAAGGCAGTTCATTAGGGTGCAGTGGTGCACCGTGCTTTTTTAAATAATCCGGAGAGGCGATGGTAACCGCTTTTGAACGTAAGAACCGGCGACTGATCAAGCTAGAATCTTCAAGTTGATGTGATGCTCGAATTGCCATATCAAATCCTTCAGCAACGATATCTATTTTCCTATCATTCAAGTCTAACTCCAGTGTAATGTCTGGATATAAGTCAGTAAATTTTCCCAGTATTGGACGTAAGCGAGAAAGTGCAAATCCGACAGGACAGCTGACTTTTAATCGTCCTTTGGGTTTTTCTTGTTGTCCTGTAATGGCATTTTCTGCCATTTGAGCATCTTCAATTAGTTGTTGGCATTGCTGAAAATAAAGTTCGCCTTCAGGAGTCAATCGTAACGTTCGAGTGGTGCGATGAAGTAGACGAACACCTAAGCGCTCTTCTAATTTTCCAATTTCTTTGCTGATGTAAGAGGTTGAGTGCCCACTATTAAGTGCGGCCTGAGTAAAGCTACCACTGGTCACTACTTCTGAGAAAATGACCATGCCATCAAACAATGCTGAATTAAATGCCATATTGCGTATCTTTAAGTTTATTAAGAGTCATATGGAAACAATCATTACACATTTAGGCTATTAATCAATATTTGTGAATGAATTATAGTTATTCCATCGCAAACAAGAACAATAGATTTGAAAAGAGCAGAGCATTAACTACTCTTTTTACTTAAATAGAATATGAAGGTATCCCGATGAAAATTTTAGCATTAGCAGCAAGCAGCAGTTCAACATCAATTAACAAACAACTAGCAACGTATGCAGCAGGTTTGGTTGCCGGTGCTGAAGTTGAAGTGTTAGATATTAATGATTACGAAATGCCTATCTTTAGTGAAGATAAAGAAAAAGAAATCGGTCAACCAGAGCAAGCTAAGCGCTTCTTCCAAAAAATTGGTGAAGCGGATGCGATTGTCATTTCTTATGCTGAACATAATGGTTCTTATGCTACAGCGTTTAAGAATGTGTTTGACTGGACTTCCCGTATTGATATGAAAGTGTACCAAGGTAAACCTGTTGTTATGTTAGCAACA
The DNA here is from genome assembly GCA_038993745.2 of Aliivibrio fischeri. Taxonomy (NCBI): domain Bacteria; kingdom Pseudomonadati; phylum Pseudomonadota; class Gammaproteobacteria; order Vibrionales; family Vibrionaceae; genus Aliivibrio; species Aliivibrio fischeri. Next base: position 1,357,478 of record CP160630.1, on the reverse strand, counting down.
TCTCCAGGCCCTGGTGGTGCTGCAACAGTATTAGCAGCAGCTACAGGCTCTGCGCCTTATTTTGCTGCAGATGTTAAAGGTTCACTATCTGTTCCAAGTTTTTACGATAACTTTGATATGGAAAAAGGTGAGCTGCGTAATGAAGCATTGATTGCTGAGTTAAAAACAATCATGTCAGTATTATAAGTTTTCATGAAAATAGAGGCGCATCCATTTAATGGGTGCGCCTTTTTTATACAAGAAAACCGCAGATTGAAAACAAAATAACTAATTTATAAATTCAAATTGATACTTTAAATCTCACAAAATCCCAACAATTGAACAAGCTTTCATCATTCGTCACTGTTATTTGTAATTGTTATAGATGAGAATAGAGCGGTATCAATTATTATATGGTCATGATTTATATAGGACGTTTTTTATGATTAAAAAGTATTTTGCCGCATTGTTGTTAATGATGAGTATGATGGCTCCTGCCTATGCTCAATCTATTGATAGCATGGTTACGGTTCAACAAGAGTTAAAAGAAAGATTAGTTCAGTTATCAACGGCTGATCCTGCTGATAAATTGTTTTTTGAAGATGTATTACGTCGTAAAAATGACAAGATTCGAGCTGATATTGAACTACAACTACAAGATAATCCAAGTGCTAAAGGACTGGATGGGGTTGTTCGTTCAGAGATGACGCTTATGGGGAACCTATTGAAGTTAAGTCATCAAGATCTCGTTGAATTAACTAAAGCGGTTCGTAAAGCGAAGGGTGATGAGAAAGACGATTTAGAATTTGCGGCGCAAAAACGCCTTGGCATTATGGATGTGTATTATGAAGAAGCATTTGACACATTGTCATGGGGTGAAACTCTAAATATTGATTTCACAAAAGAAAAAACCGCGATTTTAAAAGAGCTAACAAATCGTGCTGATTTGTTATCTAATATCATTCATTACCTTGAGTCACAAAAGTCAGATATTGCTAAGCGTATGCAATATGCATCTACCGAGAAGAAAGAACTTCTTACGCAGAATGCGACTAACTTGACTGAGCGTATTTCATTAATGATTGCGAGTTTAGAAGTAACGACTGCATTAATGGAACAAAATAATATTGATATTACAGAATATAAGCAGCTGATCTTCTCTGTGACAGGTGATATTAATAGCGATGTATTGGATATCAGCGTTGCATATGGTCTAACTGAAGAATGGGTTACTCGATTTAAAGATTGGGCGGTAGAAAATGCACCATCTATCATTGTTAAGTTAATCATTTTTGCAGTTATTCTTTGGATTACTAATTTCCTTTCTCGTCTTGCGAAGCGTGCAATTAAGAGAAGTGTTTCTCACTCAAAAATGAAATTCAGCAAGTTAATGCAAGAGTTCTTTGTGTCTATGGGCTCAAAGTTTGTCATGATGATTGGTATCTTAATTGCTTTATCTCAAATCGGCATTAATTTAGGTCCACTATTAACTGGTTTTGGTGTTGCTGGTGTTGTTATTGGTTTTGCATTAAAAGACACGTTATCTAACTTTGCATCTGGCATGATGATCCTGATTTATCGTCCATTTGATGTGGGTGATTTGGTTGATATCGGTGGTATTGTGGGTAAGGTTAATCGCATGAACCTGGTATCAACAACGATTAAAACCGTTGATAACCAAAACTTAATTTTCCCTAATAATAAGATTTGGGGTGACGTAATTAAGAACGTAACTATCGAAACTGAGCGTCGTGTAGACATGGTGTTTGGTATTGGTTATCAAGACGATATTGAAAAAGCAAAAGCTATCTTTACTGATATTTTAGAAAGTCACCCAGCAGTATTAAAAACGCCAGAACCTATGGTTAAATTGCATACGCTAAATGAATCATCTGTGGACTTTATTGTACGCCCTTGGGTTAAGACTGATGATTACTGGGATGTGTACTGGGAAGTAACTGAAACCGTTAAAAAACGTTTGGATGCGGAAGGTGTGAGCATTCCATTCCCACAACGTGACCTGCATATTTATAAACACGAAGCATAAAATGCAGAAACAAAAAAGAGTGATCAAACGGTCACTCTTTTTTTATGGATTCTAATCTAGATTATCTTCTGATTTGGTTTCTATCTGAGTCGGTTTTTTAAACTTTTTAATTATTAATGAAATGGCAAAACAGACCGCACCAACAATAAGAGCTGAACGAAGAATTGTAAAACCATCATGTTCTAGCTGTTGAATATGAGGACCGACAGAAGCAAATAAACGCAAGCTGAAAAAGGCGAGTAAAATAAATGGGACGATTTTTTTCATGCGTGGCTCCGGCTAAATATTCATGAACTATTGATAAAAACATCATATCGGAAACAAAACAGAATTTAATGGTCTTTGTGAGTAATGTAAGATTACTGTTTTGACAAAAAAGACCACGAACAAATCGTCGTGGCCTGAACTTAATAATGACGATTAGATTGCTTGTTCTTTACGTGAAAACTTAAACTTAGCTTCTTCAGATGATTTATTAGGAAGCGTTAGTTTAATCACTGGAATAGCGATTCCTGTCGTTTTATAGTAATCCGATTGGTAGTCTTGTGCTTCTTCTAAGCCAACAGATTTTGAACCTTCAAGATAGAAAAACGCTTGGATTGGAAGTTCATCACCAATATCGTCCTGCCACAATGAAGCACGAACTTCATTTTGAATGTGCATAGATTCGTCGGAGATCAGTTTCATTGCAGCTAAGCCTTGCGCAAAGTTATATGAAGTACTGCTAGAGCCGTCTCTTACGTCAAACGAACATTGATGCTCAGATTTAGAACCTGATGTAGATTGATAATGTTTTTTCCACTCATATGCTGTATGTATGCCTTGTGATTCACATGAACCACTCTCACTTGGGTAATTTTCATGAGCGCCACAACCTGCAAATTCACGCCCATCAGTTGAGCCATCAACAGGGAAGAAACAGTTATATTCTAAATCAATTTTATCACTTGGTGAGCCAAAGATTTGATATACGATGTAACCACTGTCAAAACGATAAGCCAATTCAGAGTATTTAGAATCGTGGCGTAGGTAAGAGAATGATACACCATCCGATTTTTTTTCAGCCTTTGTTGGGTTCCATACATGGTCTTTAGTTGGTTGTGAACCATGTAGCATAATACCAGTACAAAGGAATGATGGGCTTCCATCTCCTCCACAACTTGAGTCAGATTGGTTGTAATCTTTTGTTAGTGCTTGAACTAAGCCATCTCCTTGCTCTTGACTAATAATGCTTCCTGCGAAAGCAATATTACTTGCCAGTAGTGTCGTTACAAAAAGTAATTTTTTTGTATGTTTCATAACATGTTTCCTTATTTTAATTAGTTAATTTCATGTTGATGTTTCTAGCCAATCAACGGAGAAGATACTAACAACTAATTTATTATTGGATTGTCATTCACATGCGCATTTTATATTTTTTAAGAAAATTAAAGATTGATTTTTGTTTATTATTAAATTAAGCCAAGCCTTATTTTTTTACTTTGATTAATAAGAGTAATGGAATAAGGAAAATGACACTCATACCAATCCATTGGTACATATGCGTAAATACCACAATCTGACTTTGTTCATAAATCATATTTTCATAGCGTAGAATTGACTCTGGATCAATAATCGACAAATCGTTTAATTGTAACCACTTTTGCAAATCAGGATTATAAGGAGAAAAACCTTCCGTTAATCCGTGCCATTGCTGCTGCGAATCTCGATATTGCAGTGTAGTGACTATTGAGATACCTGAGGCACTACCTAAGATCCTGAAAAGGTTATAAATACTAGCACCTGCAATGGAATGCTGTGTAGGCAAGGTCAAATAGGCAACAACGGATAATGTGGAAAAGGCTAACCCAAGCCCTAATCCTTGTATCATGCCAGGAAATACGATCCAAAATGTATCTATATTGAGTGAGTACTTAGTCATTAAGTAATTTCCAAGTCCAAGGCACAGCAAACCAAAAAGTATTTTCAAACGAGGATCAAACTGCGGATTAAATTTAATGACTAAAACAAGTACGAATGCTGAAACAAGTCCTCTTGGTGTCATAAGTAGCCCTGTATCTAATACCGGATAATTAAGAACTTCTTCTAATAAAATAGATAATTGAACACCTAGCCCTGAGGTGCACATTGATATTAATCCTCCGATAATTGATGAGGCTAATAAATTCCTATCTTTTAAAACCCATAGTGGAGCAATAGAACCTTTGGTTTTTAAACTTCTGTATATCCACATTATTCCGCCAATAATAGTAAAGGCGAGTAAAATTTGAATTAATCCTGAATCGAGCCAATCTTTCTCATTGCCTCTATCAAGAATAAATTGCAATGAGCTGATGAATATTGCCATATAGCTAACAAGCCACCAGTCAAACTTGGATTTAGAGCGATTGTTAAGGTGAATGTGTTTATAAATAAGGTAAATACTAATTAAGCCAACAGGAAGGTTGATGTAAAAAATCCATCGCCAGTTGATGTTATCAGTAATAATCCCTCCGATAATAGGTCCGAATATTGGGCCAAGAAGAATACCAATAGAAAAAATGGCCATCCCACGTCCTCTTTGTCCAGCTGGATAAAGTTGAGCAATGGTCGATTGGGCTAAAGGCAACATTGAAGCCCCAAACATTCCTTGAAAAATTCGGTAAATAACTAGCTCGGCTAAGGTTTGTGCGGTACCACAAAGCATACTTGCGATAGTAAAACCTGTGATAGCAACTAACATTACTTTTCGTTCACCAAACCGAGCGACCCAAAAGCTTGTTATTGGGATAAAGATGGCTTCGGCCATGCTATAACTGGTTAATATCCAAGGGATCTTGTCAACGGTTGTACCAAGAGAACCCATGATGTGAGGTAAGGAAACATTTGCAACTGTGATGTCAATTTGTACCATCAAGACAGCAAGCATGACGGCGATCGTTGCACCATTTTTGCTCATGTTCTTGAATCATCTGACAAATTGATTGTGACCTCTGCACTTGCACCAATGCGAAGTTGAGGAGAATCTTTTGGAATATCTAAGATTAGCTTCACAGGATATCGTTGTTTGATTTTTACCCAGTTTCCAGTTGCGTTTTCTGGTGGCATGAGAGAAAACGAAGTACCACTGGCGGGAGAAAGTTCGCTTACTTTGGCTTGCCAAGTGATATCTGGGTACATGTCGATAACGACTTCTGCTGTTTGCCCCATTCTAATGTTGGTTAATGAGGTTTCTTTAAAGTTAGCTCTAACCCAGTAAGTGTTTTTAACCACTAAAGGAAACAGCATTTGACTGTTTTTAACAACAGAACCAACAAAAACATTTATTTCTCCAAGTAAACCGTCGGTTGGAGCTGTAATATCGGTGTAACTTAGGTCTAGTTCAGCTTGAGCAAGCTCTGCAGAGGCTTGTTGTACTATGGCGGCATCAACGCCATTATCGTCCCCTCTGTTTGCTATTGCAGCTTCTACGTTGGCTCTTGCTTCCTCTAGTTTTGCCTGTGCAATGGCTAATTTGTTTTTGATTATGTCTAGCTCTTGTTGCGAGCTTAATTTGCGACTAACTAAGGCTTGAGTTCTTTTGAATTCAATTTGTGTTTCTTTAAGGTTAGAAGTCACACCATTTAAGTTGGCAATAGCTTGTGTAACTTTGCTGTCTGCGACTTGATGTTGTTGCACAGCGAGTTGATATGCAGACTCTGCTCTTTTTACTGCTAGCAGATACGGTTGAGGATCTATCTTAAGTAGCAGATCGCCTTTATTCACCTTTTGGTAGTCATTCACCTCAACTGAGATAATTCGTCCTTTTATTTGAGGCGCAATGGATACTATTTTGGCGCGGACGTAAGCATTCTCGGTACTCGGGTGATTATTAGAATATTGCCAGGCAAAGTAGATCAAATATCCAATTAAACTTGAAATAAAGAATAAGGTGAAGGTAATACTGAAATGTCTGCTTTTTTTCATGAGTTTTTATAAGACGCTATAGAATATAAACAATACTACCTAGTGCTTTTTGAATGACAATGTAGCGAAATTTAAAACTGCTTTATTTCAGGCAAAACCTTAATTTAACCTAAGTTGATATCGAAAATTATAGTTAATCTTTTTAAGATTACTCAATGATATAGAACTATACTGATATTATTGTTATTAACTTCTTGGGTATGTTAGCTTATAAAATTATCAGTTAATATAACCAACTTACAGCCATAAATAGAGGAGCAAAGTAATGGCTTATGTAGAACCAATAAAAAACAAAGAGCATTTAAAGTATGCGGCAAAATATTTACAGAAGAATCATGATCCTGCATTTTCATTAATTTGGAATATTGGACTTGAAACAGGGTTACGGATCAGCGATATATTAAGATTAAAATATTCTGATATTGATTTTAGAAGCGGTCATTGTGAAGTTATTGAAAGTAAAGGTACATTAGCACGTAAAGCAAGAGCCAAACATCGGGTACTTAAACAAGTTAAAGAGGAACTTATTCTTCATTACCAACATAACGTTAAAAAATTGACGGCAACGTACATAACCCCATTTTATCAAATTGAAAAACTGCTTCCTAAAGAGTGGATATTAATGGTGAATGAAAGGGTTTCTGCAGCTAAAAAAGCGACACCACCCGTAACTCGCTCCTTCTTATTCAGTAAAAAAATGGTTTTTATGCTTAAGCAAAGGAAGGAGAAGTTTAGACACATTAACAGCGATTCTGTTTTTAGTCGTAAAACATTACTGAGTAATAGAGCTAAAGGGGTGGATGGTTTATTAACTCGTCAGGCTTGCTGGACTGTGTTTTCTAAGCTCACTCAGGTGTTAGAGAAAATAGGGAGTACAGCTAAAGTAGGGTGTCATACATTAAGGAAGAGTTTTGCGAGGCATTTATATTTCGCAACAGGTAAGGACATTAGTCTTGTCATGACCACCATAGGGCATAAATCAGAAAGTGTCAGCTTAAGGTATATAGGAGTATCAGACGATGATATTAAATTGGCTCAAAAGACACTTATTACCTATTTATCGAGCTAAGTTTTATTTCTGTGACTCAATGCCAAAATAATGGCGCTTTTTATTGGGTTGGTAAATGTATTTATTGTTATTGATTGGTGATGTTTGTTGTAAATGGTGTATTTTTTCATCTATTTAACCAAATAGGTAGACGGTAAACTAGTGTCGAACCCACTTTAAAATCAATAGCTTATAAATATCAATTTACGTTTTGTTACAACATGCGTTCATTTTAATCCATTTTCATATTACCTTCAAACATCGTTACTAAAACAAGTCTTATTATTTAACTTACATTCTACCTACTTTGTAAAATAGAATTAAATATTAATTTAAATAAGAAGAAACTCTAAAAAGAAATATCTTTTTTGGAGGGGAGATATTCATATAAATAAAAATGAAATCTCTTATATATAAAAAATATTAATATTAAAAATGTTGACTAGGTAACCCGTGGCTGATGAAAATGAATCCTGTAGAGAGAAGAACAATTAAACGCTTAGAGCGTTGTTATGAGAGATATGAAAGTATTTCTTTAGACTTAATATTATCCAGTTATTTTGAATATCGTATAAAAAACAGTGACGATAAATTCGTAAGTAAGAAGAGCTTTGATATTAAAGAGCCTAAAGAAAAAAATCATCAATAAGTGAAGAAAGAATGAAGAGTATATTGAAATCATTAGAGATGGCAAATAAGTGTCGATTTCAATCATCTGCTCAATCTGAGTCTTATATAAATACATAAATAGAATGTAAATTAAAATGAAGCTTGTCTTTGTTTTAAATTTGGCTAGTTATAAAGGTAAAGTAAAGTGATAAAACATAAAATTTATAACGATAATTACATAATAAAAATAAAAGCCTTACTATTGGCAATAATGTTAATTATCTCTAATGGAACTGTAGCTTCTGAATCAAAAGAAGAACAATCTCATGTGTATTTAGGTGGGCAGGTTGGCGTTAGTCACTTTTTAGGTGCGTGCTCATCAAATGCAATCGAGTGTAAAAATTATGTCACTGGTGGTGGTCTTTATGGTGGTTATCAGTTTAATTCTTGGTTTGCCTTAGAAGGTAGCTGGCATGATTACGGAAGCCCTAAGACTTTTTATGGGGTTGGTGATGGTTATTATTCAAATGCGACAGGTGTTGATTTATCGGTGAAGTTATCACTACCGGTTACCGATAATCTTGATCTTTATGCGAAAGGTGGTGCCGCTTATAACTATTTATCCGTTTCGGGCAACGATAATGTGCATCTAGGCATGTTTGAATCCGATTCTAGCATAGATGATATTTGGGAAATTGGTGCTGAATATGCGCTTGCTCCAAACTGGAGCTTGCGATTTGGAACCTCAATTATTGACGGTATAGGTAATGCTAAAACTGGTAAAAGTGACCTCTACTTCACCTCTCTTGGTTTGACTTATAAATTTAAAGCAAAACCAGAGCCAGAACCTAAGCCTGAAACGATTGTAAAACTGGTCCCTGAAGCAACCTATTATCCAGAGCAAGTTACGCTTCATTTTGAATTTGGGGAAAGCCGTTTTGTTGTTGAAAGTAAGCAATGGCACTCATGGAATGAACTGGCGTTAAGCGTTAAGCAGGGACAAGGGAAAGTAAGCATCACAGGTTACACCGACGCAAAAGGAACGGATTCAGCAAATGATATCGAATCTTTACGAAGAGCAACTTACGCTGCAGATATGCTGATTAAAGCTGGTGTGGATGAAGAAAGAATTCTCATTAATTCTAAAGGCTCAGCAGACCCGCTTGTAAATGAAGACCTCATGCGAAATGAATCGGCTCTGAATCGTCGAGTAGTTATTCAGTTTAATCGTAGGGTTGGGTCTTAATATGAATAAATCTATTATTGTATTAACTACTTTGGTCTCTTTAGTTAGCTGTAAGAATGGGGATACGGATCTTATGCCTAGTCGGCCTACGGATCCAACATCAAACCATGCCCCTCAAGTTCTTGATGAACAGATCATTGGTAATATTGCAGATAAACAGTTAGAGCTGACAGGAACGTATTACGATGAAGAAGGAGACGAGCCTGATGTTGAACAGTTTACTTTTCGTTGGTTAAAAGATGGTGTCGAGATTCCTGATGCTGATGATTATATCTTGCCTGTTTCGGATGCAAGCGCGTTGTTAGGTGTAACGGTATCTGGATGTGTTACTCCATCAGCAAAAACTGGTGAATTAGTTGGTGACGAATATTGTACAGATTTAAGTATTGGGCTTTCATCAGATATTTCAGCTGAAGTTACGATAGATTCGTCAGTTTTTCCTTTACCTGGAAATACCATAAGTGCTTCTTATACCTATGATGATAATGGTGCAGGTATCCCGAAGGTAAAAGTATATTTGGTTTTGTTACTCATACTTTGGGCGATGATCATATGCCAGAGTTTACTCAATGTGAATCCGGTGCTGGTAAGGATTGTATGTATGATATTAACCGCCGTTATATTGATAAAACCATTCGAGCTTGTGTTCTCCCAATTGGGGAGGGTACTCAAGTTGGTCCACTTAACTGCGATTCAACAAAAGGAATTGGCACTAAAATTACTGGCTCATTGGAATATGGTGCCACATTAACCGCGAAAATATATGGACTAACTGGTGCTACAAAATGGAAAGCCAATTTAAGCGCACAAGATGGTTGGACAAACGATAAAGCAGAAGACAGAGTTGAGATTGCTGAAGGTGAAGGTGGTGTAGGTACTAACTTATCTTACACCATAGGTACTCGAGATAAGGCTGTGGAATTAGTTCCGGGCTTAATGGATATGGGGAGCAGTAGAGATCAGCAAGTGAGTCTTGATAAGCAACTTGATGATTGGGATTGGCTTGTTGCTGAAGCAAATGGAGATCCTCTACCTAAAGATGCTACGTATTTTATTGGTAAAGACATCAGTTTTTGTATTGATAGTACTGAACTTGGGTATGAATATTGTGTTAATGCTTCAGAAGCGACACCTCTTTCGGCAAAAGGGGACGCTGAGATATGTACGGATGATACTGAGTGCGTCACAGGTGGTGCATATTATCCCGAGACACCAGATAAACCATTATTTTACTCTCGAGGTATAGAGCCGATACGTGAAATATTGATCCCTGGGTCGGCAGAAGGACGTTATTTAGATTCTTTGGGTGGCACAAGAGATGACGCTTATTACCATAGGCCATTAACAATAACAGAAGCAAAAAACGCGCAAAAACTGAAATTTAGTGAAGGTGAGTTTCCTGCTCCTGTTGAAGATTATCCTTTAGTCACCTTTGGTTATAAATGGGCTGTGTATGAGCACAGTACAGAAGCTCAATCATGTAACTTGCTTAATAGTGATACTAAACATTGGTATTTGGCCGTTCCAGGACTCGATGTTTTAAGTGAAGGTTCTGAAGTTGATTCTTTAGATCAAGAAGGAATGTTAGAGCTAGCGTCATCTAAATATAGTCTTGCTGCATTGAATCGTTCAGTTTTAGGTATGAAGAGAGCTGCATCTGGAACGTATAAAGACCCTGATATTGTTCCGTATTACTCATTTACAACAGGTTGGATAACGGCTGTTAATAATCATCATGCGTCTAATGCGAGTTTTACCTCTTCTTATATAGGTGATTTTAGTTTTGTTCTTTCGGACGTCATTTTTGAAGAAGAAAGAGAAGTTTCATTTTTTTACCCATATAGTGAATTTATTAATCCATTATGTGTCGGGCAATGATTTTATAATTAAATGAGTTTTCATTTGATTATATAACACTGTGTTTAAATTATTGAACGCAGTACTTTAAATAGATAAGGATTAAATAACTTTATCTAAATTATAAATAATAGCCACGTATAGTGGTTGGAGTATAAATATGTATTTTAAATTAAACCAGTTGGCAATGGTATCTTTATTAACTGTTGGTGTTGTTGGTACAGCATCTGCAAATGTATATATTGATCATAACGATGAAGGTATACGTGAAAATAGTATTTTGGTTGTTAAATCTGATCTAAATAAAGATGAGATTAAAAATCCAAAATTTGTATGGAAGGATGAAAAAGGCACAATTGTTGGTCTTGGTAAGAAATTGATTGTTACTCCTGATATTTTAGGTAATAGCCAAAATCTAACAGCATGTATTTCATATATTAATCAAGACGATCTTACATCTTCTATTCAATGTTCTAATGAAATGTCATTAAACAACGTTCAAACATTGGATGCCTTTGCACCACGTATCAATGAAAAAGAAGTTTCTGACGTATTGGTTGGAAAATTCATTGCAGCAACAGAAGTCGTGAATCTTTCTTATAGTGTTTATAATAAGGGGGAAACAACTCCGATTGATGAAAGTGAAATTACTGCTGCCACTTATCAATGGCGAATTGATGGGGCGTTAGTAAAAACAGTAACTAGCCCATCAAATAAACAATTTTTAGTGCCTGAAACTTTTGATAACGATGAAGATCCAGATACAGCTGAAGTTCCAGTAGAAGCAGGAATGCCACTTACGGTATCGATCTCTGTTACCTTATCTTCTGAAGCAGGCGGTGGTTCTGGTATTGGTGGTGATAACTTCACAATACAAGAAAACTTCCCTGGTGGTAATGTTGCTGATAACTATTATCGTCCAATGTTGTCAATTGAAACCGATTATGATGAAGGTGATGAAGCTACAGAATCAGAATTCATTGTTCGTACTGATGGAAACGGTGTAGCAACAGATGAAATGACAGGCGATGATGTATATGGCTTTGCTGCATTACCTCAAGATATTGCTGCACAAGAGTGTACTAACCGTGGTTTAAGATTAGTATCAAATCCAACTGCATTTTCTAGTTACTTAACGGTTGAAACAGCAGGAGGTAAAACTGAACACTGGCCATACGATGTTCGTATGTTGTGGAGTTCAGAAAAAGATGCAACAGAACCGGGTAGTTACTTTAATTACTATAATGCAGTAGGTTATATCTACAACACGCCAAGTGATAGTACTGGTGGCGGCGAATTTAAAGTTGTTGGACAAGATCCTGCTTCATTAGCATTAGTAGTGTGTGAAGATATCCCTAAATAAATAACAATATAAAATAATAATAAAGCCTCTTTTATTAGAGGCTTTTATCTGTTCGGAATAAATATAATGAAATATAAATATTGGGTAGGGATGACTATTACCATTCTATCCAGTAGCTGGAATATGGCTAATGCTATTGTTCCAAAGCTACCAAGGGTTTCTATTGATCAGCTTCATTTATCTTCACCACCAAAAGAAAATGAAATAACAAATATAAATTATAAAACCACACCAGACTCAGATATAAAAGTATTATACAGTGCTTGTATTTTAAATGATGATTCATCTGAGTGTGAAATAACGGACGATACGTTAAAAAGTATTATCAATAATAATAAGGAGGAATGTGAATTAGATGGATTATTAACTTGCGGGAATATATCTGGTGATGGGTTTCCTGAAATTCCAATTAATGTACCAAAAGATACAAATAATAAATATTTACGATACTGTATTAAAGTAACTTATCTGCCTGGAAGTTATGCTCCATCAGAAAATGAATGCAGAAGTGAATTAATTACTAATGGAGATATTGATAATAAAAATGCGTTATTCAGTTATTTAAATCAAACTAAAAACTTCAGTTTATACAATGCACCAATCACGGATGCAAAAGATGATGTTTCCTTTGTAACAAGTAATTCTGCGGCGTTATCTCTTAGCTCTGAGGGCGATGCTTCATTAATTGGTTATGGCTCTGAAGTGACTAATGCCCCTAACTTACCTAAAGTGAAAGAAGTGTATTCTATGCTTGATGGCTTTGCGATAAAAAGTGAGTCAGATGATGCCATTATTTGGGGGCAGTTTGATACGACGCCATCTTATATAAGTCAAGTCGAAGAAATTTTTCCAGCCCCTTATGCAATGGCTGCCATTTTAAAAAATGGTGGAATAAATACGGCTGGGGATATGGTTCGTGGTGGCTCAATATCAAGTGAATCACAAAAACGCATTGATAAGTTGTTAAGCAAAGATGGTTTGCCAAAGGCAATTTATCATACGGCTCAAGCATTTCTAGCTGTGTTTGATATGCCAAGCGGTAAGCAAAAGCTTGTTGCGTGGGGGCAATCCATATATGGAGGTACATTACCTGATGAAATGAAATCCGCTTTGTCAATTAAAGATATTGTCACGTCTCAAGACAGTTTTACTGTACTCGATAATGATGGAAATGCTTATTCATGGGGGCATAGTCCATTTGAGCAGCACCAAAATATCCAAACGGTGTACGCAACTCGTTATGCCTTTGCTGGGATCACCACATCAGGGAAGGTAAAAGCATGGGTGATTCATATTATGGTGGATTACTCAGTTCTGCGGCTACTGACTTTACTAATACAAACCCTATTACCCGTTTATGTGCTTCTGATGCATCGTTTGTTGCTATTTCTGATGGCAATAAAGGTGTTGCTGCATGGGGGAATGATTACGGTGCTGGTTATATCCCATCAAATATTCAAACAGAGTTAGATGCAACAACGATTACCGATGATTTTCATTGTGCATCAACAGAAAAAGCCATTGCTTTATACGACAGCTCACATCTTTTTGTGTGGGGAGATAAGAAATATGGCGGAGCACTGCCAAGCAATATTCCTACCTTCTCAATAGCTAATGTCATTGGCAATAATCACGCTTTTTTGATGAAGGCGATGGATGATGTGTATGCGTGGGGAGGGGTAAACCAAGGTGGTTGTATTCCTGATGGACATCAGTGTCTTTCTTCTGATGACTCTAATTTGAATTTACGTAGCGCTATTAATGATCTTTCTGATATTTCTCAAATTGGTAGTTTTAATACGTTTTCTGAGTTCGAGGAGGAAACTGCAGGGGGTTTTATGTTAGGGGAGGCAGTGCTGTCGTGATGTGGGGCAATTCTGTTCCTGATGGTGTGTTCAATGAGTAATAAAATAATAACAAAGGAATAATAATGAAAAAGTCTATTATCGCACTTCTATTGGCTAATGTATTAAGTCCAGTAGTGATGGCTGCACAACCAATGTTAATCCCTCAAAGTGAAGCGAATAACAGTTGGTTTAATCAAACAAATAATTATCGCTTTAATAATAGTGAACCATTACCAGGTACTGCTGGGATTAACCTCGCTGCAGGTGCTTTTATCATACAGGATAAGGGTGAATATCAAAATGTGATGGCATTTGGTAATCCGCAGTTTGGGGGGAAATAGAAGTAGGAAGTACATTAGATGAATTATTAACGTTTATTAAACCTAGCCAAATGTATGCATCTGGTAGTGCCTTTCTCGCTGTAAACCCAACCTCCAAAAATGGGGTCGCTTGGGGAAATGGTGTTACTCGCGGTGAAGAAAAATCGATTGAAAATATCCGGTCAGTTTACCCAGGAACAGAATCATTCATGATAGTGAAAACCGATGGTTCACTTATTGAATATACTCCGTCGACAGGAACAGAGAACACGATTGATGCAATTACTTCTTCCGACATTATACGCTCAATTTATCACTCTGGAGGTACTATTGGAGAGTCTATTGCTTGGGTTGCGCTTTTAGAATCAGGAAAGATTAAAGTGTGGGGTGATGGTGCCGCTGGGGGAACCATATCTAAAGAGGCTAAAAGGGCTTTAAAAAATGAAGTTGTACAGTCTATTTATGCTACGAAAGATGCGTTTCTAGTTAAAACACAGAGTAATAAATACGTTGCATGGGGGGAGACAATTCAGAGTCGGGCACTATTCCTAGTGATATTTCCTCGATTTTAAATAGTTCTGGAAGTTCGAGCATACAAGCAACAGAAAAAGCCTTTGCGGTTATCTCTAATTCAACTATCTATGCGTGGGGGGATGATGCTTGTGGAGGAAAGATAAATTCATCAACTTCTGATTTCTTATCAAATATGAAAAGTCCACAGTTAAGTGCGACTCGATGCAGCTTTATTGCCACGGATGTATCAACCGGAAAACTGGTGCAATGGGGGAATCTATATACCAAAAAAACGTATGGCGAAAATACCCGTTTAGTGACGAGAACATCCAATGAAGGTGCTTTGGTACTTGATAGTGATGGGAATTATATTGATGCGTTACAAAGTGCAGAGCTGTCACCTGATGCTTTAAATGCATTTGTTGCTCCTGCTAGTGAAACCATTGCTAGTGGTAATGCATTTGCTGCTGTAAACCACCAAGGCTTGGGGCAGGAAGTAATATTTTAAACAGTTGGGCTAATGGAGCTAATGTTGATGATATTACATTGACTTGCGATGGCATACCTATTGATTTGTACTCCACGCAAGCCCCTGATAACAGCGTATCTTATTTTCTTGCATATCACCCTAGTTGTGGTGATGAAATAACGACATGGAAGACAGGGGAAGAGAGTTTACCTTCGGTGTCATCGTTACGAATAACTCCTGATGTTCCAGTTATTGGCGAGAAATTAAAAGGTGATTATCTTTATGTTGCTGCTGATTCTGGTGCAGAAGAAAAAAACAGTTTGCGCACGTGGACTGTGTGGAAACTCACGAAGAATTATATCGAGATAAAGGAACAGAGCATTTCTCTTCTACTTTCAATTTAAAAAATGATGCCTCTCTTGTTGGCCAACACATTGAGTTCTGTGTTGTCCCTAAAAGTACAGGGCAAATTGAAGGAAATCAAAGTTGTATAACGTCATTAGCTATCACTGAAGATGATGATAAATATACACCTACTTGCTCAAACGATGGTGGAATGGTGACGTTATCAAGCGGCGCTAAAGTTTCTTGTCCAGTCAATGTTGAGCAATTAGATCAGGTTGGTTCTTATCATAATTATGATGGGTACAACAATGAAAACGGCTATAAATATCCTAAATATCATCCAGACACAGCAAAGCAATTTTGTGAAGGTTTACGTATTGGTGGCAGTTCATCATGGACATTACCAACGATATGGGACTTAAAAACATTGCAGAATGAATATGGTGATATGGGGAAATATCAATGGCCAACCAATACATATTACTGGTCGTCTACTGTATCAGGATCAGGTTCTGATCCCGATGCTCATTTCTGGCTTGATTTGAGTAACGGTAATAGCGATGACGGTTATGACACGTACACCGATTACGTAACGTGTATTGATCGCAGTGATGTGCATTAATTAAAACTTAAATATATGGAATATATTATGAAATTTATAAAATTGATCAGTTGGTTTGTTCTACCCCTTAGCTTGTCTGTGCTGGCAAATGACGTTTCCGATGATAATGCTGCGGTAAGTCGTAGTAATAGCGTTATCACACAGCAGCAAGGTAGTTCGTTAGTTGCAGCATTAACTAATGATTATAATGAAACTCCAGATTATTGTGGTAATGGATCTCCGGCGTTTTTATGTTCGGGAATTACCTTTCGAGGTAATAAGCCGGGTAATTATCATGTTTGGAATCCAAGTCCGAATGCAATAAATACAGGTGGCGTATCGTTTTCTTATCTACGTAAAGATTCAAAATATACTAGATTGGCTTATGGTTATGATAGTGGTTATATTATTTATCAGATCTTTGGTGCCCCACAAGGTAAAAGAGATTTAGATTATCTATGTTCTTCCCTATCGATGCAGATTCAAACCGTCGTAATTATAATGGTTGTGGAGAGAATGTTGATTATAAGGGTTCTAGCCGTTCTTGTGACCAACAAAATATTTATACAGCATCAGAGTGGAAATCACATTATTATGATACGCATGGCGATAAGCACCATCACCAATGTTCGTTTAACTTAAGAGAGACTGCACCATCTGATACATCTAGAAATTTTTCTGAAGGTATTAAATCAATGGCTAAGATCTCTAGTGAATCATTTGGTACTCAAAATGAGCTAAGATTAGCAGTATGGCCACAAAATATAGGCAGAGAATTACCTATACAAGCTTTTTTCTATACAGCTGATTCTGGTTATAATGGACGAAATGAAGCTCAAAGTTATCAAAAAGATTTTTATCAAACTACGGGCATTGCAATTCCTGTAATTAAAATGAAGCTACCTGATCACTCAAATCAAGATGCTCAATTTTTATTTTCTATGAGTGATCAAGCAATTTAATTTTTCATTTAAAAGTTATTGATTATAAAGATAAAACCGTCATTGTTATGGCGGTTTTTATGTGTTTGTATGTGAACGAAATATGGATGCTTATATAACAGAGTATTTTACAGTTTTTTAAAATAAATTAAAAAAGTCTTTACAATGTTCAGTAATCAAGTAATATTGCCCTCGCTCTGTTGCTCAGAGTTGTTAGTGAACATCAAGTAAAAGTAAGTCCTCAGAATTTCTTCGTAAGTGTTGTTATCCTCAGTGTCTCCCTTAGCTTTATCGCCACATTCAATAATTCAGGCTCCAAGCACATCGCATAATGCGATTTTTATGAATTTTATTAAGAAGGGACATAATATGTCTAAAACAACTGGTATCGTTAAATGGTTTAACGAAGAAAAAGGTTTCGGTTTTATCACTCAAGATAACGGCGGCGCTGACGTATTCGTACATTTCCGTGCTATCGCTTCAGAAGGTTTCAAAACTCTTGCTGAAGGCCAAAAAGTTTCTTTTGAAGTTGAGCAAGGCCAAAAAGGCCCTCAAGCTGCTAACGTTGTAGCGCTTTAATTTCAAATAAGTTGCGTGAGTGGTGCTCGCATCATTTACGCGATTTTAACAATGTATTATTAATAATTAAATTAGCTCTACTTGTAAGATTGCAACATTTCAAACATCTGCTCCTGTTTCGTACTTGCCATAAATCTCTCAGTAACATCTACTTCATTAGTTTTAATCCATCATTTTTCTGTAACATACTAAAATTACACTATTTTAATTGAATTTTATTTAGCTAACTAATTTATAAATAAATTTAAAGTAACTATCAAAAAGCAAAGGTATTTAATGAACGTAAATTTCACAATTTTTAAAAACAATGTGTCATGGGACGCTGTAATTCATCAACTAAACAGTGATGTATTATTACGTAATCTTTTAATGAAAGGACAACTTGATTCATTTGATGTTGATTTTTCATACAGTGAAGAGACAGGTGAAGGAAGTATTACCAATAGCCATAATCAAACTATTGGTAATTTTATGGTTTCGTTTTAAACCAGTTATTACGAAAATTAAGGATAATTTTTGATTTATTGGCTTCCCCAAGCAAGTATCGGCCAATTTTTCTTTTTAGAATATACTGCTAATTGTTCACAAGGGTTTACCAAGTACGTATGATCTGCGTACAAACATAATGGTAAATCGTTGATTGAATCAGTATAAAAATGAAGACTAGAATAGGTTTTATCTCCTCCATTTAACCATTCTGTTAGTCGAGATACTTTGCCTTCTCTGTAACTTGGAACACCAAGAATGTGTCTTGTATAACAGCCCTCTTTTTCTTTTAAATCAATTCCAATTGCATGTTCTATACCTATGTTCTTGGCTACGATTTTTACTAGAAAACTGACAGAAGCTGAAATAATAATCATATCTACATTATCGGCTTTTAGTTGGTTTATGAGTACTTTTGCTTCCGGGAATAAAAGAGGAAGTATGTGTTGTTTAACGCACTCTTCAACGAGTATTTCTACTTGATCTGTTGGTATGTTTTTTAGTGGGACATAGCAAAGGTAAGATAATCTTCCATGTCCATTAAGCCTCGTGAATACCGCGTCATTAAGCGTTTGTCTTCCTCCAAAAAATCAGGTGTTGTGACGATGCCTTTATCAACTAAAAACTCATTCCAAATCATGGCACAATCACCATTAATCAAGGTCTCATCAAGATCAAATATATAAAGTGGGTGTGTCATGTTTAGGCTCTCACTGGTTGAATTTCGTTAAGATTAAAAAGTAACTCTAGTTTGCTTCCCGCTGCTAATAGTCTTTCTGACGAACGATTAAGTAAATCAACGGTTAAGTCGCAGTCATTAACATCTACTTGATAGCGAATGACATTACCAAGCAGTTGATGATTTTTGATAATCCCTTGTTTTGGTAGCGAAATATGTTCAGCATAGTGCCTGCCTTCTTCTTTTACATAAATCGATTCAGGGCGTATAGCGACTTTCCACTCGGTTTCAATATCAAATAACTGTTTGGCTTTTGGTGCATCAACCAAATTGTAATGTCCCATGAAGCTTGCCACAAATTCATTTGCAGGTTGAGTATAGATCTCTTCGGGTGATCCTTGCTGAACAATCTCACCTTGATTCATTAAGAAGATGCGATCTGACATGATCATGGCTTCTTCTTGATCATGAGTAACAAAGATCGTTGTTAAGTTTAGTTCTTTTTGAATATCACGGATCTGCTGACGGAGACGCTTTCTTATTTTGGCATCAAGTGCAGATAAAGGCTCATCAAGTAATAAGATCCTCGGTTTTACAACCAGAGCCCTAGCGAGTGCTACTCGTTGACGTTGCCCACCTGAAAGTTGATGAGGGTAGCGATCTTCTTTACCGTTTAAATCAACTAATTCAATAACTTTACAGACTTCTTTTTCAATCGTATTTACGTCTATCTTTTTCATTTTTAAACCAAAAGCGATGTTTTCTTTCACGGTCATATTTGGAAAAAGCGCATAAGATTGAAATACCATGCCAATACCACGTTGCTGTGGTGTTTGTTCTGTTATGTTTTCGCCATTAACCCAAATTTCACCATTATTGATAGGATCTAACCCTGTTAAGCTACGAAGTAGGGTTGATTTACCGCATCCGCTTGGACCTAGCAAAGTAATAAACTCGCCTTTTTCTATATTAAAATTTACGTTTTCAAAAACCGTATTGTCACCAAAACGTTTTGTTAATTGGTTTACGTTTACATAGCTCATTATTTAATACCTCGGTTAAAGCGACTTGCTAACCAAGTCAGTAAAAAGATAAACAAGAAATAGGTCATCACTAATGCAGACGTGAAGTGTCCGCTGGTTTGACGCATGTTGTAGAGATAGATTTGTAAGGTTTCATAGCGTGTGCCAACCAAAATATTAGCGAAGACAAATTCACCTAGTAAAAAAGAGAAAGAGAGAAAAAGTGAGGCCATTAGGCCTTTACGTAAATTCGGAAGAATGATCAAGAGAAATGCTCTTGTTGTACTGGCCCCTAATAAATGAGCAGCATCCATAAGGTCTTGTAAATTAATGGATTCAAAGCTATTTGCGATAGCACGGTACATAAATGGAAGCGCAATGGTAAAGTAGGTTCCAATTAATATCCAAGGAGTTCCCACTAAAGGGATACTGCTATCTGCATAGATTTGCAATAACCCAACAGAGGGAGACCACTGGTGGTACTGCAAAAGGCAATAAGATCAGAATATTCATTACTTTGTCGAGTTTTGGAAAGTAATAAAAACACAACAAAAATAGCTGGGATAATTAAGACAACACTCAGCGTTAATGCAGAAATGCCAATAAATAATGATCGTCCAAAAGCGGCTAAAAATCGCTCATCTGTTAAGAGTTGACCATACCATTGTAGAGAAAATCCATCGGGTAAAATGGTGGCTCCCCAACGAGATGAAATCGAATAAATAAAAGTAGCGATGATGGGGATCATCATTAATCCGACAATAGAGTAAACCACCGATTTATGAAATGCGGTATTAGCGTTTTGCATGATAACTCCTAGCGATAAGCACTGATTAACTATGGTAATAAAAGCCAGAATGGCCATTAATATAACGGAGATAGCGGCCGCTAAATTTGGTTCTAGGAAAATCACCAGAAACAAGGCTAGCGATACGTACAGTAATTACGTTGTAGTTACATTAGTTAAAGCATATACACTCGCATAAGCCCCGATGGCGTTAGCGATAAGATAATGAATGTACCTAGTAGCGCAGGGAAGAGCACTGGCAGCGCTATTTTTTTTCATCTATTTAACCAAATAGGTAGACGGTAAACTAGTGTCGAACCCACTTTAAAATCAATAGCTTATAAATATCAATTTACGTTTTGTTACAACATGCGTTCATTTTAATCCATTTTCATATTACCTTCAAACATCGTTACTAAAACAAGTCTTATTATTTAACTTACATTCTACCTACTTTGTAAAATAGAATTAAATATTAATTTAAATAAGAAGAAACTCTAAAAAGAAATATCTTTTTGGAGGGGAGATATTCATATAAATAAAAATGAAATCTCTTATATATAAAAAATATTAATATTAAAAATGTTGACTAGGTAACCGTGGCTGATGAAAATGAATCCTGTAGAGAGAAGAACAATTAAACGCTTAGAGCGTTGTTATGAGAGATATGAAAGTATTTCTTTAGACTTAATATTATCCAGTTATTTTGAATATCGTATAAAAAACAGTGACGATAAATTCGTAAGTAAGAAGAGCTTTGATATTAAAGAGCCTAAAGAAAAAAAATCATCAATAAGTGAAGAAAGAATGAAGAGTATATTGAAATCATTAGAGATGGCAAATAAGTGTCGATTTCAATCATCTGCTCAATCTGAGTCTTATATAAATACATAAATAGAATGTAAATTAAAATGAAGCTTGTCTTTGTTTTAAATTTGGCTAGTTATAAAGGTAAAGTAAAGTGATAAAACATAAAATTTATAACGATAATTACATAATAAAAATAAAAGCCTTACTATTGGCAATAATGTTAATTATCTCTAATGGAACTGTAGCTTCTGAATCAAAAGAAGAACAATCTCATGTGTATTTAGGTGGGCAGGTTGGCGTTAGTCACTTTTTAGGTGCGTGCTCATCAAATGCAATCGAGTGTAAAAATTATGTCACTGGTGGTGGTCTTTATGGTGGTTATCAGTTTAATTCTTGGTTTGCCTTAGAAGGTAGCTGGCATGATTACGGAAGCCCTAAGACTTTTTATGGGGTTGGTGATGGTTATTATTCAAATGCGACAGGTGTTGATTTATCGGTGAAGTTATCACTACCGGTTACCGATAATCTTGATCTTTATGCGAAAGGTGGTGCCGCTTATAACTATTTATCCGTTTCGGGCAACGATAATGTGCATCTAGGCATGTTTGAATCCGATTCTAGCATAGATGATATTTGGGAAATTGGTGCTGAATATGCGCTTGCTCCAAACTGGAGCTTGCGATTTGGAACCTCAATTATTGACGGTATAGGTAATGCTAAAACTGGTAAAAGTGACCTCTACTTCACCTCTCTTGGTTTGACTTATAAATTTAAAGCAAAACCAGAGCCAGAACCTAAGCCTGAAACGATTGTAAAACTGGTCCCTGAAGCAACCTATTATCCAGAGCAAGTTACGCTTCATTTTGAATTTGGGAAAGCCGTTTTGTTGTTGAAAGTAAGCAATGGCACTCATGGAATGAACTGGCGTTAAGCGTTAAGCAGGGACAAGGGAAAGTAAGCATCACAGGTTACACCGACGCAAAAGGAACGGATTCAGCAAATGATATCGAATCTTTACGAAGAGCAACTTACGCTGCAGATATGCTGATTAAAGCTGGTGTGGATGAAGAAAGAATTCTCATTAATTCTAAAGGCTCAGCAGACCCGCTTGTAAATGAAGACCTCATGCGAAATGAATCGGCTCTGAATCGTCGAGTAGTTATTCAGTTTAATCGTAGGGTTGGGTCTTAATATGAATAAATCTATTATTGTATTAACTACTTGGTCTCTTTAGTTAGCTGTAAGAATGGGGATACGGATCTTATGCCTAGTCGGCCTACGGATCCAACATCAAACCATGCCCCTCAAGTTCTTGATGAACAGATCATTGGTAATATTGCAGATAAACAGTTAGAGCTGACAGGAACGTATTACGATGAAGAAGGAGACGAGCCTGATGTTGAACAGTTTACTTTTCGTTGGTTAAAAGATGGTGTCGAGATTCCTGATGCTGATGATTATATCTTGCCTGTTTCGGATGCAAGCGCGTTGTTAGGTGTAACGGTATCTGGATGTGTTACTCCATCAAAAACTGGTGAATTAGTTGGTGACGAATATTGTACAGATTTAAGTATTGGGCTTTCATCAGATATTTCAGCTGAAGTTACGATAGATTCGTCAGTTTTTCCTTTACCTGGAAATACCATAAGTGCTTCTTATACCTATGATGATAATGGTGCAGGTATCCCGAAGGTAAAAGTATATTTGGTTTTGTTACTCATACTTTGGGCGATGATCATATGCCAGAGTTTACTCAATGTGAATCCGGTGCTGGTAAGGATTGTATGTATGATATTAACCGCCGTTATATTGATAAAACCATTCGAGCTTGTGTTCTCCCAATTGGGGAGGGTACTCAAGTTGGTCCACTTAACTGCGATTCAACAAAAGGAATTGGCACTAAAATTACTGGCTCATTGGAATATGGTGCCACATTAACCGCGAAAATATATGGACTAACTGGTGCTACAAAATGGAAAGCCAATTTAAGCGCACAAGATGGTTGGACAAACGATAAAGCAGAAGACAGAGTTGAGATTGCTGAAGGTGAAGGTGGTGTAGGTACTAACTTATCTTACACCATAGGTACTCGAGATAAGGCTGTGGAATTAGTTCCGGGCTTAATGGATATGGGGAGCAGTAGAGATCAGCAAGTGAGTCTTGATAAGCAACTTGATGATTGGGATTGGCTTGTTGCTGAAGCAAATGGAGATCCTCTACCTAAAGATGCTACGTATTTTATTGGTAAAGACATCAGTTTTTGTATTGATAGTACTGAACTTGGGTATGAATATTGTGTTAATGCTTCAGAAGCGACACCTCTTTCGGCAAAAGGGGACGCTGAGATATGTACGGATGATACTGAGTGCGTCACAGGTGGTGCATATTATCCGAGACACCAGATAAACCATTATTTTACTCTCGAGGTATAGAGCCGATACGTGAAATATTGATCCCTGGGTCGGCAGAAGGACGTTATTTAGATTCTTTGGGTGGCACAAGAGATGACGCTTATTACCATAGCCATTAACAATAACAGAAGCAAAAAACGCGCAAAAACTGAAATTTAGTGAAGGTGAGTTTCCTGCTCCTGTTGAAGATTATCCTTTAGTCACCTTTGGTTATAAATGGGCTGTGTATGAGCACAGTACAGAAGCTCAATCATGTAACTTGCTTAATAGTGATACTAAACATTGGTATTTGGCCGTTCCAGGACTCGATGTTTTAAGTGAAGGTTCTGAAGTTGATTCTTTAGATCAAGAAGGAATGTTAGAGCTAGCGTCATCTAAATATAGTCTTGCTGCATTGAATCGTTCAGTTTTAGGTATGAAGAGAGCTGCATCTGGAACGTATAAAGACCCTGATATTGTTCCGTATTACTCATTTACAACAGGTTGGATAACGGCTGTTAATAATCATCATGCGTCTAATGCGAGTTTTACCTCTTCTTATATAGGTGATTTTAGTTTTGTTCTTTCGGACGTCATTTTTGAAGAAGAAAGAGAAGTTTCATTTTTTTACCCATATAGTGAATTTATTAATCCATTATGTGTCGGGCAATGATTTTATAATTAAATGAGTTTTCATTTGATTATATAACACTGTGTTTAAATTATTGAACGCAGTACTTTAAATAGATAAGGATTAAATAACTTTATCTAAATTATAAATAATAGCCACGTATAGTGGTTGGAGTATAAATATGTATTTTAAATTAAACCAGTTGGCAATGGTATCTTTATTAACTGTTGGTGTTGTTGGTACAGCATCTGCAAATGTATATATTGATCATAACGATGAAGTATACGTGAAAATAGTATTTTGGTTGTTAAATCTGATCTAAATAAAGATGAGATTAAAAATCCAAAATTTGTATGGAAGGATGAAAAAGGCACAATTGTTGGTCTTGGTAAGAAATTGATTGTTACTCCTGATATTTTAGGTAATAGCCAAAATCTAACAGCATGTATTTCATATATTAATCAAGACGATCTTACATCTTCTATTCAATGTTCTAATGAAATGTCATTAAACAACGTTCAAACATTGGATGCCTTTGCACCACGTATCAATGAAAAAGAAGTTTCTGACGTATTGGTTGGAAAATTCATTGCAGCAACAGAAGTCGTGAATCTTTCTTATAGTGTTTATAATAAGGGGGAAACAACTCCGATTGATGAAAGTGAAATTACTGCTGCCACTTATCAATGGCGAATTGATGGGGCGTTAGTAAAAACAGTAACTAGCCCATCAAATAAACAATTTTTAGTGCCTGAAACTTTTGATAACGATGAAGATCCAGATACAGCTGAAGTTCCAGTAGAAGCAGGAATGCCACTTACGGTATCGATCTCTGTTACCTTATCTTCTGAAGCAGGCGGTGGTTCTGGTATTGGTGGTGATAACTTCACAATACAAGAAAACTTCCCTGGTGGTAATGTTGCTGATAACTATTATCGTCCAATGTTGTCAATTGAAACCGATTATGATGAAGGTGATGAAGCTACAGAATCAGAATTCATTGTTCGTACTGATGGAAACGGTGTAGCAACAGATGAAATGACAGGCGATGATGTATATGGCTTTGCTGCATTACCTCAAGATATTGCTGCACAAGAGTGTACTAACCGTGGTTTAAGATTAGTATCAAATCCAACTGCATTTTCTAGTTACTTAACGGTTGAAACAGCAGGAGGTAAAACTGAACACTGGCCATACGATGTTCGTATGTTGTGGAGTTCAGAAAAAGATGCAACAGAACCGGGTAGTTACTTTAATTACTATAATGCAGTAGGTTATATCTACAACACGCCAAGTGATAGTACTGGTGGCGGCGAATTTAAAGTTGTTGGACAAGATCCTGCTTCATTAGCATTAGTAGTGTGTGAAGATATCCCTAAATAAATAACAATATAAAATAATAATAAAGCCTCTTTTATTAGAGGCTTTTATCTGTTCGGAATAAATATAATGAAATATAAATATTGGGTAGGGATGACTATTACCATTCTATCCAGTAGCTGGAATATGGCTAATGCTATTGTTCCAAAGCTACCAAGGGTTTCTATTGATCAGCTTCATTTATCTTCACCACCAAAAGAAAATGAAATAACAAATATAAATTATAAAACCACACCAGACTCAGATATAAAAGTATTATACAGTGCTTGTATTTTAAATGATGATTCATCTGAGTGTGAAATAACGGACGATACGTTAAAAAGTATTATCAATAATAATAAGGAGGAATGTGAATTAGATGGATTATTAACTTGCGGGAATATATCTGGTGATGGGTTTCCTGAAATTCCAATTAATGTACCAAAAGATACAAATAATAAATATTTACGATACTGTATTAAAGTAACTTATCTGCCTGGAAGTTATGCTCCATCAGAAAATGAATGCAGAAGTGAATTAATTACTAATGGAGATATTGATAATAAAAATGCGTTATTCAGTTATTTAAATCAAACTAAAAACTTCAGTTTATACAATGCACCAATCACGGATGCAAAAGATGATGTTTCCTTTGTAACAAGTAATTCTGCGGCGTTATCTCTTAGCTCTGAGGGCGATGCTTCATTAATTGGTTATGGCTCTGAAGTGACTAATGCCCCTAACTTACCTAAAGTGAAAGAAGTGTATTCTATGCTTGATGGCTTTGCGATAAAAAGTGAGTCAGATGATGCCATTATTTGGGGGCAGTTTGATACGACGCCATCTTATATAAGTCAAGTCGAAGAAATTTTTCCAGCCCCTTATGCAATGGCTGCCATTTTAAAAAATGGTGGAATAAATACGGCTGGGGATATGGTTCGTGGTGGCTCAATATCAAGTGAATCACAAAAACGCATTGATAAGTTGTTAAGCAAAGATGGTTTGCCAAAGGCAATTTATCATACGGCTCAAGCATTTCTAGCTGTGTTTGATATGCCAAGCGGTAAGCAAAAGCTTGTTGCGTGGGGGCAATCCATATATGGAGGTACATTACCTGATGAAATGAAATCCGCTTTGTCAATTAAAGATATTGTCACGTCTCAAGACAGTTTTACTGTACTCGATAATGATGGAAATGCTTATTCATGGGGGCATAGTCCATTTGAGCAGCACCAAAATATCCAAACGGTGTACGCAACTCGTTATGCCTTTGCTGGGATCACCACATCAGGGAAGGTAAAAGCATGGGGTGATTCATATTATGGTGGATTACTCAGTTCTGCGGCTACTGACTTTACTAATACAAACCCTATTACCCGTTTATGTGCTTCTGATGCATCGTTTGTTGCTATTTCTGATGGCAATAAAGGTGTTGCTGCATGGGGGAATGATTACGGTGCTGGTTATATCCCATCAAATATTCAAACAGAGTTAGATGCAACAACGATTACCGATGATTTTCATTGTGCATCAACAGAAAAAGCCATTGCTTTATACGACAGCTCACATCTTTTTGTGTGGGGAGATAAGAAATATGGCGGAGCACTGCCAAGCAATATTCCTACCTTCTCAATAGCTAATGTCATTGGCAATAATCACGCTTTTTTGATGAAGGCGATGGATGATGTGTATGCGTGGGGAGGGGTAAACCAAGGTGGTTGTATTCCTGATGGACATCAGTGTCTTTCTTCTGATGACTCTAATTTGAATTTACGTAGCGCTATTAATGATCTTTCTGATATTTCTCAAATTGGTAGTTTTAATACGTTTTCTGAGTTCGAGGAGGAAACTGCAGGGGGTTTTATGTTAGGGGAGGCAGTGCTGTCGTGATGTGGGGCAATTCTGTTCCTGATGGTGTGTTCAATGAGTAATAAAAATAATAACAAAGGAATAATAATGAAAAAGTCTATTATCGCACTTCTATTGGCTAATGTATTAAGTCCAGTAGTGATGGCTGCACAACCAATGTTAATCCCTCAAAGTGAAGCGAATAACAGTTGGTTTAATCAAACAAATAATTATCGCTTTAATAATAGTGAACCATTACCAGGTACTGCTGGGATTAACCTCGCTGCAGGTGCTTTTATCATACAGGATAAGGGTGAATATCAAAATGTGATGGCATTTGGTAATCCGCAGTTTGGGGGGAAATAGAAGTAGGAAGTACATTAGATGAATTATTAACGTTTATTAAACCTAGCCAAATGTATGCATCTGGTAGTGCCTTTCTCGCTGTAAACCCAACCTCCAAAAA
Organism: Aliivibrio fischeri; assembly: GCA_038993745.2. Taxonomy (NCBI): domain Bacteria; kingdom Pseudomonadati; phylum Pseudomonadota; class Gammaproteobacteria; order Vibrionales; family Vibrionaceae; genus Aliivibrio; species Aliivibrio fischeri. The sequence goes on along the minus strand of CP160630.1, from coordinate 1,329,291 downwards.
TGGGGTCGCTTGGGAAATGGTGTTACTCGCGGTGAAGAAAAATCGATTGAAAATATCCGGTCAGTTTACCCAGGAACAGAATCATTCATGATAGTGAAAACCGATGGTTCACTTATTGAATATACTCCGTCGACAGGAACAGAGAACACGATTGATGCAATTACTTCTTCCGACATTATACGCTCAATTTATCACTCTGGAGGTACTATTGGAGAGTCTATTGCTTGGGTTGCGCTTTTAGAATCAGGAAAGATTAAAGTGTGGGGTGATGGTGCCGCTGGGGGAACCATATCTAAAGAGGCTAAAAGGGCTTTAAAAAATGAAGTTGTACAGTCTATTTATGCTACGAAAGATGCGTTTCTAGTTAAAACACAGAGTAATAAATACGTTGCATGGGGGGAGACAATTCAGAGTCGGGCACTATTCCTAGTGATATTTCCTCGATTTTAAATAGTTCTGGAAGTTCGAGCATACAAGCAACAGAAAAAGCCTTTGCGGTTATCTCTAATTCAACTATCTATGCGTGGGGGATGATGCTTGTGGAGGAAAGATAAATTCATCAACTTCTGATTTCTTATCAAATATGAAAAGTCCACAGTTAAGTGCGACTCGATGCAGCTTTATTGCCACGGATGTATCAACCGGAAAACTGGTGCAATGGGGGAATCTATATACCAAAAAAACGTATGGCGAAAATACCCGTTTAGTGACGAGAACATCCAATGAAGGTGCTTTGGTACTTGATAGTGATGGGAATTATATTGATGCGTTACAAAGTGCAGAGCTGTCACCTGATGCTTTAAATGCATTTGTTGCTCCTGCTAGTGAAACCATTGCTAGTGGTAATGCATTTGCTGCTGTAAACCACCAAGGCTTGGGGCAGGAAGTAATATTTTAAACAGTTGGGCTAATGGAGCTAATGTTGATGATATTACATTGACTTGCGATGGCATACCTATTGATTTGTACTCCACGCAAGCCCCTGATAACAGCGTATCTTATTTTCTTGCATATCACCCTAGTTGTGGTGATGAAATAACGACATGGAAGACAGGGGAAGAGAGTTTACCTTCGGTGTCATCGTTACGAATAACTCCTGATGTTCCAGTTATTGGCGAGAAATTAAAAGGTGATTATCTTTATGTTGCTGCTGATTCTGGTGCAGAAGAAAAAAACAGTTTGCGCACGTGGACTGTGTGGAAACTCACGAAGAATTATATCGAGATAAAGGAACAGAGCATTTCTCTTCTACTTTCAATTTAAAAAATGATGCCTCTCTTGTTGGCCAACACATTGAGTTCTGTGTTGTCCCTAAAAGTACAGGGCAAATTGAAGGAAATCAAAGTTGTATAACGTCATTAGCTATCACTGAAGATGATGATAAATATACACCTACTTGCTCAAACGATGGTGGAATGGTGACGTTATCAAGCGGCGCTAAAGTTTCTTGTCCAGTCAATGTTGAGCAATTAGATCAGGTTGGTTCTTATCATAATTATGATGGGTACAACAATGAAAACGGCTATAAATATCCTAAATATCATCCAGACACAGCAAAGCAATTTTGTGAAGGTTTACGTATTGGTGGCAGTTCATCATGGACATTACCAACGATATGGGACTTAAAAACATTGCAGAATGAATATGGTGATATGGGGAAATATCAATGGCCAACCAATACATATTACTGGTCGTCTACTGTATCAGGATCAGGTTCTGATCCCGATGCTCATTTCTGGCTTGATTTGAGTAACGGTAATAGCGATGACGGTTATGACACGTACACCGATTACGTAACGTGTATTGATCGCAGTGATGTGCATTAATTAAAACTTAAATATATGGAATATATTATGAAATTTATAAAATTGATCAGTTGGTTTGTTCTACCCCTTAGCTTGTCTGTGCTGGCAAATGACGTTTCCGATGATAATGCTGCGGTAAGTCGTAGTAATAGCGTTATCACACAGCAGCAAGGTAGTTCGTTAGTTGCAGCATTAACTAATGATTATAATGAAACTCCAGATTATTGTGGTAATGGATCTCCGGCGTTTTTATGTTCGGGAATTACCTTTCGAGGTAATAAGCCGGGTAATTATCATGTTTGGAATCCAAGTCCGAATGCAATAAATACAGGTGGCGTATCGTTTTCTTATCTACGTAAAGATTCAAAATATACTAGATTGGCTTATGGTTATGATAGTGGTTATATTATTTATCAGATCTTTGGTGCCCCACAAGGTAAAAGAGATTTAGATTATCTATGTTTCTTCCCTATCGATGCAGATTCAAACCGTCGTAATTATAATGGTTGTGGAGAGAATGTTGATTATAAGGGTTCTAGCCGTTCTTGTGACCAACAAAATATTTATACAGCATCAGAGTGGAAATCACATTATTATGATACGCATGGCGATAAGCACCATCACCAATGTTCGTTTAACTTAAGAGAGACTGCACCATCTGATACATCTAGAAATTTTTCTGAAGGTATTAAATCAATGGCTAAGATCTCTAGTGAATCATTTGGTACTCAAAATGAGCTAAGATTAGCAGTATGGCCACAAAATATAGGCAGAGAATTACCTATACAAGCTTTTTTCTATACAGCTGATTCTGGTTATAATGGACGAAATGAAGCTCAAAGTTATCAAAAAGATTTTTATCAAACTACGGGCATTGCAATTCCTGTAATTAAAATGAAGCTACCTGATCACTCAAATCAAGATGCTCAATTTTTATTTTCTATGAGTGATCAAGCAATTTAATTTTTCATTTAAAAGTTATTGATTATAAAGATAAAACCGTCATTGTTATGGCGGTTTTTATGTGTTTGTATGTGAACGAAATATGGATGCTTATATAACAGAGTATTTTTACAGTTTTTTAAAATAAATTAAAAAAGTCTTTACAATGTTCAGTAATCAAGTAATATTGCCCTCGCTCTGTTGCTCAGAGTTGTTAGTGAACATCAAGTAAAAGTAAGTCCTCAGAATTTCTTCGTAAGTGTTGTTATCCTCAGTGTCTCCCTTAGCTTTATCGCCACATTCAATAATTCAGGCTCCAAGCACATCGCATAATGCGATTTTTATGAATTTTTATTAAGAAGGGACATAATATGTCTAAAACAACTGGTATCGTTAAATGGTTTAACGAAGAAAAAGGTTTCGGTTTTATCACTCAAGATAACGGCGGCGCTGACGTATTCGTACATTTCCGTGCTATCGCTTCAGAAGGTTTCAAAACTCTTGCTGAAGGCCAAAAAGTTTCTTTTGAAGTTGAGCAAGGCCAAAAAGGCCCTCAAGCTGCTAACGTTGTAGCGCTTTAATTTCAAATAAGTTGCGTGAGTGGTGCTCGCATCATTTACGCGATTTTAACAATGTATTATTAATAATTAAATTAGCTCTACTTGTAAGATTGCAACATTTCAAACATCTGCTCCTGTTTCGTACTTGCCATAAATCTCTCAGTAACATCTACTTCATTAGTTTTAATCCATCATTTTTCTGTAACATACTAAAATTACACTATTTTAATTGAATTTTATTTAGCTAACTAATTTATAAATAAAATTTAAAGTAACTATCAAAAAGCAAAGGTATTTAATGAACGTAAATTTCACAATTTTTAAAAACAATGTGTCATGGGACGCTGTAATTCATCAACTAAACAGTGATGTATTATTACGTAATCTTTTAATGAAAGGACAACTTGATTCATTTGATGTTGATTTTTCATACAGTGAAGAGACAGGTGAAGGAAGTATTACCAATAGCCATAATCAAACTATTGGTAATTTTATGGTTTCGTTTTAAACCAGTTATTACGAAAATTAAGGATAATTTTTGATTTATTGGCTTCCCCAAGCAAGTATCGGCCAATTTTTCTTTTTAGAATATACTGCTAATTGTTCACAAGGGTTTACCAAGTACGTATGATCTGCGTACAAACATAATGGTAAATCGTTGATTGAATCAGTATAAAAATGAAGACTAGAATAGGTTTTATCTCCTCCATTTAACCATTCTGTTAGTCGAGATACTTTGCCTTCTCTGTAACTTGGAACACCAAGAATGTGTCTTGTATAACAGCCCTCTTTTTCTTTTAAATCAATTCCAATTGCATGTTCTATACCTATGTTCTTGGCTACGATTTTTACTAGAAAACTGACAGAAGCTGAAATAATAATCATATCTACATTATCGGCTTTTAGTTGGTTTATGAGTACTTTTGCTTCCGGGAATAAAAGAGGAAGTATGTGTTGTTTAACGCACTCTTCAACGAGTATTTCTACTTGATCTGTTGGTATGTTTTTTAGTGGGGACATAGCAAAGGTAAGATAATCTTCCATGTCCATTAAGCCTCGTGAATACCGCGTCATTAAGCGTTTGTCTTCCTCCAAAAAATCAGGTGTTGTGACGATGCCTTTATCAACTAAAAACTCATTCCAAATCATGGCACAATCACCATTAATCAAGGTCTCATCAAGATCAAATATATAAAGTGGGTGTGTCATGTTTAGGCTCTCACTGGTTGAATTTCGTTAAGATTAAAAAGTAACTCTAGTTTGCTTCCCGCTGCTAATAGTCTTTCTGACGAACGATTAAGTAAATCAACGGTTAAGTCGCAGTCATTAACATCTACTTGATAGCGAATGACATTACCAAGCAGTTGATGATTTTTGATAATCCCTTGTTTTGGTAGCGAAATATGTTCAGCATAGTGCCTGCCTTCTTCTTTTACATAAATCGATTCAGGCGTATAGCGACTTTCCACTCGGTTTCAATATCAAATAACTGTTTGGCTTTTGGTGCATCAACCAAATTGTAATGTCCCATGAAGCTTGCCACAAATTCATTTGCAGGTTGAGTATAGATCTCTTCGGGTGATCCTTGCTGAACAATCTCACCTTGATTCATTAAGAAGATGCGATCTGACATGATCATGGCTTCTTCTTGATCATGAGTAACAAAGATCGTTGTTAAGTTTAGTTCTTTTTGAATATCACGGATCTGCTGACGGAGACGCTTTCTTATTTTGGCATCAAGTGCAGATAAAGGCTCATCAAGTAATAAGATCCTCGGTTTTACAACCAGAGCCCTAGCGAGTGCTACTCGTTGACGTTGCCCACCTGAAAGTTGATGAGGGTAGCGATCTTCTTTACCGTTTAAATCAACTAATTCAATAACTTTACAGACTTCTTTTTCAATCGTATTTACGTCTATCTTTTTCATTTTTAAACCAAAAGCGATGTTTTCTTTCACGGTCATATTTGGAAAAAGCGCATAAGATTGAAATACCATGCCAATACCACGTTGCTGTGGTGTTTGTTCTGTTATGTTTTCGCCATTAACCCAAATTTCACCATTATTGATAGGATCTAACCCTGTTAAGCTACGAAGTAGGGTTGATTTACCGCATCCGCTTGGACCTAGCAAAGTAATAAACTCGCCTTTTTCTATATTAAAATTTACGTTTTCAAAAACCGTATTGTCACCAAAACGTTTTGTTAATTGGTTTACGTTTACATAGCTCATTATTTAATACCTCGGTTAAAGCGACTTGCTAACCAAGTCAGTAAAAAGATAAACAAGAAATAGGTCATCACTAATGCAGACGTGAAGTGTCCGCTGGTTTGACGCATGTTGTAGAGATAGATTTGTAAGGTTTCATAGCGTGTGCCAACCAAAATATTAGCGAAGACAAATTCACCTAGTAAAAAAGAGAAAGAGAGAAAAAGTGAGGCCATTAGGCCTTTACGTAAATTCGGAAGAATGATCAAGAGAAATGCTCTTGTTGTACTGGCCCCTAATAAATGAGCAGCATCCATAAGGTCTTGTAAATTAATGGATTCAAAGCTATTTGCGATAGCACGGTACATAAATGGAAGCGCAATGGTAAAGTAGGTTCCAATTAATATCCAAGGAGTTCCCACTAAAGGGATACTGCTATCTGCATAGATTTGCAATAACCCAACAGAGGAGACCACTGGTGGTACTGCAAAAGGCAATAAGATCAGAATATTCATTACTTTGTCGAGTTTTGGAAAGTAATAAAACACAACAAAAATAGCTGGGATAATTAAGACAACACTCAGCGTTAATGCAGAAATGCCAATAAATAATGATCGTCCAAAAGCGGCTAAAAATCGCTCATCTGTTAAGAGTTGACCATACCATTGTAGAGAAAATCCATCGGGTAAAATGGTGGCTCCCCAACGAGATGAAATCGAATAAATAAAAGTAGCGATGATGGGGATCATCATTAATCCGACAATAGAGTAAACCACCGATTTATGAAATGCGGTATTAGCGTTTTGCATGATAACTCCTAGCGATAAGCCACTGATTAACTATGGTAATAAAAGCCAGAATGGCCATTAATATAACGGAGATAGCGGCCGCTAAATTTGGTTCTAGGAATAAATCACCAGAAACAAGGCTAGCGATACGTACAGTAATTACGTTGTAGTTACCATTAGTTAAAGCATATACACTCGCATAAGCCCCGATGGCGTTAGCGATAAGAATAATGAATGTACCTAGTAGCGCAGGGAAGAGCACTGGCAGCGCTATTTTGGTCCAGTACTGCCATGTTTTAGCGCCAAGTAATGCTGAAGCCGCTTGCCAATCATCACTTAATGCATCAAAAGCGGGATAAAGTAATAACACGGCAAGTGGGATCTGAAAGTAGATGTATAGAGAAAGCAATCCCCATTTCCCATAGAGATTAAAATCATCAATTAGTCCGTATTGTTTAAGCAATAGGGTAAACGCCCCATTGACACCAAGAATAATAATGAGAGCAAACGCTAATGGTACACCTGAAAAATTACTGCTCATGTTAGTGAAAGCAATAACGCCATCACGTAGCTTACTATCAATGCGACGAAGTGACGAAACCAAGAGTGTCGCAATCATTAAGCCTATTAAACTGGACCATATCGATAGCCATAGACTGTTACTAAACCCTTGTAGCATAAAGCTAGAATCGAATATTTCTTGGTAGTTTTCAAATGAGTATTCATCTTCATAAATGAAACTATTGATGAATACCCAAATCATTGGCGCTAATTGAAAGAGATAAAAAACAGTGCTAATGGAGCAAGCCAAATTGCTGGTTTCATTTTCTTTATCCAAGCAACAATCGATTTATTTGATGCGTTGCTTGGGTGAGTGATTGCAGAACTACTCATAATACTAATAATTCCTGAGGATAAGTTTTGTTGTGTTTAAGGCTTAATAATTGGCATAACACACCGCAAATATCCGTTTGCTTAATCTGGATGTTATCGGATGCTTGGTGAGTAAAGCGCTCTCCAATAACAAATAAGGGGACGTCACGCTCTTCTGGTAGATTTCCACCATGTGATAGATCGTTATTCATACCATGATCGCTGGTAATAAGGACTTGATAGCCGTCGTTTACCCAGTTATCAATGTAGTTAGATAAAATAATGTCAGCAATGCGAGCACTATTTCGATATTGACGAGAATCCAGACCAAATTTATGTCCAACATCATCAATATTCATTGGGTGGATTAATAAAAAATCCGGTTGGTGCGTACGACGCAGGTGCTCAGCATCAAGAAATAGCGCTTCATCAGGGTAGTGATCCCAATGATAGAAACAACCATGCTGAATGTTGAGTTGCTTGCTGTTGGTAAAGCGATCACGTGTCGCATGATAAGGAGCGATATTATAGAGTTCACTAACCCAGTGATAAGCGGCGGCTGCCGTAGTTTTACCTTGGCTTGTCGCTAAACTGAATATGGAATCTTGGTTAGATAATCGCACAATATCATTGTTTACAATGCCACTATTTACAGGAGATATACCCGTTAATAAACACTCATATAATGGGCGAGACATTGAAGGTAATTCGGATTGAATTTTATATAGCGTTGCTCTTTGGTGCTCAATTAACCCTGTTAAGTAGCCCATACAATCATGAGCTACTTGGTAATTAAGTCCATCGAGAACAACAAGAATAGTCTTACTGCTCATGGAATTCTCTTACTGCTGGTTAATTAATACGTTTTCTTGCCATTGGCGAGGTAATTTACGAGCGGACTTTTCCCACGCTTTAAAATCACTTACAGGCTGAACATTAGTGTATTGATCGTTAGGAATTAACTTATCTTGGATTGATTGTGGCAACACAACATCACTACGAATAGGGCGGGCATAGCCTTCTGCTAGGTTAATCTGTCCTTGATCACTGAAGATGTATTCACGTGCTAATTTTGCCGAATTTGGATTTTTAGCAAATTTATTTATGATGGTGGTATATCCAGAAATAACAGAACCATCCTGAGGAATATTAACACTAAAGCGATCTCGCCCTAATTTGTCACGATAATTTAGAGCATTAAAGTCCCACAGTAGCGCAACTTCGACCTCCCCTTTTTCTAGATTAGCTAAACCTGGGTCGGTATAAGATAAGCGACCTTGTTTGGCTAACTCTGCAAAGAATTTAATCGCAGGTTTTAGATTGCTTTCATCTCCACCTTTCGCAAAAGCGGCTGCTAATACGGCGTTGTTTGCTTGCGCTGCCACACCAACATCACCAACGCTGACTTTGTAGTTTCCTTGTAATAAATCATCCCAAGATGTCGGTGGATTTTTCACTAACTTATTATTTGAGATGAAAGATATAGTGCCTGTATAAGCAAGAGCCCAATGACCGTCTTTATCTTTTGCCCAATCTGGAATTGAATCCCAAGTGGTTGGTTTATAAGCTTGTGTTACGCCTTTTTTTACTGCGACTCGTGCAAAAGCAAAGCCAATATCACCGATATCGGCAGTGGCGTTGTTCTTTTCTGCTGCAAATTTCGCAATTTCTTGAGCTGAACTCATGTCCGTATCTTGATGCTTTAGGCCATACAGTTTATTTAAATCGTTCCATGTATCTTTCCAGTTTGCCCAGCTTCCAGGCATACCAACACTGTATACTTGGCCTTCTTTTTGGGCTGCATTTACAAGGGATTGAATGTCGGCTTCTTTTGCCATTAATGGCGTTGATAAAGTAGTAACGAGTAATGTCGCACTGGTTAGCAATGTTTTCATTTGTCTCTATCCTTTTGGACTACATCAATAATTTGATTGTCATCCTAGAGATGCTTTATGACGATTTTGAGGCGATTTTCTGACAGTTTTAGTGAATTTTCATGTCATTAATGTTTCAGTATGGTGTGAAAGAAGAATTGCGCTTTTGTATTAAGAATGAGGATAAGTGGTATTAAGATCATATAAATAAAGTAAAAACACGCGGTACGTTTAAATATTCGTGATCTTGATCCTCGCAATGTGAGCAACTCTTCGATAGATTCAAAGGGTAAGGAAATTCATGAAGTTGCTCATTGACGAGTAAATGAATGTTAGAAGGAAGTCTCTTATGAAAAGAACAAGAAAAGCCCAATTGCAACGTGCGCGAATTCAATACTGGAAAGACACTGCAAAAGATGTGGCAAAAAAGTGGTAAAAAATAAAACTCCTGATAATCAGGAGTTTTTTGGTTTTAGGACTTTAAGAAAGTAATACTTGTTTGATTCTCTCTATTAACGTTTGATATCGTTTTGGTAAGTCTCTGTTTCGTTTGTAAACTAAAAACAGACGCTCCATAACCAATTGAGTTGGCTCGTGAATATACAGTTCTTGTTTATCAGGAAAGGCGTCGATGGCGCTTTGTGGTAATACAGTAAAGCCAATACCTTGGGCAACAGGTAATAAAATTTGACTTAATTGATTGATGTAACTGGCCACAGGAAACTCATTTGCATTACCACTTTCTAATTCGTGATCCTTACAATTATCAAAATACAGTGATAAATAGTGCTCTGCATCCGGGTGTTTGATTAACCCACATTGCATTAAGGTTTCAATAGTGATGTCTGTATTTTGATAATGTTTTGGTAATACAAGGCAAAGAGGCTCTTCAGTTAGTTTTTCACTACTAAATAAACTTGGTGTTGGGTTATGAGTAACAATACCAATATCAATGAACCCACGTTGAATATCGTCTAATATTTTATGGTTTGGTGCAGCCTCTAGAGAGGTTGTCAGGCTTGGATATGCTTTTTGTAAGTTGATGCATTCAGGGTAAAGAGATAGCGCTAACGCACCTGAGCAAGATAATTTACATAGCCCTTTGTATGGGTCATCAAAACTTAATGCTTCAATGAGTTGAGCTTCATTTTGCTTTTGTTTATTCGCATATTCATAAACAAGACGGCCTTGTTCAGTAAGCTCGACACTTTTCCCTTCACGCTTTAATAAGTCATAACCACAAGCTTGTTCTAATTTTTTTATGTGTTGACTGACGCCAGGTTGTGTCATAAAAAGCTTTTCTGCAGTTTGAGTAAAATGCCCGACATTAACCAAAGTGCAAAAGGTATTGAGCCATAAAGGGTTAAGCATAAATCACCATGTCATTACCGTATTGTTTATCATCAATATAACAAAATATTATGATGATAAACATAACTGATAAATTTATGTTTTTATTAAGGGTATATTAGATAAACTTTTTAATTGCTGAATAGCTTTTAGCCTTAACTTATAAAATGATAAAGTGTCTTTTGTTATTCGAGACCTTGTAATTAGGAACAAAAAAGTGAATTCATCATATAAATATACAGTTGCGGGTTGTTCTGCCATTTTGCTGTGGAGCTTAATTGTTGGGCTTATTCGTAATGTAACTGAGCAGCTTGGCCCGATCGGTGGGGCCGCAATGATTTATAGCGTGGGTTCGTTGTTTTTAATTTTTACTGTAGGTTTGCCTAAATTAAAATTGTTTTCACCTCGTTATTTGCTCATTGGTGGTGGCTTATTTGTTTGCTATGAAATGTGCTTATCTTTAGCTTTAGGTATGGCAAATAGCCGTAACCAAGCGGTTGAAATGAGCATTATCAATTATTTATGGCCATCATTGACTGTATTGTTTGCCGTTCTTGCGAGTAAAAAACCAGTAAGCAAAGTCATTTATCCTGCTATTTTGCTGTCTTTTTTTGGTGTTGCTTGGACATTAAGTGGTGATCAAGGGTTATCTATTACACAATTAATGGATAATGCTGCAAGTAATCCGGTTAGCTATTCTTTGGCGTTTACTGGTGCGTTTCTTTGGGCAATTTATTGCAATATTACGAAGAAATTGGCAAATGGTAAGAATGCGATTACTTGGTTCTTTATGGCAACCGCACTTTCTTTATGGTGCAAATACGCAGTCAGTGATGAAGCATCAATTGTAATGACCAGTGAAGCTGCAATCGATCTGCTGCTTGCAGGTGTTGTAATGGGAAGTGGTTACGCTTTATGGAATATAGGCATTATTGGTGGCAACATGGTGCTGCTTGCGACTTTCTCATATTTTACTCCTATATTTTCAACTTTCTTTTCTGCTTGGATTTTAGACATTGAGTTAACAATTCAATTTTGGCAAGGAGTTATAATGGTGACAACTGCATCTTTAATATGTTGGTGGTTTACGAGAGAAAAAAGCTAACTTTAGCTGAGTAATACACTATACATATAAGTAATACAGACCCGAGTTTAGTTTGGGTTATCCCTTTTAAGTAACAAGGAATGTTTATGAAACTTGATCATAATTTCTCTAACCAAGCGATCGACGCATTTATTAAAATTAGTGCTCTTTCTGTGCTTGTTTTATGGTGTTTTTCTATCTTAAAACCATTTCTTTTATTAATGGTATGGGGAGGAATTATTGCAACCGCTTTATACCCAATTGTTGCTTTCTTTAGTAAGAAAACAGCATTAAGTGAAAGCAAAGTGAGTATTATTTTAACGGTTATTGGGGTATTACTGTTATTGATTCCATTGATAGCGCTTTCTACAGGTATTTACACGAGTGGAACTGAGTTATTTTTAGGTTATCAAGATGGCAGTATTGCTATACCTAAACCAAAAGAACGTATGCAAGACTGGCCGATTATTGGTCACGAAGCTTATTCTTTTATGTCATTAGCATCATCGAATCTAGAAAGTTTACTTTTTAAATACAGCGCAGAAGTGAAAGTGGTGGCTGCAAAAGCCGCGTCACTGGTTGGCTCTCTTGGCGGTGGATTTATTCAATTTATTGTCTCTACAATTATCGCAGGCGTGTTTATGGCCAATGCGGCTAAATGTGAACGTGCCTTTATTTTAATTACTAACCGATTGACGGGTAAGCATGGTGAAGAGTTAATAAAACTTTCAAAAATCACTATAAGAAGTGTCGTTCAAGGGGTGATTGGTGTCGCGGTAATACAAGCTACAATGGCAGGATTAGGAATGGCGGTGGTTGGCATTTCTGCATCAGTTCTTGGATTGTGGGTATTTCTTGTTCTTGTCTTTGCTATTATTCAGTTACCGCCTATTTTGATTCTTCTGCCCATCATTTTTTATGTATTCAGCGTTGATACAACGACAACCGGTGTATTGTTTGCTGTGTGGTGTGTATTGGTAAGCAGCAGTGACGCAATTTTAAAGCCGGTATTGTTAAGCCGTGGCTCTCATATTCCTATTATTGTGATTCTACTGGGAGCGTTAGGAGGAATGGCAATGTCTGGAATTGTTGGTTTGTTTGTTGGTGCCGTTGTGTTGAGTCTTACCTACCAGATGTTTACTGTATGGCTTAAGAACGAAGCTGAAGAAACTCAAAATGCAAAAGATAATCCATAGAGTTGCTTATAAGAACTTAATGTAGAGTGAGTTTAATTAGACTTGAATGATTTTTATCATATAGAGAACGATTGCTTCTTGATATAGTCATAGCTAATAGACGGATTTGAAGGAGTAGCTAATGGCTCACATTGTTGTGTTACATGGTTTGTATATGCATGGTCTTGTGATGAAACCGTTGGCTTCTCGGTTAAGACGTAAAGGTCATAGCGTCCAAGTGGTCAGCTATAACTCGGTGCGAATTAACGAGGCGTTGCTTTTCAAACGGATCCGTAATTGTTTATCTGAAACGGAAAAAAATGTCATTGTAGGACACAGTTTAGGTGGCATTCTCGCTGTTCATTTTGTCAATTCACATAATGATAAACATACCCCTATTGATTCTATTGTTACCATTGGCTCTCCACTTCAAGGTGCTTCGATTGCTAAAGAAATACAAAATAGAAAACTTGGTTTTATCTTAGGTAATTCAAAAGAACAAGGTCTTGTAGATGTAAATCAATTAACTGTAGATTGCCCAATTGGTTCTATTGCTGGAACCTTACCTATTGGTATTCGTTCTTCGATTATTCGTGATAGAGTCCCTTCTGATGGTACCGTGACGGTTGAAGAAACAGTATTACCTGAGCTAAAAGATCATTTGTGTTTAAATTATTCTCATACGAGTTTGATATACGCAAAACAAACTGTAGAGCAAATTGACTATTTTATTCATCATCATGAATTTAAAAGAGTGGTTGAGCAGAGAGAAAGCGTGGAGTGTTAGCAGATAATCCATTACCTGCAATTTGAACATGTTAATCGATATCTTGATCTTCAAGTTGTCGCTCTTTACGTAAGCGGGCTTCTTCCATCACGGCATTGATTTCAGCCATTAAGCCGTCAACATCAGCGTCTCTTCCGTTATCAATAAATACGCCTGTAAGCTGCGTGTTTGGTGTTAATTCACCAATTTCATACAATGCCCACATTTCTTTTGCGTATTCAGAACCAAGTAATTCTGGAGCGAATTGGCCATAATAAGTGGTCATGTTATTCACATCACGTTCAAGCATCCATTTGGCATTGTTGTTTGCCGATGCATCAACCGCTTGTGGTAAGTCTATGATGACAGGACCAAGGTGATCGACTAATACATTAAACTCAGACAGGTCACCATGCACAATACCTGCACACAGCATACGAGTGACGTATTGGATCATTAAGTCATGATCACGTATCGCTTGATCTTTGGTTAAGGTCACGTCATTTAAGCGAGGTGCTACAGAGCCATCATTATCAGTAACCAACTCCATTAATAAAACACCATCAAAACAGCCATAAGGTGTAGGAACCCGAACACCTGCTTCTGATAGCTTGTATAAGGCATCGATTTCAGCATTTTGCCATACTTTTTCTTGCTCATCTCGGCCAAATTTAGAGCCTTTTTCCATAGCACGAGCTCGGCGACTGTTTTTTACTTTTCGACCTTCACGATAGGCTACCGCTTGTTTAAAACTGCGTTGTTCAATCTCTTTGTATACTTTTGCACATTGAATATTATCGCCGCTACGAACAATGTAGACCGAGGCTTCCTTACCACTCATTAATTGGGTCAGAACTTCATCTATCAAACCATCTTCAACTAATGGTAGTAATCTGTTTGGTATTTTCATTGCACCTCAAGGAGTTTAATAAACGTCATATAGGTAGACGTTATTGTAGACCAAGTAATCATTTTAGGCGCATTATCCCTGTATTCGGGCTGCTCACAAGTTAAGTTTTATTAACGTCGTTATTTTTGTCTAACTTCTGCCAAAATAAAACTATATGTTAAGCCTTAGAGTTGATCATTGTTAGGTGAGATCTAACACAAGTTTTAGCCTTATTTTTTCTGTTATGGTCTTTGCTCTTTCTTGATCGTTACATCAATTTTTATGAAAGTAAAAATTAGTGTGCGATGTTAAATAGACATAAGGCAGTAAGAAGATGGATATTTTATTATTAAGTAACGGCAAAATTGCGGGAAATAATCACGTAATGGAGTTTGCAAGTGAAGCGATTATTGAACAAATTCAACGCACAAAAGCAAAGAATTTAGTTCTTATTCCTTATGCTGTTATTCGCTCAAGTCACGATGATCGTGTTGCCTTGGTTCAACAAACATTTGATCATATTGGGTTAGATTGCAAAGTAACAGGATTGCATCGTTCAGAAGATCCTGTGAAAACTATCCAAGAAGCGGATGGAATTTTGGTTAGCGGTGGCAATACTTGGGTATTAAATAAAACACTGCATGATTTAGGCTTGATTGGTCCTATTCGTAAAGCGGTCCTTGATAATGGTGTTCCATACATTGGGTGGAGTGCAGGAACGAATATAGGCTGTCCAACGATTCGTACAACGAACGATATGCCAATCATTACTGGCGCTATTCTGCCTTCATTGAATTTAGTTCCATTCCAAATTAACCCCCATTATTTAGAAGCGTCTGTTGAAGGGCATTTTGGTGAAACCCGTGATGAGCGTATTCAAGAGTTTTTGGAAGTGAACAAGCATGAGCCCGTCGTTGGTATTCCTGAAGGTACTTGGCTGCACATTCTTGATGGTAAGTTGAGTTATCACACAGCAAATGAAAAGCCATTAAAACTATTCAGTCATGGTAAAGACCCCGTGTATTATAGCGCTGGAGATGATATTCAATTCTTAATGGAACACAGCTGTTAAATTGTTCTAAGAATACAAATTAAGGCCAAGTCTATTCATGACTTGGCTTTTTGTTTTAATCGCAATCAAGGGTATTAATAACGGCGTCGGCGGCTTCTAATGCACCTTCTAAATAGCCACCATTTTCTTCTGCGGCTTCTGTTCCTGCAAAGTGCCAATGTAATTGACGTAACTCTTTTGCAGCCGTTGGTAAACCATAAGAAGGGTGGTTTCTTGGTGATTGGTGATCGGCCTGCGTTGCTGTATTAGCTTCTTGGCTCCAATCTAATAATTTAACATCAGTAGGGAAGGCGGCTTGCTCACCAAAAATCCGACTTAATTGCTCTATTGCCGCTTGTTTAATACGAGCTTCGCCTGCTTTTATACGTGTTGACGCATCGACTCCTACAAAACCGAATAAAGCACCTGAGTCCTCAAATGTACTGGCATCATGAATTTCAATTAACGGACCAATATGGCTGCTTGCTGAGCCTGATAATCCATTTTTTCGCCAGAAAGGCGTGTTATATTCTGCAAAGAATTTTGCTTGACCTGCCATCCATGTCGGCGTTGAAGCAAAGTGTTTTTTTACATCTGTAGGCAAGCTAGGATTAAACGTAATACGCTCAGATAAAAGACGTAAAGGCGTAGCAAAAATGACATGCTTTGTTTCGATAATTTGCTTTTTGTCATTTTGATCAACAGTGATATCTGAATAACTATTTTGTTTGTAATTAACGTGAGTGACCGTGCTATCTAATCGAATGCGGTTAGCAGGAAGTAAATTAAATAGCGTCTCAACAAGGGATTGCATTCCACCAGCAATTCTCATTGATACTGGAGATTGTTCAAACCCTGATTCGTATCTGATAGGTGCGCTGTTAGGTTGATTTTCTAGTAAATAGGCTCCTTGAGAATATTGTGGGAAAATAGGCAATTCTAAATCATCAATAAGTTGTGTGATGCGCGGTGCATTTGTGGCCAAAACCAAGAAGGCCCCATATCCATGCTATCTAATGATAAAATTCGTCCACCAATACGCTGACGTGATTCAATTATCTGATACTTTTTACCCATTTTTTCAAGTTGATAAGCTAGGTATAAGCCGCTTAAACCAGCCCCAATAATTAGATAGTCTGTTTTCATATTACTTCTCACTTATTTTTAATTTGATGTAAGTGATGCCCTGTTTTTATCCAAACTTTACAAGTATCTTCCTTGATACTAGCGTGTAAGGAATGCCCAATAGGTAAACGTAGCCAATCAAATTTTTGATATTCAGTATTATCATGAGTAAATTTCCCTTCAAGAACTAAGAGTTCAATTCCTCCTTGATTTTCCAGTTCGATAGTTTGATTTGCTTGCCACTTTTCGAGACGAACACTCTCATGCTTAAAAGAATGTAGCGTTTGATATTGCACGTGATGACGCGAAGGATCAGGAAGAAAATCTTGAGCATGAGTATCAATATGTACGGGAGTTGTGTCACCTTCTTGGTATTGCCCTAGCTTAACTAAAATCATGCACCCCGCCTCTACGATTGGAGCGTGAGAAGAGCTAACAGGGTTACGCATATAAGTACCAATAGGGTAGTCACCGTGCTCATCAGCAAAAGTGCCATCTAAAACAAAAAACTCTTCACCGCCGGTATGGATATGAGAAGAAAAATAGCTATTAGGTTCATAGTGAACTAGGGTTGTAGCTGTTGCTATTTCGCCACCATCACGTTCAAGCATTTTGCGAGACACTTCTTTTATTGGAGAAGGCACCCATGTGGATTGAGAGAAAATTGCATGCGCGTGTTTTGATAAATCAGTGTGTAATTTCATAATAAACCTACATGAATGTGTGACGATAAAGTTTATTGTGTGATTTTTATCTCGTACTCACAAATCAGAACTTCTATACTTCCACTAAAGTTTTTCTTTATTGATGTTTATTTTTAGGGAAGTGTTTTATGAAGTTGCACCATTTAAATGGTTTGAGAGCCTTTGAAGCTTCAGCACGACATTTGAGTTTTTCTTTAGCGGCGAAAGAGCTAAACGTCACTCCTGCAGCAATTGGGCAGCAAGTAAAACTATTGGAAGAATGGTTGGGCATTTCTTTGTTCGAAAGGCGAACATCAGGAGTATCTCGTTTAGTCTTAACTAAAGAAGCGCTGTTAGGTTTACCTGAAATTACGCGCGGATTTGAGCATTTAACACAAGGTTTAGATTTATTAAAACCAACGGAAAACAGTCCTATTTTAACTGTAGCAGTAAGCCCTGCATTTGCAGCTAAATGGTTATTAATGCGCATAGATGATTTTCAAACTTCTTACCCTGAGTGGGATTTAAGACTAGATACAAATATTCGAACAGTGGATTATCTTACCGAAAGCATTGATGTTGGGATTCGTTATGGAAAAGGTCAGTGGGAAGGATTAGAAGCATCGCTATTAATGACAGAGTCTGTTTTTCCAGTATGTTCTCCTGAGTTACTCAATAAAGGTATTAATGGTATTGAGTCGATTGCTCAATTTCCTTTATTGCATGATATCTCTCTGCCTAAAGAAAGCGGTTTTCCTTCTTGGAAGGCGTGGTTTGAACAGAATGGTATTTTTGATGTAAATACAGAAAAAGGACTAAAAATAAATAACTCTGCTTCTGTTATTCAAGCTGCAATTAATGGACAAGGCATAGCTTTGGGGCGAAGTGTATTAGTCAAAGATGATTTAGATTGCGGACGATTAGTACAGTTGTTCCCTGATCTTGAATCGACCATAGAGTTAGCCTATTACGTTGTGTGGAAAAAAAAGGGGATTGTGAGTGATAAAATCAGCGTATTTAAAGAGTGGTTACATCAGCAAATAGAATAAATTGATAACTTAATGGTATTTGGTTGTTTTCTCCCATTTCTCTTTTGAATGCATCTGTTTAATTTTTATTAATGCTTTTTTATAGTCATTTAGCTGCTTTGTGCATGATCTATCTCCCATCATGTCATTAACGCATTGAGAGGTAGGGGAAAGATAAGTAATAATGCTGTTTATTACCTTATTTCTTCTTTTGTTATCAATTTATTGGTAGCGGTTAATTATGTGAAAAGTATTATGCCTATAAGAAAACAGATAACTTTGACTTTAATTCCAACCATAGTTGGTCTGTCTTCTTCTTGGGTACAGGCTGATACTGCTGTCACGCCATTAAAAACTTACGTTCAGTCTCCAGTACAATCAAATAGCTTAACGACAGAGCTTCGTTCTGCTTTTGCCATGAAAGACGATTCTGTAGAGCTGTTCGCTACTGGTACCATTTCTAGTGTTTGGGCTCATTCAGAAAGTTTCAGTATGGATTACTATCAAAACCAAGTAGTCACTGGAGCACAATGGCAAATAACCTCTAAGTTTAAAGCGGAGTTAAAGTATCAATATAACTACGCAGGTAATAATAGGTTAGATTCTTTTGTTTATGGTTTTCATGACTTTTTTGGCATTGGCCAAAATGGAAGAGATGAAGTCGAAGATGATCAATTTTCAATCTCGGTGCCTAAGTATGGGGTGGATATTCAAGATTTTGAAAACGAGACATTATCAAGTGCACTTCATAGCTATTTAGAATATCAATTGTTTGCCAATGAACATAATGCAGTGAGTTTAGGTGCTAGTTTATATTTTAATAAAGTGAATAGTGGTCATTTTAAAAGAGAGGCTTTTGAACAAGGCTTACAGGCAAACTACAGCTTTAACTATGGGAAACACGCTATTTTTTCCACGCTTGGAGTCACTTTTCATGATGATGCGGTGATTAATGAGTTACCGTATAAAGAAAATACGTTCGCTTTCGCTATTGGTTATGGTTACGCCATTACACCATCGCATCATATTGTTACTTCTTATCATAACTATGAAGGAACCATCGATGATAGTGACGATTTTTCAGAGTCTTCTCATGAGTATGTTTTAGGCTACCGCTACTTATTGGAGAAGGCTGCGTTCGAGTTTTCTGTTATTGAAAATGCAATAAATATGGATAACTCGACTGATATCGCGTTTACTTTTGGTGTTCGTTATACATTATAATAGGTAAAAAAATTCCAGAGAACTTAAGGGGCAACTTCTCTGGAAAAACGTGATATTAACTAAAACAATAGTAGATACATTGTACCAACATCAGTAACAATTGAGCATCACATTAACGATGTTGGTATTACTATATATAGGATACTGTTTTTTCATTTTCCAAAAAATTTATTAAATTAGATTAAATGATGACAAAACAAATATACCTAGAGTGCAAGTAAACAGTGAGGCTACGGTTGTTTGAGCGATGATGTTTGCTGCTAATATTGCATTTCCCCCCATTGCTCTAGCCATTACATAGCTTGCTGCAGCTGTTGGTGCTGCACTCATAAAGAAAATAAGTCCTAGCTCTAATCCTCTAAATCCTATGAGGATCCCTCCTGATGTAATGAATAATGGACTTAAGATAAGTTTATAGCTTGTAGCAAACCACGTAGCAGCACTCTCTTCTTTCATTGAATGTAAATTAAGTGAACCTCCGGCACATAGTAAAGCTAAAGGAAGCGTCATATTGGCAAAGTATTGTCCGGCTTGTGAAAGCATACTAGGTACAGGAATAGAGAGAAGAGAACAAATAATACCTAATACAATGGAAATAATTAATGGGTTTTTAGTGAGTGTTTTTATTATTATCCCAATGGCTTGTTTTTTATTGTTCTCATTCTTAGGTGTAAGGGCTATAACAGCCTGAATATTATATAAAATAGTTGTTGAAGCAACATAGATGGCAGCCAGTGCAACACCAGTATTTCCATAAGCATTAGCCACATAAGCTAAAGCGATGATCGCCGTGTTAGCGCGAAATCCTCCCTGAATAATAACGCCGTGATTTTGTTTGTCTTTAAAAGCAAATCGGGTGGAGTAAATAGTGAAAAGAAAGAAAACAAAGTTAGCAATAAGCCCATAGATGATTAAATGACTACTTGAGGAAAAATCATGTTTGGCGTTTACAATACTTAAAAAAAGCATGGCTGGTAAGGTCACTTGAAAGACCAACTTAGATGCAACTTCAATAAAATTATCATTAATAAGATGGATACGTTTAAGTAGGACACCTAATAGCAACATGACACAAATAGGGCCAGTTATTGAAGCTGAAAATAATAACTGTGTAATGAGGTTATCCATAATGACTTCTTTGTGAGTTTGAATACAGAAGTTCAGTTTACACAAAGATGGCATGATGAGTGATGTATCAGTAGATTTTTTTGATTAAGATTCAATAAAAAACCTCTGTAAAAAGAGGTTTTCGATTTACTTGGAATAATTATGTATCAATCGTTCCCCAAAAGCTTGGCTTTTTATTTTTAGTTTGTACCTCAACATGATCTAAAGCATGGAAGTCTAAAACATTATCTATTTGTTTTTTTATATAGTTTAAATTCTTTGATTTAATATAAACTTGTTTTTTATTTTTATCTCTAATAGATATTGAGTATATCAATGTTTCTGAAGAATATTGAATTTTAAAGCTGCGGTAAAGCATTTTTATACCTTATGTTAAATCAGTTTTTTATTTTAAAATTTCAAAGAATTAATTAATTTTATCCTTTTCATTTCTATAACAAACTCCTTATTGTTTTTTGAGGTTATTATTCTATTTAACCTTCTAATTATAGCTCTATCTTTATAACTAAGAAAATATACTTCTTTCATTATTAACTTAATAGCTTCTGAAATACCCATACCTTTATCATCAATTAATATCTTGAATATTTTTATATCTTTTGATGTTAGTACTTTCATATTTGTTGCTTATTTAGTTTTGAATGTGATTAGCATGCTACTCTTGATGATATGTAAAACAATAGCATTTGTTTTTTTCTTTTTTTTAATGCAGTGTGTTTTTTTATTGATGGCAATTAGACTTAATGTTGTTTGATAATTAAATATTAGGTGCGGATGTGAATTTTTTTAGTGTGAAGAATAAATTATTAATATTATCTTTAACAAGTGTTATTGGTGTATCTTTATTAATTGGGTTAATGATTGCTGGTCAGTTTATTGATGTTCCTGATGATATTAGGATTGTAACAGATACGGTACTAATATCATTATTAATAACGAGCGGGTTGATGTCTATTATTCTTTTTTTTAGTATATCACCAGCTTTGTCTGCTTTAGAAAGACACCTAGAAATGTTAATTAATTTCGATCTGAATGAGGGCCCTATTTGTGATTGGATAGATAAAGGACGCTTTGTAAAACACGAGTTTGGAAGTATCGCAGAGAAGTTAAAATTGTTCCGAATATCAATACATCAATTAATTGGAAATATTACAAATACAAATAATTTAATTCATGAAAAGACAGAACAATTTACTAATTTAGCGGTTACATTGAATGATACGTCTGTGGACCAAGAGTCACAATTAACACTTATCGTGACAGCAAGTGATGAAATGAATTCATCGATATCCAGCGTAGCTGTAAGCTCAGAATCTCTAGTTGGTCAATCCCAGGAAGCTCTTGAGTTAACAGAAGAAGCTAAGGTGTTAGTTGAAGAATCGATGAAATCAGTTCAAGAAGCCAACTCCATAATTGAAACTTGTGGAACTGCGATTAGGAAGTTGAAATCAGAAAATGAACGTATAAACTCAGTTATTAGTATGATAAGTAGTATTGCAGATCAAACCAATTTATTAGCTTTGAATGCAGCAATAGAAGCAGCAAGAGCTGGCGAATCAGGACGAGGCTTTGCCGTTGTTGCTGATGAAGTTCGAGTTTTAGCTCAAAAGACACAACAGTCTACCAGTGAAATTAATACTATCGTTGACACTATAAATATGGAAACAGAACATGTTTTTAATATGATGGAATCTCAAATATTGGTTGCTATTAATGATTGCGTTGACAAATCGGTGAAAGTTGTCGAATCAATTGATTATGTTAATGAGCAGGTTGGAAAAATGAGAGATTCAAATATTTTAGTATCTACAGCAACGGAAGAGCAAGCTACTGTCATTAATGATGTTAATGTAAATATTAATGAGATTTACCTAATGAATAAATCATCAAGTGATATAATTAGTCAAGTTAACGAAGATATAATAGTTATAAAAGAAATGACGGTAGAATTAGAGTCTGATTTATATAAATTTAAGATTTAGTTAATATTATTATACTTAGTTAGGGGTGAGTTATCTTTAGTTTTTATTTGGAAAATAAACTAGATGAAAGTAATTTAACTAAGGTTGAGCTAGTTAAAAGATTGAATAAATTTGATCTTGCTTTTTTCAGTTTAGATACGATAACGTTAAGTAGATGGTCAAAAAATAAAACAAAACCATCAAACTATAGGCAGTTTTTAATGTATTTATTTTTTAGAGATAATATATCTAAATGCATTAAATTTAATAGAAGTCTAAATAGCTCTTCTTCTGAAGCTAACAAGGTTATTGATGTTTATTTTAAGTATAGAAAAAATCCTAGCTATGATAAACCATTAATTAATGATGATAACATTATTTATTATTACAGTATTTATAATGAGTTGGAGATAAGAAATGTATTTTCTTATTTCTATAATAATTTTAATTTTTATCTTGAGGTTTATGACTTTATTGATAAGCAATCAATAAATTACAATAGTTATTTATTTAAGGAATTTGATGTTAAAAACGAAAGAATTACCTCCCATATTCAAGCATCCTTCCTTAATGCTAAGAATTCTTATTATTTTAAATCATTTTTATTAGATAAAGATGTTAATGTTGATTTAGAAAAAGATGAAGAATTAATTATTTTTGACATTCCTTTTTTTAGAGAAAAGAAAACGTTTGAAGAACTATTGTTTAGTTTTATTGAAAAGTTAATTGAACTGGATTATGTCAATAATCCAATTTATTTTTTTTGTGTGAGTGATTATTTTGTGAATATATTGGAGTTGCTAGGAGGGAAACATATAGGCACTATTCAAGACTCAGCCAATAATATATTTATATATGAAAATAATACACTTAGTTTTTTGTCAAATAAGTATATAATTGAATTATATAGGAAATTTTCAAGTAGAAATGAACTTTCAGATTGATGTGTAAGTATTTTTTTTAAACAAAAAACCTCTGTAAAAAGAGGCTTTTTATTTTAGAAAGTGGGTGACTTGTATGGTTACTAACTTTTAGCAATACCTTCAAGTTGTAGTACTGGAGCCGCATCGATATCTTCTGCATTCATCATAGCGGATACACGCTGCACTGATGATAAAAGAAGACTCTGTTCCCACGCTTCTAGATTATGAAACTTATTCACAAAGCTGTCTTGTAAAGGAAGGGGAGCGTTATCCAGTAACTCTTTTCCTTTATCAGTTAAATGAGCATGAACTTTACGGCGGTCTGATTCGCTACGAATTCGTTGAACATAGCCGTTAAGTTCTAAACGATCAATAATGGTCGTTGTTGTCGCTTGGCTTACATTAGTGTGTTTTGATAACTCTTTGATTGTCACATTATCCATTTCTTGAATCGCGCGCATGAGTATCAGTTGAGGGCCTGTTAACCCATACTCTTTGCTTAATTTTTTCGAGTGTAAATCAATAGCTCGAATTATTTGGCGTATAGCGACCAGAACTTCTTCATGTTTTTCCAAGTGACAGACCTTCTGTATGAGTGCGAGATTGAATGGTTATTTTCGCATTGTACTGATGTTCGCACTATTCTCAATCTTTTCTATGTAATTACCTGGCTTATGAGTGATTCCAATAACTATTTGCAATGATGTAGTACTGTTTGAACTGATTCTCTACTTTGCAATTGATTAAAATTACTCCTTTATGTAATTTAATTGTTAATTTAAATTAAATTGTACTTGTTCACAGGGGTCGTGAGGCAAGTGTTGTTACTAAAAGGATAGATATGGAACCGTCTTGTACACAAAATGGCATGAAGCCAAAATTAAAAATAAGTGACCTTTCTCGGTCATTAGGTCCTGGTATTATGATGGCCGCAGCGGCTGTTGGTGGGTCTCATTTGGTGGCTTCAACCAAGGCTGGGGCAATCTATGGATGGGAAATGTTGCTGCTAATTCTCGCGGTTAATTTGCTAAAATATCCATTCTTCAGAGCTGGAGTTCAATATACCCTTGGTACTGGGGACAGTATCATTCAAGGCTATCATAAATTAGGACGAGGTTATTTATGGGTGTTTTTAGTATTAAGTGCAATTTCAGCTGTCGTTAATACCGCAGCTTTATTGCTATTTAGCGCAAGTTTATTAGGCTATTTTTTACCTTTTGATCTCTCTTTAAATGTGTTGTCTGGTATTGTTCTAATTACTTGTATAACAATATTATTTGCAGGACATTTTAAAGCCTTAGATAAACTGTCTAAATTAATTATGGCCACATTAACGATTGCGACAACGATAGCCTTAGGTGTTGCGTTTTCTAATGGTGCTGTTGCTCCTACTGATTATCAAGGTCCTTCGGTTTGGTCAATTGCGTCTATTGGTTTTTTGGTTATTACTATGGGGTGGATGCCTGCACCTATCGAAATCTCAAGTATTACATCTATGTGGTTAAAGCGTCAGTGTCAAACTCAAAAGGTAACACCACAATCTGCCTTGTTTGATTTTAATGTTGGTTATATTGGAACCGCGATTCTTGCTGTCGTTTTTTTATCTTTAGGAGCTTTGGTGTTATACGGTTCGGGAATTGAATTTAAAGCATCAGGCATTGGTTTTTCTCATCAGTTAGTGGGAATTTATGCTGCAACAATAGGTGAGTGGTCACGTTATTTGATAGCAGTTATCGCCTTTTTCTGTATTTTTGGAAGTACTATTACAGTGATTGATGGTTATTCAAGAGCGGTATCGGAAGCTCAATTATTACTACAGCGTAAACCATTAAATCAGCCAAAACATTATAATTCTTGGGTCATGATTGTTTCTGTATTGGCGATTACCATTGTTACTTTGTTTATTTCTTCTTTAATGAGTATGTTAGATTTTGCAATGATCATGGCGTTTATCACAACACCGATTTTTGCTGCTCTAAATTATATTTTAGTAACAAAAACGGAATTGCCAGATGAACTAAAAATGGGGGCAAAATTAAAAACGTTATCCATTGTTGGTTTGGTTTATTTATTTGGATTTTTAGCTATTTTTGTTTGGTGGAAATGGCTGATGTAATACCTATTAAGTTAAAGCCTCTGTAATAGAGGCTTTTTTTATTGTATTAATTTCGTATTTACTAAATTAGAAATAGAAGCATTTAACCACTGTAAAAAAGGATCATTCCGCCATTTTACGGCGTACACAAAACCAAAGTTACCTTCTGGTGTTGTTAATGATTGATCAAACTCAATATAGCTAAATCGTTCATCAAGGCTCTGAGCTAAATATTTAGAACACGGCAATAACATATCTGACTGCACTATGGCTTGTAGAATAATGTTTAAGTGCGAGCTACGAAGTTTGATTGAGGGCTTAATATCCATTGGCGTTAATATTCGAGATAGGTGATCTTTCTTATCATTCCAATTTTGAATTACATGAATGGCAATAGGGTATTGTTCAAAATCTATAGCTTTCATTACCTTCCCTATATGCTGATGTTCTTTTTGGCATGCTAAAACGAAAGAATCCGTTCCGCCTTTTCTTTGTATTAAATGTTTAGGTAAATCCATTGGGAAATAGTTAATTCCGTATTGAACAGCACCATCAGCGATATCATCAGGTGATGATTCTGTCCAATCAACAATCGTGAGTGATATATTTGGTGCGGTTTGTGATAAATGCTGAATTAAAATTGGAGCAAACCATTGAGCAATAGAAGAATTCATCGCAATAGTTAGATCATTAGAAGCGTTAAGTGGTTCAAATGGTTCGGCATTCCACATTAGTTCATCAATGCCATTAAATATCATTGGAAGTGTTTGTGTTAATTCTTCAGCTTTTACAGTTAACTGAAATCTGCCATTTTTTCTGATAAGTAAATCATCTTGAAATATATCTCGCAATTTACGCAATGAACGGCTGATCGCAGGTTGGCTAGTATGTAATCGTGTGGCTGCGATAGTTGTGCTACGGGTTTCTAATAAAACATTCAAAGTTCGTAAAAGATTTAAATCAAAGTTTTTCATCTTATATATCCATTCTGATTTTATCTCCTATCAAACTATATCAAAATTGATATGTTCTGTATTGGTTTTTGCTATTCGTCATTCAATTCGTGAGTTTTTATAGTGTAGCTACTTAATTAATAATAATGCTGGAGCGATAGAATGAAATTAAAACATGCGATTAGTGCTGCTTGTTTAGTGATAGGAAGTACAAATGTGGCGTTTGCTCAGATTACAGAAAAGCTTGCCGAAGATGCCTATCTGTACGCTTATTCTATGGATGAGGCTTATAAGTTTTTTTATGAAACAGCAGTAAAACCTGACTATCCATTAAACCGTTTTCAAAATATCCGTCATTTAGCTGATGATACTTATACTGCGCACCCAACAATTAATAACGACACATTACATTTAATGGGGTGGTTAGATGTAGCTCAAGAACCGGTCATTGTTAGTGTTCCAAACATGGATGATGATCGATATTGGATTCTTCATACTATGGATATGGGACATTACACAGATAGTATGTTTGGTTCACGCACTCGTGGTAAGCAAGGTGGTCAGTTTATGTATGCATCACCAACGTGGAAGGGGGAAGTCCCTGCTTCTGTTGACGAAGTCATTCGAGTTGATTCTAACTTCGTTAAATTGATGGGACGAATTATGGCTAATGGTCCACAAGACACTCAAGTTGCTCAGTCATATATGGATCAATGGAACATTAGAACGTTATCTGAATATCTTGGCAAAAATGGACCAAAACCTCGTATTCGTCATTATCCAGATCCAGAAAAAACGTCTTGGTTAGAAACAACCAATTTTGTGCTTTGTGAAGGTAGTTTAGCGAAAGCGGATAAGCAGTGGTTACAACAATATAAGTCCGTGGGTTTAGAAGCGTGTAAGTATGATTTCAGCATGAACAATTACAAATGCAAAAAATTGGTAAGGAAAAAGGGTTGAAGCATATCGCTGAATTATCCAAAACAACTACTGATGCCCGTTTGATTCTTGGTACGAGAAAAAGTTTGGGAGATGCTGATCGTGGTGTTTTCTCTGTTGGTACTTATGTTGGTCAGTGGGGGTTACCACCAGAAGAAGCCGCTTATCGTAAGTTAGAAAAAGATCCTAACGGTCATAAATTAAATGGGGCAAAACACAGTTATACAATGCATTTTAAAGCTCCAGATGTAAGTGAATTTTGGTCTGTGACAGTATATGGGGCTGATAACCGATTAATGGCAAAGAACGGGTTAAATCGACATAGCCGAGGAGACAGGACATTAATTGCTGATAAGGACGGATATTACACTATTACTTTGAGTGCTGATGAAAAAACAAATAAGGGTAAATCGAATTTTCTTCCTATTCCTAAAAAAGAGTTTTATTTAGTTATGCGTTTGTATGGCGCAAGTGAAGCTGTTCAAAAAGGTGATTATCAAATGCCTCAAGCGGTAATTTCGAAATAATAGTTTAGGAGTCCTATCATGAAATTAAATCGAATTTGTCTATTATTGCCAATAGCGACTTTAATGGTTGGTTGTCAAAATATTAGTATTGCTGAAAACAACCGAACAGATATCCCAGTACAGTCGTTATCGTATGAGCAAGCAGCAAAAGGACCAACAGGTTCTATTATGACTAAAGGATACGCAAAAGCGATTGCAAATTATGCGTATGTTTGGGGCTGGCCGATGGTTAATATGCATAACCGACGTGAAGCTTTTAAGCAGGTACCATATCAAGGTTATATTGGGGGAGCTATGCCAGCAGCCCCTATTAATCATTTAACTATGCTTTCTGATTATGTATCACCAAACATGAGAGATGTTGCCCATCCTAATCAAGATGTTGTATATGGTTTTGGCATGTTATCTCTAGATAAAGAGCCAGTTGTGATACAGGTTCCTGATTTTGGAGATCGTTTTTGGACGGTAATGGCGGAAGATCAGAGAACGGATAGTTTTGCACAGCTCAGCAGTATTTATGACTCTAAGCCAGGTTTTTATATGATAGTGTCACCGGAGTGGGATGGTGAGATACCTGAAGGTATTAATAAAGTATTTCGTTCGTCAACAGACCTTGCTGTTGTGATTCCACGTGTTTTTATGGATGACACAGCTGAAGATAGAGAAGCAATTCAGTCGGTAGTTAATCAATTAGGTGCTTATCCTTTATCGGAATTTACAGGAATAATGAAGGTAACCAATTGGAAATCTTTACCAAATATCCCAGAAGCTAAGAAAACCAAATCAGAGAAAACATGGGTAAATCCTAATACGTTCTTTAGCGCAGAACAGCTTGGGAAAGTATTAGAAGAGGTATCTCCTCTTCCTGGTGAAGAAGCTATGTATGCACAGTTCAAGGAGTTATTACTTCAAGCAGAAGAGAATAAAGAGCTACAAAAAATATTAAACGATGTAGCTAATCAAGCTGAGATGAATATTGTAGCCCCACTTTTTCACTTAGAGAATGTAGGTAAAGAAATAAATAATTACTGGACTAGACCCCAAGATAATGGACGCTTTGGAACGGATTATTTAACACGTTTAGCTGTAGCTAAATCAAACATTTTTACTAACGATGTAACCGAAACGAGTTATCTTTATCAATATAAAGATGAAAATGGGACGCGTATTAATGGGAACCACAATTATACATTAACGTTCAAAAAGGGAGAACTTCCTCCTGTTGATGGTTTTTGGTCTTTGACTATGTATAACTCTAATCATTTCTTTGTTCCAAATGATATAAAGCGTTATTCAATAGGTACAAAGAATAAAGGGATGAAATACAATAAAGATGGCTCCTTAACCATATATATTCAAAATGAAAAACCAAGTGAAGATAAAATAGGTAACTGGTTACCTGCTCCAAAAGATGACATAGCAATGACTATTCGCGCTTACGGCCCTAAAGAGGAAATGCTAAGTGGTACTTGGCAACCACCAGCGGTTGTTAAGATTAAATAAAAGCTAAAAGGCCTCTGCAATAGAGGCTTTTTTATTAAGATATAATCTCCAAAGTTACTTGATAAGTTCAAAAAATAAATTGCCATATTTTATTTCTTTAAATTTAATTTTCATTCCAGATATGTGTAAACCAGAAAATCTATTATTATTTAATTCGACATAAATGGGCGGAGTGGAAAACCTATTTGTTACCTGAAAACAAGGATCATAGAGTGCTTTTTCTGAATAGTTAACTACAATTTCACATGCAGAAAAAGAACGATAGTCACTTTCTCCCTTATCCCAACAAACAAGTTCTATAGAAGCCTGATCTACTGGGTCTAACTTATAAGTATCGCCAACTTTGGGAACTTCTCTCAGATTACTTAATGACTTGAACGAGTATATATTATCGGCAAAAGTAGATGACGATATAAGAGTTAAAAGTAACAACGTTGATATTTTCTTCATAAAATCCTTCTTTATATTTCTAACTTTTGAGCGGATCTTATATGAATGATTACGCTTATGTCCCTGTCGTTTATTACAGCTTTATATTTAATTATTAATATTATTTTTATATAGAGTGATAATAAAAATACGCAATAAAATCGTCATCTCCTTTCAATATTTCTGTCACAAAGCACCTTTAGTCTACTTCTGATTGTAAAAATACACTTATAAAAATAACAGTTTCAAAAGGGAAGTATGATGAATAAATTTGTAGAGAAAGAATCTGATTTTAGCAATATGGTGAATGCTCGTTTATCTCGTCGAGGTTTCTTGATGGGAATTGCGGCGGCAGGTGCTGGCGCTTTTTTGGCGTTAAACCCAGTAGCAAAAGCCATCGCTGGTAATATGAATAATGCGTTATTAAATTTTGAAGCCATTCCTACCTCTACAAGTGACTCTATTGTGCTTCCCAAAGGGTACAGTTGGAATACATTAATGTCTTGGGGAGACCCTATCTTTGCTAACGCTCCGAAATTTAATCCAAATGGAAAGCAAGATTCAAAAGCGCAAGCATTGCAATTTGGTGATAACACAGATGGCATGAGTGTATTCCCATTATCAAACGATCGAGCGATTCTTGCAGTTAATAATGAATATACTAATTATGAATTTCTGTTTGCTCACCAAGGCAAAGAAATGACTGCGGATGATGTAGCTAAAGCACAGGCGGCCGTGGGAATTACCATTGTTGAAATTGTAAAAAAGAACGGTCAATGGACGATGGATTCAGCAGGCAAGGCAAATCGCCGTATAACAGCAAATACTGAAATGGAAGTGACTGGTCCTGCTGCGGGTCATGATTTACTAAAAACCAAAGCCGATCCTACGGGTAAAAAAGTGTTAGGTACCTTTAATAACTGTGCAAATGGTGAAACGCCTTGGGGTACTTATTTAACGTGCGAAGAAAATTTTAATGATTTTTTTGGTTCAGAACAAAATGCAGAATTAACACCTGATGATAAGCGTTATGGTATTAAAGCAGAGCAAAGTGATTATCAATGGCATAATTTTGATGATCGTTTTGATGTAGCGAAAAATCCAAATGAACCGAATCGTTTTGGGTGGGTGGTTGAAATTGATCCAAATGATCCAACATCAACGCCATTAAAACGAACGGCACTAGGTCGATTTAAACATGAAAATGCTGCACTGGTTGTAAATGATGATGGCCATGTTGTGGTGTATCTTGGTGATGACGAACGTGGTGAACACCTTTATAAGTTCGTATCAAAAGATAAATATCAAGAAGGGAATAACAGAGCAAATCGTAATCTCCTTGAAGAGGGCACCTTGTACGTTGCTAAATTTGCAATGAAAGACGATAAGTTAGAAGGTGATGGCCAGTGGCTAGAGTTGATTTATGGTAAAAATGGGTTAACCAGAGAAAATGGGTTCAATAGCCAAGCTGAAGTGATGATTTTTGCTCGTCGTGCGGCAACCCAAGTGGGGGCAACCACAATGGATAGACCTGAATGGGTTGCGGTTCATCCTGATAAAAAGCACGTATTTTGTACACTAACCAATAATAAATATCGAGGTGTAAAAGAAGGCCAAGACGTTGATGGTGTTAACCCTCGTGCTGAAAATCATTATGGACAAATTGTGCGTTGGGCGCCAACTAATGCCAATCATGTTAGTGATACGTTCCAGTGGGATTTATACGTAATTGCGGGTAATCCAACGGTTCATAAAGATAGTTTGTACGCTGGTAGTGATAACATCAATAAAGATAATATGTTTAACAGTCCTGATGGTATTGGTTTTGATAAAGCAGGACGTTTATGGATCCAAACTGATGGTAATTACTCAAACAAAGGGGACTTTGCGGGACAAGGTAATAATCAGATGTTGTGTGGTGATCCTAATACTGGAGAAGTGCGTCGCTTCTTAACTGGCCCAATTGGTTGTGAAATTACTGGGTTAACTTTCTCTGAAGATCAAAAGACGATGTTTGTTGGTGTACAACACCCATCTGGACATTTCCCACAAGGTGGAAACAGTAAGCCTCGATCAACGATTGTGATGATCACCAAAGATAACGGCGGCGTGATCGGCAGTTAGAATCTTTTATTAGAAATATAAAAAAGTGGCCTCACAATAAGGCCACTTTAGTTATAAATCTTTGGATTCGCAGTTATTAACTTTCTACTTTTCTTCTTCTACAGTCCAGTAGATAACGACTTCTTTCTTACCCCATTGTCTTGCTTTTTCAACATCTTCACCCATGTAAATGTCGATCTTCTTTTTCCAACGTTTGTTCATTTTATCAAGAACGCGATATGTACCATCAAGCCCTTCGATTCTCACTTCTTGGTTGTGAGTAAGGCCCATTTCGATCAGATCTCTTGATACTGCGATTGATTTCATTCCCGGCTTAAGCGTATCTCCCCATGCAGCAAGGTTCGGGGTATCATCTGTCTCACCAACACTTGATGTGTATGCGCTTGCTGTCACTTTCAGAGATTGTTCGCCTCCACCGCAGCCAAAAAGTGAAGTCATAGCGAGTGCTGCAAGAAGATAAAAGCGAATTTTCATAATTTTTTCCTTTAAATAGAAGTTTGTTTTTATGTGTATCCGTACATAATACCTTTTTTGTTTATATATACCTTGTCAAATATTGAGACAGTCTATAACTCTATTGAAAAATATGAGTTCGTTAGTAGCGCTAATCTATTTGAGTTTTAAATGTGAGCAGTTAATGACATTTTTTAATGATGTCGTTGAGTTATTTGTCATTATCGAACACACTCAAAAATCAAACACAGTTTGGAGTTACAGATGGTTAATATCTTAAGTTTATTTACGTTAGCTGCTTTGTGGGGGGCTCATTTTTATTTGTTAGGATTGCGGCTAATCCGTTAGGCCCTGCGGTTTTAATTGAAGTACGTGTCGCTTTTGCCGCATTGACTCTGCTTGTTGTTTCATTTTTCCTCAAAAAATCGCTACGTTTTATGTCTAATATTAAACACTTCCTTATTTTAGGTCTGTTTAATTCGGCTTTGCCTTTTTTGT
This sequence comes from Aliivibrio fischeri, assembly GCA_038993745.2. NCBI lineage: Bacteria > Pseudomonadati > Pseudomonadota > Gammaproteobacteria > Vibrionales > Vibrionaceae > Aliivibrio > Aliivibrio fischeri. The sequence goes on along the minus strand of CP160630.1, from coordinate 1,296,335 downwards.
TATTTGCATATTCTGCGCAAGTGTTAAATGTATCTACTTTGGCTGTTCTTAATTCCACAGCTCCGATTTGGGGAGCCGTTATTGGAGCTATCTGGACTCGAACAAGATTAAGTAAAGACGTTATATTTGGTCTGATTCTTGGAATGATTGGTGTAAGTGTATTGGTTGGGTGGGAAGCGATTAATATTGGCGATGAAGCGATTATTCCAATTATTACTGCGTTAATTGGTGCGTTTAGCTATGGGGTTGCGACTAATTATGCCAAAAATGCACCAAGCGTTGAGCCGTTTAATAATGCGCACGGTAGTATGTGGGCATCTGTATTACTTGTATTGCCTCTTGTTCCTTTTATGCCTGTTCGAGAAGAAGTCACTTCAGATATTATTGCGGCTGTTTTTGCACTTGGTGCTGTATGTACGGGATTGGCTTATTTATTGTATTTTCGACTTATTAAGGAGCTTGGTGCTTCTTCTGCTTTAACAGTTACCTTTATTATTCCTGTTTTTGGGATTTTATGGGGGTATTTGTTCTTAGGTGAAACGGTGGGAGTAAATGCCATTATAGGTACGATTTTAGTGGTTATTGGCACCATGTTTGTTACTGGATTTGCTTCTAAGTTTATGTCTAAAAAATGTGTATAATAGAACATTCGCGGCTGCGCATATCAATATGAACCCGTTTAAGTGAGAACAGTATGATTATCGAAAATGTGCTTCCTAAAGACTATGCAGAAATGCTGTCTGTTTGGGAAAATTCAGTCCGAGCAACTCATGACTTTATTAGTGATGAAGATATTGAGTTTTTTAAGCCTATTATCATGGAGCATGCGTTTCCTTCAGTAACTTTGCGTTGTATAAAGAATAATAATGGTGCGATTCTTGGTTTTATCGGCGTACTAAATCAAAAAATTGAAATGCTATTTATTCTAAATGAAGCAAGAGGAGAAGGAATTGGAACAGCCTTGTTAACCTATGCTGTGAATGAGCTGAATGCCGAGAGTGTGGATGTTAATGAACAAAATCCACAAGCAGTTGGCTTTTATCAACATATGGGGTTTAAAGTTGAATCTCGCTCTGAACTTGATGATATGGGAAAACCATTTCCAATCTTACACATGAAGTTATAACACTCGGTTTTTTTAATCGTGTCTTGTTAGAAGTAACGCCTAAAGCTAATAACTTTAGGCGTTTCCGTTTTTATCTCTTAAGCTTTAGACCAAGCTCTAATCTCAGAAATTTCCTCTGCATCAATACTTAGTGATTCTAAAAACTCTTGATGAGCATCAGGTTCCATTTTTTCGAACTGTTTGTGCCAATTTTGCATGTCTTGTTCATTAAGACCTGCTGCTTTCATTATTTCGACCCAGCGTGCTTTAGTAACCATATTTTGCTCCAATAGTGTAGGTTGCTTTAGTAACATGACAATCGCATTTTGTTGTTGTCGTAATCGTTGAATCTCATTTTCAAGCGCATTAAATTGATTACGTAAAATACTTTCTTGTGTCATGTCGTCTTGATGGTCAAGCAGCGGCATGATGTCTGTAATAGGAATACCAAATGATCGATAAGCCATGATGGCTTCTAATCGTTTGGATTCTTTATCTCCGTACCAACGATAGCCGTTATCAGAACGATAAGCAGGTAGAAGTAATCCTGCTCGTTCATAATATAAAATCGTAGTGCGGGAGATATTATGGTGCTTTGCCATTTGCGTTACAGTTAACATAGTGTGCTCTCTTGTCCATCTGGAGGCGATTATCAACCCTGCACTTATAGACGGGTCAAGCGTTAGGTTTTAAATTTTTTTGAGCTATTTGATGAGATAAAAATAGGTAAGTGAGATTAGAACCCTCTCTGATTTGCTTATATCAATTCAGAGAGGGGATTTTACAGAGGTTTACTTTACATCATTACTAGGCTTGCTGTACCTAAGAAAGCAAAGAAGCCAACTACATCAGTTACTGTGGTTAGGATAACTGAACCAGCCAGTGCAGGATCAAGTTTAAACTTATCTAGTGTGATAGGAATAAGTACTCCAAATAGTGCTGCGGTAACGATATTGACAATGATAGCCAGTGAAATTGTGGCACCCAAAGCAAAAGATTGGAACCACGCACCAGCAATACCACCGATGATTAACGACCATAGCAATCCGTTGATGGAGCCAATGCCTAATTCATTTTTTAACAAGGCAAAACGGTTACCAGCGGTAACTTGGTTTAGTGCCATTGCACGAACCATGAGCGTTAAGGTTTGGCTACCTGCAATCCCTCCCATAGAGGCCACAATCGGCATTAATACCGCTAGAGCAACGACTTGGGTAATGACATCTTCAAATAAACCGATAGTAATCGACGCTAAAATAGCAGTAAGCAAGTTAATGCCTAACCACACACCACGCTTTTTCGAACTCTTGATGATAGGTGAGAATAGATCATCACCTTCGTCCATACCGGTACCGGCCATTAATCGGGTTTCATAGATTTCACGTTGGGTATTAATCGCAAACTGCCAATCTAACTGGCCAATTAACGTGTTTTCATCATCAACAATAGCAACACTTGGCACCGCTGAGTGTTCGATTGCTTCAATACTCTCACTTAGTGGTTGGTGAACATTAAGGACTAAGCAATCTTCTAATTTTAATGTGTTAATTTTGACTGAATCATCAGCAGTTAAAATATCTGTATATTGCACAATACCGTGAAACTTATGGGCACGATTGATTAAGTGCATGTATTGGTGCGATTCAAACAAATTGGTTTTTAATAGCTTTTTAGCTCGGCCTACGCTCACGTTAAAAGGCAGAGTTGCTATTTTTCTATCAGCCCAGTGACCAACTTCATCGTCGTCATATTGTTTTGCATCATCGTATAAGTCCAACTCATCACGACTGATAAGTTGTAATGCAAGGCTGAAAATATCATCAGGCAGGGATTCTGCCCACTCAATTAACGATAAGTTATCCAGTTTTGCTAAAGTGAAGTTTAGTTCGGCTTCTGACAATTCTTCAAGAATAGCCACACGAGCATCAGCACGCATTTCCGTTAATACTTCAATGTGCATCTCTAGTGGTAAGTGACGCCATAATTGCACACGGTCATCAACTGGGAAAGCTTCTAAAATACGAGCCACAGAACCTGTATCTAAGCCGTTTTCTACAAACTCACTCAATAAGCTTATTTGTTGCTGTTGGTCGTCGGCATTGAATAAGGTTTCAATTTGGAATGATAAATCTTGATGTTCGTTCAATGTCGTACTCCATGGATGGAAGTAAGATTAAAAAGATAATAATTATAGTAACGATGAAAAGGCAATTAAACCACTTAATACAGTGATTTATTATAGAAATAGACAAAATAAAAGGGCTTATGTAAGCCCTTATCGTAAATCGAAGAATCGTTTGTTAAACGCTAGAGGTAACCATTTTCGGTTTTATGTTGGTAATTTGCTCAATAAGCTCTGCTTTTTCGCTTTTTTCTTGCCACACTAGGTACAGTTCTTGCTCCATAATTGGTGCGCCCTCTACAACGTATAACTCTTTGTTATCAACACTTTGGTTAATAACTGGGGCAGGCAAGTAACCAATGCTTGAATGCGACATTAAATAATCCAATGCCATCTTTGACGAATGGGTATGTAGAATAGGGGTTTTTTGCAGTTCAGCAATTTTACTATGCTGAATCGCAAACCGTGCTCCCCAATCTAAATACACTAATGGCATGGATTGAATGGTTTCCATCGTACTGTTTGGAGTGCTAGAAACGAGTTGTAATTGATAATCTCGAATCTTAAATACTCGAATACCATCAATTTTTGGCGGTTCACTAGTAATGAAAAGGTCGACACTTTTTTCTAATAATGCTTTTGCCAGTTCTTGACGAGGTATGGATTCTAGGCGTAACGCTAAACCAGAGATTGTGTCATAGATCCCATTTATCCAATCTGATATTCCATCAAATTCCCAGATTAATGCACTGGCGCCGATGGTGATTTGCGAGTTGTAATCTTCAGTTAGTGCAACGTCTTGTTTTGCTCTTCCCCAAGTTTGCAAGATTGCTTCTGCATAAGGAAGTAAGCGCTCACCTGCCGCAGTTAGCTGTACATTATGGCGCTGGCGCGTAAACAATGGGTTTCCTAGTTGTGATTCAAGCTGTCGAACACGGAAACTCACGGCAGATTGTGTGAGAAATAAATGCTCTGCAGCACGCCCAAAGTGGCGCGTTTTTGTGACTTCTAAGAAGGTTTTAAGCAGATCAGTATCCAAAGTTATCATCTCTTTGATGGTGGTAACCGCCACAATAAAATATTTTGATTGAAATCGCTAATATTTTTCGTTGTACAATGTGACTGCACTGAATTACATATACGTTTTTTGTGGTCACGAAGAAGCATCAATGCGAACTCTTACTAAATTTTACGATGACAAAAACTTCAAACGAGGTTTTAGTCGCAGTGGTTTCACAATCCGCGAAGCGTTGATTTTAGAAACCTACGGTCGAACAATGCAGTCGTTACTAGACGGTACGTTGGCTCCTGAATCAGAAGCAGAAATACGATTTGTTGAGCAAATACAGCATCAACCTGCTGAGACTTCAGAATTTGCACAGTGTTGGTTAAAGTATCAAAATAAGATTAACTTTAAACCAAGGTTTCATACATTATGTGGAACACAGCGTTCATCAGATAATTCAGATGATGACGATAGTGGTTCTGCTGATGATGATACAGAATAGTACCAATAGTATTGGTATCAGTAACGTAAAAAGCCCGTTTATATAAGCGGGCTTTTTGTTTTTTATGAATAAACCTGGTTATAAATAGGGTTGCAGTTCTTCTGCCATAAACTCTGCTATCCAAGGTTGGGCTTCTGGCTTTGGATGCAATCCATCTTTCATCATCCATTCTGGTTTTACGATTACTTGTTCTAAGAAAAAAGGTAATAGAGGGATGGCGTGTTTTTCACTTAATTTAGGGTAAATTGATCCAAATGCTTGGCTGTATCGTTTTCCATAGTTAGGTGGTACTTGAATTTGCATCAATAATGGTTGTGCATTAATCGCCTTAATTTGAGCGAACATCTTTTCTAAATTAGCATTAATCTTCTGTGGTGGAAATCCACGTAATCCATCATTTGCTCCTAATTCAATAAGTACATAATTAGGTTTATGTTGTTTTAATAGATTAGGTAGTCGATCTAGCCCGTTGCCTGTTGTATCGCCTGAAATACTGCCATTTATAACTGTGGTTGGTTTACCTAAAGCTTTGAGTTGTTCTGGTAATAGTGAAGGCCAACTTTGTTCTATCGGCATGTTATAACCTGCACTCAAGCTGTCACCAAGAATCAGTAACGTTTGGCTATAAGCAGCTTTTACAGTAAGTAGCTGGCTGCTAATAAGTATCAGAATAAAAGTCAGTAATCTACGCATGAGAAACCTTAACAATAATGGATAGCAATAGAATAGCAGAAAGCGTAAATCTGCCTATATAAATTGGTTAAAGAAGTGTAAATGAAATTGCTGATTAATAAGAACTTATGTATACAATACGTATAACAGCATAAAAATAATATCAAAAGGAAAGGATAATGACGATTGCCATAAAAGTGAGTTCAGTTGGAAAATCTGTGATTTCTAACGAGGCAGAATTAACCATTTTAAAAGACATTTCTTTTGAGGTTCTATCAGGCCAAAGTGTTGCAATTGTTGGTACCTCTGGGGCTGGAAAGTCAACGTTAATGACCTTGCTTGCAGGATTGGATATTCCTTCTACTGGTGATATTGAATTATTAGGACAAAATTTGTCTCAACTGGATGATGAGACTCGAGCTCAGATCCGAAGTGAATCCATTGGTTTTGTATTTCAAAGTTTCTTGCTTATTCCATCATTGACCGCCCTTGAGAATGTCACCTTACCTGCTATTTTACGTGGAGAAGGAGAAGACATTAAAAAAGCAAAACAGTTACTTGCTTCTGTTGGATTGTCTGGAAGAGAAACACATCTGCCATCTCAACTTTCTGGTGGTGAACAGCAGCGTGTGGCATTGGCTCGTGCCTTTATGACTCAACCTCAAATTTTATTTGCCGATGAACCGACAGGAAATCTAGATCAGCATACGGCTGAACATATTATTGAGCTTTTATTCGAGATGAACCAAAAGCATGGCACTACCTTGGTTCTTATTACTCATGATCCCAAGTTAGCAGAGCGATGTGAGCGAACATTGACGATAGATGCTGGCGAATTTTTGAAGAGGTGGTGTGAAATGAATGAGAAATCATTAACCTCAACCTCTTTAGGAAATCATCTACCTTCTGGAAACCGGATGATATTACGCTGGAGTTGGCGTGAGATTTGGCAGGGACAATTATGGCCTGTAATGGCGGCGTTAACTTTAATTGTAGCCTGTGTTGTTGCGTTATCTGCTTTAGCCATCCGGGTTGAAAAAGTCATGACGGATCAAGGTCGCTCTATGATGGCGGCGGATTTGGTTTTCCGTTCAGCAAATCCTACCCCTGAATCTATTTTACAGCGTGCTGCTGAGCAAAACTTAGCTACTTCTTCCCAAGTTCGTTTTCAAACCATGGCATTTAGTGATACTGGAATGCAATTGGTGAGCGTTAAATCTGTTGAGAGCAATTACCCACTTCGTGGTGAGCTATTATTGCATGGCGAAAACAATGAAGTATATACGCAGGTTAATCAAGGAGAAGTGTGGGTCGCGGATCGACTTTTATCCTTACTTGAATTAAATATTGGTGATGTGATTGCCATTGGTGATGCTGAGTTACCGATCTCTGGTGTGATTGAATCAGAGCCTGAACTCGCGTTTAATCCATTTCGCACCATGCCAAGTGTGTTTATTCATCAATCTGATTTAGATAAAACAGGTGCCATTCAACTTGGCAGCCGAGTTCAATATCGAACGTTATTTAAAGGGAATTATAATGGGATCTCATTGCTTCAAAATGAGTATGAATTGCAAGCTGGAGAAAGTTGGATAAGTGAAGAAACTCAAGGTCGAACTGCGGATTTAATGCAGAAAGCGAAGCAATACTTGTCATTGACGATTTTGATGGTGATCTTAATGGCTTCAGTCACTTTAGTGCTAACTTGTCAGCACTATGCAACCAGTCGTGCGAATACTGTTGCGATGCTAAAGAGCATGGGTGCAAGCAAAGCGTGGCTGAAGCGCTGGCTATTTAGTCAAATTGGTTTGATGTTTATTATAGGGGTGATTGCAGGTTCGTTAATCGGGTTAGGGCTTGAATTATTATTGCGTATACCTCTTGCCGATATTCTGCCTGAAGAGTTACCCAGCTATGGTTGGCAACCTTTTCTATTTGGTTCTATCGTTGCGTTATTCATTGGGCTACCAGCACTTGGTATTCCACTATTACGCTTATTAGAGACGCCTGCGATTTCTGTTCTCCAGTCTCAAATAAGTCATTCGTCTAAAAAAGGGTTATGGCTAATTTTGGTTCCTACAGCGGCATTTTTGCTGATGTACGGCAGTAACAGTCTAGTTTGGATGGTTTCGATTGGATTGGTTGTTTTATTTATTCTGCTTGCTGGAGTGAGTTATGGCTTAGTGCATTTTTTAGGACGTTTTAAATGGGGAGCAGCGATGACATTAGCATTGAGTCGGATTAAGCGTTCCCCCAAAAATAGTATGATGCAATTGGCTGCACTGTCTGGCTCTTTAATGTTAGTGGCCGTGATTTGGCTAGTGAGAACCGATTTATTAGGCGATTGGCAACAAACCTTACCACCAGATGCAGCTAATGTATTTGCGATGAATATTGCTCCTTATGAGCAACGAGATTACCTGCAAGCATTGGATAATGAAAAATTGGATCGCTCAGAAGGGTATCCGATTGTTCGTGGTCGCTTAACGGAAATTAATGGTGAAAGTACCAAAGAAAAAATGAAAGGTGAAGGGCAAGGCTCAGATGCGCTACGCCGTGAAATTAATTTTACATGGCGTGATACTTTGCCTGTTCATAATCAGGTGACGGTAGGGGCGTGGACGAGTGAAAATGGGGTGTCTGTTGAGCAAGATGTTGCGAACGATTTAGATATTACTATTGGTGATACATTGAGTTTTTCTGTTAATAGTCAGCCCTTTACCGCTGTAGTTAACTCGATTCGTGTCGTTGATTGGCAAAGCATGAAACCGAATTTTTATTTTATCTTCACACCAGATGTGATTGCGGATTTACCTGCAACGTGGTTAGTGAGTTTTAAAGTTAACGATGATGAGAACACGTTATTGAATCAATTGGCTCGTGATTACCCTACGGTTAGTTTGTTGGACTTTAGAACCATGGGTGGAAAGATCCAAGCCATGCTAGCTCAAATCACGTGGTCATTAACTGTATTAGCCGGATTAGGCGTAGTGAGTGGTATTTTATTGATATTCACGTTACTTCGTTTGAGTTTGTATCAACGTCAGCGTGAAATCACTCTTTATCGTACTCTTGGGCTAGCCGTCAGCGCATCAGTAATACGTTGTGGAGTGAATACGGTGTAATGGCATTGGCTGCGGGATTTGTGGCGGTGATGGGAGCAGAGACTATTGTATTCAGCTTAGTGAAATGGGGCTTTAAATTAGAGCCGACACTTCATATCAGTATGTGGCTTGTATTGCCTTTAATAGCAATGATGATTGTATTTATGAGTTTAGTGAGTGTGATCAATCAGCTATTAAAGCCGTTAAAGTAGGTATTTAAAATTATTATTTTAGTTTTTATGCAGGTTTTAATTATATTAAAACCTGCCTTTTACCTATGTTCATATTTTACTTTTTTGGATGAAACTTTGCATTAGTGAAAATGTAATATATGCGATGTTAATCAGTGAGTTAATTAATATCACCTTGTCGGTTATAATAATGTTTTTAATCGAAATATAAAAATAAATATAAGTCTTGATATAATTAAAAACTAGGCGTAATCTCTAAATGAAATTGATTAAAACTACTATATATTTATAACTTATTTTGATCATAATTAAATTGAGTTACAAATGTTAATGTAGTTATTCATATAATAATAGGTAAGGTTTTATTTATGAAAAAAAGACATTTGTTATTTACACTAATATTAGCTTGTTCATCAACACTTGCATTGGCTAATGATCAAGCTGCTAATGATCAAGCTGCTAATGATCAAGCTGCTAATTATCAGGATGAATTCTCTAAACCTGTTGATGGAATAAATAGCGTAGAATCGGTATTAAATGCCAGCGCCGTTATTGATGACACACCTATCCTATTAACAGGGTATTTAATTGAGCCTCTAGGAAAGGAAGTGTATGTATTTAAAGATAATACAGGTTCTTTAAATGTAAAAATTGATGGTGATAAAATGTCTGGTTTACAAGTGAAACCAAACGATAAAGTGACGATCAAAGGTGAAGTAAATAAAGAAGATAATTATATTATTTATGTCGATAGTGTGACTATTGATTAATATAAATTAATTTTTGAAAATATTAATATCTTATTGAGAGTGTTTTTAAATTTATAAGTGTGTGAAAAAATGGAGCTTATAAATAAGCTCCATTTTTAATTAACTATTATATATCTTATCGAAATTCTTTTGATTCCAACCAGCCATCATTTGATCGCCGATTTTTAATACTGGCACAGAGCGAGCACCAATGGCTTCTAACTCTTTACGGCCACGCTGCATCTTTGCGTTAGTTAAACGATACTTAATGCCTTTAGAATCAAGGTAGCGTTGCGCTTCTTTGCAGTGAGGGCATTTGTCTGCAACATATAAAACAACTCGTTTCATCGATTTCTCTCAATTATTTCTTAATGGCTGCTAGCCTATCTTATACGAACAAGTAAGGGAATAGCTTACGACGTTCTTCTAAGGTTAACGCTTCAACACGTGCAATATTTGTATCTGGAATTGCCTCTGGATTTGGATAGTGTTTTAGGACTTTTTCCATGCTTTCTTCACGAATAAGGTGAAGGACAGGATATGGAGAGCGATTGGTTAGGTTCTCATCATCTTCAGGCTCTGCACCACCAAAACAGTAATCAGGATGGAACGTCGCAATTTGATAAATACCTTCCCATTCTTGCTGTTTGATGAGTGCGTCAACCCAATCCAAGAAGAAGTTATAATCCATAAAGTCTTGCAGCATATTAGGAATCGCAACGAGTGTTGTTTCTAGCTCTTCAGCCGTTTTTGAATCTAAATTCATCAACTCTTGAAGAATATCTTCAAGTAATGCTTCTTCTGTTGTTGCTTCAGATACAAAAATTTTGATTTGTTTATTACGGTTAGGTTTTGCTGCAAAAGGGCAAAGATTGAGGCCGATGACCACATCTTCTAACCATTGCTGTACTTCTTGTTCTATTTTTTGAATATTCATGCTGACTGAGTTCATTTTATTATGATATTTGTTAGCAAGAGTATCAGATCTTCTGCTTCTTTCTATAATGATATTTTAGAGTGCCCATTACACAAACTGAAAGTAGGGGGTACCAATTGAAGATTGATTAAATAAACCTTCTTCAAAATCGGTTGCGGAAATGGGTTTGGAATAAAGATAACCTTGAATTAAGTCAATACCTTCTTTAACTACAAACGCTTCTTGGTTTTGGTTTTCAACGCCTTCAACCACAACTTTAAGTTGCAGTTTTTTGGCTATGTTGATCATTGCACAAACAATGTTTTGGTCGTCTTCATTTTGTTCAATATTGGCAATAAAACTTTTATCAATTTTTAATGAACTGAATGGGTATTTTTTAAGGTATTGGAATGAGGCATAACCTGTTCCAAAATCATCTAATGCAATAGAAATTCCCATATTATTCAATTGGCTTAATGTTGTAATTGCCAGCGGCTCATCAGAAATTAAGCCACTTTCTGTTACTTCTAGTTCAAGGTTTTTTGAAGGTAGTTGATATAAACTAAGTAATTGTTTTATGTGAGTTACAAAGTGGGGATCTTTTAGTTGGACAGCAGAAATATTTACGGCCATGACAAAGTTTGGTGAATGTAGGATCCACTCAGATGCCTGTTGAATTGCGTTTCTAAGTGCAAAGTTCCCTAGCTCATAAATAAGGCCATTTCGTTCTGCTAATTGGATTAATACGTCATTAGCGATTGCACCTAAATGTGGGTGATTCCAGCGTAATAGTGCTTCACAACCAATCCATTTTTTATTTACTGGGCATACTTTAGGTTGATAGTTTAAGAATAGATCGTGATTACGAACGGCTTCTAATAAATAGCGCTCAATTTTATGCTCAGATAATGACGATTGAGTAGGCAGTGATACGTCTGCAATGGTAAAAGTTTTACCTAAGCTTTGGCATTTTACAACGGTATCGTAAGCAAATTGCAGTAAATCTGAACGAGATATACCTTCTTTAGAATGTACTGCTCCAACATAAGTTTGCAGATGTAGAGATTGTTCATTTGCCGTGTAGTTTGCTTGGCCTATTTCAGATAAATGTTGGCACAGCTGTGGCAGCTTTTCTTTATCTGTCTGAATAATCAATAAAATATCCGATGAACCTAAGCGCCCAGTAACTGAAGTATCAGTGATTTTTGTTAGCTTTGAACGGTATTCTATTAATAAAGAGTCAAACGCTTGATAACCGTATTCTTGTTGTATTTTACGACTATTAGCAAAATGTATATGCAAAAGTACAAATTTAGTTTCGTTTTTTATTAGATTATCAACATGTCTATGAATAGCGATGGGGTTTAGAAAACCCGTATTAACATCATGATTTTTATGATACTCAACTTTTTGCTCTGCTGCTCGTCGACAATCAATTTCATTGGATAACTTGATATTTATTTCATTCAGATGCTGAGTTGTTCTTGCAACTTCTGCCTGCAGCTCTTTGTGACGGTTAAGTAAATCAGCATGTTGATATAACGTGTTGAGTTGGGCTTCAATCGAATGCTGATAGGTTTTCATCAACTTTTGATAAGTCGGTGAAAAGTGATTTTCTTTTTTGTCTAGAATACATAGGGTGCCAAAAGGGGTATTGTCTGGCCAATAAAGGGGTAACCCACAATAGGCGATCATATTTTGTTTAAGATCGGGGTTGCTGTTCCATTCAGGATCTACCAAGGCATTAAATACGGTTAATTCTTGTCTTTCTTTTATTACGGTTTCGCAATATAGCCCTTGGTTGAGCTTTTCTGTTGCTCCTTTAATGTAAGGATTTTCTGTGGAAGAACTTGATGAAAAAACTTTAATGTCATTATCATAAATACGCATAATTAATGCAGCAGGTACATTAATTACATTCGATAAAATATCGAGCATATTTTGCCAATCGTTTTGCATTTGTTCAGGAATGTCGATGGCAGACGTTAACGTTTTTTGCATATCAGGTATCCATTTCCTAATAGTTGATAGCTATTCGTTAGATAGTAGCAGTTTATTCCATTCATTATTTGTCTTAAATTTGATAACTGCAAAGCACGTCTATTTATAAATTAATTAGTTAGCTCGCATGGAATCATAAAATTTCCATTTGTAATACACATAAAATTTGAGTGGTTAAAGGTAAATTGTATATAAAATTCAAATAGAAACCGTTATGATTTTATTGACCTCGAGCAAATATCATTACTTTAATTGTCATTAGAAGGATATAAAGATCAGATTTAATCCATCCTGAAATTGATGTTAACGATAGAGCGTAGCTATGATCAAATCCCACCTTTGAACGAACATCTTCAATACACGTATCATAACCTTGGTTAATTTGAGCTAATCCTGTAATACCCGGTAATACTCCATAAGTTCTTTCACTAAAATAAGGGATTTCACGTTCTAATTTATTATAAAAGGTTGGTCTTTCAGGTCGAGGCCCTACAAGAGACATATCTCCATTTATTACATTAAAAAATTGTGGTAACTCGTCTAAGCGTGTTTTTCGCAATATACGACCAACGGTAGTTACTCTACTGTCGCCTTTTGTTGCAAGGGTTGCCCCAGTAGCCACTTCTGCATCTTGCACCATACTTCTAAATTTTATCATTTCAAAAACATGAATTTGATCTGGCATGGCTTTTCCAACTCGAAGTTGACGGTAAAAAACTGGGCCTTTTGAATCTAACTTAATCGCTAGAGCAATAAATGGAAAAAGTGGAAGCGTAAGCATTAAGCCTATAATGGATAAACAAACATCAAAAGCACGTTTGGCTTTAATGGTCGATTGGTTCATTGTGTAATATGAATCTATCATAATAAAATCCTCTGTTATTTTTGAACTCGAGTCCACGGAGCGGTTGGTTTTTTTAATAGATAATTTAATCCACCGAGTAAATTGGCAGTGTGACCTGATATTAAATAGGCAAGGATCTGACAATATTTATTTGAAAATAATGCAGGTAAGAATAAACTAATAACCCCTATGCAATATCCAATGGTTTGTCCAATAAATGCGATTAAAAATAAAGGGTTAGATAAAAGGCAAGCTGAGCCGATATACGCAATAAGCATGAAATATGGCATCATTGCTCTTAACCCTTTACCAGAGAAAAAGGTAAATGCTGTTCCTTTGTATTTAGGGTTAAACAAGGTAACTAGACGGAATAATTGTTGTACATTCCCTGCTGAAATTCTTAATCTTCGAGAAAAGTCTTCTTCTTGTACTACGCGTTCTAGTTCTACTGCTAGAATGCTTGGGTCGTATACTGCTTGATAACCTTGTTTTACTATCATCATGGGTAAAATAAAATCATCATTAATGGTATCTGACTCTAGATGAATAAATAGCTCGGAACGAAATAGATAAAAAGCCCCATGAGATCCTAAGCTTGAACCTAATGTTGCTTCTTGTTGTTTAATAAGGGTTTGATACTCCCAATATTTCTTTTCGCCTTCAGAGGAAGGTGTTAATAAATGATAAGTAGGATTTACAACACCAACATTTTTGTTCTCGAAATGTTTAGCTGCAATTAACAATGCATCGTAAGAAAGCAGGGCTGAAACATCACTCAGAGCAATGACATCACTTGACTGATATTGAGGAATAAGTTGATTAAGTAAGGCCACTTTTCCTCGATTATGTTCAAAATCTAAAATTTCAAAGTGGGTATCTGCACATAGAGCTTCTTGTATAGTGTTATAAGCAATAGTAACAGTGTCATCAGTACATCCATCACATGCGATGATAATTTTTAATTTTGATGATGGATAATCTAAACAAGATAAATTGCGAATTTTTTCAGCAATCCATTGTGACTCGTTATAAGCTGGAATGATCATGGTTATTGACGGCAATGTACGATCTTTTTTTGATTCAGCAAAGTTTCTACAGGTTGGCTTTATTGCTTTTATTGGGCGACGAGAAGCAAACCAGCGTAATAGTATAGGGTAAAGAGCATGATGGTATATTACGATACCAATACTTAACGATGTGATGATGATAAGAAAAAGATTCATAGATTTGCTCCTTCAAAATATAACTCTTCATATGCATTAACCATCGATTGAGCATGGTTATTTTTTAAAATGAAATCTCGTGAAGAGAATTTTCTGGTTTTGTGTGTCATTGATTCAATGGCTTGAGCTAATGTTATAGCAGCATTGTTACTGACTAAAATGCTGGATTTTGGACATAGAGTTTCACTTACTCCACCAACATCATTTGCGATACAAGGGATCCCACAAGCCTGAGCCTCCAGCGTCGATAATGGGAATCCTTCGTTATTTGAAGGAAGACAAAATAAATCTAATGCGTGATAAAAGGTCGGCATATGATCGATATGTCCTAAAAAGTGCACTCTATCTTCTAAGTGATATCGTTTAACTAGTTGCATTAAGTGCTCTTTTTGGGAGCCAGAACCTGCAAGCAGTAAGTGATATTTAGAATTTAAAAAACGGAATGCTTCAATCAGGTTTAATTGACCTTTTACAGTTTCTAGTCGCCCAGCATTACCAACAACAATGGAATTAACAGGTAATATTATATTGAGTTTATTTCTTGCTTTTTGTTTATCACCGATGCTGAATTTGTATGGGTTAATGCCATTTTTTATTGTGTAAATAGGGTAGCTATTAAAAATGTTGTTAAGTGCTTTTTTTACAAAACTGGCATCTGCAACTAATTTAGGTTGAGACAGAGAAAGAGCAAATCGTTGTAATCGACGATGTTTGCTAGCATTGAGGTGCCATGCATCGTGTTCTGTATGAACATGATTTATTTTTTTATTCAGTTTGGCTGCAATTCCAGAGTAAATTAATGGCCCTATATGATGAGAGTGTACAACCGTTGCGTTATAGGTTTTAAATAAATTAAGTAGTTGTTTTATTACTTTAAAGGAAAATCCTGCTGATTTATTCAAACATATAATTTGGTCTTGATAACGTTGTAACCTTGGCCAATTTTCCAATGTTTTTTCATAGGCACCATCTAAGCTCACAATAATGATGCGATGTTCTTGGCTTGTAAACTCCAACATATCTAATACCATACTTTCTAACCCGCCAGGTGAAAGGTGTTGGACAACGTGAATAATGGTTTTCATATCGCACTCCTATTTGTGATTCTAATGTACAAATTGCAGAGATTGTGCCAATTAAAATTTCTTTATTATTCAATAGGTTGATTGTTGATTTTTTCTTTTTCTCAAATTGAGAATGAATTTAGTAATCTGAAGTTTCACATTAATAAGAGATTCATTTTTAATTTGCTTTAGATATGTTTGCCAGTAAGTTGTCTGCTACTGTTGGGTTTTCTTCAGTTTGATGAAAACATTTCACGGGCTGTGGCGGTATACGACTAAGAACAGGGGCTGAGCTCAGTATTTTAATTTCGTCTTTTCTTCGAATACTGGTGTCGCATAATTCGGCAATTACTGCCATACCTATGCCTAATCCTATTCCTCCAGCAATGCCTGCAATAGCATATAGAATGGTGGGTAAGTTTGAAGGACCACTTGGTGTATAAGGTCGATCAATAATTTTTACTCGTTTTTCTTGCTCAAAAACACCCAGTGAACGAGTAAGTTTTGCCATTTCAAATCGCTCAACTAGATCATTATAGAGTTCACGTTTTAGTGTGAGATCTCGTTGTAATTGATAAAGTACTTTTTCGTTTTGTCCAAATGTGGATGCTTGTAGTTCAATATCCTTGATCATGCTTTCGAGAACTCGTGTTTCTTCTGTTAATGCATCAACTTTACTGGTTGCTTGTTGTAGCTCTTCTAATTGAGATAGAAGTATTGGCGGCGCTTTTGCTAAATCTTCAACACTGTTGCTACTTGCTATGTCCCATAATTGCTCACTACTTAAGCCCGGTTGAGTTTGTGAAAGTAAGCGAGAACGCTCTTCTTCTAGACGGTTTAAATTACGTAACTTTCCTTGAACTTTACTGTGTTGAGGGGTGTATTTAGCTTGTAATAAAGTCAGTTCACCACGAATTCGAATGATTTGTTCTTCTATTTTTCCTATTACTGGATTGGTTTTTGAAAGTTGAAGATCGATTGAACCTAAGCGTTTTTTCGCACCAGCGAGCTCGGCTTGTCGTTCGTATAAACGTTGTTTTAGTTTGGTTAGCCTATCTAAGCTTGTGAGCTGCATTTCAGGTAGTACGGTATTTTCTTGGCTTTTAAATTCGGCTAATTTTTCTTCTGCGGCATCTAATTCTTGTCGACGAAATTCAATATTATCAGAGAGGAATTGACTTGAATCCTTCATTGATGAACGTTCTGGAGCCAAAAGTTGTTCAGTAAAATGACGACTAACTGCCTCTAGCGTATCTTTCATGCCATCAGGATTATTTGCTCGATAATCAATACGAATTAAATCTTTACCGGCCATGCTGACAGATAAGTTGGCGGATAGTTGATTGATTTCATTATCAATGGCTTGAGGGGACATTGACTCATGAATATAACCTCGCTCCTCTGCAACTGAGCCTAAAATATGACGACTATGTAAAAGTGTTTGTAAAGCACTTAATCGCTCTTTTAACATGGTCGAAACGGCTAAATCTTCTAGGAATGGGTTCATTTTCGCTGTTTCTTGGATCAACATACTGGTGTGAGAGTCATAATGCTTTGGTGCTAACTTCGCAATAGTTAATCCAATAAAAGGCATTAATATAATGGGTAAGACAATCAAATAGCGACGACGCCATGCTGATTCTAAAATAATAAAAATACGTTGGCTTAAAGTGATCATAATGCCTCCAACCACACATCAAGCTGTTGAGCTTTTGCCTGCCATGTATGTTTTTTAGTTAATGCGGCTTGTTGAGTGTTCTTTTTATGTATTGATGTATTGAGCCAATTAGAATGAATACTGTTTAAGTGAATCGTAAAGTCTTGAACTGAATTTACAGTGTGAATTTCAGCAATATAAGGTGTTAATGCAGGAAATGAGGTACTAATAATAGGCGTTCCTGTCGCCAGATATTCCAATAATTTTAGAGGATTACAGGCTCTGATTTGTTCGTTATCAACAAATGGGAGTAAGTTTACCTGCCAAT
Organism: Aliivibrio fischeri; assembly: GCA_038993745.2. Classification (NCBI taxonomy): domain Bacteria; kingdom Pseudomonadati; phylum Pseudomonadota; class Gammaproteobacteria; order Vibrionales; family Vibrionaceae; genus Aliivibrio; species Aliivibrio fischeri. The sequence continues at coordinate 1,278,851 of CP160630.1, read as the reverse complement.
GTTGACTGTATCTTGGCAAGTGGTAGTGCATTTTGGGCCCAAGTAAGTGCAAATTAGAGTGATTTTTAAATGGGTTATACGTTAATTCATTTTTTCCGATAAAAACGAAATGCCAAAGTGGGTTTTCTGCAATGACTTGATTTAGTAAGTCGTAATCAAGCCAATCGGATAGACTGCCATAAAAGCCAGCAATAGGGCGCCCATCATTAGGCAAATCTTTTGCTCTTGGTACTGGTTGATTAAATAATGTGAAATCAACACCATGGGTTAATAGTTGGGTTTTTCTCTTAGGAAATTTTATTAGTAACTCTTTACTGGCGGCTAGGATGAGATCCGCTTTATCAATGAGTTTTTGTTCATGCTGTATTACTGTGCTGTGGTCAACACCAGCTAATGCACCAAAATCGTCACCACAATAATAAACAACGCTTTTTTCACCTAGTTCACCACACACATCAGCAACCGTAGGTAATGATGTCCATAAGATAGGTTGGTTTAGTTTTTCTTTTTGCAAAATAGGCTTAAGTTGATTGATGATAAGCTTTTTTGCAACCCAACGAGCAAATGTTCCCTTTGGTGCAGGGATGGTTTTGATATTTACCGTTGTAAACGGAGCCTCATTTTCATTATGAGCTTGAACTGCTCTTTTTTGTGTCAGCTTTCTCCATACTCGTTTCATATCATGAATTGAGAAGCGAGGTTGGCGTAAACCAATAGAGTTAATCCACACTACTTTTCGAGTAAGTGCTAGCTGTTTTATTAAATGTTGGGTACTTGAGGGAAGTCCTCCCCAATCTTCTCCAAATACAATCAAATCAGGCTTCATAGTGAATTTCCTCTTTGATTGTATTTGATGCATTAACATCTAGTTTTTTGATTACTTTGGCAGGATTTCCGGCGGCAAGTACAAAAGGTGGAAGGCTTTTGGTTACGACACTACCAGATGCAACAATGGTTCCTTCACCAACCGTAACGTTGCCGATAATACTCACTCGAGAACCAAGCCATACGTCTTGCTCTAAGATAATATCGCCCACTTGACTATCTAGATCAGGTTTCCCCAAAGCTCGCTCAGTTGGATCAATTGGATGTCCTGGATACCCACATAAAAAACCTTGTCCTGCAATTCGCACATTGTTACCAATAATAACTTTGTTGCCTACAGCAATAGTGGTTTGCCAACAAATATCGACATTGTCTCCCACTTCTAAGGTTGGATTATCTGAATTCGTTCGCCCACTAAAGGTCGTTTGCCCTGAAATGCGGCAGTCATTACCAATGCGCATCGTTAAAGGACCACTAAAGAAGGGTAAGCCACCGTAAAGCAGTGTGCGTTTCCCATAACTTTCTAAACGACCTTTGAAAGCTGGAACATAAAAAATAAGGTGAATAAACGCTTGCCATTGAGTACATAGAGTCTTGTGCAACCCATAAAGTACCTTGTTAAGCAGGCGAGGAGTTGGCAACTCAAAATGTCGGATGGATTTCGCTATACGAAATAGCGTCAGAGCTAGCGGACTCTCACCTTCTTTTAGCCACTGTTTAAAACGATAAATTGATAATGTGTTCATATTGGCATTCCTTTTTTGATTCTTCTTTATGTAGATCAATCATGGAATGTGCCAATATTTTTTTACTTATATTTCAATTGGATATGTTATTTTGGTTAGGGTTATTCTAAATTTCTCATTTTGAGAATCGATTTGAAAGTGAGGATTTACTCTTTTAATTGGTTTAATGCAACCTGAGCTGTTTTACCTACCGCGACGACAAGTGCAGCTAAAATATAGATTGGCCAATTGAAACCTTGAGTTAAAAATGTTCCCGATACTATGGTTCCTATTAATCCTGCAAATACAGCTTGAGCACTGGTATAGATTGCGGGATCAATTCGGTCTTTAACTGCTTTAACCGATTGTAAAGTGTGGTTGGCATTTTTAATTAGTACGACAATAAGAGCAATAAAGATACTTAGGCCTAGAAAGCCTGTTTCAGCAAGAACCCCAAACCATGTACTATGAACGGCATGATTTAATCCGTCCCAGTGAGGACTATAATAGAAATAATTGGAATAAAAATTATCTAAACCTACACCTGTTAATGGGTTGGCTAATGCCATCTTAAAAGCAGCTTCCCACGCGTATAAACGTCCCATTGCTGATGCGTCAACGCCTGCTTCTGCCGAGCCTCCTGAAGCTCTATCTGAGATACCAGCAACGGCGAATAATATACCGCCAGCAAGGATAGCGATAGATAACAATAAAGCTTTTGACTTGATACGTTGTAAGCCATAAATCCCAAAAACAGCCATTATACCTAATAATCCACCTCGACTTTGTGTTGCTATAATTGCCCAAAATAGAATAGGAATAGCGATAAAACCAATGAGGCGTTGATGCCAAGGTAATTGATGGGTTACTAGTAGACCTACAGCAAAAGATGTAGGGAACATAAGTACTAGTGCTAAATCATTAGGATCTCCCAACATAGAACCGAGTTCTCGCCCTATGGTTACACGGGTCTCTTCTACTAATCCAATACCTCCTAGTTTATTTTGAATGGCTACGATCCCGACGAGTACGCCTGCAATGGTGATTGCTCTTAAAGTGAAAGTTAGTTGCTGTGGTGTTCTGACTAATACGGCAATAGCGAAAGTCATTAAAATAATTTTCCAATAGATGTTTTTAAAGTATTCAATAGCAATTGGACGGTTACCAGCTAGTACAATACCCACGATAATCAAAAATAAAAAACAAGTAAGTAAGGTAAATTCTTTACACCAGAATAATTTAATTTGACGAGTAATCCCAACTTGCCAAGCTAGAGCTGCAAGTGATCCTAGAGACAACAATAGTGGGATTTTTAAAGAGTAAAGTTGAGGAAAAACCTCGTGAATTCGGAAGAAGGAAAAAATGACGAAAAATAATACCATTAAAAATGGACGATTTAATGTATATAAAACGGCAAGAGGAATTATACCTAGTACAACAATTAATGCTGGATGAGGAAATAAGTGCCACAAGACTCCTGCTAGCAATGAGCATACAACAGCTGTAAACCATTGTAATGATTGAGATTGAAGTGGCACATTATTATCCATCATAGTGTTTTTCCTGTTTGTTCTTTTTTAGGAAAAGTGATGAGACTTAATTGAAAAGCAAAGACAATCAAGGTAACCGTAGAAGCCGCGGCGATAACAAGATGTAACAGGGTTGAATATCCTGACAAACTGAGTGCAATTGAAATGGTTGTAATTAAAAATATAACCACTAGTTTTCCCATTGAGTAGGGAAGATTATGGTAACGTTGAGATAGAATGAATGTAGCAATAACTCGTAGTAGTTGCGCGATAATCAATGAAGTAAGAACGCCCGATACACCGTATATTGGCGTTAACATAACAATTAATGCAACTCCTATGATTGTAGCTACGCCATTAATCCAAAGTAATGCGTTTGTTTTTTTCTTAGCAAGTACTCCAATATTAATTAACTCATTTAATTCTTTGATTGCTGAAACGATGATCAAGGCAACTGCAATATGTTTTGCTGATTGATAGGTGGTTGGCATTAACCAATCGATTAATACAGGAGCTAAGTAGCTGACTAGGATCGTTAATGAACATAGTAGTACAAGGCTACTTTCTGTTATTTGCGCTGTTAGTTTATTTCCTTTTGCATGTAAGTAATCAAAACGTTTAGGCATCCACCACATACAAAATGGTTGCATCAGTAGTGTAAGAGCAAGAGAGAACTTAAGTGCTACAGCATATAAGGCAATGTCATTAAAACTGGTGTTTTCTGCAAGCACCCAACGTTCAAAGCCGTTTAAACCAAAAGCAATCAATCCACTTAGCATTAATGGAAAGCAATATGGAAGACATAGTTGAGCAATGTCTTTGCTAAATACATAGCTTGTATTTTCTACTTTCAGGTTTTCATTCATTTGTATGTAAACCAAAGCAATTATTTGTATTACTGCACTAATAAAACCAGCAAGTAAAATAGCGGTTACGCCATAACCTTGTTGTAAAACAATAACGGTTAATATGGCCTGAAGTAATGCTCGACCTGTTGTTAAATAGAAGAATAATTGTGCTTTATCTTGCATTCTTAAAGAGGCTAACACAACGGCAATCATTCCTTCGAAAGCCAAAGGCATAAGCAATAATTCAAGTTCAATAGTACTTGCATATTCTGGTTTGAATTCATTAAAGAAAGGACTGATTATCCAAATGATAGGTAAAGATACTGCGCCTACAATCATGGTTAATGTGAATATTTGTGCCGTTATCTTTCTTTTTTTATAAGGGTCTTGTTCTGCTCCTGCAAAACGATAAAGTGCTTCGTGTAATGAAAATCCAAGAACAACACTTAAGATCATTGCAAAAGTAGCGAGTAGCTCTAAACGTCCTAATTCATATTGTGAAATATGATTAGCAATATATGGCAGCATGAACAGAGATACGCCTTTCATTAGCACGATACTTGTCCCATACAGCACCATGTTTTTTAGCACGGGTGATAAAGGAAATAGACTCATTGTTTCACCTCATCTAATAATAGAGCTGAAAAAGGACGTTTTTCTATGGCTAATTTAATATTCAAATAACATTGTTCTGAGCGATAACCTTGTGATAGATGAGTACCTGCTTTTCCTAATGTTTTTATTAGTTGAGTATTAGATGTTGCTTTATTAATTTGTTGTTGTAATGAGCTGATATCATTAGGTTTATATTTTAAGCAGTTTTTATTATGCGTTAATACCAGATCCCAAAAAGCGCCATCGGAAGGGATAATTACACACATGCCTGCAGTGAGAGCTTCAAGGATAGACAAACCAAATGGTTCTTGGTGACTTGTTGAAATAAAAATATTGGATTGTGAGCGAAGACGATCAAGTTGAGCTGGTTGATGATGCCATTCAATGCTTTTTATATCCTGCGGTGCTTTTGTTGTGGGTAGAGCATTGTTTTCAGGTAGTAGATAGCAAACTCTAACTGGTACTCTATTAGATTCTGGAGTGGAATTAATTACCTCTAGTAATAAATCTAATCCTTTCCATTTTAATAATGATGCAGCCCAAAAAAGAGAAGGGGTTTCATACTGACAAGGAGAAGGTAAGTTCTTTTCACTAATACCATTCACAAATGCTTCAAAATGATGAGTACGTAATAGATGTTGTGCATTTTCTTCTTGAACGGTTTCAGGTTTTTTACGCCATACTTGTTTGATTGCAGCGATTAATGAAGGATAAGCGCTTTTTAAGTAGAAAACGTGTTGAGCTTTACATAAACAGAGACCAATAGATCGAGATAAACCGACTGGTCCATGAATTAGCTGAGTAATTTGATAGCCAAGCAACCCTTTCATAAGATAAAGAGGCATGTCGATCCCAGGACCTGAAGCCCCTACAGCCATATTTATTTTTCCATAGAAAATTCGTGTATATATCAACCAAAAACAAAAATAGAGTTGTCTTAACCAATAACCTTTCCCATGTTCTGATATTGGAAGCCATTTAGGGTGTGACATATTGATCATTTCAACATTACGTAATAACCAAGAGCTTGGATTTGCGGTAAGTATCGTAATGTGGTGTTTTTTTCTGTTTATTAAATCCATCATTTCACGAGTGGCAACTTTTGAGCCTCCAGCGTAGGTGATGGGATCGAATACTAAGATATGGTTGATATTATTCATGGTGTGCCTCCTTGCTTAGATCGTCATTTGAGCGGAAGTGAGAGGCAATGTGGTTACGTACAAATAGTTTAGAAATGTACGTTAAGTTATTGAAAATAGGTTTAATTGCCGCCCATAGAGGTTGGGTGTGTGATTGATTATTAATGAGTTGTTCTTCATAGATATTTTCAAATTGTTGTGCGTATTGAGATAAGGTGAAATAACGATAAACGGTTTCTTTTCCTTTTTTCCCTAGGCGAGAAGCTAAGTGCGGGTTTTGGATAAACACCATAATGGCTTTTGCAAAAGATTCGCTGTCATTGGGTTGTGTAAGAAAGCCAGTTTCGTAGTGTGTGATTACCTCTGGAATACCACCAACCATAGGTGCAATAACAGGTAATTGAGCCAGTGATGCCTCAATGAGTGCTAAACCAAAGGCTTCATCTCTTGCTCCGCTGATGTATGCATTAATATCGCTTTTTAATAAACCGACAACATTAGATTGCTCGCCTAAAAAATGGACGTTGTTGGTGAGTTTTAATCGACGAACCTGTGCTTCAAGGTTTGCTCTTTCTTCCCCTTCACCAATGATAACTAAATGGATATTTAGCGTTACAGCGTCAACCAGAACTAAGCTATCAATGAGTAAGTCGACTCCTTTTCGATGAATTAATGAGCCTGATGTTGCTAAAACATAAGCATTTTTATCAATACCTAATTGGGTTCTTAGGTCGATTTTATGTTGTGTGTTTAATTTTGTTGTATTTATTCCATTTGGTATTGTTGTTAGTTGCTCTTTTTTGTACCCGTCAGTTAAAACGTTTTGACTAATCGCATCACTTACTGTGACGAGTTTAGGACTTAAATGAATACCTAGGCTCAGTCTATCCCTTAGTGGATATTGGGTATGTAGGTGAGTGACTAATGGAATTTGAGTATGACGAGCAACCAAGTTCATCCATTGACAAGGCGCAGCACTATTGCAATGGATTAAGTCAATATTATGTGACTTGATGATTTGTTTACCCTGTTGATAAAACTGGAACCAGTTAGATAATGAAAATCGAGGAGAATCCCAACCAAGCAGTAATGTGAAAGGAGTAACGTACACTGCTTCCACTTGCTTATTTACTTCATCAGCAAGACATTGTTGATTACACCATAAAATACAGCGGTATTTCTGATGGTTGATGCTTTTAATTAGATTAATAAGACAAACTTCACTGCCTCGGATCCAGTTATCACCATAATGTACAAACAGTAAGGTTGTTTTTTTGATTTAGACATCGGCTCACCATCCTTGCAGTTTCTTCTTGATATAAGAGATAGAGCAAATGGAGTGCCATCTTGAATGTTATATTATCTTGTTGAATTTTAATGATTAATTTATATGCTGTTTTATTTTTCTCAAATTGAGAATGGATTTTTATCAATATGAGAAACAAAATTAAATTTGATAAGCAGATAATAAAGAGGGGATGACAGCCTGAGAAGAGAAAGTTTCTTGAATGGTTTGTTGTGCATTTTTCTGAATATTTTTAGCTTGAGATGACGGTAAGTTTACCCAATTTTTTATTGCTGTAGGTAGAGCATCAGGGGTAACTATCCATCCATTTTCATTATTACAGATGAGTGTCGGCATATTTCCTACGGGGGTTGAGACCACCGGAATACCTCGCCCCATAGCCTCTAATGCAACCATAGGTAAGCCTTCATAACGTGAGCAAATAACAAGTAATCCAATGTGTGGCCAAATGGAATCCATTGAGTTTTGATGCCCGTGAAAATGAAGATTGGAAGGTGAGTGGTTTTGTAAGTTTTTTTCCATTGGACCTGAGCCATAAAAATGAAACTGTACTTTAGATAGCTGATTGGCTAATTCAAGGAAGCGATCAGGCGCTTTTTCATGACTTAGACGCCCAACAAACGCAATTTGGGTGCCTTTTGATAGAGTTAAATTCTCTGTATTTATGAAGTTATTTAATACCACTGTTTTGCTTGGGATTCTTTTTTTAATTAATTCACTTACTGCAAAGTTGCAATGGCTCAACGGGGCACTCCAACGATCAATTAAATCATATATGGCTAGTTTTCCTCGTGAAATTTCACCTGCATGATAGGTATTGATATAGCGTATTTTTTGCTGAGAGGTGTATTGAGAGATGCGCAGTAACCTGGAATATAATGCTGCTTTGTAGCCATGTGAATGAATGACTTTTGGACTGTGGTGGCGTGTATAGGTCAATAGAGACGAAAGTGACCCCCTAAAAAACGATAAGAAACATTCGCCTCATTAAGTAGGGCGATTAAAGGGTGGGTTGTAGGGTAACGGCATAGAAAAATCACACGTACTGAGCGTTGAAAGGACTTTATCCCTTTTGCAAGCTGTAATACGTGTGATTCGATGCCTCCAAAATCGCGGCTATCAAGCAGTAACCATATTTCATCATTCCGATTCTTCATAGGCTTCCCACGCCTGCTTTTTACGATAGAGTGTTGATGGGCTTAACTCTAAGAGAACGGCAGCATTAAGAACATTACCATCGCAATGATCGATGGCATTTTGAATGACTTCACGTTCGATATCTGCCATTGGGCGAATTACACTAGTATTAATTGCATCTGTCGCACTGGTTTCTAAAGTTTGTCCTTCAGGTGATGGGGATAGCTGTTGTTCTGTTTGATTCTGTTGAACTTCAGCGGTTTCCATATTTGTTGATAGCTGAGAAGGTGCTGTAAAAGATGGTTTAGAAGCACCGGGTGCAACTTTATTGGTTACTGGTTGATTTAATGGTGGTGGAAGGTGCTCTATTGCTACATGGGTATCATTATGTAATACCACTACATTTCGAATAATATTTTGTAGCTGACGTACGTTACCTGGCCATGAGTAATTGCATAGTCTTAATTCAACATTACGTTTTAATGCCTTAAATTTTTTATGATCTTCTTTTGCGTATTTTTTTAAGAAGAAAGTGGCAATATCAATGATATCGGTTCCACGTTCACGTAGTGGTGGCATATGAATAGGTACAACATGGACTCGGTAATATAAATCCTCTCTAAAGCGACCTTCGTTAACTTCAGTCAGTGGGTCTCGGTTCGTTGCACAAATAATGCGTATATCGGTGCTGAGTTCTTTGCTTCCACCTAGTGGAGTGAATCGTCCTGTCTGTAAGAAACGCAATAATTTTTTTTGCATTTCAAGTTCCATTTCACACAACTCATCCAAAAAGAGTGTGCCACCATTAGCTAACATGGCAGCGCCTTTACGGTCGGTGGTGGCGCCAGTGAAAGCGCCTTTTATATGACCGAAAATCTCACTTTCCATTAAATCTCTTGGTATGGCACCGCAATTGATGGCTACAAAAGGCTTATTACTGCGTTTACTTTGATAATGAATTGCCTCGGCACATACTTCTTTACCCGTACCACTTTCACCATAGATGAAAACACTAGCTGTTGTCGGAGCGACGGCATCAATGATTTTATAGACGGCCTGCATAGGTAAACTTGAGCCAATAAAACCTTGGTATTGTTTTCGATTGAAGGTGTTTTGTAAATCTTCAACTAGACCTTCTAGTTTGTTGCGTTTTAAATGGTTAGCTATGGATGTTTTTAATCGTTCTGCTTGGATTGGTTTTTCGATAAAATCATCTGCACCATTCTGTAGGAGGTTCACAGCAATATTAATTGTGCCGTGAGCGGTTGCAATGATAACAGCGGTAGGTAGTTGTTTTTCTTTCATCCATGCGAGTACATCCTGCCCAGACATATCTGGCAGTTTCAAATCGAGAATCACCAAATGTGGTGGATTCTTTTCCATAAATGCCTTCGCTTGCTCCCCTGTAGTAACGTGAAAGAATTCATAAGGTTCATCTTTCACATATTGTTTATAGAGGATAGCCAGAGAAGTGGAGTCTTCGACTAATAATACTTTTTGTAGCATAAGTAACATCCTGTTTTACCTAGCAAATTTTATTCTTTTATTTTGAAAAACCTTGTTTATTTCTTTGTTCAAGTGCATCGAGTGAAAGTGTCGCTAAATCAGGGAGATGTGCTGCTTTTTCTAACGCATCATCAAATTGTTGATTAATACAATGAATTTCAATTTCTCTTGCAAGCGTAGATAAGGCGACGTTTCCAAGCGTTAATGCACTGCTTCCTAATGTATGCGACTCAAACTCTAATGCATATAAATCTTTATTTTTTGCTGCATTGGAGATAGTTTCTACTCGTTCTTTTGATTCAATAATATAAAAACGGATTAGTTCAGGCATGACACTCGCATCTGTGTCAGTAATGATTTGCTGAATTATCTGTTCATCTACTAATAATAGCTCATTATCCATATTTTTAGGTTCTTCGGTTGATTCATTAAACTCACATAGGTCACATTCTTGGCAAAATGAAGGGTCTTGTTTGCTCTCTTTAAACAAATACTTAGCTAGGCATTCTAATAAATTACTTCGATTAAAGGTTTAGAAAGATAATCGGTCATTCCAGCTTCTATAAATCGTTCTTTATCACCAGATAGGGCATGAGCTGTGAGTGCGATGATAGGCATGTGTTTATGTGCATCTGAAAGTGATCGAATTTTTTTTGTTGCTGTCATTCCATCCATTTCAGGCATGGATATATCCATAAAAATAAGATCGTATTGGGTATTAATTGCTTTTGTTATCGCTTCTTTACCATTTTGAGCAATATCAATTGAGTAACCTGCATAATTTAATGTGTTTTTAATGACAATTTGATTCGCATGATTATCTTCAACTACAAGAATATTAGCATCAGAGAACACACAGGCTTTTTGCTGCTCAACATCTCTTTGTTGTTCTATTTTTTCATTTGATAATAGACGGTTAATTTCTTCTGGTGTGGCTTTATCTAATTTAATATTGAAAGAGAACTCACTGCCCAAACCATATTGGCTGTTCACTGTAATAGTGCCATCCATCATATGGACTAAGCGTTGACAGATAGCTAACCCTAAACCAGACCCCTCATGAGTTCGAGAAAAGCTGTTATCTGCCATAGTAAACTCGTCAAATAGATATTTTAATTGTTCTTGCTGTATACCAATGCCTGAATCTTGGACTGAGCAGTGTAGTTGGATTCGTCCTTCATGCTCTTCGGCATTAACTAATATTTGAACCTGCCCATCATCAGTGAACTTTAAGCTGTTACCAACCAAATTTAATAATATTTGACGTAATCGGTGAGCATCGCCTTGAACATAGGATGGAACATTATCAGCAATAGCTAATGACAGTTCTAATTGCTTATTTTGTGCTTGTGGATGAAAAGTTTTGAGTACACTATTTAAACTTTTATGTATGTTAAAGGTTTGATTTTCAAGGTAGAAGGTGTTGGCTTCCATGCGTGAGAAATCGAGAATATCATTAATTATTGAAAGTAACAGTTCACTTGAATCTGTTGCGGTATTAACAAGCTCTTTTTGATTTGGTTTTAAGGTTATGTCTTTTAAAATCGCGAGTAAACCTAGGACAGCATTCATAGGTGTTCGTATTTCGTGACTCATGGAAGCTAAAAATCGACTTTTACTTTTATTGGCTGCTTCTGCTTCATTTCTGGCTTGCTGTAGATCTTGATAGTTTTGCTCAAGCTTTAAAGACATGGTATTAAATGCTTGTGCTACATCACCTAAATCTCCGGTAGATGATATATCAACTTGTGCTCCAGGACCTTGACTAGCAACGGTGTTAACGGCTTTTTTTAGTTTATGGAGATTGCGGGTTAGGGCGTTACCAAGTAAAAACGAAAGCCCAATAACAAAAATAAGTTCAATGGATGCGATAGCATATATCCATGATTTAGCTTGAGAAAGGAAAGTGTTTTCACCATGAGTACCAAATCCGATTTCTACTTTCCCTAATGTTTTATCATTGGTGATTATTGGTAAAATGACGTCATAAGTACCATCTGACGCATTATGAAGAATTGAGGAGTTTGGGTTGGCTACTTCATGTAATTTCGGCCCACCTTCAACAATTAAGCTTCCATCTTCACGAAAAATACGAATATAACAAATTTTTTCTAACGCGATAAAATCATCCATTAAGGAAGCTACCTTATCGTATTGATTATTGAGTATGGAATCTTTTATTGCATTGGAGAACATATGCACAGATGCATTGGCTCTTGCTATTAATCTTTGCTCATTAGAATCTGAAATAAATTTTACAGAACTAAATACTAAGATCAGTAACATGATGCACTGAATAATAGAGATACCAATGATCGTTTTAAGTCGAAATGTCATAGTTAGCTCCTTTGCAATGTTTGCTTTTTATTGATTCTCAATTAACAGCAATAATGCATCGTCATTGGGTGGCGTCCCCGCTAGAGCATCAAAAGTTTTTATTATCTGGTTGATAGCTTGCTCTATTGGTAAATGTAGTGTTTCTATTAACTGTTTTTTTATGGCCTTCTCTAAGGTATCTCGTTCAGAAATAGTGTCACCTGATTCAAATAACCCATCAGTAAATAATGCTAAACGTTCTCCATACTTCATTGATATTGTGGTTTCTTTATAATGAGTTGTAGGGAGCAATCCTGGAAGTGTCCCCTCAATTTCGATAATGTTAATTCCCCTTGGTGTTATGTGGAGAGGTTTTGGATGTCCAGCGCTACTTATTTTTATCGTATCATCACCAATAAAACTTAAGCAACATGTGGTTAACATTGTTTGTGATAGAAGTTGGTCTTTAAATGCATTATTTGAAAGTTGAGATAAAAGTTGCGATGGTTGTGTGAGGTCTGCATGTTGCATTAGGCCTCGCACATAACCTGCATAAGCGTAAGCAAAGAATTTGGCACTTTCATCGTGTCCCATTACATCAGCAAGAAGCAGTAGAGTGTTATTATTGTTAGCTCTGGATAAAGTAAAATCTCCACCGCCTTGACCTGCGGTTCTTTGCTGTGTGATCAGCTTCCATTTATCAGAGTGTGCCTCAACTTGTGGTAATAGAGTATGGGCGATTTTTTGATTAAGTTGTTCTGATAGTGCGTGATAGACCTGGTGGAAACGGCCTAATACACGAGTAATAGAGTATATTAATTGTGTTTTTTGTACGGGTTTTTGCAGAAAATCATCAATGCCTAATTCGGCAGCACAATTGACGGTATTTGTATCTTGTAAATTAGAAAGGAAAATAAACGGAATTGAAAAGTTATTCTCTTTTTCTAGTTGCGTTCTTAGCTCTAAACCACTCATTTCAGGCATTTGAATATCTGAGATAATTAAATCAACGGTGTTATGCTGTAGAAATTGCAGCGCTTCTCTGCCATTGGTTGTTGCTGTTATTGAAAAATTGGATTTAAGATACGCCTGAAGTAACTTTGATTGAATTGCATCGTCTTCAACAATTAAGATATGAGGGTGTTTATGGGAAGGGGAACGCTCCCATAATAGGCTTAATGTATTGTTCTCTATTGTCGATTTGTATCTAATATCATCAGTTTGATCTTGAATGATATCAATCCCTCGCCCGCCACATTTTAATGAAAATTCACTGAGTTCGGATTCTTTATGCTGTTCAGTTGGATCCCAAGGTATACCATCATCAATAATGTCTATTTGCCAGTGACTATTGCTTTTTCGCAGAGTTAGGCTGATGTTTTTACTTGGTTGAATAGGGTGTAAAACTAGATTGGTGCTCCATTCAGAAAAGCACAATAAGCATTGATTCAATACGGTCGTATTTATTTCAAGATTTTTAAGAATTTTAGATAACGATTGGCGCAACACTCTCACCGACTCTAGTGATGTGGGCTTTGTATCTGAAAAAAGTAAAGTAGAATTCATGATTACACCACTGTTGATAAAAATCGGTTTCTTTGGACTATTGCGATAAGTCTAGTTGATATTTTTTTTGGTAAAAAAGATAAACGTTGGATTTCTCTACAAATTTCATTTTTTAAACTTGGTTGGTATTTATCATTAAAAACATGACCAATAATATTTGCGTTGTGATGTTCTAGCTTTTCTAGTGCATCTTTAAATTCGGTTTGAAGTGTTTGACCAGACAAAATAACCATAAGGGTACTTTCACAACAGCCAGCAATAGTTTGAGCTGGAATATTGTTGGTATTGAGTTGTGAAACAGATGAAGCATCAATAATGACTTTATCGAACTCTTTTAACCAAGTATCAATTCGCTTTTTCAAGTTTTTGGGTTGACGCAATTCGACGATTTCCGCTTTATTTGTGGGCACAGCAAGACCTGAAAGCACGACACTATTGTGTTGAGAGAAAGTCAGATAATGAGAGTTTGTTTCAGCTACATCGGTATCGTTTGGTATAAATGACAGTGGTATTAAACTTGGATTTTGAAGATTAAGATCAACCAATAGTGTTCGATAGCCAGCAAGTAAGTGTCGCTCAGTTAATGCTTGAGCCAATGAACTTACTCCTTCACCAGAATTGGTTGATGTAATGCAAAGTGAACGGCTATCTTGTTGCTCTAATTGCAAAAAGATTTGTTCAATTTCCATATGGCACGATGGGATCCTCATTATAATGCTCCTATCAAGGCAATGGTTGCGACAACTTGGAAAACATCTTTCATTACAACACGTACTTGCTCCATTGTGCTTTCGTCTTTATTTGGAATATATACGGTATCGCCAGCTCTTAGTACGGGAATGCTTCTAAAATCAGCAGTACGACTGAACTCAACAAGGTCAAAGGTTCTTGCTTGTCCTTCATTCAATGAATGGTTTACCACACTGATTTTTTCAAGATAAGCCACATCACTAGGACCTCCGGCTTCTGCTAATAGGTCAAGTAATGTCATTGAATCATTAAAACGATAGCGACCGGGTTTATTGATGGCTCCTAGCACACGAATGGTGGTTTCTTTACTTTCATCGACCCAAATACGATTTTTTTCAGGAATATAAATGGTGTCACCTGTTTTTACTTTTGGTAGTAGGGATTCATCACCCGTTTCAAAATATAAAGCTAGATTTAGTTTACTTACACGAGCATAACTTTTATCTCTGTGAGTAATTCGAATATTGTGAATATCGGCATCCATGGTTGGGCCATCAGCCGCCGATAAGATATCTAGGAAATGCATATCATTGGTAAAACGATAGCGGCCCGCAGCATTTACTTGGCCAAAGACATAAATTGAGCTATCAGAACTTTGACGTACCCATTGTGATTTGTTGTCTGATGGATCTTGAGGTAAATCGTGAACTCGAATAGTCGCGCCTGCACGAATGGTTGGTAGTGCTGAATCGGGTTTTCCTTTTGATATAAATGAATCTAAGTTAAAGGTATAAACATGATTCTTACCGCTTGCATCTGGAGTTACAATTTCAATTCTTGTGGTATCTCCACGTAGAGTTGGACCACCTACATGCGCCAGTAAATCTAAAAATGACATTTCATCTGACCATTCAATTCGTCCTGGGTGTTGTACTTCTCCTAGGACACGAACGGCACGGCTAGGCGCAATTTTTAACCATGATTTTTCGTTCATATCGGTTTTTTCAGGAACAAAAATCGCATCACCGGCAGCAATTGCTGGAGGTCGTTGATAGTTTGTACCTTCGGTGTAACCTGATAAATCAAAATTAATCACCGCCCCATTGGCTTTAATTACTCGGATTTGACGAGATTCAGCAAAACGTGTTGGGCCTCCAGCATTGGCTAAGATATCCATAAACGTTGCGCCTTTCTTCCCTTCAAAAGCACCGGGTTTTGCGACTTCACCCATGACATACACCATATTAGAGCCTGATTTAATTTCTTCTTCTTGTTTAGGTACGAAAATGGTTGAGCCAACTTCTAATGGTGGTAATAGATTAGAATCCCCAGTATCTAAATAACGCTTAAGGTTAAACAAGGCTGGTTGGTTTTTAGAGATTACTCGAATTTGTTCGACACCTGCGTAGCGAGTTACACCACCCGCTCTCATTAGAACATCAACAAGGTTACTGCCATCTTTATATGAAAAAGTACCCGGAGAATTTACCTCACCAAATACTTTGATTGCTTTCTTTCCATCGGCAGCGTCACCAGCTTGGGATAATTTTGCTGGGTCAAATTCTTGTTCAATATTACCAACCATAGGAGAAGCTGGGATAAATAAGGTATCTAATGATTGCAGAGTGGGTAGAAGGGCTTGATCACCTGAATCTAAGAACGCCTTATAGTTAAAGGTCGTTACTTTGTTTGAACGACGCAGTTGTAGACGGTTAAGTTGAGCACCAGAACGTAAACCACCTGCTGCGTAAAGTGCCAGTTGTACTGAGTCGCCATCAGACAGTGTATATTCACCTGGTTGTTTTACATATCCTTGAATATTCACAATCAGCTGACGTTTACTGATAAACACTTGTAGATTAGTTAAGTCTTGTAAAATGGTTTTTAAATTTAATGTTACTGTTGAAACCATTTGTGCTTCGGTTTTGCCTACCACTGAGATTGGTCCAATTTCAGGTAAAATTAAGCGTCCTTGTTTATCGACCTGAAAACCTTTATTTAATGAGTCCTCACCGGGCAGCATGATTGAAATGATATCGCCCACACGAACTACATCCTTCTTCTCTTTCGCTTGAGAAACAGAAAGGGGAGACAGCATTACTATGATAAGTAGAACTTGAATAATACGCATGTTCTTAGCCCTCATTGTGTGATGGTTTTTCAAGCATTAGTGGTTGATCGAGTTGTAATAGCTCGATAGTTACTCGGCGATTGGTTAGGCGTACATGAGGCTCAGTACCGCTTAGGTAAGGATCATTTGAGCCGACTGAATCAACATGGATTCGTTGTTGCGAAAGACCAAAAATACTTAAGTAACGTTTTACTTGTTTGGCACGCTCAAGAGCTAGGTTCTGATTCGCATCTTCTTCACCTAACGCATCAGCATGGCCTGTAATAAGCAATTTAAAGTCTTTATGTTGATTTAGTAATTGTGACGCTTCTGATAGATTAACAATGTATTTAGGGTTTAATTCCGCGGAATTAAAAGCAAATTGATTGTCTCGATTTAATAAGTCATGAATCTTTTGAGCTAACTCAATGTCTGAGTTTCCATTGTTTGAATCTGTCGGTGGTTGACAGGTTTCTTGGCGTTTCACGTAATCTAACTGGCGCTCTAATCGTTTTAGCAAGTTACGTTGAATAACCAAGTCATTTGCCGCATCCAGTTGTAAACCTCCTTCTAATTCTCGTGCAATACGAGCTTCATTTTGTTTCGCTTGATGCACGGTCGCAGGAAAACACCATTCTGCTTTTTCTAGAATCAGAATATCTAGGTGGCGAGCTGCTAATTCCCAATCAAATCTAAGTCCATGCTCAGGTCCAAGAGGTTGATCTGGCATGACAGGGCTAAAAGCCGCTTGTGGGTAATTTTCAGCTTCTCCACCTTTGCCTGGTTCAGCAAAAGATGTACAACCAGACACAGAAAGTAATCCAAAAACTAATCCTAATATTTTTTTCATTTTATAACTCTCCATGTGTCATACAGTTAAAATGGTGTTTTGCACTAATTAATGCGTTGTTTTATTAACAGGAATTGCGTTTTCAATACGTAGAAGTTTTAGTAACTCTAGTGGCTGACCATGTGCATTTTTAATCTGCATAGTACGATCTTTCTCTATAAGTCGTTTATATAGATAAACAATAGCGCCAATACCTGATGAATCTAAAAAGGCTACGTGTGATAAATCGATTTGAACTTGATGATGTTCTTGTTCAATCACGCTATCGATGGATGGTTGAATATCTCTACAACCGATGGCGTCCATATCACCTTGAACTGATAGCACCAAAATATCTGCATTTGATTCGAATTGATGTAGTTCCATAATAAGCTCCTAGGGAATAATCCTCGTTGTTTCGATAAAGTTACTAGAGCAGTATGCGTGCCAAAAATTTAGTCTTTATTTATCAATAAGTTAATTTTTGTTAGCCTTTGTTTTATTTTTTTTTGCGATGTATTCTCAATTTGCAATGCAGTTTGCAGAATGAGAATCGACTTAAGAGCAGATAGGTAAAGAGATAAAAATGAGGTCGTTTTTGATACGCCTATTTTGAATAAAATAAGATGAATTTACTGTGCGTTTTTATTTATTAAAATGAAATTAATTGAGTGCAAACTGATTGTCAGAATAAAAAAACAGAGGTTGGGTGATTTAAAGTTCTTTAAAAACAATGGGTTATTTCTGGCATGTCTTTTGAATGGTTATAAAAAGTAACACCATAACTATAAGGAAGAAGCTATGTATCAATTTTTTAAGATAACAATGCTAATACTTTTATTAGTCAGCTCAAAAGTGTTTGCTGTTGCTTTTGATTCGTGTCCAAGTAAGGCGTATTTATTTCAAGGTAAACCTGTGTCTGTCTATGGTATTAATTTAGTTACCGGGACTAATAGTCTTTTGCAAGATGATACGGGATTATCTTCTAATATAAATGGGGTTGGTTTTAATGAGACTGACCGATATATTTATGGCTTTGATACTACGAATTATAACGTGGTTCGGTTAGGGCAAAACTTTCAAGCAACGACGTTAAATGTAAATGGATTACCTTCGAATAAAACATTTTATGTCGGTGATGTATATGACCATCACTACTATGTATATCGTAGTGGAACGGGGTTATATAAGATCGATCTATCTCCTTTAGATTCGAATGTGAACTCCACTCTAACTGCACAATTAATTACTTCAACGGCGTCGGTATCATTAACGGATTTTGCTTTTCATCCAAGTAACAGTCGTTTATATGGTGTAGATAATGGTAGCGGTGGGTTATATGAATTCGATATCAATACAGGAGTTGCTACTTATATTGGTGACACCGGTGAATTAGGCACCTTTGGTGCTATGTATTTTGATGTGGATGGTTATTTATATTTATCACGTAACCAAGACGGTCAAATTTATCGAGTGAATTTATCTACTCAAGCGATCATTGATTCAGGTGTTGTTCCTGCAATCAAGTTTGCTGACGGTCCTTATTCTAACCAAAATGATGGTGCCCGTTGTGCTAATGCACCTCTTATTGATACAGATGAACCAGCTACGATTGATTTCGGTGATGCTCCAGATACAAACTATGGAACAACATTAGCTTCCAATGGTGCTCGTCATGAAATGGATGGAGTAACATGGTTAGGAGCTTCAGTAGATGGTGATTATTACGCAGCACAGTCTCCAGATTCAGATGATTCAATTACCAGTGATGATGAAGATGGTGTGGGTTTTGTTACTGCTTTAGAACCGGGACTTGATTCTGTTATTACGGTAAGTGCATCAACAACTGGTTATTTATCAGCTTGGTTCGATTGGAATGATGATGGTGATTTTTCTGATGATGGTGAACAAGTTATTACAGATAAAGCTCTAGTAGCCGGTAGTAATAATTTAGTTATCAGTGTGCCATTTGGCGCTACGGTTGGTGAAACTTGGTCAAGATTCCGTTTTAGTCAACAAACAGGATTAGCTTATTATGGTGGCTCAACTTCAGGTGAAGTAGAGGATCATGTCGTTACTATCGTTGACGCTAATACATCACAGCGTCATTTTCCTTCAGCAGACGGCTACGTAACGATTGCTTATGAGGATAATTGGCCTGAGACTGCTGATTACGATATGAATGATATGGTTTTGAGATATCGAATCACTGAAACATTAAAAGATGGTGATGTTGCTAAAGTGAGTATTAGTGGCCAGTTAGTTGCTGTTGGGGCAAGTTATCATAGTGGTTTTGCTGTACGATTAGCCGGTATTGATGCAACTAATATCGACTCAGATAAGACACGCTTATATTACAATTCAGTGTTGCAAGATGGTGATGTTCAAGAATCAGGAATGACAGAAGCAAGCTTTATTGTGATCAATGATGCAATTGAAGTATCGAGCTACAGTTGTTATTTCTATAGAACATTAGATGATTGCCGAGAGGATGTCGGTGTTGAGTTTGAGTTACATTTTAGTCTTGTGACTCCAGTTACAACTAGCAGTATGCCTGCGATGCCTTATGACCCATTCTTGTATGCGACTCCAGGTTATTACCATGGTCCAAGTTTTGCCCAAGCACCAGGTCGAAGTTATGAGGTTCACTTAGCTGACCAAGCACCAACTGAAAAATTTGATACTAATTTTTATCAGTTAGCAGAAGATACGAGTGATCCTAATACGTCTCGTTATTTTAAAACTAGCAATAATATGCCGTGGGCTCTGCTTATTTATGATGAGTGGAAATGGCCAAGAGAGCGTGTTGACCTTGTTGTTGCCTATCCTCAATTTGCAGATTACACAACATCAGGTGGTGAAACTCATACAGATTGGTATGACATAACTAATGCTATTGCGAATAAATACTATTAAGAAAAGGACGTTATTATGAAAAATATTATTTTGGATAAGATAGCTATTGTATCGATAACAGCACTGTTCTTAATGGCATGTAGTGATAGCGGAGGTTCATCATCTGGTGGGAATGCTAGTGGAAGTTCTCCAGCAGCAGATGATCAACCGGAACCAATAAGAACACAAGATCTAGTTGCTCCTGAAGGGTTTTCATTTAATCCAATAGATGATCAACGGTTAATTGTCGATTTGAGTGGTAGTTTACCATCTCGTGCACATTTATCTGTTTATTCGAGTTTTAGTGAGAAAGATGATGGAGGGTATATTGTTGATTATGGAAGTAAAATTATAGATGTGCCATTAACTAATGGGGCTGTTGATATTGAATTTGCAATTGCTGATAGCTTGAATGAAAGTGTTGTTGAAATTTGGTTATATGATGGTAGTGATCCACAACAGAAAAAGTTTGTTGTAGATGGTACTCAATGGGAATGGTATTAAATTAAAATAATCCATGTGATTATTGCAAAGCCACGTAGTACTACGTGGCTTTTTTATTTTGGTTTACGTTAATTGCTTGCGTTATCTGTTTGCAATAAATGAAGGAATATTCAATGTCGAAGGAGATTGAGATACGTGCAATGATAATTCATTATCAATATCTATATGAGCATGTAATTGTTTTAATATCGCATCTCGGCGTAGGTTTAGTTCTAAGGAAAGTGGCATTTCGTTAATTAAATCTATTGTTTTGTTTAAATTATTAGGGAGATCTTGGCTTAATTTAATAATTTTTTCTAAAAAATTAATACACAATTCAGAGGAGTAGGGATGGCGCTGTAGCTCGTTCGAGAGCTGATCAAATGTCGGTTGTTCAGTTTTAGAATCAGAAAGTTTTTCTATCGTAATGGATAATTGAGCTATAGATTGAATTAGCTCAGAATCATTTTTTAATATATTAAGACAATCTCGGCAATAGTTATCTAAATTTGTTTTTGTTTTCAATACAGTATTGACCTTGGTCATAAGCCAAAGCTCACCAAAAAAAGAAAGTAAATACATTAATTCGATCAATACAATCGTGTTGAGTTGGTGCAGGTTATCATAAAAAGAGGTGGTGGCTTTTAAGGTTAATCTTTTTGCTTTTGCTATTTGCCCCTCTTCAATTAAGCGTTTGCTTATTGAATAATTGTATAGAATATTTAGTTGCACTTTTTGTTTTTCAGTTAGACGGTATTCACAACGACGTACGAAGTTTTTTTGTTCTAAAATTAATTGTTTCTTATCTATTTCTGATGTGGTTTGTTGAATATAACTGTTAAAATAACTTAAACATTCAGATAGATACGAACACCAGCTAGGAGAAGAAATAGGTAAATGACTTGCAAGTAGGTGGCTTGCTTTTAGAAATTCACTTTTGTCATTACATATTAAAGATAGCTTTAATACGGATAAGGATCGATGTGGAGATCTTGTTGTTAGGGCTAACGCATTTAAAGCTGAGTTTAATGATTCTTCATAATGTTGAATGTTTATTTGTAATAAGCTTAAAAAATCAAACGCTTGAACGAATAATGGATGTTTTTCGCAAAGTTGTGTTGTTGCTTGTATTAAGTTAAGTGGATGCAATAATTTTTTTTCATTTTGTACTTTTAAACGCGCCAGAATGTAGTTTTTTCTATTACTAAACGTTGTTTCCTGTGTCAGTTTTAACAGAAGGTTTTTATCGTGCTCATAGAGGAAATCAATAAGAAATATGTCGAGTTCAACAATGTTTTTATGAGCAGCTATTGATACTGCTGTGGATAATAATTCGTCATATTTATGTTGTTCTAAAAGTTTATACAGCTTCTTAAAAAGCTGATATTCAGAAAAGGCATTTTGTATTTTGTTTTGCAGCGTGGCTTTATTTATTGGTTTACATAGATAGTCTCCCTGTCCTTTTGAAATCGTGCCAATAACCGTTTGTGTGGTGTTATCTCCTGATACCGTAATAACTCTTGCATAAGGAGATATAAAGCCTTTTTCCTTAAGTAGATCGTGTAATTCTGAGCCATTAATCGCTTGTTCAAGATGAAAATCAATGAAGAGTAATGCGTATCTTTTTTTTGCACAGCATTTTATGGCATCTTGATATGAGTAAGCTTTATCTATTTGTGTAAAACCAAGTTGTTTAACTAACTGAAATAAATACATGGACGATATTTGGCAGTCATCGACGATAAGTATATCGAAGTTTGACAGATTGAGAGTACCCGATGTTGGATTAAAAGCCGAAGTCATGCGTTATCCTTATTTTATCGTCATGATTTTTTCTAATAAAATCTCTTTTTTGAAAGGTTTTGCTATAAAATCATCCATCCCTGATTCATAGCATTTTGATATATCTTGATCTAGGATACTGGCAGTTAAAGCGATGATAGGTATTTTCTTCCTATTTTGCGCTTTTTCTACTTTTCTAATTTCTTTTGTTGCTGTAAATCCATCTTTTATAGGCATCATACAATCCATAAGAATGATGTTGTATGCTTTGCTATCTGTGAATTTTTCAACAGCTTCTTGTCCATTACTTGCTATATCAAAAGTGTATCCTGAGTTACCAAGAAATAACGACGCTACTTTTTGATTTACAAGGTTATCTTCAACAATAAGGATATGCTCTTTGCTTAACTCTTTTTTTCTCTTTAATTTCTTTGAATTTAAAGAAGCCGGATGAAGTATATTGTTGATAGATTCTAGATTTTCTAAATGAATACTTAGTGAGTTTTCTAAGGTTTTAATAAAACGGTGTCCTAATATAGGGAACGTTACTAAGCCATCAATAATAGAATCAAGCGTATTGATACGGCTTTTGTGTTTTTGAACAAGAACTAAAGGTGTATTTAAATTTTGATTGTGAATTCTGATTAGTTTATCTCGACAGTTTTCTTCTAAGCAGCTAGTAACGCAATATAAGATAATCGCTTTACTGCTATCAAAAATCGTGATTTTGTCGGATGTATCTTTAACTATGATATTTTTAATTTGGTAGCGATGTAATTCTTGAGTTAATTGTTTAGACAATCCTGAGTTATCATCAACTAATATAATCGTTCGTTGTTTAAGCTTTTCTGGTATTTGAAATTTTTTATTAATAAAATCAGTTTTTATGCGGAAAGAAAAGCAACTCCCTTTTTCTGGTTCTGACTCTATGTCTAATTTTCCTCCCATTAATTCAATAAGTTGATTGGTGATTGTTAACCCTAATCCGGTACCACCAAAACGTCTAGTGATTGAGCTATCGCCTTGTATGAATGGGTTGATAATATTTTCTTTTACATTGGTATTTATACCGATGCCAGAGTCTTTGACAGAAATGGTTAAGTTTCCTTTATTCGCCATTAAATGTGAGAACTCTATCGAAATAGAAATAAACCCTTTTGATGTAAATTTCATCGCATTAGACGTTAAATTCATTAAAACTTGTTTGATTCTATGTTCATCCAGATTTAGATAGTTTGGAACATCAGGAGAAATAAAAACGTGTAAATCTAGATTCTTTTCGGTTGCTTTTGCTATATCAACGGAAAGAGTATCGAATATAATTTCACGTATGTTGCTAGGTTGAGTATAAATTGCAAAATTTCCTGCTTCAATTTTTGATAAGTCTAAAATATCGTTAATTAAAATTAGTAAGGTTTGTGATGACGTTTCTATTGTATTTAGGTAATCCAGTTGAATTGGGGTGAGTTTAGTTTCAGCTAACACGCTCGACATTCCTATAATTCCATTGAGTGGAGTTCTTATCTCGTGTGACATATTTGCAAGGAATGTTGTTTTTGCATGGTTGGAGTTCTCTGCTTCTTCTTTAGCAGAAATTAATGTTTCTTCACTTAAGCGACGTTTAGCTATTAACTTATTTATTTTCTTTGAAAAGAAAGATAGTTCATCATTTCCATCTATAGGTAACTTCATACTGTAATTATGACTTCTTTCTATTTTACACATTGATGAATATATTAATTTTAAATAGGAGCGGATTCGTACTGATAGAGATAAACCAATAACTGAAATGAACAAAAAAATAGAAATTAGTAAAATAACCTGACCAGTAGCAATAAGCTGTTGGTTCTTTAATTCGCTTATGATCTCTTGCGTTAACTCTGTTAAGGTAGTGTTTACTGCTGTTTTCGTAAGAGATAAATAGTTATCAATATTTATTTGAGATGGTGATTTTGCCGTGAATGATTTTTTCAACTCTTGAAGGTCTAAATTGAAGTTTTTTATTTGAATCAGTTCTTTTGCGTATAGTTGCTGCTGGTAATGGAGACGATCAATTTGTTTTTCAAACTGTTGAGATGGTAACAGAGTGCTTAGTTGAGTGTACCAATTTTCATTTAAGGTCCAATAATTGATTAGTTCTAATCGATGTAGTAAAGCTAGTTTTTGATTAATGCTAATGAAAGGAATAACGGTGTTTTTTTTCGCTAAAATATTATACACATTACTGATATTGTTCATTTGTAATTCAGAGCGATTTATGATGTCGCTTAGCGAACTTTTCTCATTAGTAATGCGCTCTAATTTGTTTATAGCACTATGCAATTCTGATGAGTCTGCATCTGTCGTTTGGAGTAGCATATTATTTATATAAATATCACTATCTGTTTTTATTGTTGAATTGTTTTCACTAAGCAATAGATTTTCTCGTTCAAAATGCATTGAATTCGTATAGGAAAATAATAATCTATTTAACTCTAAATTCTTTTTAAGAATGTTTAGAGTATTAATGTTTTTTATCTGATGATGTATTTCTTTACTTAAAAATAAGCATAGAATAAGTAAGGGAATAAAAGTAATGGTTAGAACCCTTGATTTTATAGAAAAACGATTCAGTAGCGCCATAAACAATCCTTGTTTCTAAGAGACCAAATGCAGACCTATGATCAAAGCATAGGATAAAAAAATCGAAAAACAGATAATTATCTTTTGTTTTTATCTGAAATTTATTGTTATAAATATCAATTATTAGTTTATTTTAAAGACTCTAAGACAAACAGTAAGTTTCTATCTTAAAAGACGTTTGAATGTAAATGTTATTTTATCGTTTCTATTTATGGTGATGTTTTTATTGTCTATCTTGTAAATAAGTCAGTGTCAATATATTGTCGTCTTAATTCTGAGAATGAATATTAATTAGTTGTGATCGTGGCAACAATTCTTTCTTTTTTTTAATGAAAAATAGTTTACGGTATTGCCGCTTGTTAGGGTTTGTACCATAGTTTATTCACAACTGAAAAAACAGTTGATAACAATAAATATAAAACAGCTAGGTACAAGGATATGTTATGGCTTATGCAAAGTTAGATATGAAAGCCTGTGAAGAACAGGATCTAAAAGATTCTTATTCAATATATTTGAAAGAGATAAATCGTTATCAATTACTTACAGCAAAAGAGGAATTGATTTATAGCAGACTTTATAAAAAAGGGGATATATCGGCGAGGAATAAATTAATCGAATCTAATTTAAGACTTGTTGTTAAAGTTGCTAATAAATATCGAACAAGGAATCAAACAGATTTAGCCATTTTAGATATTATCGAAGAAGGCAATTTAGGTTTGATTAAGGCGATAGAAAAATTTAACCCAGAATTAGGCTATCGTTTTTCAACCTATGCGGTATGGTGGATTAGAGAATCGATTGAGAGTGCGCTTTTCAATCATTCTAGAACGGTTCGTCTTCCTGTTCATATAACAAAAGAGTTAAATATTTACCTGAGAGCTGCTCGTGAATTATCTAAATCGTTAAAGCGTGAACCTTCGATCAGGGATATTTCTTCTTATTGTGAAGAAGAACAAATTAAAGTAAATAAAATTATAAGCTTAATACCAAGTCAACTTACTTGCCATTCAGCCAGTAGTGATGAAACACCACCTAAATTTCTTGAGCTTTCTTCGAAAGATAGAGCTTTGGAACCTGACAGTTCTTTATCTCAAGATAATTTAGATAAGAATTTATCTTCTTGGATTGATTCACTAAATTATAGAGAAAAAGAAATTATTATTAATAGATATGGGTTGTTTGGATGTAAAGTTAAGACGCTAGAAGACTTAGGTAGAGATTTGGATTTATCAAAGGAAAGAGTAAGACAAATACAATCAGAAACACTCATTAAATTGAATACTATCTTTAAGAAAAATAAGTTGGATTTAGAAATAGCTTTAGGGTAGTACTATTCTTTTTAATGTCATAGATATGTTGAGGTTGTATTTGTATGGATAATGACGTTATCTTAAAATTATTGTTGTTTGCCAATGTTGTATCTTTGGTTTTATTATCTAAAGGTATTTATGATATTATAAAAAATAATGAGTTATCAAAGAAGATATTAATATCTATATTGCTTCTTATTTATTTTATAGGATTTATTTATATTGAAAACTCTCTTTTGGAAAAAGGGGTTAAAAATTATATAGACTTATCAATGCTAATTAGTGTTACATTTTTAACACAATTAGCATTTGTCTGTATATTAGTGACAAATAAAATAAATCAGAATGTTCAAACACAAGATCATAGCAATGTTATCACTAATAAATCAAGAGTTTACCGAGCTGTGATTGAAGGTAGAATTGAAAATCGCATTCCATTTAACCTTACTAAAATTAAAATTCAGAATCATAGAGCTTTGATTGAATACTCTTCTGATAGAACATTTAATAGTATATTATCCTATGCATCTTTAATCGTTAAAAAACATCGTAATGATCCTAATGTATCAATTTTTTATGATAATAATGAGATATTGATTATTGGTAATTTAACGAATAAAGATAAAATAAATAGTATAGCTTTAGATGTATATGAATTGCTCATCCAACCAATTAAAATGAAAGGGAAAAATTTCATACTTCAACCAATTATAGGCAATGTGATTTACTCTGATGATATAGATAGCGTAGATGAGATGCTTAAACGAGTTGATATTGCTTGTTATAAGGCTAAGAAATTAGGTTTGGTTATAGACTTTTATTCAGAAAATTATGCACAATCTATTAATGATGAAGTTGATATCTTAAGTAAATTAGTTCATGCGATTCCGAATAAAGAATTTGAGCTGTACTATCAACCAATCGTCAATAGCATGGATAAAACTCTACATGGTTATGAAGCATTGATTCGTTGGCCACAAAAAGACGGAAGCATGATTCCTCCTGATAAATTTATTTCGATTGCAGAAAAAAACAATTATATCAAAGGGATAACGAAATGGGTTGTGAGCCAAGTTACTTCAGATATTATTAGATTAAAAAATGACAATTTAAATTTCCAAGTTCATCTAAATATATCAACGTTAGATTTATATGACGATGATTTGTATAACCAATTGTTTGATATGGTAGCCAATAAGCATCTTGAGCCATCTAGTATGATCTTAGAAATAACAGAAAGTGCTTTAATGTCAGATGTTGATGCCGCCTATCTAATGTTATCTAAATTATCAGAGTTAGGTTTTTACATCAGCATTGATGATTTTGGTACAGGATATTCCTCTTTATCTTTATTAAGAGTCTTGGCATTTAATCAAATTAAAATTGATCAATCTTTTATTCGAAATATGGCCATTGGCAATAGTGATTATGCAATTGTAGCGTCAACGATTTATCTTGCTCATAGCTTAGGGTGTAATGTGGTTGCTGAAGGTGTTGAAGATGAACACTTATTCTGCGAGTTGCAAGAGCTAGGTTGTGATTACGTACAAGGGTATTACATCAGTAAACCTCAATCTATTGATAATATTATAAATTGGTCATTAAAGTTAATTGAAAGAGAAAAATTATCAGCTATTGCTTAGATATATAAAAAAGATACTTTGTTTGAGTTAAAAACATTTTTTTAATTACATTTTTGCTCTTTTCTATCCTAAGTTGTTTGTATTAGCTATTTCGATTTTTTAATGCTGGTTACCATATTCATCTTGGAGAAAATAAATGGATTTTTACTTTAGTAAATATGAAGATAGAAGCCCTCCCGAACCTGTCCCTCACAGTCATTTTCGTGAATTAACTTATCAATATTTGGCAACATGTAATTTAACCTTGGGTATCTGGTATTTATGGTGGCGTTGGAGCTTTGCTCTTAACTACGATGCATTATGGTTTTCTTTGCCTTTAGCTTTTGCAGAATCGTGTGCTTTTATTGGCTCGGTCTTATTTACTTTCAATCTTTGGAAAACTCAGGATGAACCAAGAAAGCCCGCTCCATATAAAATAAAAGAATGTGTTCTTGAAACTGATGAAAATAGACCAATTAGTGTGGATGTTTTTTTCCCTTCTTATGATGAAGAACCTGAATTGGTAAAATTGAGTATACTTGATGCTCAAAAGATAACGTATCCTCATGATATTGATATTAAAATCTTTATTCTTGATGATGGTAAACGTGAAGAAATGGCTAAATTAGCTGAAGAAATGAATATCGGATATATTACTCGAGAAGGTAATACAGGATTTAAAGCCGGAAATTTACGAAACGCAATGGAACAAACCTACGGTGATTTTGTTGTTATCTGTGATGCAGACACAAGACCATTTCCAACGATTTTAGAACACACCTTAGGGTACTTTAGAGATCCAGATGTTGCATGGGTACAAACTCCTCAATGGTTCTTTGATATACCTGAAGGTGAAAGACTACCGCAATTTATGCAGCGTAAATTGGGAAATTGGTCTGCATGTATTGGTCGAGGCATAGAAAAAATATATGGGCCGGTGACATTAGGTGAAGATCCTTTTGTTAATGATCCACAAATGTTTTATGACGTAATACAACGTCGTAGAAATTGGGCTAATGCATCGTTTTGCTGTGGAGCTGGCTCCATACATCGACGAGAAGCGGTCATGGAAGCTGCGCTTCGTAGTTATAGTGAGCAAATCATAAAAGAACAATCTGAAATAGAAAAACAGATTAGAAAAATGACAAAGGAAAAGGTCGTTGATAAAGATGTTTCGGATAATTTGAAACAAGAGATCTTTATTGATACTGAATTCACTCCGTATAAGTTCCACGTGTCTGAAGATTTATATACTTCTTTAGTTTTGCATTCAGATTCAGAGCGTAATTGGCGGTCTGTTTTACATCCTCAAGTCGAAAGTAAAATGTTGTCCCCACAAGATTTACAGACGTGGACAGTACAACGGTTTAAATATTCAGGCGGCTCGATTGATATTTTCATGAATGATAATCCATTGTTTAGAAAAGGGATGAGTCTTAAACAAAAACTTATGTATGGAGCGAGTTTCTGGTCCAATTTATCGGCAATTTGGAACATCATTTTTTTACTTTGTCCTATTGTTTATTTCTTAACAAGTATTGCTCCAGTTAGCGCTTATGATGTGACCTTTTATTTGCATTTCCTACCTTTTGTTTTGACGGCTGAATTAGCAATGATGGTTGGGACATGGGAGTGGCTGGTTATAAAGGTAAAACAAATTTTTTATCTTTCTTTCCAGTTAATTTTAAAGCGCTATGGACTGTTCTTAGAGGGAAGAAAATTAGTTTTCCTACAACACCGAAAGAGAGGCAGAGTGGTAACTTTGTTAAGTTGGTGATCCCACAAATCGCTGTGTTTAGTTTGAGTTTGTTTAGCGTTGTTTACGCATGGACGGGATATTCAACTGGTGCTTATGGAAGTTATTCATTTGGTGGATTAGTACTAAATACATTTTGGATTATTAACAATATGCTGGCTATGTGGGGAATGATAGCTTCGGCATTTTGGAGTCCTAAATCAAACGATGATGAGCAACAAAATCAATCAGAACAAGGGCAAGAGGAAGTCAAATATGGAATTTAGAAAGGCATTGATAAATGCTCGCCACCATATCGTATTTATACTAGGGTTAGCGACTGCGTTGTTTATTTCATTTGCAATTGAAACTCGTGAGACGTCACAGGTTTTAGGGAATATTACTTTTGAACATGAAGAAAAAATCCCACTCAAACCTAGTCGAATATTAACTCAAGAAGAGTATCAATGGGCGAATACCGCATGGAAGTATTTCGAAAATAATTATCAAGAAAATACAGGACTTGTAAATTCAGTTGATGGTTACCCATCTACCACCATGTGGGATACGGCATCGTATTTAATGGGCTAATTTCAGCTGAAAAGTTGAATGTAATTACTGAAGATGTATTTAATATTCGTATGGAAAAGGCGCTACATACACTTGCTCGACTGCCTTTAGTCAATAATCGATTACCAAATAAAGCATATAACACGATTACATTAGAAATGGTGGATTATAGTAATAGTCCGACTCCGAATGGTATTGGTTGGTCGGCTATTGATATTGGACGAATCTTAGTACCATTTAATATTTTGATTTGGCAGTATCCAGAATTTAATAAATCGGTAAATAATGTTCTTAATGCATGGCATGTAGGTGACATGATCAAAGAGGGTTATTTATATGGAGCCCGCCTTTCTGCTACATCTGATGGATTTGAATTAGTACAAGAAGGTCGTATTGGGTATGAAGAATACGCATCTAAATCCATGTCCTTAATGGGGCGAGATGTATTTAATGCGATGAAATATATCGATTATCTAGAATTTAAAACCATTAGTGGTGTTGAGATACCAACGGACTTGCGTGATCCTGCAAAATATCATGCACATAACTATGTCGTTAGTGAGTCATATATATTAGATGGGTTAGAGTTTGGTGCTGATAGTGTATCTAAAATTTTTGCTCATCGTGTTTATCAGGCTCAAGAGAACCGTTATAGAGATACGGGAATTGTGACTGCGGTTAGTGAGGATAATTTAGATCAGGCACCATATTTTGTTTACAACACCGTTTTTTCTGATGGTAAAGAGTGGAACGCAATTACAGATACAGGTGAAGATGCATCAGAATTCAAATCACTATCTACCAAAGCTGCTTTTGGTTGGTATGCGTTATATAAAACAGATTATACCAATATATTAATTAATGAAGTGAATACACTCTACTCTGAAAAGAAAGGATGGTTTTCAGGACGTTATGAATCTGATGGTACAAAGAATAAAGCGATAACAGCTAACACAAATGGGATAGTACTTGAGTCTCTTGCGTATATCGAAAATGGCCCACTTTTAAGCGTTGGCGCTAAGTAAATCGTAGCAAGATTAAGGAGGATAATGATGCGTTATATCTCAATAGGTTTGCTGGGTTTAGTTTTGGCGGGCTGCGGAAATAAATACAACCATTTTTCTGAAGATATAGTAGAAAAAAAAGATCATTGGGTCACTCCAATGGCTCGCCAAGGTAAGTTAACCGAAAAAGAAATGGATATGGCACGTATAGCCTGGACTTATTTTGAAAATAATTATCAAGAATCTACGGGGTTGGTCAATGCGGTAAATAATTATCCTTCAGTAACATGGTGGGATGCTGCTTCGTATTTAGCTGGGATGACGAGTGCTTATGAGCTTGGAATTATAGAAAAAGAGGAGTTTGATATTCGCTTAATCAAATTTCTCACAACACTAAATACATTGGATTTATTTAAAGGTGAATTACCAAATAAAGCATATAACACTCAGAATGGAGCAAAAGTGGATTATGGTAATCAACCTGGCGAAATTGGTTACTCTGCTCTTGATTTAGGGCGTTTACTTATTTGGCTTCATATATTGAAAAATAGATATCCAGAGTTTGCAACGAGCATTGATTCGGTTGTTTTACGTTGGAATTTTTGTAATGTTGTAGATGAAAATGGAACCATGTTTGGGGCGTTATTAGAGAATGGAAAACCTGTGCAATACCTTCAAGAAGGTCGATTAGGTTACGAAGAATATGCAGCAAAAGGTTTTCAACTGTGGGGATTTGATACGACACAAGCATCAATGCCTGAGCCATATGGAACCATTAATTTATATGGTTATGACATTCCTTACGATACAAGAGACCCAAGGAAGCTGAAGGCTCACAGTTATGTAGTAACAGAAAGCTATGTATTGGATGCGATAGAACTTGGATGGGACTTAACCACAGATAAGAGTCCTCATGATACAAGTTATTCGAATGGTTGGATGGCAGAATTTGCTCTAAATATATATCGAGTACAAGAAGAGCGTTATAAGCAAACAGGGATTATTACCGCAAGAACAGAACATCAGTTAGCTGGTGCCCCTTATTTTGTTTATGACACTATTTATACAGATGGATTTGCTTGGAATACTATTTCGGAAAATGGTGAGTTTTTACCACAATACTCAGCAGTTGCAGTTAAAGGTGCGATGGGGATGTGGGCGCTGTGGGATACAGAATATACTGATTTATTATTCGATCATGTTTCTAATCTATACGATAGAAAAAAAGGTTTCTATGAAGGTATGTTTGAAAACGGAACAGGTTTAATTAACACCTTTACTTCAAATAACAATGGGATCACGTTAGAAATCTTACTTTTTAAAGAGCAAGGTAAATTATTAACATATAAAGAAAACGCCGTTCCAAGTCTATGGGAGAAAGCGCTAGAATCGCCATTTGGTTATGAAGGACAATGTTTGCCAAGAAAACCAATGAAACCTTCACGTTTATAGTTTTATTGAAGGGAAATGGATGCTAAAGGGCGTAGTTGTTATTTTAATAAGCTTCTTATTGTCATCTTGTGGAGTTTTATATCAAGGAGTTCAAGATGGAGTGAACTCGATAAGTCAATCACAAGCAATTAGGCAAGGAAGATATGGCGAATTAACAGAAGGTGAGCTTGAATGGGCTCGCCTTGCTTGGGTATATATGGAAAATAATACTCAGTTAACGACAGGCCTTGTTAATAGTATTGATAATTATCCAACCACAAATATGTCTGGTATTGCTGATTATCTTATGGCATTAACTGCTGCTCGTGAATTTAAATTTATTACGAGTAAAGAGCACGACGAACGGTTGTCATTGGTTCTCACTTTTTTAAATGATATGCCTTTAAGTATTGGTCAAATTCCTAATAAAGTGTATAGCACTCAGACAGGACAAATGGTGGACTATGGAAATCAGCCGAATGATATTGGATGGTCTTCTATTGATATTGGTCGACTGTTGATCGTTCTTGCTATTGTTAAGCAATATAATCCTCAATTCATAGAATATATTGATAAGGCAGTACTTAAATGGAATTTTTGTGAGCTTGTAAATGAGGAGGGAGAACTGTTTGGTGCAAGTGTCTATCAAGGAAATGTTGCGAGATATAAAGAGGGACGATTGGGTGTAGAAGAGTATACATCATATGGTTATCTTGATTGGCAGATCGTCCCCCAAAAAGCCATGCGAATAGATCCTTATAACGTCGCAACTATGTATGGTATTGATTTTATTTTTGATGGTCGAGATCCGCGCATTTTTGATGTTTTACGCCCTGTTTATAGCACACCATATTTGCGTTTAGGATTAGAATTTAATTGGGATAAAATTTCAGATGACTCATCAAGTGATGCAACACATACGGATGAGGTGATGTCAGCTATGGCTGATTCAATCTATCGAATTCAAGAGGCTAGATGGGAGCATGAACGAATATATACAGCAAGAGGGGAACATATCGTATCTGGTGAGCCTTATTTCGTTTATGACGCTATTTACGCCTTAGGGACACCTTGGATAACTTTAGCCGAAGATGGTACTTCATATGATGAACTAGCGTTAATTTCAACACGAGTTGCTTTTCAGATGTGGGCTTTATGGAAATCTGATTATACCGATCGTTTAATGGTATTAGTACAAGAGTTATATGACCCTGAAAGAGGCTGGTATGAGGGACGCTATGAATTAAACAGTAGTTATGAAAAAAGTATTTCCTTACAGACTAATGCCGGTGTTTTAGAAGCTTTACTTTATAAAACTAAAGGGAAACTATACCAACCAGAAAAATCAAAAGAGTATCGTGATGTTCAATTCAAATCTCGATTTTCACATCCTGGACATTGTTTAGTGGAGACTTTTCGATGAAGACGATGCGTTTTTTTATGTTATTTAGTTGTTTTTTTCTCTTTCGGGCTGAAGCTCAGGTCGTTGATTTTAATCTATCGATTTATAGTAAAGGGACGATGTTATCGAATACTTCTAGAGATAAACGAGCGGCTGATTATTGGCATAGATTAACAAATCAAATTATTGCTTCAGAATCAAAACTAGGTTCTCAGGCGATGTGGCAATATGCAGGGTTATCAGAAGCATTAGCGGCAATAGAAGCAAATAAATATAATGATATAAAAGCATATGAATATTGGGCAAATAGTACTCGCTATTTACTCACTGGTGGCACTGAGTGGGTTCAATTACAAAAAGCATTACATCGACGATATGAACAAATAAATACGCAATTATCAACACAATTGACAACTACTGATATTGGCGTCTCTCTTGATTCTGAGTGGCAGCGAGAGTTGGCTATTTTGCAAGTTTGGGAAGAAAAATTACAACTTTTCGTATTCAAAGGACCTAAATTAGGCCTGAAAGCGAATAACTCGACCCCAAAAAATCTTCCAGTTGATGTACCAAATTATTATTCATCAAAATCAATGAAACCGGTTGAAAAAGGTAAGTTAACTGGATTAAATCGCTCTTTTACACCGCGTCAAAGTTTTACTCCTCGTACTGAATCCGCAGAGATTGAGCCTACCGATATTTACCCTCAAGATAATCCACGTAAAAATAAATCCGAACAAATAGTGATAATTACTCCAGATGAAGAGTTTAACTATCGAAATGTAGAAATAAAGGATTTAAAGTCGGTAGAAGAAAATCAAAAAGAAGCCCCTGAATCAGAATACAATCCAATACATAAAGCTAATATAGGCAATTCAGGTAAGAGTGGAGTAGAGGTACTGCAAAGAAGAAGTTTTACTCCTATGATGACTGAAGAGGAAAATAAATAGTTTTTTAGCTTAGTCGCTTGCTTAAGTAAAATGTATTTTTACCATCTTTATTCTCATAAATAATGCTGTCCATTAATTGCTCGACGATTAAAAAACCACGGCCTGATGTTAGCCATGTCTCTGGTTTATCTTTTTCTGGAGTAATGAAATCGTTAGGGATTTGTTGAGCTAATCCATTTGTGTTTAGAGCATATCCATAATCTGATATCTCAATTAATAAGATATTTTCTGTTTGTAGATATGACTTTACCTCAATCAAAGAACCTTCTTGATTGAGGTAAGCATGTTCATATGTATTATTTACCATTTCAACTAAACATAGCTCTGCTTCATTAATAATATCTTCACTAATGTTTAATGCTCCCCAATATTCTCTTATGTCATTAGATACCGTTCGAGAAGCTTCAAGAGAGCTGAGATAAGTGTTAGAAAAAATAGCATTAACCATGTTTGCTTTCCTTTATTACTTTTCTGTTGTGCTTTGTGTAAAAGTTGATAAATCAGATAAAGCATCTTTCATGACTGAAGAAACGCTCTCCTTTGTCATTTTGGCAAAGCAATCACTGTTTCCATCTCTATCAATGCAATAGTTATCAAAAACCGTTTTTTGATCAAGCAACATGAAATCACGGATATGAATGTAGTCATATATTAATGAATTGCGAATGATAGCTTCTGAATCAACGATACAATTTGCACTTATGACTGTTGGACCTTCTATTGTTGCTCCATTTTTAATATGGCAGCCACTAGAAATAACAACTGGAGGAGTTATATTGCAATGTTCAAAATCAACAACGGTATTAATCCCAACCCAGACTCCAGCTTTGATCTGAGTCCCTGGGATAGGATAACCATTAACTTTTCCATTCAGAATATCATTTGTAACATCCCAAATATCAGTAATATTACCAACATCTAACCATTGGAAATCCATATTTACAGAATAAAAAGGAATATTTTTTTCAACTAATAAAGGAAATAATTCACTGCCGATATCGTATTCACCTTCTGTAGGTATAAAATCAAAGATAGCAGGTTCAAAAATATAGATACCTGTATTAGCTTGGTTTGATAAAGCTTCATTGGCGGTTGGTTTTTCTTGGAAGTTCGTAATTAAGCCGTGTTCATTTGATACAACAATACCATATTTATGAATATCTTCTGTGAGAACGGCTTTTGTTACAATAGTTGCTATACCCCTTTTTCTTTGTGATGTTCGATTGCTTTTGTTAAATCTAAATCAATCCAAGCATCACCACATACCACGACAAAAGTATCATCAAAAAATCCTGAAAATTGTTGAATCTTTTGCATTCCACCTGCGGAACCTAATGTCTTACTTTTGAATTCACCGTCAATGATTTCACCTTCGTAGGAGTAAGATAACTGTGCATTGAAATGATGACCATCTCTGAAGTATCCTTCAATAACTTCAGATAAATGACTTGTGTTTACCATGATCTTATTTATGTTGTGTTTAACAAAAAGTTCGATCATAGATTCCATTACTGGTTTACCTAAAATCGGGATCATTGGTTTTGGTATTGTGTGAGTTATTGGTTTTACTCGTGTGCCTTTACCTGCGGCTAAAATCATTCCTTTCATAATCGTTCCTTTATTATGCTGACGTTAGCATTGCATCTTCTAGGGTTGAATAGTTGGGAATAAGTCTATTCATTCTGGTTAGCTTTAATAAATCTTCAACTGGCTTTTGAAGGTGAACGACACTAACGGTTTTTCCTCTACATAATTTATATACGCCCATAATAGCACCAAGCCCACTGCTATCCATGAATTTGACACTGCCAAGATCAAGAATGAGATGGTCACCTATTTGGCTTAATAGTTCCTCGGCTTCTTTACGAAATTGAGGTGCTAATTTTGCATCAAATCGTTCTTCATTTATCTGAAAAACTGTGCATTTACCTTGGTTGTTAATTTCGTATTGCATGAGTCATCCTCTTGTTTTGAATAGCCTTTCCACTCAACAGCAAGAACACTAACATCATCATCAAATAAGTTTGATTCTTGCCAAGTTCTTACTCGATTAACGAGCAGTTCAGTTTGTAAATGGGTTGGGTGATTGTGAATGTCCATAATGGCTTTTCTAAGCCCATTTTCGGTAAATTGTTTCGTTTTTGGTTTGTTTTCCGCCTCAGTTATTCCATCTGAGTACAACCAGATTTTATCGTTTGGTTCTAGTTGTATTTGCGATGATTGGTAATCAACAAAATCAAAAGCACCAACAACAAAGTTCTCATGACCAATTAACTCAGCTTTTTTCGTAACATTGTGTAGCCAAACTAGCGGAGGATGGCCTGCTGAACAGTAATGTATTACGCCAGTTTTGACATTTAGTACGGCATAAATCATGGTGAAATAAAGTTGGATCTTATCGTCACTGATATAGAGTTTATTAAGTTTATTAATCACTTCTTCTGGAGGAATAATTCGATTTTGAGTGTCTTTTACTATTGATGATGGTCCGTCAATGACAGATAAACTTTGTTGAACTGAAAAAGACATTAATGCAGATGACACACCGTGTCCTGCGACATCAAAAAGATAAAAAGCGAGATGATCAGGATCCAACTGCATGTATCCCAACATATCTCCTCCAATTTGTGCACTGGGTATGGAAATATAATTTAATTCCACGCCAATAAAGTTGGTTTGGGTTGGTAATAATTGACGTATAAGATCGCCAGCAGAATCAAGATCTTTGCGTATTGTTGCGTAAGCTGAGTCCAATTCTTGGTTTTTTTCGATTATTTTATTGTGTAGTTCTAGTGTGCGAAAGCCTGCTTTTACACGAGCTTCTAGCTCTTTAGCATCAGTACCTTTAACAATAAAATCATCTGCACCAGCGTTTATTCCGTTAATTATAGAGTGCTGGTCATTTTTACCTGATAATAAAACAAAGAAAATATAGCGATCAAATGCTATTTCTTTCAATCGTTTACATAATTCAATGCCATCCATTTCTGGCATTATCCAGTCACTTAATACAAATTGTATTTGAGGGTTATCTTGTAAAATAATCATGGCTTCAAGTCCATTTTTAGCGGATATAGCCTGATAACCACAACGTTTTAGTAGTGAGGACATAAATAAAAGACTGACGGGGTCATCATCTACAACTAAAATGTATTCCATTGGTATCCTTTCCCATAGCCTTAACTCAAACATACGATTGAATGCTTTTATCTAGCCTAGGACATAAAAACAACGATTCAAGGCAGAAGTACTTATTTTTTTTATTAATGGTTTTTTATATTTCTCTTTCCTATGTTTTTTTAAATATGTTATTTCAATAACTAAAAGGAAGACTAAACCATGGATAGAAAAATCATTTCAGATATTATTTCTAATTCAGATAACACGTTTGATCTAACCTGTGAAAAAGATCAGAATAAATTATTATTATTGGCAGATAAGCTTATTTCTTTTGAACATATATCGATTTCTGAATTTAACAATTTTGTTGATGCCGAGTCTGCTCCATTAATGTTTAGACTAGCTGTTAAATTAGTTGAGTCTCGCCGATTAATATTAAATATATCGACACCGCTAAGTGTAGGAGTTGTCTTTGCTATGTGGGGAGAACATCATCGATTAAATAAAAAATCAAAACATAACCCAAATGGTGAAAATTCGTTACTTACTAAAATAGACCAATTAAATTGGATAACAAAAGGTACTAATGTTAGCTGGACTTTGTATCCGGTTGATGATGGATGCCCTCATGGAAGTTATACCATTGCTAAAAAAATGGTTTCGCAACTTTCATCAGAGTCTCAAATTCATATTATGAAACTAAGTGATGCGATTCCTACTACAGAGGGACCTTTAAAAAATTTAGTTGATGTTAACGATTCAAAAAAAGGAGGAGCTATTATTTTAGGGTGCCAAAAAGCTCTTGAAGATGGTGTTGATTGCGTTGTTTATACGGATGCCGATAACTCGGTTCATTTAGGACAAATTGGTTTATTACTTGCACCTTATGCTGAGAAAAAAGCAGAAGTTGTACTAGGTAACCGTAAGCATAAGGATTCTATTTTAGTTAAGCAGGAAGAGCGTTGGGGAGTTGGTATAAAAACATTACGCCATATGCAGCGCATGATAGGGGTTCAGATATTCAGTCAAGGGATTAAAGACACTCAAGCTGCTTTTAAATTATATGGGCAAGATGCTTTGAGTGATATATTAAAGGCACCGACAGTATACGATTTTTCATTTGATACTGATTGGATTCTTGCTGCTATGGAAAAAAATAAATCGATTACAACCGTTCCATTTGCCTTTATTGATTCAGCAGAAGAATCGGCATCGATTACACAAGGTCCAATGACAACTTGGTATACCTTACTTGGTGGTTTGGTGAAAGCAGTGAGAGCAAGAAATGCTCTTCATAGTAATGAAATGGCTGCAGTGTTTGATAAAGAAGTTAAGTCTCACAAAGATTTAGAGTTAATCATAAATACATTACCTCCAGAATTAGTTAATGCAGAGGACCATCAACTGGGAGACCCAAACATTATGTCTCCAAAAGCTTTACAGCGTTGGTTTGATAAGGAAAAATCAAAGCAAGCAGTTGTGTAATTGGTTTTTATAATCAATCTATCCTAGATTAGTAAATAAGCTTTATTTTGTATTAAAAGCTTATTTACCTACTGCTGATTTATCTATGGATGGATGCCTAATTTGATGAGCTTAAAAAGTAGCAAAATTGATATATCAGTTTGTTGTTCTTTGTTTTTTTTCTGTTTTTCTTTTTTCCATTTTTAACGTTAGCGGACGAATTCTTATCTAATAGTGCAAAACATAAAAATGCGCCGATATCACCTGTGATTACTACGCAGAGATCCACTTCAGAATCGATAGCAACAGAAGCGGATCACATATGGAATGGTGTGCAAAGTTCATTTTATTTTCCAATTAAGCAATGGAAGATGAGCAAGGTTTTTTTCACGGTTTAAGTGGAAATGTTGGTTACCATTACCCTCTTCTAGAAACCTCTCCCGCCAATATACCAGTAGGAGCGACAACTGGGCCGACAAACACAAATCAAACCGCTACACTATCATTGAAATACAGTATTTTGGGTAGTTGGTTTATTTCTGGTACTGCATACTATTATATAGACCAAGAACAACAACAAGTATGGAATCCTGATTTTACTTATGTCTTTGGATACAGTGATTGGCGGCCTTATACGTTAAGTTTGGTGTATGCTAATTATGGTGGAAATAGATTCAATCCGAAGGATGGTGAGTCAGTGACTTATTTTAATCAAGGTACATGGTCTCTTGGGTGGAAGTTTCCTATAGTTGAGCCATTTGTCGATTGGTTTACGTTTACATCAGAGGGAAGTATTGGTTGTCAGGTAAATTTTAATTACACACATGAATACTTTAATTTAGCAACAACTGAATATTTAAATGGGCATAAAACATTATCATTAGGGTGCAAATATTCTATTTTTGGTAATTGGTATATTAATGGTACTGCTTTTTATTATTTAGATAAAAATCAACAACAGCCATGGAATCCAGATTATACCTATGGTTTTGGTTATTTTGATTGGCGTCCAGGAACCATTACTCTTCAATATAATAATTATTCAGGAAATCGATGGAACTCATCTGAAAGAGGTGAAGGAACTGGTCGATTTGTTGATGGTTCTATTTCTCTTTCTTACTCTTTTTCATTTTAACTGAATTACTTTTACCTATTCTCTCTGGATATCCACTTATTTATTCCTATTCTAATATAACTGCCATGCAGTTTATGGTCGCTTATTACTAATTAATATCATTGTTATTAATAACAGAGAGGTCAGAATGGAAGGAACCAAATATAACGATACGATCACGGGAACATCAGAAGATGATAACGTAAATGCTAAGTCAGGTAGTGATCAAGTTGAAGGTTTATCTGGAGATGATCATATTGCTGGAGGTGAAGGTAGTGATGTTATTTCTGGTGGTGAAGGAAAGGATACTGTTTTTGGCGATGTAGAGTATGCATCTGACCAACATTCATCGGAGGTTTCAAATACACCACCTAATGATGACTCTTGGGGTGTATCACAGTCTGTTTATCAATTTAATGCCACTGAAAGTGTAGCGACAGAAGAAATTACCCATGGTGCTCGACTAGGTAATTATTTAGTGGATGATGTCGGTAATATAACAACAAAATTTACACTCAATTCAGTATTAACCACAGCCACGATTGAATTGACAGATCAAAATGGCAGTGTAATCAAGACAGTTCAAGCACCAGTAAAT
Organism: Aliivibrio fischeri; assembly: GCA_038993745.2. Classification (NCBI taxonomy): domain Bacteria; kingdom Pseudomonadati; phylum Pseudomonadota; class Gammaproteobacteria; order Vibrionales; family Vibrionaceae; genus Aliivibrio; species Aliivibrio fischeri. The sequence goes on along the minus strand of CP160630.1, from coordinate 1,237,608 downwards.
GAAAACGGTGAAATTGAACTGGATATTAGTTTTACTGCTGATGAAGTGAATGATAATCAAGTTATTAATTTTATTATAAAAGATCCTAATGGTGATGTACTCACTGATATTGAATCTGTTGAATTCATTGCACATAACATTTACGACGATCTCATTGATGGTGGAAAAGGCGATGATACGATCTTTGGACAGCAAGGATCTGATTTATTAATTGGTGGAGCTGGAGATGACTTCTTAGATGGCGATATCAATGATGATCGTCTATTTGGTGGTGAAGGTAATGATGTTTTAATCGGTGGTAGTGGCAATGATGAATTGCATGGTGGTGATGGTGCTGACACGTTATTAGGTAGTGATGGTGACGATACTCTTTTTGGTAATGAAGGTAATGACACCTTGCTTGGTGAATTAGGTCATGATCGTATTGAAGGTGGTGATGGTAATGACATTATCATTGGTGATGATGGCAACGATGTGCTTTATGGTGATACCGGTGATGATTTACTCCTTGGAGGCGTTGGTGCCGATCAACTCTATGGAGGTGAAGGAAACGATGAACTTCAAGGTGATGCAGGGGATGATGTTATTCAAGGTGGAGCCGGAGATGATTTCGCACTAGGTGGGGCTGGCGATGATGTGATCGATGGCCAACACGGTAACGATTTGCTACTTGGTGGTGATGGTAACGATCAGTTATCTGGAAATGAAGGCAATGACCAGTTATTTGGTGAATTAGGTGATGATACCGTTATTGGTGGTCTTGGTGATGACGCACTTTATGGTGATGACGGTGATGATCATCTCATTGGTGGGGAAGGTAATGATCAACTGTATGGTGGGCAAGGTTCAGATACCTTAGAAGGTGGTTCTGGAGACGATGTTATTCATGCCAATCAAGGTGACGATATTATTAACTCTGGAGATGGAGATGATTTTATTTATGCTGGTAGTGGTAATGACCTTATCGATTCAGGTGATGGCGCTGATACCATATTTGGTGAAATAGGTGATAACACCATTCAATCTGGTGAAGGCAATGACACAATTTATACCGATTTTGGTGACGATATTATCGATAGTGGTACGGGTGATGACCTCGTTTTTGCTGGTTCTGGCATTAATCAAATTACTACAGGTGAAGGGCCGATACTGTTTATTCTGAAGGTGGTTCTGACATTATTGATACTGGTATTGGTGACGATATTGTGTATTCAGGTGATGGGGAAAACCGAATATTAACAGGAGAGGGAGATGATCAGATATTTTCTGGCTCCGGAATAGATACAATTGAGTCAGGTTCTGGCGATGATACTGTCTATTCAGGCGGTGGCGCAGATGTTGTTTATGCGGGGTCTGGGAATGATGCTGTTTATGCTGGCTCTGGAAATGATCTTGTATATGGTGAAGAAGGAAACAACAAACTTGTTGGTGAGGGCGGAGATGACTTCTTACACGCAGGTGAGCATGCAAGTATTCTTATCGGTGGACAAGGTAACGATGAACTTATTGGATCTGAAGAAAATGATGAGTTATATGGCGGCAGTAATGATGATCTTTTAATTGGTGGTTTAGGTAGTGATGTTTTAAGTGCTGGTACGGGTAATGATACTGTAAATGCCGGTGAGGGAGACGACACTATTTATGGCGATGCAGGTATTAATGCCATTGATGCTGGTTCTGGTAACGATATTATTTATGGCGGTATTGATGAGGATACGATTACCGCAGGCTCAGGTGATGACATTATTTATGCAGGAGCCGGTGCTGACATCATTGATGCGGGGTTGGTGATGACAGTGTTGATGGTGGATCTGGTAATGACAGTCTAGAAGGAGGATTAGGGAATGATAGTCTTTTTGGTGGCGATGGAAATGACACTTTAGTTGGTGGAGAAGGCTACGATTTTCTTTCTGGTGGTGAAGGAGATGATACTTTAACTGATGATGGACAAGACACACTTGTTGTGGTGCAGGAAACGATACATTAATTGCTGCAGTGACAGGAAGTCACCAAGTTTATGGTGGAGAAGGAAACGATACTCTTATAGGCAGTGCGTCTAGTGATACGTTATTCGGTGGTGAAGGTGCTGATATTATTCAAGGTGGTGAAGGTGATAATACACTCTATGCTGGAGGTGGTGTTGATACGATAACAGCCGGTTCCGGAGACGATATTGTATATGGAGAGGCAGGGAAAAATACGATAGATCTTGGTGATGGTACAAATACATTATTTGGTGGCAGTGGGTCTGATAATGTAGTTGCTGGTAGTGGCGCTGATACCTTATATGGTGCTGAAGGTGAGGATTCATTAGCTGGTGGTAGCGGAGTTGATTACCTTGATGGTGGGCAAGGAGCTGATTTACTTCAAGGGCAAGATGGTGATGATATTCTTGCTGGGGAGAAGGAAATGATGCACTTGAAGGCGGTTTAGGAAATGATAAGTTATTTGCAGGTTCAGGCAATGACAGTTTATCTGGCGGTGATGGACAAGATGAATTACACGCCGAATCAGGTAACAACATTCTTCATGGGAACAACGATAACGATATATTATATGGTGGTTCAGGCAATGATTCATTATACGGGGATGCTGGAGATGATCGATTAGAGGCACTAAGTGGCCACAATACGTTAGATGGCGGTGAGGGAAATGATAGTCTCAAGTCGGGGTCTGGCAATGATGTGCTAGTTGGTGGGTTAGGTAGCGATACACTAGATGGTGGTGATGGCATTAATACACTAGATGGTGGTGAAGGTAATGATAATCTAACCTCAGGTATTGGTGATGATGTTTTACGTGGAGGTTCCGGTAACGATACACTATTTACCTCTGGAGGAGATAATCAATTGTTCGGTGGTGAAGGTGCCGATAAAGTTGAATCGGGCTCTGGAAATGATGTACTGCAAGGCGATGCTGGAAACGATACTCTAATATCAGGCTCAGGTAATGATCAACTGTTTGGCGGTGAAGATAACGACAAATTATATGGAGGGGTAGGATCCGATACCCTTGATGGGGGGATTGGAGATGACCGATTATTTGGTCAAAATGATAATGATCAACTTTATGGAAATTCAGGGAATGATTATCTTTCAGGCGGTTCAGGTGAAGATACTCTTTATGGTGGAGATGGTAACGATACCTTAAAAGGCGATAGTGGAAATGATGTGCTCTGGGGAGAAGAAGGTAATGATTCTCTGCAAGGGGGGTCAGGTGAAGACATCCTTTATGGTCAAGAAGGTGATGATAGTTTATCTGGTGGTAATCATGCAGATTCCCTTTATGGTGATGTAGGTAATGATACTCTCTCTGGTGGTTCTGGTGCGGATACCCTTTCTGGTGGAGAAGGCTCTGACTCTCTCTCCGGAGGTAATGATGATGATTACCTTGATGGAGGGATTGGTAACGATACACTTGACGGAGGTTCTGGTAATGATTTAATTTTTGGTCAAGATGGTAATGATTATCTGGATGGTGGTTCAGGTAGTGACCAATTATTTGCTGGAGCAGGAAATGACACGTTAGTCTTTGACCAAGAAGATATTAATACAACTGATGGTACAACTGTTCATTTTAGTGGTGGTGAAGGGTTTGATGTTATGGTTGTAGGAAGTGATGGCAAGGATAACATTATAGATATGACCCAAACGGCTTATCAAGAAATAGAAGGAGTGGTTGTTAATACCTCTAATACAGAGCTAAAAATAGCATTAGATAAGATTTTGGTTAATGACACCGCAGGAGAAGCAAACAGCCAATTTGTTTGTTCGGGTGTAGAAACGTTAAATATCGATGGTTCTCATTGGCAATTAATAGGTAATCCATTGAGTATGGATAGTGGATTAAAAGAAGCGTATGAAGCCAGTAATATCGATACTAGTACGTTAAATGGTTATACTTTTTCAAACAGTGCAGGTGATGAGGTTACCATTTGGAGTGACTGTGATGAAGACCAAATCACAATTGCTGATCCAAATGATATGGCTTAATTACTGTACATAAAATAAAAGCCGAATATTTACATTCGGCTTTTTTATTTCTTTAATGAGTTTGTATCATTAATCTTCTAAACAAAGCTCTCTATTTTGAGATGTAATAGATGCGTCATTTGCTATGACAAAATGATAATAGCTTGAATCCATTTGATTTTTTTGTAAGTAAGTTCGAATGTGATTTAAAGTACTTTTGGCTTCGTTATAGCGATATAAATAGCTCTTATCACACTTATTTTTTACAGTTAAATCAACTTGGTAGGCATTGAATTGTTTCATTAATGCCTCTACCCGCTCTTCATCAATTGCTTTTTTATCTTTCACTTCTGAAGTGTCTTCCATTGATGCTTTTTGCAATTGCTCTAGGTGTTTTCTCTGTACTTCAAGTTCACTTTCTTGAGATTGTAATGCTATGCGTTCTTTCTCTAATTGAGCGTTTAATCTCTTTTGTTCGTTAGCAAATTGAGTTTTCATTTTTTTGTTATATCTCGATTTGTACTGGGTGAATTTACGGCGCTCAGCATTCAATTGTTGTTGAAGTTTGTTTATTATCAAATTGTTTTCTACTAAGGTTTCACTAACGACACTCAAGTCTCCTTTCAACTCATTATTTTTATTTTGAAGTTCAATAAGACGATCATCATATTCTTTTAGAGAGCTTGATGTTAGCTGAGCTAATCTTAATTCTTCAGTTAAGCGCAAAATAGTATTGTTTTTGTTTTCAATTGAAGAACTAAGAGAGAAAAGCAATATTCCTCCAAGGGCTATACAAGAGATGAGAAACATGAAAAATATTTGGCGTTTTTTTGAATGTGTAATCATATATGTATTCTCAATACGTTTTATTAAACTAAGGAATGAAGCACTTTTTTCTCGCAATTTGGGCAAAAATAAGAGTCTTTATGAATGAGAGTATGACAATGTGGACAAGCTAGCTTCATGCGATTTTACTTAATAAAATAAGACATAAGCCTACTGGACCAAGTACGTACCCTAATAAAATACCTGCAATTAAATGCCCCTTTCTATAACCAATAAATGCAGTTAATAAAAAGAAAAATAGATAGAAGCTAAGCCAAAAAACATAGTTATCTCCCTATTGTTCGCGAAATGCTTTGTAATAAGAATTAAATAATGGAGCGGTGAGATAGTCCCAGAGTGTTCGTTTTTCTAATAGAATAAGTACATCTGTTGGCATGCCTGGATAAAGATCGACATTCTTGAGTTTAACTATATCTTCTTGTAGTAATTGGATTTTTACTAAATAACCACTTTCTTTTTCATTTGGTTGATTTAACCTATCTGCAGCAACATAAATTACAGTTCCTGTCACTGGAGGTGTTTTACGGATGTTATAAGCACTCAATCTAACTTTTGCCGTTTGTCCTTGTTGCACGACATCAATATCTTTGGGATTTACCACCGCTTGAACGATTAGCTCTTCATTGTTTGGAACTATCTCCATAATAATGTCGCCAGGGTTAACAACCCCTCCAACGCTATGAAAATTAAGACCAACAATCGTACCAGTATGTTTACTTCTTATTTTGATTCGTGATCGGATATCTAGTGCCGTTTTTAGTGCCTGATTGACATCTAACCATTCTTTTTCCAACTGATCTGATTGAGAAGATAATGATTGTTTTAATTCGATGTTTTTAGCTTCAAAATCGTGTTTAAGTGCTACAAGTTGACGAGTTGATACATTTATTTTGGTTTTTAATTCTTCTTTTTGCGATTCCACCATGGCTTGATGGCGTTGAATTTCAAACATTTTTGTTTGAGAAACATACCCTTTTTTTAGTAAGCCTTTCATCATGGTTATCTCTTTATTTACTAGCTGAAGTTGACGCAAAATGGATTTTAGCTGAGATTTTGAACCACGAATTTGTTCAGTTAATTGTTCCTTGCTTTGAGTGTATTGATTGATTCGTAACTCGTTTCGTAGCAAAGACTGCTGAAATTGAAGTGTTTGATTGTTTAGGATATTGATGACATCAGCGCTATTAGCTTCGTTGTGATATTCTTCAGTCCAATTAATAGAAGGTTTATCTTTTAACTCTGCTTGGATACGTTCGATCGTAGCTTTTAATGAAATAGAGCGAAGCATTAAGCGATAATAATCGGAATCTGCTTTTGTATTAGCAAGCTCGATGAGTAAATCGCCTTTTTTTACTTGTTGTCCTTCTGTTACATGAATAGCTTTGACCCAACCACCTTGTAAGTGTTGAACTTTTTTCTTTGAGATTCAACAATCAATGAACCATTGGCAATAGATGCGGAGCTTAATTGAGCCGTTGTAGCCCATAGTATAAAACCACCGATGGTAAAGGTGATAAAAATAGAACATAAAATGATAATACGAGAGGTGCCAAATTGAGTCATGATTTATCCTTATTTACGCTATTTGAGGCACAACGGTTGAATTAGGGTTATCAATGCCTGACATGTCTTCTAAAAATATTTTTGCCGGTCCCGCTTTTTGTATTTGTCCTTCTTTTAAAGATATAACCCAATCCATTTGACGTAAAAAACCTGGCGATGGCTTATCATAATCACTGTAATTTCTTTTTCTTTACAATATTGAAGGACGATTGCGAGAGCTATTTCACCCTCTGGATCTAGATTGGAATTAGGTTCGTCAAGTACAAGAATTGATGGGTTAGAGAAAATTGCTCTTGCTAATGCAATTCGCTGTTTTTGGCCCCCAGAAAGTTGAGAGCTTCCACCCTCTTCTAGATAAGTGTCATACCCTTGTGGAAGTGAAATAATAAGCTCATGTATACAGGTGAGTCGGGCAGCAGCAATGATTTCTTCATCAGGAGCGTTAGAAAATCGGCAGATGTTCTCGGCAATGGTTCCTGATAATAAACCAACTTGTTGAGGTAGATAGCCTATGCGTTGACCGAATTGTTTTTCAGGCCATAAATGTATTGCGGCACCATCGATTTTTATTGTGCCTACACTTGGTGCATGTATCCCCATTAATAAAGAAGCTAAAGTTGATTTCCCTGATCCCGAGTTGCCTAATATAGCTAAGGCATTTCCATGGCCTAATTTAAAATTGATGTTTTGCAATATTGGTTCTTTTCTATGTGGTAATTTTAGTCCTACATTTTGAAAAACAATATCGCCTTTAGGATTTGGAAGTGCAGTTTTTGTTTTTTCTTCCTCAATAAATGAAAAAGATTTGATACGTTGATATGCATTGAAAGCACTATACCAAGAACGCCACCCATTGACTGCTTGTTCAAAAGGAGCGAGGACTCTTCCCATTATTATTGAGCTAGCAATGATGGCTCCAGTACCTATTTCTTGTTGTAAAGCTAATACAACCCCGACAGTTAAAATAAGGACTTGTAAAATAGTCCTAAAATATCGACTTAGAGCTAATAGCTGTCCAACACGAGAATTCACCGTCCATTGTAAACCTAGCATCTTTTGGTTTTGTTTATTCCAATATTGTCCAATATTCTCAGCCATTCCCATTGCTCTTAATGTAGAGGCATTCCGTAAATAGTCGTTTAGTTCTAAGGTGGTTTTGGCGATGGTTTGGTTGCCTTCAAGCGTGGCAGATTTAGCTGAATGCATCATTATGAAGGCTAAAAAAATAAAAAGAGCACAACCTGAAAGGGTAATAAGTCCAATGGTTGGGTGAAGCATAAATAAAATCCCAAGAAATAGAGGGATCCAAGGCATATCAAAAATAGCAGAACTAGATGGAGATAATAGAAATCGACGAATTTCAGAGAGATCTTGTAGCCCATTCTTATTAATGTTTTTTGATATAGCAGATTGTCGAATGCTCTCAGAAAGCATAATAGCACTGATTGCGACATCTAATTTTAATCCAGAACGTTGCAATAAAATGATTCGAAAATATTCAATAACTGCTTGTGCCGTTAATAGAAAAAGGGCGATTGTTAATAACGCATATAGAGTATCTAAACTAGAGCTTCCAAGAACGCGATCGAATAACTGTAGACTATAGAGTGGCAATGTAAGCACAAGGAAATTAATCGCACTACTAAATAGTAAAGCAAAAAAGATATCTCGCTTGGTTTCTGATAGTGATTTTTTGAGTTTATCCTTAAACAAAAGTACACCTCAATCATTAAGAGCAGTTTAATGAAATTAGTATAGGAAAAGGAAAGTCGCATTCGTAACTGGAAATGCAATTAATTTATTTTATTGGTGCTGAACATTTGTTATTGAGCGTTTTTTTCTTTCTTTTTTATGAAAATAAATATGAATATCCTATGCTTAGGAGATATACACAGAGGAGGTGTGATGAAGCTTATTATTGGCAGAATAATTTTGTTATGGATAGCGTTATTCCTATTCTCTGTAGCGGTATTCGCTGAAGTTGATTCGCCAAGTTTTTATGGAAAGCGAACCATTGGGCCTGTGGAAAATAACAATGAGAAAGCTCCCCTTTCTTTTCAACGACGCTCATTAGTACTGACACCTTTAGAAGATAATAAACAGAATGAAGAGCCTCAGTTTTTAATGGTAGAGAAGGGTAATCAGTCTATTCAACCAGTCATAAATGCAAAAACTGAGCTTTCACGTAATGAAAAGTTACTTGCAAAAAAAGCACATTATTATTTTGAAAGAAATTGGAATCCATCAACAGGATTTACGGATTCAGTTCAAGGGTATCATCATGTCACAATGTGGGATGTTGCTAGTGATATTAGTGCTCAGTTTTCTCTAGAAGGTTTAGGGTTGCAATCGAAAGAGATTACGAATAAAAAACTAGAACAATTACTTACAACATTGTCAGTAATGCCGCTTTATAATAATCAATTACCCAATCGTGAATATAATACAAAAACGGGTATGCCATCAGGCTTATACAGTAGTCATAAAAGTAATGGAAATGGTTGGTCGGCTCTTGATATCGGGCGACTTTTAATTTGGTTGTATATCATTGAGCAAGAAAAGCCTGAATTTTCTTCATTAATAGAGAAAATAACAACAACATGGGTTTTATCTTCTGCAGTATCAAAACAAACACTTTATGGTACTAAGCTGAGTAAAAAAGGAGAGCATTACCGACAAGAAGGGCGTTTAGGATATTTACAATACGCTTCGTTTGGCTTTTTATTGTTTGGTTTTGATGTGAGTGAAAGTTATCAAAAAAAGCACATAGAACAAGTGTCTATTGAAGGTATCTCATTCCTTATTGATACACGAAATATGCCTTTTTCTACATCCGATCCATATATTTTAATGCGATTAGAGGTCGGAAATTTTCAGCAGTGGTGGGATCAACTTAATACTATTTATTTATTGCATAAAGCTAAAGAAGAACGAACTAAGAAACATTGGGTATTTGGTGAGGATTCAATGAATAAAAGCCCGTGGTTTGCTTATAATAATCTCTTTTTTTATGGAAAAAGTTGGTTAAGTACTTCTTCTGGAGGTAAACCCATTGAAGTTTTCCAAGTTTTTAGTAATAAAGTCGCTTTTGGTTTTAGCGTGCTATTTAACGATGAGTACGCATTGAATTTGCGAAGAGATGTAATTAATAATAGTTTATATTCTAGAGTTATTCCTACCGGTATTTATAGTGATAGTTCAGTAAATACAGCGTATAACATTAATACAAATTCAATGATACTGTCTTCTTTATGGTACAAAGTAAACAATAATTCTCCGTTATAAAAGAGACGCTATGCTTAAGGTAATGCAAGGACAGCTTAAGCATTAAGGGAGATTATGAATAAATACATTGTGGCAGTTTTTATATTTGTTCCTTATTTTAATTCAGAGGCCTGCAGTATGAATGAGTGCCAAGTTGGATACTTTTCTGACTCATTAACTGAGTTCAACGAGACATTGTTTGAGCGGGCGCATAATTGGAGTAATGGTTTTCCATTTTCTAATCGTTGGGAAGAAGGAGCTATAAATTTTTCAGATAACGGCATGAAGATAGAGTTAAGTGACTCTGAGCAAAGCAATGAAAAATACAAATATCGTTCAGGTGAATTACGTAGTCGCCATTTTTATGGGCATGGGTGCTTTTCTATTGAAATGAAACCTATTGCTTCTCCTGGTGTAATTACCTCTTTCTTTTTATTTGCAGGTAAACATGATAAATATGAAGGAAGTAATGCTCAGCATAATGAAATTGATATTGAATTTTTAGGAAAACATACTAAAGCCGTTCAGTTTAATTTTTGGACTAATGATGATGATTACTCCAGCAACAATGCAGTATTAATTCCACTTGATTTTGACGCATCCCAAGATTTTCATCGATATGCGATATCATGGAGTAAAGATAAAATTCAATGGTTTGTTGATGGTGAAATGCGTCATGAAGTAAAGCAAACTACTGAAAATCCAATACCAAATATGGATGATACTCGTTTGAAAATAATGGCAAATGTATGGCCAGTTGATGAGAAACTATCCTCATGGGCTGGTAAAATGAATGCATTAAACCAGCCTTTAAATGGCACTTATCGAAATATTTCATATCAACCAGAGTCCAGTTGTGGAACTAAAAAGTAAGAATATTAAGAGCTAATTTTCTATCTTTATGTTAATTAAGGATAGGAGGTGCGGCTTGCAGAACCTTATCTGGTGCACCATAGAACTTTTGTGAACCATCTTGTTCAAGTAACAGGCATTGATCTGAAGTCGCTACCATTGTTCTACAGGTTGTTGTAAAGATCACCGTGCTAGTTGCAAGATATTCGCTAAATAAAGACGTTAAATATTTACTGTTTTCATCTTCTGAACCTGCAAAAGGTTCATCTAATATAATTACTTTTTTACGACAATAACCAATTCCGATAGCAAGGATTAATTTTCGATGAATACCATCTGGCAAAGAAGAGATAAAATCAGAACTTAATAGGGTATTTCTTCCTTGTGGAAGATAAGGCAATAAGTCTAAAAAATTGAGCATATTATCAATGAACTCTGGTGGGATGTAACCGTTATACATGGTGTAATTGGCTTGTACTGTGCCATGATATAAGTGCATCTCAAAAGGAATATAACAGATACTATTACGGAATCTAAAATTGTTAAATTGACTGATGTTATAGCCATCAAATAATAAGCGTCCTTGGAAACGAGGCTCTATACCACCCAATATATTCATTAATGTGGTTTTTCCGCAGCCAGAAGGTGCACAAACGGATACTTTACTTCCCGCTTTGACAGAAAAAGAGAGATTTGTCAGACCTTTATTAATACCTTGGTATCGGTGAGACAATGCTGATACTGAAATATTTCCATTAAACTGGTCAATCGGAGGGCTTTTTTCAATACGATTTTTATCGTCTTCGAGTGACATCAACGCATTTATTTGAGCAGTAGAAGCTTTTATTGTGTCTATTTTTGCTAAGGAATTATAGATCCCCATAATAGGTGTTAGTGTTTTCCAAACTAAAATAATAATGGCCAACATAGCTCCTGGGTTTGCATCTCCAGCCATAACGGCTAACACGGCAGTCACAATACTTGTTGTCCCAATAACTTGAATAAGACTGCTTCCAGTTTGCTGTATTTTGGCATTTGTAACTGCAACATGATGTGAATCTTTAAGGCGTTGAGTTAAAGCTGAGTGGAAGCGAGATTTAATAATAGAGATTAAAGGTAATTTTTGAATCGAACTTACATTGGTCAGTACTTCATTCCATTGATAAGAAACCATTGCATTTGCTCTAGAGCTTTTTGAAGTCGCGTGCATATAAATATAACGAGCGTAAACACAGAATAAAATCATTAGAGAAATACCAATGATAACCGTAATCGCGGCACTGCTCGACATCATAAAAATAGCAATTAAGAATATAATGATAAAAGGTAAATCAAAGTAGCTAAGACTTGATTCTGCGGTTACTAAATGTCGAAATTGATCAATATCTTTTAATCTTGCTAGCTGGGAAGATGTAGCCGCATTTGATGTTAACGAATAAGGTAACCATAAAAGTTTAGAAATAACTTGGTACGATATATATTTGGCGAGTTCTTGTCCTGAGGTATTGAGTATGGCCATACGTTGCTTTTTAAAAAAAATTCCATCCCAGCGATGACGATAGCTCCTGACGTTAACCAATACAATGTAGATATGGAATCGGCTGTTAGAGCGAGCGTGTAAACTCCCATTATAAAAAATGGCTGAAAAGTACCTAACAGACTAATAAAAAGGCTTAGTATTGCTAGGTTTTTGAATTCGGTATTGTAGTGATAAAAAACGTGCTTAATCCAATTACGTTTGTCCTGTGATTCCGGAGGGGCTTCTCTAAATAATCGTGAGTATTTAGAGACCGAACAAGTGGTGGCAATTAATCGGTCATTCACTTTATTTTCGATAACGACATCGTTTTCATAATCATATAAATAGAGAATATCATTATCAAAATTTAATAATATATAGTTTTGTTGGTTGAATACAATGAAGCTAGGACAATCAATAGTGAGAAGCTGTGCTGAATGGGTGATTTTTCTTCCACACATTGATAGCCCAATCGGGTTAATGTTTTATTAAATGAAATACAGTGATCTGGTTCAGTAAGAAAAGCATCAGATAAAATATCAGGTGTACCTTCCCATTCAAGCGTGACTAATGTGTAAGCTAGTCCAAGCAACAAAGGATTCTCAGAATATCGTGTATGTAAGTGACCTTGTTTAAATTGATGAAGACGCTCTTGTATCTCATCAAATGCAATTAACGTATCCATATTAAGCAACCTCATTGATAGGGGTATGTTGAATTTTGATGTCACTATCTTTGATTTTATTACTGACAATAATAAAGAGATAAGATTGAATTCTAGGGCGAAGGCATGACAGTAGGTTTAGACTAAATTCATCATCAAAAACAAGATCAAAATCATCAATAATTATGATTTTTTTATTACTTAATAAGGCCCTGACAATCAATAAAGCAAAGTGTATTTTTCGTGAAAATGGTTTGATTCCCGAGGTTGTAATATCAGTATAAAATCCTAGTTTAAGGTCATCAATATCCGTTTTAATTGCGAGTGCTTCGCAAAGAGAATAGGCGGCTTTGTGTAGCTGAGGGCGGAAGCATGTGATGTTATCAATTATAGTACCATCAACAAATGTACTGTGTTTATCAATAAGAACAATGTTATCTAATGTTGTTGATTGGTAATAGTTATTTTGTTGAACCCCGTTGACGGATACATTGACTTCCTGAAGTGAGGGTTTAGTTGTAAATGCTTTAACAATCGTTGATTTACCTGCACCAGAAGGACCAGTCACAATGGAGATTTTCTCAGCGTTAAAGTGATAGCTTTTTGTTCCGTGATAACTTAATACACGTGGTGTTGCCTGAGGTGCTGAATTATGATGATAAGCTTCTTCCATAGCTAAAATATCGTTAAGGCGCTGTATGTAGCTCTTATTTACTCGCCATTGGCTGATTGTTCGCATAGTTTGTTGATATGGTGAAAAATATCGATTAGTTAAAAGAATAATAGCTGCCATTACCCCTTGGCTTATTTCTAAGTTAATAACAGCAATGGCACTGCTTACTACTGTAAAAATAACGGCCAGTTGTTGTGTTAGATGTAATGTAAGATTGAAATTAGATTCTTGTTTTTCAAATTCAGCTGTGTGGTGCTCTCTCTGTTTAATCATCGTTTCCATTAAGTTTTCAACTCGGTACTCCATAGAACGACTTTTTATGTCAAGTGGATAAGATATGATTTCGATAACTTTTGAATTGGTTACCCCTTCAATATCAGATTTTTTCTCCATTAATGCGACTTTTGTTTTGGATAGATGCAGTGAAATTAAAAGTAGTAAGCAAGAGGCCGCAATAAGAACTAACCCCGCAGTTGGGTTTATTAAAGTAATAATGAGTAAAGTAATTAAACAGGTAAAAGAATTAATCGTAGCGTGAATAAGGTCACCGCTGAAGAATGATTTTAAACCAGGAATCGTCGTTAATCTTTCTAGATATTCGCCTGTTTCTAGTTGTGTAAATTGGGAAGGATTAGAATGACAGATTGCTTGGAATAATTGATTTGTGATTTTCTTTTCAAATTGATTACTAATTCGAGATACCATTGTTTCTTCTAAGTTTTTCACTTTGTAATCAAGGAAAATAGCGAACAAAATAATGGCAAAAATAAAATAAAGAGATGAACTTGAATTGTTTGGTAAAATGCGGTCAAAAATAATGAGAATTGAAAAAGGTAGAACTAATCCTAGTAGGGTTGTGGTTATGCTTGATGCAATTAAAAAACAGGTATCAAATAGCCCTAATCGAGGTAAATAATGGAGTTTGTTCATTACTTAGCTCCTTTTGAAGTGAAATTTTCTAAAAGCGCGATATCAAAAGTGTCGCTGATAGGCTCCATTCTATTTGATATTTCTTCAAGAGTGACTAGATCAATAGCGCCAAAAAGGGCATAAAGTTTTGTCATATTAATAATGTAATCATATTGATTTGAATGGTACTCACGAATGTTGTCATATAAATCAGATTCTGAATTTAGCAAGTCGGTTAATGTTTTTGTTCCTAACTTGTATGCTTTTTGATTTCCTTTATATACTAAGTAATTAGAAAATATAACGGTTCGAAGAATGCTGAGTGATTCAACATTAGTATTTATGCTATAAATTAATTCTTCGAAATTTACCTGATTATCATTAATAGCTTGATCGTATTGAGAAGCAAATTGATTTATTCTTGTTTTACTTTTTTGATAGTCATAATAGTCAGAGCCACCATTAATAATTGGAATATCAAGTGTTAATGCATAAGTAGTATCATCTGTTTTAGAACTATCAAAATTACTGTCAGTATACTCATAGTTAGCAGAAGCTGATAATGTAGGATAAAAATCAGAGCGAGATTGAGTAAGTGCTCTTTTGGACTTGTCTAAATTGGATTTTGCGATAGTAATTTCATAATTACTTTCAATTAGATTTTTTTCTAATGTACTTTTTTCATAATAATCGATTTCAGTATAGGTATTATTAAGCCGAACATCGTAAGACGGTCTTATTGCTGTTTGGGTAGTCGATTGTAATTGAAGTAAAGCAAGCTTAATTCTTTTTTCTATATCAGCCTGTTTTTTAGACGTTGATTCTTTTTGAGCTCTTGCCTCATAAACATCGGTTTTAGGTAGATTACCAAGCTCATTATTTCGACTGATTTGTTTGAAGCGTGCTTCTGAAGAACGGTATTGAGCATCAGTTGCTTTTTTTTGAGAGTGATATTTTAAATAGGAAAAATAATTGTCAACGACCTGGATAATGATGTCATTTACAAGTTTGTCATGTTTTAATTTATTGATTTGTAAATCAATACCACTTTCTTGATATGAACGAATCTTCGACATATCTAAAATGGTTTGTGATACCGATAACCGATAGCCATAGCTATTATACTCACTGTCTGAAGGTGCTTGAGATCTGACTTTAGTATCATTCCATGTCGTATTAGCACTTGCATTTATCGTAGGGTAAAAGAAAGCACTGCTGATATCTCGATCAAACTCTGAAGACAGAACTTCATATTTAGAGTTAATTATCTGATAGTTATTTTCTAATGCTTCACTAATTAATGCAGAGAGCTCACTTCCTTGACTTATTGTAGGGGTGATTGCTGATACTAATGAAAGCATGAGGAAAAGATAATTATTGGGTATTTTTGCCATTAACCTACTTTCCTTATCGCCATGTATTTTTTAATGACAGAGTAAATTTCTTCATTTTTGTATGGTTTACTAATGACGTAATCCATTCCTGCATCAATACATTGTTTATGTTCTTTATTACTGGTTAATGCTGTTGCGCCAATGATGGTTGTTGGAGGTAAAGCATGCTCCTTCTCATATTGACGAATAAGCGCGGTTGCTTCCATGCCTCCCATTCCTGGCATAATACAATCCATAAAAATGATATCGAAGTCGTTTTCTTGAATTAAGGAGAGAGCTTTCGAACCGTCATCAACACCTTCGGCACTAAATTCAAAATCGCTTAAAATTTTGTTTAGGATGAATTGTTGAACTTTATCATCCTCTACAATAAGGAATCGACTGTTGAGCTCTTCTGGTTTATCAGAATTGCTTTCTAAGGTATTAACAATATTATCAATGAAGTCAATAGGGGTAAAAGGATGATAAAATACATAATCTACATGTTTGTATATATCATCGATGTCTGCAGAATTTGAAACAGATAAAAAGAGTTTAATATTTCTCTTTGATAAGCGTGCTTTTAGTGTTTTACAAAATGAATCTAAAGTAATGCCTTTAATATTATCTGTTAAGAAAATGCCATCATTAGCTTTTAATTGCTTCATTGACTTAAATATATCATTAGCGGTATGAGCATGAAGTACATTCGCCCCCTGATTGGTTAATGTCTTTGCTATCACATCAACTTGCATGGCTGATGTGCCACATAAAAGTATCGTTCTCCCTGCTAGACGGTTATTGTGTGTTTGATATTCTGATGTATTGACGTCAAAAGATATGGTTAGCTTTTCAGCATACCCAAGGTCTTGAGTTTCCGCAGTATAGTTATGTATCCCATTTAATAAATTATTGGCAAGCTCATCATTCGTTACATTTCTTTTTGGTGCATTTTCCCATTGAAGGCTCTCAATTTGTTGAATTGATTTATAATTATCTAAATATAAGAATAAATTCAAATGTATGGTTAGCTTATCTACACGGTCAGAACTCGTACATGTGGTTGTTAACAATACTTTCTTTTGAGTTGAAATTGAGAGTGCATTTGATACCTGTAATAACAACAACCAAAATAGGCCAGTCTGATTACCATGCATTTTTAGAGGGATTGCATTATCAACAAAGCACTCAATATGTTTGGATTGCTGCTTTGCTTTTGTTGACGTTAAAACAATTAATTCACTTATTAAATGGTCAAAGTTAATCGTCTTATTGTGGCTCATTGCCTCTATATTTGAAAGACGATTAAAATTATCTGCTAAGTTTTCAAGAGTATTGGTTGCAGACATGATTTCTTTAGCTAGCAGAGCACCACTTTCATTTGTATCTTTAATGAGTAGTTTTACTCCTCCTTGAATAGTATTAGTAATACCTCTGACTTCATACCCTAATAAATTGTATAACCGTTGATATAAATCTGTTTTTGATTTTTGAGCTTCTAGTTGCTCATAACTCGACAGTAGTTTGGCATAAATGTTTTTTCAATACTATTAGTCGAGATATCTGTCATTCGTTCTTTTACTTTACGATGATCGATACTTTTTAGGTCATTAGAGATGCTCTTAAAGGTATCTGAAATTTGTTTTTTTTCAGCCTGAACGATCTGTAATAATTTTGTATTGAAAAGATAATAAAGCATGAATACTAGAATTAAGCTGCCATTTAACATTAATAAAATATAGAGATGGTTGTTTTGCTTTTCTTGATTGAGTCGGGTGTGGTTTAATAATAAATTATCAATAATAGATGTGCTGTTATTGAATGCTGTACTCAGAGAGTTTTTGAGCTCATTTAAATCAAAGGTTCTATTGTATTTCTTTATATATAGTTGGATTAAATCAAAACCGAGAATACCACTTGATGAAGCCAACGATTTCTCATTGGATATGAGTGCATGGAAGTGATCAATTTGTTGTGATAGTTCATTCGTAAAGAGTTGTACTTGAGCATTGCTACAAGTTGAATCTGTTTTGGTGCACACTTCTAATGTGGCATTTAATCGACTAATATCGCTCAGTATATCCCTTGATTTATTTACTAATAAAACTTGAGTTTGTCTTTCTTTATTATCTGTTGCAGATAAAACTTCATATAGAGAGTAAGCGCCTTGGGATAAAATAATTCCTAAGGTGGTAAAGAAAAGGACATGAACAATAGGGGCATTAGGTCGGAAAAATTGTTTCATAATTCATTACCTTTCATCAAAAGATTCATCTAAAGCAGCCATCACCGGTTTTAATGCATAATCGATGATTTTTCGACTTCCCGTTTTTATATCAGCAGTGAATTCCATATAAGGGGATATATGATATTTAATGCCATTTCGCTCTAAATAATTCTGTGAAATATCAATTTTAGCTAGATAATATTCTTCTTCTTTTTCTTCATAAGAGCTTCTTGATATTGACGATATATTTCCTGTAATTACGCCATATTTTGCAAAGTTGTAAGCATCGAATTTCAATTTAACCTCTTGTCCTTTTTCGATAAAACCAACATCTTTACGAGGGATTTTTACTTCTGCATGTAGTTTGTTTTTTAATGGGGTGATATCAGCAATACTGTCTCCTGGAGAGATAACTGCAGAGAGATAGTTGTAGTTTACTTTATCAACAGTCCCATCGACGGGAGAAAAAACCAATAATCTATCCACTTTATCAGAGAGTGTGGGTAGTTGAGTGAGCTTGATTGTTAATGCTTTATTTATATCGGTAAGAGTTGAGTAATACTCTGTTCTGCGGGTTTTTCTTGTATCTTCTAATAATTTTTCGAGACGAGTTAATTGAAATCTCTCTGTGAGTATTGCTTCTTGTAGGTTTTCTATTTCTCTGACCATATTCATATGTTGTACTTTCATATTAAGTACATCAACATAAGACGCCATGTCTTCATCATACAATTGTTGTTTTATTTTTAATTGTTCTTTGATTAATCCAAGTTGGGCATTTGATGACTTAACTCGACGTTGCATCGATGATATTAAGCTTTGTTTGTGCGTAATGTCATGCAGGATAAGTTCGTCATTAGAGCGATTACGATTATCTTCTTCTTCCCATGATAATGAGTGTGCTTTAACTAATTCTGGGGAATGACTATAAGCGCTAAAGTCAGGTAAGCTATTTTTAATTAGTGCGTTGTATTTTAGTTGTTCTATTTGTAACTCAGTAATTTCGTGTTGAGTCGAATTTAGTTCAGAAACGCGGTCTTGTGAGGTTAATTGGGCTATTTTTTGACCTTTGAAAACGAGCTCTCCCGGTGATACATAAACTTCATTTAAAATACCGCCTTCAAGGTGCTGTACTTTTTCAACGTCTGAATCAAGTAAAGCTTCGCCTCTTGTCGATACAGTAATGTCAATACTTGCTTGAGAAGACCAAATAAGGATAAATAAGCCAAACAAAAATAGAATAATAAATATCTTATGAGTAGTGACTTTATTAATATGTTCATTCGTACTGTTAGTTTGGTCAGTATGAGTTTTATTAATGGAACTCTCAATAATTTTATTTAAATTACCCATGAATATATTCATCCTTGATTTACATATTATAATGCATGTTCTACGTTGTTATTGAGCTGATAGGTAGACTTCCATTTGCTGTTTTATCTCATCTAATCCATTGATTACTGCGTCTATCGTATCTTTTTCAGGGGTATTGCCCACTTTAGCAGAGGCTTCAATCTCTTTAATTAAAGGAAGAATATTCATTTCACAAAGATTGCCGAGTGCTCCTGAAAGTGTATGAACGGTATGAAATAGTGTAGATAAATCATTGGTTTCATAATGCTGTAAAATGACATTACCAATTTCTGAGTTTTCAGCTAGGTAAAGCTCAAACAATTGTTGAGTGATCTCTTCATCACCACCAAACATTTCGTTTAACATATCTATATTAATCACAATCACTAACCTATTAATTCAATACATATTCTTACTATAGGATAGATGTTTTTATTATCCAGAATAAATCAGTAACTTTGGTTTTCTTGATTTACTTTCCTATGCTCAGTTATGAACTTCATACTCTTTATTGGTGTGTTTTAGTCAGTGACTAGTGACAAGGAGCAACATATGGCTACTGGAAATAATAATGAAAATAATGATCTAAATGATGCAGTTGAACAAGTTGTGACTGAGGATAGCCGTTCTTCTTCGGAAGCGCTTACAGGGAATCAGCATAATCAACAATCGACTACTGCAAATACTGTCGCAACGGGAGCGGATTCTATTGCACCAATAGCATCAGAAGATAACTCTTCAGGGCAAAATGAAGATAAGCAGACAACTACAGAAGAAGCTGAAGAGAACAATGAAATAAATAGTGAGAGAATCAGTGAAAATAGAAACGAAGGTGAAGAAACAGACGCTAGCTCTAATGTGGTTTCAAGTGAAATAGCAGATAAAGATAATGGTGGTGATAGCAATGTTAGTGTGCCAAATTCGACGGAGCATCAAGATGTCGGTGGGCATAATAGTGACTCAGTTACTGCTGAGGGCGGCAATAATATTCAACATGAGGAAAATGAATCGTTGCCAACTAGCTCTATTTTAGAGGGGGCAGTTGGAGGTGCGGTAAGTGATGAGGTGATTGATACTCAAGCCTTCGAAGTCAGCGTTGAACCTGAACGTTCTATTTTTTCTGATGAGTTAGAACATTCAGATACAACAGTCGATACTCTTACATTTGCAGTAAATGTATCACCTGTTAATGATGCGCCCACGGCAGTAGACAAACTATTTACTATGTTAGAAGACGGGGTCATTACATTTACTGCCGAAGAATTATTAGTTGGAGCGAAAGATATTGATAGTGAGACTCTCCATATTGATACGGTTACCTACACTGGGACTGATGGGGTTTTATCGGAAAATCCAGACGGTAGTTTTTCTTTCGCACCAAATGAGAATTTTAATGGGCATGTGGATTTAGGTTTTACCGTGTCAGATAGTGAGTTAACGGTTGATGCGAATATTGAACTACTTATCGAAGGTGTGAATGATATTCCAGTAGCTGGAGCAACGTCATATCAGGTTGATGAAGATCACGTACTTACTTTTACAAAAGAGCAATTGTTAGCTAACTCTAGTGATGTTGAAGGGGAAGTGTATGTTCAATCCGTTTCTTATCCTGGGTTTGAAGGTGAGTTAGTTGAAAATTCAAATGGGACGTATTCATTTACCCCAAACCCTAATTATTATGGTGAATTAGCTTTTGATGTGGTGATAGTTGATGAAGAAGGTGCATCAGCTTCGACAACCGCAAATATTCAAATAATATCAATTAATGATCCTGTAATTGCTACTGATGATTTTGAGTTAGCTGGTGCTGAGCCGTTAATTCGACTTGATTCAGCACCAGAGCATGGGACATTAGAATACTTAAATGAAGAATACGAATGGGTTGAAATGGTTGTTGGACAAGAATACTCAGCAGATACTGAGATTCAATTTGTACCAAATGCCACAGATGTTCAATCGGCAACTTGTGATATACAAGTTGGTAGTTTTGATAGTGATCCTAATACGCTTATTTTTGATGGCGTGGCAAAAGCTTCTGATTGGGGTATTGTTGATGGAAATACCGCAACGTTTATAAAAGATGACGTTACGATTACAACAGAAGTGACTAATGGGGAACTATTTGCGTGGAATGGAGCTGGTAGTTCAGTTGGTGCTGGTATTGGTGATCAAGATCGTCATGGTCTATCAGATGATGACCAGTTAATCGTTACGATTGAAGGTGAAGAGGTTAACCAAATTACTTTTCAGTTAGACGGTCTTGGTGGGTGGTTTGATGAATCTCATCCAAGAGCAACAGAAGTTATTATCACAGCTTATGATGCAGAAGGTAATCAAATCGATTCTCAGGGAGGTTATCGAGAATCGGGTGAATATCAAGATCTTTATTCTTTTACCACAGATCAACCGGTTCACCATTTTGAATTAGGGACAACAGGAGGTGGAGGTACTTATGTTGTTCAAAATATGACAGTGTCCAGAACATTATCTGAACATCTTCAACTCGTGACTATTCAGCCAGATGGAAGCGAAACAAATAGTGAATTGACGTTAGATCTGAATTTTAATACAGCTCATCTGCCTATGGATGTGACAGAAGAGTTAATTAATATTGATGAAGGAATAGTATCAACGCCAATTGAAGTTTTAGAAGATGGCCAATTGGTACTTAATGCCAGTGATCTACTTGTTAACGATACCGATGCCGACGGGGATACCTTAACTATTGTAGAAGTACATACAACCGATAACTCTCATGGAGAAGTAAGCCTTAATGAAAATGGTCAGGTAATTTATACGCCAGATCCTAATTACTCCGGTGAGGCTGAGTTTCATTATATCGTTACTGATGGGAATGGGTCATTTGATTCAGCAACTGTTTCTCTTAATGTCATACCTCAACAAGATGCCCCAATTATTACAAGTAACCTTGAGCTAACTATTGATGAAGATGGTGCAATAACGTTAACTCAAGAACAGCTGTTAAAGCATGCGATAGATGTGGACGGGGATCAATTGACAGCATCTAATCTAATTGTTGATGGTCATGCTGTGATTGAAGCAAATGAAGATGGATCTTTTACGATTACACCAGATGAGAACTTTAACGGTCAGTTAGCTATTCAATTTGATGTGAGTGATGGTATTGATGTTGTAGCTGCAGGAATTGATTTAACTGTTAATGCAGTAAATGATGTAGCAGTGCTTGAGAGTAAGGTGTTCTCGTTAAATGAAGATGGTGTGCTTGTTATAACCGATGAGCAGTTATTGAGTGGCTCGTTCGATGCTGATGGCGATGAACTTGAAGTTGAATCCGTTGTATATGATGGAAACCATGGTCAATTGGAATCTAATGGTGACGGCACGCATACTTTTACGCCAAACGAAAACTTTAATGGTTCTCTAGATTTTACTTATACCGTAACAGATGGAAGTGAGAGCGTTACTAGCGACATTAATGTTATTGTTGAAGCCGTTAATGATGCGCCGATATTCACTGAGTCTCACTTTATAATAAATGAAGATAATTCTATCTTAATCACTAAAGCGCAATTATTAGAGAATGCTTCAGATGTTGATGGTGACCAACTTTCTATTGTAGGGATTACGGTAGAGCCGGATAAAGGCAGCATAGTACAAGATGAAAATGGCGATTGGTTATATACGCCAGTTTTGAATGAAAGTGGTTATGTTGATTTAACCGTTAGTATTACTGATGGGACGGTCGTAGTTGATTTTGCTTCTATTATTAGTATTACGCCTAATGCAGATGCTCCTTCCTTAACACTCTCTTTAGGTGAAGCGTCAATTACTGATTTTCCAGCCGAAGATGACAATAGTATTGCTGATATTCTGGCTCAATGGAGCACTGATAATGTAGGTGGTGTAATTGAAACACATCAAGAGTCAGTTTATACCGGTGTTGATGATGGACGCGGACGAGTCATTGAATTAGAAGCAAATAGAGGAGATGAATCTAATCTTTATCAAGATCTTGATATTCAAGTTGGAGATAAGATTTCTCTTAGTTTTGATTATTCAGCACGCGCCGGTTATGTAGGTGAAGGTTCACAAATTGATGTGTACTTTGAAGGAGAGTTAATTGAAAGCATTACTCAGCCTACAGTTGGGTGGCACACATATAATTATGAATTAACTGCTACAACAGATAATCCTCGATTAGAGTTTGATGCACCAGGAAGCGACAGTCTAGGTGGTATTTTAGATAAGATTAAAATTATTGAGGTACCGACAGAAGACCAAAGTATCAGTATTAATATTAAAGCGCTATTAACTGATATCGATGGTTCGGAAAGCTTACAATCACTTATTATTGATGATGTCCCAGAGGGAGCTACATTAAGTGATGGTACAAATACTTTTATAGCAACGGCTGATGAAAATAGCATAGATGTGAATCAATGGTCTCTCGATACATTAGAGTTTTTACCCGCAGAACACTTTGATGGTGAAGTGAATTTAAATGTATCAGCAACATCCGTTGAAGAAGAAAATGGAGATACAGAAACCATAACCCTTCCATTAGTGTTTACTGTAGAAGCTGTGGCTGATGCTCCAAGTTTAAGTGTGACAAATAGTGAAGGTGTGTTGATTGATGATGGGGCTGAAATACGCGATGATGCTAATATTATCGAGTTGAATTTACAAGCTGAATTAGTTGATCAAGACTTATCTGAAACCATGGTTGTTACTATGGGGGGAGCACCTGAAGGCAGTGTTATTCATTATGATGGTGATGCGGTAATCAATGACCAGAGTAATGGTTTGATCAGTTATGCGGACACTAATGTCACAGTGACTTTTGAAGGAGAAGGTGCTGGTTTCCAGAATTCTGCTGGTTATTATATTGTAGAGAGTGATGGCACAATCTCTGGAGCTAAGCTGATGTTTGAAAATGCATCACAACAAGGATCTGGAGGGAATTTAATTCCTGGTCAGTCTTCTTTTAGTTTTGATATTGAAGCCGGACAGAGTTTTAATTTGTTTGTCGTTCCCAATGGATATAACTATAACGATTTTGGTGCAATGACGGATGGAGAATTTGTATTTAGAGATACAAATGGTGAACCAGCAACGATGAACTCCGTGGATCCTCAGTTAATATTTGTTCATGCTGATGGAACAGAAACACTAGTACGCAGCCAAAATGGTGATACGATTTATCATGGTGGTAACAGCGTTAATTTAAATCAAGATGGTGTTGAACATACGCGAACTACTATGAATGAGGAAGGTGAATTAGTTTATGGTATCGAAGACTTGTACGGTGGTGGTGATCGGGATTATGACGATTTCACGTTTACGATTGATTTAGGTGAAGTAAACCAATCTATATACAGTGGTGAGATTGAGATAAATAATGATGAACCGGTGATTATTCCTACAGTTATTTTAGATCAAACTCTTGCTCTTGAATTACCAGATGGGTTTAGTGATGAATTTGACTTAATCATTGAAGCAACAACAACAGAAGAGTCAAATCAGGATTCAGTAACAACAACGCACACTGTTCATATTGATGCGATTGAATATGCGCCTGAAGTTAGCCCGATAGAGATCGTAATTGCTGAAGATGGTTCAATTACATTAAGCCAAGAAGAGTTGCTCGCAACAGCTAGTGATCTTAATGGTGACGAATTAATTGCTAATAATTTAATCGTAAATAATGGTGACGCTACGATTGAACTCAATGAAAATGGCAGTTATACAATTACGCCAAGTGAAAATTTTAATGGTGATGTACAGATCGGGTTTGATGTTAGTGATGGTCTACATACTGTAGCCAATAATCTACAACTCACAGTAACTCCAGTAAATGATGCTCCACATGCACCGTCTATAGTTCTTAGTGCAAATGAAGATGCAGTGATTACAATTGATCCCGAGTTCCTCCTTAATCAAGCGACAGATGTAGATGGAGACAGCTTAACTCTAGATAGTCTAGTTGTTCGTTCACCATCTCATGCTGTGTTAACGCAAAATCAAGATGGGCTATATCAAGTTGTTGTTCCTGAGAATTTTAATGGTCAAGTCGAACTCGCTTATGCCGTTAGTGATGGCCATGTATCAACAGAAGGCAGCGTAAACCTAAACATTATTCCTGTGGATGATGCTCCATTCCAAAACGGGAATGCTCACTTAGCAACGAATGAAGATGGCGCTGTAACGTTTAACAATGCAGATTTATTAAATTTATTTGGCGACGTAGATAGTGCATTAACAATATCAAGAGTTGTTACGGCTGAAGGGGAAGAGGCAGAAGGCACTGTCATTGATAATGGTGATGGTACTTGGACATTTACGCCAACAGATGATTTTGCTGGAACGACAGGGTTGCAGGTGGTGGTTACGGATGGAACCACAGA
Organism: Aliivibrio fischeri; assembly: GCA_038993745.2. Taxonomy (NCBI): domain Bacteria; kingdom Pseudomonadati; phylum Pseudomonadota; class Gammaproteobacteria; order Vibrionales; family Vibrionaceae; genus Aliivibrio; species Aliivibrio fischeri. The sequence continues at coordinate 1,212,008 of CP160630.1, read as the reverse complement.
TGTCAGTATGGATATGAATGTTTATGTACGCCCTATTGCTGATGGTGTGGTCATTACAACCAGCTTTGATGGTCCTCTTGTATTCCCAGAAGATACGACAGGTCATTTTGGATTAAATATCGAACAACTTGATACCTCTGAAATTATGACAAGTGTGGTCATGACAGGCTATCCAATTGGTTTTGTAGTTGGAGACGGTGAGCATACTGTATTCATTACCGAAGAGCAGCAAGATATAGATATAAGCAGTTGGAATATTGATAACATGACAATGACGCCACCTGCTGATTTTAACGGTAATTTCTTTGTTACTGTTTCGGTCGTTTCACTAGATGAAGTCGAAGACCCAGCAGATAACCCGGTAACTCAAGAGTTGGGTACTCATGAGGTAAGTGGCTCACCATTTGTCTTAGATGATAATGGGTATGCGCTATTATCAAGTGATGACTTGTTGGGGACTCTTGACGAAGGAAACCATGATAAAGAGAGTGATAATGCGGTTACAAGTGTAGTATACACAGGTGACAATGGAACACTAATTGATAATCAAAATGGTACATGGAGTTTTTGGGCAAACCCAGATTTTGAAGGTGATATCGTGATTGATTTCACTACAGAAAATGGTGAGCAGCATCAGGTGGAAATAACTTCAGAAGTAGAACGTATTGAGGCGTTTGCAAGAATAGAGACGAATCCAGTTATGGTGCAAGAAGAGAGCTCTGAATCTTCAAATTATGATTATACTTCGATTCCTGGCGGTATTGTTAATATTGATATTCCTGATGCTATTTCTCAGCACTCAGAAGTCAATCATATTCAAATTAATGGATTACCAAGTGGCGTTGAGCCAGTTCAAGGTTTAAGTGATGACAATGGAAGTTATGCAGTTAGTGATATTTTTCAGCCTGTAGCTCTTGCGATTGATGATGATTTTTCAGGAGAAGTACGTGTTGAAATGGTTGGCATGACTGCGATGGACGATCCAATAGATGGCTTAGTTGGGATAAGTATTATTGATGTTGATTCGAGTTATGAAATGCAAACAACCAGTGCTGATAACTCTTTTTCTATTGTTGGTCATGAGGATAGTGACGGTGGACAAGATTGGACTGAAGAAGATAACACATCAGTGGGTGTTGATGTTCTGGATGACAGTTCAAGTTTTGAATCAAATCAATCAAGTAGTAACGTAGATGATGATTTATCTAACCTAGTTGATCATTAACTTTATTACTTAAACTGGTTGTTAAAACCTCGATCTTCTTTAAATCGTATATTTAAAGAGATCGAGGTTTTTTTATATACAAAAAATATCCTAGACTATTTTTAATAAAGAAAATGTTATAAGGATAATGCATGAAAAACTTCCGCTCTTTTTCTATAAAATCTCTTTTACAAGTAGCTGGCGCAATTATTACTGCATTATTGCTTTTGTATTTTTATATGAACCATCAGTTTCATGAAAATGAAGAACGATTAACTGCTCTAGAGTTGGAGGTAAAATTAGCGAAAAATAATATGTTAATGATAAGACGTTACGAAAAAGACTTTATTAGCCGTAATAGCGAAAAATATCATGATTTATTAGAAAAAGAGGTTGAGAATTTTGAGAGACGGTTGATAGAAATTCATCGGACGTTAATTCGAGAAGGAATTGATATAGAAGATAATAGCTTAGAGATAATTCAATCGATTCATAGTTATGCAACTTCATTTCATAAATTAAGTGAAATATTAGAAAGTCTTAATGGTATAGGAAGCAATCGAGGTTTATTTGACAGTTTAAAAGATCAATCGATCACTCTTGAGGAAGTATTGTTGACTTTAAGCGATCAAGATTTAAATAAAGTAATGTTGTCGATACAAGAGCAAGTTTATGATTTTTATAGTGGAATGGCGGCAAAAAATGAAACAGAAATAGCCTATGAACTTAACAATATTTTTCAGCTTTTAGATATTATGAAAGAAAAATTAGATCGTATTGATAATGAGACGGCAACAAATGCCTATCTCCTATTTAGAAATAGTTTTGAGGATATACAAAAAATTCATAGTGTAGCTGGATATACTCATCGCCTAGGATTACATGGGGAGTTAAGAGAAAACATTCATACTGCAGAATATCGTTTGAATTCGTTGTTTGAGAAGGTATCTGAAAAAACAGCCGAAAAAATTAATCATTCATATTTTTATAATCAAATTCTTTCTGCTGTGCTGTTTTTACTCATTGTTTCTGTATTGGTTTCTATGACCATTATGATAACTCGTTTAGAAAAATCAATTCTTCGCTCACAGTATAAAGAAATAAAAGCTAATAAAGCGAAAAGTTCCTTTCTTGCTAACATGTCTCATGAAATAAGAACACCGCTAAATGGAATTATTGGTATGACAGAAATTATGTCAGCATCTAATCTTACAGCCATTCAAAAGGACTATTTGGCGACAATCAATGCTTCGTCACAAACACTCTTAATGTTGATTAATGATGTTCTTGATTTATCGAAGATCGAGTCTGGAAACCTCGATGTGAATGTTCATAGTTGCAAAATAAAAGAAATTATTTTTGATACAGCAGCACTGATCGCGCCTAAAGCTCAGCAAAAAGGTGTAGAAATAAAAATCCTTATGACAGGTCCATTTCCTGCGTCCGTAAAAGCTGATGAGCAAAAGATCAGGCAAACTATGATGAATTTAGCTTCAAATGCGATTAAATTTACCGAAGCAGGGTCAATCTCATTTGCTTTATCTTTAGAAGAAGAAATGGAAAACCATCACCGATATTATTTTTCAGTAAAGGACACCGGTGTTGGTATTGATGAAAGCAAGCAGCAACAAGTATTTGAAGAGTTTAAACAAGAAGATAGTGACACTTCACAAAATTATGGTGGAACAGGACTCGGTTTGGCGATTTCGTCTAAAATGATCAAAATGATGGGAGGCGAAATAAAACTGAAATCAAGTAAAGGTGTTGGTAGTGAATTTTATTTTTATCTAAATCTAGAAAAAGATCATATGTTTGATAGCTCAATAGATGCAGATAAACAGAAAAATAAAACCATAATTTATTGTGCCAAATCACCAAAAGAGTTACTTATTAATGAAATGGTTGAATATGGTTATCATGTTGAAAAAGTGTATTCTATCGAAGAAATTAAAGTTCAAGAAACATCAAAATCTTTAGTCGTTTTAGAAAAAGAACATTTCTTAGATGATATTGATGCCGTAAAAGAAAAACATCCGAAACTACCTATCGTTTTACTACGTAATAACGCAGATGATAACGTAGAACGAGATAATATTAGTGGTTATGTTAGCTATCCACTATTAGGTGCACGCTTTGAAAATTTATTGAAAACTATTTTTATTAAATCAGATACGCCAGTAGAAAAAAGAAATAGCATTAAGGCAGAACCTGATGATTACAGTGGGATGGTGTTAATTGTTGAAGATAACAAAATTAACCAACAGGTTGTTTCAATTAATCTAAAAATGTTAGGTATTGATTATAAAATAGCAAATAATGGCGCCGAGGCGGTTGAATTATATAAAAGATATCATGAAGAAATTTTAGTGGTATTAATGGATTGTATGATGCCGATTATGGATGGTTTTGAGGCAACTGAAGCGATTCGCGCTTTAGAACAAAACGAAGGAATGGAATCAACAACGATTATTGCGTTGACTGCATCTATTTTGGATGATGATATTCAGAAATGCTTTGATTGTGGAATGAATGATTATTTACCGAAGCCTTTTAGAAGAGAGGTGTTACAAGATAAGATAGCCAAGTTACAGCTTCTGAGTAAAAAATAGTGATGCCAATACCGATAGGGATTTTAGTATTAAGTAGGTGATATATGTTAACTGAACCCAAAATATTAATAGCGGAAGATGAGCCAGTAAGTCGGCTTGTATTGCAGCGCTTGTTAAAATCATTTGTTTGTATTTCAGTTGCAAATGGACAAGAAGCTATTGATATAATTAATAAAGAGCGTATCGACTTGGTGTTATTGGATATTCATATGCCTATCATGGGAGGGTTTGAGGTAATAGAAAAACTTAAAAATAGTGAAACAACGAAAGACATTCCCATTATTGTTATTACTGTTAATCAATCTACAGAAGATGAGATTCGAGCTTTAGATCTCGGAGCGGTTGACTTCATTACTAAGCCATTTAATTCAGTTATCTTACAAAAACGTATTCGTAATCAGTTAGCACTTAAACTCAAATCCGATTTATTAGAGAAGCATGCATCTTTAGATGGATTAACTAATTTGCTCAATCGTCGTATGTTTGATTTTGATTTAGAAAATCGATGGGCTGAAAGCCAACGATTACAAGCTAATTTTGGTCTAATCATGTTTGATATTGACCATTTTAAACTCTATAACGATAACTATGGACACTCTGCTGGAGATGAGGTGCTTGTTAGAGTCGCTAAAGCGTTAATGAAAACCTTACAAAGGAAAACAGATAGAGTTTATCGATACGGTGGAGAAGAGTTTATTTTAATTCAATTTGATACTGACTTTGAGCAGTTAAGACAAACTGCTGAATTACTGCGTCAATGTATCTATGATTTGAATATCACTCATGATTTTTCATCTCATAAAAGAATAAGTATTAGTGTTGGTGCTACTTTGATTAATGCAGAACAAATTCAACCGATACCTTACCTGTTAGAAATCACGGATCAGCAGTTATATAAAGCAAAAAAACAAGGAAGAAATTGTGTATCAACAATAACCATTTGATAAATGAAGGTTATTTGTTCAAATTTGCTTAAATTTAATCACTTAGCTTTATTTTTAATCAAACGAACATTTTTTTTCAAAAAACACTTGCGCCCGATCTCATTTTCTCTATAATGCGCACCATCACTTGATGAGGCAATTGCTTCAGATAGTCCTGCGGAGGGATGGCTGAGTGGTCGAAAGCACCGGTCTTGAAAACCGGCAAGGGTTAATAGCCCTTCTAGGGTTCAAATCCCTATCCCTCCGCCACTATTACACTGTTGAGCTTGTAGCTTGATAGTAAAAAGATAAAGTGTGCCGACTTAGCTCAGTAGGTAGAGCAACTGACTTGTAATCAGTAGGTCACCAGTTCGACTCCGGTAGTCGGCACCATCTTTTCTCTTTATGAGATACAATCTGTTCCCTTTTAGTTCAGTCGGTAGAACGGCGGACTGTTAATCCGTATGTCGCTGGTTCAAGTCCAGCAAAGGGAGCCACATTTAAGAACGCCGCTTGATAGTTATATCAAGCGGCGTTTTTGCATTTCTAATATTAATCACTTCTTTTCTGTTACTAGTTGCTTTATTTTACTTATGATCCATTGTAAACCTTGATCATTATTCTTGGAATGATGCCAACAAGCATAGAGCGGTATTGGCTTTGTTTCAAAAGGAATTGGAACTACATTAATTATACCTAACTCTTTTATTCTATTAGCATGCCATTTGCTTGATACACATAGCCAATCACTATTAGCTGCCAGATGTAAAGAGGCTACAATAGAGTTAGATTGATAAGCTATTTTTCTCATGGGCAATAGATCTTCATTACTTAACGAATCGAGAGTTGAGAGATTATGGCGTTTTGTAAGCCAAAGAATATGTTCTTCTTTAAAGAATTCTGTAATAGTTACTGAATTAGAAAGTCTAGGATGAAATTTATTTAATGCGAGGACTAAAGGTTCTTTCAATAATAAGCAGTAGTTAAAACTAGGATCTGATGGTGCGATGGTGCTAAGGATTAAATCTACTTTACGATGCCGTAAATCATTATACCTATTTTCTTCAATGTTATGTGAAGTGTCTGTTGTTATTTCAATACCTGGAGCTTCAGATTTTAAGATTTGTAATAGTGAAGGTAAAAACATTATATTGATATCATTATGACTTGATATTCTAAACGTGCGTAGACTTTCATTTTTAATAAACTGATGTGAATTTTCAGTTGATGAAAGTAACACATTAAATGGGGCGATCGTAATACGATGAAGCTCAATAGCTTTAGTTGTCGGTTTTATTCCTCGCCCATCTCTTATAAAAAGAGGATCATCCATTTCTTTACGTAAACGATTAAGTGCTTGGCTTACAGCTGAAGGTGTCATTGATAGTCTATCGGCTGCATGACTCACGCTTGAAGTAGAAAAAACAGCATGGAAAATATGAAATAAATTTAAGTCGAACATTAGGTTCTCCACTCTTTAGCTGTACTTAATTAATCATGTTAGCTTAGATTAGTTATTTATAAAGGAATGTAAATTATAATTTTCACGATCTCTCAAGTAAGTTATTAAAAATAAAAACAATATATTATGTTTTTTATTGGTGCTCATTATAGCTTGGAGATTTGATGAATTATATGTTGGTTATATTTAATGATCAATTGATTTGTAAATTTAAATTAGAATAAATTTATAGTAATAATATTTTATTCTCTGTGATTTAAATTATATTTAATTAGGATGTTATATGATAAAGAAATCATTTGTCAGTTTGATACTTATTGCAACTATTATGTTAATTGGATGTGGTAGTGAACCTGAATCTTTTAATTTATTGGAACCGACAGTAGAACGGGTTGATGATTCAGCCCCACATTTAGTCACGTTTTCGTGGACTGAGTCCATAGGTGCGGCAAGTTATACACTGTGTAGAAAAAATATTAATTTAATAAATAACTGCGCTTTTTTAGGTTCAAGTTTTGAACAAGAGTTAACAGTAAATTTATATGGACCACTAAATAATTTTTCATCTAGTTTTTTTGTTATTGCTAATGGAGATAATGATGTTATATCAAATGAAGTATCACTATCATTTGAATCTATAATGAAATTAGTAACATATATTAAAGCATCTAATATCGGTATTGGAGATGAGTTTGGAGGAGCTGTCTCGTTATCAGCTGATGGGCTGACGTTGGCTGTTGGTGCATTAAATGAAAGCAGCGGAGATGTGAATAATAAGCTAGACAATACTTGGAATGCATCTGGTGCAGTTTATATTTATCGCTTTGAGAATGATCGTTGGGTAGAGCAAGCTTATATTAAGGCATCTAATGTAGGAAGTGGTGATAATTTTGGAAATTCAGTTTCACTTTCATTTGATGGTAATAGATTGGCTATTGGAGCAAGAGGAGAAGATAGTGGTGATATAAATAGTGCCGACAATAATATTCAAACTGATTCAGGTGCTGTTTATATTTTTGAGTTTGATGGCTCAACATGGGTTGAACAAAGCTATATTAAAGCATCTCATATAGGAATGGGTGATGGTTTTGGGGGGATAGTTTCATTATCTTCAGATGGAAATACATTAGCAGTAGGAGCAAAATATGAAGATAGCGGAGATGCTAACAATAGTTTAGATAATACAGCTTCAGCATCTGGAGCTGTTTATGTTTATCGATTTGATGGAGAGAATTGGATTGAACAATCGTATATTAAAGCGTCTAACATAGATGTAAATGATCAGTTTGGATCTTCACTTTCATTAGCTGCTGATGGGAATACACTGGCTGTTGCTGCTGTTTATGAAGATAGTAGATTACCTACTAATGAAACAGATAATACAGCTAAAGATTCAGGTGCTGTTTATATTTATAGATATTTTCATGATTTGAGTTGGGTTGAACAATCCTATATCAAAGCAATTAATATTGATTCAAACGATTACTTTGGGAGCTCAGTTTCGCTTTCTTCTGATGGTAATACGCTAGCTGTAGGATCTAGAAATGAAGACAGTAATGCTCAACATAATCCCTTAGATGGTAATGCTGTAAAATCAGGTGCAGCTTATATTTATCGTTTTGATGGCTCTCATTGGAATAATCAAAGTTATATTAAAGCTTCGAATTTAGACGAAAATGATCAATTCAGTGGCTCCATTTCCCTATCATCTGATGGAATGACTCTCGCTTTAGGAGCTAAAAAAGAAGATAGTGGTAATTGGGAAAACGCTCAGGATAACTCCGCTTTAGACTCAGGTGCCGTTTATGTTTATCGGTTTAACGGTTCTGCTTGGCTTGAGAAAAATTATATTAAAGCGCTAAACATAACCGAAGATGATCATTTTGGAGAAGTTATTTCTCTCTCGGCAGATGGAAATATATTAGCAGTTGGAGCGAAGAGTGAAGACAGTAAAGATGCCCGTGATAGCTATGATGATAATGGTTTAAATTCAGGCGCAGCTTATATATTTTAGTTTGACATGAAGTACTATTGAAGAAAAGTGAAGAGTCTTCTCTTCACTTAAATTATGCTTATGGTTTAGAAAACGCCTAATTTACAACCTTGTCAATTAGGCGTTTATTTAGCCATAAACCAGATGTTTTCATCGCATAAGCAAATATAACACCCAAAACTAGTGATGGAATAACAAGTTGCCAATTACCATTGGAAGCAAAAGTAGCGCAAGAACCAATAAATGTACCAGGAATAAAGCTTAGCCATGATTTTTTAGCTTGAGCACACATAAAGAAAGCAACAATGGCAGTAATGATATAACCAATGATCTCTAAGCTCATCATGGATGATAATTTTATGATTACCATAGCCCAGAAAACACCACTTAAATTAGTCGCAATACTTAATCCAATGCCTTTAATGCCATCAATAGGGGAGGCGAAGTAGGTAGTACATCCTAAAAACCCCGCCCAACTTAATAAACCTAAGCTTATGGCTACCCAGCCCCAAACTCCTGAAAGAATACCTGTAGTAATTGCGATTGCAATCAATGTGCTCATAACTTTGCCTGTGTTGTCTGTTTGCTAATTAGTAATAATAGTGATTTATTGAAATTATTTTAGTGATGTAACTCTCTTAAAGTAGTTACGCTTACATCTATTTTCTTTTGAATTGAGATGGCAATCGATTACGGAGTGAGTTAAATTAATTTATGAATATAATTGAGTTGTTTTGGAATAAAATTTCATATAGTTGTAAAACTTTATTTCAAAGTGAATTAAGTCTATTAACACCAATTATATGCAGTGCTTGTCGTAAAGTTTTGTATTGATAATTACCAACTTAACAGTAAATGTGCTTTGAATCACATAATGATAATTATATCTTTAATAAATAAATGGAATTGCATTCTGTTATAAGTTGACGTGAATCGCATTAAAATAATTTATACCGCAAAATATAAAAATAAGTGTGATTTAGAGCAAAATTGCGAATTTACTTAATTTGTAAAGTCAAAAAAGTTTCGTATTGTAATTCCAGATTCGAAATTAAATTACTCATAATGGAATTGTATATCATGTTTAAGAAAACGCTTTTATCAACCCTAATACTAGCTGGTCTAGCAGGCTGTTCATCAACATCATCTGAGCAGTCAGCGGTTAATCAACTAGCTGAAAACCTAGATATTAACTACACAGTTATTACAAACCAAGGTGCTGATGACGGTCTTGCATGTAAAGAGCTTCAAGCTGAGTGGGCATCATGTAACAAAGTAAACATGACGTTAACTAATACAGGTGAAGCTATTGATTCAAAAGATTGGACAATTTATTTCCACAGCATCCGTTTAATTTTAGATGTTGAAAACGACCAATTTAAAATTACTCGCGTAACGGGTGATTTGCATAAACTTGAACCAACTGAAAAGTTTGATGGTTTTGCGGCAGGTGAAGAAGTGGTTATTCCACTGATCGCTGAATACTGGCAATTATTTGAAACTGACTTTATGCCGGGTGCATTTGTAACGGCTCCAGGTGCAGAAGCTCGTAATATCATTTCTTTAGATACAGAAGATACAGGCGAATACGTAGATGAAATCATCGGTGTTCAACTAAAACGTACTCTTGCTGATAATAACGTTGTAGCAACAGCAAACACACGTTTTGAGAAGAACGCCGATGTTGTTGAAGAGAATGTGGCAGGTCACATTATTCCAACACCATTAAAAACAACACTAACGAACAAAACGGTAGATTTAGCTAAAGGTATCTCTATTACTGCAAACGGAATTGATGCTGACCAACTTGCAGCGTTAAATCAACGTGCAGAACTACTTGGCCTTGAAACTGCGGGTGAGTACCCAGTATCAGTTTCTGTTGATAAGAAACAATTTAAAGACGGTGTATCTGGTGCATACAAACTAGATGTGACTGAAGGTAAAGCAACGGTTGTAGCATTTGACCAAGCGGGCGCATTCTACGGCGTACAATCTTTACTTGCTCTAGTAAGTTTAGATAACTCAGAAATCCCAACGTTAAACGTAGAAGATGCTCCACGTTTTGAATACCGTGGTGTAATGGTTGACGTAGCTCGTAACTTCCACTCAAAAGAAGCAATTCTAGCGACTGTTGACCAAATGGCGGCATACAAGCTGAACAAACTACACCTTCACTTAACTGATGATGAAGGTTGGCGTTTAGAGATCCCTGGTCTTCCTGAGCTAACGGATATTGGTGGTAATCGTTGTTTTGATGAGACAGAAACCTCTTGTCTATTACCTCAACTAGGTTCTGGTGCTGATTCAGATAACTTTGGTTCTGGCTACTTCACAACAGAAGATTACCTAGAAATCTTAACTTACGCGAAAAACCGTAACATTGAAGTGATTCCAGAAATCGATATGCCAGCTCACTCACGTGCAGCAGTTATGTCAATGGAAGCGCGTTACGCACGTCTTGCTGCTGAAGGTAAGATGGAAGAAGCGAACCAATACCGTCTGATGGATCCAAAAGATGAATCAAACGTAACTACGGTTCAGTTCTACAACAAACAAAGTTTTATCAACCCATGTCTAGATTCATCTGCTACGTTTGTAGATAAAGTAATCACAGAAGTTGCAGCAATGCATAAAGCGGCAGGTGTTCCTCTATCAACATGGCACTTCGGTGGTGATGAAGCGAAAAACATCAAACTTCACGCTGGTTTCCAAGACATCAACGATGAAGAGAAAATTGCATGGAAAGGGGATTTAGATCTATCTAAACAAGATTTCCCATTTGCAAAATCGCCACAGTGTCAGTCTCTGATCGCAAGCGGTGAAGTTGCTGATTTCGAACATTTACCAAGCCACTTCGCAGAGCAAGTATCTAAGATCGTTGCTAAGCAAGGTATCCCACACTTCCAAGCATGGCAAGATGGTCTAAAACACTCTGAAGATGCAGATGCATTCGCAACGGAATCAGTACGTGCTAACTTCTGGGATACATTGTACTGGGGCGGTGGTGCTTCAGCTTACGAATGGGCTGAAAAAGGTTATGACGTAGTTATCTCTAACCCAGATTACGTTTACATGGATTTCCCATACGAAGTGGATGCAAAAGAGCGTGGTTACTACTGGGCAACACGTGCAACAGACACTCGTAAGATGTTTGGTTTTGCACCAGAAAACTTACCTCAAAATGCGGAAACATCAGTAGACCGTGACGGTAATGGCTTTGAAAGTGCGGGTACAGTAACACCTAAGAAACCTTTCTACGGTCTATCTGCTCAACTTTGGTCTGAAACAGTACGTACTGATGAGCAATATGAATACATGGTGTTCCCACGTGTTATTGCAGCGGCTGAGCGTGCATGGCATGAAGCATCTTGGGAAAATGAATACAAAGCAGGTGTTAAGTATTCTCTACAAACAAACCTAGTAGATAAGAAAGCACAATTAGCTGATTGGACTAAATTTGCAAACACAATGGGTCAACGTGAATTAGCTAAGCTTGAAAGAGCGGGTATTGATTACCGTCTACCAATCCCAGGTGCAGAAATTGCGAACGGTGAGCTAAGTATGAACATTTCATTCCCAGGTGTAACGCTACAATACTCTGTAGATGGCGGTAAAACATGGGCTGAATACGACAATGCAAACAAACCAAAAGTAACTGGTGACGTTCAAATTCGTTCAGCATCATTTACTGGTGAGCGTGTTAGCCGTGTAACTAGCGTTAAGTAATTTACGTTAGAAACATAAATTCAGTCATTAAATAATCAAACGGCACTTCTATTATAGAAGTGCCGTTTTTTTATTGGCTTATATAAACAAATATATTATGTGTTTACTTAAGTCGATAATTACCATGTGTATTTGATACCAACACGGTAACGAGTTTGACGGTTATCGCTGTAGCTATCTTGGCGTACATTACCCACTTCAACAAATGGGCGCCATTTCGTACCATCAGGGTTTACAAAACTATACATGATGCGGAAATTGTGGAGATAGTCGTAGCTTTCATTATCAAATTGAGGTTTTGCATCATCATCGGTTTCATTCCAAATCTGAAACTCGTATTGGAAATCCCATTTTCCCGTGTTGTAACCAAGCCATGTATCTAACTCTTGAATTTTTGATGTGTATTTTTCACCTGCTGCGTTAGTTTGTGAATAATCCCAGATTTTCCATTTATAACGTGCTTGTGCTCTAAATCCATTATCAAAAGAGTGGTTTACACGAACATATGGAACATACACTAAACCATCAGGGTTAAAATCGAGTGATGAACCCAATAGTCCCGTTGTGTTTTCTGCTATTTTATCGTAGTAGAAAATCGAAAGCTCTGAACCATTCATACTCATTTCATCGTACATTTGGTCTTGATCTTTATTGTTGTATCTTGCATCCAATTCAAAGCCGATATTCTTCCCTGTATCTAAGAACATTTTCACTCTGTCAGCATGCTTATTATTGCCATCTTTATATTCATGGCGATATTCCACTGTTGTTTTATAGTCATTAGCTAGGGCTTGTGTTGTAAATATTGCTAAACCAGAAGCGATAATAACTTTATAAGATTGTTTCATAATATTCCCTATTTATTGTTATGGGTGTTTCACTGCTAAATCTTGAATTTGTGTTCATTGTTATTTTTTAAATATGTGTTTAGGTGTACGCATTGGCGGTGTTTTTAGGTACTTCTGTTGGACGCCATGGGTCACCAGTATGCTCAAGCCAAGGCATGAGTTCGTTCTGAATTAATTGAGAGATGAGTTCGGGTTGTTGTTCAGCAATGTTTTTCATTTGATAAGGATCTACTTGATTATCATGAAGAACATAAGTTAATGGCTTACCTATTTTTCTATCGATCATCAGTGTGTATTGCTTATTTCGAATTCCACGACGACCGTAAGATTGTCCGCCATAAGGCATAAAGGTATAAAATTGAGAGGTGGGTTTAATATCGCCACTTTCACTTTTAACTGTTTTTGAGAAATCAGTACCTTCTACGGTATCTGGAATTAAATCGTCCATACCCATTAATCCAAATAGGGTTGGGTAGATATCAGGTGCTGAAAAAAGAAGATCATCGGATTTAGGTGCAATTTTTCCCGGCCAGCGGAACATCATTGGAATTCGCATCGCTTCTTCATAATGTACATTTTTGGTCGGATTACCATTTGACCCCATACAGCAGCCGTGATCGGAGAAGAAAACAACTAAGGTATCTTTCGCAAGATTTAAGGCATCTAGTTCATCGACAATACGACCAAATTGCTCATCAACACCATTGACCATCGCCATGTATTCTTTGAAATATTCAGGGCCATATCCTTCTAGATATTCTTTATCCCATTGAACATTTGGACGAGAGTTTAATGTTTTTGAACTTTCTTTGAATCTATCAAGATATTTTTGAGGTACTTGATCATAAGGAGAATGAGGAGGGTTCATCGAAACAACAAGCGTAAATGGCTTATCATTATCGCGGTAGTTGCCGTTTTCATTGCGTAAATATTTAATAGCTATATCGGCCTCATGTTCAGGACTCCATTGGTTGATATGAAGAGGCTGATCTCGAGGTGTATCGTTAGTCCAATACATTGGTGTTAAATGTTTATCATAGGTGCCGTATGAATACCAAAAATCAAAACCATGACGACGATCTGGTGCTGTCCAGTCATTCCAGTAGCGACCTTCCATTGGATTGTTATAACTTGGAACAAAAGGGGCTTCTGGCGCATCTAAATGCCATTTACCAATATAGCCCATGCTATAACCTTGCTGACTTAAAATGTCTGACCATGTGGATTGATTCTTTTTTAATTCAATTCCGAAGTCTTTACCGCCAAACATTCCTGGTGTGGCTGTATGGCTATTTCCTTGGATCCCATTGCGGTAAGGGTATTGTCCTGTCATCAACATTCCACGAAATGGAGTACATAACGGAAAATTAGATACTGCTTGTTTAAGAACGGCACTATCTTTAGCAAATCGATTTAAGTTTGGCGTTAGAGATGGATCTTCCCCATAAAGCCAAGTGCTTGTGCTCTCATTTCATCAGGAAATATGATTAACAAATTTGGACGTTTAATTTTATGCGCCAAGTCGGCCATTGAGTTAGTTGCCCCTGTTTTTTGGCAACCAGACAATACTGATGTTGCAGCTATAGCTCCTGTCGCGGCTGCACCTTTCAATATGTCTCTACGTGTAATAGACATTGAGTCTCCTTACTAAATTGAATTGTAGGGTTTTCGTTATTGTTTATTTTTCTTCGAAAGCTTGCGGATCGTAAGTGATCGAAAGTTAACTTGCTGTGTTAGTGATCACAAAATCTGAGAGTACTGTTGAATTTTTAACCGTCCACTATTTTCCTTTTTTGCAGATCTAAAGATAAATGAAAGGCAAGTCGCATTAACTATGGGATTTATTTGGTATTTTTGCTTTCAAAGAGTAATATATGAAGAAATACGAAAAATAACGTAAGATAAAAACAAAGCGAAGATTATCGAAAGAATGTGAAAGAGATCAAAAGTTTCATACTTCCATATTGTAGGAATAATTTTTAGGTGTAAGGTTAATTCGAAATCAAACGAAAGAGATTTCGTTGATTTAAGGAGACAAGTAAAAAATGATGAGTGCTGTCGAAAGGCGCATGGAAATCGTAAACGTGGTTAATCAAGATGGTAAAGCACGTGTAGAGGACCTTGCTGCACGATTTGATGTCTCTAGTGTCACTATTCGCAGTGACCTGAGCTTTTTAGAAAAGAATGGGTATGTTGTTCGTTCTCATGGGGCGGCTATTCCAAATACTGGTGTGATTGCTGAACTTACGGTTCATGAAAAACGTCATCAAAATATTGGAACAAAGTCTTCTATTGGTTACGCAGCAGCACAACTGATTGAAAATGGTGACACCGTTATTCTAGATTCTGGTACGACTACGCGAGAAATTGCATCTAACTTAAAGTCGTTAGAGCAAGCGGTAGTCATGACTAATGGTCTGGATGTAGCTATGGAGTTAGCATCAGCTTCTGGTATAGAAGTATTGATGTCGGGTGGAGTTCTTCGTAAGAAAGCTCTCTCTTTTTCTGGCTCTCAAGCTGAAGCCAGCTTAAAAAATTATCGTTTCGATAAAGTGTTTTTAGGTGTTGACGGCTTTGATTTGAGATCGGGTATCACTACACATAATGAACAAGAAGCAAGCCTTAACCGACTTATGTGTGATATTTCAGAGCAAGTGATCGCAGTTGCAGATTCAACCAAATTTGGTAAACGCAGCTGTCATATGATCAGAGAATTCGGAAATATTGATATCTTAGTTACTGATTCTGATATTCCTGAAGAGTACCTACAAGGTCTCCGTGAAATGAAAGTTGAAGTAATCATTGTCGAAAAAGAAAAGTAACCGACCTAACTCCATAGCTGCATTCGGATGCAGTATGGAGTTAGTAAATGAACACCTTTCAACTTCTTGTACAGCGTCACAAAGCGGGTGAGCAAAACGGAATTTATTCGGTTTGTTCTGCTCATCCGTTAGTTATCGAAGCGGCGCTTTCTCAAGCTTTAAGCGATGACTCCTTGCTACTTATTGAGGCAACTTCTAATCAAGTTGATCAATTTGGTGGCTATACAGGAATGAAGCCTGCTGATTTTCGAGACTTTGTACTACAGCTAGCAAAATCACTTAATTTCCCAACCGAAAAACTCATTCTTGGTGGTGATCACCTTGGTCCAAATCGTTGGCAGAAACTAACAGCAGCAGAAGCAATGCTGAATGCTGATGATCTTATCGCCGCTTATGTTGCTGCTGGATTTAAGAAGATCCATTTAGATTGCAGTATGTCTTGTGCCGATGATCCAACCCCTTTATCTGATGAAATCGTCGCTGAACGTGCTGCTAGATTGGCTAAAATAGCAGAAGATACGGCAGTTTCTTCTTTTGGTCATAGCGATCTTGTTTATGTTATTGGTACAGAAGTTCCGGTACCGGGTGGTGCTGCTGAGGAGTTAGATACACTTCAAGTTACTTCACCAGAAGCAGCAAGAAAAACCATTCAATCCCATCAATTTGCATTTGAACGAGCAGGCGTAGCTGATTGTTGGCAACGTGTGGTTGGCTTAGTTGTACAACCAGGTGTTGAATTTGATCATACTGGTGTTATTGATTATCGCTCAGAAGAAGCTTCGGAGTTAAGTAAAGTAGTTGATGACTTTGAACACATGGTTTTTGAAGCGCACTCTACAGATTATCAAACAGATAAAGCGTATCAAGCTCTTGTAAGAGATCATTTTGCTATTTTGAAAGTAGGCCCCGCGCTGACCTTTGCCTTGCGTGAAGCGTTATACAACCTATGTGATATCGAAGAACAATTGATACCAAAAGCACATTGTTCAGATTTGCGTGAACATATCGAAAAAGAAATGTGTGACTCTCCAGAATATTGGCAACCATATTATCAAGGTAATGAAGCCCAGCAGCGTTTCTCTCGTAGCTACAGCTTTAGTGATCGTATTCGTTATTACTGGCCAGATGAAAAAATTAATCAGGCGCAGAATACTTTGTTTACTAATTTATCTCGTAATGGCATTCCGCTTCCATTACTTAGTCAGCATTTATCATCCCAATTTCGCTCGGTTCGTGAAGGGCAATTGAGCTTAGAACCCAAAGAGCTTGTTCTCGATAAGATCCGTCAAACACTTCGTAGTTATGCGAAGGCTTGTAAACAAAATAAAGAAGAAGGCGTTGCATTATGAATCACTACCTTGGTTACTCAGAATCAGAATTAGAAACGCTTTCTGGTTTTTGGACTGCGAAAGAAATTACTCAACAACCGGAAAGTTGGCGCCGAACTGACTTAATCATTCAAGACAATATAGCGGAAATCTCGTCGTTTATAGATAAGTGGAATACGAATTCTGAGCGTCGAATTATATTAACGGGAGCGGGTACTTCAGCATTCGCAGGACAAGCGGTTGCTCCGGCATTATCAAAAGTATTACAACAACGTGTGGAAGCGATTTCAACGACTGATCTTGTCTCTAATCCGGCAGAATATTTTGCAGAAGATATTCCTACGTTATTGGTTTCTTTTGCTCGCTCTGGTAATAGTCCAGAAAGTGTTGCAGCAGTTGATTTAGCTAATCAATGTTTAACTAATTGTCATCATCTTATTTTAACTTGCAATGGTGAAGGGGCGTTATTTAGTCAATTTCAGCATCAAGATAACGCTCTTGTATTACTGATGCCAGAAGAAACTAATGATAAGTCATTCGCAATGACCTCTAGTTTTTCGTCAATGACTTTAGCTTGTTTTTCTGTTTTAACGCACAAAAATAACAGTTCGAAAGAAATCGAAAGTATTTGTAAGTGTTCTGAGGAGTTGATCAAAGAAATTAATTCCAATGTTAGAGATACTGCTTCCCATGATTTTAGTAGGGTTATTTATTTAGGTAGCGGTGGTTTGAAGGGATTAGCACAAGAGTCTGCATTGAAATTATTAGAACTGACTGCGGGTAAAGTTGTTGCTTGTTTTGATTCCCCACTTGGCTTTCGTCATGGTCCAAAGTCCATTGTTAATAATGAAACCATGATTGTTGTTTTCATTTCAAATGACCCATACACCCGTCAATACGATTTGGATCTTTTAGCTGAACTTCGTCGTGACAATATTGCTAAAAAAGTTATCGCAATTACCGCTCAACTTAATGACGTAGTTGCAGATGAAAACGTAATTCGTGTACCTATGATGGAAAACGCGTCAGATGTTGAGTTGCTGTTTCCTTACATGTTGTTTGCTCAAGCTTACGCATTCCATCGTTCTGTTGCACTAGGAAATACTCCTGACAACCCGTGCCCTACAGGTGAAGTTAATCGTGTTGTTCAAGGCGTCAATATTCATACTTTTAATAATAAAGATTAAAGCAGGGAAATATTATGACTGGACCACAAATCGTTTGGACGCGTATTGATGAGCGTTTACTGCATGGACAAATTCGAATTACTTGGGGAAAACATTCCGAAGCTAATTTGATTCTTGTTGCTAATGATGAAGCTGCTGAGGGCCCTAATGCTGCGTTTATGCAAGCAGGCATGAAAGCCTCTGCAGGCGGTGAATATGCCGTGCGTTTCTTTTCAATTCAAAAAACCATTGATGTGATTCATAAAGCATCGCCAAAACAGAAGATTTTTATCTTATGTAATAACCCTACTGACGTTGCTCGTTTGGTAGAAGGCGGCGTTCCAATTACACATTGTAATGTAGGCAATATGCATTACCACGATGGTAAACGTCAAATTGCGAAAACCGTTTCTGTAGATAAAACCGATATTTTAGCGTTTGAAAAAATGGTGGAAAAGGGCGTGACATGCACGGTTCAAAATACACCAGATCAAACACCAATTAACGTTCTTGAACTAGCAAAAACAGCAGCCTAGGTAGGTACTTATGTTATTTGAAGCAAGTTTAGTGGCAGTGTGGGCATTCTTCTGTGGTATCGATAAATACGATGTCGCATTGAATATCCATAGACCACTTATCACAGGACCTGTTGTTGGTCTAATTATGGGCGATATGCAAATTGGCTTAATCGCTGGTGCAACACTGGAACTCGCATGGTTAGGTCTCGTGCCTAACGCTGGGCCCAGCCGCCAGATGTAACTATGGGTACGATTGCTGCTGTAGCATTCGCTGTAATGACAGGACAATCACCAGAAGTTGCTATGGGTGTTGGTATGCCTATCGCAGTATTAATGCAAATGCTTGTTATCGGTTTCTTTGCTATGACCTCATTTACCATGGGTAAAGCAGATAAATACGCTGAAGAAGCGAATACAAATGGCATTGATTTTCTCTTACTTTCCACGATTACAATGCGTTCAATGCTCTACGCTGTGATTGCCTTCTTGACCGTTTATTTTGGTGAACATGGCGCAGCTTGGATTGATGCTAATGCTCCGAAAACTCTATTAGAAGGATTAGGTATCGGGGCGAAAATGGTTCCTGCAATTGGTTTTGCAATGCTATTGAAAATCATGTGGTCAAAAGAAGTGGCGGGTGTGTTCTTTATCGGTTTTGTAATGACAACGTATTTACAGCTTCCGATCATGGCCGTGGCAATTTTAGGGGCATCAGCAGCCGCTCTATATTACTTCTTTAGTGGAAATGGAAACAAAAATTCAAATCAAGAATTTGAGGACTTTGAAGATGGTATCTAAAACAGAAAATCCGAACGCTTTAATTGACGGCATTGATGAGTTTCAAGGTACTCAAGTGGCGAATCCTAAGAGCTTGGTTGATGGTATCGACGAATACCAAGACAAGGAAGTTCGTAAAGTTATCTCGAAAAAAGATCTTTGGAAATGTGCAATTCGTGGCCTTTTCATGGAAGGGAACTTCAACTTTGAACGTATGCAAGGTGGTGGCTTTGCTTACTCAATTGTTCCTGCACTGAAGAAGATTCATGGTAATAACAAACGTGATTTAGCAACGGCAACTAAGAACCATCTTCAGTTCTTTAATGCGAGTCCTAAACTGTTTACTTTCCTGCTAGGTACTGCCATTGCAATGGAGGAAAACAAGGAAAAACCGTCTACAGTAAATGTAATGAAAGTAGCGGGTATGGGACCTACTGGTGGTATTGGTGATGCAATTGACCATATGACTCTTATGCCGTTAACGTTGGCGTTAGGTGCATCAATTGCAATGCAAGGCTCTATTGCAGGACCGTTTGTTTTCTTCATTTTGTATCAAATTGTGCACTTCTTTGTGTATTTCGGTTTGATGTTTATGGGATATAAAGCCGGTACAGCAGCCATGGTTAACATGAGCGATGCGACTGAGAAATTAGCCAAAGCGGCAAATATCATGGGTATCTTTGTTATTGGTGCATTGTCGGCATCCTTTATTAAAGTTCAAACCACCTTATCTCTCGAACTCGGAGGGAAAGTCGTTGAACTTCAAACCGCACTGTTTGACAAGATAATGCCTAATATTTTGCCACTAGCATTGGTGTTCTTCATGTTAAAAATGGTGAAAGGTACTGGTTTTTGGGCGAAACCTCCTGTGTTGATTTTCTCAACGTTAGCCGGTGGTGTTATTGGTCACTATCTAGGTATTTTGTAACACAAAAAGAAATGAAGTCGTATAAGGGGATTCTCCCATCCCCTTAATTTCAAAGCATTATAAAAGCATTGGTAACAAGGATTAAATCATGATTGGTATTGTAGTTTCAGGCCATATTAATTTTGCTACAGGGGTTGAGTCAGCAGTAAAAGCCATTGCTGGTGAACAAGAACAAATGGAGTTTGTCGATTTTGTTGAATCTATGTCGACAGATGAATTAGAACAAGCATTACGAGCTGCTGCAAAGCGTGTTGATTCTGGTGAAGGGGTACTTTTCTTAACTGATATCCCAGGTGGTTCACCTGCAAATCGTGCTTTAACCATTTTAATGGATACTGAAAATGTTGAGTTGATTGGCGGTGCAAACCTACCAATGATAGCAAATGCTGCATTTGAACGTGATGATACAACAGTAAAAGAATTAGTAACGACATTATTAGAAATAGGCTCTTCATGTATGCAAGACATGCGATTACAGCTTGAATTGTTCATGGAACCAGAACCTGAATGTGAAGATGGGTTGTAATATGCGTTACGCTTTATATCCACAACGTGTGTTTGTTGCTGATGGCATTAAAGAACATCATTACGTCATAGTGAATGATGGGAAAATAGAAGCAATAACAGCATGTGAACCAACGGATTGCGAGATTTTGCCATTAGAAGGAAAAACCTTGTTGCCGGGGTTTATCGACATTCATATCCATGGGCGAGCAGGCGCTGATGTTATGGACGCGACGCCAGAAGCATTGCAAACCATTTCTGATGCTTTGCTTCAAACAGGGGTTGTTGCTTGGGTTGGAACAACGGTAACGGCACCTTGGGATAGTATTGTTAGCTCAATCGATACGGTAAAAACGTGGTTAGATAAACCTCAACAGTGTGGTGCTGAGTTATTAGGTAGCTTTCTAGAAGGTCCATATTTTACAGAAGTGCATCGTGGCTCGCATCCAACCGCTTATTTAAAATCGCCAAGCATTCAAGAGTTAGAAGAACTTTATGACGTAGCGGCGCATTCACTATTACGAGTAGCGATAGCTCCTGAAGCTGATGGTGCAATGGAAGCCATTCAATGGCTGCAAAGTCAAAACATCAAAACCTCTGTCGCTCATACAGATTCGACGTTTGATCAAGTTACTCAAGCGCATCAATTAGGTGCCGATTGTGGTGTCCATTTGTTTAATGGTATGCGTGGTTTACATCATAGAGAACCCGGTTGTACAGGAGCTGTTTTGTATCATGACATGCTTGCTGAATTAATTGCTGATGGTGTGCATGTTCATCCTGTAATGATGCAGCTCGCTTATCGCATGAAAGGGTATCAGCAAATTGCACTTATTACGGACTGTATGCGAGCTGGCGGTTTAGAGGATGGTGAGTACCAACTTGGTGCACAAACCATCACTGTAGCTAAAGGGGAAGCGAGAACAAAATGTGGTTCGCTTGCTGGAAGCACATGCAGTTTAGATAGTGCGTTAAGAAATATGATTCAGCTAAGTGAAGTACCTGAATGGGAGGCGGTGCAAATGGCAACATTGGTTCCTGCCAAATATTTAGGCATTGATGATCGCTTAGGCAGCATTGCACCAGAAATGGAAGCAAGCTTTGTGGTGGTAAATCAAGACTTCGCTGTTCAGAACACCATGATTAAAGGTAAGTGGGTTTATTAACTCTCGCCATTTTTATTAAAGATTCATAGCTATCTAAATAAACATCTAATAATGAATTATTTAGATAGCTATAACACAAAACAATGTTTTAGAGGTTTAAAATGGAAATTCGTCAACCGATTCATAGCGATCACGCAAAACAACTAGATACAGCAGGATTGCGTGAACAATTCCTTATTGAAGGGATGTTTCAAGAAAACCAAATTACTCTTACATACAGTCATATTGACCGCATTATTGTTGGTGGTGTTGTACCTACATCAGAAAGTGTTCCATTTGAAGGTGGAAAAGAAATTGGTGTGGATTTCTTTTTGCAACGTCGTGAACTAGGCATTATTAATATTGGTCAAGCAGGCCGAGTGATTGTTGATGGTGTGACTTATGATATTGCTGCTCGTGAAGCCATGTATGTAGGCATGGGAGCTGAAGAGATCAGTTTTGAAAGCGTTGATCAACAAGATCCTGCTCGTTTTTATTTAAATTGCGCGCCAGCACATCATGCTTATCCAACTCGTAAAATTACACGTGAAGAAGCTTCTCCTGAAACATTGGGTAATCAAGAAAACTGCAACGTTCGAACCATTTACAAATACTTGCACCCATCAGTACTGCCAACGTGCCAACTATTAATGGGAATGACTGAATTAGCACCAGGCAGTCTATGGAACACCATGCCTTGTCATACTCATGAACGTCGTATGGAAGTGTATTTATACTTTGATATGAAAGACGACAACATTGTTTTCCATTACATGGGCGAGCCTCAAGAGACACGTCATATGGTTGTTCGAAATGAACAAGCCGTTATTAGCCCTAGTTGGTCTATTCATTCAGGCGTTGGTACATCGTCATACACGTTCATTTGGGGCATGGTTGGTGAAAACCAAACTTTCCATGATATGGACCATGTAGCAATGACAGATATTAAATAGTCATTTTAATTTTATTGTTATGTTGCTGGTATCTATCGGCAGCATATATCGAGAATAGTAGGAACGAACATGAAACTTTTTGATTTAACAGGCAAAGTTGCCATTGTTACAGGGTGTAATACGGGTCTTGGTCAAGGTATGGCACTTGGTTTAGCGAAAGCGGGAGCAGATATTGTTGGTGTTGGTCATCAAGCCGCTCCCGAAACTGAAGAACAAGTGAAAGCATTAGGTCGTAAATTTCATTACATTACTGCAAACCTAATGAAGCAAGAAGGATTAGAAGAACTGGTTGCTGAAGCGGTTGAAGTAATGGGGCACGTTGATATCTTAATTAATAATGCAGGTATTATTCGCCGTGAAGACTTACTAAAATTCTCAGAGCAAGATTGGGATGACGTAATAAATATTAACCAAAAAACGTTATTCTTCCTTTCTCAGAAAGTCGCTAAGCAATTTGTTAAGCAAGGAAATGGCGGCAAAATCATCAATATTGCTTCTATGTTGTCATATCAAGGAGGGATCCGCGTTCCTTCTTATACCGCAAGTAAATCAGCGGTTATGGGGTTAACTCGTGCCCTAGCGACTGAGCTTGCAGAACATAATATCAATGTTAATGCGATTGCTCCGGGTTACATGGCAACGGATAATACGGCAGCATTACGCGCAGATGAAGATCGAAATGCCGCTATTTTAGAGCGTATTCCTGCAAATCGTTGGGGATTACCTTCTGATCTTGAAGGACCTGCAATCTTCCTAGCATCACCTGCAAGTGACTATATTAATGGTTATACGATTGCGGTTGATGGTGGCTGGTTAGCTCGTTAATCTAAAGAACAGAAGGAACAGCAAAATGACATTAGGAACAAAGCAAGACGTATTACAAGCGATGAAGCGAGTTTATCGCTACCAAGCTGAAAACCAAACAAGAAGTGTAGTAAGACGCAGTGGTAAGACCCGTTTTATTAAAGATACTGATTGGGAACGTGGTGTTTTTTGGTCGTGTGTTGCCGCGGCATGGAAAGAGACGGGAGACACTGAATATCTGGATGGTGTAAAAAATTATGCTCTACATACTGGATTCAGAACTGGATCTAATGCTCGTTTTGCTGATGACCATGTTTGTTGCCAAGCCTACCTTGATATTTATTCTGAATTTAACCAACCCGAAGCCTTAGAGCCAACCATTAAGGCGCTTGATATTATGGTTAATGAACCAGAGCTAGGCCGTAAAGATTGGTGGTGGTGTGATTCATTATTTATGGCGCCGCCAGCTTTTGTTGCATTATCAAAGCAAACAGGTGATTCAAAATACTTGGATTACATGAATACTGCTTTTTGGGATTCAGCAGAGCATTTATTAGATACAGAAACGGGTTTGTATTATCGTGACTATCGCTATATTCCAAATGGAAATGGTGAAGAGTTACGAGAAGAAAACGGCAATAAGGTATTTTGGAGTCGTGGTATTGGATGGGTACTAGCATCAGTTCCTCGTATTCTAGCGAATATGCCTGAAGACTACATGAATCGTTCTGAGTACATTACTCTATTTACACATTTAGCAGCTGAAGTAATTAAATATCAGCAAGACGATGGTTTTTGGCGTACTAGCCTATTAGCTCCTGAAAACTTCCCTGCACCAGAAAGCAGTGCAACTGCTCTGTTTTGTTATGGTTTAGCATGGGGCGTTAATACTGGTGAGTTGGATAAAGAAACTTACTTACCAGTTATTGAAAAAGCGTGGGCAGCATTACTTGAATGTATTCACGATAACGGCATGATTGGTTGGGTACAGCTACCAGCCTTTAATCCACGTGACGTTAAGTTTGAGCATAACATCGATTATGGTGCGGGTGCTTTCGTGCTAGCAGCAACAGAGGTTGCGAAGTTAGCCGAATAAATATTTCTCAGAAATGTTGAATACAAAAAGCCGATCATGTGATCGGCTTTTTTTATTTATTGACTCTGCGTGGTTTTATTTAATCACTAAGCTACTTTTTTTGCTTTCATTAATTTATTTGTTTGATTTTTGGTTAATACAAAAAGAATACTTAATGTAGCAATATAAGCGATCAACTGAGCTAAGCTCGGCTTTTCTGTATATCCAAACATTACGTGAATAAATAAGCCAAACCAATTTGAATGATGATCAAGTAAGGCGGTGCTATTCCATAATGGATTGATAATTGGATTAATTAATCCTGCTGAAGTAAATTTACTTACAGCATTCATTGCCATACCCGCAGCTAAAAATGACATTAAGACTGCAAAGAAGTTGAATACTTTACCAAGATTGATTCTGATGAAACCAAAGTACATTGCAACGCCTGCTGCAATCGCACCAGCAGCTCCAATTAAACTGCCACTTAAGATTGCAAGCCCTGTTGTTTCACTATCACTTGTTAGACCTAAAAGAAATAATACAACTTCAATACCTTCACGGAAAACACAAAAGAAAGCGACCAAACTTAATGAAAATAAAGGTTTATTGTTTTCTTTGATATTATTTACAGAGGCTTTTATATCTTGAGAAGCTTTCATTCCGTTTGATTTCATCCAAATAACGGTATAACCAATTAAAATACTAGATAACGCTAGGATGATTCCTCCTGTTATTTTTCCTTCAATTAGTGTCGTAATAGTTGCGTTGTTTAACGCTAAAATGGCTAGCAATACAGAGAGAAGAACTCCTGCTCCTGTTCCTCCTAAAATCCATTTTGATCTGTTGGGTATATCTTTTGTTGCGGCTAAAAGCAAAGAAACAATAATGGCCATTTCTAAGCCTTCTCTAAATACAATCGTTATACTGGCAAACATAAAAAACATCCTATTTCATTGAGTAAAATCATAGTAATGCAAATCATTATCAATTTCATTTGTATTTATGGAAACTTATATTGATAAAATAAAGAATAAGTAGAAAGGTAAGAGAAAGGCCACAAGAGACAATTCTTGTAGCCTTAGTGGTAGTTTAGTCTTGAATTGTTACTTGGAAAGAATAAGATTGTCCCTGTAAACCAGAGGTATTAATGGTAAGTGTTGTGCCATTTAATGCCACACGATTTTCAATATCTTCTTTAATTACAATACCTTGTTTATCAAAGGTAAAGTTTACGCTATCAATAGTCTGAATTGGTTCACTAACTGCAACAGTGAACGTATTTGAACTTTCTTCTTTAATCATAAAGCCCATCATTGAGTTCAGTGTAATAGTGTCTGTGATATTAACGGGACTATTTTTCCAATTATTTGCGGCAATGATATTTAAGGTGTTTTCTTGTACCGCGTGTGCTTGTTCATCTTGGCGTAGAACTGTGACATCAGGATGTTGAGCATAGGTTTGTACAGCATCATTGTTTTGATTAGGAAGTAGGGCATATTGATAATCTGCCTGATTTACTTGAGTTAATGTCGCTTGTAAGTACGAGTCTGAAACATCACCTTTGCTATTGCCAATATCACTCCAATTACCATCTACATTATTTTGGCTTATTGATATGGTTTTAGGCGTTAACATAACATAGCTTAAGTCACTGTTAGCGAGTGTTTTATTACGAATGCTAAAAGTAGTTGGTACTCCTTGATATGGTAATACTGCTTGCTCTGTACCATCAATAAATAATTGTGTATCTGTTAAGCGCTTTCTGTTTTCAATCGTAGTTATGTTATTTCCATTGCTTTGGTCTTTAATGTTAGAGCTAAGCATGACGACTTCATTATCAAACATAAACCAAGATTTATAAGCACTTAGTGTGTCACTCCAATTATAAAATTGCATACCAGCAATCCCATAGTTGTTTAATGAAGTACTACCAACCCATTGCATATTAGTATTTACATTTCCACCTACACGTTCACCACTACAATCAGCCATGACTTGACTATCAACCGTTGTTCCCGGCATACGAGATGCATTAACGGTTGGCCAATATCCTGTGTAATGATCAAGCTGATCGTTATATAAATAGGTCATGCCATCGCCAGTAAACCAGCCTTTAAGGTTTTCACCATTCATGCATTCGTAGTTACCAATACGATATGAGTGCATCGCTAAAGCGAAAGCCCAATCATTTCGACGGTGCACAACACGGTCCATTGAAGGGTAGCTAAAGTTACCAATCAGAGGATCTTTAAGCGAAACCGTTGGATCATTAACAATATGCTGAGCAGCCTGATACGTGGATACATAGTAAATTTTATCAAAGAAGTTTTGATAAGTATCATCGGTTATTTGGGTTTTGATCAGTGATGACAGTTGTTTATTTTTATCGCTATCTGGTCCATTGGTATAGAACAACATAGAGTTGACAATATTTAATCCAACATCATGATTTTGTTCAGCGCTTCGAGAAATCGAGCGACCATTGACCATATCCATCATTGCTCCTTTATACAGCAAAGGTTCATACGATTGGTTAATGATATTGTAAACGTTGCTAATGGTTTGGTTATCCATACTCCATGGTGAGCCTGCGACTGCGTTCATTTGAATGCCTAAACCACCAAGTAATACATTGCCATATGTACCGTTATAGGCAATATCAGAGTGTTGTAAGAATGACCCATCAGTGTAATAGCCATCCCCTTCGCTCACATATTCAATAACCGCAGGAAGAGCAGCAATAGCTTGGCTGATTTCTTCACTATTGTTTTCAAGCATGCCACGAATAAGTACAACTTGAGCATTATCGGTTCGATTGCCGCCAGTGGATTCTCGATAGTTAGGATTCGTTGATTCAGCAGCACCAGGACTGACTCCTAAGTGAGTTGGGTCTGGTGTGAAATAGCGAGTAGCATTAAGGTGATTGGTTATAATGGTTTGGTAATTGTCTTTAATATCATCAAAAAGTAGCACTAAAATGTTATGAATATCTTTTGGTATTGCCAACTCCCACTGCCACCAATTGCCATATTCTAATTGATTAACAAAGTAGAAATTTTGATTTATGTAGTTCATGGCAGTCATGATGTTATTTAGCATTAATTGATTATTTTCTAAATTGCCATCACGTAAACGATAAGCCTTTGCCATGGTAAATAAACGTTGATAGGAGCTGCGTATATTAGGACCGAGTGTTGTATCTTTATCTATTAATGGTAAATCATCCCAAATTCCAGAAGCGTTTGGTTGTGGTGTCATGCTATCCCAATGTTTTTGCGCCGAACTATTGGTGCTGGTCACCATATTTTTTAGCGTTTGATCAAACGTTATAGCAGGATCACCTAAATAATTTTCAGCCCAGTTTTCTCTTACTTGCTCAAAATCACTCGGTAAATATTGTGGTGTTTGGGTATTTTTTGCAGCGTAAGCGTTTCCCGTAAATAGAAATAACATAGAGAGAGCAATCGTATTCAAACGATGTTTTTTGATCATATACATAATTGATTCCCTTTAAATATTAATGAATTTGTAAGATGCAAAATCACTTTCGATATTTTACGTTCGTAGATTAACGAAAATGAATTGGTTATTTATCGATCAATATCGCAAATTATTTATTTTTGTTTTCTTTCGTTTGTTTGTGATGTCGATCTTTAAATCTTAATTTACTTTCGTGTATTGTTGCTCTTGCTTTCAAATACTTTCGATAGGGATCGTTATGGCTTCTAATGCACAATATGCTGCTTTTCATATGATGGCAAAACCAACCAGTTTTCATTGCAACTTAAAATGCGATTACTGTTTCTACTTAGAAAAAAATGGTGTGGTGAATAAGACGGCATTTGAGCCAAGTGAAAATATGTCTAATGGAATGTTAAAGCGTTATGTACGTGATTATATCCGCTCACATCGAGGGCAAGAGGTTGATTTCTCTTGGCAGGGGGGGAACCAACATTAGCCGGCCTAGATTTTTATCGAAATGCAGTGAAATATCAGCAACAGTATGCTGAAGGTAAAATTATCACCAATAGCTTTCAAACCAATGCCGTAGCCATTAATCGTCAATGGGCAGAGTTCTTTTCTCAACACAATTTTCTGCTGGGTGTTTCTATTGATGGTATTGCTGAGGTTCATGATAAATATCGTATTTCAGTTAATGGCAAGCCTACGTTTGAGCGAGTGAAGCGAGCACTTGAATTATTAAAAGAGTACAAGGTTGAGTTTAATACATTAACGGTGATTAACGATCAAAATTGGCAACGTGGTAAAGAAACGTATCAAGCATTAAAAGAGTTAGGTTCAACTCATATGCAATTTATTCCAATTGTTGAAGTTCATGCGAATTGTCAGCAATCAACAAATGGACATTATTCTCCCTCACAAGATGCAGAGTTAACCCATTTTAGTGTGCCTGCTGATGGTTATGGGCAGTTTATGATGGCTGTGTTTAATCAGTGGGTTAGAGAAGATGTCGGTCAGGTTTTTGTTCGTATTTTCGATAGTATTTTAGGCAGTTGGATGGGATACCCAGCTTCTACTTGTGTGCAATCAAAAGAGTGTGGGCAAGCCATGGTAATAGAAGCAAATGGTGATGTTTATTCTTGTGATCATTATGTTTATCCGGCAAATAAATTAGGAAATATTGAACAAACGGCATTAGCTCAAATGGCTACAAGTAAACAACAGAAGCGTTTTGGTTCTGCGAAATCCCTTAAGTTAACTGGCCAATGTGAAGCGTGTGATGTGTATCGTTTGTGTCATGGTGGTTGCCCTAAACATCGCCTCGTTTCTCTTGATGGAGAAAAGCATAAGCACAATTATCTTTGTAAATCCTATCAGCAAATTTTTACGCAAACCGCACCTGCCATGCATTTAATGTCTCAAGCCATTCAACAAGGAGGAACCGCGATTGATGCCGTACCTCTGATTAAAAATATCCTACGTATTTAACGCAACACGATAAATTGAAAATAATAATAAGGAGTAAACAATGAACCTGTCCTCATCGAAGAAGACAGTAATTGCAAGCCTAGTTGCTGCTGCCTGTGTAGCTGCACCTTCGCTTTCTTATGCTGCAAATCACAATCCTGATCAACCTAACGTATTACTTGTCGTTATGGATGATTTAGGCACGGGCCAACTTAATTTTGCCCTAGACAGTTTGGATAAGTCTGAATTAGCTAAGCGCTCTGTCCCTGTTCGTTATCAGGGTGATTTAGATAAAATGATCGACGCTGCTCAGCGAGCGATGCCAAATGTTGAAAAACTGGCTGCAAATGGCGTTAAAATGACTAACGCATTTGTGGCCCACCCTGTTTGTGGCCCATCTCGTGCAGGGATTTTTACTGGTCGTCATCCAACAAGTTTTGGAACATACAGTAATGATGATGCAAAATTGGGTATCCCTTTAGATATCAAATTATTGCCAGCACTTTTCCAAGAAAATGGTTATCGAACAGCGACAATTGGTAAATGGCATAATGCCAAGATTAAAGGCAAAAATTTGGTTGATGAAGATAAGCGTACACGCGATTACCATGACAACCAAATTACTGTAACGCCAAAAGGTTATGGCCCAGAAGAGCGTGGTTTCGATTATTCATACAGTTTTTACGCATCGGGTGCCGCTTTATGGGATTCACCAGCTATTTGGCAAAATGGTAAAAATATCTCTGCTCCGGGTTATTTAACGCATAATTTAACCGATCAAGCGCTGAAGTTTATTGATGAAAGTGGTGACAAACCTTTCTTTGTTAACCTCGCATTTAGCGTGCCTCATATTCCATTAGAAGAAGCATCTCCTGCAAAATACATGGATAGATTTAATACTGGTAATGTTGAGGCGGACAAGTATTTTGCGGCAATTAATGCAGCAGATGAAAGCCTTGGGATTATCATGGATAACTTAGAGAAGAAAGGAGAGCTAGATAATACCATCATCTTCTTCTTGTCTGATAACGGAGCCGTTCATGAGTCTCCAATGCCAATGAATGGAATGGATAAAGGCTTTAAAGGGCAAATGTATAACGGTGGTGTCAGAGTCCCATTTGTCGCTTACTGGCCAAAACACATTCCAGCTGGTGGTGAAAGTGATTCACTGATCTCAGCATTGGATATTTTACCAACGGCTCTAGCTGCGGCAGGCATTGATATTCCTGAAGATATGCAGGTTGATGGTAAAAACATTATGCCTGTTTTAGAAGGGAAGACGGAAACATCACCTCATCAATACTTATATTGGGCAGGTCCTGGAGCGAAACATTACAGTGAAGAAAATGATGCGTTCTGGTATGGCTACTGGAAGTGGATCACCTATGAAACCAATACAATTCCGAATAACCCAAATTTAGAAAAACTGTCTAAAGGCTCATGGGCGATTCGTGATCAAGATTGGGCGTTGTATTTCTATGATGATGGTTCAAATAAGGTGAAGCTATTTAATGATAAAGAAGATCCTTCAGAGTCGATTGATTTAGCTAAAAAATACCCTGAAAAAGTGAAAGAGATGAAAAATGCTTTCTATAACTGGATTAAAGATAAACCAAAACCAGTTGCTTGGGTCAAGATCGTTATCAAATCTTAACTGAATCAGCAAAAGACTAAGTTAACGTTTTTTCTAAGCCACATGACCACCGTGTTTTGTGGCTTTTTTCGTTTTGAAAGGACAATAAATCATGAAGGTAGAAATTGAACCACAAACGTTGCGGTATCAGCCTAAGGAAATAAGAGAAACGAAGCGCCCTACGATTGCTTACGAACACCCAAATGCGTTGACCTATTTAAAATCTCTGAAAGAAAATATCATCCGATTTGCAAATAAAAAATCACTCTATACTCAACATGATGAGTATATAAAAAACGTATTTATGGATGAAAGAGTCAATTTAAAATATCACTGTGAATCCATTGTTAGCTATATCGCAGAAGCTTTTGTTCATTATTCAGTATGGGATCATAGCCATGCTTATTATCCGGGAAGACCAAGCCAACAAACAGCCAGAACTGATGCATTGGAAGGAACAAGTCGAACGTTACCAACATTAGCTGCATGGTTACACGCTAACGGGAGATTTAATACGATCATTACTGGGTTAAACCAACAACCCATTTTAGTACCTGAGATTTTACGTAAAGCCTTTTTAGCTGGAACCAACCCACAACATAAAGGCTACTGGGGAACGCTACACCATTGTGATCAAAGAGTATGTGAAAGTGCAGATTTAGCTCTGGCATTATGGATGAGCAAAGAGTGGGTGTGGGATTGTTTTTCAATCGATGAAAAGTGTCAAATCGTCACTTGGTTTAAACAGGTTAATCAGTGTGAAACCGTTGATAATAATTGGCACTTGTTTGTACTTACCGTGCAAATCGTATTGAAAGCGTTAACCGGTGAAGATGAAGTCCAATATGAAAAATACGAAAGAGTAAAAGAGTTTTATGTCGGTGATGGATGGTTTCGTGATGGGGCAAAAGGAAATTACGATTACTATAATGCGTGGGCTTTTCATTACAGTTTGTACTGGTTTACTCAAATAGATGTTGATTTTGATTCTACTTTTATAAAGAGTGCATTATCTGATTTTGTTGGTAATTATCGTTATTTCTTTGGTAAAGAAGGGTTCCCTTTTTTTGGACGTAGTGCCTGTTATCGCTTAGCTGTTGCTGCTCCATTATTAGCGGCTGTGGATCTACAAAGCGACAAAATAACGATTGGTGAAGCGAAAAGAGCTTTTCATTGTAACTTGAAATACTTTATTAGTAACGGTGCGTTAAAAGCAGGATTACCCACACAAGGGTTGTTTGATGAAGATGTTCGTTTAGTTGATAACTACAGTGGTCCTGCTAGTAGTTTATGGTCATTAAGAGCATTGAATATAGCTCTGTTTTGTGGCGAAAAAATTAACCTTTGGCAAGCTGAAGAAGCCCCACTAGCAATTGAGCAAGGCAATTTTGAATTAGATATTTCTGCTATTAATATGAAAGTACTCGGTGTATATGAAACTCAAGAAGTGATAGCTATATTTAAAAATGAATATATTCAAGATCAATCTCCGCTTAGTAGACGCTTACTTGCACCATCTCGATGGGAGCAAACAATAGAGAAAATAACCGGACGGGCAAACAGGCCAAAGAATAATTTATTAAGAAAAGGGATAACTTGCTACTCATCAAAAATGGAATCATTCTTTTAAAATTCAATATTTCATGAAAAGAGAAGCTAAAATCTTTTAAAATAGAAGAAGTTGTAGATAACGTGTAAGAATGGTTCTGTTTTAAGTTACGTATGTTCTTATTTATTTAGAATGTGCATATAAAATGAATCTTTATAGGTTTAGAATGCATCTGTTAAGGATTTATCCACTATTGATAAGTGATAAATAGACTAAAAATACGGAATGCATTATGACTCTTTCTCGACGTACTTTTTTAAAAACCTCCATTGCAACCGCTATTGTTGCGGGTGGTGGTTTAATGGTTTATCCCGCTTCTAAATTTTTTGATGATGAGGATGTAGAAGTCATTCCTCATGCTAGCCATTGGGGACCATTTAACGCGATTGTAAAAGCGGGTGTTCTTGTTGGTATTCAACCTCGTAAAGAGCTTGATGCCATGCCTACCGAAATGCTGACAGAAGGTTTAATCGGTCGAGTTTATGATAAAACTCGCGTTAAGTACCCGATGGTAAGGGCTTCCTATTTAGCCGATCCAAAAGGGGATACGAAACCGCACTTGCGCGGTAAAGAACCATTTGTGCGAGTTAGCTGGGATACCGCTTTATCTTTGGTTGCTGATGTAATTCAAACTACTGCAACAGAACATGGTAATGAAGCTATTTTCAGTAGCTCTTATGGTGGATGGTCGCATGCTGGTTTAATGCGTCCTCAAGTATTACAAGGGCGATTTTTTAATTTAATTGGTGGACAAAGTACGACAACGGGTGATTATTCTGGTGGTGCCTCGCAAGTTATTCTTCCTCATGTTATTGGTGATATGGAAGTATACTCGCCACAAACCGCATGGCCTGTAATTCAAGAGAACACAGAAATCTTTGTATTGATAGGCTGTGATCCTTGGAAAAACAACCGCATTGAATTTCGCGTTGCGGATCACCAAATGTATTCTCATTGGAAGCAGTTTGCTGAAGATGGCATTCAGTTTATTTCAATTAACCCACAACAGACCCGTACCGATGACGAATTGGATGCGGAATGGGTGAAAATTGTTCCAAATACAGACACCGCTTTATTTTTAGCGATGGCACAGCATGTTTATGTTAACGATCTTCATGATATCGCTTACTTGGATCGTTATACCGTAGGAGCTGATAAATACATCGACCATTTAATGGGAAAAAATGATGGCATCGTAAAATCACCAGTATGGGCTGCAAAGATCACGGGTATTCCTGCTGAGGATATTCAAAAAATGGCCATTCGATTCGCAGCCAGTAAAACCAATTTGCGGCGGGTTGGTCATTACAAAGAGCCGATCATGGTGAGATGATCCATTGGGCGATCATTAATTTTGCCGCCATGCTAGGCAAAATTGGTAAGCCGGGAGAAGGGGTTGGCTTTAGTTGGCATTATGGTAATGGTGGTATGCCACAATCAGGGAAAACACTTCCTATTGGCTTATCTCAAGGTAAAAATCCAGTGAGTGCGATTTGTCCTGCATCTCGTATTTCTGAAATGCTGATGAATCCAGGAAAAAGCTTTACTAGAGATGGTATTGAATACACGTACCCTGATATCAAAATGGTGTATAACGCAGGCAATAATCTTCTTTCTCATCAGCAAGATACGAATGAACTTATTAATGCACTTAATGAAAAAGTTGAAACGTTTGTCTGCCAAGACCCATGGTGGTGTGCTTCTTCTCGATATGCCGATATTGTATTGCCTGCAACCAGTACGTTAGAGCGTAATGATCTTTCTTCTGGTGGTACGTACAGTAACGATAAAATCTATGCTATGCGTCAGGTCATTAAGCCTTACGGTGAAAGTCTTGATGATTTCGAAATCTTTCGTAAATTAGCCGAGATATTCAATGTTGAAGAGAAATTTACAGATGGTTTAGCGTTTGATGATATTTTGAAACGTGCTTATCACGCCTCATCAGCAACCTTATCATTTGATGAGTTTTGGAAAAATGGAGTCGCTTTATTACCTGTACCTCAAGAGGCAAATCAGTGGGTAAGACATGGTGATTTTTATCAAGATCCAGATAAGCATCCTTTGCATACCACATCAGGAAAAATAGAGCTTTACTGCCAAGATATTGCAAATTTTGATGTGAAAAATTGTCCACCAATGCCAACATTTTTAGAACCGTTTGAATATTTAGGAAACGCAAAACCAAACCAAGTTCATGTTGTGAGCCCTCATCCTTATATGCGATTACACTCGCAGCTGGCAAATACAGAGGTTCGTAAATATGAAAGTGTTCAAGGACGTCAGTATGTACTGATTAATGACATGGATGCACAAAAGCACGGTATTCGTTCAGGGCAGTTAGTGGAAATCTACAATGAGCGAGGACGTGTTATTGCGGGTGCAAAAGTATCTGATCAGATCATGCCCGGAGTCATTAGTTTAGAAGAGGGAGCTTGGCTGCAATTTGATAGTCAAGGGCGCTGTAATAGTGGTTCTATTAACGTATTAACATCAAGCCAAGCATGCAGTGATTTAAGTCAAGCAAACAGTGCCAATACCTGCTTAGCTTACATTCAGCGTTGTCGAGATCCTGAGTCATCTAACTTGGCCTTTGAACCACCAAGAACGGTGACGGTAGACAGTGATATTCGTGTCGATAAAGTGAATACCACTCTTGGTGAAGTAAATACAAGTTCGAGTGAAACAAAACAGAGTGTTGGCGAAGCTCTGTTTTATCAACGTTGCACTATGTGTCATTCTGCAAAAGATCCAAAGCAGTACACTAAATCGCAATGGCATGGTATTACCAAAAGTATGTTCCCTCGTGCCGGATTAAATCCATTAGAGCGAGAAGAAGTAATGGCATTTCTTGAAGCTAACGCTAAAGACGCGCAGTAATGTAAATAATTTTTCGTTTTATTTAAGCCCAAATAGCATGACAGCTGTTTGGGCTTTTTTATGCATAATGATTAATAAAACAAATAATGAAAGGTTTCGAAAGTTAATTTTGGGCATGTTATGGGATTTGATCTTATTAAAATGCTTTCATTTGCTTTCGTTGATTTTTTGTTCTGTGATCTTGCTCATCTTATTTATGTTTTCTTTCGAATAATATAATAGCGAAAGTAAACGAAGAATTTGACTTGAGGTTATTATGTTTCTTGTATCATCCCGTGAAATGCTCCACAAAGCGCAGTTGGGTGGTTATGCCGTTCCTGCATTTAATATCCATAATTTAGAAACGGCTCAGGTCGTTGTTGAAACTGCTGCAGAAATGCAAACACCAGTTATTCTTGCTGGTACTCCCGGAACATTTTCTTATGCCGGAACTGATTACCTAATCGGTATTTGTAAAGAAGCCGCAAAACGTTATCACATGCCAATTGCGCTGCATTTAGATCACCATGAATCGTATTCTGATATTCAGAAAAAAGTAGAAGCAGGGATTAAATCAGCAATGATTGATGGTTCTCATTTAAGCTTTGATAAGAACATCGATCTCGTTCGTAAAGTGGTTCAATTTTGTCACCGTTGGGACTGTTCAGTTGAAGCTGAGTTAGGTCGTTTAGGTGGACAAGAAGACGATTTAATCGTTGATGAAAAAGATGCTATGTATACGGATCCTGATGCTGCGGTTGAATTTATTAAAGCGACGGGTATTGATTCACTCGCCATTGCTATCGGTACTGCACATGGATTGTATAAAGAAAAACCATGTTTAGATTTTGACCGACTAGGCATTATTCGCGGTAAAACTGACGTACCTTTAGTATTACATGGTGCATCAGACGTGCCTGATGAAGATGTACGTCGTTGTATTGAATTAGGTATTACCAAAGTAAATGTGGCAACAGAGCTAAAAATTGCTTTTTCAGATGCAGTGAAATCTTACTTTATCGAAAATCCAGGTGCTAACGATCCTCGTCACTATATTATCCCTGGTAAAGAAGCGATGAAAAAAGTCGTTCAAGATAAAATTCGAGTGTGTGGCAGTGAAGGGAAGCTGTAATACGAGTTTTGTTCCATTTTAGCCTTATATGGTTTTGCCGCATTGATTTAATCAAACCCTCTAATTGAATCAATGCGGCTTTTTTTTAGGTTATTGTATGAAAAAGACGAAAATTGCCATTATTGGCGAATGCATGATTGAACTCAGTGGGAATGCGTTCTCTACACAAACTCAATCTTTTGGTGGTGATACGCTTAATACTGCGGTTTACCTCTCTCGCTTACTTCCACATGTTTCCCCTTATTATTTAACGGCGTTAGGTCAAGATCAATACAGTTCCTTGATGCTAAAAGCGTGGGAGAAAGAAAATATAGATTGTTCGCTGGTATTGCGAGATCAAGAGCGCCTCCCCGGTCTATATAGCATAAATATTGATGATGAAGGCGAACGTAGTTTTCATTATTGGCGAGACAATTCAGCTGCAAAGTATATGTGTCAGCATCTTTTATTTGTACCTAATATCGCCAAAATTATGGATGCAGACATTATCTATTTATCTGGTATCTCATTGGCTATTTTACCGACTCATGACCGTGAAATTTTATTCGACGTATTAGCGACATTAAAAAAACATGGTGCAACGATTATTACGGATTCTAATTATCGTCCAAGATTATGGAAAAATAATCTGGATGCAAAGTTTTGGTTAGATAACTTATACCGATTAAGTGATATCGCTTTAGTGACAGGAGATGATGAAGAGTTACTCCTTGATAAACTGAATATGCCAGAAAAAGAAGTCGCGGATCGACTACATGCACTAGGGGTGGGGCATGTGGTCGTGAAGCTCGGCGCTAAAGGTGCTATGTGGTCAACTCTTGAGGGAAAATCCGGCTATGTTGATGGGGAGTCAGTCGATAAGCTTGTTGATACGACAGCGGCTGGGGACTCATTTAATGCGGCTTATATTGCGGCATACAGTCAAGGTGCGTCCATGGCTGAAAGTTGCGCTTGGGGTAATCGCCTTGCTTCTCAAGTTATTCAGCACAAAGGAGCCATTATTCCGATGGACTACTTACAAACACTAATTACCGATATGGGACAGATTAATGAAAAATAATTTATGGATAGAAACGTTAAGAGCACTTCGAGTTATGCCTGTGATTCAAATTGAGAACGCAGAAGATGCAGTGCCGTTAGCTAAAGTGCTAGTTGAAAATGGATTACCTGCGGCTGAAATCACCTTCAGAACGGAAGCGGCAGAAGAGTCAATTCGTCGTATTCGTCAAGCGTATCCAGATATTGTGTTATGTGCAGGAACCGTATTAACCAAAGAACAAGCGCAGCTGGCAACAGAAGCTGGAGCTGATTTTGTGGTTAGTCCAGGCTTTAATCCAAATACCGTTCAATATTGTTTAGATAACGATATCAAAATCATTCCGGGGGTTAATAATCCAAGCTTGGTAGAACAAGCATTAGAGATGGGATTATCTGCATTAAAGTTCTTCCCAGCAGAAGCTTCAGGCGGTTTGAATATGCTGAAGTCATTAACGGGGCCCTATGGAAATATTCAGCTCATGCCTACAGGGGGAGTGAATCCAAATAATCTACTTAGTTACTTAGCCATTCCCAAGTGATTGCTTGTGGTGGTACATGGATTGCTCCGACTGAAGCGATTCGAAATCATGATTGGGACATTATTGCTAAAAATGTACGTGAAACTTGTTCTTTAGTGATGGGTAATGAAGATGGAAAATAATCAAGTGACAAAGCACGTTGCGGTATTGCTTGCAGATGGTTTTGAAGAGGGAGAAGCGGTTGTTTTTATCGATATAATGCGTCGCTTAGATATTAAGGTTGATGTGTTATCTTGCATGGAAACAACAGCGTTAGAAACCTATTTTGAAACACGGATATCTGCAGATTATACGCTAAAAGACAAAAAAGATGTTCTCTATGATGCTGTCATGATGCCTGGAGGCCCTAAAGGAACAGATAACTTATCTGCAAATTCGATGGTGATCGATTTTCTAAAGTGTCACATAGAGAAAGATAAATACATATGTGCGTTATGTTCATCTGGAGCTAAGGTGTTAGCCGCTAATCATCTTCTTAATGGACGAAATTACACAACCGGTGGTGGATTGGAAAAGAAATTTAGCGATGGTTGTTTCCAAGATAAGAAAGTGGTTGTTGATGGACGTTTCATTAGTGGTAAAGGTCTTGGTGTAAGCTTTGAGTTTGCCTTTACTGTAGCCAAACATCTTTTGTCTGATAATGTTGAAAAAGTAGAGTGGCAAGCACAGCACATTTATTTTGATCATTTCTAATTATTATTTTTAAATATGCATTTTGAAAAGCCCTTATATCATAGGTATAAGGGCTTTTCATTATGGGTAATTAAACAAATTTAATCGGATTAACTCTCTGGCATCCATGTTTGCTCTGACACGACTTTTTGGTTTTTGAAGGTTAATTGCTCTACTTTGTCACCATGATTATTCCAGTGGGTAACTGAGCCATCTTTGATTTTGCCATCGTCGTAATTTGCTTGAGTGGCTTTTTTACCATTAGCGTAGTAGCTGGTGTATAGGCCATCTTTTTGGCCATCATCGTAATTAACGGTTAGATTTTTTTCGCCATTGTCATACCAACGTGTTGCTTGGCCATCTAACTGATTATTTTTATACGTGAATTCTGTTTTTTTCTGACCATTCACGTACCAAGTTTGCATTAAACCATCAAGCTTGCCATCTTTATAATTAAGTTTTGAAGCCATTTGGCCATTTGGATACCAATTACTTTCTGTACCAATTTCAACGCCATCTTTGAATTGAGCTTTTGTTGAGATTTGTCCGTTATCGTATTTTTGAACAAATTTCCCTGTATAAGGTGTCTCTTGGTTTACTTGATAGGCAATGCCATTACGCATTTGTAAGTAATCAACAGAATCACTTTGTGTTGTTGTACCTGCATAACTAACACCAGATACAGCACTTAGAGCAAATAGAACAGGAATATATTTTTTCATTGTGACACCTCATTTATTAGCAAACAGTGTTTAGCGCTGTTGTTTTTAATCTTCATTATCATCTTGTAATTACTTTCATTACTGACCTAGAAAGTAAGTAAGATTTAATATTCCACTAATCTTTAGTAATGTCAGTACCAAATTTGGTAGTCATACTTTGCATTTATGAGGTGTGATTTTAGGGAACTTTTCGTGCTTCTTGATGTAGCTTCTAATGATTTTGTTTCACGAATTCGAGAAAGGTTCTATCAGCTCTAGATAGATAGCCGTTCTTTCTCCATGCGATGGATATATCCAGATAGATAGGCTCACTAAATGGAATAGAAACGATATCGGGCTCATTTTCGGTGGCTAATTCTAATAATGCACTAATGGCAAAATCACGTTTTACAATTTTCATTATTACCGCTAGTAGATTGGTTTCAAAAGAAAAGTTTGCATTTAATCCTTCTTGTTTACAGATGGCATCCAGTTTTTCTCGATGAAAGTACCCTTGTTTGAACATCACTAACTCTTGAGAGAAAAACTCGGAAAAAGTGAGTGATTTTTTATCAGAAAATTCATGCTCGTTACTGACGACAGCGACCATTTGGGATCGAAGTAAATGATCAGAATCCAGTTCATCAGGCAGGTTTCGTATTTGTGTTATTCCAAGATCAATCTCACCATCAAGTAGCATTTTTTGTATTGATTGAGCACCCGCATCAACAATGGTGAGTTTTAATTTTGGATAACGACTTTTAAATGCCATTAAAACATCAGGGAAATAATAGGTTCCCATGATGCTTGGCACGCCTAAGCGCACCTCTCCTTTTTCTAAACCTCGTAACTCTTTCATCGCCAAAGTGGCGTCGTCCAACTGTTGTAGGATCTGTTTTGCATGAGTCAGTAATACTTCCCCTTCATGAGTCAGTATCATTTTTCTCTCATCTCTACGGAATAGATCCAGCTCTAATTGGGTCTCTAGTTTTTTTATCGCAACGCTTAGTGCTGGTTGAGCAATGTGTAGAGCACGAGCTGCGTGCGTCATATTTTTATGCTCAGCAACAGAGACAAAATAAGTAAGAAGTCGAGTGTCCATGTGATAACCAAATGCTATTGAAATGATAATTATAATATATTTTCACTATTCAAATGGAGTTGCTACAGTTTTAGTACAGTTTTCTAATGGCGATCACTAAGATGATTGAGTTTAAAAGTAAGGCCTATTATCAAGTAAGTGCAGCTCTTGCATTTGGGTCCTTTATTGTATTTTGTAATTTATATTTGTTTCAGCCAATGCTTCCTGTTTTGGCTGAACATTTTTCGGTATCTGCAACTAAAATCAATTGGTTGTTAGCTGCTGGAACATTCACCTTAGCTTTTATGTTGCTACCTTGGGCTATCGCTTCTGATTTTATTGGTCGTCGTAATGTGATGTTATTGAGTTTATTTCTCTTGCCAATCATTGGTTTATTGTCTTTATTAACAAGTCATCTAGCTATATTAATCTTAAGTCGTGCCGTTATGGGAATGGCTTTAGCCGGATTTACGGCTGTTGCCGTTGCTTATATGGCTGAAGCGTTTACAGCAAAAGCCTTCAGTTATGCGATAGGGGCTTATATTAGCGCCAACTCACTAGGCGGGATTTCAGGACGGTTGTTTGGCGGAATTATAACCGACTATTTTGATTGGCAAACAGCGGTGATATTTATGGCTGCCCTGAGTTTGATTGGTGCCATGCTTGTCGCTATTTTATTGCCTAAAGAAGGTGATAAGGCTTTAAATAAAGCTGAATTATCTTCTTATGTCAGAGTTGTTGTGCAGCATTTACGAAATCGACGTCTCTTTCTTGCTATGCTTATTGGAGGAGTCAACTTCGCTTTATTTGTAAACCTTTATTCTGTTACTGGCTTTCGACTAATTGCTGAGCCTTACTCTTTACCTTTAAGCGTCACTTCTATGATTTTTCTTTGTTATCTATCCGGCACTGTAAGCTCAAGGTTAGTTGGACTATGGAGTCAACGCTTTAGTTCTGTATTTGGTATGTTTGTAGGGACATTCATTAGTTTAATTGGAATGGTTATTACGACAAATGACTCTTTAATTACAATGGTCATTGGTTTAAATGTATTAAGTTTTGGTGCGTTTTTTACTCATTCCTTGGCTTATGGTTGGGTGAGTCAGCAAGCAGAAACGGCTAAATCTACAGCAACAGCATTATACTTAGTGCATTATTATGTCAGTGGTAGCTTAGGTGGTTTTTATCTAATGTATTGTTGGCAGCATGGTGGGTGGAATGCGGTGATGATTGCGGCCGGTTTTCTATATATGATTATTTTTGCTTTATGTTGGCGTTTAAATCATTACGCCCAAGCTAAAGTGGCTTGGGCGTAATGTAAGTCAGTAATAAAAGCCTAAGTCATAGCTTTTCAAATACTTTAAATCCATTCTTTCCTGAGCGTTTGATGTCATACATTGCCGCATCGGCATTATGCATTAACTCGTTAATGGAGCGACCATGTTCAGGGAAGAAAGCTAAGCCAATACTCGTGCTTAGTTGATATGGAATATCTTCAAGCATTAATGGGGTATTACTACTTTCTAAAAATTCCTCAACAAGAGCAAATATCTCTTCTTCATCAATAACGGTATGAATAAGCACGGCAAATTCATCACCACCTAATCGAGCGACGTAACTATTTTCTGAGAAAGTGCTATATAGATTTCGAGCGACTGCTTTTAACGCTAAATCACCAGCACTGTGGCCAAAGTTGTCATTGAGATCTTTAAATCCATCTAAATCAATGTAGATCAAAGCTAATTTAGTTTCATTTTTTCGTGCTTTTTGCATTTTCCAATGAAACAGTTTTTTAAAGTATCCACGGTTGATTAGGCCAGTCAGACTATCGTGGTGAGCCAATTTCTTTATTTCGTTATGGTCAATTTTTTTCTTCAATTGTAATTGAGTAATAACCAGCGATACGATAAATGAGAGTAAAATAAAACACCCAACAAGAATTACTTCACTGCTTGAGATTCGCTCAATTGACCACTTAGGGTAATTAGGAACAAAAGTGATTAAGCGCCAGCATGAGTCTTTTTTAACAATTTTGACTGATTTTGCTGAATCTAAATTTTTTGGATAAGCAAATACAGAATCGAACGTTAAAATTCCTGAACCTATTTCATATTGACCTTTAGGTTCTTTCTCAATACAAGAATAAGTTATTGGATAAATTGCAGGATAGGTTTTACTTTCGTCTTCATTAAACATGAAAGCGAATTCAAGATCTGGTCTTTTATCATAAAATAAAAAGTAATTATTACTATTTATTAGCATATGATGATTTCTTTTATCTAAAGAAAATAGTTTTAGACCATCTAATAAATGAGCGGCAAGGTAATTTAATATAACAATACCTCGTTTATGTCCGTCTTCATCATATACTGGTGTAGCTAGACGAATCATAGGTTTATAAGGTTCTTCTATTTCACCATGCTCAATATTTAAATCTAAAATAGAAACGTAAATATCCCCATCATTTAAAGATAAGCTGTCTTGAAAATAATAACGGTCGAATTTATTTTGTAATTCATTACCAGTAACTACACTTGGAATACCATTATTATAGTTAATACGAATGAGTTCATTTCCCTTCAGATCAAGGTATCTTAATTGATCATAAAGGCCTTTACGCAAGCTCAATGCAAGTGTGTTCATTTCAGCTAATTTAATGAGTTTGCGTTCGTGTTTTTGGTATGCTTTGTTAATCTCAATAAAATCAGAGAGCAGCAATAAGTCTTGCCCGATGCTGTTTAGGGTCATTGCTATGTACTTTTTTTGTGCTGAAATTAGAGCACTTTGTTCTGATTTTATTTTACTTATCTCTATCTGGTTTTGTGAGTATTTGTAAAAATAAAATACCGAAAATAACAAGATGTTTAATATTGTAAATAAAACGATAAAGCGTGGCCAAAAAAATAATTTATTGGACTTACTAAATGTAATCACTTTAATCAATTAACCTAAGTTAACAAAAAAGTCATTTATTGCATGACTGTAATAATTGAGGTGGACTTTATAATATATAAGGTTTGCTATCAATATAATTAAAGCCCATAAGTAGAGTTGCATTGACTTGTATCGTGCAATTATCATTGATAATAAAAGAGAATATTATGGTTCCTATTCTTAATATTCTTTTTCACAATTTGCTTAACGATATGTTTACACAATATATAATCTATTCAGGCCTTGGATAGTTAACGCTTACATATTCAGGCTCATCAATATTCATATCTTGATTTAGTACTCGCGTAAGCACGAAATAATAATTAGCGAGTGCATTTGCAAAACGAGGAAGTGTTTCTGGGATTGTTTTATTGGTTAATTTATCAATAAGAACTAAGGCGCGAACCACTTTTTTACTTAAGCTACGGCATTGATGAAGTTGAATGACAGGGCCGGTTCCACGAGGAAGAACAAAGCGCTTACCTTTGTCATGAACTTGTTCTTTAAAGTAAAACATTTCAGACACGAGTTCTTGAACGTCCTGCTCAAAGATGCCACATTTCCCACGAATCGAGCCATTAAGGTGAAATATTTTTGGTTGTAGACGTTCTAGCGATTCACGGACTTCTTGATTAGTTACTTGTGATAACGCTAAGCCAGTATAGGCACATAATTCATCCGTTAAGATTTCAAAGTCGCATAATGGGCTGTCTTCAAAAATGAATGGATATGAAAGTTCACCAATATTTCCAGATGCTTTAAGTGCCATAAATAATTACTTTGTTGATTAAAGAGGTGATGAATTTTATCACGTTGTATGGGGTATCTCTAATTAATCCCATGTTTTCAGGGTTATAGATAGAATATATCAACATAGCATCGTAC
This sequence comes from Aliivibrio fischeri, assembly GCA_038993745.2. Taxonomy (NCBI): domain Bacteria; kingdom Pseudomonadati; phylum Pseudomonadota; class Gammaproteobacteria; order Vibrionales; family Vibrionaceae; genus Aliivibrio; species Aliivibrio fischeri. Next base: position 1,167,208 of record CP160630.1, on the reverse strand, counting down.
AATGAAGATTACTTCGGAATACGGTGAGAATCCGTGACGGGCGCGCCACTGTGAGAGCTTGCAAGAGTTTGAGTCAGATACGAAGTTGGTTCATATTATGTACGCGATTTACAGGAGTTGCCATGCGTTGGCTTGCGTTAAACCCATTTATTATTATTTTTTCTCTTTTGCTTTCTTGGTCAACGATGGCCGAAACTACCTATCCATTACATGTTGTTGATGGGTTAGGTAATACCGTTCTTTTAGATAAAGCACCTACAAAAATATCATCAAAAACGTTATTCACCGATGCCGTATTGTTAGAGTTGGTTGATAAAGAACAATTATCCAGTTTGACTGATCTTGCTAATAACCCTAACTATTCAGCGATTAAAGATATCTTGCCAAAATCAGTACCTTTGTTAGCGCTTAATGTGGAAATGATCATCGCGAATCGTCCTGATATTGTTTTTGCTGCTAATTGGAGTGATGCATCAAAGTTAGCGATTATTGAGAGTGCTGGTATCCCGGTTTATCGCATTCAAACGCCTAATACCTTAAAAGAGGTTGAAACCGAGATTTTGCGAGTCGGTGATATTGTTAATCGTCGACTTGCTGCTGAGCGAGTCATCGAAGATATGCAACAGCGTTTACAGCAAGAGGTTATCTTACCTAAAAAGCGATTAACTGCTTTGGATTATAATCCGTGGGGAACATCGAGCGGTCAAGATTCTACTTGGGATGAAGTCTTAAAACAGGCAAATCTGAATAATGCCATTGAAGGGCTAGTGAGTGATAAATACGGGCAAGTTCCCGTATCAAAAGAGATGGTCATTGCATTAAATCCAGATATTTTATTTATACCAGCGTGGGTGTATGGAGATGAAAAAGGTGCTGATAAATTTAAGCAAGACGTTTTATCTGATCCTTCATTACAATCCGTTAATGCCATTAAAGAAGGTCGGGTCTATCAAATGCCACATGTGTTAAGAAGTGTTTATAGCCAATATATTATTGATGCGATTCTGTTTGTTAATCACTCTGCCTATAAGAAACTCTGATGCCTTTTTATCGTTTAACCTCTTTTCAAGCTATTGTCTCTACGTGTTTATTTATTGGATTATTCTTAACATATTTAAGTCTTGGTGCGGTTCATATTCCAATCATTGATATTTTAGCTATGTTTAAGAGTTATATATTTGGTGGGAGTGAGTTAGCAACTAAAGAGTATCCGCTTGCTTCTGCAATAGTGATGCACATTCGTTTGCCAAGGGCGTGTGCTGCAATTATGGCTGGTGGTGCATTGGCTTTAGCTGGAGCCTGTACTCAAGGATTATTTAAAAACCCATTAGCGAGTCCTGATGTATTGGGGGTAAGCTCGGGAAGCAGTTTTGGTGCTGTTATCGCTATTGTTACGGGTTTTTCTTTTATGAATCCGATGTGGTTACCTGTTTTTACAACGGTTGGTGCTCTTACTGCTTCTGCGTTTATTTATGTTCTTGCATCTCGTCACTCTTCTTCACAAATTTTATTTCTCATATTAACTGGATTGGCGCTATCGAGTTTATTGGGCGGTGCTCGTATGGGACTACTATTAATGGCGCAACAGTATGAAGTCAGCCAATTTGTTTTCTGGGCAATGGGGGGGCTAGATGGTCGTATGTGGCAGCATTTATTATGGCCAACACCTGTGATTATTATTGTGTCTACCTTGTTACTCAAAGAAAGCCGTTCTCTCAATTTACTCGCTTTAGGTGAGGAGAGTGCTCATGGTATGGGTCTAAATGTAAAACAGACACGATTTAAATTATTGTTGTTTGCTACGTTATTAACGGCGATGTCGATTGCTATTGCTGGACCTATTGGTTTTATCGGCTTGATGGTTCCTCATTTAGTGCGTCTATTAGTAGGACCAAGTCATGAGAAATTATTGCCGTTTTCAGCCATATTTGGTGTGATATTTCTATTGGTTTGTGACTTATTAGGACGTTGGATCATTGCGCCTAATGAATTGAAAGCGGGGATTATTACTTCATTTATTGGTGGTTGCTACTTTATTGGCTTGATCATTCGATTTCAAAGAAAGGGACGTTTAGCATGAAACCATTATTAAATGTCTCACAATTAAACTATCAGGTTGGGACTAAAGCATTATTAAAGTCGATTTCATTTACCGCCAATTCTGGTGAATTGGTTGGTATTATTGGCCCGAATGGCGCGGGTAAAAGTACATTAATGAAGTGCATCAGTGGATTCCAGCCTTATGCCGAAGGAAGTATTGAGATCCAAGGTCAATCTCTTGCTGTCTTATCTCATATTGAGCGTGCTTTATGTATGAGTTATTTGCCTCAATACAGTGAAGCCGCTTTTTCTTTTAATGTGATGGAAACCATTGGTTTTGGTTTTCATGCGAGACAGCAACACTCAATTATATCTCCAGCTGAGATAGAGAAACAAAGCCAAGCTGCATTAGAAAAAGTGGGAATAGAGCATCTACATAAGCGTAATGTTACTGATTTATCTGGTGGTGAAAAACAGCTCGTACATTTTGCCCGAACTTTAGTTCAAGATACTCCTTTAATGTTACTTGATGAGCCGACGGCGAGTTTAGATATTGGCCATGAATCTCAATTGATGAATGTCTTATATCAAGAATGCCAAAAAGGAAAATCAGCATTGGTTGCTATTCATAACTTAAATACCGCTGCTGAGTTTTGTGATCGTTTGATTTTGATTAATCAAGGTGAAATTATGGCTGAAGGAAAGCCAAGCGATGTGTTGAGTGAAGAGAATATTCGCACCTTATATCAAGATTTGGTGATGGTCTCTCATCATGCGGTGACAGGAAATACGATCATATCGCCATATAAAAAATAGCGATGATTATGTTTATTTGTCTACTTCGGTATAAAGCACTTCGTCTTTTAGTGCTTTTTCATTCAGTAACTCAAACTCATGCCCTTGTTTGATTAGCTTATTTTCTTTTTCCAAAACTTGTAAAATTTGGCGATAACATCGGTCAGTTATACCTAGCTGCTTGGCTTTTAAGGTCACTGGAATTTTAAATAGCGGACTATTTGAGTGCTGTTTTAATTCGAGGATCTGTTCGATGACATTAATCCTTGCTGATAATGTAATGTTATTCATTAACTTAGTGATATTTTTATTATATCTTGTTGAAATGAATTCGAGCAGAAGAATCGTTAGTTCTGGTTTTTCTCTCAATAATTCAAGAAGCTTAAGTTTAGGAATTTTATAGAGATAACCAGCTTTGTTAGCTTTAACATTCAAAGTTGAATATGGTTTTTGCTGGAAGAATTCCATCTCACCTAAAGGACCTGAATAATTCGTATCTACTCCAAGAATAAATTCTTTACCATGTTCATTTATATGGAAAATGGTTAAATCGGCATCTTGGCAAAATAGAAGCGAATTAATTGGTGTAGACTGCTGTAAAAGCAATTCATTTTTAACATAAGAGATCTTAGGTAAATTAAGCTCTGAGATTAATTGTTGAAACAGATCCATGCTCTATCTCTGTGTATTAAAGATAGCTCTATGGTAATGGTTTCATAAAAAAATGCGATAATAATAAAGAGCGAGTTGCAGAATATTCTGCTTTGTCTCAGTTCGTGATTCTTTCTGCAAACTCAGCTCTAAACGTTTTACTTTACTTGATTGCCATCAACCCAGACTTGGCGAATATTATTTCTGGTTGTGTGAGTGATGATTTTTTCTAGTATGTCTTGAGGTGAATCGAGTTCAGGACAGATTAGTAGGTTCGAATCTTCATCATCAATAACTAGAGCGTCGAAGCAGTAACCCTTTTTAAACTGTCCAACTGGTAGCTTTAGCAATTGACCGCCACCTGTTGTTGCCATCCAGTAAGCTTCTAGTAATGAGACTCGGCTGTTTTCTTGCCCCCTTATCTCTGCCGGTAGACTCGCATTTGTTCCACATTCTCGTGCTCTTGAGTGAAGGACTGCATCTGAGCAAGCCATAAATAGCGAGGGAAAAGGGCCACCTGCAATGTCAGAGCCTAATCCTAGTTGAATATCTTGATCTAAGTATTCACGTAATGGCAATGCTGCATTTGCAAAATAGATATTGGACCTTGGACAGTGAGCGATTCCTGAACCTGTTTGCTTGATAGTATCAATGTCTGAATCGGTTAAGAAGATAGAGTGGGCTAAGATGGTTCGTTCACCAAGTAGTCCAGCTTCGTTGTAAATTTCGATATCTGTTTTATTGTATTTTTCTTGGCTGAAGTCTCTTGCCCAATCGCTTTCTGAAGCATGAGTTTGAACCGCACATTGATATTTTTTCGCTAAATCACCTAACCCTTTTAATGCTTCTAACGAACAGGTAGGGATAAACCTAGGCGTGATAATTGGTTCGACTAAGTTATTGTTATTAGTTAGTTGAGAAAAGGATGTTATGAATCTTTCAGCTTCTTGAATAGAGTGTTCTGCGCTCTCTTCTACGTAGTAATTAGGACACATCTCCCTATCATCCATTGAGACTTTACCAACTAATGCACGTTGACCATATTTAATGCAAGTTTCTGCCAAGTAAAGAGAAGATGAAGTATCTATAGTTGCAAAATAGGTTGCTGTTGTAGTGCCATTAGCTAAATAGGTTTTTACTAGGTGAGGGTAGTACTGTTCTGCAAATGACAGCTCGCTAAACTTATGTTCTAAAGGGAACGTATAATGGTCAAGCCATTCATTGAGCGGAAGATCTAACCCTTTTCCAGCTTGAGGCCATTGTGGAGCATGGATATGGAGATCAACCATGCCAGGTAATAAAAATTGTTGATCGGTTAACTCTTGTAGAGAATCTTTTTCTTTTAAAAAGTTAAGCGTTTTTGAATAATTAGGATCGGAAGGATGGAGAACGTCACATATCTTACCTTGCTGATCGATAGTAATCAGCCCATTAGAGATAAATTCAAATTCCCCTTTAATCGGGCAATGATAAACTTTACCAACGACGCCTTTTTTTATATTCATTAGTTATTTCTACACTTTGAAAAAAGGCCAATGATTAATTGGCCTCTAAGATATGTTTTATTCAGTTGGTAATTTTAATGCTACATCCAGTGCAACATTAATCATTTCATGAAGTTCAGTTCGACGTTCATCCGCCGTCAAATGTTCATGGTTTTTAATATGGTCAGTCACGGTACATAGGGCAACGGCATTACAATGGTTTTCTGCTGCTGCACTATAAAGTGCATTAACTTCCATCTCAACTCCAAGAATGCCATAGCGTGCCATCATGTCATATTGCTCTTCATCTGGACGATAAAATAGATCAGAAGAAAAAACGTTACCTACAAGGTAATTAATGTCAGTCGTTTTTAACGTATTAACACACTCGCTAAGCATATTGTAATTTGCAGTTGCAGCAAAATCGTTATCTTTAAAACGAATGCGATTCATTTTTGAATCGGTTGATGCACCAATAGCTACAATAAGATCTTTAAGTTTCACATCATCATGAATAGCGCCACAGCTTCCAATACGGATGAAGTTTTTTACCTTATAAGTTGTCATTAGTTCATGAAAGTAAATGGATGCAGATGGTGCGCCCATTCCGTGACCCATGACTGAGATTTTTCGACCTTTAAATTCGCCAGTAAAACCTAACATGCCTCGAACATCAGTAACTTGAACAACATTTTCTAAATAAGTTTCTGCTATTAATTTTGCGCGAAGTGGATCACCTGGCATCAAGATAGTATCTGCAAATGCATCCAGTGGTGCATTAATATGTGGAGTCGACATGATTAATCCTTATTAGTACATGTTAAGAAAATGAAAGAAGCGCACCAGCAATGGTACCTGACATTAAGTTTGCAAGAATTGCGGCCATTAAAACACGAGGTCCAATTTCCGAAAGAATATGGCGTTTATTTGGACATATAGCACCAAGGCCACCAATAACCATCGCTAAAGAACCAATGTTGGCAAAACCACAAAGGCTAAATACAACAATAGCTTGAGTCTTTGGAGACAAGGTTTCCGCTATTTCAATAAAGTTGATATAGGCAACAAACTCATTAACCGCAATTTTTTGGCCAATTAGTGATGCTGCGGTAACGGCTTCGCTCCAAGGAACTCCCATTAAAAAAGCCAGAGGAGATAATATATAACCGATAATCAGTTCTAGGCTTAAACCTTCAATCGAGATTAAATCACCAATACCGCCAACTAAGCTATTTACTAATGCGATCAAAGCAACAAAGGAGATAAGTAAGGCTGTCACGGTGGCGACTTGATTCATCCCCATGATAGAACCATCAGTTATCGCATCTAAGAGTGATTTAGGTGTGGTTTCGTCATCGATTTCAATTTCATTAGTGATTTTTTCTTGTTCTGTTTGTGGGCAAAGTAATTTGGCAAACAGAAGTCCAGCAGGAGCCGTCATAAAGCAAGCTGTTAAAATATATTTTGGGTCTATCCCTAAATTGATGTAGCCAATCATTGTACCGCCAGCAACGCTCGCTAATCCGCCTGTCATTACCGCAAACAGTTCAGAACGAGTCATTTTTTTGATTAACGGACGTACCATTGAAGGCGCTTCGATAGGACCAACAAAAATGTTAGCAGTAGCAGACATTGATTCCGCCTTACTCGTACCGAACAATTTAGATAACGCACCACCGATTAAATTAATTACGAACTGCATTATTTTGAGGTAATAAAGCACGGAGATAAGTGCAGAAATAAAGATAACGACACAAAGAACGTTAATCACAAAAATAAAGCCGACTTTATAGTTAGCGAGATCGCCAAATACGAAGGTTAATCCCTCATTTGAGAAGTTAATAATATGGTTAACGGCATCGCTCATCATTTGTAGTATTCCTTGACCTAAAGGAACATACATAACAAAAGCACCGAATGATATTTGAGTAATAAGCGCAATGACAATCGTTCTTACATTGATGGCTTTTTTATTCTCGGATAGTAAAAATCCAATGAACAATAGCACCAAGATTCCAACACAGCTCATGAATAATGACATGAAATACTCCAAAGGATTTAAAAGGTAATGAGACAATACGGCGGCTAAAAAAGTAAAAAGCGGAAATTTTTCCGCTCTTATCTATTTGTGTGGGAATAGTATGATAGTAGTCACAAATTAAAGTGGTTGATTTGTATTTCTGTTATGTAAATCAAACTATGGAAATAGGGCTTAATCGAGTTATTTAAACCTGTAGAAGAAGATCCTCATGGAAGTATAGAATGGTCATTATTACTCACAAGGAGGAGCCATATGAATTAAAGCCAATCCTCCTAGTGAAGTTTCTCGATATTTCTTATTCATGTCTTTTCCTGTTTGGTACATGGTCTCAATGACTTTATCTAGTGAGATTAAGCATTTGCTTGTGCGTTTTAATGCCATACGTGAAGCATTTATGGCTTTCATTGCTCCCATCGCGTTTCGTTCGATACAAGGAACTTGAACCAGTCCCCCAATGGGGTCACAAGTCATGCCTAAGGAATGTTCCATTGCAATTTCAGCGGCTATGCAAATTTGTTCATTACTGCCACCAAGAAGCGACGTTAGCCCAGCGGCCGCCATGGAGGACGACACACCAACCTCGCCTTGGCAACCAACTTCGGCTCCAGAGATAGAGGCGTTAGTTTTGTATAAAATACCGATAGCACCCGATACGGCTAAAAAGTCTTTAAGTTGCTTAGTGTCTAAGGGTTTAATAAATTTGTGGTAGTACATCAAAACACTTGGGATCACACCTGCTGCACCGTTAGTTGGGGAGGTTACAACCTGACCGCCCGCTGCATTTTCTTCGCTAACGGCAAAAGCAAACAGATTCACCCAATCTAATACTTCCATAGGGTCATTATGTGTGGATGTATTCACTTCTAATTTTTTGAGTAATGCCGGTGCTCTACGGGTGACATTTAAACCACCTTCAAGAATGCCTTCAGTTTGAAAGCCTCTTTCCATGCAAAGGGACATGACTTTCCAGATTTGGTCTGCTTTAGAGTTAATTGCTTCTATTGATTGGAATGAAACTTCGTTACGTAAGACTAATCCACTTAGGCTGAGTCCGTGCTTTTCTGCTTTTTCTAGCATTTCATCCGCTGAGCCAAAAGGGAATTCTACTTTGATTTCTGGTGCTTTATTTTCATTTTTAAGCTCGCTTTCAGTTGCGATGAAACCGCCGCCAACAGAGTAATACGTTTCGATTGCAATTTGTTTATTATCAATAGTAAAAGCAGAAATAGTCATGCCATTTTCATGCAGAGGTAAATTCGTTTTATGAAACAACATGTCCGTTTCATAATCGAAGGAGATGGTTGATTTGCCAGAGAGTTGGAGCGTATGTTCTTCTATTGCCTTACGCATAGCGCGATTAGCACTGGTTATTTTTATCGTATCGGGTTTGTTTCCAAGTAAACCCAGAAGCGTTGCACGATCAGTATGGTGCCCTATACCGGTTAATGAAAGAGAGCCATAAAGATCGACTTGAATGCGTGTTATTTGAGGTAAGTAGGGCTCAATCAGTTGAGTAAAATGATAACCCGCAATCATTGGCCCATTAGTATGAGAACTTGATGGACCAACGCCAATTTTGAAAATATCAAAGATAGAAAGCATAACAACACCTTAAAACCGTATTTATTGTTTTTAAGTTTAGCTGTTTTCTCTATTTATGCTTGTATCACTTAATAGCTAGACCTTTATTATTTAAGTAGCCTTTAATGTGAGGGCGAGATTCTTGCGACAGCTTTCCTGTAATTTGTTCTGACCATGAACTTTGTTTTTGATTCGTTGAGCGCGTTGCATAGTAGCTTTGCATTATTTCGTCATATTCATCAACTTTACTTTTATCCAGTGGCTGATAAGTATTTTCATGAATAATGACGTCAGGGCTTAAACGTGGTTTTTTTTGAGGTGTTTGGTTTGGGTGACCTAGGCACATACCAAACAAAACAGCCGTGTTTTTTGGCATTTCTAATAAATCATCGACAGCTTGTGCGTTTGTACGTAACCCACCGATATACACACCTCCTAACCCCATAGACTCTGCAGTTAAAAGACAATTTTGTGCCATAATACCTGCATCAACAGCACCAATAAGAGTAAGTTCGGTAAATTCGGCTTTGATCTCCGGGTTCATTTCATAATGACGTTGAAAATCAATACAGAAAACAAGAAACTCCGCCGCACCTTCAACATAAGGCTGGCCTCCTGAGAGTTCTACTAATGCTTTTCGTTTTTCTTTATCGGTAATTCGAATAATAGAATTGACTTGGAGCAAGCTAGAAGAAGAGGCCGCAATACCAGCGCTGATGATGGTATCTAATTGCTCTTTAGAGATAGCTTCATTAGTAAAAGAGCGAATAGAGCGATGCTCTAAAATGGTATCGATAACTGGGTTCATAAGGCAGTCCATTATTAAACGTCTGTAAAATAGGCTGCAGATCATCCAAGGATGATCTGCTTCTATTACAAACATAAGGGCTTATTAATAGAAAACAAGTTAACCTGTAGTTTGAGTCATTTTATAATTCGCTTTTCATGAATCAGTCTTATTGAAGAGAATTAAAATTGATTGAGGTTACACTCCTAAGAACGTACCGACAGCCAGTCCCAAGAAAATAACAGCGGTAATTCTATGGATTAGAGTTAATGGCAACTTATCTGCTGAAAGCTTTCCTATTAATACAACAGGAACGTTTGCTAATAGCATGCCAATGGTTGTGCCTAAAATAACCCAATGCAGCGCATCTGCATTTTGAGCTCCTAGAATAGAAGTAGCTATTTGAGTTTTATCTCCAATTTCAGCAATAAAAAAGGCGATGAAACTGGCAACAAAAGGGCCTCTATTTGATATAGCTTCATCATCATCTAGCTTATCAGGAATTAATACCCAACCAGCCATTGCTATAAAACTGATGATTAACACCCATCTTAGTGTTTCAGGAGTCAAAAGGTCAGCAACGACGACACCTAAATAGGCAGCTAAAGCATGATTTACTATGGTTGCAAAAAAAATTGCGGCAATAATAGGAATTGGTTTTCGGTATCTACTGGCAAGCAGTAAAGAGAGGAGTTGGGTTTTGTCACCGATCTCCGCTAAGGCTACGGTGGTTATTGATATTGCTAATACACTCACGACATTACTCATTAGGGTGGGATTATAATTATAAAAACCATAGAAAAACCTCACGCCCACCCAATGGTTCGTGATGTTAATCTAAGGTCTTGCCAAACAAGCTGCTCAGGCTTGTCTCATATACCATGATGATTTTGCATCAATTATGTTGATATATGAGCTTTCTGTTTTATGTATTTTTATGAAAACGAGAAAGCAGGCTACTCCCCAAAGAGTAAGGTGATGGATGGTAAAGGATGTCATTTGTCATTTCAACTACAAAATGTTTTATAATGTGTATTCTTGGTTAATTCTTATTTGTGGACACTAATGGACCTTATTCAACTTTCTCGTATTAGTTTTAAGCATTTGACGGCTTTGCATATTATGCTTTCGACTCACAGTGTTACTAAGAGTGCTGAAACTCTATGCATGAGTCCATCCAGTGTCAGTAAAACATTAACTCAACTACGAAATGTATTGAATGATGAATTGTTTTATCGAGATGGAACACAGCTAATTCCAACACCTTATGCCGTAAAAATAGGACCAACGGTTCATTTGATTTTAAATAATATGAATGGCCTGCTTAACCAATCTACGTTTGATCCGGCATTGTTTTCTGGTCGTTTTTCTCTTTCTATGCGAGAAAGTACTCTTGAGGTTTTTGCTCCTGTTATTAGCGATATTTTGTCAAATCAAGCGACAAATGCTCAAATAAATATTCATTCAAAGGAGCAGTTGGGATTTGATGCATTACTTAATGGACAAGTTGACCTGATTATTCTACCTCATGATAAGAGTCAGCCACCGACAAATGAAAAGCAGCTAGTATGGAAAAGTGTTATCGAAGATGAGATGGTTTGTTTAATGCGAGAGGATCATCCTTTAGCAAAAAATGAATTAACTATTGAAGATTATCTTTCTTATAAACACATAGGCATTTTTGATAAAGAACTTAATAAGCCTTATTTTGAACAGCTACTAACACAACAGCATCAGTCTAGAACGATGGCGATGTTCGTTGCTGATTTTGGTAGTGCAGCAGCTATGTGTCAGCAATCTGATTTTCTATTTACGAGCTCAAAGAAATGGTTTGAAGTGACTAAACAAGCACAAGGATTAGTTCAAAAAACATTGCCATTTGGTTATGGTCAAGTTGCTTATAGCGTGGTTTATAATAAGCTGAGTTTGAATGATCAAGCATTGAGTTGGTTGGTTAATTGTATAAAGAGATCTGTTTTATGATTTTTTAAATGCAATCTAGATTGTTTTGTTATCGTATCAGTCGGCTTAGAATTTCTTATAAATTATTAACATTAATATCAATTAGTGACCGCTATTGATTATCATCTTAATTAGGATTAAGGAATTCATGAATAACATAAAGTTACGTAAATTATTATTAACAACATTTTTTATACCAGTCGCGGGCATGTGTCTTTTGGTTTTTTTATCAATTGATAAGTTAAATGTTATTAGTGTGGAATCTGGTTTTTTAAGTAATGAGATCCTTCCAAGGACCATACTTGTTGAAAGAATTGATAGAAGCATTTCTGATATGAGGTTAGATGAAAGTAGTCATATACTAACGAGCAATAAAAAAGAGGAAATTAAAAGTATTATTAATGAGAAAACTAAATCATTGTTATTCTTAATTGATAATTACAAAAATGTTATTTATTCAAAAGAAGAGAATAAATTATATGAAAAATTTAAGTATGAATTTGATAATTATTTAAATATTAGAAATGAAATTATAGAGCTATCATCTATCGGTAACATAGATAGAGCTGAGAAAATTTATTTCAATGAATCTTCTGATTCATATTTATCTATGTCAGGTATTCTACATGACATATCCTCTCTTCTAGAAAAGCAAGCTAAAGCATACTCTGAGCACGGAGTAGAATTATATGAGACATCTAAGGTTTATTTATTTGTGATTTTTGGTGTTGTTATGGTTATATCGACCGTTATGATTGCTATTTTTATATCAAACCTTGAAAAATCAATGCGTTTTGTTAGTAAAGGTATTTCTGATATGTCTTTAGGAAACTTATCTACTACTAACCCTAAAATAAAGGGGATAATGAAATTGCAAAATTATCTAAAGATTATATAGCAACATCAATAAAGTTAGCACATGTAGTTGGAGAGTTATTACACGTTTCAGATAATGTGAGTGCATCTTCTGAAGAGTTAGCTTCTGTTATGAAAAAAACTGCGAAAAATACGCAAAACGAATTAGCTCAAATAGAAGAGATTTCAACTGCTCTTAGTGAATTATCAAGTACTTCTAAGGAAGTTTCTTTAAATGCTGTTCAAGCAGAAGATGAAACTCGTAAAGCGATAAACAATGTTAATCAGGGAAGTATGGTGCTAGAGCAATCCATTTCATTAACTCAAGATATAAATAATTCAGTAAAGGAAACTGCTGATATGATTGAGGAATTAAGAAATAATGCGATTGATATCGGTGAAGTGACGAGTGTGATTAGTTCGGTTTCTGAGCAGACGAATTTATTAGCTTTAAATGCTGCAATTGAAGCCGCAAGAGCTGGAGAGCAGGGGCGTGGTTTTGCTGTTGTTGCTGATGAAGTGAGGAATCTTGCTGCAAAAACACAAGAATCAACGAAAAATATTCAAGAAATAATAACTAAACTTCAAGCACAATCAGAAAAAGCAAATGAAAATATGGCTGCGAATGTTATTTTAATTCAGGAGTCAGTAACTCTTTCTGAGAATGTGAAAGCTACATTTGATGGTATAACTAATTCTGTTGAGTCTATTTCTGATATTAATGCATTAGTGGCTACAGCATCACAAGAGCAGTATAGTGTTACAGAAGATATAACAAAAAACACAACAAGAACGTTCGATTTAGTAAATCAAAATGCTGCAGCAGTAAATCAAACAGAACAAGCAATGTTAGAGTTAGCTTTATTAGCCGAAAAACAAAATCAGGAACTATCATTTTTCAAAATTAATGAATAAATATTAGTTTATTTTTTGATTTTCACTAAGTCTAAATGAGATATTAAAATGTTTAAAATTGAATTAGAGCGAACATTTATTGCTCATACTCAAGATAGTTTTATGGATATAATAGAAACTTTAGCTTTTGATCTTCATAGCAAATGTATTCATTGTACTTTTATTTTTGATGATAAAGATATATTTCTTTTTGCTTTGATAAAGAAGGGGCTTGATAAAGGTGTGGAAAAAATTTCATTTACCGATGGTAAAATATTTAACTAATTATCAGGGTGTTTTTATGGATTATATCATGAAATATATGTATAAGGCCAAATTATGAAAGGTGATTCTATATTAGAGTTTTATTTATCCATTGGTATTATATCTAGAGAAGAGTTTAATTTCTTACAAAAAATATTTAATTCGAAGGAGGAATAGATAACTTGGAAGCATGGATTCTCTATATTTTTTGCTAAATAGCACAAATTCATTAAGCATGTTATTGATATCTTTCTTAATTATTATGGTGCATATGTGCACCATAATATTTTATAAAGATAAGTAATCTTGAGTGATAAATAGCTCCTATTCGTTAAATGTTGATTTTGTATACTGATTAATTTAGCATTGATTTAGTTATTTTAGTTGGGGTGAAATGAATGAATGACTACGTTTATCATAATTGGACTAATCAGCTAGATGAAGAATCAAAAGAGTACATAGCATCTAATCTTATAAAAAAAAGAGTTGGAAAAAATGAGTTTCTGTATCGAAAGGGAGAACTATCTGAAGGGATTTTCTTTATTTTTGAAGGTATCGTTGAGCTCTCTGAAATAGATATAAATGGTGTTGAAGTTATTTATAAGCAATTTAGTGATAAAGAGTGGTTTGGGTTTGTTGGCGAGCTATGCCATGATCATAAAAGAAAAAGCAATGCTATAGCAAAAACTGATTCTTATGTTGGTTTCTTATCAGGATCAAATTTAAAAAGAGTTTTATTAAAAAATCCAGAAATTCAATTCTTTTTATATACTGAATTAACTGATTATATTGAACATTTAATCGAACAATATTACCAATCTGTTAATTATAACCTCTATGAAAGAATAGAGGCTATGTTGAGGAAACTATGTGAATGGCGCGGTTCTAGTGAGTTGAAGTTATCACAATACGAATTAGCTTCATATTTAGGTGTATCTAAAGAGGCTCTTGGCTTACAATTACAAGTTATGAAACGCAATAATCTGATAGCGTTAGGTTATAAAAAAATTACCTATCTAAGTTATGACAAAAATTAGCTATAGATAGATGGAGTTATTACTTTACGACCTAATCTCTGTACTAGGTTGGTTTCAAATTCTTCCATTTGTGCTTTACTGCACTTGTCCCACGTTAATGCCTCTCCAATAACACCGTGATGTTGAAAAGCATTTAATCGGATCTGAACGTGTTCTGGTAACGTTTTTAGATAGTCACCCACCGCATCCACTTCAGTGAGTAAATCGGTTTTATTGGGAATATACAGCAAACGTACTTCATGAAGTTTATTGTGCTGAGTTAGTAGGCTTATTGTATTTAATACTCGATGATTGTCTCTACCAACGAGCCATAAATGCGTTTCATTTTGCCATGCTTTTAAGTCAATCATTGCACCATCTACATAAGGTAGGACTTTGTTCCAACCTTGTTCAGATAAGCTGCCGTTGCTATCAATAAAACAGGTTAAATGACGTAACGAATTAGTGCCTTTAATTGCTTTAAAATACTCAATAATAAAGGGAAGTTGCAGTGTCGCTTCTCCTCCTGAAACCGTCACTCCACTTAAAAAAGGTGCATGTTTTTTAGTTAATTCAAGTAATTGTTTAACCGAATATAGGGTGATTTTAGGATTCGATTTACTTGGGCAAACATCAATACATTGGTCACATTGAGTACACAGGGATTCATTCCAGATGACTTTTTGGCTTGGTGAGTCATCAAATGTTAATGCGTTAGTTGGGCAATGAGTAACGCAATCACCGCAGTGATCACAATGGTTTATGGTATGAGGATTATGACAAGTAATGCAGTCATAGTTACAGCCTTGTAAGAAGATCACAAGGCGATTACCTGGCCCATCAACACAAGAAAAGGTCAGCACTTTACTGACCATTCCTGTTTTTTCATAGTTGACGCTATCGCCATTTAAAAGGGCAGTGTTAACCATAAATGCGGTTACTTAGCGTAGGTTGGTGTCGTTTCTAACGCAGCAACACGCGGAGTACGATTTAATACTGCTGTATTTTTCGCTGCTTCTGCACCCAAGAAAGTGGTGTTAGTTCGTGAGCCTTCAGCATCGTATTTTGCGATATCAGACAGTTTCACCATGTAACCTGTGATTCGAACTAAATCATTTGAAGCAACGTTCGCAGTAAACTCACGGTAACCTAACTGTAATGCACCTTTGGCTAAATTAAACATGGCTTCAGGGTTTGATTTTACCGTTTCATCAATCGTTAAAATATCACTAATACCCGATGTATAGTATTGGTGGTGACCAACGGTTGCTTGTACATAGCTAACTGGATCCGGTTCTGTGCCATAAGGAATACGAACCCCAGGTGTTACATCGATATCTAAACTGATACCACCTTGAGCATGAAGTAGTGCTTTACCGTGATAGCCATATTTTACATCTGTTGCATCAACGATTTCTGATAATTGCTTAGAAATCGCATGACCTAATTGGTTTGCGATTTCATCATGACCATATTTGGCTTCGATACCTTCTTTTTCCATCAAAATATCAACAGCTTCAGCCATGCCGTAAATACCGAACATTGGGGCAAAGCGGTCTTCATTAATAAGACCTTCTTTAGTTAAGAAGCCTTCAAAGAAGTTTGATTTTTCATGTAAGAAAGCACTACGAGTTTCAATTAAGCCAAACATGATGTTGCAGTAATGAGGTAGAACATGGTTAACGAAATCGGCTTTATTTTTTGCTTTCTTAGCGGCTTCTTTTAAGTTCATACGAACTAAGGTGTTTGAGCCACCAGCAAGAGGCAGTGAGTTATAACAACTTACAATGCCAAAGCCTGTATTATTATACGCTTGTGCATGTACAGGGTAGTTAGCAATGTGAGGCTTGCTGCATTCACAAATGTTAGATGCTGCTTGGCGAAGTAGGTCATCAGGCGTGATGTCTGCGTCATACATAAAGGTCAAGTTTGGAGCAATTTGTTTTAGCTCAGCATCCACACGTAAGATGGTACGACAAATGATATTGTCAGTTGGGCCAATGTTTACGTGCATGAATGCATCAGGAAGCGTACGATCTAACATGATCCAAAAACGTTTTATTTTTTGGTAAATTTCTTCATCGCTAAGGGCGCCAACATAAGGCAGAAGTACAGTATCAAGTTGACCAAGATAAACAGGAATAGAAGTAACAGAAGGGACATGATGATAAATGATGGTGAGTAAATGTAATGCATCATCAAAATTTTCTGCTGGGCTTAACTCTAAATATTCTGAACCTTGAGTTAAAAACTTAGCGTAATCAGGTAATACATAGCGTGGTTTAAAAGGGGCATGGCCTTCAAACATGTCACAAAGAACGCCGTCAT
This sequence comes from Aliivibrio fischeri, assembly GCA_038993745.2. Lineage (NCBI taxonomy): Bacteria > Pseudomonadati > Pseudomonadota > Gammaproteobacteria > Vibrionales > Vibrionaceae > Aliivibrio > Aliivibrio fischeri. The sequence goes on along the minus strand of CP160630.1, from coordinate 1,150,510 downwards.
CCATTGCTGTGCGAGTTTCTGTATTAATTTCCATATAAGGCAAACTTGCTTCAGCTTCTAATGCTAAGTAGTTTGATTTTTGTTTTGGTGACAAATTGGCATCGGTAATGATGCTATAGAAACGTTCTTGACTCATGATAAAACCCTTTTTATTAGTATGGTTATATTCTAATGAAACTATTGCTGTTTCAGTTAGTGAAATTAATTCAAAGAGTCTTTTCTTTTTTGGAAATTACCTTGAGTAAAGGTTCAATAGTTAATATGAACTCTAAAGGGGTATTTTATGAATAGGAAGAGGTAAATCCCCCTTTATCTGATATAATATTGAACCTTAAAACTATACTAATTTACTCTGCATATTTTCCATTTTTATCTGACTTTTAGAAACAATCCCATGTCTAAATTCTTCACCCTTATATTATTATTTATTTCATTTATATCGAAAGCGGAAATGCTTGAATTTTGGAGTGCATTTGGCGATAACGTTGATCAGGAGTTAGCTGCTGAATTTGAAGTAAGAACAGGGAACAATTGATGATTCGTAAATTCTCAATTGATGAAATGAAAGCAGAACTCTTATTAGCTTCAAGATCTAAAAATTACATGCCAGATGTGGCGTGGGTACCTTCTGATTTTCTTGGTTTGCATAAATTTATAGGCATTTCGCCGATCCCAAAAGTATGGATAAAGCAAGATCAGCTTGAACCTGCTGCGCGCCAAAGTGCGATGGTGGGCGATAGCTATATGGGTTTACCTCTGTTTCTTGGTAATCATTTAATGCTTTTTTACGATAAGAGTAAGTCTCCTGAGCCGATTACTCAATGGGAGCAATTACAAGCATTATCTGAAAAAGAACCAGAGAAAACACATATTGCGTTTAGCTCGCGTGATATGTATTTCTTTTCGGCTTTTTTTAGTTTATTTCATCCAGAGATACCGCTTGATCAGATTCATTTTAAAGATCATGAATGCATGAATACATTAGTTTTCTTTCATGAATTAGTAAAACTAAATCACTTAGGCTCTCAGTGTAATAGTTTATGTAGCCGACAGCTATTTATAGATGGTAAAGCGTCATACCTTATTGATGGAGACTGGGCGGTAAGTGATTTACGTGAAAAGTTTGGTAGTAATCTCGGTATTGCTTCATTACCAAGCTATCGTGGTATACCAATGAAATCTCTATCTGCAGGTAAAGTACTAATGATTACGAAAACAGCATTACAGAACCCTGCTAAAAGAGTGATGATAAAACAGTTATTGACTATGGTTCAAGACAAAGCATTCTTGACTAAATTAATTAATGAGCATCAATATATCTCGGCTTCAACGGAAGTAAATCAAGTATCGATACAACCTGAGCAAGAGGTGATGTATGCAGTATATCAACAGTATTTACGATCACAGCCTATGCCTACAAGCGTTCGCGTTTCGTTTATTTGGGAAGCACTAGCAAGAGGCGTATCTCGTTATTCAGATGGTATGCCTAAAGAAGAAACTATGCTTTATATAAATCAATTAATTGATCGTTTTTCTGAAAAGGTAGAAGGATCATGATTTCTCGCCCATATGTGAGTTTACGTAAAGCATTTACTTACGTTTTGATTATTTGCTCGCTTGTGCCATTGATATTTATTAGTCAATTTTTAACTAATAGCATAGGTGAAACGCTATTTAATCAAAAAGAACAGCAAATTCAAAATGCCGTATCTACTATTGCGCAAGAGATAGTGGTGGAGTTCGATCGTATTCAGCAAAGCCTCAATTGGCTGTCACGTGACCGATTTAATATTCAAGCGTTAGATAATATTCTTTATTCTAGTGTAGTTAGACATAATTTAACTCGATTTAGTGAACTATCACGTCTGATAAACAGTGTTTATATTCTTAATGATAAGTGGGAGCCACTCTATAACTTAAATGGCCGCCCATATCACTTTGAGAATAGTCAGCTGCTCAAGCAGATTAATATCGATCATACGATATATGAGAAAGGGCTAACTAAGACACTGTTCTACTCAGAGCCAAATTTAATAAAGGAGTCCTCATCTTCTAAAGGAATCGCTTTAGTTACTCCAATGTTAGCTTATAACTTAGAGGGATCTGGTCGTTATCGAGCTTCTGGCTATGTTGTCGTGTTGATTTCGTTTGAGACAATAGAAGAGCACTTCCAACATTTTCTATTTAAAGATGAAAATTTTAAATTAAATCAACATATTGGCAATGAAGAACATTCTGTAAACCAACAAAAAGCAGAAGATGGAAAACTTGAGCGTATTTTTATATTAAATAATCCTTCATTTTCATCATCGTTGACATTAGATATTACTTATCAATTCTCTGATGTGTCACGATTAAAAGACATGAAGTCGTCTTTATTAGCTCTGTTCACTGTTATTGGTTGGACGCTTATTACGGTAATTTGTGTGGCGATGGGGATTACCCGTTGGATCTCAAAAGAATTTGGTGAAATGGAAGAGACCATTGTGAGTTACGCAACCAATAAGCCAAATAAACGAGAAAAGCGTTTTCAATTTAGTGAATTTGAGCGAATGGCAATCGTTTTAAAGACAATGAGTTCAACGATTCGTAATCAATTACTTGAACTTAAAAAGAAAAATGATGAGCTGAATGAATCTAAAAATTTAATCGAATTAAGTAACGAAAAATTATCATCATTTAACCAAGAACTGGAAATTCAAGTTAAAAAACAGACCGCACAAATTAGTGATGCATTATTTCGTGAAGAGTTAAATAAAAATAACTTAGCAGCAGTCATTGAGTTTGGCTCTGAATATAAGTCATTAGATTTTCATGATGTACCTGCGAAAGTTGAGCAACAGCTGAAAAAATTATTCCCAGATATGGTTTGGAAGCTAAGTTTTGACCCTCTAGGAGATAATGCAGGGATAGAGATTGTTTCAAGTAATTATAAGGTCTTAGCTAGTTTACACTTTGTATCTACAGATGCCTTGGAAAAGCAAGTGCTTGTGTTTGAACTATTTATTAAGCAATTGTCATCATGGTTAGAATTAGCAGATATTGCCAGAACCGATGTATTACTTGCCTGCGGAAATAGAAAAGCATTTGATGAGGATTTAGCTCATTACCAGAAGAGATACCGAGATTCTAAAGCAGTTTGGAATTTTGGTTTGTTCATTTTAGATGTAAATGGATTAAAGTCGATTAATGATCAATATGGACATAGTATTGGTGATGAATTGATTAAAGCGAGTTGTCATAATATTGCTCAGTTATTATCAAGCGACATTAAGTTTTATCGTATTGGTGGTGATGAGTTTGTTTTGCTTGTAGAGAATGTAACGCAAAGTGAGTGCCTTCAGTTGTCTGATAAATTGAGAGTGAATCAAAAGGATCTTTCATTCTTCGATAAAGAAGGGAACTCTTATGCTGCTCATTATTCTATTGGTTGGGCATGTTCAGATAAAACAGAGTTATTCAAAATGTTTACCGTTGCTGATGAACATATGTATCGAGAGAAAAAAGCTTATTATCAGCAGTAATATTTCATAAACCAACGTGATGGCACTTTATCTTAGATGAAGTGCCATTTTTTTTACTTATTAACAAACTGTATTAGCAAAGTCATAATTTACATTATTAATGAATTCAATTATTTATTTGGCTTATATATTAATGATTACTTATTCTGTTTAAAATTGGCATTGAAATAGCTTTTACTACTAAATGGGTATAGCTTAATAGATGTTAAATTAGTTTGTGAGCTAATTTCTAGTGATTAATATTGTTAACTTTGCTGCAAAAAGTAATAAAAGTTCCAATTCGAGCGTTCGAATGCGCATTTTGTTCGTTTCTGTCACATTTATGCAATGACCTAAGCGTTATTATTATTTCTATCTTTTAACACGTGAAATAGGTTAACAATGAAAACATTAATAGCTCATCGTGGAATGTCTTCTCTGGCTCCTGAAAATACCCTTTCAGCATTCTCATTATGTAAAGATCATGGCGTTCAATGGTTTGAATGTGATGTCGATATTCTACAAGATGGCACGGTGATCATATCTCATGACGATACGTTAGATCGTTGCACTGATAAAAGTGGTCGCTTGTGTGATATTAGTAGTGCTGATTTATCTTCTATTGATGCTGGCAGTTGGTTTAGTGATGACTATATTGATGAGCGTTTACCGACGATTCAACAATTAATTACATTAGCGAACGAAAAAGAATTGAATTTGAATATCGAAATCAAATCATGTTCAGCGAGCGCAAAGCTTAGTCATTTATTGATTGATAATCTGATTACGGCATTAAAAGAGCTGAACTCTGAAAGAGAGCTGATCATTTCAAGCTTTAATCATCTTGTTTTATCTGAATTTAAGCGCAAAAGCCCAGAAACGAAAGTAGCATGTCTTTTTGAAAGCCATACATTGTGGGATGACTGGAATTCAATTATTGAGTGGTGCCAAGCGGATTATATTCACCCTGAAGAAAAAGGATTAACTCGCGATATGGTGCAAAAATTTAAAGCATCAGGCATTAAAGTGAATGTTTGGACGGTGAATGATTTGGCTCGTGCAAATGAACTATTTAACTGGGGTGTAGATGGTATCTGTACTGATATAGCTCATAAGTTTCCTTCTAAATACAAAGCAAAACAATAATAACAAAACTAATAATTCAATAACGTGAAAGGATTGCTCAAATGAACTTATTTGAAAAGATTGGGTTTACCAGTCGAAATCAGCTATTCGGTTTTTTCTCTGTCGTAATGTCAGGGCAAATTATTTACTCGGCCTTTGAAGCCTTTAAAGGGACATTTTATAATTTATTATTAGAAGTACTAAAAATAGATAATACCCAAATGGGGATCCTATTTACGCTGATAGGCTCAGCAATGTTCTTCTATATTCCAGCTGGTTGGGTCAATAATCGTTTTTCTGTTAAATCCATTTTAATAACCAGTTTGTCGATTCGTTTTTTAAGTATGATGGCGATCATCTTCTTAGAACCTGGTTTTAGCATACTTGTCGTTATTGCAGGTATTTGGGGCTTAGTCGACGCCGCATTCTGGCCTGCCGTTGTGAATGGTGTGACGTTAATGTCTGGCGATAGAAACAAAGGAATGGCGTTTGGGCTATTAGAATCTGTGCGACGCGCTGCTGAGATGAGTATGAATGCGGTTATCGTCGGTATCATGGCATTGGTTGGTGGCTCTATTCTTGTATTCCAAGGTGCAATTGTTTTCTATACATTGCTTATTCTTCCAATGATCTTCTGTGTATGGAAATTCGTACCAGATAACCATATGGAAATTAAGCAAGGTGAAAGCAAAAACAAAGAGGCATTAAAAGGCTTAATTCACGTTTTAAAAATGCCAACGGTATGGCTAGCTGCAATTACTTCTCTAACCGTATATTGGATTTATATTACACTGATTTATACGGTTCCTTACCTTCAAGCTGTGTTCGGGTTGTCTACTGCTCAAGCTGCGATCTTCGGTATCATTAATACAGGCGCAATGGGTGTTGTTGCAGGTCTTGTCGCTGGCTCTATTGCTGATTTCATTTTTAAATCTTCCATTAAGATGATGTTCTTCGCTTTAGGTTTAACGGCGGTATGTTTAGGTGTGACGATTGCTCTACCTAAATCAGAAGGCATGTTAATGATGAACATGGTTCTATTAATGTGTTTCTCATTTAGCATTTTCTTAGCAAAAGGCATTATTTTAGCGCCAGTGGCAGAAGCGGGCGTACCTAAAGATTACAGTGGTTCAGCAATGAGCGTCGGTTCATTTGCAGCTTATGCTTCTGTATTCTGGGCATATGCATTAAATGGTTGGATTATTGATAGCTATCCTGCAGTTCAGGCATATCAAATGATCTTTGGTATTGGTTTAACTGTTGCTGTTGTTGGAATGGTGTGTTCACTCATTCTTATTTCATTGAAGAAGAAGAACAGTGGTGGAGATAACGAAAAACACATGGTTGAATCAGAAGCGTAATCATGTAATCAGTCTTTATCAGAAATAAAATAGCCCTTAGTATGTCTATTCATGCTAGGGGCTATTTTTATTTGTATTTATGTAATGAAATTAAGCGTTTAATACAAACTCTTCAATCACTTTTGCTACACCATGTTCGTTATTACTTACGGTAATGTGATTAGCAATCTCTTTTACATCATCGGTTGCGTTGGCCATTGCAACGCCTAAACCTGCGTATTTAATCATGTGCCAATCATTGCCAGCATCACCCATACAAATTACCTCATCGGCAGTAATACCTAGATGCTCAGCCAGTGCTTCTACACCTACACCCTTGTTGCTGTTTGGGTTTAAAAATTCTAAGAAGAAAGGCGCACTTTGAACAATGGTAAACTGTTTATAAAGTGCTTCAGGAAGTTGTTTGATAGCTGCAGAAAGCAGTTCTGGTTCATCAATCATCATTGCTTTAAGTATCTGTTCATCATCAGCAAGTTCTTCAAAATCAATAACTGTGATTGGCATACCTGTGATTTTTGATTCATGCTCTGTGTAGTGACTTAGTGCTGGAGTAATTAACCCTTTTTCTTGAGAAAATGCATGAACATTCACACCAAGCTCTTGTGCAAGTTTTGCAATGGCTTTGGCATCTGCACCAGTAATGATTTGGCTACGGATCACTTCCTCATTTTTCACTTTTTGAACTAATGATGCGTTATAACTGAGCACGTAGTCGTTTTCAGTTGTCATTCCAAGTTCTTCAAGCTGCGGTTTCATGCCATTTAGTGGACGTCCAGAAGCCAATACGACAACGACACCTTTTTTACGAGCAGCGGCAATTGCAGCTTTGTTTTCTGCAGAGATTTGTTTGTCGGAATTAAGCAGAGTGCCATCCATATCAAGCGCGATCAGTTTATACATCATCATTACCATTTGATTAAGAATTCTATAGGGTAGCTTACCTGATTTTTATGAAAAAAATACTATATACTGTGTCTGATTTTTACTACAGATTAAACTCATGAAATTAAGCTCTCGTTTAGATACCATCAGAAATAAAGTAACAACCCATTATGATCATATTTGGGACTGTTGCTGTGACCATGGCCAGTTAGGTATGGCTTTATTAGTCTCACAACCCAAAAGCATGATTCACTTTGTGGATGTGGTAGATAGCTTAATGGTAGAACTAGAAACTCGACTTAATAAATACGCCGCTGATATTCAACCCAATGGCAGGTTCATTGTATGGATGTGGCGCACCTTCCATTAGTTAATGATTCTAAAAATTTAATTATTATTGCTGGTGTTGGTGGCGATTTACTTATTGAGTTAGTACGGTCTATTTATCAGTATAATAAAGATGCTGATTTAGAGTTTATTCTTTGCCCAGTTTTGCATAATTACAGGGTAAGGCGAGAATTAATTGAAATGGGCTTTGGTTTGATCTCTGAAACGCTTGTAAAAGAAAACCAACGATTTTATGAAGTATTGCATGTGAGTAACCGATCAACACAGCCATTACATTGCATAGGTTCTGAAATGTGGAACTTGAGTGATACTGAGCACCAAGAGTATTTACATAAAACCATCGCACATTATAAAAGAATGGAAGCGAATCCTAAATGCAGTGAAAAAGTGAGTCACCTTTATGCTCATTTACTTAATTAATGGTTTTTTTGATAACTGAATCGGAAAATCGTGATTCAGTACGAGAGATAGTTTAATTTGGCACGGATATTAGTTTGATTGATTTTCAAGAATCTTTGATTGTTTTTCAAACTTTTATTTTATAATTTATGTTTATTATCATTTTATCTTATTGATATTTAAAGATTAAAAAATTGGCACACCTTTGGCAATAGGGATAAGGAATTATTCATTTACTATTGTTTAAAAGGAAGAAAGTATGCCAACTCCAGCTTATATGCGCATTGAAGGCGAAAAACAGGGACTAATTACTGCAGGTACATTTACTGAAGACTCAGTAGGTAACATTTACCAAGAAGGTCATGAAGACGAAGTATTAGTTCAAGGATTTGAACACCAGGTTTTATTACCTCGTGATCCTCAATCAGGTCAGCCTACTGGTCAACGTGTGCATAAGCCTGTACGTATTACAAAAGTATTCGATAAGGCATCACCACTAATGTATAACGCATTAACGTCTGGTGAGAAACTGCCTAAAGTTGAGATTAAGTGGTACCGTACTTCTGCAACAGGTACACAAGAGCACTATTTCACAACAGTTCTACACGATGCGATTATCGTTGATATCACAGCGTCAATGCCTAACTGTCAAGATCCATCACAAGCGCATTTCACACACCTAGAAGATGTATTTATGACATATCGTGCCATTGATTGGACGCACGAAGTCGCAGGTACATCAGGTAACGATGACTGGCGTACAGCAATGAAAGCGTAATCGCTCGCATTTTCGGGAGAGTCAATATCATAAGCCCCCTAGCTGTTTATGATGGCTCTCCCTTTTTGCGTTTTAGCTTATTTAATTAAGTCACCGTGTTTAACGCGATGAAAGTAGAGTCGTGTATTAGGAAGGATCATTATGCAGGATGCAAACCAAGCTCAATTTGAAATTAACGTTGCAACGATAGATATTCCACTTCAAGTGTATTCATTCTCAGGGCAAGAAACGTTGGGAGAAAACTATCAGTTTGATGTTACTTTTATTTGTGAAGAGCCTGAATTGAATTTAGCTCAATGGCTACAATTGCCAGCTTGCTTGACATTGCATCATGACAATAATCCCGATTTTGCGCCAAGGTATGTGCATGGCATTATTGAATCGATAGAGCAAATCAGCACTTCTTTTCGAAACAGTACCTACCGATTAAGTCTGGTTCCTATTTTTGCGCTTCTCAATTATCGAACCAATTATCAAATATTTCAAAATAAAACCGTACCAGACATCATTACCGAGATTTATCAACAAGCGGGGATCTTGAGTAATCATTTTACTATTGAGCTGTTTAATACTCATGAACCAAGAGAATACTGTGTTCAATACGGTGAATCCGATGCCATGTTTGTTCAGCGCTTATTGTCTGAAGAAGGCTTAGTATATTATTTTGAACATACAGAGAGTGGAGTTAAACAGATTATTTCGGATGGACCTGAAATATATACCGAATTACCTCCCTTGTGCGTTGTTGCTGATAATGGAATGACGAAAGATGGCAACACCATTACTTCTTTAATGAAAAAGCAGCAAGTAAGCGTCGGTAAAGTATCAGTAAGAGACTTTAATTTTGAAACGCCGACACGACTTCCTGCTGGGATTATGCAGAACGATGATCAAGGTGAATGTGCCTCTGAGTTAGCATTAGAACATTATCAATACCCAATTAATCAAACCTCATCAGAAAAAGCCACAAAACAAGCGTCATTACGACTAGAGCAACAAAGAGCTAGGAGTATTGAGCTTTTCGGCGAGAGCGACTGCGCACAATTGACTGTAGGGTATTTCCAACCTATTCAAGAACATCCTAATCCTGAGTGGAACGATACTTGGTTGCTAACTCAAGTGTTTCATAGCGGGCGTCAGCCTCAGGTACTTGAAGAATTGGCTGATGGTGGCTCTGAATATAATGCCAGCTTTCGTTGTATGCCATGGATAGTTCCTTTTAAGCTTACTACTCAACCTAAGCCACTTATCCATAATGTTGATACGGCTATCGTAACAGGCCCTGAAAGCGAAGAGATATATTGTGATGAGCATGGTCGCGTAAAAGTACAGTTTCATTGGGATAGAAATGGTCAGGGAAATGAAAAGACCAGTTGTTGGTTACGAACATCTCAGGGTTGGGCTGGAAACCAATATGGGCAGTTTATTTTACCTAGGATAGGACACGAGGTGATTGTCAGTTTCATTCATGGTGATCCAGATAAGCCCATTATTACTGGAGCGCTTTATAACGGTGCCAATAAACCACCTTATACCTTACCTGAGCATAAAACACGCAGTACCTTTAAAACCTCAAGTTCATTAGGTGGTGAAAATTTTAATGAACTGCGCTTTGAAGATAAAAAAAACGCAGAGCAAATTTATATTCATGCAGCAAAAGACATGGATAGCCAGATCCAACATGATCACACAATAGAAGTCTTCAATGATGAACATAAGATTGTACATAACAATCAGTTTAATGAGATAAAAAACAATCGTCATACCACCGTTAATGGGAGCCAGTTTGAAACGATTAAAGGCGACGCTCATCATCAAGTTAATGGCTCTTTACATAAAAAAGTAGGCAAAAAACAGCTAGAAGAGATCGGCTCTGAATTGCATTTAAAATCAGGTCAAAAAATAGTGTTAGAAGCAGGTACTGAAATCACCATTAAAGCCGGCGGTAGTGTTGTAAAAATTGACCCAGCAGGCGTTCATCTTATTGGTTCTGCAATTAACCTGAACTCTGGCGGAAGCGCAGGAAGTGGCAGTGGTTATGCAGGAAAAACAGCCGTGTTACCAATGGGGAAAGAGGTTGAGCAGGCGGGATCTTTACCAATGAAAGCTCCTCAAAATGCATTAGAGAACGCTCAAAAATTGAATGCAATTGCTGTTAAACCTTGCGGAGGGGAATAATAGAATGCATGAACAGAGCTATTTGGTAGTGAATCCTCTTGAAGATAAAGAGGTTATTGATCGCTTTTATCACTATGGTGGTGGTAATGCTTTTCCTTTGTATTTAGATACTGAATTTGATGCACAGAAAGAGATTGGTCCATGGTTATTGCCATATCCACCTAAAGAATTTTTAGTTTATTTTGCCAATAAACCATCAGGCTTTTGTATTTATTTTTCCGATGATATTGAAACACATATACAGCATTGGAAAAGTTTAACGTTTGCAGGGCTTGATGGAGAATTGGTTTTATTTCGTTATTATGACCGAGTTGTTTTAGAAGCTATGCTTTCATCATTTAACCAGAAAGAATTATCGTTATTTCTTGGTAGTTCAGAGTGTATAGAAATTATATCGTCAGTCGGTTCTTTGTGTTCTTACGAAAATAGCGCCTCTCAAGTAAGTTATAAATCAGAGCCGTGGTGGAAGATAGAAAAACACCATTCATCATATTCAGTTGAAAGACATGCATGGATTACTGAGCGATTAGCGTGGCAGCGTCTTCCTTCTTTAATGAAAGAGATATACGAAAAAAATTCAGATATACAATCACAGTTAATTAACCATCTTATAGAGGGGCGAGCGCATCGTCTTGAAAATGAAGAATTAGAAGCATATTCAATGAACATGCTAATTAAAGATAGTAAACAACAAAGCCACGACATCTATGAAGCGTGGTATTTAGATAGTGCACAAATAAAAAAACTTAAGCGAGTAGATAATTTAGTAACTCAATCTGAATTACAACAAGGAACCCAGATATGAGTGAGCGTTGTATTCCCTGTGAAAAGAGTAAAAACTGGATTGAATTGGATTTTAGAGATGAAAATAATCAGTCTTATGAGGGTTTTGATGTCATTATCGAAGATGCTTCCGGAGCTATTCAGACTGTAAATTTGACTTCTGGAATAAATCATATTGAAGGAATTGTGAGTGGTCCTGTAAAAGTTACTATAGATACTCAGACATTGATAGATGCTGTTGAAGAGCGAGATAAGCGATTAGATTCAGAAACATCGCCAGTTCCAGAGTTTGCAAAAGAAGCTCTGGGTGGTCCAGAACAAAGCCAAAGTAAAAAGTACTTACATGCAACATTGGGAGATCTATGGAGTAATAATCCGGATTATCAATTTCTTGAAGAGCATAATAAAGGGAAGCTAGGGAATGTTACTTTTGTTCATAACGAGAGTTATGTAATTGAAGTTCTGGATTTTACTAAGCAAGAAATTCGCTTTGGTGTTTTCTTTGATGGTACAGGAAACAACTCGTTTAATGCTGATTTTGGTGCTATGTGTGAAGAGGAAAAGTTTATTTCTGATGAAACCCAAAATATATGCGAAGAATTATTCGAAATTTCAGAAAAAAATCGAGGAAGTTATGATAACTCGATTACAAATATAGGGCGTTTAAGTGAGTTTTATTATTCAGATGAAGAAAGTGTATTTAGTATTTATATGGAAGGTGTAGGGACAAAGGCGCTTGAAAAGGACGAACGTTTTCCTGATATGGGGTTAGGTATCGGTGATCGTGGTGTTGTCGCTATTACTCATAAAGCTATTGGTAGAGTTGTTGATGAGATGGATTCATTGAATGACAATAATTTAATGTTTAATATTGTTTTTGATATCTTTGGTTTTAGTCGAGGAGCCGCTACAGCAAGGCATTTTGCTAATGAAATTCATAAAAAAATGGATGGGTTGGTGTATGAAAAATTACAACTAAATAGTTCTTCTAAAGTAAATATTAATTTTATTGGGTTATACGATACAGTTGCAGCAATTGGTTGTATTAAAGACTTACTTGATACAACTGATGAAAACAATCATGGTATTAATTTATATCTACCTAAAGATATTGCCAATAAAGTAGTGCATTTTACCGCTCATCATGAGTGTAGAGATAATTTCGCTCTAAATTCGGTTGCCCCAGAGCATCAAGAAATTGCTTTACTTGGTGTTCATTCAGATATTGGTGGTGGTTACAAAGATCCAAAAGATAGTGTACTAATTATGAAACCATATCTACGCACTATTAGTGAGGACGATTGGCATGCAGCACAGAACTTCAACAATAAAGCGATAGAAAAAATTGAAGAAATGAAACAAGAGTTTCTACCTTATGTCGTTTCTTCAAGTTGTTTTTCACAAAACAATATTGTTAAAACAAGACTCACCAATAAGCATTATCGGTATAGAGCAACATTATCAATGACAAGAGATATTTCACCCGATCTTCAGTTACTTTCATTTAATTTAATGCATAAGATAGCAACTGATAATAATGTTCCATTTTCAACAAATACTTTAACTTTTGACGGAAGGTTAGCAGAACTCTACTCATTTTATGAAGACAATTATAATCATTCAAAAAATATCTCAGGCTTGTCTATTATAAAAGAAGTACCAGAATCTTTATCATCTTATGTTTTAAAACATTATGTCCATTGTTCAGATCACTGGGCTTTAGATAGTGGAATGTACACGATGAAACCTAAAATTAATCAATACGGAGAACGTGAAAGACAAATTTGGACTCATAAAAAACAGAAAGGATATCCATTTTGAATAAGTATCTTTTAATTGCTCTTTGTTTATTAGTTTCCTCTTGTGCAACTGAACCTCAAGTTAAACCTCAACAATTAGATGAGTGGCGAGTTTCGACGATGGCACCAAGATATTATTCAGCGTATGTTGATATCTTATTGATTACTGGTGAAAAAAAACAAGGGGGGTGGAGAGGGCTGGTTACAAAATATACTAAGCTTTCTACGCATCCAAATTCTTGGAAGGGTAGGGAGCGATATCATTCAGGTTATGTTATTCAAAGTTCTGAGTTACCAGGATTAGTTTATATTCGTTGGCATTCATTGGCGAACAATGTCACTTACGATAAAGCAATTAGGATTTCCGACGATATGCGAAATAAAATGCGAGAATATCATGATATACGGTGTGGTAAAAGTAACAAACTTAGACCGTATAAGAATAATATTTTATTAGGTTTAGCTCCTGATGGAATGATTTCTGTTTTTTTAAATAATCGATGTTTTGATAATGAACTTCAATTCAAAGTACAAGCCGTAGAGTATACAGTTGCTGATGATTTTGTTTACCCAGAGTTAAGCGAAGAAGCACAAGCTTATGTTGATGAGCATGGCGTGCCTACAGGCATTTGGTAATAATCATGATTAATGCTAAAACATTTCTACTCATTATTTTTTGTTTATTAGTTTCCTCTTGTTCAACTGAATCTCAAGTTAAATCTCAACGATTAGATGAGTGGACGATTTCGACTATTTCTCCTAAATATTACACAGTAAGGGGGGATATCTTATTGATTGTTGGAGAGAAGAAACAAGGTGGATGGAGGGGGATGATAGGAAAAAACACAATGGAATCTGAAAGCCCTATAGGTTGGGATGGTGGTGAGCGGTTTCATTCAGGGTATTCAATTAATAGTGACGAATTACCAGCTTCTTTTTATATTCGTTGGCATTCATTAGCGAACAAGAAAACATATAATAAAACGATTAAAGTATCAGAAGATATACGAAATAAAATGCGTGAATACCACGATATACGCTGTGGCTATTATGATTTATTACTCCCATATAAAAATAATATTTTATTAGGTTTAGCTCCTGATGGAATGATATCTGTATTTCTTAATGGTGGATGCTTTGATAATGAGCTTCAATTCAAAGTACAAGCCGTAGAGTATAAAGTTGCTGATGATTTTGTTTACCCAGAGTTAAGCGAAGAAGCACAAGCTTATGTTGATGAGCATGGTGTGCCTACAGGCATTTGGTAAAGAATTAGAATATACATTGACTGCCGCAACAGCCAATTTTTCGACTAGCGAATAATAATCTTCCTAGGAATTAACTCTATTCCTGCTTGATAGCGTTTTGCTGAGGCATTCAACCCCAATGCTAATGCACTGTCTGCGATTAACTCAAATTGTTGTGGTAGAGAGTTAACTTTAATGGGTAAGAAATCTAATAGACGGTTATCACCAAACGTGCCTAATTTTATTCTGGTCATTAACTCAGGCCTTTCGATGAGTACATCTAAAATCCCTTCAAGCAAAATATAAGAGGTGGTGATAATCGCATCTGGAATGGCGTTATCTTTGATCCATTGTTCAAAAATTGCTTTGCCTGATTCACTATTAAAGTGTTCGCCATACCCCGTGATGCTTGCTAAACCTTTCTCTTTGGCTTTTGCTTCAAATCCTAATTGACGTTCACGAGAAATATTCAGCTCTGGTAACGCACCAATTAAGCCAATTGATTTTACATTCTCATTAACCACTGACTTGGTTAACTCGTAAGCCGCATCAAAATCTTCACTGATCACACAACCAAAATGCTCGTCATCTAATGAACGGTCAATGGCAATAATTGGTGTGCCTTTTTCTTGAATACCTAAGTAGTAATCACTGCCATTAGGTAAGCAACTTGCAACGAATAGTGCATCAATACGACGGCTAATAAGTGCGTGGGCGACATTCATTTCTGTTTCTGGATCATCATCAGAGCATCCAATTAAAATTTGATAACCGGCTTTTCTTGAATTGAATTCTAAAAGTTTAGCAAGTTTGGCGTAACTGGTGTTTTCAAGATCAGGAATGATTAATCCAAACGAACGGCTACTGCCTGCACGCAATGCAGAAGCAGCATGATCAGGGCGGTAATTGTGCTCATCAACCACTGCCATGACTTTTAATTGTGTCTTTTCGCTGATGCGATATTTCTGCGCTTTACCATTGATGACATAGCTTGCAGTGGTTTTGGAGACGCCAGCAAGTTTGGCAATTTCATCTAATGTCATGGGTAAGGATCCTCAATTTTGTGGTTCGGATCATAGAAATATAGATCCAATCAGCTTAGGTGTTGAATTATACGCTGAATCGATTCAGTATAAAAGCTGAAAGGATTCAGCAAATTTGAAAAGCGTGATATTTGCGCTATTTTTACTCATAAATGCGAATTTAATGCGTAGAAATAAATTTGTTGAACTTTTTTGAGTGCTTTGCTGAATCGATTCAGTTTGTTTGGCTAGGCAATAAATACGATTGATTATCAGTGAACATAGATAGCGAGAGGCTAAGACCCATGCTGACATTAACAAAGAATAACATTACGCTGCAGCAGTCAGCAGCGGATAAAACAACAGCAATAAAAGCGATTGCAAAACAGCTAGCAACCAAAGGATTAGTTGCAGAAAATTATGTTGATGGAATGCTTAATCGTGAACAACAAAACTCAACATTTTTAGGCAATGGTATTGCTATTCCACATGGCACGGTTGATACCCGCGAATTGGTTAATCAAACAGGTGTAGCCATTCATCATTTTCCACAAGGTGTAAATTGGGGTGATGATAATGTGGTTTATGTGGCAATCGGTATTGCGGCTAAATCAGATGAGCACTTAGGTATTCTGAAGCAATTAACGAAAGTGCTGTCAGCCGATGGTGTAGAAGAGAAGCTAAAACAAGCACAAACCGAAGCTGACATTATTGCATTATTAAATGGCGAAGTTCAGTTTGAAGCGGATTTTGATGCGTCACTTATTCAATTACTTTTCCCTGCAAGTGACATGATCCAAATGAGTGCGGTTGCTGGCGGTTTATTAAAAAATAGCGGTAACGCAGAGAGCGCATTTGTTGCTGAACTGGTCACTAAAGAGCCGACTCATTTAGGTAAAGGTTTATGGTTGGTAAGTACGGACAAAGGCGTTAAACGTTCTGGTATGTCTATTGTAACCACTGCAAATGGTTGCGAGTTTAATGGCTTGCCTGTTAAAGGTTTGATAGCGATTGCTTCTTGTAATGCTTCTCACCAAGCGTTTTTAACGACGATCACTAAGGCGGTTGCTGAGCAACAACAAGAGTCGATTCTATCTGCAACTTCTGAACAGTTACTTGCGATGTTCTCTACTTCTACTGAAGAAACAACAGTAAGTGCTGATGCGGATAACACTGCAATCTTTAAAATTAAAAATGCGCACGGTTTACACGCTCGCCCGGGTGCAATGCTTGTTGCTGAAGCGAAAAAGTACGAATCAAAAATCACCGTATTAAACGTAAATGGTGATGGCAAAGCCGTGAATGCGAAAAGCTTAATGAAAGTGATAGCGCTTGGTGTTAAACACGGTCATGAACTGCAATTTACCGCAGATGGTGCTGATGCAAAAGAAGCGCTTGCTGGTATTGGTGCTGCGATTGCTTCTGGTTTAGGCGAGGGTTAATTGATGAGTACTCATTTAAAAAGCAAAGTCGTTACTATCACTCTGAACCCTGCTTTAGATTTAACTGGTAGTTTAGATGCGTTATCGGTTGGCTCTGTGAGCTTAGTAAGTAAAGGCTCACTTCATGCCGCAGGCAAAGGCGTTAACGTTGCTAAAGTGTTGTCTGATTTAGGCGCAGAAGTGACGGTTACTGGGTTTTTAGGCCGTGATAATGAAGAGCTTTTCTGTCAATTATTTGAAGAGATGAAGGCTAAAGATGAATTTATTCGTGTTGATGGTGCAACTCGCATCAATGTGAAGTTAGTTGAATCAGATGGGCGAGTGAGTGACATTAACTTCCCGGGTGTTGAGGTATCGCAACAGGCGATTGCTGAGTTTGAAGTTCGCCTATTTGAATTAGCAAAAGATCATGATTTTTTTGTTTTAGCGGGCAGCTTGCCAAAAGGTATTTCTCCAGAGCAGTGCGCAGAGTGGATTGAAAAACTGCATCAAATGGGCAAGAAAGTGTTATTTGATAGTAGTCGTGCTGCATTAGCTGCAGGTTTAGATGCACACCCTTGGTTAATTAAACCAAATGATGAAGAGCTGTCGGAATTTGTAGGCCGTGAATTAAATACACCAGAATCATGTCAACAAGCGGCTGAAGATCTTGCTGAAAAAGGCATTGAAAATATCGTCGTATCGTTAGGTTCAAAAGGGGTGATGTGGCTTGGTCAAAATAATCAAAAGCAAGCTGAATGGATGTATTCTCAACCACCTAAAATGAACGTAGTCAGCACGGTTGGTGCAGGTGATACGTTAGTTGCAGGTCTTTGCTGGGGTCATATGCAGCAAGATTGGGATCGTTCACAAATCTTATCTTTTGCTACCGCTCTTTCTGCTTTAGCTGTATCGCAGGTCGGCGTTGGTGTTCCAGATATTAAAATGTACAAGAATTACAACAACAAGTAACCCTACACAACCCTATTTCTAGCAACGTGTAATAACGCTTAGTGATAGATTAAGGACAAAATATGAAAAACATAGCTATCGTAACAGCATGCCCAAGTGGTGTAGCAAACAGCATTATTGCAGCGGGTTTATTAGAACAAGCTGCAAAAAAATTAAATTGGACTGCGTCGATTGAATGCCAATCAAGCGTGTTACCTGTTGATGTATTAAGCCAAGAAGTGATTGATGGCGCAGATGCTATTATCATCGCTGCAAATACAGAGGTAGATACCGCTCGCTTTGTGGGTAAAAAAGTATATACAGGCACTATTTCGGAATGTACGACAGATACGCAAGCGTGGTTAGAAAACGCAGCGAACAGCGCAAAAGAATTAACCGCTTCTGAAGTGACATCAACAGTGGTTGCTGAAGATACGGGCGCTAAAAAAATTGTAGCGATCACAGCGTGTCCAACGGGTGTTGCACATACCTTCATGGCTGCTGAAGCGCTAGAAGAAGAAGGTAAACGCCAAGGTCACATTATTAAAGTAGAAACTCGTGGTTCTGTGGGGCGAAAAACCAATTAACGGATCAAGAAATCGCAGAAGCGGATCTGGTTATCATCGCTGCTGATATTGAAGTTCCTCTTGAGCGTTTTAATGGTAAACGTCTATATAAAACAAGCACAGGTTTAGCATTAAAGAAAACAGAACAAGAGATGAATAAAGCCTTCGCTGATGCGACGGTTTTCCAAGCGTCTGGTAATACACAATCTTCTCAAACTGAAGAGAAAAAAGGCATGTACAAACACCTAATGACAGGGTATCACACATGCTTCCTGTTGTTATCGCGGGTGGTTTGTTGATTGCATTATCTTTTGTATTTGGTATCGAAGCATTTAAAGAGCCTGGCACTATTGCTGCAACCTTAATGGATATTGGTGGTGGCGCTGCATTTGCGTTAATGATCCCTGTTCTTGCTGGTTTCATCGCGTTCTCGATTGCTGATCGTCCTGGTTTAGCTCCGGGTCTAATCGGTGGTATGTTGGCTAGCTCAACAGGTGCCGGTTTCCTTGGTGGTATTGCTGCCGGTTTCATTGCTGGTTACTCAGCTAAATTCATTGCGGATAAAGTATCTCTTCCTCAATCAATGGAAGCGCTAAAACCAATCTTAATCATTCCATTTGTGGCGAGTTTATTTACTGGTCTGGTGATGATTTATATCGTCGGTGGTCCTGTATCTGGCATCATGTCGGCGTTAACAGAATTCCTAAACAACATGGGCTCAACTAACGCTGTATTACTGGGTGTGATTCTTGGTTGTATGATGTGTTTCGACTTAGGTGGTCCAGTAAACAAAGCTGCATATACATTTGGTGTAGGTCTTCTAGCTTCACAAACGTACGGTCCAATGGCGGCTATCATGGCAGCAGGTATGGTTCCTGCGTTAGGTATGGGTTTAGCGACATTCCTTGCTAAGAACAAGTTTGAAGCGGGTGAGCGTGAAGCAGGTAAAGCATCATTTGTGCTTGGTTTATGCTTTATCTCTGAAGGTGCGATTCCATTTGCAGCGAAAGATCCAATGCGCGTTATCCCAAGCTGTATGGCGGGTGGTGCATTAACTGGTGGTCTGTCTATGTTGTTTGGCGCTCAACTACTTGCTCCACACGGTGGTCTATTTGTTCTACTTATTCCAAACGCAATCACGCCAGTATTTATGTATTTGGTAGCCATTGCAGCGGGTACAGCAGTAACAGGCTTCACTTACGCTTTCTTGAAAAATAAAGCGGATGCGAAAGAAGTTGCAGCGGCTTAATAAATGAAGCTATATTGATATAAAAAGGGCGCTTCCAAGGTGATTGGAAGCGCCCTTTTTTATGCTTTTTAAAAGCTAGAACATAAAGTTCACACCAGCACCAATAGATGAGATGTAATCATCAGAAGCTAATGGCATATATTGATATTCAACGTTGAAGGTAACAGAAGGGAACAGCTTCATTACTGTACCTACTGCAACATAAGGTTTAGTTGATACCGCTTCTTGTTTTAATGTTTGATTACCTTCTTTATATTGATATTCAACATTGGTACGGTTTAAACCGAATTTCCCATAGAAAGAGCCATAATAAGACATTGGGAAATACATTTTTGCTGCAATAGTCGCACCCGTAGCCGATGCTTTATCATTATCCATTGCGATATCATTCATTGATGCTGTCATGTAATAGCTTAGATCCATCGCAATCATGGGTGCGAAATGATAGTTATAACCCACTTGAGTCATTAAAGCGCTACCATGGGAGCCATCAATTTTTAGGTTTGCAAGACTTGGCTGAATATAGATTTGGTGTAAAGTGTCTGTTGCTTGCGCTGATGCAGTTGCCCCTAGCAACAAAAGTGGTAGTAACCTTTTCATTATAAACTCGTCTATTTAACCGAATGTGCGATTTTATTGTGAATGAGACAATGTTGTAAAGAGGAATTAAAAGCGAAATGACATTAACTATTTGGATTTCATTATTTTTGGTTTCATTGTTGGGAGCAATGTCTCCAGGACCAAGTTTAGCGACAG
The DNA here is from genome assembly GCA_038993745.2 of Aliivibrio fischeri. Classification (NCBI taxonomy): domain Bacteria; kingdom Pseudomonadati; phylum Pseudomonadota; class Gammaproteobacteria; order Vibrionales; family Vibrionaceae; genus Aliivibrio; species Aliivibrio fischeri. The sequence goes on along the minus strand of CP160630.1, from coordinate 1,130,142 downwards.
TAGCGAAACATACCTTATCAGGTAAGCGAATTAATGGTATAGCAGCCGCTTGGGCTCATTCAATTGGTATTGGGTTTTATGCTTTTATTACTGTGATTGGCTTAGCGGTAGTGTTACAACAGTCACCCGTGCTATTTAAAGGGATCAGTTATTTAGGTGCTGCTTATTTGGCTTATTTAGGTCTCGGTGCCTTGCGTTCCACTGGCGGAATTGCAGCAAAGCTTGAATCTGGACAACAAGTTACGATTGTTGAGTCAGCAAAAGAAGGGCTACTTATCTCACTTCTAAACCCTAAAATTGCGTTGTTCTTTTTAGCTTTGTTTAGTCAATTTGTCGCAGTAGGTAATGAACCTTTAGATAAAGCCATTATTGTTATCACACCTATTGTTGTTGATGGCTTGTGGTATACGATTATTAGTTGTTTATTATCTGCCCCTAGAATTGTGGATAAACTCCGTAGTAAAGCGAAATGGATAGACTGGTTATCTGGTGTCGTATTGATTTTATTAGCGATGCGAGTGGTTTTTTATAGTTAGTTTATCGTTGTATGAAATTAAAGAGGAAGTGCTTTTAAATTAAGAGTTCACTTTTTTCATCTCTCATTTTGGCTTACTATGACAATTCTCCACGTATAGTGAGTTATAGGTATACGTAACGTTTTTTTGCTATTCATACAGTAAGGTTTCTCATGACATTTAAAGCTGCAATTTTCGATATGGATGGACTACTTCTCGATACAGAAAGAGTGTGTATGTCCGTGTTTCAACAAGCATGTGAAGCAGAGAATGTTCCATTTCTTGAAGATGTTTATCTGTCGGGGATTGGCTGTAACGCTAAACGTATTGAAGAGCTTTTCCGTGCAGGTTATGGTCCTGATATCGATTACTCTGCTTTAAATAAAGCGTGGCGTATCCGTTATTTTTCTATAGTTCAGAATCAAGCTATTCCTGTTAAAGAAGGCGTTATTGAGCTGTTAGAGTGGTTAAAAGCCAATAAGATCCCAATGGCTGTTGCTACATCAACTCAAAATGATATCGCTATTAAGAAATTAGCATTAGCGGGTCTTGATGGTTATTTTGATGTACTTGCTACGGGATGTGAGGTTGAGAACAGTAAGCCACATCCAGAAATTTATTTTTTAGCAGCGGAACGTTTAGGTATTGCTCCTGAAACGTGCTTAGCATTTGAAGATTCTAATAATGGAACTCGTGCTGCGGTTGCCGCAACAATGATCACTTACCAAATCCCTGATTTAGTACAACCAAGCCAAGATGTTATTGAACTTGGTCATCGTATTTTACCTTCTATGGTTGAAGTTTTAGCTGAACTAAAAGCTCGCTAAGATTTTCAAGTCTTATTTAAATAAACGGCTCATTCAGTAGATGAGCCGTTTTTATTTATGGTAATAACGTTTCTATTTTAGGTTGGAGTAAGTTAATCCAAGTTGAATAGGCTCGGGCGTTTAAATGTAAGTCGTCACATGTAAATTCATTTGATAAGAATTGATTTGGACAAAGAACGGCATTTACATCTAGATAATTGATTTGATGCTGCTGACAGTAGGCAACTAAACGACCGTTTAACTCTGCAACTTGAGTATTAAGGTGAACCAGTTTTTGACCACAAAATAATGTACTTTGAACTAGGATTTCACAATTGTTTTGTTGCCAATAAGCTAAGATTTTTGTGTAATTATCAAAGACAGAATCAACAGAAAAACCTTGGCTCAAATCATTAATACCAGCCATGATCGTAATGAGTTTTGGTTGTACTGCTAGAGTCGTTTCAATTCTTCGCAACATGCCAAAAGTGGTGTCCCCCGCAATGCCACGATTTACATGAGGAATATGAGTTAATACATCTTGCCATGGTCCCCATTCGGTAATTGAATCACCAAAAAGAACAAGATCAGCTTTAGGGGTAAAAGTACTATGAGAATCAACCAAATGAATATACCGGCTCATACTATGCCCTCGCTGTGCAATATCAATTTCTGTACATAACCACTCAATTTGATCTTTTGGATTATCAATAGCGTTTAATCTTGGTAATAGACCATCAATTTGAGAAACCAAAGGACTCAGTTTGGTGGTTAATTCCAATTCATGCTTAAGTTGATGTAATTGATTAATTATTTCATAAATTGAAATAGGTTGTAATTGATGAAACAGTTCATATAAATCAACCGTTTCGTTATTTAATAAATGAGTTTTAAGTTGTGCTTTCATCGTTCCATGATCTTCTTATTGTTTTTTAAATGTGTGTTCGATTTCATCTATCATCCACTCCATAACATTGCCCATACCGCTGTCTCTACGTTTTACAACTCCCCATTCAATTTGTAATGTATCAAGGATATGATCTGTAGATAGTTTTTGAGTTTGGTTTTTATACCAGCCTGATTCTAATATGTGTTCAGGAACTAATGCCCAACCAACACTGCGAATAACCAGAGCGGTAATATAATAATAGCTGTCGATATACCAGTGATTGGCCGAAATTGGTTTTTCTTGAGAGTGGCCTACACGATCTCGAATAACCAATTGTCGATATTGATTTAGCTGGATCAACGTTGGCTTTTCAAATTGCGCTAAAGGGTGTTCTGGCGAGACAATTAATGCCTGATTAAAAAAGCCAAGGATAAATATTCTAATGAATCTGACAGAACATTAACTCGAAATAAAAATCCAAGATCTGCTTTTTTTTCATCAACCCATCGTGCAATATCGGCCTGAGAGCCATTAATAATTGTCAGTTTTAATAGTGGGAATTTAGCAGAGATTTTTTGAAAGAAATCTTCAAATACGTCAATAGGTACTGCTTCATCTAATGCAACAGTGAGTGCTATTTCTTCACCGGTTGCAACAGTATCTGCTCGAGCTTGTAGTCGTTCGCATTGCTCTAAAATAGCTTGAGCTTCTACAAACATATCTTCGCCATCTTGAGTTAAAACAGGTAAACGAGCACTTCGATCAAACAGTTCAAATCCAAGATCTGTCTCTAAATTGGAAATTGCGGTACTAATTCGTGACTGCGCCTTCCCCATTTGACGTGCTGCAGCAGAAAAAGAACCACATTTTACTGAGGTTACAAAAGCATTCAGTTGGTCTAATGTCCAGTTCATTTTTTATTTCCATTCTTAAGTCGAATATGACGGTTTGAAGCATTAGGTTGTGGTTTATCTGCAACGGTTCTCTTTTCTGATAATAGATGACGAATCGCCAATATTGGGTGATGCAGTAGCATTCTTGGGCCTGAAAAGCGCATAACAAGACGCATTTGTTCTTTTGGTTCGGGCTTGTAGCAATGAATAGGGCAGGTATTGCAGGTTGGTTTATTCTCGCCATAGGGACAACGATCTAATCGTACTTCTGCATAGTCCATCAATTGCTGGCACTCTTCACATAGGTGAGTCGCATTGTGGTGTTTTTTACAGTAAATCTCTATCATCGCTGATACAGTTTTAAACTCAGTATTGAGTTTTCCAAGTAAAATATCACTGCTTTTCATGTTGTGCCTATGCGTAAAAAACTATTATTGTTCTTAGTATAAAGGGGAAAAGATACTGGGTGAAGTGTTCACTTTTTCATGTGCTCTTTTTAGCCTAGTATAACCGTATCCCCAAAGCATATTGCTCCTAAAGTGTATGCGCCAAAAGCCATTTAGTTAGTCCTAAGTGGTTTTTTTTTATGAAAAAACATACCATACTTAATATAACTTATTTTTATGCATTGGATTGATTTTATGAATATAAAGAAAGTGTTACCTATTGCACTTATAGGACTGTTGGTTGGGTGCGATACAGAAGATGAAAATAACATAGATTCAATTTTAATCTCCCCTAATGATTACAAAGTTGTAGAATTTACACTAAAACCAAATCAAGAAGTGAATATTTCAGTACAAGACATTAATCATGTGTTGTCTGAATCTTATATTATTGATCAAGCCTCTTATCAAGACTGGCAAGATGAAACTCAAAACGGTGATTTTGAAAATGCGTTGTTGAATTTTGAGTTTGCATTTCCTCCTCTTTCAGGAAAGCATCAATCAGGTTGGTTACCACTTGGAAATGGATTAACTGCAGATACCACTTTTTATCTTTTCTTTGAAAATACAAAGTTTGGGGTAGTTGCGCCTCCAGAAGGTGGTGATGAAATGGCGTCTACTATGATGTATACCTTAGAACTTCGTAATTAATATTTTTTGCTAAAAGTATCAAAATAGGTTTAATTTAATTGTCATTTGATACTTTATGTTGTCTTTTGGTTTGTTTTATTCGTAATAATGCTCCTGTACTTAATTAGAACACCCTATAAACAGTGAAGGAAATTATTATGAACAAAGCATTATTAGTGTTACTTACTCTTGCATCATTCTCTAGCCAAGCTTTTGAAGTATCAAGTACAGATATACACGAAGGTCAATTGATGAATAGCAAGTTTACCTTCTCAGGTATGGGCTGTACTGGTGATAATATCTCTCCACAATTAAGTTGGAAAGATGCGCCAAAAGGAACAAAAAGTTTTGCCATTACGGTATTTGATCCAGATGCTCCTACAGGCAGTGGCTGGTGGCATTGGTTAGCACTAAATATTCCTGCAAATGTACACAGCATTGAGCAAGGTTCACCAATGAAAAATACATTACAAACTAAGAATGACTTCGGTACGATGAGTTACGGTGGTGCTTGTCCTCCAGAAGGTGATGGCATGCACAGATACCAATATACAGTGTGGGCATTACCACAAGAGAAAATCGATTTACCAGCAGACATTTCACCAGCAGTAGTTGGTTATACTTTAAATAGCATGGCGTTAGACAAAGCGGTATTAACAGCAACGTATGTGCGTTAATTGATAAGAACTAGGAGCATAACATGAGTGACACACTGCTTAAGGTACAAACTTATTCAGGCGTTAATGATCAACATTTACGTAATGTTCATATTTATGCTCCAAGTATTATTTGGGTAAAATCTGGTATAAAAAGAGTAATTCAAGGTACTGAAAATTACGATATTGATGCTCAATTATGGTTACTAACCGCGGCTAACCAAGATCTGAGTTTTATTAATAAACCAGCAAAAGATCATTTTTACTCGGTTCAGATCTGTTTTTTGTTTCCGCCAACGCCTGAAATGATCGCGGAGAGTAAAGAGAATCGACGTAGACATGAACATCTTAACGCTATTAAGGTTTCTTCAACATTAGCGTATGGTTTTTCTTTGCTAATCGAGATGAGTTCTCAGAATTTAAGCTCTAATGTGCAAAAACATCATTTATTTGCCTTTTATCAGCAGCTAGTAGAAGTTGGTGCATTGCATGTTTTATTCTCAGAGTCCCATGATTCTTTGCAAAATAAACTGAGTGCTTATTTTTCAAAGATCCTGCAGAAAATTATCAGTTAGATGAAGTATCACATGCTTTCTCTATGAGTCGAGCTACGTTGATCCGTCGATTGAATCAAGATGGAACCAATTTTAGAACGGTATTAGCGAACGTAAGAATGAGTCATGCTCTATCTTTAATGCAAGAGAGAAAGCAGAGCCAATTAGATCTAGCATTACAGTGTGGATATCAATCTGAAACACGTTTTAGTCAACGTTTTCATCAGCAGTTTGGTATTACCCCCAAACAATATATGAAAACCGTGTCGTATTAATTAAAAACGTATTGATTAAAAAAGATAAAAAAACAGCGAGCCAAATGCTCGCTGTTTTATTTTGTTACCTAGCTAAAAGCGTTGTTATCGTTATATCACAAATACTATTTAGCTAATTTCGTTAATACGCTCATTAGTAGCTTAATGCGCGGTTCGATTGACTCAAGCAGTAAGTATTCATCAGCACTGTGGAAACCTGCACCGATAGGGCCTAGACCATCTAATGTTGGAACACCTAAGATCGCAGTGTTGTTAGCATCAGAGCCGCCACCCACTTCTTTCCAGTTGATATCAATGTTTAGCTCTTGAGCTGATTCTTCAATCATCGCCATTAGTGCTTCAGTTTGCTCTGATGGCACCATAGAAGGCTTATACGCTTCACGAACCAGTTCAATCGATACTCCATCCACAAATGGCGTTGTAATCATGCCATTTAAAGTAGTATCTACTTGGTCATATTCTGCGTTATCCCAGAAACGAACATCAACGATAGCTGTTGCTAAATCAGGAACGATGTTTGCGCCAGCACCACCAGAGACCACGCCTACGTTTAACGTAGTGCCTGATTCAAAGTTAGTCATCGCGTTTGTCGCTAAGATCCAGTTTGCCATTTCAGTGATCGCACTACGGCCATTCTCAGGTTCGTTACCAGCGTGAGCGGCTTTACCGTTGAAGGTCATTTTGTAGCGAGCCATGCCTTTACGAGCTTTAACTAAGCCACCGTCCGCACGGGCTGCTTCTGCAACCAATACGTTTTTCGCTTTTTTCGCTGTTTCTTGGATCCAGTCAACTGAATCTAATGATCCTGTCTCTTCATCTGGGTTCATACACACGCAAATAGACAGCTTATCTAATACTGTTTGGTCTAAGTTACGTAGTGCATATACCACGTTTAATAATCCAGATTTCATATCAGAAACACCTGGACCATACGCTTTTTCAGCATCCAAAGACATTGGACGCTCTGCCGCTGTACCTACAGGGAAAACCGTATCCATGTGACCAATCATCATCACATCAATATGTTCAGCTTCAGGTTTGTTGCGAACTTCAAGGCCAACGCCTGCTTTGCCACAGTCAATACGCTTAACAGACCAGCCATCCATTGCTTCGTATTTAGCTGCCATTTGATTAGCAATAACTTCGATGCCTTCAACGGTATACGTACCGCAATCCACGTCAATAAGAGGGCGTAGTTCTTCTAGATAATCGTTTAGAGAAAAGTTCATCAGAAATCCTTATAGAATCATGTTCATAACAAACATTGCACCGAATGCGTTTAATACTGAGATCGCAATCATTACTGGGATATAGCGACCTTCAGTACCGATAGGACCCATGATACGGCCCATGTATTGTACTTGTGAGCCCATTAAGTAAATTGCCGGTGCAAGAATCGCAATGTGTGCACCATTTAGGATACCTTGGTCAAACAGAGTAATAACCACACCAACTGCGCCGCCCATTGACATCCAAGCACCAATTAATACTGCCGCAGCTTCACCTGGAAGACCAAAGATAGCCATAATAGGAGAGAAGATAGAACCCATTAAATCAAGCGCGCCCGTAATCTGAAGAGCTTTGATAATAACAAATGCCATTAATACGTTAGGAACCGTTGAAGTGGTTGCAATAACCCAGCCTTTTTTAGCGCCTTCAACAAAGATATCGGTAACCATAGGTTTTTTTGCTTTAACGTCGCTCATTATGCTGTCTCCTCAGTCATTTTTTTATCTTGTTTGTCATCATCTTGTCCTTCTTTACCTTCAGTCACATTTAGGTAAATACGGAATAAGTTTGCACCAACAAATTTGAAAGCAAACATAACAACAACAGCTAGACCAATTGATGATGGAACAGCTAAAGAGCCATCTGGGTTAGTTAGAGTGAATAATACCGCACCAGATGAGAAGAAGTTTACAATTGCTGCACCAGCTGTGAATTGGAACATTGTGAAAATGTCAGTTTCTCGCTTGGTTAGATGTTTCTCGTCTTTTAGTTGACGAGTCATCGCAGCTCCTGCATCGGTACTCTGTAATGATGCAATTAATGCTAAACCAGAGTTACCCGGAATACCCATTAATGGACGTAGAAGAGGAGTAAGAAGCTTACGAGCAGCATCAAGTGCACCGTAATGTTCAAGTACGTTGATCATACCTAATGCAAACATAACGGTAGGGATCAGAGTTAATGCGAAAATGAAACCGTCACGAGCACCGCTACCGCCTTTACCACGTAGAGAAGTGGTTGCCGCTTGAACGCCGTCCGCTGTTTCAGAAACAGAATACGCAACTTTACCAAATGAACCATTTAGTGTTGTAAAGTCAAAAACACCATACCATTCATTTGATTGCATAAAGCCAGAGAAGAACACAACAGCAAAGGCCAGAGCCACATAGCTGCCAATACCGACTTTACGTGCTTTATCAGCCGATTGAGTCATAAATACCTCGTTTAAAATTTAAAGATTAGAAATTGTATTGGATTAACCATTTAGGGGTATTTTGCGTGAATCGATTTTGAGTGGCTTGATAATTATCAAAAAGTATTTCTATAAATAAAAGATTGTATAAATAGTTTTATATTTTGTGATCTATCTGAAAATGTAGATTTTTATGTTGAAGTGTTTCATTATTGATTTGTTTGTTATTTATTTGAGAGCATTATTTTGGGTTATGATTTGATCGTTCATCTTGTGTTCAGAATTGGCTTGATATTATAAAATTTCATTCATAATGAGAGATAAAATATGAAACAGTTATTAGCTACTATTGTTGCTTTATTCATTGGCTTTTTTGTCTTGGTTTCGAGCCTATTTTTTGCTGTGGGATTAAGTATTGTCGGCTTTATTATGTCGAAAACACATAGCCGTAAAACGGAATCAAATGAAGATAAAGAAGCACGAATCATCGAAGGTGAGTATTCAGAAGTGACTCATTCTTAATCAAAAGGATTATTAATATGATGATAAAGTGAATCAAGTTCGAGTAAATTGATAGATGGGGATGAAATTATGGTCTACCTATGGGATATTTACTGCTAGTTGTCGAGAATAAAGCAGTAAGTAGAAGAGGTAAGCGTGGATAGACTGTTACTAGTAATAGATTTTTTATTAACACATAAGATGATTTTTAGTGTGTTGATTATTAGCTTCATCTTCTTATTGCGCCATTATGCAGTAAAGCATATTCGTGGTGATATTGCTTTCCTAACTGAAGATCAGCGTAAATGGATTTCTCGAACTAAAAATGGTTCGTTTACTGTAATTGTTATTACGTTATTTATTTTATGGCAATCTGAGATTAATGAATTTGCTTTATCAGTTACTGCTATTGCCGTCGCAATTGTGGTGGCATCGAAAGAAATTATTTTGTGTTTTACTGGCTCTATTCAACGTGCAAGTTCTCGTTCATTTCGAATAGGAGATTGGATTGAAGTAGGCTCTTTATGTGGTGAAGTTATTGAGCACAACATGATGGCTACGGTTATCCAAGAGATCGATTTGCACCATGGTCAATATGATTACACAGGTAAAACAGCTACACTTCCAAACAGTATGTTCTTTACATACCCAGTAAAAAATCTGAATTTCATGAAGCGTTATGTTTATCATAACTTCTCAATCTGTGTTAAAGAGTTCGTGAATCTATACCCAATGTTACCGGATCTATTAGCAAAGATCGATGTTCATTGTGAAGAGTTTATCGAAGTAGCTCGACGCTATAACAGCGTAATAGAGAAGCACGCAGGTGTCGATCTTCCAGGTTCAGAGCCCCATATTCATATTACGACTACTTCAATGGGCGATCAAAAAGTGCACTACATGATCTTTTGTCCAACAGAAAAAGCATCTCATTTAGAACAACTTATTCGTCAAGACTTCATGGAAATGTATGAGATCAATTTTCCACAGAAAACAGAGTAGTAAAAAGAGTAAAGTATAATAGGTATAAAGTTTTACTCATTTACTTAATTTTTTAAAGTATGGACAATCAATGGCACCGGTTAAAATCGCTTTAGAAATACTTTGGCAGCGGTTAGTTGTATTGAGCTTCATTTGAGCATTGGTTAAATGAAAAGTAACAGTACGCTCACTGCAGCCTAGTATTTTTGAAATATCCCATGTGCTTTTTCCTTCACTCGCCCACACTAAGCATTCTTTTTCTCTTTTTGTTAAATCCACATCTAACTTTTTAGGTGTTGTATTTATTTTTCGATAATTATCGACTAAGAAAGGAAGCATTAACGGTACATTTTTACAGGCGTGTAAAAATAAGCTGTCTGTATAAATGTCTTTATCTGAATGAGCAAAACTAAGCATTCCAAAACCATTATTTGCAGTATGAATTGGAAAACTAAATCCAGTAATGAGCCCTGATTCTTTTGCTTCTTTGATTACATTTGGATACTTTTTCTTTATTGATTTGTTTTCGAATACATTCCAATTAATTGGTGAATGATACGAGTTAGAGTAATCTACTATAGGATCATACTTTAGTAACTCCGCATCATCATAATATTTACGCCATTTTTCAGGGTAGTTATCTATAATTGAAACATCAGGTTTAATCATTGAATGAGGATAAATAATAGCGAATAGATAATATTCACAATGTATTATTCTCGTCATTTCAGATAAGCATTGCTTAATATCATTATTATTAGCACAAGTTTTAATTTTATTAATTACCTTCTCTGTGTCATTAATATTTATGTTTTTAGTATTCATCTTTTTTTTCACCTAGCTTAGTTGTTATATTTTTTGCGTGTTATATAACATTAAACTGGAAATTTAGTGATGTTGGTTCCAATTTATTTGACGTTAGTCACATTTTTGTGTCTTGATTAGAACGTAGTGTTAACATTTTGGCTGTAGGATAGTACAGGTTTCTGTCGTGCAACAGTTTGTTATAGTCATGTAAACATACAGAGAGGTTACATGACTATAATGATAAAAAAATCGAACTTTTTGGCTATCCCATCAGATGAGTATAGAGGCATTCTTAGTCTTCGTTATCAAGTGTTTAAACAAAGACTTGAGTGGGATTTGGTTAGTGAAGATAACCTTGAATCAGATGAATATGATAACTCAAATGCAGAATATATTTATGCCTGCGATGATACTGAAAAGGTAAATGGGTGTTGGCGTCTATTACCCACAACGGGTGATTATATGTTAAAAAGTGTGTTTCCTAAATTACTCGGAGGGCAAGTGCCTCCGAGAGCCCCTAATATAGTCGAATTAAGTCGTTTTGCTGTTGGGAAGAATAGCTCAAAAATAAATAACTCTGCAAGTGAAGTGACTATGAAGCTATTTGAAGCGATATATAAACACGCAGTTAGTAGAGGGATTACAGAATATGTAACAGTAACATCAACAGCGATAGAAAGGTTTCTTAAGCGTATTAAAGTTCCTTGTCACCGTATTGGGGATAAAGAAATCCATCTATTAGGTAATACTAGGTCTGTTGTATTGTCTATGCCAATTAATGAACAGTTTAGAAAAGCTGTATCAAGTTAATACTAGAATATAATAAATGTATTATAGGAACAATAATGATTAAATGTATTCCAATGATAATTAATGGTGTTGTTCAAGAATTTAATAATAACGCTTATAAAGAAATAAACCTAAATAGTGATAATAAAATTAAATTATCTGTTATTACGGAAGATTCAGTTTTAAGAACATTAAATTTTAGAAATAAAATAGATCTTAACTTAAATCAAATTGTGAATTTTTTATATACCGTGGGTCAACGATGGAAAAGTGAAGAATACAGTCGACGACGAAGCTATATTCGTGAGTTAAAAAAATATCTCGGTTATTCTGATGAAATGGCAAGATTAGAGGCCAATTGGATAGCCATGTTATTGTGTTCTAAAAGTGCTTTGTATGACATTGTTAATTACGATTTAGGCTCTATACATGTGTTAGATGAATGGATTCCACGAGGTGATTGTTATGTAAAAGCACAAGCAAAAGGCGTTTCTGTTCACTTGTTAGCTGGTAATGTTCCATTATCAGGAGTGACATCTATTTTGCGTGCTATTTTAACAAAAAATGAATGCATAATTAAAACCTCTTCTTCGGATCCCTTTACTGCAACGGCTTTGGTTTCGAGTTTTATTGACGTTAATGCTGATCATCCGATAACTAAATCAATGTCTGTTATGTATTGGCCGCATAATGAAGATATGACTTTACCTCAAAAAATTATGAGTCATGCAGATGTTGTCATTGCTTGGGGGGAGAAGAAGCGATTAAATGGGCGGTAAAACACTCACCTCCTCATGTGGATATTCTGAAATTTGGGCCAAAGAAAAGTTTAAGTATCATTGAAGAACCTAAAGATATGGAGGCCGCAGCAATGGGGGTTGCCCATGATATTTGTTTCTATGATCAGCAAGCCTGCTTTTCCACTCAGGACGTTTATTACATCGGAGAAAATTTGTCACTATTTTTAGATGAGCTTGAAAAACAGCTTGATCGATATGAAAAAATTTTACCAAAAGGTGTAAATAATTTTGATGAAAAAGCGGCGTTTTCTCTTACTGAAAGAGAAGGAGTCTTTTCCGGCTATGAAGTAAGAAAAGGGGATAATCAAGCTTGGTTAATGATTAAATCTCCTATAAATAGCTTTGGAAATCAACCGTTATCTCGGAGCGTATATATACACCAAGTATCCGATATTAATGAAGTACTTCCTTTTGTAAACAAAAATAGTACACAGACAGTTTCTATTTATCCTTGGGAGGTCTCAGTAAAATATAGAGATAAATTGGCGATGAGTGGCGTTGAGAGAATTGTTGAGTCGGGAATGAATAACGTCTTCAGAGTTGGAGGAGCCCATGATTCATTATCTCCTCTTCAGTACTTAGTTAGGTTTATATCACATGAAAGGCCATTTCATTATACAACCAAGGATGTTGCGGTTGAAATTGAACAAACACGCTATCTAGAAGAAGATAAGTTTTTAGTTTTTGTTCCATAGTTAAAAGGAAACTGTATGAAAGATGAAAGTACCTTTTTCACCATTGATCATATTATTGAGCTTGAAAATGGTCAGTCGATTCGGGTTTGGGAGACTCCTCCTAAGAGTGATACTCATAAAAAAAATAGTACCGTTGTCATTGCTGCAGGTTTTGCTCGTAGGATGGATCATTTTGCTGGTCTTGCTGAGTATTTGTCTAGCAATGGTTTCCGTGTTATTCGCTATGACTCCTTACATCATGTTGGTTTAAGTAGTGGCCAAATAGATGAATTTTCGATGTCAATAGGTAAACATAGTTTGCTCATTGTTGTTGGTTGGTTAAGAGCTAAAGGGATTCAAAACCTAGGAATTATCGCAGCAAGTTTATCGGCGCGGATCGCTTATGAAGTAATAAATGATATTGATGCATCGTTTCTCATTACTGCGGTTGGCGTTGTAAATTTACGGGATACTTTAGAGAAGGCTTTGAAGTATGACTATTTACCATTACCTATCGAAGAATTGCCAGATGATCTTGACTTTGAAGGTCATAATTTAGGTTCTAAGGTTTTTGTGTCGGACTGTCTTAAAAACAAGTGGGACACATTAGATTCGACATTTATGGCGGTACGAGGACTCAATATTCCGTTTATTGCATTTACGGCGAATGATGATAGTTGGGTTAAGCAAAGTGAAGTGGAGAGGGTGATTGATAGTATTAATTCTACTCGATGTAAGCTTTATTCGTTGATTGGAAGTTCTCACGATCTCGGTGAGAATCTTGTGGTCTTGAGGAATTTTTATGAATCAGTAACCAGAGCCGCAGTAGCTTTAGATGAGGGTTTATTAGATTTAGATATTGAAATAGTTGAACCAGGGTTTGAAAACTTGACAAGTACAACAGTTAAAGAGCGAAGATTAAGAAATAAAATAGAGAATGAATTATTGGAAATGGCCTAATTATTAAGAAGGAATAAAAACCATGAAATTTGGAAATATTTGTTTTTCGTATCAACCTCCGAGTGAAAGTCATAGGGAAGTCATGGAGCGCTTTGTTCGGTTGAGCGTTGCTTCTGAAGAAGTCGGGTTTGATACATATTGGATTTTGGAGCATCATTTTACAGAGTTTGGATTGACTGGGAGTTTATTTACCGCAGCAGCTAACGTACTAGGTAGAACTAAAAAAATAAATGTAGGTACCATGGGAGTGGTTATTCCAACTGAGCATCCAGTTCGTCAGTTAGAAGACATTTTATTGTTAGATCAAATGTCTAAAGGACGCTTTAATTTTGGCGGTGTTCGAGGACTCTATCATAAAGATTTTCGGGTATTTGGCGTTGATATGGAGCAATCCCGCGCTATTACTCAAAATTTTCATCAAATGATAATGGAAAGTGCACAAACAGGTTGCATGAGCTCTGATAGTGAGCATATCCAGTTCCCTAAAGTTGACGTATACCCTAAAGTATATTCTAAAAAGGTTCCAACGTGTATGACCGCAGAGTCTGCAAGTACAACAGAATGGTTAGCCCGACAAGGACTTCCTATGGTACTTAGCTGGATTATTGACACCAGCGAAAAAAAGGCACAGATGGAGTTATATAATGAGATAGCAACAGAGCATGGTCATGACATAAGTAAAATAGATCATTGTATGGCCTATATTTGTTCTGTTGATGATGATGGCGATAAAGCACAAGAAGTATGTCGTGAATTTTTAAAAAATTGGTATGACTCGTATGTAAATGCGACCAATATTTTTAACGATAGTAATCAAACTCGTGATATGATTATCATAAAGGCCAATGGCGGGATTTTGTTTTACAAGGGCATACAAACACCAATCGACGCGTTGATTATAGCAATAGCATAAATCCAGTAGGTACACCTGAACAGTGCATTGAAATAATCCAACGCGATATTGATGATACAGGTATTACAAATATTACATGTGGATTCGAAGCTAATGGAACTGAAGAAGAAATAATTGCGTCAATGAAGCTATTTATGACACAGGTAGCCCCTTTCTTAAAAGACCCTCAATAGAGATATTAAAGAGAATAAGGAACAGATTATGAAATTTGGATTATTTTTTCTAAACTTTCAGAAAGATGGAACTACATCTGAAGAAACACTCGATAACATGATAAATACCGTCACATTAATAGATTCAACTAAATACCATTTTAATACCGCTTTTGTTAATGAACATCACTTTTCAAAAAATGGCATTGTTGGATCTCCTATTACTGCTGCTGGTTTTTTATTGGGATTAACAGATAAATTGCACATTGGCTCATTAAATCAAGTGATTACCACTCACCATCCCGTACGAGTCGCTGAAGAAGTGAGCTTACTAGATCAGATGACAGAAGGGCGTTTTATTTTTGGTTTTAGTGATTGTGAAAGTGATTTTGAAATGGAGTTTTTTAAGCGTCATATTCCATCTCGTCAACAGCAATTTGAAGCATGCTATGACATCATTAACGAAGCGTTAACTACAGGGTTTTGTCATCCACAGAATGACTTTTATGATTTTCCAAAAATTTCAGTTAATCCACATTGTTATAGTGAAAATGGGCCTAAGCAATATGTATTAGCTACATCAAAAGAAGTGGTTACATGGGCTGCGAAAAAAGCACTGTCTCTAATCTTTAAGTGGGATGATAACCTAGAAGTGAAAGAACGCTACGCAGCACTTTATAATAAAACAGCTAAACAATATGGTGTAGATATTTCAGATGTTGATCATCAATTAACTGTGATTGTGAACTTAAATTCTGATAAAGATACGGCTCAAGAAGAAGTGAGAGAGTATTTAAAAGACTATATTACTGAAACCTATCCTCAAATGAGCAGCGATGAAAAAATTAACTGTATTATAGAAGAGAATGCTGTTGGAACTCATGATGACTATTATGAATCGACAAAATTAGCAGTGGAAAAAACAGGATGTAAAAATATTTTATTATCCTTTGAATCAATGAATGATATTAATGATGTAAAAGATATTATTGATATGTTGAATCAGAAAATTGAAAAGAATCTACCTTAATAGATTGAGGGCATTTTTTAAGTTAGATTTCTATTATTTATCGAGTGTTGTTGACGTTATGTATTATTAGGATAGATATGACTAATCATATTGAATATAAAAAAAATCAAATTATTGCTAGTTCTGAAATAGATGATCTTATATTTATGAGTTCACCACAGGAGTGGTCGTTTGACGAACAAAAAGAAATACAAAATAAGTTAATTAGAGAGGCTTTTCATTTTCATTATAATAGGAATGAAAAGTATCGGAATTATTGTGTAAGTCTGCATATAAACGAGAATTTACATTCAATTGATGAAATACCTGTTTTTCCAACATCAATATTTAAATATATGAAGTTACATACTGTAAGTGTGGATGATATTGAAAATTGGTATACAAGTAGTGGGACAAAGGGGATTAAAAGCTGTATTGCACGCGATCGTCTTACTATTGAGCGGTTGCTCGGTTCTGTTAACTTTGGAATGAAGTATGTTGGAAATTGGTTTGAACATCAGATGGAGTTGGTGAATCTAGGTCCAGATCGATTTAGTGCAAGTAATGTTTGGTTTAAATATGTAATGAGCTTAGTTGAGCTACTTTATCCTACAGTATTTACTGTTAACAACGATAAGATTGATTTCGAAAAAACAGTAAATCATTTATTTAGGATTAATAATAGTAATAAAGATATTTGCTTAATTGGCCCCCCATTTTTTGTTTATCTTTTGTGTCAATATATGAAGGACAATAATATTGATTTTAAAGGAGGAAATAGAGTGTATGTTATTACTGGTGGCGGGTGGAAATCTAATGAAAATAAATCTTTAAATAGAGAAGATTTTAATCAGTTAATAATGAATACTTTCCAATTAGATAATATTAGTCAGATCAGGGATACATTTAATCAGGTAGAACTTAATACTTGCTTTTTTGAAGATGAATTTCAAAGAAAACATGTTCCACCGTGGGTGTATGCTCGAGCCCTTGATCCTGAGACCTTGAAACCTGTAGCTGAGGGGAGATCGGATTGTTAAGTTATATGGACGCTTCCTCGACTGCTTACCCGCTTTTATTGTTACTGATGATATCGGTATTGTTAGAGAAATAAGAGAACCAGATCCTTATCCAGGGGTAACAGTTGAAATTATTCGACGCTTAAATACACGTGCGCAAAAAGGATGTGCTCTTTCCATGGCAAGTTTGATTCAAAATACTATTTAGGGGAGATTTATGAGTATTGAGGGGAAAGTTAAGAAGGTAATATTAGTATCGATCAAAAACAATATATATAAAGTGTTTATTACACCAAATAACTCGATTGATTTTAAAGCCGGGCAATATGTTGTTGTTGATTTCGATAATGAAAAACGACCATTCTCAATTGCGAGTTGCCCAACCAAAAAAGATGAGATTGAGTTACATGTCGGTGGCTCTGATAGAGAGAAATCATTAGATGCTATTGAGTATTTTCTTAACGCTTTAGTTGAAGAATCTGTAATAAAGATAGATGTACCATATGGGGATGCTTGGTGGCGTGAAGAAAGCGAAAAAACGTTACTATTGATTGCTGGAGGAACAGGATTATCTTACATAAGTAGTATTTTAAAAAATTGCTTAAGTAAAGGGTTCACTCAGGATATATATCTTTACTGGGGAGTAAAAGACAGTTCCTTTTTGTATGAAGATGAAGAGTTACTAAATTTATCATTAAATAATAAAAACTTTCATTATATTCCTGTTATTGAAGATAAAAATGAAGAATGGATAGGGAAAAAAGGCACTGTTCTTGATGCTGTTATGGAAGATTTTACTGATCTCACCCATTTTGATATTTATGTTTGTGGGCCTTTCATGATGGCTAAAACTGCAAAAGAAAAATTAATTGAAGAGAAAAAAGCGAAGTCAGAACAGATGTTTTGCCGATGCTTTTGCATACATATAAAGAGAATATAAAAAAGCCGGATTATTAATCCGGCTTTTTTATTATTTTAACGTGTCTAAAGGTAACCAAGTGACTTCAACTCCCGCCTGAGAGAACATATCTTGGCTAACTTGAATTTTTTCACCCCAACGAGATAAGAAGTCTTCAGTTTGTTCAGGCAATATACTTTTGATATTCCTGTTTGGATGATTTTTGCTGCGCAGTTTGGACAAGGGAAGTGAGTAACCCAAATATCGCAACCTTCTAAATCACGCTTGGCAAATAAAATGGCATTTTCTTCAGCATGAAGTGTTTTTAAATATTTAATTTCACGTTCATCTGTATCTGCACTGTCTGATACACCATGTGGGTAGCCATTAAATCCAACAGAAACAATACGGTTATGCTTGGTGATTACTGCACCAACTTGAGTCGACGGGTCTTTACTCCAAGAACCGACTAATTCTGCCATTTGGAAGAATCTTTTTGCCCATTTAGAAATCATAAATTTACCCTTTGTGTCTGTATTTACAGAAATATTTTTATCCATTTCATAAGCTTATAACACAGTTTTTATGTGTCAATAAGAGGAAAATAAGAATAGTCTATAATTTATACTCATCCATCCGATAAGGAGATGGATACTAACTTTTTCAATCTTAAATTGTATCATAGAATCACGCCATTCTTTGTTGTTACCGAGGTTAAAATGACAACATTTCATGCAGATTCATCCATCACACGTACTTTTTGGCGTTATGCTATTCCTTCTATTGCTGCAATGGTGGTGAGTGGACTGTATCAAATTATTGATGGGATCTTTGTTGGTCATTACATTGGTTTTGAAGGTCTTGCTGGGATTAATATGGCTTGGCCTGCGATTTGTATATTAGGTGCTATTGGTGTCATGGTTGGCATGGGAACAGGCAGTGTTATGTCTATTTACCGTGGCGAAAATAAATTAGAAAAAACAAAAGTGGCGTTAACGACAGGTTTTTGGTTACTTGCGATTTTAAGCATGATTGCGATCTCCTGTATTGTGTTACTCGCAAAAGACATATTGCTCGCACAAGGTGCGGAAGGTCAAAACTTTGCTTATGCAATGGATTACATCAATGTACTTATGTTTGGTGGTTTTTTACTGCATGTGCAACGGCTCTACCTATGCTTGTGCGTAATGATGAGTCACCAAATGTTGCGACATTTCTACTCGTTATTGGAGCATTAATTAATATTGTTTTAGATTACGTATTTATTGGTGTGATGGGGTTAGGGCTTTCTGGAGCGGCATTAGCAACGTTAATGGCTCAAGCTTGTGTGACCGTTTTGGGTATTGGTTATTTCTTTACTCAGCGTTCAAGTATTCAGATCACATTACAAGAAGTGCTATTTTCTTGGAATAAGGCAAAGCAATCTCTCTCTTTAGGTGCGTCGGCATTAGTTATGTACTTGTATGGCAGCTTTGTTGTTGCTATGCATAATGCGTTAATGATGCATTACGGCTCAGCAACGACTGTGGGGGCTTATGCCATTGTTGGTTACTTATTTATGCTTTATTACCTTCTTGCGCAAGGTATTGCTGAGGGTGCACAGCCACCAATAAGTTATTATTTTGGTGCGAGAGAAAATAAAAAGTTTATCAAATCTTCAAGATTGCATTGAAGTGGGTAATCATTACTGGCATTGGTTGGGTGACTATTTTAAATATTTCACCAGAGCTAACGACGGCTTTGTTTACTAATGGTGATAAAGATCTGATTGCTGAAACGATTGTTGGTATTCGTTATCACTTATTTGCGATGTTTTTGGATGGCATGATTGTATTGATTACTATCTACTTTTTGTCCGTAAATGAAGGCAAAAAAGCCATGGTGATATCAATTAGTAATATCGTTATTCAATTGCCATTTTTGCTTATCTTACCTAAATGGTTTGGAATTGATGGGGTTTGGTTAGCGATGCCAGTATCAAACATTGCATTGATTATCTGTATTGCACCAATGGTATGGAATCATTTGAAAACCCAGAAGATTATCAAGCCATTACCATTGACTTCTACATCGGTCATGAGTCATTAGAGTATTTAAAATAGGAAATTTTTTATTCCAATATTTACTCTTTTTATTTTATAGAAATCGAATAGACTTTGACGGTCTATTCGATTTTTGCTTTTTAGGGAGTTAGCATGACCGAATTTGAAAAAATGAAAAGTGGTTTGGTATTTGATGGTGGTGATCCTGAAATAGACGCTATTCGTAATCAAACACAAAAGTACCTTCAACAATTTAATCAAAGTACAGAAACGAAAGAAAAGTTATCTATTTTACCAAATGTCTTTAATGCCTTTGGTCAGAGTTTTATTCAAGCCCCGTTCTTTTGTGAATTTGGAAAGACAATTTCTATAGGAAACGAAACGTTTATTAATATGAACGTGACCATGCTCGATGGTGCAGAAATTACGATTGGTAATAATGTATTAATTGGTCCTAATGCTCAATTTTATACGGCTTCACATTCTTTAGATTATAAAAGCCGTCGTTGTTGGGAAACCTATTGTAAACCGATTGTCATTGAAGATGATGTGTGGGTCGGTGGTAGTGTAGTGATTAATCAAGGCGTTACTATTGGAGCTCGTTCTGTTATTGCAGCAAATTCAGTGGTGAACCATGATGTGCCATCTGATTGTTTGTATGGTGGAACGCCTGCCAAGTTAATTAAACGACTTGATCAAAATAAAAAGAGTTAGTTAAAAATTAGGTGTTTAAGATGGATAAGTATAACGAAATGTAACTATATGTTTATTCATTAACAAGTGCTTAAAATAAGGTCAATATAGTTATTGACCTTATTGTAAATCAGGCATATAAGAGTAGGAAAATAATAACGTATGTACGTTGTTTTTATTACTTAATAATTCGAGGTTTACATTGGATATTGCCATATTACTTTTTCTAATTGTGATTAATGGTGTGTTTGCTATGTCTGAGATTGCTCTCATGACCGCAAAAAAGAGTCGATTACAGAAATTAGCAGCAGAAGGCAGTAAGTCAGCTGCTAAAGCGATTAAATTAGGCGAAGAGCCTACTCAGTTCTTATCTACCGTACAGATAGGTATTACCGGAATTGGTATCTTAAATGGTATCTTAGGTGAGGCGGCATTTTCAGGCCCGATCTCAAATTTCCTTATTTCATTTGGTGTACCAGCAGGATTAGCGTCTACCGTTTCGACTATGTCGACTGTTGTGATCATCACCTATGTCTCAATTGTTGTTGGTGAGCTTGTTCCAAAACGTATAGCACAATTTCACGCAGAACGTATTGCAACGCTTATAGCGCCATTGATCAGCATGTTAGCTTCTGTTTCTCGACCATTTGTATTCTTACTATCGATCTCAACAGATGCGATTTTACGTTTATTAGGTCGCTCAAACAGCGATGAAGCATCGATTACTGAAGATGATATTCACGCTTTGCTTTCAGAAGGCTCTGAGCAAGGTGTTATTGAAAAGCATGAACACAGTATGGTGCGCAATATCTTACAATTAGATGATAGACGAGTTGCATCACTCATGATCCCACGAAATGAATTGGTTTATTTCGACACCGAGCAATCGTGGGATGAGAACTTACCAAAATTATTGCGCTCAGAATATTCTATTTATCCTGTAACACGTGGTGGAATGGACAATGTTCTTGGATTTACAACATCACGATTTTTACTAAAAGCAGCGCATCAAGAACACCGAACCAAATGGTTAATGCGTAATTTATTACCTTGTTTAACGATTTTAGAAACAAAATACGGTAGTGAATTGTTGGAGTTACTAAAAACGACGGGTGAAGAGATAGCTCTAGTCGTTGATGAATATGGTGATGCTCAAGGTATTGTAACGCAAAAGAACTTGTTAGAAGCGTTAGCGGGTGAGTTTAAATCTGAAACCCGAATGATGCATGGGCTGATCAAGTATCAGAAACGGAATGGGTTTTAGATGGTTCAATTCCGACAACAGTGCTAAAAGATACCTTAAATCTGGCGACTTTACCTGAAGAGAAAGAAGGGGATTATCAAACACTGACAGGTATGTTTATGTGGCTAACAAGCAATGTACCTGCTGTTGGAGATACCTTAGAGTATCAAGACTGGAGTTTTGAAGTATTATCGATTGATAATAATAAAGCGAATAAAGTTCGAGTTACTCAAGTTCAGTCTGAATTGGTTTAGAAATCATAGAATAATAAATAAAAGGAGATCATATGATCTCCTTTTTTGTTTTTATTTTTTAATCAACCAACTTGGGTTTAATGATTGCCACGAGATTTCTGTTGTTCGATATAAAGAAATACTAACAAACAGAGCGAGAGCCCCAAGCAAAGCGTATAGACTTAAAAAACCTATGCCAGCATGTTCAAAACTGACTAATGGGTTGTGTGATAATAAAACGGTCGTTGGTATTTGGTATATATGAGATAGAAACTGAGAGATCCCATCCCAACCTAGTACCCAATTAGATAATATCTTTAATGCATATCCACCCAAGAATAATACAATTAATGGTGAGTTAGACACTTGAGATACGGCCAGTATTAACCTGCTATTGGCAACATAACAACACTGACTAATAGCATTCGAGTTAAAAATTGAAACCACCCTGTTATGACGTAAAGTAGCGATGAGTGCTCATGCAACAAAACGAGAACAGAATCACTGGATAAGCTAATAAACCATAAACATAAGTTAGCAATAAGCACTAAAATAGAGAAAATTAGTGGGATGACAATAAGTCCGAAAGTAAGTTTAACTGCGTGAGTATGTTGGCTAGTTACAGGCATACTACGCCAAAAAGCGGAGCTTCCTTCGTTACGTTCTTTGCGCAAGGTTTTAGATAAATATGTTGTGCTTAAAGCAAGAGATAATATACCTGCCATAAAACTTAGCATGATTTGCACATCGTTTGAAAATTCAGTAGAAAAAGGCGTAAAATCCCCTTGAGTTTGTACTGAAATAAACAAGTTATCTTGTAAGTTGGTGTTCATCATTAAGCTTAAAAAAAGCACCACACCACATAATAGAATAAACAGTGGAACACGACTTACTGTTTTATGTTCGATTAACTCTTTTTGTAGCATATATAAAGAAGGGCGCATTATACTGCCTCCTTTTGTAAAGTGATAAATAGATCGGCGAGCGTTCCTTTTGGGATATTATTCATATTATCTAGCTTTACACATTTCCCTTGCTTAAGAATGAGCACATCAGTAAGCAGTTTTTCAATTTCATTAACCTCATGACTTGCAATAATTAAGCATCGTTCTCCTTGATTAAACCACGCCATCAAGTCGTTATAAAAGTTATCTCGATATAACAAATCTAAGCCTAGAGTGGGTTCATCCAGAATAAGTACCTTTACATTGGTAGCGATAACAAGGGCTAAGTGAATTTGGACTTTCATTCCTTTGGATAAACTACCGATTTTACTGCTCAATTTAATGTTCGTTTTTGTAATTAAAGACAGGGCTTTATTAATGTCAAAATAAGGATGAACTCCTGATGTATATTTCAAAATTTGTTTTATCGTCATCCACTCAGGTAACACATTTACATCTGAGATGTATGCTAGATGTTTCATTAGCTCTGCGTGGTTTTCAATCGGATCTAAGCCATTAATTGTAATATTGCCGGAAAAACGATGTGCACCTAAAAGTGCATTGATAAGCGTCGATTTTCCTGCACCATTGTGTCCAAGTAGGCCTAATACTTGACCAGAAGATAAAGTGAAGCTGATATTATCAAGGGCTTGTTGAGCTTGATTCGAGTCAGGATAGTGTTTTGATACGCTACTCACTGTAATAATAGGATTCATTCTATGCCTTAGCTGATTGAATTGATTATGGTTATTGAGTAGCAATACCATGATAAGTTCCATAAATAAAGAAATGCGGCAAAATTAGCAACTTATCAATAAGAAAGAATAGATACTTAGCATTCTTCTCAAATATATGATTAGTAATGCTCAAGAGACTTTTGTTTTCATGTGGCAAATTGTGTGTCACATATATAAAAGAGAGTAAGCAGATCACACAATGATCTTTTAATTTTATGATAAGTAAAGATTGCAAAATAAGACGGTTCGAAGAGAGACTGCAAAAAACCTATCAACGATTTGGCTATGTATCATTAGATTCGATTGTAAAAAGTTATTATGAATGTCGTGCTGAGTATTCAGATTTTACTCCGTATAAACAACGGGATTTTGTCCCCGTAAGTTATGAGAAAACGAAATTATCGCCTCAACGGTTAAATCAAGTGCTCTCTTCACTGGAAAAGGCTAATGCAGTGAAAAAAGCGCAATTTATTTAATTGTTATATAGTTGGATTAATAACGCTCTCTATGTGAGAGCGTTGCTCTTTAATGTACTTCAAAAAGCACTTAGATTTCTCCGATAGAAAATGTTTATCAAAATAGATCAAACTGAGTGGATTCTTTTGTATATTGACACTATCTAATACAGTAACGAGCGTGTTTGTTTTTATTGCTTCTTTAGCGACAAACTTAGGCAATAAAGTAATACCATTTCCTGATTCAGCTAAAGATTTGGCGATAAATAGATTATCAACTCGATACTTTTTATATGTATTCAGTTCTAATACATGATCATCACTTGATACAAACCAAGGGACTTCTTTTCCATCGATATTGATAATGATGCAAGGATGTTGAATTAGCGTTTCCGGAGTGATGCCTATGGTGCTCTTTTCAATAAAGGAAGGTGCAGCGACTAACACATACTCTATCTCACAGAGTTTATATGCAATTAAGTTTGAGTCTTCCAGTTGCCCGATACGAAAAGAAAATCTATATTCTCATTAAGGAGTTGTTCATTCCTGTTTGAGGAAGAAATATCAAAATTGATTAATGGATGCTGCGATGAAAAAGAGCTAATTAGACTCGGTAGCAAAAATTGGGACAATGTATCAGAGGTTGATAACTTGAGTTTACCACTGATTTCTTGTGAGTGACTTTCAATTGTTGATTGCAGCTCTTCTAGCGCTATTTCTAATAGTTTGGTTTTAGGCAATAAACGTTGGCCAAATTCAGTTAGAGTTACTGATCTTGTATTACGAATAAAGAGTCTTTCCCCTAGTTGAGATTCCAGTTGTTGAATACGTCGACTGACTGTTGTTGTAGGGATTGATAAGCGTCTTGCCGCTTCTGAAAAGCTTTGATACTGAGCAACTTTTGCAAATAATAGCCAGTCTTCCTTCATCATTTAATCCTTTTATTATCCCATAAATGGAAAAGTGAAGCCCAACAGTACCATATTATCAAAATGAAATATTCATTTTATCCTACTCACTTACCCACATAAGAGGCGATAAAATGAAGAAAATTACGATTATTTCTGGTCACCCAAATCATGAAAGTTCCATTAGTAATAAAGCGATTCTTGAATACTTAGAAAGTAACATTATGGAAAGTCAGCTAAACATAAGAAAGCTCGAAGATTTAAATACGCATTTTGAGTTTAATGTTATTCAGGAGCAAGAGGCTTTATTACAGGCTGATACCATCATCTTTCAGTTCCCTCTATTTTGGTATTCATTCCCTGCTCTGATGAAAAAATGGATTGATGATGTGATTTGCTATGGGTTTGCGTTTGGTGGTGAAAAGGGGGCGCAATTAAAAGATAAACAGTTTATTTTTTCTTTTACTATTGGTGGACAAGAGTCTGCGTATGGTAATGAAAAGGAAATCGCATTAACGATAGATGAACTGTTAAAACCATTAAAGCAAATGCTGAGGTATTGTCAGGTTAAAGATATTAATTATGTTTATAGCCATAATATGCTTTATATCCCTGATATGTATGGTTCGGTTGAAGATATTAATGTTCGTTCTGAATGCCATGCGAGCAAGCTATTATCTATGCTTAATTAATCGTGATTAAAAGACTGTATGAAATCATTCAATACGGTCTTTTTATTTTAATTAACGACAATATATCAGAGGTATTTTCAATTTGTCGTAGTAACCAAAGGCGAAGTGCTTTAGAGTCGGTAGATATTCCATTGTCTTCGAGGTTTTTATGTTTACTCAACGTCCCATTAAGCAAGCAAAAACGATTGATAACGTTTATGGTAGTGCTTTTTATCACCTTGAAGCAAAAGATCGTACGATTGATGAATTGAGAAAAAAGCTAGAAGCAAAAACGGATAACCAAGAATGGATTGATACGGTTTTGTCTGATCTTATTGGCCGAGGCTACCTTAAATCAGATAAGGATTTTGCTATTAATTTTGCTGAGATGGCATTCAATTCAGAAAAAGGCAGCCAATTCATTTTATCTAAGTTAAAAGAAAAAGGGATAAATGAGTCAATAGCAAATGAGGCGATTGATTATTTGGTCAATCGTGATGGGATTTGCGAATTTTCTATATTGAACAATCGTTTAAGTAATATGACGTTAGATTCGTATTCAAGCGATAAGCTATATTCAACTTTGATGAAATACGGTTTTAAATCCTCTGACGTACGAGAAGTCATTAAGTCTCATCCTATTGCATCAACGCTTCCATCTAAAATGCAAATCAAAGCGGAGAAAGCTGATATCGTTAAAGAAATAGAAAAGTTGGCTCGTAAGTTAAAAGGAAAGTCCGTCATTAAACGAGAGCTTCAACAAAAACTGATTGATGTTACAAACTTTGATGAACAAATTGAAAAATTAGAAATGGATGGTTCGATTGATTTTTATGAAAACTGCCAACTACGTTTAGATAAAAAACGTTTTGATTTGAGTAACTCAAAAGAGAAAAGCAAAGCTTATGCTTACTTATATTCTCATGGATTTAGTTCAGACGAGATAAAAGAAACGCTGAATAGCTAAATTGAGGTTAAGTGTTAGATGACGCCTATTGTGCGTCATCTAACAAACAAATAAATTTAATTAATCAAATGTGTATTTATACGTGATACCGAAGCGTTCTTCTTGACCGTAGCTATTATCAATCATATAAGTGAAAGTGCTAAGGGTTTGTTTTTCAGCGAGCTTGTAACTTACACCACCGAATAACCACCATGCATCGTAATCATTCGTGCCTTTTGCAGCTCCTGTTGCCATCATTAATGTTAGCTTTTGGCTTAATGGTTTTAATGCAAAAGCACCAACATAACCGCTCTGATTGCTCGTTGGAACCATCATGTAATGGTCGTCGAATGTAGGTGTGTTGTCTAGGCATTTACCTGTAGGGTTATTCACATCACACACTTCTTCTCCATCGTTGTAGTTGTAACCAATCGTTGGAAAAATCTGAATACCTAAAGGTTCAAATCCGAAGTAACTCAAAGGAACAAATGTACCTACACTATAGTTTGTTTGTGTATTTTTGTTATCAAATTCATTTTTACCAAAATTAAAATTGACGATACCAAAATCAAAGAGCCATGACCCACCAACGCGCCATTCACTCTGGTCATCATTTAATCTGATATTTATTTTTCGTACGGGATCGAATGCAATAGACCCTGTGAGCGACCAGCTATCATTATTAGTATCGTAATTATCGCTGTAGGTAATTCCTAGTTCTGTTACGACTCGGGTGGGGTCGTCAGCCAGTTTTTCAGAATTAGGTTTTACTGTTCCCGCTGCATTAGCTCCGCATGAAAAGAGAAGAGGTAGTAATATAAAGGGTTTAATTTTCATTATGTAAGCCTGATAAATAATAAAGATAGTAATCAATAAACCTACAAAGTATGAAAATACAATTGTAGGTTTAATGTTAATGAGTATATTGTTTTCAATTATTTTTTAGGATTGAATCTCTCTCTTAAACTCTGCATTGTCACAAAAAAGACAGGTGTAAAGATTGTGCCTATCAATGTTGAGAGGATCATGCCGCCAAATACTGCAAATCCCAATGAATGACGAGATTCAGCACCTGCACCGGATGCAATAACCAGGGGGAAAACGCCCCAAATAAATGCAAAAGCGGTCATTTGAACAGCTCGAAAACGCAATCGAGCTGCTTCTTTAGCGGCCTCAATAATTGAATAGCCTTTCTCTTCTCTTAGCACTTTGGCAAATTCAACGATTAATATAGCTACTTTGGCTGACATACCAATCAATATGACGATACCAATTTGAACGTATAAATCGAAAGGTTGGCCAAGAGCGAATAGGGTTGCCATCGCGCCTAAAATAGCAATAGGAACCGCCATCATAACAGCTGTCGGAATACTCCAACTTTCATATTGAGCAACTAAGAACAGATAAGTAAATAAGAGAGATAGAGCGAAGGCAATAGGAGCGGCATTGCCTGCTTCTAGCTCTTGATATGTCATTCCTGACCATTCAAATGAATACCCTTTAGGCAGTTCATTTTCTGCGAGTTTTTCAATGGCTTTTACAACATCACCAGAGCTGTAACCTGGTGCCGGAACACCATTAATGGTAGCAGAACCAAATAAGTTGTAATTCATGAGTGAATCAGGGCCAAATATTGGCTTTATCTTCACTAAGGTTCCTAATGACACCATTTTGCCTGTGTTGTTTCGTACATATAGGTTATTGATGTCATCGGTGCTGTCTCGATACTCTTGTTCAGCTTGTACCTTTACTTGAAAAGATCGTCCATAGATATTGAAATCAGAGATGTACGCGCCACCCAGTTGAGATTGTAACGTTTGGAAAATATCGTTAAGTGGGATCCCCATTGATATTGCTTTATCTCTATCAACATCGATGAAACGTTGCGGTACGTTGGCTCTAAAAATAGAAAAAGCGCGCGCAACTTCAGGCAATTGATTTATTTTAGCAACAAAGTTCTGTGTAGTTTGTGCTAATGCTTGTGGTGACCGCCCTAGGTTATCTTCTAGAACAAAGTTAAAGCCATCAACAGAACCCATGCCACGAATAGCAGGGGTAGCAAAAACCAGAGCATTAGCGTTTGGAATGGTGTTTAGCATTTGTCGAACTTTATTCATTAATGCTTTTTGGTGCAGAGCTGGGTCTTTACGCTCATCCCAATTGTTTAGTTTGATGATAAGCATCCCTGCGTTAGGGATTGCAGACATGTTAATTAAAGAGAATCCACTAACAGAAACCACATCTTCGACACCATCCATTTCTAAAAGATCTCGAGTATAATCCTGCAGAATAGGAATGGTACGTTGTAAGGATGCGGAATCTGGTAATCGCATTTCCACCATAAATGCCCCTTTATCTTCATTAGGTACAAAGGCAGTAGGAATGGTCATAAAGGTGTAGCCTAAAACGCCAATAAGGGCGATGTAGATAACACTTGATACCAAGAGACGTTGACTCATAAAACCAACAAGAAATTGGTATTTTTTCGTTACAGCGTCAAATCCGCGGTTAAAAGCTCTAAGTGGCGCAACCGGTTCACTGTGTTTATCCGTTAAGATTAATCCACATAGTGCAGGTGACAGAGTTAAGGCGTTAATGGCTGAGATTAATACTGATACACAGATGGTTACCGCAAATTGGTTAAACATTTTTCCTGAAATACCAGGAAGTAGGGCAACAGGCACAAACACTGCAAGCAAAATTAACGTTGTGGCAAGAACTGGACCTGTTACTTCTTTCATCGCCTCAATGGTTGCAGGGATAGGCTTCATGTGTTTTTCGTGAATGATACGTTCAACGTTCTCTACAACGATAATCGCATCATCAACCACAATACCAATAGCGAGTATTAAACCAAAAAGTGAAATGGTGTTTATTGTCATTCCCATTAGGCTCATTACCGCAAATGTTGCAATAATCGAGACTGGAATAGCAATGATAGGGATGGCGGTAGCTCGTAAGTTTTGAAGGAAAACATACACAACAATCGCAACTAATAAAGCGGCAATAATTAATGTTTCGTACACTTCATCAATGGAGGCTTCAACATATTCTGTGGAGTCATAAGCAATGTTATATTCCAAATCATCAGGAAAGGTTTTGCTGTACTCCTTCATGGCAGCTTTCACTTTGCTCATAGCATCAAGAGCATTAGCGGTTGGCAGTTGATACAGAGCCATAACGGCTGCGGGTTGATTGTTTAATTGACCATCCGCTTCATAACCTTGTGCTCCAAGCTCTAAACGAGCCACATCCGACAAACGAATAATTGAACCATCTTTATTTGCCCTAATAACAATATTAGCGAATTCATCGGTTGAGGTTAATCGCCCTTTAGTTTGCAAAACATACTGGTTTTGTTGCTGATCAGGAGCAGGCATGCCACCAATTTTCCCTGCTGCAACTTGAATGTTTTGTGATTTAACTGCGCTAATAACATCTTTGGCTGTTAAGTTTAGCGTACTCATTTTATTTGGATTTAACCAAATACGCATAGAGTATGATTTTTTACCAAGTAAGGTGATGTCACTCATGCCCTCGAGGCGTTTTAATCGTTCGACAAGGTTAAGATCAGCGTAGTTTGATAAATAAATACTGTCGTAAGTTTTATTTGGCGAACTAAGGGTGACAACACCTAAAATATCGGATGATTTTTTACGGACCGTTACCCCAATTTGTTTCACTTCGGGTGGAAGGGTTGACGTTGCTTGCGATACTAAGTTATTAACACGAACTTGTGCCATGTCACCATCTGCACCAATCCGGAAATAAACTCGAAGACTATAGCTACCATCATTACCAATGTTTGAAGACATATAAATCATGTCTTCTACACCATTGATCTTCGATTCTAAAGGTTGTGCGACGGTTTTTTTTACTACATCAGCATTCGCTCCAGGGTAAACGGTATTTACAATAATTACTGTTGGTGAAATAGCCGGGTATTCTGCTATTGGTAATACTTTTAGTGCAATTAAGCCCATTAGTGTCATTACCAATGAAATGACTAATGCAAATTTAGGCCGGTGAATAAAAAATTTACTTAACATTATGTCTGTCCTAATTGTGCATTATTTTTCGGGTGTGATTTCTTCAACTTGTATTCCGGGACGGATTTTTTGTAAGCCTTCCGTCACAATACGGTCACCACTATTTAACCCTGAAATTACGGCTTTATTCGTTCCATAAGCTTGCCCTAGGATCACATACTGTTGTTTAACTATATTTTTTTTAGTCAGCTGCATGACATAGTTACCAGCTTGATCTTGCTGGATAGATGATTTTGGTATTAATAGGCCATTAACAGTACGCTCTTTTAAGCCGATTTTAATTTTCCCAAATTCACCGGGCATTAATGAATAATCGGTGTTATCAAAAATTGCACGGACATGAATTGATCCTGTTGATGGGTCTATCTTGTTACCAACGGCTGCGATCTTGCCATTTTTTGCGTATTCAGAACCATCAGATAACGTTAAGCGAATATCTAAATTAAGTTTTTTATTTTCATTTCTGACGACATCAATAGCACTGCGAATGCGACGATATACCTTCTCATCTACGTTAAAGTCAAAGTTGATAACATTCACTTTTGTTAGAGAAACTAAGCTATTCTTCATTGTTGAACTTGGTGGAAGAAGTGCTGTAATTTGCTCTCCTACTTTGTAGCGAGAAAATCCTAATCGACCGGAGAAAGGGGCATAGATACGTGAGAATTCCAAATCGAGTTGAGCGGATTTTAATGTCGCTTGTTTTTCTGATATATCAGCTTTTGCAGATTCGTAATTAGCAATGGCAGTGTCATATTGCTGAACACTGATACTTTTATCTTTGATTAGCTGTTTTGCACGCTCTGCGTTACTTGTTGTCATCTTTAATGTAGCACGTGCTTTTTCTAATGAAGCTTCGGCTGAGTTGACCGCCGCATGGAAAATTCTAGGATCTATTTCGTAGAGTAAATCTCCTTTTTTTACAAAGTCTCCGTCTTTAAAATGAATTGCTTTTAACTCACCACCAACACGTGGAATGATTTCCACACTACTGACTGATGATGTTCTTCCTATAAACTCTAAATGGGGGGTAATTGGTTGTGGATTTAGAGTTAATGATTTCACTTTAGGTAGTGAAGGTGTTACTGCTTGTTTGGTTTCTTCTTTATTGCAGCCGCTTAGAAGTAGGGTACTAAGTAGGCCAATAATCAGAGAATTGGCTATTATTTTTTTCATGAGTTTTTCTCAATTTTAATTAAAATACACATGTAGTTACATTTAAACCTTACTATTATTAATGTTATAAATAAGGTCGAAATTTAGGTCATGAGAGATAGCACACGGTGATTTAACAACGTTTTTTTTGCTTTTATATTTCGTTGATAAATATTTTTATTTAATTTTTTTGCTTAATATCTTTACTGTAAAATCGGAATTTAAGTCTGATTTTCTCTAAATTATTTCTTAATTTTGAACCATAGCCATAGCACTTTAAATTTCGATATTTCAGAGGTTTGTAGTTTTTCACTTTGAATATCCCATTCTTTTTTATTATTAGTTTTGTACTTTTTCAGCTCTAATTGCTCTGTTTTCTGAACGTATTTTCTATAAATATGAAGTCGAATGTGTGGCCATGTGCGGGTGTAGATTGATTGACACAATAAATAGAAATCAGGGTAAGGGTGTGTGCGATAATAGAGTCTGGTTCTCTTTATTAATAAACCAAGAGTGATGCAACTAATTAAGGTTAATGCGATGTAATACCAGTAGGTCGTTAGCCATGATATTAATGTATGTTTAACGATAAAGGTTTTCCCTTCTAAGAATAATGTTTCTGGTTGTTGTGTGGTGGTATTCCAAAACGGAATGGAAATTTGAGGTAAGGTGATTTTTCCACCTTTTTGTAAGATATAAGTTTCAGATTCTTTTTTGATTGAAGTGAAGTTACCTCTGTTATTAAGATCTGTAAGTTGGACTGGAACAACATAACGTTGAAGTGAGTCCATTTGTTTATTGGGGATTATTGCTGGAAGCAACATAGCGAGAGAATCAGAAACGGCTAAAGTTGTGGTTCGTGTTATTGCATCTCCGACTTTTAATTGAAATGCTTTATCGTCTTTTGATTTATTTATTTTACTTTTATTAGAAGAAGAATATTGCCACTCTTGGGTGAGTGAAGCGCTAGGGGCAACTATCCATTCATCAGGATTCGTCATCTGACTTGTTGGACGTTGTGCAGAAAAACGGTGTGGCTGAGTAGATAAAATACCAGTAACACTCTTTCCTGTTTCTACTGAAACGGTCACTTTTACACTAATTGATGGGATGGTGAATTGTCCTGATTTTTGTGGAAATAGTGGGATCTCCCAACGCTGGTGTGACCATGTTTGCTCTCCATTCATTAGGCTATAATTGGTGGCTTGCAAATTACGCTGTTGAGCAATGATATTTGGAATAGATATGTGCTCAATGACAGTTCCATCGGTGAACCACCGAGGTGTTGCAATATCAATAGTTAAAATAACAGGTTGGTTAATTGCTACAGTTATGGCTTTGTTTTTATTTGAATTTAGCCAACTTGTGATTGTTATGTCATTATTGTCAGCAAGGTCTTGTAGCGTCGGGGCTGCTTCTTTAGCATAAATAGAAAAGCAGACAGTGCTAAGTAATAACAAAAGGAAGAAAGGTATTTGACGCATTATTTATTTCCTTTATCAGAAAGCGTTTGCATATGAAATTTGTTCTGTAGAAAGTATTTAGGATCAGCTTCAACACGGCGTAACCATTTTTCTGCAACTTTTTCATCCGCTAAAATTTGCTCAGCTGAAAGAGTCTGTTTGATTATTTGAGATTCAAGGACTTGCTCATTGGCACCATCGGCGGTTTGAGGTTCATTTTCAGGGAGGTCTTGTGATTGCTCAACTTCTCCAGTATTTGCTTGGCTTTCACTTAAGCGATTTATTTCATCAATAATATTTTGTATTAGAGCTAGGTTATGTTGGGCTGCTTTATTGCATGGAGAGCGTTTTACAATCGCTTGAAATAGGTCACGAGCGGCAAGATACTCTCGCTGTCTAGCAAGAGTTGTTGCAGTATTAAATAATAAAACATCAATATTTGTTTGATGCTCTAATAATTCATTTGGAGTGTTTACAGACTGTTTTTCTTCTAGTGCACTTTGTAAGTCAGGGATCCCTGCCATGAAAGCCGTGTAGGCTTGCTGATATTGTGCCGCATAATAAAATGCAACACCTTTATGTAAAGGGTCTTGATAATGTTGTGCTGCTTTATCGTACTCATTGCGCTCAAAATACCATTGTCCTTGTTGATCTGGTGTTAACCATAGGTTCATCCACCATTGGGTGGTTTTATCCCATAAGGTTTGCTTGTTATTTGTGCTTAATTCATTTTGTGCGACTGTAGATTGAACCATTTCAGCCATGCTTTCGGGTGAATAAAATCCGAGACTACCTATTAATACTAATGTTATACACCATTGAACTAACCAACCTCGTCTAAACCATAATAATAATAACAACATCACAGGAACCAGGAGGTAATAGCCAATATCTTCCCAAGGCATAACTGAATCATTGCTGAGTTGCATATGGCGTTCAATTTGGTTATTTAGCCAAATGACATCGTTATTATCTATGGTTATTTGAGTAATGTGTCCATGACTTAATTGGCTCAGTTTATTTAATGAGTCCATGTTAATAGTAAAATTACTGGCTTTGTTGTTGTCACCAACGGCAAGAATTAATAACTGATTTGTAGAATGAGTGAAATAGTCTTTAAATGCTCGGTTATCTAGTGTTGTAACCCCATCAGTGATTAAAATAACGGTTCCACCTAAGGATGGAGTAGTTTGGGATAACGCTGAAAATTGCTGTTTGATCAGTGGTAATGTTTTGTATGCTGATTTACCTTCAACGGGCATAATTTCAGGTTCAATAGCCGCAAGGTAGGGGCTAAAAACGGCAGAGTCTTGTGTTAATGGCATAGCAATATGGGCGGTGCCTGAGTAAACAATAAGCCCTGTTTTGCCGCCATCTCGTAATGCAATTAAATCTTGTATTTTCTGTTTTGCACGAATGAGCCGATTGGGTAATACGTCTTTCTCAAGCATAGAATTACTGGTGTCTAATACGATGAGCAAAGGGGCTTTATCTTCTCCAAAAGGAGAGGCTTGTTTTTGCCAAGTAGGGCCAGCACAAATCAAAATACTAAGGAAAATAACGATAAATAATAGTTTCAATGGCAACTGCTTTTTCCAGCTGCTCTCTTCTATCAATAATACACTTTGCAAGTGTTTAGGAAGTTGGTTTTTATCGCTGTTTTTCGTCTCTTGGCGCCATTTTATATATATGACGCTAGTGAATGGTATCAATAATGATAACCACAAAGGTCGAATAAAATGAAAGTGAGAAACTATCTGTTTTAGTAAAGGCCATTGAGTGCTTAATGAATCAAACATGATATTCCCCTTTGGATTTAACCGTTTTTCTCCATACGTATTTACATGACATAAACCCAAAGAAGCACAAATGGATTAGCAACATAAGCATTACTGGATATTGATGAATACTTTGTTTTGTTCGATAGGTAGTACTTTGATAAAGTTGAGGTTCTAATTTACTAATTTCAGCGTAAGCATTGATTAATTCATCTTGATTTAACGCTTGAAATGCCTGACCGCCAGATGCATCAGCAATAGTATTAATAGTATCCATATCAAGGGCTTGTTCTCCTACTGTTTGTGGGTCACCAATGGCAATCATATGTATACGTACACCTTTAACTTTCGCTACTTTTGCAGCATCCATTGGGGGTACGTAACTGTCAGTATCATTGCCATCAGTGAGGATAATTGCGACTTTCTCACGGGAGGTTGTGCTGAGAGGTTGTGAGTTATTACTGTCTTCAAAGCGCTTTATTGTTAGGCCAATAGCATCACCAAGGTGCGTACTTTTTCCTGCCATTTCTACGTGAGTCTGATTGAGTAAATCGAGCCATACCTTGTGATCTGCTGTAAATGGTGTTTGCACAAAAGCAGCATCACCAAATAAGATGAGACCAAGGCGATCGCCTTTACGTGTTTTAACAAAATCGTTCAATACTTTTTTGACCGCATCTAATCGACTGATTTTTACGCCATTAGTTGAGGTGAAATCTTTTTCGGCCATAGAACCAGATAAATCTACAACAACCATTACATCACGGCCAAATTGCTCACGAGTTTGTGGTGGACCTAATAACGTTGGCTTTGTTAACGCGATTAAGATCATGCCCCAAGAGAGATAAAGTAAAATCCGTTGCCATTTAGCTGGTGTTAAACGACTTGCCCCATCAGATACCGAGATATTCAATGCTTCAGCCATAATATGAAAAAAGGGTACTTTTATCGCCGATTGCTGGGTTCGATAAGAAGGGGCAATTCGAGTGACCAGTAAAGGTAGAGGGAGTAGCCATAACCACATAGGATGAATAAATTCGATACTAGACCAAGAAAGGTTAATCATGTGTATTCACCTTCTGCTCTTTTTTGTGATAGCTCTCAAGTGAGTGATGAAGTAACCAGTATCTGAATTGGTGTAGTAGTACTTCAACTTGCTCAGGAATAAGCGTAAACCTGGTTTCAGGTAACCACATTTGTAGGAATGCCTGCTCGCTTAGTTTTTTATGGAAATGAACGCAATCTACGCTTTTGGTTTCTAGAAAAAACTGAAGCAGTTCTTTTCCTGATTTCGACGCATTTGATGGTTCTAAATAAACGGCAACACGTTTCATTATGTGGAAAAGTTCGCAAGTCGCTTTATATGGGGAATTACAATTTATTAAAGCAAGGTCTTTTATAGCAAGGCGACGATAGCGGTTTTGTTTATATTTTTTAAATGCGTTGTAAATTACAAATAATGAAAATGCGGTAAAGGCAACAAATAGAATTTTCCAACCGATAGTTTGAGGAAACCAAGAGATAGAGGTTGGAACTTGGACATCAGACAGCCCTTTTAAAACATAAGTTGTTGGTGGTGTATGGGTCATGACTATTTCGCTCTCAGTAAATGCGTGAATTGAGATATATGATTCCCTGCGGTCGAAACCTCCATGAAAGGTAAGCGCTTTATTGCCATTAATTGACGTAATGCTTCACAACGGTTTTGGTATGTTTTTTCGAGGTGACAATTAGCTTTGATAATGTCTTTTCGTTTTTCTAAATTGATTTGATGTGTGCCATTACTGAGTACCCATTTTGATGAAGGGGTTGTAGTGAGAGAAAAATCCATTGGATCGCTGATTAATATACTTAATACGTCATTATATTTTTGTAGGTGCTTTAATAATGAAACGTCTTCTTTTGATATATTTATCCAATCGCTGAATATAATGATGACGCTGTTTTTAAATTACGACGATTAAGAGAATGAAGGGAGTCCGAGAATGAAATCGAATGCTTTTCTTTAGTCTTTACTTGTAATGATTGATTTGCCGTCGTAATTTTTTTTAGATAGTGCAATATATCGTTTTGGCTGCGTTTTGGTGGCATCCATTCAGTATTTTCATTTGTTATTAAGAAAAAACCAACACGGTCACTTTCTTTGATTACACGCCATGCGCATAAACTTGCTAATTCAGCAGCTACAACAGATTTCATGGTGTCAACGGAAGAAAAAAACAAGTTCGAACGTTGGTCGACACATAAAATGACATTATGATCTTTTTCTTCGGTGTAAGATCTAACGTGTGGTTTTCCTGTTCTAAGTGTAACTTTCCAGTCTAAATTACGAATATCATCGCCAAGGTGGTAATGGCGTAATTCTTCGAAATTTAATCCTCTTCCGCGATACTTAGAAAGATGACGACCTGATAATTGTCGGCTTGTTTTTAAATATGGAAAAAGTGAGAATCCATCGATATTGGTTTTCAATTTTACAAGACGAGCGTAGTCACAATGGATCCTAGGATCTAATGTTTTTTTATCTGTTTTTGGGGTAGATACGTGCGTCATACAAAATCACCCAATAACTACACTATTTAATAATACTTGTACGACTTCCTTTGACGTTATGCCATCGGCTAATGCGTCGTAACTTAGGCTGATACGATGCCCTAATACAGAATGGGCCACTGCGCGAATGTCATCGGGAAGAACATGCATTCTATTTTCTACCCAAGCATGAGCACGAGCACACTTATCTAATGCGATAGAGGCTCTAGGACTGGAGCCTACTTCTATCCATTTTGCTAGTTGTGTATGGGGGTAGCGTTCTGGATGACGAGTAGCCATAACCAAAGCAACAATATAGTTTTCTGCAATGTCGGAAACATGAACAGTAGCGAGTTCTTTTCGTCCCATTAAAATGGCATTAGGGTCGATATGAACATTTTTTTTGCTTTGTTTATTCTCGTTTGTTTGTTCTTCTTCATTACGAACTAAGCGAATAATTTCTTTTTCTGCAGCATCGTCAGGGTAATCAACATTCACTTTCATCATGAAGCGATCCATTTGCGCTTCAGGAAGAGGATAAGTACCTTCTTGCTCCACTGGGTTTTGAGTGGCTAATACCATAAACAGTTCTGGTAAGTCATGAGTATTATCACTAATGGTAATTGTGCCCTCAGCCATTGCTTCGAGAAGTGCGGCTTGTACTTTTGCAGGAGCACGGTTTATTTCATCTGCTAATACAATGCTGTTGAAAATAGGACCCGCTTGAAAATGAAGCTGAGGTCTGCCATTAATATCTTGGTATACTTCTGTTCCTGTTACATCAGAAGGAAGTAGGTCTGGAGTAAATTGAATACGGCCAAAAGAGACATCCAACGCTTCAGCTAGTGTTTTAATAGAGCGTGTTTTTGCGGTACCTGGTAGCCCTTCAAGTAAAACGTGACCATTGGTTAATAATCCGATTATTAGGGATTTAACCACATGAGGTTGACCGATAACTGAACGATTTACGTGCTCGAATAATTCAGTGACGGCAGTTTGAGGGTTGTGCATAAAGACTCCAAAATAATATAAATGTATTGTTATTTTTGTGTGTTTTCTTGTCGCTGTAGCAATACAGATAACCCTGTAAGCATGGGAAGGCTTTCATCAAAAAAGGCACGAATACCACTGCAGAGGTAATTCAATCCTGGTTCACCATTTGGAGTATTAATTAATCTATTTTTAGGGCATTCTCCCCAACATAATTTTAAATGTGGGCATGATTTACAGTAAGAGGGAAGGCTGTCTCGTTTTGCCATTCCGAAACCATGTTGGCGAATAGAAAAAGCAAATTCGTTTAAACCCCGGTCGTGAATATTTCCGAGTTTATATTCTGGATAGACGTAGTGATCACAGCTGAATACATCACCATTGTGTTCCATTGCTAGACCTTTGCCGCAGAACTCAGCAGTCACACATAATTGAGATTCTTTCCCCATCACTTGAGCTACTGCTGTTTCAAATAGGTTCACCAATACACGCCCTAAGTCGTTATTTACCCATTCAACAAATACTGTATTTAAGAAGTTCCCCCAATCATCAGGGTCAACCGACCAATCAGTAACAATAGACATGGGGTGTCCCGGTTTTGCCAATTCACTCCCTTTGTTTGGTATCATGGTTTCATTCCAAAATTGAGGAGCTGTGGTGGTAAAGTCCTTTGCCTCAACGCAAGGGTAAACTGGATATAGGTTGCACCGAGCTCTTTCGTTAAGAATCGATAAACATCTAGTGGATGTTTAGCGTTGTGGCGGTTTACCACAACAAGGGCATTAAAAGGTACATGGTGTTCTTGTAAGCGTTTTGCGGCTGCCATAACCAGGTTAAAAGTCGGTTTTCCGCTTCGAGTTACACGGTACTTATCATGTAATTCTTTAGGGCCATCAATTGATAGGCCAACAAGAAATCCATTGTCTTTTAAAAATTGGCACCATTCGTCATTTAGTAAAATACCGTTAGTTTGCAAATCGTTTTCGATTTTCACTCCGCTTGGACGGTATTTATTTTGTAACTGAACGATTTTTTTGAAGTAGTCTAAACCCAGTAGAGTGGGTTCTCCTCCCTGCCAAGAAAAGACAATTTCATGACCATCTTGACTCTCAATATAGCTTTTAATAAAGGCTTCTAACGTAGTGTCATCCATCATTGGTTGCTTTGGTTGATGGAGTAATTCGTCTTTGTGAAGATAAAACAATATTGGCAATCAAGATTACATTTTGAACCGCCAGGTTTAGACATAACATGAAAACGACGTTGGGAGTTGGGGTGCTTTTCTGCAGTTTTTAGTGGGATAACATCTAAACGTGTTGAATGTTTGACTGAGTTGTGTGGCATAAGATCACTTATTTTTAAAATAGTGGCTCTATTTGGAGCCACTATGAATTGTTAATTAGAGTGGATTAATCTTCTTTTGGTACAAAACTACCGGCTTTCATACGAGGCGGGAATTTTTCAAAAGATTTGTAGATTTTGGCTGCTTCGCGCTTCGCTAATGCAAGTACGTACGAACGGTCATACATCCATTTGTCGTAGCCCATACCACCATCACCACGCTCTAGTGGATCAACTTTTAAGTCAAAAATCAGCGGTACACGAAGCTTGGTGAATGGGTATCTCCACACATCTAGACCGGTTTCATGTTCTTGGATCATGAAATGGAATTTCCAACGCTCGTAACGGATAGCAAGTAAGTCACCATCATCACTCCAATAAGCAAACTCTTTACGAGCACTTTCTTCAGTTTTACCTGTAAGCATTGGTAATTGGTTATAACCATCTAGGTGAACGTTATAGTTTTTACCTTGTACACGTTTGCCTTTTAACAGATCTTTTTTAACGTGGTCATTGCCTGCAGCTGCAAGTAACGTAGGCATCCAGTCTTCTAATGACATCATGCCGTTAATATTTTTTCCTTTAGGGATATGATTTGGCCATTTAACCATTGCAGGGACACGGAAGCCGCCTTCCCAACCCGTATTTTTTTCACTACGGAAAGGAGTCATTGCTGCATCTGGCCATGTTGCGATCATTGGGCCGTTGTCTGTGGTGTAAACAACGATAGTGTTATCTTCAATACCAAGATCTTTTATTTGTTTTAGGATTTGACCTACTTGTTCATCGTGTTGAACCATGCCATCGGCATAATCACCTAGCCCTGTTTTGCCACGAGCTTTACCATCAATGTGCGTGTTGTTATGCATGCGAGTGGTGTTAATCCAAGTAAAGAATGGCTTGTCAGCTTTTACTTGTTTTTCAATGAAGGTTGAAGCAACGCCCAATACTTCGTCATCGATGGTTTCCATACGTTTTTTAGTTAATGGACCAGTATCTTCAATCTTGCCATCGGCAGAAGATTTTATAACTCCGCGAGGACCATATTGCTTACGGAATTCAGGATCTTTAGGATAATCGACATTTTCTGGTTCTTCTTCTGCATTTAAGTGATATAAATTACCGAAGAACTCATCAAAACCATGATTTGTTGGAAGCATTTCGTCTCGGTCACCTAGATGGTTTTTACCAAATTGGCCTGTGGCATAACCAAGATCTTTTAGCATTGTTGCTATTGTTGGATCTTTTTCACTGATGCCTTCAGGAGCGCCAGGCATCCCAACTTTTGATAGGCCTGTACGTTTTGGCATTTGACCTGTAATAAAGGCTGAACGTCCAGCAGTTGAACTTTGTTGCGCATAAAAGTTAGTAAACTTAATACCATCTTTTGCGATACTGTCGATATTTGGTGTTGAATAACCAAGCATATCTTGGTTGTAAGCACTGATATTCCAGTAGCCTACATCGTCACCAAAGATAACTACAATGTTTGGTTTATCTGCAGCATGAGCTACAGCAGAGGCGGCACCAAGAGCAAGCGTGCACGCATTGAGTGCAAACTTTTTGGTGTTGAGTTTTTTCACGTTCATAAAAGCTCCATAAAATGTAGAGTACGTTTAATTAAAAGCGGTTATTGCTATTAAAATTGGTAGTTATATTCGATGCGGTGATCGCCTTTGGAGATGTCGTTATATTCATTCCAATTAGCAAAATATCGAATATTAGATCTCGGATTTATTTGATAAGAAATAGCGAATTCATGAGTTAAAATGTCGCTGTTTCCATTGCCATAAGCACTTTCTTTGTAGTTATCTGATCCGGAAAGGGCAGACATATACATAGGGTTGTAGTTGATCCAAACCTTGTCGGTTAATTGAGCTTTCGCATACATACCAACTAAAGCAAAAGTACCTGGAATACTGTATCCATTAGCTCCTGTTTGATCGTTTTGGATTGTGACGCCTGCCCCAGCAAGAGGAAAAAACTGAATATTCCCATCTTGGGCAGTGCTTGGATAATACTGTATGAGCTTGAGAGGGTTTCAGTCTCTACGTCATAAGACATATCTATTTGATGACCACTTCCGTTCTTCATGTTTGCGCTAAAATTACGAAAACGAAACGAATCGATAGAATCATCGACAGAAGGGTAATCATCAAGGTTGCGTAGGTTCAGCAGCTCTCCGCCAATCCCTTTAAGTTCAATTATGTTCATTGCAGCAGTATCGGCATTACCCGTATCGTAAGTTTGACCTACTTTTAGGTTTATGCCTTTATCTGTTATGCCAAAACCTGCTTGAGTGTAAACCGCCAGAGGGTCAGACATGTCTTGTGTTGTTTCTTCTGCAATGCATGATAATGAAAATAGAGGAAGCGAAATCAATAAAAGTGTTTTTTTCATTATTTGCTCTTTTTATTTATCTTTAATGAGTCAACGCACATTACTGCTATTGAGTAAGTGCGCAATAAATATACCAGTGGTAGAGTGGTGATAAATAAGGTGAACTTATGCCATTACCAAAATTTAATTTATGAATCAGGTCAGTTTTGACTGTTTTCTAACCCTAAGTGAGTATCAGTGAGTTATGGATTTAAATCTAGTTCGTACGTTTATGGCGGTATATCGTTGCCAATCGTATACAAAAGCATCTGAATTATTGGTGCTGACTCAACCTGCGGTGAGTGCTGCAATTAAACGTCTTGAATCTGAGATAGGTAAGCAATTATTTATTAAGAAAGGTCGAGGAATAGAAGCAACGTCAAAGGCTCATGCATTAGCAACTAAGTTTCAATTCGCATTAGATACGATTAATGACGCGGTTAATGATAAAAATACGCTATCGGTGTATTGTGCTGAAATTATTCTTCATTCATTGGTTGGTTTAGAACAAATTAATTTTGCAGAATCTCCACGAAGTCAATCAATGTTGTTTGAACACTTGAGAGAACAAAAAGTTGATTTAGTTTTAGACGTTGCGACAATGAAAGATTCTGCTTTTGTTATTGAAGATGCTTATGTTGAACCTTTAGTTGTTGTGTGTGCAAAAAATCATCCTCGATTCAAGGAGAACTGACAAAAGCGGATTATTACAGAGAATCACATGTGATTTATTCTGCTTTATGGCAGGGAATGAATGGATTTGAACAAATAGCGCAAGAACCTGTTGAAGAAAGGAATATTGCATTAACCGTATCTTCATTATCAAGTGTGCTTATGTTTGTCTCGCAGGGGGATTCTTTAGGTTTAGTTTCTCAATCATTTGCAAAGCGGTGGGAAAAACAACTGAATTTAGCGATTTATCCGTGTCCTGTAAAATTAGATAATGCTAAGTATAAGTTTATATATCACAAGCGTTACATTAATGACCCACAGCATAGAAAAGTAAGACAGCAAATTATTGACAAATTGAGTAAGAAAAAACCATTTATGGAATGGATGGGGTTATAAAAAAGCCCCTCCGCTCGAGAGAGTTGAGCAGAAGGGCAAAACGAAAGTATTTATAGTGAATAGAAGAAGTAAATTTGTGATTTCATACGAATGATGATGCCACGAATTACATCTAAAAAGGCCATGAACCCAATTGGTTTTTCACCGGATACCCAAGCTAAGCCAACGGATCCAACAGGAATATCATATCCTTGGTCTTCTTGGAGTTTTAAACGTACAAAATGGTGTTTGTTATTGACGTTTAGCCCCGTAGTTTGACGAACATTGGTTTCTCGACCGAGTAGGTTTGCTTGTGCTTCACCTGTTGCCTCAATGATACCTTCAACTTCGGCTACAAATATCTTTCCTGGATATACCGCACTTGAAAATTCAGCTGGACGTCCAACTTTTACGTTACGTATTGCTTGATGATTTACACGCATTAACACATATTTTTCATTGGTGTACATTTGCATACGAGGAACGGTTCCAACATATTGACCTTCACGTAAGATAAAGTTGGTAACATAACCATCTGCTGGCGCATAAACTTTAGTATTGTCTAAGTTCCATTGTGCTTGTGTTACGCTTTCTTGTGCGCTGGCTAATTCACTTTCTTTTGCTTTAACACCTAACTTTGCATTGTCGAAATCAAGCTGAGCTTTTTCGTTTGCTAACTTGGCTTTATCAAGTTGAGCAATGGCACTAGCAACTTCAATTTCACCAATAGAAACGAGTGTACCTTGTTCATCTAATGCGCTTTGTGTGATGGTATTTTTTACTTTTCTATTTTGCTCAACGTAACGTTGCAATGTCAGTTTTTTGTATTTTAAATCTTGGCTCTTGGCTTCAATTTGTTTTTGACTGACCACAATATCACTTTCTGAAGCAATAATTGCTTGGTTGGCCAGTTTTACATTTTGCTTTGCTACCGCTAATGCCACTTCACTTGCTTCAAAAGCAACTTCTGCTTTATTTAGTGCGATTTGGTAAAGCTCATCATCGAGTTCATAAACTAACTGTCCTTTTTTGACCTCTTGGTTTGGCTCGATATGAATGGCTTTTACTGTACCTTTAATTTGAGTGCTTGCAGGACGTAACTGGATGTGTGGTGATTGAACAACAGAACCACCAGAAAGATCCATTGGGGTATAATTGAGTAACCCTGCCCATACA
Organism: Aliivibrio fischeri; assembly: GCA_038993745.2. Lineage (NCBI taxonomy): Bacteria > Pseudomonadati > Pseudomonadota > Gammaproteobacteria > Vibrionales > Vibrionaceae > Aliivibrio > Aliivibrio fischeri. Next base: position 1,085,771 of record CP160630.1, on the reverse strand, counting down.
AATAGCAACCAAGATCCGCCACCAATATAAGCAAAAGCTTGGGTAAATTTATTCCAAGGCATACCTACCATTCTAAGTAGATATATAAATAGAGCCATACCGCTAAACCCTCAAGCATGATGATTCTCCTCTTGAGTTGGTTTAGCCGTCGATGCTTCTTGTGTCGATGATTCAATGGTTGGAGGCTGTCGCCAAATATCTCGAACTTTAATTAAGGCTTTTTCTGCATCAACAAAGGCACAAATAACGGCTAAAACCCACACCCAATGCCAAACAAATCCTATCCATGTGAGGGCAGTAATTAGACCAATTTGTTGATGTTGTTTGCTATGTGCTTTGTTAATTGGTAATTCATGAAGTTTCCAAAAACCATAACCAAGAGCGACTATGCTTCCTATCATAACGACGCTTGCTGCAATGTGTAACCCTAAATCTTGTCCAGAACCAACAAACGGCATACTGACTAAACTCATAAATGACTCACCTCAATAATAATGGGCGAGCATCATGTGGTAAAATTGGAAAAAACTCGACGTTTTTTGTTTGTTTATATCATTATTTGTTTATTTTTGATGTTTATGAATGAAGTATCTTTAGGGTTTATTACAGAGTAGGGGCCAAGAAAGTCAACAAAAAAGACTTTCTTGGAATATCGTTTGTTTACATGAAAAATATAACTTAGATTTCTAGATTTTCTTTGAAAGAAATAGAGGCTATTCTTCCGATTCAATTGTTATTGTTACTGTAGCCTGAATAGAGTCTTTTGTAGCGATAACGTCTGCGGAGCCTTCTTTCAATGGTATGATTTTACCTTTATTATTAAGGGATATAATATCGTATCTTGTTGTGTCCCAAGCTACATTCGTAATGTTTTTCGGTTTGTTAGAGTTTGAGAAAATCCCATTTGCGGTTAGTTGGAGCGTTTTATTAACTGGTATAGAAGTCGTATTTCCTTCTGGTATTATTGTAATTCTTTCTAATACTTCAGGGGTTACAGTTATCGTTGAGCTAGCGGTTTTATCACCCTCTAAACTTGTGATAACAGTTGCGTTTCCGAGGGCAAGAGGAACTAGAACTGCTGGTTTGCCTATCTCATATCTCATCGTTGCAGCATTGGTTGGGAGAAGTCTAATATGTGTTGCCAAATTTTGTACTTTTCTTCCGTCAGTCAATATTCCTGAAGTGGTTAATTGAATTTCACGACCTAGTGGAGTTTCAATCTTGCCAGTGGGCTCTATCATTATTTTTGCTATTTTAGCTGATATCACTTCAAGTTGTGATGTTCCACTTATACCATCTTTGGTTGCGGTGATATTAATTCTGCCTATTTTTTTTGGGGTTATTTCCCCTTGGTTCGATACCGTTGCTATTTTCTCGTCTTCTGACTTCCAAGTGACTGATGAATTAAGTTTTAAGGTTGTGTGGTCACTAAGTGTACCTATCGCCGTTAGGTGGGTCTTTTTTCCGATCGGTACCATAAATTTTAAGGGGAAAATTGTAATTTTTTCAAGCTTTGCATCTGTAACGATGATTTTTGCTGTTGCTTTTTTTGCCCCTTTTCTTGCTGTGATTGTTGTTTCACCAACTTTTTTAGGTGTAACTAATCCTGTTATTGATACGCTCGCAACGTCTTCGTTTGATGATGACCATCTACGAGTACTTATGTTGGCTGTCGTATGATCTCTAAATACGCTTGTTAAATTTAGCTGCACTGGGAGCATTTTTGATATTGATGTTACTGCAGGGGTTATTCGAAGGTTTTTAATTTTACCATAGGCTACTTTGATGTGTATTGAGTCATTACTTTCAATGCCATTATAGCGTGCTGATATATCTGCTTCGCCAATATCAATTCCCACAACTGTAGAGCCATTCATTTTGGCCGCTTCAGGGAAAGTGCTATGCCATGTTACATATTTTGTAATATCATGAGTGGTGTTATCCCTGTTTTCAGCCGTAGCGATAAGTTCTAGTTGTTGGGCGGGCCTTAGAACGTAACCACTGATACCTTGTGTCGGCACTTCTTTTGGTGTGATAGTGATTGTGGAAATATTGGAGTGATCTTCGTTAGTGCCATTGTCATTTTTACAAGAGACGAGCAGTAAGCTAGTGAGCACTAATAAAATTAATTTTAATTTCAGAAGTTTTTTAATCATAATATTCATAAACCAGATAGTAATTAATGTAGAGTTCTAATTAGAACTCTTATTGCTTACTTTTTAACCTTCCTGATTTTACAGGTTTGATGGTTTTTGAGTTATTTTAATTAAATATAGTCTTGTCGATATAATTGTGGTGTTACACCATACATACGTTTAAATGCAACAGAGAAAGAGGCTGTGTTTTTATAACCTACACGGCGTGCAATCTCGTCCATTGTTAACTTTGTGCTCATTAAGGTTATGGCCTCATCACAAACGCTGTGGTGAACAATGTTAGTAAAAGAAATACTTTGTTCTTGTAAGCGACGCTGTAACGTAAGAGGTTTCATACCAACCTTGTCAGCCACAAATTCAAGAGTTGGATAGCCATAAAATAAAGCGTATTTGGTTAGTTCGAATACGACTTTTAAAATGTCATGTGGTTGTGGAATCAACATGTAACTCATTGCTTGTTCAACAGTAAAGGCTTTGATTTGCGAGGTCGGCAGCTCAAAACGTCTTGGACATGTAATGTCTTTAACTGGGAACCATACTTGAGTGTTTGGACAGTTCCATGTGATGGGACAATTGAAAATGGATTCAACTTCATGCTGATTGCTCGATGGTGTTCCAGTTAAGTGAATTGCGATAGGTTGGTAATCTTCACCGTGAAATAATTTCAGCAAACGTAAAAAAGACCCGGCAGCAAGAATGCTTTCATGGATGCGTGCTTGAGGTAGAGTTGTTGGCTTAAAAAACGCCACTTAGCTATTGAGCCACTAAGTAACATATTTACTTGAACCCCAGATTGAATCGCATTATGAACAGTATTAACTCGTTTAATTGCCATACCAAGATTGGTTGAGCTTGCGATTAATTGCACGAAAGGGCCAAACTGTTTCAAGTTAGTGGATTGCGATAATTTGGCTGTATAAGCTGGGTCTTGAGTTAAATCTTCTATCTTACAAAGTAAAGCTTCAAAATCACGTAAGGGCATTAGTTTTAATTCATAATTAAATAAATCACTTGGCATATTAAAGTCTGAATGACTTAACCCATAATGCTTCATAGCATGCTCAATCAGCATTTTGGCTGCATATACACGAATAAGGTAAATAGGGTTTTGTTTAGCCATGAAGTCCCTTTTTTGAATATCATCAATGAATTACCATGCTGATTATAACTTACTCATAGGAATAACTCATGCTACTATTTTACTTCAATTAAACGCATTAATTTGAGGTCATCGTGTTTATAGGTAAGTGGAGTGAAGATATTCAAGGAGCAGATTTGCATCCTGTGATTATCGAAATTATTCAATATGTAAAAGAGCAAACTGAGCAGAATACATCGGTAGGGAATTACCCATTGCCTCATGATGAGTCGGTGTATTTTATTGTTGATGATAAAACGGAGTTAAAGGAAAACCGCCGCTCTGAAATTCATCACAAATACCTAGATGTACAACTATTATTAGAAGGTAGTGAGACGTTTGGCTACAGTGAGTATCCATTAATATCGATTGAAGACGATTACTTAGAAGATAAAGACATTGCTTTTAGTAATGATGTAAAAGATGAGCAATTTGTAACGCTAGGTAAAGGAGAGTTTATTATCTTTAACCCTAAGCAACCTCATCGTCCTCTTGTAGCGGTTAATGATACGCCAGCAGCAGTGAAGAAGTTAATCATTAAAGTGAATAGTGCATTGTTGGTGTAGAGTACATCCTCAGTTTTATCGAAAAGAATAGATAAGCCCAAAGCGTAAATCACTACTTTGGGCTTTTTTGTTAGTTTATTTTGTTGGGTACTCAGACCAAGTGGTTCCATCAAGGGACACATAAGGTTTCTTATTGTATTCCATAACGGTAGTCCCAGAGTTTTGCGCTACCATTTTTGTTGTAGGTAGGTCTTTTACTAACTCTGCAGTATTAAATGTTTTCGTTGCGTATATGTCTTCTTCAATAATACGGCTTACTAATGTCGATACCGCTAAGTAGCTTGATGGAGCAGAGATATGTGCGGTACTACCCACTCGTGTCATACCTTGGCCGAAAATTTTCATTCCAACAGGAGTATGCACAATGGTTGCTGATGGAATTTCACGCATACCTGCAATTTGCATTTTATCTCCACGCATACCAGCACCATGTTCGGGAACTAACATTACGACAATATTACGATTTGATGCTTTGAGTTCTTGGAAGAAGTCATATAAATCATCTAATAGATTTTTTAATCGCAGTTTGTAACTGACTAGGCCGACTTTACCACTGGCCTTAATGATACGGTTACCATCATGTAGAGATATGGTGTTGTACAGTGCAACTGTAGGTCCATCTTGTGATTTTTCACGCTTATCTAGCCAACGGTTTAATACATCTTTATCTCGATAAATCGGCGAGCCATCAAATGCAGATTGATACTGAGTTAATCCTGCTTGAGACATTAAAGGTGCTTTTAGATCACCATCTTCTTTTAATAAACCAAGGAAGTCATCAAATTTACCATCGTGGTTTAATAAAAGGTTTTCTTGGAATCCAAGTTTCGCCAAGTTATCAAATAAGAAGCACTGTTTCGATGCTGGAGCTTTGAATAATTCTGGATGTGATTCTTGTCCACAACTGGCTCTTAATAGACGAATAACCGCAGGACCACTATAAGAGGTCGCTGCGCTGAAATTATCAAACATAACATCAAACTCTTTAAATAGAGGATGGCTTTCTAAGCCTGCAATTTCAATATCATCCCAAGCGACAGAGCAAATGCTTAAGAAAAGAAGATCAAAATCAGTCGATGGTGATGTGGTTGGAAAGCTGACTCTACGTTGTGCTTCGTTTCTAAAAAACAGCTCTTTTGCATTATTTAATACAGCATCATTTACGGGGCCAGTTTCATTCACTTGATGATCGGAAATTTGCGCAGTTTCTGCGATCTCTGGCTGTTGAGAAACGTTAGCCACTGCATTTGGTTGGCTACTGAATAAATCAGAAGGAAGACTTATCGCGATCAAAGTAATGACAACAAATACAGAGATACGGAATATTTGATTTAAAAAATAATAAGCGAAAACTAATACAAATAAACCAAGTAGTGTTTCTAACGAGACAAATCGTGAGGCTAATTCAATTAAATAGCTGAGATTGAATTGTAATAATTGACCCATTTGACTCCATAGACGATCTAACGGAGGTAAAAATGAATCATAATGCATTAGCCATAATCCAAAGGGTATAGCTAGACACTGACGAATTACATTTAGTATTTTATGGCGTATTGGGATCAGTAAAAATGCTACTAATGCAAAGTTTTCGATTGGATGAAAATCGATGATACCTTGTAAGAACAGCCCAATTTTTATTATGAAATAAATATTCCACCAGCCAAGGCCATTCAATGTGTGTTGGGATGAGCGTGTATTCATTATTTTGAGCTTCCTTTTCTTGCGAGCTGAGAGGAATGCGTTTGTATATCTTCAAAATGATATTGGACGAGATGCTTTGGTTGGCGGATTTTCGTTGTGTAAAATCGCCAAAAAAATGAAATAATATCACGTAAAAAATAGCCAATAATAAGGCCAATTAGACCACTGAACACAGCAGTAATAATAAAGTCTTGAATATTCATAATATTAAAAATCCAACGGTTTATGTACAGCAAGAGATGCTTGTTGTGGGATTGCTGATAATGGCTCTTTTTCTTTATTTTCGATTAAAGTTATATTGTCGATAGTAAGGCCATTTTGTTCAATATGATGTAACTCATGCTCAATTCTACCTATTGAGGTCAAACTCGTTTCACTAATGAAGATATCTTGAATTGGCAATTTAAAAATATTGTGTAGTGCCGTCGCAAGATCATTAATGCGGACTCCTTGTAAAAACAGGTACATAGAGTTATTAGTGATGGTCATAATATCCCCTTCTCTTTGGATACTACACATTGATAGATAATTCGCGATTTTAATATTTGGAAGACGTTCGAGTTTGATTAACGCAAATTGTGTTTGTGACGTTTCTAATTGTGATAAGAAGGTTTTGGTATAGTAGATAAAACTATTGAAATCAACAAAGCCCTTAACGGCGATAGTTTCAACATGAAAGCTTAGTAATTCTTCAATAGAGCTCGGTAACGGGCGAGTGAATATTTGGCCCTTTAACATCTCAATACCGCTTTGCATTCTAGAAAAACGAGTTCCAAAATGAACAATTAGGTTAATGCCTGCTTGCAGTAAATACATTTCATCAGCGTAACGTAGGCATGGTTTCATCTCTTTAATAATGATTTTGATCTGTTGTCCATATCGTTGACGTAATTGAAACGCCTGCATACCTAATTCAGATACATCATTTTGCTCTGAGCAACTTAATACAATAGCAGCCTTTGACACGCTAGTTAGACTGTTGACTAGTTCAACATTTGTAGAGGCACAGATCATGGTGTCGGGTATTTTATTACCGTATTCAATGGCGGTTTTTGCAATATAAACAGTATCTTCATCGTCAAGATTAGCTGATGATGATAATGAATGCGGATGTTTTATGTTGTAATTTGTTGCGCTATTGTTGTGGAGTGAATGGTAGGTTTCGCTTTCTCCATTCATTCCTGTATTTAATCCCCAATAATATACGTGCTCTAAATACGTATTTTTATCAATGCTTTGGTAATTAGCGTAACCAACACAAAGATTAGGATTTTGTGTAATTGATTTTTTTATTAAGTGTGTATCTCGACCATAAACAAACAAGTTTATTGTAGACGTGGTTTTAATTGACCATTCGTTTAGCTTTTTTATAAAGAATATAACATCTGACTCACTTTTTGTTGTAAAAATGTTGTCTGGGATCGTAATTGTTATGGTGCTATGTTTTTTAGTTTGCAATCTTGTAATGTCATTAGTTAATGATATCAATGAGGTAATGCTTTTATTTTTTGCGAAAAATATGTTTTCACAATATTTATTTAAAGTGGATTTAAATAAATGTATAAACTTATCATTCAATGATTTCGTGAATGATTCCAGTGTGGAAAAACAAATAAAGCTATTTTGTTTTTCATTTATCATCAACTTATTAACATTGTTGATTAGCAGAGTTCGATTGCTAAAAGTAGATATGTATATACTAGACTTTAATTTTTTCCCTTTTATATCAGTCTCTTTTGGAGTTTGTGGCATGACGATCACTCATTGTATTTTTTATATTTATCTATTGTTGGTGATTATTTCTATAACAAAAAAAGAACAATAGAATATTTCTTTTATTTAAGATTCTTGATTAAGAGAATTATTTTATATTCTTTTTTTAAGTATGTATTTATCTTTAAAAGTTAACTAAACAAATATATCGCCCATTCTCACAAATGGTACAAATGTTGAGTGTTATATCTATAGCTATATGTAATAGAATTAATTGTTAAATTAATTTGGATTCAATATCCAGTAAGGAATAGGTTATCTCTAATCATTTTAGCCAAGATATTACAGATTTATTTTCAGCCTTTGATACTAATGAACGTTCATATAATGAGCTAACAGAAAATGAACGTTATCAGAAAATAAAAAAAGCATGGCGAGCCTTAGAGTTATTATCAGAAACTCCAAAATGTGTAGTTAATACATTGGAGAATAAAGTTAATGGTGAAACGATAAGTAAAGAATCCGTACTATGAAAAGAATAATAATAACGGGTATTCGTGGTGGTGTCGGAGCGACAACTGTTGCTGCTAATTTAATCCAAGCATTAAAGTTAAATGATGAAAGTGTCCATATTATTGATGTTCGTCCTGAAAATTTAATGCGGTTTCATTTTGCTATGGATTTGTCAGTGCAAGATGGTTGGGCTAAGAGATGGCTTAACGGTGAATCATGGAAAAATGCAGCATACATAAGCCCAAATTCTCTTTCATTTATTCCTTATGGTGGATTAACGTTAGATGAAAGGCTTACATTTGAACAAAAGTTGATGAGCACATCTGAAGGTCTGTTGGATATATTTCCTATTCAACCTGAGCTTGAGAATATGTGGCAAATTATCTTACTACCAGCTGTGCATGAGCTTAATGAGCATTATGACGAATTATTAGCTAGTGCTGATATGGTGTTGTGCATCGCAAAGCCTGACATACAAAATTATGCATATATTCAGCAGAACGTTTTTTTTCGTCGATTTATAGAACGTTATCAACCTTATTACTTAATTAATGGTTATCAACCTCAAAGCGATTGTAGCGCGGCGCGTAGTATGAACAATAAAAGCTAGAGAAATGAGCACGGCTTAAACTGCTCAATACTCTAGCTTTATTGTTCATAAGTCGGTTGGGTATTCTGGGAATGGGTTTTCAGATTTAATTTTCTTTCTTGCTTCGATACGCTGCTTGTCTAACTCGTTAGCTTTTTCAGTATTACCCTGTAACGCTTCGTCAATGGATTCAGCACGAAGAGGATCTACAATAGTCGAATACAAATAACGACGTTTAGAATCAACATCAAGGACTTCTGATTGAAATTTATTTTGAGTATTAGTAACCCACCCTAAACCATCAAACCATTCATCAAAGCGCGTTTTAGGTTTGTCTAATGTCCATTCGAAGTCAGGCTCACCAAGATTATCCATACATTTTGATTTGTTACAATCTGATTTAGCGTATACGGTTTTCCCTATTAAATTACGAATGTACTCAGTTGCGTGCGGCTTTCCATTTTCATCAATATCAGCGGCGATAACTTTAAAACCTTCTTTATGCGTTTTAATTATTGATGCATCGGTAATTGCATCTATTGGAATTGAAAATTGTCCAACCGCGTGCTGAGTTGCTCGTACTAGACCGTGTTCAACAACTAATGTTTCTTTGTTGTACTTGAAGTAAATCATTAAATTATAACTCCTTTATTTTCAATTAACCCAACAGGCATAACTTGAGTGGTTACATTTGTCGAATCAGAAGCTTTGAAGTTTGTTGTTGTATCTTTCCAAGAGCTAGAGCCACTCGGTACGTTTAAGCTCGAATTAACTATCGTTTCAAATGAACCAGTACCAAGGCCGTTTTGATTAACGATAGAATTCATAGACCCTGAAATTTCTCTAATTCCATCCTCATGCGTCTGACCTGCAATATACGCTGTACCATCTGCTGCACGAACGAAGCGGCCAGATGCGTCTAGTAAATTGATATCGCCACCAGAAACCAGTTCAGGTCGTGCTAGCGCTAAACGCCAATAGAACTCTGCGCTTACTGTTTGGTTCATTTCTTGTAGTGCGAATGATGGTAAGTCTGCGCCACCCCACCAAACCGTCTCTCCTGGTGCTTTGCCTGTGTATTCAATCCAAATGAATGGCTTTGGATAGTCGGGCCAACCTTCACGACGGTTTAGAGGATCGTCTGGGTCTTTACCTATGCAAGTTTTGTTTGGTCCATCATACATTTGATGGATTTTTAACATACCCGTTGTAGCGTCTACCGTCGTACAAGTTTCGCCTGTTGCGTATTCGCGATCGGCTCGGTATGGGGCGAACTGACTACCGTTTCCTGCAAGTAGTTTAGTAAGGTGATCAAACTTTTCAGGGTCAAACGCTACACCATTCGCAGCAAGAGCACCTTGAAATTCAGCAATACATGCGTTAAACCAATCTTGCCCCGGTATCGAAGGTCGGTTATCTACTCCACTTTCAGTAAAGAAACCAGGAGTACCAGTTCGTGGCTTAAGAGGAGGTTTTACAGCAACCTGAGTATTATTTTGAAGAAAATGCATTATGCGTCCTCTTGTGGATAAATAAAGTTGTAGTACTTGCCTGCTAACTTGAATTTGTTCAATGTACATTCAAGAATAGCGGCGTTATTTGATGATGCTATTGGTGTTAAAACATCATCCAAACACGTCGAATAAGTTTGAGTAATTCCATATACAGTAATTTGAATTACATGCCTTAAACTCTCTTCATAAAGTGGGTAAGTGCAATCACGTAGACAATGATGTGGATACACCTCATCAACTGAAATATCAAAGCCTAACTTAGCGGCCAGTTCTTCAATGTTCCACGCTTGCAAGCCGCCTTTACGATGGTATTTTTCTATAACTGCGTTACGTCTATCTTCAAACGTTCGATACTGAACAAAGCACTCAGGAAGGCCTAAATATGCTTCCCATTCTTCGAGTGATTCAACCATGGTTTCTGGTCGCATTTCAGAAAGCAATCCCGTGGCTTTCTCTTCTACTCTTTGCAGTCTTGGTGCGTATCCAGAAACATATTTATATAGGTTTCCTGACGTATCCGTAGGCCAAGCTAAACCACGTGGCATTTGCTGTTGAAGCGCACTTGTCCATGCTGCTATAGAGTGCCCCATATGATGGCTCCTATTGTGTTTAATTCCTCAGTTTGAGCAGGAACATCAGCAGCTAAATCGATCGTATAATTATCAATACCAGGCGTAGAACCAATGGCGGTTCCAAGACTGTTTTTATACATAGTTTGCCCTGGACTTAACGTTTGTGTAAAAGAGCGAATACTCCGCTCGACAGCGGTTCTATTATCGGGCGTATCTGGAGAAATAATTACATCAATATCGATAGTTTTTAACGTTAATTGAATTGCTATTACTTCAATTCCTGCTGGCCTACCAACGTTAGATCCTGTTGATGGGTCAGGATGACGAAATATGTAACTATTCATCGCTACATAATCGGAATAGGTTGGTAAAATATCCTCTCTTTCATCAAAAACAAACGCATAACCAACGGTGGAACCGCCTTGATAAAAGTCTACAGCCCATGCACGACTTACGCCCGGAACTTCACGACACCAAGCAACGTAATCGTACACAGCACCACCCATTGGCGGATTACGTTTTCTAAACAATAATCGGTCTAAAACTGAGGCGATTGACTCATCTTCTGCACCACCAATAATGCCGTTTGAAATACCATTTGTTTGAATACCAGGAACCGCAGAAACCAAGGTTAATATTTCGCCTGAAACCAAGTTACCATCAACACCAACTTCATCGGCTTGAACCGTAACAACAACCGTTCCACTTGATGGCGGATTAGCAAAAGTAACCGTATAAACTTGACCGTTTTGATGGCTTAATTTCGTGCCAATAGGAACCGATGTATTACCAGTTAAAGTGACAGGACCAACCGCATAAGTTGCCAATTTTTGAACAATACCTTCATAACGAGCGGTATCAATAATCGTTTGGTCTTCTGACTCTGTAGTTGGAATAATTTGTCGAACAACAAAGGTAATGTAGTCGTATAAATCACGCACACTTCCGCTTACAGAAACATTAAGCGCTTGCTCAATTCCGAACTTTGGTAGCACTTCATCTAACGATGATTCAATATCAATTAAACCCGTTTCAATGAGCTGTCTAAGAGTAGGAACACTATAAGGCATATTGAATATCCCATTGTTTAGATACAGTCAGTGTAATGACGCTATCATCTGGTTTTGTGATAACCACCGTTAAGGCAAGAACTTGATATTGAGGAATAGAACCCGTTACTGTAATTGATTTTGCAGTAACGCCATCACCACTCTCTACAAGCATCCAAGACAAACAGTCTTCAGTGTATTTAACGGCACGGTTACGAACATCAGTGGTGAGTTTTTCGCGGTAAAGAAGCCATAGGCGAGAGCCCCATGGTTCGTCATAAAATGTATCGCCAGGCCAACCGCGACGGTCGTTAGAATTATCTGGTAATACATCTGAATCTTCAGCTCTAGCATCGGTAAACATAGAGATAAAAACAAGAGCGGTAAGTGAGTCATCTTGAACACTTCCGCTCTCTATCATTACACCTGCGCTGTCATAAACGATGCGTGCGCTCATCTGCTATCTACCCAATCGGTGGTGAAGTATTTGACCCTCCTGCATTGTGATAGTGACCAAGATAAGAAAAGTTACCTGCTGATAAATCAGAACCAGTAATAATCCCATTTGAAGTAATTCCACTATTTGCAAACATACCTAAATCAGTTGATATGCCGCCAGTAACATGCAGAGGGCCTTGAATTAACGTCTCTGGGGATATAATAGTGAATGAGTTTGACGCTTCGAGAATAACATCAGTTGATGATATGTGAATTTTACCGTCTTTGGAAAGAGTGATGCCGTGACCTTCAAGATGGTAAAGCATTACGGCCAACTCTTCCAGATTTTTAGGTCTGCATTCTTTATCTTCTACAGAAACAGCAACTAATCCAGAACGCAATCCCGATGTCGCCACCGCAACGACTTCACTGCTTTTTGGTGGTACAGAGGTTAGGCCGTAGTTCTGAAACCTTTCCATATTATCGACAACTTCATCTGCAAAGCCGATAACCTGAATGTTTTGTCGTTTAGTGCCATCATTAACTAACGTTACAATGCCTCGTGCGACCATTAAACTTAAACGACGGCGTATTGGTGCCAACAATTTTTCAATCATTCTATTGTTCATAATAAGCCTTAACGTTCAATTACTGCGCCAGACCATCCAGCGTCTACTTGTGTTTCTTTTTCAATTGATACAGGAATGTCCATCGCTTCACGTGGAATAACACCTATCACGGTTAATCGTCCAGAATCATCTTCACTAAACATGATCGTCTTAATTAATAAATTACCATCAAGACCTTGAATTGGATCTTTAACCGTAACCAGTTTATTGGTTTCCCAAAGCTTACCGCCTTCCTGCATTCTCCAACCTGTTACGGTTATCTCAGAAGTATTTGACTCGCCAATGCTACGTTGACGTTCCCACTGTCCGCGCTTGCTCGCACCTTCAGCTGTTGATATTTCGTCATTAATAATGATTTTAGGACGGTATCGAGTAATCTGTTTATCGGTGATTTCAGCTTTTTGACCACCAACTGAAGTAACTGCCGTACTGTCCCACTCATTACCTCCACCATAACCCGTCGCTTTAACGATGAACTTACTAAAGCGATCACGTCGAGAGAATCGCCCACGCGCTGCTTTGATGTTTTCACCTAACACAAGCGCAGTTGGTAGCACTTCATTGCTTGCTTTAGTCAGCACTAAGTTTCCGTAAACATCACTGGTTAGCATAATGCCACGTTGCTTTGCTAAGCGAGTAAGCAGCTCGTGACATGTTTCACCTTGCTCTACAGAAACGCGACTAAACGCTTCACCCACATTTGCATCGACCACAACTTTAATATTAAAGGGCTTGCATATTTCGATGGCGATTTGAGATAAGGTTAAATTAAGAAACTGAGAGTGACCAACCACAGAGCAATCCACCAAGTCTCCCGTTTTATCACGGCCACTTACTGCGATGGTGACTTCAGATTCGTCATAGCTTGGGATCCAATCATCAATAAAGCCTGTAATCACTCGGTCAGTACCTAACTCAACCACGCAGCTATCGCCTTCATTAATTGGCTTATCAATGGCGTTCTTTAAATCCCAAGTTAGACTTAACTCAAAACTTCCCGACATAGCATCAAGCGCTCTTGTGATTTGAACATTAGTCCATCCAGAATATACCGCACCATTGATTTTCAAAGACACCTTATCCATTAATTACCTCGATAGGCTCATTCGCTTGAATAAATGATGGATTCTTAATTCCATTACGACGAACTATGCTTTGTCTTAATTCGGTATTGCCTGTTTCTCTCCAAGCCACCAAGGCAACAGGGTTCGTTATAATAGGCGTATAAATACTAAGTTGAGGCAACAGCTCTGCACGCTCTTTTGTATCATTAAGTACAGCTTGACGTAGCACTCTGAACTGACGCCAAACTGAAGAACTGCCAACATCAACCGCAATGGCTGCTCGTTCTGCCAATTCATCCGCTATCGTATAACCAATATTTCGTAATTGCTGACCAGTAAGGACGGCTTGACTGTCTGCACCGGTTAAACCTGTAATCACTTCAACTTTTGCGGACAAATCTTGAATAATGATTGAGTCGCCTAATGCGGATGCTTTAGATACCACAGCGGATTCAAGAACTAGTGTTTTAAAAGTTTCACTGTTTTGAATGATATTCGCTTGAGTAATCGGGTTTGCACTGTTTGGTACTGAGCTTGCGTTAGTGCCATCAGTAACAATGTTTTTTGTTAAACCACCCGTAATAGCTAACTCAGCTCGTTCGCCATCCCAACGGTTTTTTACTTGGTCATAAACTTCGAGTGAACGAATAGGATCCTTAACCACGCTTTTAATGTCTTCTAATAACCCCATTACTTCACGAGCTAATTCGCCAGGATAAGCAAGCAGTTTTCCTACAGAATCTTTTACTCGAATTAATCGGTCTGTCCATTCTCTTAATTCAGAAGGAAGGGAAGGAAGTCCTCGCGTAAACTCTTCCAAGTCATCCAAGAACGCATCAATCATATCGCCTGCGCCTTGCTCTGCGTCTTTATTCCATTCCTTTTCAAACTCTTTATTACTGGCTTCTTGGCTGGCTGCTGATTCTGCTTTTACTGCATGAACCGTATCAATACCAGCAACAGGGAATAATGCTTTCCCTGCTTCAAACACTTCAAAGCTAAAAGTGGCAATACCATCTTCTTTATTGACAAGCTTATGGCTGACTTTACCCACTTGAACTTGCTGCACCCCAAACCAAGGGTGGATTAACTCACACGACCCTGGTTTATTTAATGCAGCAAGAATATCGACTAATTCTTTAACGTAATTATCACCAACCACAATTCCAGTAATGGTTTGATTGGTAAGCACTGCGCCGTTGTCTTCTGTCCATCCTGTGTTTCTTTTTGGGTAAGCATGAGGAACTGCACGACGGCCAGAGTTACCGTCTGCATCTTCAAGTTTAAATTCAATGCCACGAATAGAGGCCATTAAACGGGTTTCAAACGACATTTAAAGCTCCTTTAATTTCGACCATTATCAAGATTTATGGCAATAGTTGGAGAACTTGCAGATTGAGTCACTTGGATACGATCATCAGAAACTTTAATATCCAAACCAATATTTGCACCACCAGTCGTCGATGATGAACCTCCAAAGAATCCTTTGATATCATCTAACACATCAAGTAATCCTGCTGATACAGGGAAGTTTTCAGGAAGTTGTGAAGTATCGACGCTACTCTTACGACGTACATCAAAAGGGCTAAACTCTTGAACACCCGTTGCAATTGATTCTCCAGCTTGATAAAGAATCGCACCAGAAAGTAAATTCGCAGCACCTGATTTAATCAGGCTTGATGTTTTAGATCTCGGTTGATTTGGTGTTGGACCATTACCTGAACCACCAACAGCACCGCCACCCATACCACCACCTGGCATATTCACAACATAAACAGGCATTGCGCCTAAGTCTTGCATTCCGCCTGCACCAGAACCGCCTTTACCACCTTTGCCGAAAAAGTCACGAGTGGTATTTACAAAGTCCATTCCTTTCTTTGCTGCAATAATGCCACCAATAGCGATGACAGCGGTTTCACCCCACTTAAGCCAATCATCAATGGTTTCGCTGTCTACGCTGTTTATCGCATCTGCAATGTCTTGGATGGGTGGAGCAAGCTTGTCATTGGCTATTTCATTGAAGGTGTTATTCATTGATGCCATTGCACTGTTAAACGTGGCGGCGTTAGTAGCTGCTGCTTTTTGCGTTGCGCCTAATTCGGCAGTACCTGACGTCATCTTCATTAATAGCTGTTTGTTTTCTTCTGAATATAGAGACGTTAATCCGCTAATTGCGGTGCCATCAAACACATCGCCTAACTTCATAGGATCATTTTCAGCTTTATCTAAAATCTCCATTAATAATTCAATAGGCTCTCTCAGTTCTTTGGTTCCTTTCTTGAACACTTCGATACCTTGTTGATCTAAAAACTCGACTTTCTTTTTATCTTGAAACGCTGAGAATACCGCCTCGATAGATGTTACTGATTCATCGGCACTGCCTTTTGTTTTAGCAAACAGTTGAACCAACCCTGCCATTTGTGAAATGGCTTGTGGTCCTTTTCCTTGATACACAGAGAATAATTGCTCTGATACGTTAGCTAAGTCACTTACGTTAACGCTACCAACGGCAAACTGACCGTATAATTCATCAATGGTGTTCATTACATCGGTTGACGATTTAACGCCTTTCTCACGAAACTGAGCAAAGATAGCTGCGGTAGATTTTGCATCGGCCCCGAACGCTTGCATGAACAAACCCATGTTTTCAAGGTTGTCATTTACAAACTCTAGATCACCAGTCTTGGCTAACAGCTCATCAACCCCTGTGGCTAAATCAGTTGTTGCTACACGAATATCTTTTTGATTTGACATCTCTTGAATGGAAGCGGTTAACATATCGACTTGTTCAGCACGTAACATCGCATTCGTTCCGATACGAGTCATTTGTGCATCAAATGCAGCAACGTTCTTAACCGCCGTTCCTGCAACAACCGTACTAGCAAGCCCCATATAACGATTACCTAATGAGTCAATACCACGACCTGCGGCTTCGGATGATTTTTTGACAAGACTCATGGCTCGCTCGTTTTTCTTTGCGAACTCCGACATGTTCGCGCCGTATTGTTTTGCTTTTTGAGAAAGGTTACCCGCGAGATTAAGAACAATATCGGTAACTAGTTTATTGGACATTCTGAAGTTCCTTAAGCTGATAATACAACTTCAATAACCGACGAATTGGAAGGGGAGATAAGGCACTTACTGGAAATCTGCCACTCATGGCGAGCAGCAGATTTTGGCAAATATCAGGAAGCGCCGTTAGATCGCCCCCGCTGTTCAAACTCCTTCATTAATAATTTATCTAGGTTGCTTGATTGCTTTTGAATTTCATTCAAGTCACCTGGTGATAACTTACGAAGCTCTTTGATTTGAAATGGACCTTGAACATTACCGATGTATTCAATTTGGCGAACAAGCATTTCTAATCCATAAAGCACATCAGAGGTATAAGCGACTGGCGTTCCATCATGAATAATGATTTTTTCGGCAGCCATTTGAGCATCAATCAAATCACCACTGCTTAGCTCTTTTAACCCCACTTCAGTGTGGATATCATCACCCACCTTGAAGCCGTCTTTTAGTTCAAACGTCATTAATGCCATTAGGTTTTACTCACTTTATTACCTTGGAATACGACATTGATGTCACCTGAGTCGGACAATGTGGCTGGTCCTTGTGGTGCTGCGTCTGTCATCATGTAATCAACGCCGTTATCGCCTTCCCACGTTAACGTAGCAAATTCGATCGCATTAATTTCAAGTACATCGACATCTTCATCCGCCGCAATCACCATCGTAATGGTTGGTACTGTGTACTCTTTTGATTGACCCCATACACGACTAGGGCCAACATGTGAGGTTCGCGTGTAACCACCTGGGTTAAGTTGTGAACCTTTCTTCGTTTTGAATTGCTTGCCGTTAGCACGAACAACCACTTCGCCAAGAATCGCTCCCATAATTTATTCCTTCCTAAAGTTTAAATTGAAACAGTGCTGCAAAGATTCGTAACTGATTCACGATGTCTGGATGCGCTACGCAGTTCAAGCGGTTCTTATCATTCGCATCACGATACACTTCTAAGGTTTCCGCAAAGAGATCGTAATCTTCAATCAGACCTTGCGTTACCCATTGCTGAGCTAAGTCTAAAATAGCTAAACGCATTAGCTTTGGTGTTACCACGGGTTGAGCAGGATCTAACTGTGGCAGAACATCATCATTTGCTAACTTATGGCGTGGGTAACGGTTGGTTACCATGGTACGCATCGAGTAACGTAAGTAGCCCAATGTTGCAGGCGTAGTAATATCTAAATAGCTTGGGTCTGGGTCACCGTAAATGTTTTCACGGTACATTGAGATTTCACGCTCAATGGCGACTTGTCCACCCGGTGTGACGGTATACGTTGCAATGCCATCTTTAAGTAGAAGGTTGCGCTCGGTTAAATCCCAAACCACTTCTTTTTGCGGTGGTAATAAACTTGGCAAGATTAACGTTTGCAGCGGACGCGCTGGGTCAATCGCTAAGTTGTATGAGGCAATACCTGCATAACTTGCTGCCCATTCCCATGTTGGGTTAGGTGCGGCATTGGTTCCCATACAGCTAAATAAGAAATCATTACGTGCTTGGCCGTAAGATCCCGATTCAGCAAACGTGCCACGAAAAGCGGTATAGGCAATACCTTCAATCATTTTAAGTGGACCCCAACGCTCGACTAATTCATCACGCAAGTCGTTCATGCTTTGAGTGTCGTTGTATGGGTTGACCACGTGGTTGTACCATTCATCAGGAATAGCGGCGACAATGGACGCCATATCTGGTGTGCCTGCACCACCTGTAAATGCCGTTTTAACCAGTGTGACACCTTGAGGAAGCACTTCACCATCATAGTAGTTATAGCGAATATCTAAGTCATTACCCGTTACGCCTTTGTGCTTACAAGTAAATTCAACGACTTCTGTTTCACCTGATTTTAGTGCAGCTGAAACAGGAAGGTTTGTTAGCTCAGTGACCTTTGCGATAACAGCAGTAGCAATTTCAGCAGCGGTGTTATCGTCTTTAACTGCTACTTGAACCGATTGACCAGCCACTAATAAAGCGATCACACCTGCTTTTGCATTGGATGCAGTAATAGTTAACTCTGCTTTTGCTTGCGTTCCTGCGGTTAAATCAGCAACACCAAGAGCGTAAACATCGGTAGAGAAGTTAGCCTTACGCAGCTTTTTAAGCATAAGAGCCATCATTGAGCCTTTTCCGTATAACTCGTCCCAACGGCTTTCGCTCGTAGTGATGCGCTCTAGGGTTAACGGCGTTGCTGCTGCGCCTGATAATTGCTGACCAATCACCAAAATCTTTTGTGCTTGCGCTGGCGTTCCGCTTAGTGCCTGGCTGTTATCAATATCGATATAAACCAGAGGAACGCGAATATCATTGGGGATAGAACCTAGTGACATTATTTGTCTCCTTTATCTTTAGTGCTTGCCTTAGCTTTCGCTTCTTTGGCTTTGTGCTCTTCGGCTTCAACGCGGATAACATCACCATCATTAATACGGCGAACCCAAAAAGCAGTGCGCTTTACTTTTTCGCCTTTTTTGTCTAGGTGCGTTCCGTCAGGCTTACGAACAAGAACGTCTTCTTTTTTAGGTTTTACAGTAATCATCATGGTTGTGGATCCTGTGGTAATTGAATCTCTGCTTCTAGCACTGGTGCACCATCAGCAATTGGGGCTTTAAAATCAAACGTTAGGAATGGGTCTAGATCATCAAGATTAATCTCCACATCGAGACGCCAATCTTGTGTCCATGTCACCACCCAAATAGATACACCTAATTCATCAATTTTTCCGCTATATAAATTATCGGCTCTTACATCTAACGCCGTTGATTTTGCGTTGTAGGTTTTGTGCCATCCTCGGCTCATGATTGCTTGAGCTACTTTGGCCGTGACGACTTCAGCACGTACGTCTTTTGAATATCCCCACATGTCGGTCATGAACACATAGGCTGCAAAGTTAATGGTTCCGATTAGTTCTGAGCCGATGTTCTCTATCTTTGGAATACGAACAGCCGCAACACGAATACCACCATCACGATTTCCCATCCAACGCTTTACTTCATCTGGTTTATCGAACTTTCCGATATGACGTTCAACACTTTGAACTTTGTCTACGTCGTTCTTTCCACCTTCAAGCTTGGTCTTAAGATAAGAAACCACTTGTTCGCTTGCCCATACGGTAGAACCAAGCGTTTGTAAACTGGGTCTTGATGTTGTCATGCCATTACTTCCTTCCAAAAGTCACCGATAACCGCAAAGACTTCGGTTTGGTTGTCGCTACTAAGCCCTAAGAACTGACGTTGTGGTATTTCCATTTGTCGGCTAAATGCTGCAACGGATTGATAAACAGGAAATGCTAACGCTTTACCAAACGCTTGAGTAATGAGCCTAGTGTGAGCATCAACTTGAACCTGACCTGAAAACCCATCTTGATGAACGCCTGCATAGGGCAGAGGTGAACCAATTCTGACTTGGTTTTTCTCAACGATGTATTGGATTGAATCTAATAAATCGCCTTCTCCTTGCAGTAAAGATTGATTACCATGCCTGGTCTTTTCATAACCGCTTGACCATGCTTGCCATGCAGTACCATCTGGTGCGGTTTTTTCATCCGCAATGCGTCGTCTTGTTTGGCTTTCAACGATGGCACCAAGGCTATCGAGTAATTCATCTTTATGTTTCGAATCAGATAAGGTATCAACCAAGCGTTGATAGCGCTCAAGCTCTTCTGCTCCAGTAACCTGAACGCTAATACCCATTACAGAACGCCTCGCAATGTGTTTCTGGTAAATAATCGCTCGTTAGTTTGAACAAGCTCTACTTTACCTACGCTTCCTTCTTCTGGTGTGTCTACCGTTGGAAGGCCAAGCTCACGTTTACCATTCGCAATTTCACGTAATGTGGTTAATGCCATTTCATAACGTTTTTCTACTAATTCAGTGGCTTGTTGGTCACGGTCTGATAACCAGTAAAACGCGATAGTCATTGCGACTTTGTTTAACATGCCTGGCACGGTTGGAAGAGGAAGGACATATCGACGACCGATAAAAGAATCGATCTCTTCGTCTGCTTGCTCCAACGCCTGCTCGATTGCAGTGTCATTCAATTGGTCTGTTGCTCTATCAATCGCAACGTTCCAAAGCATTTGTTCATCACGGTCTATTAAATCTTGCTTGGTTGCGTAGATAGCCATGCTTATTCTCCAATCAAGGATTCAAGTTCTAGAACGTCAACATTTAAGTGAGGCTCATCGTGTACTCTTTTCGCTTGTGATGGTGCCATAAACACCACAGGAAACGCGCTTTCAATACCAAGTCCACTTTGAGATAACTCAGGGTTTTTAATGTCATCATCGCTGACAACAATAACCACTGTTTTCTCAAGGCGAGAAAAATGAACACCGCTGCGCCAGAAGCCATTGTCTGAACGCGAGCTGACTTCCATAGCGCCAAGCACTTCGATATCGGTTTTGCGATCAAGAAGCCCAAAAAGCTCATTGTTGCTTTCAGAATTGCTGACCAATTGTGTTTCCACTTCATTTCCAGTTTCCAAATCACCATCTTTACCATTTCCTTTTTCAACTACAGAACCACTTGTTGGCGCGATTGGCACTTGATAGTGACCCGTTAACGCAGCCACTTCTGACTTGGTTTGCTTCTGTTCGGCTTGCGTTGTTTTGATGGCATCACCATCTTGAACTGGCTTTGTGCTTGCACTAGCCTTTGTCTTTTTCGTTTTAGACTTATTTGTGGTTTTCTTTTTAGATGCTTCACTCACAGTAAGCTCCTTTTAAACACAATATAAAGAGGGATTAATCAGGGTTTAATTCACAAAAAGATCATGAGATCCCCAGACATTATCGGCTTCCGTTACTATTACGTCACCGATAGAGCCGGATGTTCTTCCGTAAATGTTTTTCGGCGTTGATAGTGACCACCCGATGCCTTTTTCAAGCTTTAGTTGATGCCCCCATATTTCGGCATCATCTGGTGCGAAATCTTCAAGTCGATACTTAACCACGCTGCCCGATTGGTTATCCATGTATCCAACAGCCGCAGAAGAAATAAGAGTCCATGTATCTGGGTTTAGATTAACTTTAACTGTCATGGCCTTGTTCCTTTAAATATGGCGGCACTGAGACCGCCATAATGAGTTGATTATGCGATGAATGGTGAAACCACAACTTCCACATCCTGGTAGTAGATATTGGTATCGCCACCTTCAATCAGCATTCGATCGATTAACTTCTTAGCCGCTGCACGGTTAGCGTAACCAACCACCAATGTCGTTGGTCGCACGCCAAGTGGTGTACCATCCGCACGCTTCATGCCACCAAGTTGTTTAACCGCAAGCTCATAGTTCGCTTCAGTTAGCGCAGCTTTAGAACCAATCGCTAATTGAGGGAATGAGAAACCAACTTCACAACGGCCATCTGTACCTGCTGCAAATTTGTTGTTGAACCAGGTGTATTCTTCTGTCGGGTTCATGTTCTTAAACACGAATGGACGACGGGTTTGATACACAATCGGCTTTAGCGTTTGAGAGTTATCAATCAAGAACCAAGGTGAACCTGTATCCGTAGATGGGTCGCCGACTACGTTTGAGAACGTCGATGCTGGTGTAGTATCTAATGGGTGGTCCGTATCAAAGTAGTTTTGGCCGTCGTAACACAATGTTGTGAAGCCAGCTACCAATAGTGGGTACGCTAACTTATCAGGGAACATGGTAACTTGGTCACCAAAACGCTCTGCTAATACTGAGTACTGACCGATTTGGTCGTCTTCAACATTTTCACGACTGATAGAGATAGAACTTTCAAACGTTTTGTTGGTGATGGCATAACCATGTTTACCCACATCAGCAAGCTGACGATCGCCAACCCATTCTTTAATCTCTGGTAAGTCTTTTAGCCAACCGTAAAAGTTTGATGCACCCGATGATGGAACTTCGGTTGCGATTTTGTCCCATTGAGGCTGTGCACGTGAAACACCTTTCACATATGCAGCGTTCATAGATACAAATAGTGCTTCAATAATTTGAGCTTCAGTCGCCATGATTACGCGTCCTTATTCTGTTCATTGTAAGCCGCGATGCTTTCCTTTGATTTAAGGAATTCATCTTCGGTTAAATTCATCTTGCGGCATAACGCAAGCTCTTCTTTATCCAACTTGCTGTTAGTTGCAAGGTTTGGTTTTTTGTCTTCTTTATCAGAGACAACCGCAGACGCAGTAGCTACGAACTTGGCGAATTGCTCTTTACCACCTTCAGAACGACACATACCAACAAACATATCTTTATTTGCAGGCGCTACTTTTCCGTCGGCAATCGCACTATCAACTAATGCTTCAATCTCAGCATCTTCAACTGCTTTTAATTTACCTTCGGCGGTTTCAGCACGGTTAAGCGCAACGTTATGTGTTTCAACTGGAACAAACTTGGTTAAATCTGGATGCTGCGCACTGTTTAATGCGACTTGCTTTTCTGACTTAAGGGAGTTGATAGCAGTCAACACTTGATCTTCTGTTGCTTCTGCTGATAGCGACAGGGCCGCAACGATTGCTTGAGAAAACTTCATGTCTTCGTCCTCTATTCTATTTAAGGCTGGTACATTTAAATTAGGGCTGTTAGTTAAACCAGAACTTGCCAACTCGATGACAGTTCCATTTTCATCGTAAGTGAACGATGGCGAATAATAAGCGTATTTCTTTTCTTCAATTAACTCGTGGCCTTCGCTGTTCCATTCAACTTTTCCATACACTTCGCCATTACGGTTTTGTAACTCTACAATCCAACCGACAGCAGGCGCAGGGTCACCGTTTGGTGCTTTGATATGTGTTGAGTGCTCGATATCAAAAGGCAATTTTTTTTGAAACGCAGCAACAACGGCATCAGGGTTTGAGTTTGTCCAAGAACGCTTATCAATACCTGAAAAATTTCCAGCAGGAATCATAGGAAGCCAAAGGCCTTCTGGTGAAACCGTATTGGAAAGACTAAAGCAAAGGGCGGTATATAATTTGCGACTCATTACTTACTCCATAAATTGACCGTTACATAGCAATCTCCTTGTGGTTGATTGATATGTTTCTTGGTAGGAGTTCATAATGCACCGACGTGCGAAGACATTGTGAATAACATCGATTGATTAAAATAGGTGAGTTTTGGATTAGGTATTGCGAAGGGGAAGGCTTTATAGATTACAGATAAAAATCAGGTTAGCAAGCTGAAAGACAACTGCTAACCTAAATACATTATAAAACCGCATTTAAACACTGTTTAAATTTAACTGAGCGCGTTTAAACTTTTTTTATCTCGTGATTATCTTAATTTCATTTTAAACGCCCTTAGAGAGCGTTTGACGCATTAACGTCTCTTTTTGAACTAGGTCTAGAGAAAGTGCTTTTTCTCGCTCTTTACCAGGATTGTAGTTCCAACCTGGATCAATTCCTACTGGTAAGGTGGTTTCTTCTCCTGTTCTTTTGTTTACCCACTTCTTAGTTTTATCTGGTGGTGCAGTGGTTGTTACTTTTTTATCCTGGATAAGTTTATCGGCTTCAAACTTTGATACCTGCCTTATCCAACAATTACACCCCCATCCATTTGGGGGCATATGGTTAATCCAAAACTCATCACCCACTGGCAGCAATATTCCATTCCATTTAACATGCTCAAGTCTATGCTCAAGAGATGGGCCTAGCTGATAAAGCAAATAGGGCATAGCTCGTTTTGTTCGTTCTATTCGTTCCCATTGCCCAGCAGCTCTTGCTGTTCTCATGTTGGTTTTGTAAATGGTTTTTATACGTCCTTCACTGCCTAATTGAACGAGCTTTGTTTCTTTGGTGGTTGGGTCATCCATTTCTTGAATGCCCCACCAACCGGATTTTACTAACAGTGGTTTTAGTATGTCGCGGAACTGTACAAAGGTTTGGCCTTGCTCTATGGCTTCATCGATTAACCCTTTTACTTCGACAAGCAAATCAGCATTGAGCATTTTTGCTACGGTGAAGGCGTTTGCGTGCTCTTCTTCCCACACGTCACGGTAATCAAAAGAAGGCTCTATGCCTTTCTTTTTAAACCATGCTAATGCTTCTTTTGAGATCACGCTTTCATTAGGCATCTTTCGCGTCTCCCAATCCTCTTGCTTTAAACATATACTCCGTCATAGCTGCGACGAACGCGTCTGCACCTAGTTCTTCTTGAAGTTGCGGTAACTTGGCGTTGAACTCTTCAAAGGTATCGACAGAATTTGCCAATGATAAGATTGGGTTCATGAAATCCTCTGCGGTTTCTACCCAATCTTTCATGGCTTCGTTTGTCATGTCTTCAATTTCTTTATCTACCGTTTTGCTTACTTGGTTAATAGCAAGGCGACGGTTTAACCCTAACTCTGTTGGGGTTGGGGTTTGAACTTGGTTAACGGGATGAAGTACTCGTTCGCTATCTTCTGCCGCTTTTAGTCCGAACTTATTTAAGATTGAATCTTCAGTCACACGAACGCCGCGATCAATCATTGGTGTTAAAGAGTCAACAAAGACTTTTAGATCTTCTGGCTCATGAACTTTGATGCGCACTTTTGGTAACAGTCTTGTACACCCCAATTAAGAATAATGTAAGGCTTAACCAGGTATTCGTTAACGCACGCTTCTAGTTGTCTTGCGTCCCATTTTGCAATATCTAAACGCACTTCGTTATGAACAGTGGCTTGTGATTGTGAGCTGCCATTGTCGGCTGTCATGGTTTGACCAAGCACGGCTTTACTTATTTGCTCATCACACCAACGTGCCATGTTCTCAAATAGAGTATTACCGCCATTGCCTTTTGCGGTTTCAATTAGCTCCAGTTTCATGGATTCCGGAATAACTGCACCTGCATCACTGGCAATACGACCAATGGCATTGACTAGCGTATTGATGTCATCTGGACTTGCGTTCGCGCCATACTTACCCACACGAATTGGAATACCGAACACTTCAGCAAAGGCCCACCAATCACGAATGGTGAATGACTTTAGCATGTACATCACGGCAACTAATCTAGCTAGGCCATTGCGCCATACGCTGCCCGATTTCGAGCGTGGGGTATGAACCATAAATTTATAAGGCTCTAAAGGTTCACCGCTTGGAGCGTCATTACTGATAAGTAAAATTTTAGATAACGTGTCTTTATCTTGGCGCAAATATCTTGGGTCTACCCATGTGTAATCTTTTGGTTTCCACGGTGACTTTTGTGTATTCCAAAGAATTTGAACAACAGCTAACCCTTTACCAAGTCCATCGAGTAAATCAAAAAACAACTCTGGAATTTGATCATCATTCATCACTTCACGAACGCGCTCTGCCATTAGCATGTCTTGTTCGCTTTCACTGCATGGCTCTACACTTGGAGAAATAGCAGCGACGGCTAATTTACGGGTACGAAGTTGCGCAGCGTAATGTAGATCACGCTCTTCCATTTCTTCAGCTAATGTCATGAACGCTTCTGGGTCGTTGCCATCAATCACTGCACGAAGTAATCCGGCCAAACGTTGAGGAGTCACTGTTGATGCCACACTTGAAGGGCGTGGGTTTCTTACACTGGTGGTGAAGGCTTTAGCAATATCTTCAGACAGCAGTGCTTTATCTGCTTTTATTGGTTTACCTTGTGCGTCTAAAATTCCGGTCATAGTCTAATTCCTTTACCGCGCAAGTCTTGATGCGGCATATCTTCAAATCGGTTGTTGTCTTCTGCTGTTCCATAAAAGGATCGCGTTGTTTCATCACCAACGGCTTTAATGGTATGTAGACCGTAACGGGTGATATCAGCCTTTGATGCTAAGTAGGCAAACCAAATAGCGATAGCACTATCGCCGTGTCGTTTGTTTCCGTTTTCGCCTTTGGTTCTGCTTGAATCAATACTTGGCACTCCGGCCTTGATTTGTATTTGTCCCAAGTCGGTAATGACGTCTTCATGCTTTGGTAGCAGTAGTTCGTCGTCTTCAAAAGCGGCTTTAAACGATGGCATATTTTCACGGTAGTAAGACACAGACAACATGACTTCCACTACTTCTTCACCGTATTTGTATCTTGCTTGCTCGGCTAAGTATTGGCCGTTACCACGTGCATCGAGATAAATACCATCACGGCGAGGCAGTTGATCACATATATAATAGAGGGCTTGTTCTTGCTGTTTGAATGGCACGTTACCAAGTTCTAATAAAAATGGAACTTCTCGCGTTGTGTCATTATGAACCGCTATTGGTGCATAAACAGTTAAGTCTCCAGAACGCGCGAAATCTTCCCCTAGTGAATGACGAAGTTTAGGATCCAACTTATCAAGCTCTGGCTGAACGTGTTCATCTAGCCATTCTTTCATCTCGGCTTCACGAATGTGCTCTTTAGCTTGGTTAAACTCTGACGTTCCTGTAAAGGATAAAACTGGTGCATCAGTTAAACGTGCAGCTCGTTCACGTAATCCGCGACTAATATAAGCACCGCCGCCGTTCTTTGGTATACACTGATATTCTTCTAATGCATCTTCTTCAGTTGCGGTGTCTTTGAGAAGATTACTCTTCCATTCATCTTCTTTTTCTTGAGTCCATTCTTGCTTTGTTACCTGACAAATTCGCTGATAGAGCCCCTCTAAACAAGCATCATCAAGGGTAACGGTATGGATTGAGTAACGCTTTTTACCTGCTCGGCTATCTTGGATTAACTGATTGAATTGATTGTCTATACCATTGTGAGTAGATATAAGACGGACTTTAGAACCCCACATGGTTAATGCAAGGGCGGCTTTTAGTACTTCAGCTAATCGCTCGTGAAATGCAGCCTCATCGATAATAACCGTTCCTTGCATACCACGAAGGTTTGAAGGGTTACTCGATAACGCCTGAACCTTTAAACCCGATTCAAAGTAGATGACAAAGGTAAGAATGTCTTTGTCTTCATCGTTGAGAATATCTTCTTGAACTTCTCCAGCCGCTTTATCGAATATCTTGGCCCATAGAGCAACAGCATCAATAAACTCTCGTGCCATTTCTTTGTTCGAACCAACATAGAAGACGTTATTTCCACCTTCACTTTTGGCAGTGCCAGCACTCAGCGCAGAATCTGCCGCTTCAGCAAACGTCAAACCAGTACGACGTGACTTCTCTGCAATCTTAAGCACTGATTCATCGGCTATCCAACGTTTCTGATATCCAAGTAAAAGCTCATCCTTGTCGAACTTGACAAGGATGTTTTCAGTAATCGAATTGACGTTCAGTGATTCTGTCATTATGAAATTCCTAGTAGCTCGGCTTTCAACATCTTCACGGTGTCTGACGTTAGTCCTGCTTTCTTAGCTACTTGATCAGTTTTTGCAACCATCTCTTCAGCAAAGGCTTTACGAATTTCTTGCTCAACTTTATGAGACACCATTGATGATTGCTCGATACGTTGAATAACCAATGCTAATTGTGCTAATGCCTTTGGTGGTATTGGCTCTTGGTTAGCTTCTGATTCTTCCATCATGTGCGATGATGTTTCAAACGCCATAGTACGAACGAACTCTTGCAGCAACTTACCTAACTCTGAGGTAGGGGCATCTCCAAGTTTTGCTGTCCAGACTTCGGCCACTTCACGAGCCTGACGAATACGTGCCCCCATGTTTTCCATTTTCTTGGCGTAGCGGTTGAAGCTTGAACGGCTTGGCTTGGCATCTTCACCTAGTCCTGCTTCGTCAATCATTTCGTGCACAGCGGCGAGTATGTCTTTTTGCTGCATATTGCCAGAGCGAATAAGCACGTTTAATTGCTGCTTTATCTCTTCTGGTAATAGCGAAATTTTAGACTTTCGGTTTACAGGTGCAGTAATCGTCATTGGTTGCTCCTATGCTCGTGGGCGTTTTACGCCAGGGACAACGGCTTGACCTGTTGCCACATCTTCACCACGGCTAGTTAACTTAGCAATCATGCAACCTGCTAACTCACGAGTGGTCACTAACTCTTGCTCTTCTAACCAACTGATACGAGTGCGAACCGTATCACGGCTTACATTGTGGCCGTAACAATCTAGGCATGAATCAATAATAGATTCGTTTGCTTCGTAAGATGGCATTTCAAGCAATGATCGCAAAATGACCAAGTGTTGGTCTTGTTTTAAAAGTTCTTTAAAGCTCATTTGAACCTCATTTATCTTGTTTTAGCTGTTGCTCTAATAGCAATTGTGCCAAATGGTTGATTGGTTTTATTTCCGCTTTTAGCTCTCGCAGCTCTCCGCGAGTTTCTGAAAGCTCTAGCCTTAGATTTTGCACATCTTGATGAGAAGGTAGATGCTTTATTTGCTCGGTTAAATCTGCCACGTTCTTGTTCACCTTTTCTAGTTCCTCACGTCGAGCGTAAGTTTTGGCTAAAAGAATTTGGATGATTTGAACGAGCGTTAGAACCAACGCCCAAATCATCGGCCACCATGATTTGAGTACTTCCATTTACGATTCCTGTTTTGATTGACAAGGAACACAACGCACTGCACTAGGGTTGGCATTAAGGCGTTCTTGCGAAATGAGATTGCCACACGTTAAACAATATCGGCCGTGATCATCTTCATCCGGTGTTTCTGTAATTCGATTTTCTTGATGACGCTTTAGGCTATTGCTTTGAAAGCGTTCGTCATTTTCTTGAGCTCTATCAAATTGGTCTGTCATGATGCAGTTCCTACTGTTTTTTCACGGTGACGCAAACCAAGGTAAGCCACGCAAGGAGACATTAATAAACCTGCTACGGCCATGTCTGGACCTGTTCCATATGAGTAAGCATTGGCGACTGACATTGAAATAACGTAAATAGCAGTAGCAATAAAACTCCAAAATGCAATACGTGGTCGAGAGCGTCGCACAACAGGGTCACCAGATACATCACCGTTTCTGATTGTGGCTTGCGCTTGTTCGTGCTCGGCTTGTGCATCTTGTGCTGCAATTTCTAAACGGCGCGTGTTTTCTTTTTCAAGCGCTATTTTTAACTCTTCAAGTTGAGCAAGGGATTCTGGTGGTAGGTTTCCAAGCTCTTTCATAATCAGATTTTCTTTATCTGATTGGTCGGTTAGCTTGTCGGCTACTTCAACAATGTTTGCTACTTTATCTGCGGTGTCTGAGCCACCAAATAAACTGGACACACCACGTATTACCGTTGGCCCTAGCTTTACCGCCAGTGAAGCGACGGATGCCATTAATGAAAGTGACATTTTCGTAAACTCCTAAGTTTTGATAATCGATCCCCTTTGGGTTGTATTGGCACATCCTTTTTACAATGGACTCGAATATCAACAGGGGTGACACGGTTCCATGCTTTTGAAAATAGACTTTGCATGGTGGCATCGTGACTGAATAAAGGGGGTGCGGTTGGGACTGGCTCACCAGTGGTAGCAAAGCGTAACTCTGCTTCTAAGCGCATTTCACGCCCTTTGGTTTTTGAGTATTCCCAATTCGCGCCCATGGTTATGCCTTGCGAATAATTAATTTTGCAGGCTTGTGGTCGATGTAGTTCATCAACTCAAGAAGTGCATCACGAGAGCTTAATACTGCCCACTCGTTATCAACCACACCAAAATCTAGACCTGGTGCAATACAACCTTGAAGCTGTGATGGTTTGTTTGCGGCATGGATTAGGCAGTGTGTACGAATTGATGGACCGTAAATAGTGACACCAAGTGATGGTGCTGATAGCGCTAAACATTTACCAAAGCGTGGTGAATCGTGCGGTGTTACATCATAAACACCTTCAGGAATGCACGAGATATTAGGCGTGTTATTAGCCCATTCACGCTCGACGGTTTTTAGCATTGGGTTGCCGTTCTCATCGCAAAGAATGGAGAACGTGCCATGTGTGAAATAATTTCGGTGGAGAGTTAGTGTTTTCATTGCACAACCTATAAACATTAACGGAAGTTAATTTTTATAGATTGTGCTTTATGTTAGGAGGTGGGATAAATTAACCTTCGGTGATGTTACTCAAGTGAGCAAGAAGCTATTAATCCTAGCTTTGTTTTTGTTAATTTCGTTTTAAAATGGTAGCCCCATACTAGTGTGCTTACTTTATTTTCATAAGCACCAAGCGCAGATGTGAAGCTCTCCATCATTGACTTTTTTAGCGTTTCATTTTGAAGCATGTTTATAGCAGACAATGAAGTGGTAACACAATGAAGATTAGCAAAAGAATAAGAAAGCATTATCTCAGCTTCACTTTCTCCAGCAATTGTCATCATAGATGATACATTATTTTTACTAACAAAAATAACCCCATTTTTTACTGATTGACTTTTGCTATCTCCAATATCTTTCCATTCATTGGATTTTGTAAACCCACTGTCATTAATCCTGCTTACCATTAAATCTACATTTGGTAGTTCTTTAGCTAAAGATGGCATTGAAAAAGCAAGTACCAACATAGCGATTAATAAATGTTTCATTATTCTATCCTTAAAACAAACTAGGTTGACGGCGTTTGATTTCTCTTGCTCGCATCATCTTGACTATTCGATAAACATGGTTTTCGCTCATGTCGTATTTTCGGGTTAGTTCTCTAACGTTGTCGCCTTTAAAATCGTTCCAGACGCTAAACTTTAAGATCATGTTACTGAGTGCTTCGCCGCGTGGGAGGTAGAATTGCATCCCACCGAAGGTTTTGCAAATAGAATTTAACTGAGTAATGGCAAGTGATTTGTCTATGCCTGCGTTTTCTAAATCGGTTGCAAGTAAGTCATACATTTGGCGCATGTCTTCTGGCCATCTTACTTTCTCTTCTTCATCGACCATGTTGTCGATATCTTCTGCTGTGACTTCTGTAAATCCAAACAGGTCTTGATTGTGCTCTGCACTTTGGGTTGCTGGTCTCATGATTACCTCCAAATAAAAAAAACCACCCGTTTGATTGGGTGGTTTTATTTTACCTTGAGGTGTTGGGTGGTGGGATGGTTTTTAGTTTTCTGACTGGTTGTTTAGTGCTGAAATCTGAGTAGAATTTAACTTGTATACAGTTTTAATTTTCTCTACAACATTAGAATCTATTATCTTTCCGTACTCAATTGAAGAAAGATAGGCAGAACCAATTCCGATAGATACCGCCATATCTCTCAACGTTAAACACTCTTTAATTCGAATAGCTCGAAGAATTTTACCAAGCGGCGTCACGTGTAAATTATCATTCATGTCTATTTTTCCTTTTGCGTAGAGCGTTTATTCGCTCTGTTTACTTGGGCTTTAATGTTTCTTAACTCGCGTTTTTTATCTTCTATCTCTTCACTTAATTGTTTTGTTTTACCTCTTAAATATCTTAGATTGCTTCTAATTCTTATTTCTTTCTCTGCAATCTTCATTACATAATCGAATGCATCGAAATGTTGACCGCAATTGTCACAAACAATTAAGCGCCTTTTTTCATCAATAGTTAATTCACTATGAGCGCATTGATAATCACTAACTTTCTTTTCACCAATTTTGAATTGTTGCTTTCTAGTAAAGTCAACGATATCTACCATTTAGTTCACCTTTTCCATATTAAATACATCCATCCAACTTTGAATTTCTATTTCTAATTCGTTTTGTTGCTCTGGTGTTAACTTGGTAGCAATAAAAACACGAAGACCTTCAATGAACGCGCAGCAAGAATTTTCTGATTCAATAGCTTTCATTGCTCGTTCTCGCCATTCTTTCGTTACTAATACTTTTTTCATCTATCTCACCGATTCTTTATTCTGCAAATAACCATCTTCAAAATGTTCTTTCAACAAGTCGTAACCTGCTGGGCCTGTTAAATCGTTATTTAGTGGAATGCGTCCACCTTGTTTAATAATGGATTCTGCCATTAGGCGGTAATGCCATTTCTTTAGTGCTTCTAATACGTTGTAGGCTTGGGTGCTGTTTAACCATGCGGCTTTTGCTACGCCTTTGCCATTGCTGTTATTTGTCATTCGCTTTACGTAAGCGTCTAATGCTGTTTCTGAGCGGTTTCTTACAAAGCCATGCTTATACATGGTTATCCATATTGCTCTGATTTTTAGCGTTTCGGCTGCTCTTACTTTGTCAGAACTGGGCGGTGACAACTTAATTTTTTTACTTTGCTTTGGCTTAAAGCCTTTGCGCTTCATTTCGTTGACGACTTTTGATAGTGCGAAATCACTTAACCCTTTGCAGCTTCTTTGGCCTGTGATGCGCTCTAATAAATCTCGGTAAATATCATCGTCCATGTTCAAGTCTCGCTTTGCGATTTGAACTAGCTTGAGGTTGTTAGACATAAATCCTCCTTATGCATGACTCGCTCTTGATTTGGTTTTGCTTTCGCTTTGGCACGCTTTGCACCAAGTTTGCAATCCATCATGTTGATTACAGCTGCGTAGGCTCCAGAATAATGTGTCTTGAGGCCAGTATTCTTGGCAATTGGGACAGTACTTTTCTAACCCTAGCAGTGTATCTATTCTTGATTTACCATTTGCGAGTCTGCGTTTTAATATTCCTGGTTTCATCAATGGTGTGTATTCTCCAAACATAAAACCCTCCTTTATCTTGTGGCTGCTCATCAGTACCTAGAAACCACTCTAGGCAGACAACTAAGGCGCGAACCTTAGTTGTTTCGCTTTATTGTTTTGGGCTCCAATTCATTTCTTTTAGCTTTTTGGCTATTGGACTTTTATCTCCGAATGGGTCTTGTCCAACCTTGATCATTCTTTCTGCTTGCTCGATGTACCATGCGCTGTTGTCTTGTTGCACTGGGGTTTCTGGCTCTTTGTTGTTCTTGCGTCTCTCTGGGCTTACGTTGTTTTTTACCGCTACGGTTTGGTAAACCTGTTTTAAGTAGTTGTGATTGGCTAATGGTTTTGAATCATTAAACTGCAATCGCTTTTCTCTTAGTTTGTTTACACACTCAACTAGGGCCGAAGCAAGAACATGATCTGCTATGTATTCATCAACCACTTCTTTGAGTAATCGTAATGCTCTGGTGTTTGATAAATCGGATTTTGCTGGGCGAAATAAACCAAGGTAGTTAAGCAATGGTCGCGCTACAAAATCGGGTAGTGTTGCCATAGTTGCCAGTAGTTCTCTTCCTGCATCATCTTGAATCAGAGCATCTAAATGAATGTTGGCATGGCAGCATGGGCAGCGTGTTAGTTTCATTATTCGTCTCCCATGCAATCGGCTTTTACTAGCTCGATGCCTTCTAATTTTTTGTACTGACGACAGAGAACGGATGCTTTAGAGAAGTACGGCATAAGATATTCATACTTGTCGTGAATATCAGGAACTATCTCTAACACTCTTCTTTTCCCAAATTGTTTAATCAATTTTTTCGCCCTTGATGGTGAATAATGATGACGTTGTTTTGTGCAACAAACTTCTTTCATGATTGATGGTTTATCTTCTGTTTTATCTAGAAGCCAAGCCCCTTTCATTACGTCATCAATATAAATACCAAGACACGTTTTTGATTCGCCTTCACGTACACGTGTTACTGTTATTTCATATCCTTGGTAACTGAATACAACATTCACAAACATGTGCGACATTTCTTCTTCTAGCTTTTTCCACATTTCTTTACTTATTGATTTACTCATCTTCATCTTCCTTATCTGTTACTTTTTTGATTATGGTTTTGGCTTTTGGTAGTGGGGTGTTTCTCCAATCGCCACAATGTTTATCTGCCCACTGTTCTGCTTCTTCTTTGTTGCATCTGTTGAACGTTTGAATGTAGGCGATTAATTCTTTGCTACTCTTTGAGGCCATCTTGCTCATCCATTAACGCTTCGTATTCTTCTCTTACGTTTGAGCCTTGTCTGGTTAGGATGAACTGCATTGCTGCGATGTAACCTTCTTCAAAGCTGCTGTCTGGAAAAGCGGTGCCTTCTTCATCTATCAGCACTTGTGCCATTTCTATTTCTCGCTCTATGGCACTGTATGAGTGAGCGGTGGTGAATGAGCGTTGCAGTTCGTTACCCATGTTGTTCTCCTCTTGCGAAGCGTGAGTCACAAAATTCAGCACGAGCAATTGACCATCTTAAGTTTTTATTTGATGTATCTAGCGCTGTATTTAGTGAGGCTTCCCACCATGCGTCTTTTGCTATTCCGTATAAACCTTGACGCTCTGCGCGAGCTGCCATGTTTGCGTAGTACTGGTAGTGGTAGATTTCTTTTTTCATATCCATTGCCTTTCTTTTTGGTACACCGTGACGATGTTATGATTTTTGATAATGAAGTATGCGTGCTGGCATTCGAGTATTCGTTTTGGTTTAAAGCCTTGCTCGCGCTTCATGATTATTCGCAGTTGGCGTTTGGTTGGGCGGTGGGATGTTTCCACCGCCGTTTTTAGTTGCTGCTCACTGCGTCCTGTTCGCTCTTTCCAACGCTCTATTGCGTGGTAAGAAACCCTGATTTTTCCGTATCGGGTTTGGATGAGCATTTACACCTCGCTATAGCTTGCTTACATCTAATGAGATTTGGTTGTACTTACCGTTTAAATCGCGTTTATACACTCTTAGATATGCACAGGTTCCTGTCACTTGGATTGAATCTGCGATAGCTTCCATTGCTTCTATCCAATCTGCATCATCAATATTTAACTGACGAAGACTAAGCACTTGGTTTACGTCGATGTGTCCTTGCTTGCTTACGCGGAACGCATGATCAACTAGTGATTTGATTTGGTCGCTTGACCCTTCTGACCAGCGCATGATGCATTCATCAATTTTTGCTTTGGCTGCTTGGATGCGCTCATCAAAGATACGATGCTCTCCAACTGAGCGTTGAACTTTGTACATGCCATCAAAAGAAAGTAGGGTTACGTTTCCTTTTGTTCCACCGTAATTAACGCCGTATTCTTCTGCGCTTAGGTCTACGAAATCAGCCACTTCTGACATTGCTGATTGCTTAAACTCTGAAACGGTTGCTTGAACTTTTAATGCTTTTTCTACGATGCTGTTAACGACATCATCACGCAGCTTGTCGATTTCTTTAATTTGCGTTTCTGGTACTAGGTGACCTAGTGCGTTGTTACGGTAGCCTTGTGGTGGATAGATTGAAGTTTTCATGTCTTATTCCTTGATGATTGAAAAAGTGTAAGAGCCGTTTTCGTCAGTAACTTTAACTTCATTAAAGTCTTCTTTTTCTAGTTCTGAGATTGCTTTTAGTAGCGCGTTCAAATCGGCTTGAGCGTTTTCCAATTTCTTCTCAAGCGTTTCTTTTTGTTGGTCTAAAACGCTCATATAAACTTTCTTACTAATTACGGTTGCATTTTTCATGATGTTTCTCTCTTAATTTAAAATCGGTGTTGGCTTAATAAAAATGTCTTTCAACGTTAGTGCGAATTGGAACATTGCTTCTTTGGTTTCGTCTGTTTTCCAGTTGACAATGCATCCTTTGTATCTGGTGGTTCTTATTAATTTCTGCTCGTTTTGATGCGCACTTTTAATCAATGAACTTTGCATCATCAGCTCGCAGCTTGGGTTTGAGATGGTGATTACTGGTCGATTAAAATTTAGGTTGATGGTATGAACATCCATTCCTTTTCGCTCTAGCAGCTCAATGACGTTCTTGGCTGCGCGACGCTTTTCATTCATCGGTGTCATTGTTTTTATTCTCCGTAAGATTTAGCTTCTTTAATTGCTAGAGTTCGTCCTCTTCTCCAATAACGCATTGCCATTCGACGCATATTTGATGGGATATTTCTAAACTGATTCTTTACCATCTTTGTTGTAAATGGATGGTCTAGTGAGGAATATCCTTGTTCTTCAATTTCATCAGAAAGGTATTTAACTCTTGCTTTTTGATTACATCTAGGACACGGAATATAACCACCTTCATCTAGATAACTATTTCCATCTTCATCTGTTCCTCCACTGTCTAAATCCCACATAAACCCATCCACACATTGCCCATCTGGATATGGAGCTCCAAACTCATAACCTTGATAATCACACATAATTTATTCCTTACTCATTCGTCTCTAATTCTTGGAAAGCGGCACGTAATGTTTTGTCGGTAATGGTTGAACCATTGGCAAACATTGCGGCCAGTTTTAGTGTCTTACTTAGTAGTCGCAAACCACCTGGGCGCTCACTAATGTTGATCATTGTTTTACGCTCAGCTTCTTGATGAATTCCCCATGCTTCAGCAATGGCTTTTACATCAGCTTGTTTTGTTTTGTGGATGCCACGTTTCTTTGCAATGCGTGAAAACAAGCGTGCAAAGTCTTCGTTACGACGGCCGCCCGTTAGCTGCGTATACACTTTGTTGTTACCGACAAGAACCATTCCTATTCCTGTCTCTTCTTGCATGATGCGAAGCTCTTCTAGTGTTGGGTAATCTAGGTGATCTGCTTCGTCGATCACGACTAACCCCTCAGAGCCTTGTAGTCGGTTTCGGATAACGCGAGAAAGTGACCCTTTACGACGTGGTGCGTCGTCCATTCCTAGTTCCATTGCTAGTTCATAAAGACACTCAGTTAAACTTGATCGACTAGGGCTAGCTGTAATGTGCCAAACGTTGTTGTTGGTACGTTTGTATTCACGAATTGCTTCTGATTTACCAACCCCTGAAGCACCATAGATAACGACGATAGATTCACTGATTTGTGCATACGTCATGTCGTTGATAATTTGCTTTGCTGTGGTTGTCATAACAAAGCCTGGGTTAGTGATTGGTGCGTTGTTTTTTTGCTCACGAAGCGTTAGCCATTTCGCCATTTTTTCAATGATTTTTGTGGTGTCCGCTTTGTAGCTTCCTTTCAAAATTTGGCTAATAGTTGCAGGAGAAACACTCATCTCTTTTGCAAGCTGTGAAGCACTGACTTCTTTGCTATCTAAGATGGTGCGAATGCGCATTAGTGTGTCTACACTTTTTGATTCTTGCGCTTGTGAAATCGCTGTTACGTTTGTCATTTTTTATACTCCAGTTACCTAATGTTTAAATGCTGTTTGAATTTTTAGTGCTACGCCATTTAGCGATACTTGCTGCGAAATTTTCTTCATATTCTTCTTCCGCATCTTCTTCATATTTCGGCTGTGCTTTCACTGCATTACTGCCGATTGAAACTGGTCTAAATGGTTCTACTATTTTCGTCTCTGGTACTACTTCTTCTTCCAAAGGTTTCATTAATGCAGCTGCTTCAAGTGCGGTCATTTCATGCTGCGCTTTTGCGGCTATCTTGTTTGCTTTTCCAAATTGTGTACGCTTGCGTGTATGCTCTCTTGCTGCTTGCGTATCGCCAAAACCTACTTTGTCTAAACATGCTGCGGTACAAATTCGAACACCTTGAAGGGTGTAGATTTCTACTGATTCATGCAGCGCTAGTGGGTCGAATCTTGCTACTAGTTTTTGCCCTATAAAGTTGGTCAGCGTTTCATGGTGATAACGGTTCTTACGACCTTGTAAACTTCCCCCTGCTGACAGGGTAATTGTTCCGTGCTGCGATACTCTTGTTGCTTCTGCTTGCAGCATCATTAGTTGCAATTGCTCTGGTGTTGCTTTGCGTATTGCTGAGCTTTCGTAACTCGCATTAAATGCTTGGTTGTAACTCATGAAACCTTGGCACGCTTCCGAACTTCGGTTCTCTTTTGCGTTGAACATTTCTACGCCTTTCGCTACCGACTGTAGAAACACTTCTGCGTCTATCGCGGTGCTGCCGTAGTTGTCTGGTTTTGCCATTGGGTTAGGGCCTGTATAAGCACCTCGGTTTAATGGGTGTTTATCGATGTATTCATCTAAACCACCTACACCAAACGCTCGTTCTATCGGCTTGGCTTGACCATGACCTTTTCCTAATATGACGCTTGACCAGTGCAGCTTTATTCCCATCATTGGGATGATGCCTAGTGGGTCATCTTCTTTTACTTTGAATCGGTATCGGTTTGGTACGCCGCCCGTCATCCATTTGTTTGCTGCTGCTCTGGTGTTATCGATCGTTATTTCTTTTGGTATTCCGAACTTGTCGAACACATCCATCATTGATAATCGAATGCTGTCTGTGTTTTCGCTTATGTCGGTTCGCCATCCGATGATCTTGCGACTGTATATGTCTTGCCAGAACCATGTTTTTGGTCTTAGGATTTCGCCGTTAAACCATTTAACAAAGACGTTGTGTTGGTAACCATCTCCGTTTATCCATTGCATTGCGTGCAAGTCTGCTACGCTGCGTTCTTGCGGTGGGTACATCATTAATAATGCGTGCTCACCTTTACGTAACATGACGCGCTGCTCTACAGGAACCTCAAACGCCATTCTTCTTCTAATGCTGTCGTAACTTGGGATCTTCCATCCGTTGTGTGACGCTGCATCTTTTAATCTTTCATAACAAACGGTGAGGGTTGGCTCTTCGTTTGATAGATAATCAGCTTTGATAAAGTCCCATGCTTGGTCGTCTATCTCTGCAAAGTGTTTCTTTCTTGCTAGTTGAGCTGCTTCTTTATGTTTCGGTAGAAGAGCAGGAGCCCAATCAGCAATGTCTATTCGTTTTACTTGTGCGCAATATCTACGAAGGCTTGCCACTGGAATTCCGAACTCGTCAGAAACAGATTGATAAGCGTCCATTTTTGGAACCTGGTGGTTCATTAACTGCTGTACAGCCTGAACGGCTTTAAGCGTTTTCTTTGCTTTGTCTTGCGCTTTTGCACCTGCTTTATTTCAACGAGCCCAAAGTGCTTCACTGCAATAAGAGGTTTTTTCTTTTGGTTTCGGTAGTACGATTTCTTGTCCACCGACGTTTACTTTTCCCTGTTTTTTCATCAGGGCGGTTTGGGTTTGTATTGGTAGTGAATTCATTGAGAATTCATAAGCAACACCTTTAACTCCTTCTTTTCTTCTGAATTCCCACCCGTTTTTTTTAGCCATTCTTGATATGTTTGAGAATGTTCGGGTAATCCTGGAAGCCCTACTAATTCTTTTGCTGTAAACCAACTAGTCATAACCCCTCCTATTACGCAGCATTATTAAAAGAGTCATATCTAGAAGGCCACACATCTTCAGGCTTCATTCCAATTGCCTTTGCAATAATAATTTCGCCATTTCTGTACGATTTATCTAAAGCATTTTTTAACGTATGAGGAGATAATCCATTTTCTATTCCTAACGAACGAAGTGAGATTTTTCGTTTCTTTAATTCAGCAACAATATCTTCTCGTGCCATATCTCTTTTCTTAAGGCTCATATCATGCGATCCTCTTTCTTATTTATTTTGAGCTACCTCGTGCGGTAGCTCATGCGTTAAAAAGATAATAATTTGGATTCTTTTTGAAATCAATAGTGAATTCAAAAAGATTTCATAAAAATTTAAGGCTTTTTGCTAAGTCTTTGTTTTTATTGGGTCGTATCAATAATTTTTTTGAAATCATTTTGATTTCAAATGGAGGTTTTTAAAATCATGAAAGAATGGTTTTCATCAGATGAGATTTCACTACTTAAAGGAATGCCTAATACGGCTAGTAATGTCACAAGAAAAGCATCAAAAGAAGGCTGGAAGAAACGACAAAAAACAGGAATTAAAGGAGTTGCTTTTGAATATCATATAAGCAGCCTTCCAAAATCAGCTTTAGAAGAAATAACTACAAATGAAATACTAGAGCCATCAGTAATATATCTTACTGATTCTGTTAAGATTCCTGTCTATGATGTTACTGTTTCAGCTGGTCATGGTTGCGTTCCATACGAACAAGATCAAGCGACCGAGTATGTAACTATTCAGAAAGAGCTTCTATCGCTCTATGGCGTTACGAACCGTAGAGAGCTATTCATTCTTCCAGTTAAAGGTGATTCTATGGAACCTACGCTGTATGAGGATGATTTAGTGCTAATACAAAGGGTTAACTTAGAAAGCTTTTTGCATGAAGGGGTCTATGTTATTCGTCTTAAAGATGATTTGTTTATAAAAAGGATTCAATACAACCATATAAAACAGACACTTAAAGTTAAAAGTGATAACAAAGAGTACGATGAGATGTTCTTTTCTGGGGATGATCTTAATGATATTGAAGTAATTGGTGAGGCGGTTCGCGTTCTTATGACCAGGATTAGAAAAGCCAGAGTTTAAAAACCGAATTTTAAACGTTTAAATTTAGTTTAAACATCGATTCAAGGATTTGCGCTTGTGCTCAATTCATTAGCGTATTTTTACCATCTTAGAGAAATTGATCATTTTGCAAATTTTTGCTCAATCCCTAAATACCATTAAGGGCTGCGATTTTAAAAAACCGTCAGCCCTTATTCTATATGGTTTCATGAGGTTTTAATCCCACCTAATCCCTTAAATTCTCGCCAAATCCCTATATCTTCTTTAATTGTTCATATTAATAGAGTCTATACAGCGATAATAGTGTCGATTTGTCGTTGGTGCTTAAATATGAGTTAGATAAGCAGTGCTTACCTATGTTTTTACATTTTGATACTGCGGTACCAGATGCGTGTTCACAGCTTAATCCAGTACTTAATTATGCTCCTCATAGTCAAATATCTCAGGGTATAAATGAATTATCGTTTTGGCTTTTAACTCATTTTTCGGCGAAAGAGGTAGAGGGTAAATAATCTATGTTTGGCTGGCTTTCATTTTTATTTCAACCGAGATTCGTTAAAGAATTCCGGTTGCAATTGAACTTTTATACTCAAGATAAAGTGGCAACAGGTATTAGCCAGTTGGTGTTATCACTATGGTTTTTTATTTGCTTTTGCTTTTTAAAGCCAACCATTTTTAATGTTGATAGTTGGAAGTTGCCACATTACTTATTTCCACAAATTGATTTTTCACAACTAAAATTCTTAGACCCATTACGTATGTGTATTCAATTAGTTTGGATAATACTTGTTGTTCAGCCTAAGAAAATAACGCAAGACATTTCTTTAACTCAATGGATTAGCTATGTTTGGAGACAAATAAATCGTATTTTCTACTTTCCGTTAAAAGGGCTGACTTCCGTTGTTGCATGGTTAGAAAATTATTCTAAATATAGTGAGATAAGAAAGAAGGAAAATGTAAGTAAACGTAGTGCAATCGTCAGTGAACGTGTGATTAATGTGATTATAGGCGTTGCTGTTTGTATGCTTGCTTTATTGTGTTTTACGATTCCTTTTAGCTTAACAGCACAGGCTTTTTTCATTTTTGCATTATGGTCTCTTGGTATGATGTTTCGACGAATGCCAGGCAAGTTTCCGACTATATTGTTGATTACGTTGTCAGTAACGGTTTCATGCCGTTATATTTGGTGGCGATATACCTCATCATTAAATTGGGATGATCCGCTAGCACTGTTTTTAGGTTGTGTACTTTTAATAGCGGAAACGTATGCATGGATTGTTCTTATTCTTGGCTACTTTCAAAACATTTGGCCTTTAAATCGACAGCCTGCATCATTGCCTGAAGATCAATCAACGTGGCCAACGATTGATATGATGATCCCTACGTATAATGAAGATCTAGATGTAGTTCGAGCAACTGTATACTCAGCTTTAGGTGTTGATTGGCCTAAAGAAAAGTTGAATATATTTATTCTTGATGATGGCAAAAGAGATTCATTTAAAGAATTCGCTAAAGAAGTAGGTGTAGGTTATATCCGTAGACCGACAAATGAACATGCTAAAGCGGGCAATATTAATTATGCTTTAAAACAAACTTCAGGTGAGTTTGTTGCCATTTTTGATTGTGACCACATACCAACCCGTGCTTTTTTTCAGCTGACTATGGGATGGTTTTTAAAAGATAAAAAGCTTGGATTAATTCAAACTCCACA
Source organism: Aliivibrio fischeri (assembly GCA_038993745.2). Taxonomy (NCBI): domain Bacteria; kingdom Pseudomonadati; phylum Pseudomonadota; class Gammaproteobacteria; order Vibrionales; family Vibrionaceae; genus Aliivibrio; species Aliivibrio fischeri. The sequence continues at coordinate 1,043,432 of CP160630.1, read as the reverse complement.
TCACTTCTTTTCGCCTGATCCTTTTGAAAGAAATCTATCAAACTTTGGTGTTGTACCAAATGAAGGCAGCTTGTTTTATGGCTTAATTCAAGATGGTAATGATTTATGGGATGCCTCTTTCTTTTGTGGGTCATGTGCAGTATTACGCCGAGAACCATTAGAAGAGGTGGGAGGCATTGCAGTAGAAACGGTAACGGAAGATGCACATACTTCATTAAGAATGCATCGTTTGGGTTATCGTTCAGCCTATTTGCGAAAGCCATTATCAGCAGGATTAGCGACTGAAACCTTATCTGCTCACATTGGACAACGAATTCGTTGGGCTCGTGGCATGGCTCAAATTTTTAGAGTGGATAATCCTTTATTAGGTAAAGGTCTAAAATGGCAGCAGAGATTGTGCTATGCCAATGCGATGCTCCACTTCTTGTCGGGTATTCCTCGTATTATCTTTTTGCTTGCGCCGTTAGTTTTCCTAATTATGCATACGTATATTATTTATGCACCAGCATTGGCGATTATTTTATATGTGTTACCACACATGGTTCACGCAAGTATGACGAACTCTCGAATGCAGGGGGAATATCGTTATTCCTTTTGGGGGGAGGTGTATGAAACCGTTTTGTCATGGTATATCGCAAGACCAACAACTGTAGCACTGTTTGCTCCGCATAAAGGGACATTTAATGTTACAGCTAAAGGTGGGTTAATTGAAGAAACGCACTACGACTGGTCCATTTCAAAGCCGTATTGGTTACTTGTTATTCTTAATGTTTTAGGCATTGGCTTTGGTCTCTATCGACTAGGCTGGGGCCCTGATGATGAGCTTGGAAGTGTTGTCGTTAACTTACTTTGGGTTTTTTATAATTTATTGATACTTGGTGGTGCGGTTGCGGTTGCAGAAGAGTCAAAGCAGGTGAGAAAAGATCATCGTGTGGTCGTAAATATTCCAATGTCTATACATTTATCTTCTGGGCATAAAGTGCGTTGTGACATTAAGGATTTTTCATTAGGTGGACTACGTGTCGAATTACCAGTCTCACTTGATTTGCCATCTGGTCATTCACTTAATATTGCGTTGCAAAGAGGTGAGCATCATTTTGTTTTTCCTACAACAGTAAGCTATAGCAACGGTAAAGCATTAGGGCTGCAGTTGGAGCCATTAACAAAACAACAAAATATAGATTATGTGCAATGTACTTTTGCCCGTGCAGATGTATGGAGTAAATGGCAAAAAAGCTATCAAAGTGACAAACCGTTATCCAGCATGCTCAGCGTATTTAAAATTGGGGCAAAAGGATACAAAAATACAATAGCTTACAGCCCTAAAACAGTGCGAGCTATCGTAAAACTAATAACTATAACAAGTGAGTTCTTACTCACATTTAAACCAAAAAAAGTCAATTTTCAGAGTGCAATCAGTTATGTCGATTAAAACAAAAATAAGCGTTTTTGCAGTAGCAATAGGTCTTATGAGCTCGGGTGCAAATGCATCGGTGGCTACAGCTCATAGTGACAATGCTCCATTACAAAATGGAATAATACAAACATCACAAGCATCCTCAATTATTACGAAAAAAACGTTTAGTTTTGGTGATCTTGGTTATGGAGAATCAATCCGATTGCAGGGGAGTGAAAGTACTGCTTATATTGGTTTTGGCTCACGTTTAGATGAGGTTGTGTCTAAAGCTTCTCTTCATTTTGATTTTACGCCATCACCAGCATTGCTTTCTATGGTTTCACATATAAAGGTGTATTTTAATAACCAATTGGCTGGGGTTGTTGCTATTTCTGATGGTATGCAAGGTCAGAAAGGGGATGTTGATCTTGAGCTCGATCCGCGTTTGTTCACTGATTTTAACCAACTAAAATTTGAATTGGTTGGTAATGCCTCTATGTCATGTAGTAATCCAAATGATAACAGTATTTGGACTGAAATCAGCTCTCAAAGTACGATTACATTAGCGACTCAAAAAACAAAAATTAATAATGATCTAAGTTTATTACCAGCGCCATTTTTTGATTCAAGAGACATGAAGCATGTCAATTTACCAATGGTATTTGGTGAGAAGCTTGATCTTAATGAAATTAAAGCTGCGGGTATTGCTTCATCTTATTTTGGTGCGTTAGCTCAATGGCGTGGAGCAAGTTTTCCAATATTAGATGATCAATTGCCAAAAAATGATGCGATTGTTTTTATCACTAATGATAGCAAACCTGATTTCTTACGTGATTTCCCTGACGCTGATGGCCCTCGTATTCAAATGATTTCTCATCCAGCAGATCCTTACGTTAAATTATTGCTGATTATGGGACGAAATAGTGAAGATTTAATTACCGCAGTAAAAGGGTTGGCACTAGGACAAGATTTGTTAACAGGACCGTCGGCAAAAATTAATTCTGCAGAACAATTAGTTCCTCGTATTCCTTATGACGCGCCCAATTGGATAAATACAGACAGACCTGTTGCGTTATCAGAGCTATTAACGGAAGGCATGACATTACAAGTGGAAGGGCAAAATCCACCGCCTATTTCTCTTCACTTTAGATTGCCGCCTGATTTATTTACTTGGCAAAGTAACGGGATCCCATTTGACTTAAATTATCGTTATACGCCACCACTACGAGATCACTCTGGCTCTAGAATGAGTCTTAGTGTTAACAATCAATTCGTAAAAGCGTTTAATTTAAATACGTCAGGTGAATCGAATGACAATACTCACTTGAGACTTCCTTTGTTAGACGATGATTTATTAGGAAATGGCCAAGTGGTCCGTATTCCTGCTTTCCAAGTGGGTAGTAAAAATGAGGTTAAATTTGAATTTGGTTTCGCTTCCTCTATTGGTGGTAAAGATCAGTGTCAAACCATGCAACCAAGTAAGAATTATGCGGTAATCAATTCAGATTCGACTATCGATTTTTCAGGTTTCTCTCATTATATCGAAATGCCGAATATGCGTGCTTTTGCCAATTCGGGCTATCCATTTACACGAATGGCTGATTTATCTGAAACGGTTGTTGTATTACCTAAGCAGCCAAGTACAGAAGAAATCCAGACTTTCGTTAATATGATGGGGGTATTTGGTTCTCATACTGGTTACTCAGTATTAAATGTCGCTTTAACTGATAATTGGAATGAAAGTGACCTTGAAGATAAAGATATCTTAACCATAGGAATGACGCCAGAGTTAGCGTCTATTAATAAAGAGAAAATTGAAAATATTCAATTAGTTGCATCGAATCGTATTGTTCAGCTACCAAGCAAGAATGAGACTCAAAAAGGACAAAATTGGGGAGCTTCGTCAGGTAAAAACCAACAGGTTTCTGATTCAGTAAGTATTAATACGACAGGTAACTTTGCGGCTATCACTAGTATGGAGTCACCATATACATCACAACGTACCATTGTGAGCGTTTTAGCACAGACACCAGAATCGTTTGCATTGGTCAATGAAGCATTAAATGACAGCGGTAAAGTGTCGGCTATGTTTGGTTCTGTTATTACCTTACGAGACGATGAGGTAGCCAGTTTTAATGTAGGAGAACATTACTACGTAGGTGAATTACCGATTTCTCAGTTGATTTGGTACCACTTTTCAAAACACCCGTTAGTGATGGCTTTGCTTGCCGCCTTATTAGTTGTAATGGTCACAATTATTTTATTTAGAGTACTTCGCCGTATCGCCAAAAATCGTTTAAACACAGAGGAAGATGAATAATGAAAATGCAATTAACGGTATTGAGTCTATTAATTGGCACGTTAACTTGCTCTTCTTCAGCTATTGCTCAAGATGAAAATTACACAACCCCAATCGTTTCATCTGCCGCACTAACAAAAGAGAATCAGTGTGAATGGGGGCAATGGGAAAGCTTTAAACAACATTATATAGAGAATGGTCGAGTCGTTGATAACAGTGATCCTCGTTTAATAACGACATCAGAAGGTCAATCCTATGCTTTATTTTTTGCATTAATTGCGAATGATAAAAAAACATTTGATGAATTACTTGGTTGGACTGAGTTGCATTTAGCTGGGGGGGATCTAACAGCACAACTCCCTGCTTGGTTATGGGGAACGCAACCTGATGGCTCGCAAGGTATTTTAGACTCAAACTCAGCAGCTGACTCAGATTTATGGATTGCTTATAGTCTACTCGAAGCCGGAAGATTGTGGGATAACCATTATTATCAATCTCTTGGACATTTACTGGCTAGTCGAATTTTACGTGACGAAACCATCAAAGTGTCAGGTCTTGGAACGGTATTATTGCCAGGAAAAGTGGGATTTGTATTGGGTAAAAATCATGTTCGATTAAACCCAAGCTACGTTCCATTGCAGTTGCTAACTCGAATGAATACGATTTTCCCTAGTTACCAATGGGAAGAAATATATCAATCAAGCGCAAAATTACTAAAAGAAACCATGCCAAAAGGCTATAGTCCTGATTGGGTTGAGTGGGATAAAACTCAATTTAAAAAAGATTCAAAGACCCAAAGTGTTGGCAGTTATAATGCGATTAGAGTGTATTTATGGGCAGGAATGCTACCAGATAGTGATCCTAATAAAGCATTGTTACTTGGTAAAATGAAGCCATTAGTTCGTGTTATAGAAAGAAATAAAGGCATGCCTGAGACAATAAATGTGCTAACAGGAAAAGGTAAAAATCAAGGTGGCGTCGGAATGAACGCAGCTATTTTGCCTTTATTATCTTCGTTAGATTCAAATACAAATGCCGTTGAATATGAGAAAAAGATCCAAGCAGAATTGTCGAAGATTGAAAGTGATTATTACTATAACAGTGTGCTGACTTTATTCGGCCTTGGCTGGTATCAAGATTTGTACTCTTTTAATGATGATGGCAGCGTTACTCCTAAGTGGGTTAATGTATGTCAGTAAGCAAATACCGCCTTAAACAATTTGTTTCTTTTGCTATGCTGGGGGCTATGTATTCATCGCCAGTTTCTGCTGTATCATTGAATCGAGATATCAATAACCATGAGCCAATTGTATTTCAACAAGATGTATCAGAGGTTCAATCTAAAGCATGGTTAATTAAACAATTAACTTATGCACAGTTGCTTCATCGCCCTGATATTACACAAACTACGTTGAAGCGGTTATTTGCTATTGATCCTGAAAATGCAGAAGGGTTAAGTTTTCAGGCGCAATACTTGGCCAAATCAGGTCAAGTTGATCAAGCGACGTTAATTTTAAAAAAATTACAGAAAAAGCACCCAAAATCAAAAGTTACTAGACAGCTTAACGATGTACTCTCGCTTTATGGTGATAACAAGGCTGCATATCAGCAAATTATGCTGCAAGCGCGATCTGGACGAAATAAACAGGCATTAAATGGGTTAAAAAAACTGTTTCCGAATGGTATGCCAACACCTGAGATTCAGCTTCAATATTTGAAAATTGAATCAGGAGTTGAGGGGCATGAACGAGAAGTATTATTCGGCTTAAAAAAACTAAATCAAGAACACCCAGGTGTACCTGATTTCCAATTAGCGTATGCTGAACATATTTCACGTGGAAACCCTTCTAATCCTGAAGCAATGCAGCTATTACAGCGCCTTTCTCTTGAGCCTTCTGTAAGTAATAGCGCTGGAACATTATGGTTATCTCGTTTAGATGATACATACATAACCGATGATGTCGTTGTGCAATATGCCATTTTAGCTAGCTATTTCCCATCAAATACTAAGTATAAAAAAGCATGGATAGACGCAAAAGAACGATTAGCTAAAGAAAAAGAACTAAGAAAAGATCCACGTTATATGGCTAAATTAGATGGCTTAAAAGAGCTTGAAAGTGGTCATTACCGAAATGCACAGCAAAAACTATTTATAGCGTTAAAAGCACGCCCGAATGATCCTGAAATTTTAGGTGCGCTAGGCATGACTTATTTGCGTTTAGGTCAGCAAGAGGCAGCATTATCTTATTTTCAAAAAGCTAAAAAATACGATAAAGATCTTCGAAATGTAGATAAATGGAATGGACTGATTAGCTCTTCTAGTTATTGGTCTTACCTTGAGATAGGTGAGAAAAAAATGAAGAGAGGGGATTTTGATGGTGCAAATCGAAAATATCACCAAGCGGTTAAATTTGAGCCAGATGACCCTTATGCTTATAACTATTTAGCCGAGTTAGCTATAGTTCAACACAATAATGAAGAAGCCCTTCGTTATTATAAAATAGCGCTGAGTAAAAATAGTCTTGATGAAACCGCATTACGAGGTTGGTTTAATGTAAATATCGCACTTTATGGCGAAAAGCAGGCGTTAGTAAGTGGACGTAAATTACCAAAAAATGCTCAAAAAGTATTAGCAGAACGCTTTCATGAAGTTGAAATATCGATGCAGATGGCTGAATTAAATCAAGCCATGAAGCGCGGTGATACAGTAACGGCTAATACTATCGTAGATAAATTGCTTTCAGACCCTCCTACATCACCGTGGTTACGTAGTGATATTGCAGATTCACTTCATTTAATTGGTCAAGAGCAGCGTGCTGATAAGCAAATGCAAACCTGGTCGATAGAAACGCCGACTCCTGAAATGAAATTTGCTTATGCGCTATATCTTGCAAGACATGGAAATACCCCAGAAGCAATAAACCAACTTACTGCAATATCAAAAGAAAAACGCAGTGATGCAATGACATCTAATTTAAACCGATTGGAGATGAGTCAAACATTCGGATCTCTGTATGTATTGGCTAAGGATGATCCTGATGCTGCCGAGCGAGAAATTGAACGTTTAAAAATAAAATATTCATCTAACCCAGATGCAACCATGTCTCTGATTGATATTCAGTATCAACTTGGTTTTTCTGAGAAAGCCGTAAAAAGTTTAGATACGATACATCCTACTAATGAGTGGGAGATGGAAACTCAACTTCATTATGGTGAATTATTGTTTAAATTTGAGCAAAACTCTGAATTTGAAGCTTGGCAGCAAGCGCTCAATACTGAAATTCATGACAATCTAACCATTGATCAAGCGATACGTCGAGATTTGTTGTTTGCAGAGTACGCTTATAAAAATGAACAGTATGAAGAGGCCGAGTATTATTACTCTCTAGCAAGCCAATTGCATTCTCAGTATCAGCATGATGCATTATTAGGTGTTATTAAAACTCGAGAAGCTTTAGGAAAAGAAGAGACCGTTCTTCCCTTAGCATTGCATTTGTACAGTGAGGAAAAAGCGTTATCTAGTCGTAATAGCGTTGAACTTGCAGGAATACTATCAAGATATGGGCATCAACAAGAAGCGTCACTTTTGGTTAAAGGATTAAGTAATAAACAAGATAGTGATGCTATTGATTATCGAGATGGAATGTCTGTAGCCATGACTCAGCAAGATTGGGGTTTAGCTAAAGATATGGCTAAATTGGCCCTTATTGAAGATGCTTTAGACCCGCAAGGCGGTCCGACGGTTGGTCAAGATGACGCTCAGATTAAGGATAAAGACGAACCTAAAGATATGCCGCTTCGACATTTATATGATAACGCTGATGATAACTGGCTAACTCGAAATGTAAAATCAGATATTGATTATATTGATGCGCGCAAGCAAGGGTATGTTTCTTTTGGTGTTGATTACAGTGCTCGTGAAGGAGCAAACAAGTCCGTTCAAATACCAGTGGAAGCAATTATTCCAATGCCTGAATACGATGGGCATCTGCAACTTAGAGCCGATGTAGTGCATCTGAATTCTGGCGATATTGATTACTATAATCCAACAACAAGAATGAATGAGAAAGATACTGGTACCGCCTTCGGTATTGGGTGGTTAGCTGATTCATGGAGTGCCGATATTGGAACAACACCTATAGGGTTTGACCAACAAAATATTGTTGGTGGTTTGAATCTTTCTGGCGATCTAGGCGACATTGGATGGAAAGCGACATTATCTCGCCGTTCAGAAACAAGCAGCACTCTTTCTTATGCAGGTATGACGGTGCCTGATACCGTTTCAAATCATCAAGGTGAGGAATGGGGCGGAGTGATGAAAACCGGTATTAAGCTTGGTGGTAGTTACGATTTAGGTGGTGATGTTGGTTATTGGGCAAGTGCTCAATTTCATAAAATGACAGGCAAATCAGTAGAGGATAATACTCGTTTAGGCTTATTGGGCGGTACATATTGGAAAATAATCAACGACAACGATAAACGGTTAAGTTTAGGCTTAAATTTGATGTATCTAAATTATGACAAGAATTTGAGTGAATATGCCTACGGATATGGCGGTTATTATAGCCCTCAGGATTATTTCTCTGTTTCTATTCCTGTCAATTATTATGAACGTATTAATAATAGTCTTTCATATTTAGTCAGTGGATCAATTTCAAACTCTTGGACAAAAGAAGATGCTCCATATGTTGAAGGGGCAACGCTTGGTTCAAGTCGTGGTGGTGGCTTTGGTTTTTCTTTAGAGGCAGCAGTAGAGCAAAGAATCAGTAAGCGTTGGTATTTAGGTGCCGCCGTCGATATTCAGCGTTCGGATTTCTATGAACCAAACCATTTACTTTTCTATGCTAAATATACCTTTACCGATCGTTGGCAACCAATAGCTATGCCTGTTAATCCACTAACTCTGTATGGTGACTTTGATTGATTTATCAATTTGTTGCATAAGTACGATATAAAAAGACCGATGATCACTTACTTACTATGATTAGTATAAAAAGAGTCATCGGTTTTTTGGGAATGAATAAAATGATATTAAACTAAACTCACTTCAACATCACTTTGAACTTGGCTTGAACACGCTAACGTATAACCTTGCGCAATATCTTCTTCACTCAGTGTTTCTGTGCTGGTGCGAGAAACGTCGCCTTTGGTTACTTTACACTTACACGATCCGCACATACCACTACGACAGGCTATGATGATCGGAACGCCACTTTCTTCTAATACATCAGCAAGAGTTGCGCCTTTATCTATTTCTTTGGATACACCAAAAGCGGGTACATCAAATTGGACAACGCCCGAGTTTTCAACTGTATCCGTGATTTCAGGTTCAATAGGAGTAAAGCTTTCTTGAAAGAAGTGAGCCATGTCTAAGCCTATTGCTTCAACATATTTTTTCATGTCCTGCATGAAATTTGTTGGGCCACATAGAAATACGGTTCTTTCGACTAAGTCTGGACATAATGTTACTAACCACTCTTGATCTAATCGACCTTGTGGGTAATCGGTAAATTGTGGGTTTTTTAATAATAATTTGAGATTGAAATTAGCATGTTGCTTATTTAGATACTGAAGTTCATCAAAATAAATGGTGTGTTCTGGAGATTTTGCCATGTGGACAAAAGTAATATCGATATCTTTATTTTGAGTTATCCACGATTTCGCCATCGAGATGACAGGAGTGATGCCACAGCCAGCGCTTAGTAACGCCACTTTTTTTCTTGGTTTACAATCAATAGAGTTGAAAGGGCCTGTTGGTGCTAAAACAGCAACCTCATCGCCTTCATTCAATTGGTCAATTAGGTAGTTTGATACCTTACCACCTTCGACGCGTTTAATGGTTAGTTGCAGAAAATCTTGATTTGGAACTGAGCTGATAGAGTAGGCACGGTATTCCATTTTTCCTTCAATTTCAATACCGATACTAACAAACTGACCCGGTTTAAAATCAAAGGTTTCTTTGTGTTCACTGATTAATTGTAGGCTAATCGTATCATCTGTTTCTTGCCATTTTTTATCACAACGAAGTTGAACTGGAGTGGTTGGCCAAATAAATTGTGTCATGTTTATTCTCTATTGGTCAGATTGTGTTGAATACACGCTAGCGAAAAATGCCCCAGATAACTGAGGCATAATTTGATGGATTTATTTGATTTGATTACGCGGCTAAAATGGCTTTTAGATCGTCTTCTACATTACCGATACTGCGCATATCAAACTTCTCTTGAATGATAGCAAGTAGGTTATCTGTTAAGAACGCAGGTGCTGTTGGGCCTGTGTAAATGCCTTTAACACCAAGAGCAAATAGAGTCAGTAGGATAACAATTGCTTTTTGTTCAAACCAAGAAAGTACCAGCGTTAATGGAAGTTCGTTAATGTCACAATCAAACTCTTTAGCTAGTGCAAGTGCGAGTTGAATAGCTGAATATGCATCATTACATTGACCAACATCCAATAAACGCGGGATACCATTAATATCGCCAAATTGATTTTTGTTGAAACGGTATTTACCGCAAGCTAATGTCAGAATCACGGAGTCTTCAGGAGCTTGAGCAGTAAAGTCTGTGTAGTAGCTACGTTCTGATTTATCACCATCACAACCGCCAACAAGGAAGAAGTGGCTAATGTTGCCTTCTTTTACTTGCTCAACAACTGCAGGAGCTGCAGCCATTAGTGCGTTACGACCAAATCCAACCGTGATCATTTGTTCGATTTCGTTGTGCTTGAAACCTTCTTGCGCTAGTGCACAATCAATAACTGCTGTGAAATCATCCCCTTCAATATGAGCAACACCCGGCCAACCAACAATACTACGAGTAAACAGGCGGTCTGCATATTGACCTACATTTGGGTTTAATAAGCAGTTGGACGTCATTACGATTGCGCCAGGGAAGTTAGCAAACTCTTTTTGCTGGTTCTGCCATGCGCTGCCGTAGTTACCTACAAGATGAGGGTATTTTTTTAGTTCAGGATAAGAGTGAGCAGGCAGCATTTCACCGTTAGTGTAAATATTGATGCCTTTACCTTCTGTTTGTTGAAGGATCTTTTCTAAGTCATGTAAATCGTGACCTGAAATCAGAATACATTTACCTTCGATAGTTTTAATGTTTACTTGTGATGGTTCTGGGTGACCAAACGTATCTGTTTCACCAGTATCTAACATTTCCATGATACGGTAATTCATTAGGCCAATTTTCATTGAGCAATCTAGTAATTCACCGAGATCTGTAGGATCAGTGCCTAACCATGCCATGATTTGGTGATATTCAGTGAAAACGTCTTTGTCTGTTTGCCCAAGAACACGAGCATGCTCCATGTAAGCTGCTGCACCTTTTAGACCATATAAGCAAAGCAAACGTAAGCCAATAACGTCTTCATGTTGTGTTTCATGACCACGGTTTACGGCTGCTTGTGGGGCTAAGGCAATGATTTGATCTGCTTCTGTTGGTAGTTCGAATTTTGCAGCTGGCGATAATTCATCTAATTCAGTGTTAGTAACTGTTGCTGCCGCACGTACCGTTTCTTCTAATTGTTGTTTGTAATCTTGTGCTTGTTGTGCAAACTCAATAACACGTTCAGGATCGAAATTAACATTGGTCAGCGTGGCAAAGAAAGCTTTTGGTGCCCACTGATCGATTTCATCAAGAATGACGTTTACTTTACGACCTTGCTCAGCCCAAAAAGAAACCCCTTGTAATGCGTAAACTAAAATATCTTGTAAGTCAGAAACTTCAGCGGTTTTACCACACATACCTTGTGCAAAAGAACAGCCTTTTGTTGTTGGTGTTTGGATCGTTTGCTCACATTGGATACAGAACATAGTTAGAACTCCAGTCATTAATACATATTGTTCAAATCATGCCAGTTCAATGCGTTCTATTGTGCAATAGATTGTTGAACCAGTCGAGATTTGAATCGACATTGATGAACCATCTATTGCACAGTGTGTGCCATTTTTAAGTTGTTGATTTAAATGGCTTTATTGTTTCATTTTTTGCTTATTGATGTATTAATGACTACAGCGTATGATGTTATAATTACATCATTTGGTTTGTTTGTATCAATTTGAAATGCCTAATTTTTTTCCCATACGATAGAGATTTCCACGATCCATTTGCAAAAATTCAGCTGCTTTTGCCCAAATTCCATTAGATTCGGATAATGCATGTTCAATTAATTGTTTTTGATAGCTTTCTACTAACTCTCTCATAGGTTGACTTTTATTTGGTAATAAGTGTGATGTGTTTTTTACATCTTCCGTATTTTCTATATCGCCAAGAAAGTGAGCTAATGTAATACTGTTTGCATTTTCTTGAATGGCTCTTAATCCTGCGCGCATTAGTGTATGTTCAAGTTCACGAACATTACCAAGCCAAGGGCTCGATTCTAAATGAGTGAGTGTTTTTGGGTGGATATGTAAATTTGGTACGTTGAACTGTGTTCTAACTTTATCGAGTAGATAACCGGATAAAACAGAAATATCGCCTTCACGTTCACGAAGTGGTGGAACATGGATTGGAAATACGTTAAGTCTGTGAAAAAGATCGGCACGAAAACGACCTTCTTCCACTTCTTTTTCTAGGTTACGATTGGTTGCAGCAATAATACGCACATTCACCATCACGTTTTTATCTGAGCCTACACGTTGAACTTCACCTTGTTGAATAACGCGTAATAATTTTGCTTGAATTAACAGAGGAAGCTCTCCGATCTCATCAAGAAAAAGAGTTCCTTTATCGGCTAATTCAAACTTACCTGCTCGATGGTTATTCGCACCAGTAAATGCACCTTTGACATGTCCAAATAGCTCACTCTCCGCCAATGATTCGGGCAGTGCTGCACAGTTAACATAAATCATTGGAAGTTCATTTCGTTGTGATTGTGCGTGCACAGAGTGAGCGACTAACTCTTTGCCAGATCCTGTTTCACCGCTGATTAAAACAGCATAATCTGAATGGGCAACAGTACTTATGTTTGATTTAAGGCGAGTAATTTGAGGACTAATACCAATTAATTCGCCTTTTTTAATTCTAGCTTGCTGAATTAAGGTTTGGTTGATGGACTTTTGTTGCTGATTACTGTCTTGGAGTGTTTTGATCAGAGCTTTGTTATGTAAAGTCGCAGCGGCGAGGGCTGCAAATGTTTCAATTGTAATGTCATCTATCTTTTTAAAAGCACCCACTTCTAAGGCATCTAACGTGAGTACACCAACGAGCGTATCTTCTACATATAAACTGCAGCCTAAACAGTCGTGAACTTCTATGTTTATACTTTCATCTACGAGTAATAATCCATCGAACGGATCAGGTAGGTCTGAATTTGATTCAAACCTAACAGGATGTTTGCTTTGTAAAATCGCCTCTAACCTAGGATGGACTTGTGGTGGAAAACAACGTCCTAATACTGCTTGAGAAAGCCCCTTAACAGCGACTGGCTTAAGGCAGTGATCATTATCTAGAATAAAAAGGGCACTAGCATCACATGGAAATACCTGATGAATCGAGTTAATCAGACGTTGATAATGTAAATCGCTGGATAAGTTAGAGCTAAGATCCAAAGCTATTTGAAGTAATACTTTTTCCATAGAAGGTTTCATAAGACTGATATAACCTAATGTGATGTAAAATTTACATCATGTTACCATATAAGCTCTTTCGTACGTAATGTCATGGCAGTTATTTTATTACCATTGACTAATTTTTCCTGTGAATTCTGTTGTAATAGCCCGCCTCTCGGGAAAATCTTCGTATACTGTAATAATATTTTTCTTTTTGTCTATTTTGTAAGCATAAAATAGTAAGCGTTGATCAAAAACTAACTGGTTGTAGTCGTCTAATTTGTTGTTATAGGTAGGCTTAACCAACGGGCTTCTTTTATTTATGTATAAAATGACTTGATTAAACAAGTTAAATTGCCGTGCTGTAATTTTCCATTTTGAAGTGCTATCGCCATATTTTAAGGTTTGTAAAGCGACGTAGTTCCCTTTAAAACAGGTCATTTTTATCTGAAAGTTCGGATTCTTACTATCAATAAGATTCATCTTGTAATTGCAACCTGTGCCGTTAACAAAAGAAATAGAAATCAGAAGTAGCATTATAGTGGCAATAAAAATATTTATTTTAATTAAGCTTAGTTTGTTCATTTTTAATTAATTAGGACCCATGAGTGAATCAAATATAAGACAAAGTAAGTCAAGGTTGAGAATATAAGTATTTGAATAGGTGACGATGTTAATTTCGTTATAATTGCACTGTTTTTAGCGAGTGTAACATTATCAAGTGCTCGCTCTCTATTGTTAATGTTTACTGTTCTGTTTTGATGTTTTAGTGGTTCATCTATTATTAGTTTATATCCAACTTTAGGAATGTTTTTTAATATTAACCCATCATGTTCAATTATTTTTCTGATGTTAGATATAGCAACAGCTAATGAGTTAGGGCCTATAAAATCAGGGTGTCCCCATGCGGTTACAATGAGTTCAGTCTTAGTTATTGATGTATTTTTATTTTCGATAAGTAATTTGAGAATCTTACTTTCGGGAATGGTTATCACATAACTTTTATTATTTATGAGAATTTTTGGCCTATCTTCTAGCATTAATAAGGAATTTTTAAACTTTAAATTCATAACGTTACAAATTATTTTTGATTTATCGCAAAGATAACACTTAGAATTTATAAAAAATCAGTCATTGATCACAATTAACAATATTGTCATTATAAATTAATATTGTGAATGTATGATGATTATATTTTATATAATGTTGTTTTTAAAGGTTTTATATATAAATTATCCATCATTATTAGTTTATTTTCCTTGATTTTTATATAATTCGAAGTGTAAAGAATATGAATTGACTAATAAATATAACAAACAGAAAGTAAGGCCTATGATTATATATAATGCAAATGAAAGCATACATATGATAAGTGTGATAAATGAATTAACATTGGAAGAAATTTATTTTATCAACACTATTTTTGGTATTGATTTTTTTGTAGATGTTAATAATGAACTACTTTGTGAGAGAGGTATTGATATAAGCTATCAATAACTGGTTTTGTATTGATATTAGTTAATTAATGTAAGGTGAGTTTTTATATTAAAATAGTGAACAAAAAGGATAATGGATGTTGTTAAAGAATAAAATATTATTATTTATATTCGTGTTATTGGTTTCGATAGCGAGTGCTTTAACTTGGAATGGTTTTAATGAATTCAGTCAAATAAATAAAGATCTGATAACTAAATCGACGGAAGATCGATCTAAATTAATATCGGTATCGTTAGGAGAAAAACTTGATGGCTACTTTTCATCATTGAGGACATTTTCTATATCTTATCACCCTGATGGTAGACTAGATGAAGTCACCACAACAAAGGATTTGAGAAAATTAGCAGAAAATAATGATACCAATAGTGCCTTTATCGCATTTGAGTCAGGACTTACTTTTGAAAATGGCCAGTTTATTCCTAACTTTAATGCTAAGGAGGTAAAACGCGAATGGTTTGTACGTGGCTTTGCTGGTGAAAAGGAGATCATCACTGATGTGTATCAAAATACGGATGGAGTAAATGTATTTGCATTTGCAGTACCTATTTTAAGTGATGGTAAGGTTGTCGCTGTTGTGGCTATAGGGATTGAGCAGAATGTTTTAAATGCGTTTATTGGGACGCTCACAGAGCGAGGACAGATATTTACCTATAATAATTTAGGCTATATCATCGCAGCGAAAAATCCTGACGACGTTAGTAAGAATATTAAAAATGTTGAACCTGCGCTCGTTGATTTTGATTCTGGCAATACTCGTTTTTATGACATCGACCACGATGATTATGTTTTGGCAAGTGCTGATAATTTATCTCGTTATGATTGGACGGTTGTCATGTATGAATACGAGGATGACGTTTACGCGCCTAGTATGGTGATGTTAAAGAATTCAATTATCATCTTCTTTTCACTTCTTATTATCTCATTAGCGATTGTTTATTATGGTGTTATCTATTTAATCTATAAACCGATTGGCGGAGAACCAGAGAACATCTCTGAAATTCTATCTAATATTTCGGAAGGTGATTTATCTCAGCAATTAGTGGCATCAGATAATGATACAGGTATATACCGCTCAGTTGTTACCTTAAGCTCGAAGCTGTCAGAAATAGTGACGTCGAGTCATTCAATTTCAAATAGTGTATCAGCAGCTTCAGAAGAGCTGGCTGTCGTCATGTCTGATACGGCTAAGAACTCTCAGCATGAATTGGCACAAGTTGAAGAAATTTCTACCGCGATCAGTGAGCTATCTAGTACTTCAAAAGAAGTGACAACAAATGCTGCTCAGGCGGAAGAAGAAGCACAAAAGGCAATAACAAATGTATCAAATGGACATAATACACTTGATAATTCGATCGCATTGACTGTTGATATTAATGAATCTGTACAACAAACCGCAGAAATGATCTCTGTATTACGAGATGATGCAATTAATATTGGCGAAGTGACGGACGTTATCAGCAGTATTTCAGAGCAAACGAACTTGCTTGCATTAAATGCAGCAATTGAGGCTGCACGTGCCGGTGAAGCGGGAAGAGGTTTTGCTGTGGTAGCTGATGAAGTTCGTAATCTAGCAGCTAAAACAAAGGAATCTACGAGTAATATTCAGGAGATTATTAGCAAGCTACAGGCTCAGTCTGAAAATGCGAATAAAAATATGATGGAAAATGTCACATCTATTCAAGAATCGGTGCATCTTATCGAAAGTGTGAATGTAGCGCGGCGCGTAGTATGAACAATAAAAGCTAGAGAAATGAGCACGGCTTAAACTGCTCAATACTCTAGCTTTATTGTTCATAAGTCGGTTGGGTATTCTGGGAATGGGTTTTCAGATTTAATTTTCTTTCTTGCTTCGATACGCTGCTTGTCTAACTCGTTAGCTTTTTCAGTATTACCCTGTAACGCTTCGTCAATGGATTCAGCACGAAGAGGATCTACAATAGTCGAATACAAATAACGACGTTTAGAATCAACATCAAGGACTTCTGATTGAAATTTATTTTGAGTATTAGTAACCCACCCTAAACCATCAAACCATTCATCAAAGCGCGTTTTAGGTTTGTCTAATGTCCATTCGAAGTCAGGCTCACCAAGATTATCCATACATTTTGATTTGTTACAATCTGATTTAGCGTATACGGTTTTCCCTATTAAATTACGAATGTACTCAGTTGCGTGCGGCTTTCCATTTTCATCAATATCAGCGGCGATAACTTTAAAACCTTCTTTATGCGTTTTAATTATTGATGCATCGGTAATTGCATCTATTGGAATTGAAAATTGTCCAACCGCGTGCTGAGTTGCTCGTACTAGACCGTGTTCAACAACTAATGTTTCTTTGTTGTACTTGAAGTAAATCATTAAATTATAACTCCTTTATTTTCAATTAACCCAACAGGCATAACTTGAGTGGTTACATTTGTCGAATCAGAAGCTTTGAAGTTTGTTGTTGTATCTTTCCAAGAGCTAGAGCCACTCGGTACGTTTAAGCTCGAATTAACTATCGTTTCAAATGAACCAGTACCAAGGCCGTTTTGATTAACGATAGAATTCATAGACCCTGAAATTTCTCTAATTCCATCCTCATGCGTCTGACCTGCAATATACGCTGTACCATCTGCTGCACGAACGAAGCGGCCAGATGCGTCTAGTAAATTGATATCGCCACCAGAAACCAGTTCAGGTCGTGCTAGCGCTAAACGCCAATAGAACTCTGCGCTTACTGTTTGGTTCATTTCTTGTAGTGCGAATGATGGTAAGTCTGCGCCACCCCACCAAACCGTCTCTCCTGGTGCTTTGCCTGTGTATTCAATCCAAATGAATGGCTTTGGATAGTCGGGCCAACCTTCACGACGGTTTAGAGGATCGTCTGGGTCTTTACCTATGCAAGTTTTGTTTGGTCCATCATACATTTGATGGATTTTTAACATACCCGTTGTAGCGTCTACCGTCGTACAAGTTTCGCCTGTTGCGTATTCGCGATCGGCTCGGTATGGGGCGAACTGACTACCGTTTCCTGCAAGTAGTTTAGTAAGGTGATCAAACTTTTCAGGGTCAAACGCTACACCATTCGCAGCAAGAGCACCTTGAAATTCAGCAATACATGCGTTAAACCAATCTTGCCCCGGTATCGAAGGTCGGTTATCTACTCCACTTTCAGTAAAGAAACCAGGAGTACCAGTTCGTGGCTTAAGAGGAGGTTTTACAGCAACCTGAGTATTATTTTGAAGAAAATGCATTATGCGTCCTCTTGTGGATAAATAAAGTTGTAGTACTTGCCTGCTAACTTGAATTTGTTCAATGTACATTCAAGAATAGCGGCGTTATTTGATGATGCTATTGGTGTTAAAACATCATCCAAACACGTCGAATAAGTTTGAGTAATTCCATATACAGTAATTTGAATTACATGCCTTAAACTCTCTTCATAAAGTGGGTAAGTGCAATCACGTAGACAATGATGTGGATACACCTCATCAACTGAAATATCAAAGCCTAACTTAGCGGCCAGTTCTTCAATGTTCCACGCTTGCAAGCCGCCTTTACGATGGTATTTTTCTATAACTGCGTTACGTCTATCTTCAAACGTTCGATACTGAACAAAGCACTCAGGAAGGCCTAAATATGCTTCCCATTCTTCGAGTGATTCAACCATGGTTTCTGGTCGCATTTCAGAAAGCAATCCCGTGGCTTTCTCTTCTACTCTTTGCAGTCTTGGTGCGTATCCAGAAACATATTTATATAGGTTTCCTGACGTATCCGTAGGCCAAGCTAAACCACGTGGCATTTGCTGTTGAAGCGCACTTGTCCATGCTGCTATAGAGTGCCCCATATGATGGCTCCTATTGTGTTTAATTCCTCAGTTTGAGCAGGAACATCAGCAGCTAAATCGATCGTATAATTATCAATACCAGGCGTAGAACCAATGGCGGTTCCAAGACTGTTTTTATACATAGTTTGCCCTGGACTTAACGTTTGTGTAAAAGAGCGAATACTCCGCTCGACAGCGGTTCTATTATCGGGCGTATCTGGAGAAATAATTACATCAATATCGATAGTTTTTAACGTTAATTGAATTGCTATTACTTCAATTCCTGCTGGCCTACCAACGTTAGATCCTGTTGATGGGTCAGGATGACGAAATATGTAACTATTCATCGCTACATAATCGGAATAGGTTGGTAAAATATCCTCTCTTTCATCAAAAACAAACGCATAACCAACGGTGGAACCGCCTTGATAAAAGTCTACAGCCCATGCACGACTTACGCCCGGAACTTCACGACACCAAGCAACGTAATCGTACACAGCACCACCCATTGGCGGATTACGTTTTCTAAACAATAATCGGTCTAAAACTGAGGCGATTGACTCATCTTCTGCACCACCAATAATGCCGTTTGAAATACCATTTGTTTGAATACCAGGAACCGCAGAAACCAAGGTTAATATTTCGCCTGAAACCAAGTTACCATCAACACCAACTTCATCGGCTTGAACCGTAACAACAACCGTTCCACTTGATGGCGGATTAGCAAAAGTAACCGTATAAACTTGACCGTTTTGATGGCTTAATTTCGTGCCAATAGGAACCGATGTATTACCAGTTAAAGTGACAGGACCAACCGCATAAGTTGCCAATTTTTGAACAATACCTTCATAACGAGCGGTATCAATAATCGTTTGGTCTTCTGACTCTGTAGTTGGAATAATTTGTCGAACAACAAAGGTAATGTAGTCGTATAAATCACGCACACTTCCGCTTACAGAAACATTAAGCGCTTGCTCAATTCCGAACTTTGGTAGCACTTCATCTAACGATGATTCAATATCAATTAAACCCGTTTCAATGAGCTGTCTAAGAGTAGGAACACTATAAGGCATATTGAATATCCCATTGTTTAGATACAGTCAGTGTAATGACGCTATCATCTGGTTTTGTGATAACCACCGTTAAGGCAAGAACTTGATATTGAGGAATAGAACCCGTTACTGTAATTGATTTTGCAGTAACGCCATCACCACTCTCTACAAGCATCCAAGACAAACAGTCTTCAGTGTATTTAACGGCACGGTTACGAACATCAGTGGTGAGTTTTTCGCGGTAAAGAAGCCATAGGCGAGAGCCCCATGGTTCGTCATAAAATGTATCGCCAGGCCAACCGCGACGGTCGTTAGAATTATCTGGTAATACATCTGAATCTTCAGCTCTAGCATCGGTAAACATAGAGATAAAAACAAGAGCGGTAAGTGAGTCATCTTGAACACTTCCGCTCTCTATCATTACACCTGCGCTGTCATAAACGATGCGTGCGCTCATCTGCTATCTACCCAATCGGTGGTGAAGTATTTGACCCTCCTGCATTGTGATAGTGACCAAGATAAGAAAAGTTACCTGCTGATAAATCAGAACCAGTAATAATCCCATTTGAAGTAATTCCACTATTTGCAAACATACCTAAATCAGTTGATATGCCGCCAGTAACATGCAGAGGGCCTTGAATTAACGTCTCTGGGGATATAATAGTGAATGAGTTTGACGCTTCGAGAATAACATCAGTTGATGATATGTGAATTTTACCGTCTTTGGAAAGAGTGATGCCGTGACCTTCAAGATGGTAAAGCATTACGGCCAACTCTTCCAGATTTTTAGGTCTGCATTCTTTATCTTCTACAGAAACAGCAACTAATCCAGAACGCAATCCCGATGTCGCCACCGCAACGACTTCACTGCTTTTTGGTGGTACAGAGGTTAGGCCGTAGTTCTGAAACCTTTCCATATTATCGACAACTTCATCTGCAAAGCCGATAACCTGAATGTTTTGTCGTTTAGTGCCATCATTAACTAACGTTACAATGCCTCGTGCGACCATTAAACTTAAACGACGGCGTATTGGTGCCAACAATTTTTCAATCATTCTATTGTTCATAATAAGCCTTAACGTTCAATTACTGCGCCAGACCATCCAGCGTCTACTTGTGTTTCTTTTTCAATTGATACAGGAATGTCCATCGCTTCACGTGGAATAACACCTATCACGGTTAATCGTCCAGAATCATCTTCACTAAACATGATCGTCTTAATTAATAAATTACCATCAAGACCTTGAATTGGATCTTTAACCGTAACCAGTTTATTGGTTTCCCAAAGCTTACCGCCTTCCTGCATTCTCCAACCTGTTACGGTTATCTCAGAAGTATTTGACTCGCCAATGCTACGTTGACGTTCCCACTGTCCGCGCTTGCTCGCACCTTCAGCTGTTGATATTTCGTCATTAATAATGATTTTAGGACGGTATCGAGTAATCTGTTTATCGGTGATTTCAGCTTTTTGACCACCAACTGAAGTAACTGCCGTACTGTCCCACTCATTACCTCCACCATAACCCGTCGCTTTAACGATGAACTTACTAAAGCGATCACGTCGAGAGAATCGCCCACGCGCTGCTTTGATGTTTTCACCTAACACAAGCGCAGTTGGTAGCACTTCATTGCTTGCTTTAGTCAGCACTAAGTTTCCGTAAACATCACTGGTTAGCATAATGCCACGTTGCTTTGCTAAGCGAGTAAGCAGCTCGTGACATGTTTCACCTTGCTCTACAGAAACGCGACTAAACGCTTCACCCACATTTGCATCGACCACAACTTTAATATTAAAGGGCTTGCATATTTCGATGGCGATTTGAGATAAGGTTAAATTAAGAAACTGAGAGTGACCAACCACAGAGCAATCCACCAAGTCTCCCGTTTTATCACGGCCACTTACTGCGATGGTGACTTCAGATTCGTCATAGCTTGGGATCCAATCATCAATAAAGCCTGTAATCACTCGGTCAGTACCTAACTCAACCACGCAGCTATCGCCTTCATTAATTGGCTTATCAATGGCGTTCTTTAAATCCCAAGTTAGACTTAACTCAAAACTTCCCGACATAGCATCAAGCGCTCTTGTGATTTGAACATTAGTCCATCCAGAATATACCGCACCATTGATTTTCAAAGACACCTTATCCATTAATTACCTCGATAGGCTCATTCGCTTGAATAAATGATGGATTCTTAATTCCATTACGACGAACTATGCTTTGTCTTAATTCGGTATTGCCTGTTTCTCTCCAAGCCACCAAGGCAACAGGGTTCGTTATAATAGGCGTATAAATACTAAGTTGAGGCAACAGCTCTGCACGCTCTTTTGTATCATTAAGTACAGCTTGACGTAGCACTCTGAACTGACGCCAAACTGAAGAACTGCCAACATCAACCGCAATGGCTGCTCGTTCTGCCAATTCATCCGCTATCGTATAACCAATATTTCGTAATTGCTGACCAGTAAGGACGGCTTGACTGTCTGCACCGGTTAAACCTGTAATCACTTCAACTTTTGCGGACAAATCTTGAATAATGATTGAGTCGCCTAATGCGGATGCTTTAGATACCACAGCGGATTCAAGAACTAGTGTTTTAAAAGTTTCACTGTTTTGAATGATATTCGCTTGAGTAATCGGGTTTGCACTGTTTGGTACTGAGCTTGCGTTAGTGCCATCAGTAACAATGTTTTTTGTTAAACCACCCGTAATAGCTAACTCAGCTCGTTCGCCATCCCAACGGTTTTTTACTTGGTCATAAACTTCGAGTGAACGAATAGGATCCTTAACCACGCTTTTAATGTCTTCTAATAACCCCATTACTTCACGAGCTAATTCGCCAGGATAAGCAAGCAGTTTTCCTACAGAATCTTTTACTCGAATTAATCGGTCTGTCCATTCTCTTAATTCAGAAGGAAGGGAAGGAAGTCCTCGCGTAAACTCTTCCAAGTCATCCAAGAACGCATCAATCATATCGCCTGCGCCTTGCTCTGCGTCTTTATTCCATTCCTTTTCAAACTCTTTATTACTGGCTTCTTGGCTGGCTGCTGATTCTGCTTTTACTGCATGAACCGTATCAATACCAGCAACAGGGAATAATGCTTTCCCTGCTTCAAACACTTCAAAGCTAAAAGTGGCAATACCATCTTCTTTATTGACAAGCTTATGGCTGACTTTACCCACTTGAACTTGCTGCACCCCAAACCAAGGGTGGATTAACTCACACGACCCTGGTTTATTTAATGCAGCAAGAATATCGACTAATTCTTTAACGTAATTATCACCAACCACAATTCCAGTAATGGTTTGATTGGTAAGCACTGCGCCGTTGTCTTCTGTCCATCCTGTGTTTCTTTTTGGGTAAGCATGAGGAACTGCACGACGGCCAGAGTTACCGTCTGCATCTTCAAGTTTAAATTCAATGCCACGAATAGAGGCCATTAAACGGGTTTCAAACGACATTTAAAGCTCCTTTAATTTCGACCATTATCAAGATTTATGGCAATGGTTGGAGAACTTGCAGATTGAGTAACTTGGATACGATCATCAGAAACTTTAATATCCAAACCAATATTTGCACCACCAGTCGTCGATGATGAGCCTCCAAAGAATCCTTTGATATCATCTAACACATCAAGTAACCCTGCTGATACTGGAAAGTTTTCAGGAAGTTGTGAAGTATCGACAGTGTTAGCTCGTCTAAAATTAATGGAGATTTAAATTCAGGAGCAATTGATGATGCATATGCTACAGTTCCACCTTGAACTAAACTTACTAAACCTTTTTGAATGGCCCCTTTGAATCCTGAACGTTCATTCCTTGGTGTTTTGCCGTTTGAATCAGTGGTAACAATATCACCACCCATACCTCCACCTGGCATGTTCACAACATAAACAGGCATTGCCCCTAAATCTTGCATACCTCCGGCACCTGAACCGCCACCTTTACCACCTTTGCCGAAAAAGTCACGAGTGGTATTTACAAAGTCCATTCCTTTTTTGGCTGCAATAATGCCACCAATAGCGATGACAGCGGTTTCACCCCACTTAAGCCAATCATCAATGGTTTCGCTGTCTACGCTGTTTATCGCATCTGCAATGTCTTGGATGGGTTGAGCAAGCTTGTCATTGGCTATTTTATTAAAGGTGTTATTCATTGATGCCATTGCACTGTTAAACGTGGCCGCGTTAGTAGCCGCTGCCTTTTGCGTTGCGCCTAATTCGGCAGTACCTGACGTCATCTTAATTAATAGCTGTTTGTTTTCTTCTGAATAAAGTGAAGCTAATCCACTAACGGCAGTACCATCAAAAACTCCACGCAACTTCATTGGGTCATTTTCAGCTTTATCTAAGATTTCCATTAATAACTCAACTGGCTCTCTTAGCTCTTTGGTTCCTTTCTTGAATACCTCAATACCTTTTTGATCTAAAAATTCAACATTCTTTTTATCAGTGAATGCAGAAAATACTGCTTCAATAGCTGTTACAGATTCATCTGCACTTCCTTTTGTTTTAGCAAACAGTTGCAGCAATGCGCCCATTTGAATAATCGCATCTTGGCCTTTTCCTTGATAGATTGAGAATAATTGCTCTGACACGCCAGCTAATTCTTCTACGCCAACGCTACCAACAGCGAACTGACCGTATAATTGATCAATAGTGTCCATTACTTCAGATGTAGATTTAACCCCTTTCTCACGAAACTGAGAAAAGATCGCTCCTGTTGATTTAGCATCCACACCAAATGCCTGCATAAGCAAACCCATGTTTTCAAGGTTGTCATTTACAAACTCCAAATCACCTGACTTACCTAAAAGTTCATTAACACCA
The DNA here is from genome assembly GCA_038993745.2 of Aliivibrio fischeri. Lineage (NCBI taxonomy): Bacteria > Pseudomonadati > Pseudomonadota > Gammaproteobacteria > Vibrionales > Vibrionaceae > Aliivibrio > Aliivibrio fischeri. The sequence continues at coordinate 1,018,993 of CP160630.1, read as the reverse complement.
GAAGTTAAATCTGTGGTTGCAATGCGAATATCTTTTTGATTTGAAATTTCTTGAATGGAAGCGGTAAGCATATCGACTTGCTCTGCGCTTAACATAGCGTTAGTACCCATACGAGTAATTTGTGCTTCAAATGCAGCAACGTTCTTGACTGCCGTTCCTGCAACAACCGTACTAGCAAGACCCATATAACGATTACCTAATGAGTCAATACCACGACCTGCGGCTTCGGATGATTTTTTGACAAGACTCATGGCGCGTTCGTTTTTCTTTGCGAACTCCGACATGTTCGCGCCGTATTGTTTTGCTTTTTGAGAAAGGTTACCAGCGAGATTAAGAACAATATCGGTAACTAGTTTATTGGACATTCTTTAGTTCCTTAAGCTGATAATACAACTTCAATAACCGACGAATTGGAAGGGGAGATAAGGCACTTACTGGAAATCTGCCACTCATGGCGAGCAGCAGATTTTGGCAAATATCAGGAAGCGCCGTTAGATCGCCCCCGCTGTTCAAACTCCTTCATTAATAATTTATCTAGGTTGCTTGATTGCTTTTGAATTTCATTCAAGTCACCTGGTGATAACTTACGAAGCTCTTTGATTTGAAATGGACCTTGAACATTACCGATGTATTCAATTTGGCGAACAAGCATTTCTAATCCGTAAAGCACATCAGAGGTATAAGCGACTGGTGTTCCATCATGAATAATGATCTTTTCGGCAGCCATTTGAGCATCAATCAAATCACCACTGCTTAGCTCTTTTAACCCCACTTCAGTGTGGATATCATCACCCACCTTGAAGCCGTCTTTTAGTTCAAACGTCATTAATGCCATTAGGTTTTACTCACTTTATTACCTTGGAATACGACATTGATGTCACCTGAGTCGGACAATGTGGCTGGTCCTTGTGGTGCTGCGTCTGTCATCATGTAATCAACGCCGTTATCGCCTTCCCACGTTAACGTAGCAAATTCGATCGCATTAATTTCAAGTACATCGACATCTTCATCCGCCGCAATCACCATCGTAATGGTTGGTACTGTGTACTCTTTTGATTGACCCCATACACGACCAGGGCCAACATGTGGGGTTCGCGTGTAACCACCTGGGTTAAGTTGTGAACCTTTCTTCGTTTTGAATTGCTTGCCGTTAGCACGAACAACCACTTCGCCAAGAATCGCTCCCATAATTTATTCCTTCCTAAAGTTTAAATTGAAACAGTGCTGCAAAGATTCGTAACTGATTCACGATGTCTGGATGCGCTACGCAGTTCAAGCGGTTCTTATCATTCGCATCACGATACACTTCTAAGGTTTCCGCAAAGAGATCGTAATCTTCAATCAGACCTTGCGTTACCCATTGTTGAGCTAGGTCTAAAATAGCTAAACGCATTAGCTTTGGTGTTACCACGGGTTGAGCAGGGTCTAACTGTGGCAGAACATCATCATTAGCTAACTTATGGCGTGGGTAACGGTTGGTTACCATGGTACGCATCGAGTAACGTAAGTAGCCCAATGTTGCAGGCGTAGTAATATCTAAATAGCTTGGGTCTGGGTCACCGTAAATGTTTTCACGGTACATTGAGATTTCACGCTCAATGGCGACTTGTCCACCCGGTGTGACGGTATACGTTGCAATGCCATCTTTAAGTAGAAGGTTGCGCTCGGTTAAATCCCAAACCACTTCTTTTTGCGGTGGTAATAAACTTGGCAAAATTAACGTTTGCAGCGGACGCGCAGGGTCAATCGCTAAGTTGTATGAGGCAACACCTGCATAACTGGCTGCCCATTCCCATGTTGGGTTAGGTGCGGCATTGGTTCCCATACAGCTAAATAAGAAATCATTACGTGCTTGGCCGTAAGATCCCGATTCAGCAAACGTGCCACGAAAAGCGGTATAGGCAATACCTTCAATCATTTTAAGTGGACCCCAACGCTCGACTAATTCATCTCGCAAGTCGTTCATGCTTTGAGTGTCGTTGTATGGGTTGACCACGTGGTTGTACCATTCATCAGGAATAGCGGCAACAATGGACGCCATATCTGGTGTGCCTGCACCACCTGTAAATGCCGTTTTAACCAGTGTGACACCTTGAGGAAGCACTTCACCATCGTAGTAGTTATAGCGAATATCTAAGTCATTACCCGTTAAGCCTTTGTGCTTACAAGTAAACTCAACGACTTCTGTTTCACCTGATTTTAGTGCAACTGAAACAGGAAGGTTTGTTAGCTCAGTGACCTTTGCGATAACAGCAGTAGCAATTTCAGCAGCGGTGTTATCGTCTTTAACTGCTACTTGAACCGATTGACCAGCCACTAATAAAGCGATCACACCTGCTTTTGCATTGGATGCCGTAATAGTTAACTCTGCTTTTGCTTGCGTTCCTGCGGTTAAATCAGCAACACCAAGAGCGTAAACATCGGTAGAGAAGTTAGCCTTACGCAGCTTTTTAAGCATAAGAGCCATCATTGAGCCTTTTCCATATAGCTCGTCCCAACGGCTTTCGCTCGTTGTAATGCGCTCTAGGGTTAACGGCGTTGCTGCTGCGCCTGATAATTGCTGACCAATCACCAAAATCTTTTGTGCTTGCGCTGGCGTTCCGCTTAGTGCCTGGCTGTTATCAATATCAATATAAACCAGAGGAACGCGAATATCATTGGGGATAGAACCTAGTGACATTATTTGTCTCCTTTATCTTTAGTGCTTGCCTTCGCTTTCGCTTCTTTGGCTTTGTGCTCTTCGGCTTCAACGCGGATAACATCACCATCATTGATGCGTCGAACCCAAAAAGCAGTGCGCTTTACTTTTTCGCCTTTTTTGTCTAGGTGCGTTCCGTCAGGCTTACGAACAAGAACGTCTTCTTTTTTAGGTTTTACAGTAATCATCATGGTTGTGGATCCTGTGGTAATTGAATCTCTGCTTCTAGCACTGGTGCACCATCAGCAATTGGGGCTTTAAAATCAAACGTTAGGAATGGGTCTAGATCATCAAGATTAATCTCTACATCGAGACGCCAATCTTGTGTCCATGTCACCACCCAAATAGATACGCCTAATTCATCAATTTTTCCGCTATATAAATTATCGGCTCTTACATCTAACGCCGTTGATTTTGCGTTGTAGGTTTTGTGCCATCCTCGGCTCATGATTGCTTGAGCTACTTTGGCCGTGACGACTTCAGCACGCACGTCTTTTGAATATCCCCACATGTCGGTCATGAACACATAGGCTGCAAAGTTAATGGTTCCGATGAGTTCTGAGCCGATGTTCTCCATCTTTGGAATACGAACAGCCGCAACACGAATACCACCATCACGATTTCCCATCCAACGCTTTACTTCTTCTGGTTTATCGAACTTTCCGATATGACGTTCAACACTTTGAACTTTGTCTACGTCGTTCTTTCCACCTTCAAGCTTGGTCTTAAGATAAGAAACCACTTGTTCGCTTGCCCATACGGTAGAACCAAGCGTTTGTAAACTGGGTCTTGATGTTGTCATGCCATTACTTCCTTCCAAAAGTCACCGATAACCGCAAAGACTTCGGTTTGGTTGTCGCTACTAAGCCCTAAGAACTGACGCTGTAGTATTTCCATTTGTCGGCTAAATGCTGCAACGGATTGATAAACAGGAAACGCTAACGCTTTACCAAACGCTTGAGTAATGAGTCTGGTGTGAGCATCAACTTGAACCTGACCTGAAAACCCATCTTGATGAACGCCTGCATAGGGCAGAGGTGAACCAATTCTTACTTGGTTTTTCTCAACGATGTATTGAATTGAATCTAATAAATCGCCTTCACCTTGCAGTAAAGATTGATTACCATGCCTGGTCTTTTCATAACCGCTTGACCATGCTTGCCATGCAGTACCATCTGGTGCGGTTTTTTCATCCGCAATGCGTCGTCTTGTTTGGCTTTCAACGATGGCACCAAGGCTATCGAGTAATTCATCTTTATGCTTCGAATCAGATAAGGTATCAACCAAGCGTTGATAGCGCTCAAGCTCTTCTGCTCCAGTAACCTGAACGCTAATACCCATTACAGAACGCCTCGCAATGTGTTTCGGGTAAATAATCGCTCGTTAGTTTGAACAAGCTCTACTTTACCTACGCTTCCTTCTTCGGGTGTGTCTACCGTTGGAAGGCCAAGCTCGCGTTTACCATTCGCAATTTCACGTAATGTGGTTAATGCCATTTCATAACGCTTTTCTACTAGATCCGTAGCTTGTTGGTCACGGTCTGATAACCAGTAGAACGCGATAGTCATTGCTACTTTGTTTAACATGCCTGGCACGGTTGGAAGCGGAAGGACATATCGACGACCGATAAAAGAATCGATCTCTTCATCTGCTTGCTCCAACGCCTGCTCGATGGCAGTGTCATTCAATTGATCTGTTGCTCTATCAATCGCAACATTCCAAAGCATTTGTTCATCACGATCTATTAAATCTTGCTTGGTTGCGTAGATAGCCATGCTTATTCTCCAATCAAGGATTCAAGTTCTAGAACGTCAACATTTAAGTGAGTCTCATCGTGTACTCTTTTCGCTTGTGATGGTGCCATAAACACCACAGGAAACGCGCTTTCAATACCAAGTCCACTTTGAGATAACTCAGGGTTTTTAATGTCATCATCGCTGACAACAATAACCACTGTTTTCTCAAGGCGAGAAAAATGAACACCGCTGCGCCAGAAGCCATTGTCTGAATGCGAGCTGACTTCCATAGCGCCAAGCACTTCGATATCGGTTTTGCGATCAAGAATCCCCAAAAGATCATTATTGATTTCAGAATTGCTGACCAATTGTGTTTCCACTTCATTTCCAGTTTCCAAATCACCATCTTTACTATTTCCTTTTTCAACTACAGAACCATTTGTTGGCGCGATTAGCGCTTGATATTGACCCGTTAACGCAGCCACTTCTGACTTGGTTTGCTTCTGTTCGGCTTGCGTTGTTTTGATGGCATCACCATCTTGAACTGGCTTTGTGCTTGCACTAGCCTTTGTCTTTTTCGCTTTAGACTTATTTGTGGTTTTCTTTTTAGATGCTTCACTCACAGTAAGCTCCTTTTAAACACAATATAAAGAGGGATTAATCAGGGTTTAATTCCCCAAAAACTCATGATGACCCCAGCTGTTGATGGCAAACCATTTTCAGAAGGGAATGAAACCAGTGACACTTGGCTGCTTGCATCAGTAACATAATGTCGCCATCTGAATTTTTGACCTGCTTCTAATGAAACCGATACCGTAAAATCATTAGGTCGTTTTTCATTATCAAACTGAAACCCAAGGGTTAATGGTCTAAGACTTCCGTCAACCTCAACCCAAGCGCCATTAACAAACACTTCAGCAAACATTCCCCAATCAGACGAAGCAAAAGGAGAGCTTTCACGCAATACCAATGCGTTAACACTTATCATCCCGTTAAATTCTTTAACTGCGGTAACTTCACCATTAACTAAATCAACCGTTAAATCTGGTGATGCAATTTGAGTTTCATTAAATAAAACGGTTTCTGGAACGTTATCTGCTGCGAGCGTTTGCTTTAATGGGTTTGCATCTTGAGTAATAAAACTCGATCTCATTAAAAGAACAGAGGCAGGTGTTGGCGCTGCGCTTTGGCTGATAATCGGTGGACCTTCAAAAAACATGATTAGCCCTCCGTTACTATTACGTCACCGTTAGAACTGGATGTTCTTCCGTAGATGTTTTTCGCCGTTGCTCGTGACCAACCGATGCCTTTTTCAAGCTTTAGTTGATGCCCCCATATTTCGGCATCATCTGGTGCTGCATCTTCAACTCGGTACTTAACCACGCTGCCTGCTTGGTTATCCATGTATCCAACAGCCGCAGAAGAAATAAGAGTCCATGTATTTGGGTTAAGCGATACTCTTTTTGTCATGGGCTTGTTCCTTTAAATATGGCGGAACTGAGACCGCCATAATGAGTTGATTATGCGATGAATGGTGAAACCACAACTTCCACATCTTGGTAGTAGATATTGGTATCGCCACCTTCAATCAGCATTCGATCGATTAACTTCTTAGCCGCTGCACGGTTAGCGTAACCAACCACTAATGTCGTTGGTCGCACGCCAAGTGGTGTACCATCCGCACGCTTCATGCCACCAAGTTGTTTAACCGCAAGCTCATAGTTCGCTTCAGTTAGCGCAGCTTTAGAACCAATCGCTAATTGAGGGAATGAGAAACCAACTTCACAGCGGCCATCTGTACCTGCTGCAAATTTGTTGTTGAACCAGGTGTATTCTTCTGTCGGGTTCATATTCTTAAACACGAATGGACGACGGTTTTGATACACAATCGGCTTTAGCGTTTGAGAGTTATCAATCAAGAACCAAGGTGAACCTGTATCCGTAGATGGGTCGCCGACTACGTTTGAGAACGTCGATGCTGGTGTAGTATCTAATGGGTGGTCCGTATCAAAGTAGTTTTGGCCGTCGTAACACAATGTGGTGAAGCCAGCTACCAATAGTGGGTACGCTAACTTATCAGGGAACATGGTAACTTGGTCACCAAAACGCTCGGCTAATACTGAGTACTGACCGATTTGGTCGTCTTCAACATTTTCACGACTGATAGAGATAGAACTTTCAAACGTTTTGTTAGTGATGGCATAACCATGTTTACCCACATCAGCAAGCTGACGATCGCCAACCCATTCTTTAATCTCTGGTAAGTCTTTTAGCCAACCGTAAAAGTTTGATGCACCCGATGATGGAACTTCGGTTGCGATTTTGTCCCATTGAGGCTGTGCACGTGAAACACCTTTCACATATGCAGCGTTCATAGATACAAATAGTGCTTCAATAATTTGAGCTTCAGTCGCCATGATTACGCGTCCTTATTCTGTTCATTGTAAGCCGCGATGCTTTCCTTTGATTTTAGGAATTCATCTTCGGTTAAATTCATCTTGCGGCATAACGCAAGCTCTTCTTTATTCAACTTGCTGTTAGTTGCAAGGTTTGGTTTTTTGTCTTCTTTATCAGAGACAACCGCAGACGCAGTAGCTACGAACTTGGCGAATTGCTCTTTACCACCTTCAGAACGACACATACCAACAAACATATCTTTATTTGCAGGCGCTACTTTTCCGTCGGCAATCGCACTATCAACTAATGCTTCAATCTCAGCATCTTCAACTGCTTTTAATTTACCTTCGGCGGTTTCAGCACGGTTAAGCGCAACGTTATGTGTTTCAACTGGAACAAACTTGGTTAAATCTGGATGCTGCGCACTGTTTAATGCGACTTGCTTTTCTGACTTAAGGGAGTTGATAGCAGTCAACACTTGATCTTCTGTTGCTTCTGCTGATAGCGACAGGGCCGCAACGATTGCTTGAGAAAACTTCATGTCTTCGTCCTCTATTCGATTTAAGGCTGGTACATTTAAATTAGGGCTGTTAGTTAAACCAGAACTTGCCAACTCGATGACAGTTCCATTTTCATCGTAAGTGAACGATGGCGAATAATAAGCGTATTTCTTTTCTTCAATTAACTCGTGGCCTTCGCTGTTCCATTCAACTTTTCCATACACTTCGCCATTACGGTTTTGTAACTCTACAATCCAACCGACAGCAGGCGCAGGGTCACCGTTTGGTGCTTTGATATGTGTTGAGTGCTCGATATCAAAAGGCAACTTTTTTTGAAACGCAGCGACAACGGCATCAGGGTTTGAGTTTGTCCAAGAACGCTTATCAATACCTGAAAAATTTCCAGCAGGAATCATAGGAAGCCAAAGACCTTCTGGTGAAACCGTATTGGAAAGACTAAAGCAAAGGGCGGTATATAATTTGCGACTCATTACTTACTCCATAAATTGACCGTTACATAGCAACCTCCTTGTGGTTGGTTGATTGATATGTTTCTTGGTAGGAGTTCATAATGCACCGACGAGCGAAGACATTGTGAATAACGTCGATTGATTAAAATAGGTGAGTTTGGGATTAGGTATTGCGAAGGGGAAGGCTTTATAGATTACAGATAAAAATCAGGTTAGCAAGCTGAAAGACAACTGCTAACCTAAATACATTATAAAACCGCATTTAAACACTGTTTAAATTTAACTGAGCGTGTTTAAACTTTTTTTATCTCGTGATTATCTTAATTTCATTTTAAACGCCCTTAGAGAGCGTTTGACGCATTAGCGTCTCTTTTTGAACTAGGTCTAGAGAAAGGGCTTTTTCTCGCTCTTTACCAGGGTTGTAGTTCCAACCTGGATCAATTCCTACTGGTAAGGTGGTTTCTTCTCCTGTTCTTTTGTTTACCACTTTTTAGTTTTATCTGGTGGTGCAGTGGTTGTTACTTTTTTATCCTGGATAAGTTTATCGGCTTCAAACTTTGATACCTGCCTTATCCAACAGTTACACCCCCATCCATTTGGTGGCATGTGGTTAATCCAAAACTCATCGCCCACTGGAAGCAATATTCCATTCCACTTAACATGCTCTAGTCTATGTTCAAGAGATGGACCTAGCTGATAAAGCAAATAGGGCATAGCTCGTTTTGTTCGCTCTATTCGTTCCCATTGCCCGGCTGCTCTTGCTGTTCTCATGTTGGTTTTGTAAATGGTTTTTATACGGCCTTCACTGCCTAATTGAACGAGCTTTGTTTCTTTGGTGGTTGGGTCATCCATTTCTTGAATTCCCCACCAACCGGATTTTACTAACAGTGGTTTTAGTATGTCTCGGAACTGTACAAAGGTTTGGCCTTGCTCTATGGCTTCATCGATTAACCCTTTTACTTCGACAAGCAAATCAGCATTGAGCATTTTTGCCACGGTGAAGGCGTTTGCGTGCTCTTCTTCCCACACGTCACGGTAATCAAAAGAAGGCTCTATGCCTTTCTTTTTAAACCATGCTAATGCTTCTTTTGAGATCACGCTTTCATTAGGCATCTTTCGCGTCTCCCAATCCTCTTGCTTTAAACATGTACTCCGTCATCGCTGCGACGAACGCGTCTGCACCTAGTTCTTCTTGAAGTTGCGGTAACTTGGCGTTGAACTCTTCAAAGGTATCGACAGAATTTGCCAATGATAAGATCGGGTTCATGAAATCCTCTGCGGTTTCTACCCAATCGTTCATGGCTTCGTTTGTCATGTCTTCAATTTCTTTATCTACCGTTTTGCTTACTTGGTTAATAGCAAGGCGACGGTTTAATCCTAACTCTGTTGGGGTTAGTGTTTGAACTTGGTTAACGGGGTGAAGTACTCGTTCGCTATCTTCTGCCGCTTTTAATCCAAACTTGTTTAAAATTGAATCTTCAGTCACACGAACGCCGCGATCAATCATTGGTGTTAAAGAGTCAACAAAGACTTTTAGATCTTCTGGCTCATGAACTTTGATGCGCACTTTTGGATAACAGTCTTGTACACCCCAATTAAGAATAATGTAAGGCTTAACCAGGTATTCGTTAACGCACGCTTCTAGTTGTCTTGCATCCCATTTTGCAATGTCTAAACGCACTTCGTTATGAACGGTAGCTTGAGATTGTGAGCTGCCATTGTCGGCTGTCATGGTTTGACCAAGAACGGCTTTACTTATTTGTTCATCACACCAACGCGCCATATTTTCAAACAGGGTATTACCGCCGTTGCCTTTTGCGGTTTCAATTAGCTCCAGTTTCATGGACTCTGGAATAACTGCACCTGCATCACTGGCAATACGACCAATGGCATTGACTAGCGTATTGATGTCATCTGGACTTGCGTTCGCGCCATACTTACCCACACGAATTGGAATGCCGAACACTTCAGCAAACGCCCACCAATCACGAATGGTGAATGACTTTAGCATGTACATCACAGCAACTAATCGAGCTAGGCCATTGCGCCATACGCTGCCAGATTTCGAGCGTGGGGTATGAACCATAAATTTATAAGGCTCTAGTGGTTCTCCACTTGGAGCGTTATTACTAATAAGTAAAATTTTAGATAACGTATCTTTATCTTGACGAAGATATCTTGGGTCTACCCATGTGTAATCTTTTGGTTTCCACGGTGACTTTTGTGTATTCCAAAGAATTTGAACAACAGCTAATCCTTTACCAAGGCCGTCGAGCAAATCAAAAAACAACTCTGGAATTTGATCATCATTCATCACTTCACGAACGCGCTCTGCCATTAGCATGTCTTGTTCGCTTTCACTGCATGGCTCTACACTTGGAGAAATAGCAGCAACAGCTAATTTACGGGTACGAAGTTGAGCAGCGTAATGTAGATCACGCTCTTCCATTTCTTCAGCTAATGTCATGAACGCTTCTGGATCGTTACCATCAATCACTGCACGAAGTAATCCGGCCAAACGTTGAGGAGTAACCGTTGATGCCACACTTGAAGGGCGTGGGTTTCTTACACTGGTGGTGTAGGCTTTAGCAATATCTTCAGACAGCATTGCTTTATCTGCTTTTATTGGTTTACCTTGTGCGTCTAAAATTCCGGTCATAGTCTAATTCCTTTACCGCGCAAGTCTTGATGCGGCATATCTTCAAATCTGTTGTTGTCTTCTGCTGTTCCATAAAAGGATCGCGTTGTTTCATCACCAACGGCTTTAATGGTATGTAGACCGTAACGGGTGATGTCAGCCTTTGATGCTAAGTAGGCAAACCAAATAGCGATAGCACTATCGCCGTGTCGTTTGTTTCCGTTTTCGCCTTTGGTTCTGCTTGAATCAATACTTGGCACTCCGGCCTTGATTTGTATTTGTCCCAAGTCGGTAATGACGTCTTCATGCTTTGGTAGCAGTAGTTCGTCGTCTTCAAAAGCGGCTTTAAACGATGGCATATTTTCACGGTAGTAAGACACAGACAACATGACTTCCACTACTTCTTCACCGTATTTGTATCTTGCTTGCTCGGCTAAGTATTGGCCGTTACCACGTGCATCGAGATAAATACCATCACGGCGAGGCAGTTGATCACATATATAATAGAGGGCTTGTTCTTGCTGTTTGAATGGCACGTTACCAAGCTCTAATAAAAATGGAACTTCTCGCGTTGTGTCATTATGAACCGCTATTGGTGCGTAAACAGTTAAGTCTCCAGAACGCGCGAAATCTTCCCCTAGTGAATGACGAAGTTTAGGATCCAACTTATCAAGCTCTGGCTGAACGTGTTCATCTAGCCATTCTTTCATCTCGGCTTCACGAATGTGCTCTTTAGCTTGGTTAAACTCTGACGATCCTGTAAAGGATAAAACTGGTGCATCAGTTAAGCGTGCAGCTCGTTCACGTAATCCGCGACTAATATAAGCACCGCCGCCGTTCTTTGGTATACACTGATATTCTTCTAATGCATCTTCTTCAGTTGCGGTGTCACTAAGTAGGTTTGCTTTCCATTCTTCTTCTAATTCTTTAGTCCAAGGCGTTTTTTTAACTTGGCAGATACGCTTATATAAACCTTGTTCACACGCATCATCAAGGGTTATGGTATGAATAGAGTAGCGTTTTTTACCTGCTAGGCTGTCTTGAATTAGAGTATTGAATAAATTCTCGACCCCATTATGAGTACTGATTAATCGAACCTTTGAGCCCCACATGGTCAATGCTAGTGCAGCTTTTAGCACTTCAGCTAATCTCTCATGGAAGGCGGCTTCGTCTATGATTACGGTGCCTTGCATACCACGAAGGTTAGACGGATTACTTGATAAGGCTTTTACTTTAAAACCTGACGCAAAGTTGATCACATAAGTAAGAATATCTTTGTCTTCATTATCGAAGACTTCTTCACTCACATCACCACACGCGCAGTTATAAGCTTTAGCCCACATTGACACTGCATCAATAAACTCACGCGCCATGTCTTTTGTTGAACCTACATAAAAGACATCTTCACCGCCTGCATTAGCAGAGGCGGCAGCACTCAATGCTGAGTCTGCCGCTTCTGCCCATGTTACGCCTGTTCGTCGGCTTTTCTCTGCAATCTTTAATTGAGAGTTGTCCGCTATCCACCGTTTTTGATATGGAAGTAAAACGTCGTTCTTATCAAACTCACCAGACAAGATCGCACTTCGGCTTTGTGATGTGGTTTTATTTTCCATCAGCGTTATCCAAGAATTGCACGAACGGCGCAGTCTTTAGCTTCCAATAGCTTGCGTAATGCAATTTCTCGCTCTTCATTATCAGGAAGCAAAAGTACAACGTTGTTAGCTACATCGCTAAATGGTTGGCTAACCTTTTTTAAATGGTCAGGCAAATATTGAAAATTAAAATGCTTAAGTATTGTAGGTGCTTTATTTTTAATCATCATTATCACTCTTGGTTTTGGTTGGTTTGTAAGGGGTTGTCTTAGCAAGCCAGCAAGGTAAACCAACAAACATAAGAAGCATGATACCTAATCCACCTAGTCCCCACATTAGCTCTTCCATTATGCAATCCCCAATATTCCGTTCTTAATGTCTTGAATGGTTTCGGCACTTACGCCTGCTGTTTTAACAATTTTCTCTGCTTTATCTGCCATTTCTTGAGCAAAGGCTTTACGAATTTCTTTCTCAACTTTATGAGACACCATTGATGATTGCTCGATACGTTGAATAACCAATGCTAATTGTGCTAATGCCTTTGGTGGAATTGGCTCTTGCTTCTCTTCTGATTGCTCCATCATGTGGGTTGATGTTTCAAACGCCATGGTTCGGACGAACTCTTGCAGTAACTTACCCAACTCTGAGGTAGGCGCTTCTCCAAGCTTTGTTGTCCACACTTCTGCGGTTTCTCTTGCTTGTCGAATACGCAAACCCACATCTTCCATTCGCTTGGCGTAACGGTTGAAGCTTGAACGGCTTGGTTTTGCTTCTTCGCCTAACCCGGCTTCATCAATCATTTCATTTACGGCAGCAAGTATGTCTTTTTGCATCATGTTTCCAGAGCGAATAAGCACGTTTAATTGCTGCTTTATCTCTTCTGGTAATAGCGAGATTTTAGACTTTCGGTTTGCAGGGGCGGTAATCGACATTGGTTGCTCCTATGCTCGTGGGCGTTTTACGCCAGGGACAACGGCTTGACCTGTTGCCACATCTTCACCACGGCTAGTTAACTTAGCAATCATGCAACCTGCTAACTCACGAGTGGTCACTAACTCTTGCTCTTCTAACCAACTGATACGAGTGCGAACCGTATCACGGCTTACATTGTGGCCGTAACAATCTAAGCATGAATCAAGAATAGATTCGTTTGCTTCGTAAGATGGCATTTCAAGCAATGATCGCAAAATGACCAAGTGTTGGTCTTGTTTTAAAAGTTCTTTAAAGCTCATTTGAACCTCATTTATCTTGTTTTAGCTGTTGCTCTAATAGCAATTGTGCCAAATGGTTGATTGGTTTTATTTCCGCTTTTAGCTCTCGCAGCTCTCCGCGAGTTTCTGAAAGCTCTAGCCTTAGATTTTGCACATCTTGATGAGAAGGTAGATGCTTTATTTGCTCGGTTAAATCTGCCACGTTCTTGTTCACCTTTTCTAGTTCCTCACGTCGAGCGTAAGTTTTGGCTAAAAGAATTTGGATGATTTGAACGAGCGTTAGAACCAACGCCCAAATCATCGGCCACCATGATTTGAGTACTTCCATTTACGATTCCTGTTTTGATTGACAAGGAACACAACGCACTGCACTAGGGTTTGCATTAAGGCGTTCTTGCGAAATGAGATTGCCACACGTTAAACAATATCGGCCGTGCTCATCTTCATCCGGTGTTTCTGTAATTCGATTTTCTTGATGGCGCTTTAGGCTATTGCTTTGAAAGCGTTCGTCATTTTCTTGAGCTCTATCAAATTGGTCTGTCATGATGCAGTTCCTACTGTTTTTTCACGGTGACGCAAACCAAGGTAAGCCACGCAAGGAGACATTAATAAACCTGCTACGGCCATGTCTGGACCTGTTCCATGTGAGTAAGCATTGGCGACTGACATTGAGATAACGTAAATAGCAGTAGCAATAAAACTCCAAAAGGCAATACGTGGTCGAGAGCGTCGAACAACAGGGTCACCAGATACATCACCGTTTCTGATTGTGGCTTGCGCTTGTTCGTGCTCGGCTTGTGCATCTTGTGCTGCAATTTCTAAACGGCGCGTGTTTTCTTTTTCAAGCGCTATTTTTAACTCTTCAAGTTGAGCAAGGGATTCTGGTGGTAGGTTTCCAAGCTCTTTCATAATCAGATTTTCTTTATCTGATTGGTCGGTTAGCTTGTCGGCTACTTCAACAATGTTTGCTACTTTGTCTGCGGTGTCTGAGCCACCAAATAAACTGGACACACCACGTATTACCGTTGGCCCTAGCTTTACCGCTAGTGAAGCGACGGATGCCATTAATGAAAGTGACATTTTCGTAAACTCCTAAGTTTTGATAATCGATCCCCTTTGGGTTGTATTGGCACATCCTTTTGACAATGGACTCGAATATCAACAGGGGTGACACGGTTCCATGCTTTTGAAAATAGGCTTTGCATGGTGGCATCGTGACTGAATAAAGGGGGTGCCGTTGGGACTGGCTCACCAGTGGTAGCAAAGCGTAACTCTGCTTCTAAGCGCATTTCACGCCCTTTGGTTTTTGAGTATTCCCAATTCGCGCCCATGGTTATGCCTTGCGAATAATTAGTTTTGCAGGCTTGTGGTCGATGTATTTCATCAACTCAAGAAGTGCATCACGAGAGCTTAATACTGCCCACTCGTTATCAACCACACCAAAATCTAGACCTGGTGCAATACAACCTTGAAGCTGTGATGGTTTGTTTGCGGCATGGATTAGACAGTGTGTACGAAGTGATGGACCGTAAATAGTGACACCAAGTGATGGTGCTGATAGTGCTAAACATTTACCAAAGCGTGGTGAATCGTGCGGTGTTACATCATAAACACCTTCAGGAATGCACGATATATTAGGCGTGTTATTAGCCCATTCACGCTCGACGGTTTTTAGTATTGGGTTGCCGTTCTCATCGCAAAGAATGGAGAACGTGCCATGTTGGAAATAATTTCGGTGGAGAGTTAGTGTTTTCATTGCACAACCTATAAACATCAACGGAAGTTAATTTTTATAGATTGTGCTTTATGTTTGGAGGTGGGATAAATTAACCTTCGGTGATGTTACTCAAGTGAGCAAGAAGCTATTAATCCTAGCTTTGTTTTTGTTAATTTGGTTTTAAAATAGTAGCCCCATACTAGTGTGCTTGTTTTATTTTCATAAGCACCAAGCGCAGATGTGAAGCTCTCCATCATTGACTTTTTTAGCGTTTCATTTTGAAGCATGTTTATAGCAGACAATGAAGTGGTAACACAATGAAGATTAGCAAAAGAATAAGAAAGCATTATCTCAGCTTCACTTTCTCCAGCAATTGTCATCATAGATGATACATTATTTTTACTAACAAAAATAACCCCATTTTTTACTGATTGACTTTTGCTATCTCCGATACCTTTCCATTCATTGGATTTAGTAAACCCACTGTCATTAATCCTACTTACCATTAAATCTACATTTGGTAGTTCTTTAGCTAAAGATGGCATTGAAAAAGCAAGTACCGACATAGCGATTAATAAATATTTCATTATTCTATCCTTAAAACAAACTAGGTTGACGGCGTTTTATTTCTCTTGCTCGCATCATCTTTACTATTCGATAAACATGGTTTTCGCTCATGTCGTATTTTCGGGTTAGTTCTCTAACGTTGTCGCCTTTAAAATCGTTCCAGACGCTAAACTTTAAGATCATGTTACTGAGTGCTTCGCCGCGTGGTAGGTAGAATTGCATTCCACCAAAGGTTTTGCAAATAGAATTTAACTGAGTAATGGCAAGTGATTTGTCTATGCCTGCTTTTTCTAAATCGGTTGCGAGTAAGTCGTACATTTGGCGCATGTCTTCTGGCCATCTTACTTTCTCTTCTTCATCGACCATGTTGTCGATATCTTCTGCTGTGACTTCTGTAAATCCAAACAGGTCTTGATTGTGCTCTGCACTTTGGGTTGTGGGTTTCATGATTACCTCCAAATAAAAAACCACCCGTTTGATTGGGTGGTTTTATTTTACCTTGAGGTGTTGAGTGGTGGGATGGTTTTTAGTTTACTGACTGGTTGTTTAGTGCTGAAATCTGAGTAGAATTTAACTTGTATACAGTTTTAATTTTCTCTACAACATTAGAATCTATTCTCTTTCCGTACTCAATTGAAGAAAGATGGGCAGAACCAATTCCGATAGATACCGCCATATCTCTCAACGTTAAACACTCTTTAATTCGAATAGTTCGAAGAATTTTACCAAGCGGCGTCACGTGTAAATTATCATTCATTCCTGTTTCCAGTTTGTTTTTTTGTCTGTAATCATACCTTCCTTCATTGAAATCATCGTAATCAGTATTTTGTGGATCGTATGGGTTTGGCATTCCAGATTTTGACTCTGCTACCATCCATCCCAACTCATAAGCAGTATCATAGTGATAGCTAAATTCTTTATAAATTTCCGTCCATTTGCTTGAACGCTTCCTAGTCCAATGCGCCATATCTATCTTTCCTTTTCCATATTAAATGCATCCATCCAACTTTGAATTTCTATTTCTAATTCATTTTGCTGCTCTGGTGTTAACTTGGTAGCAATAAAAAAACGAAGACCTTCAATGAATGCGACGCAAGAATTTTCTGATTCAATAGCTTTCATTGCTCGTTCTCGCCATTCTTTCGTTACTAATACTTTTTTCATCTATCTCACCGATTCTTTATTCTGCAAATAACCATCTTCAAAATGTTCTTTCAACAAGTCGTAACCTGCTGGGCATGTTAAATCGTTGTTTAGTGGAATGCGTCCACCTTGTTTAATAATGGATTCTGCCATTAGGCGGTAATGCCATTTCTTTAGTGCTTCTAATACGTTGTAGGCTTGGGTGCTGTTTAACCATGCGGCTTTTGCTACGCCTTTGCCATTGCTGTTATTTGTCATTCGCTTTACGTAAGCATCTAATGCTGTTTCTGAGCGGTTTCTTACAAAGCCATGCTTATACATGGTTATCCATATTGCTCTGATTTTTAACGTTTCTGATGCTCTTACTTTGTCAGAACTTGGCGGTGACAACTTGATTTTTTTACTTTGCTTTGGCTTAAAGCCTTTGCGCTTCATTTCGGTGACGACTTTTGATAGTGCGAAATCACTTAACCCTTTGCAGCTTCTTTGGCCTGTAATGCGCTCTAATAAATCTCGGTAAATATCGTCGTCCATGTTCAAGTCTCGCTTTGCGATTTGAACTAGCTTGAGGTTGTTAGACATAAATCCTCCTTATGCATGACTCGCTCTTGATTTGGTTTTGCTTTCGCTCTGGCACGCTTTGCACCAAGTTTGTAATCCATCATGTTGATTACAACTGCGTAGGCTCCAGAATAATGTGTCTTGAGGCCAGTATTCTTGGCAATTGGGACAGTACTTTTCTAACCCTAACAGCGTATCTATTCTTGATTTACCATTTGCGAGTCTGCGTTTTAATATTCCCGGTTTCATCAATGGTGTGTATTCGCCAAACATAAAACCCTCCTTTAGCTTGTGGCTGCTCATCAGTACCTAGAAACCACTCTAGGCAGACAACTAAGGCGCGAACCTTAGTTGTTTCGCTTTATTGTTTTGGACTCCAATTCATTTCTTTTAGCTTTTTGGCTATGGCGCTTTGTGGACCTAATGGGTCTAGACCATGCTTGATCATCTTTTCGGCTTGCTCTATGTACCATGCGCTGTTGTCTTGTTGCACTGGGTCTCTGGCTCTTTGTTGTTCTTGCGTCTCTCTGGGCTTACGTTGTTTTTTACCGCTACGGTTTGGTAAACCTGTTTTAAGTAGTTGTGATTGGCTAATGGTTTTGAATCATTAAACTGCAATCGCTTTTCTCTTAGTTTGTTAACGCACTCAACTAGGGCCGAAGCAAGAACATGATCTGCTATGTATTCATCAACCACTTCTTTGAGTAATCGTAATGCTCTGGTGTTTGATAAATCGGATTTTGCTGGGCGAAATAAACCAAGGTAGTTAAGCAATGGTCGCGCTACAAAATCGGGTAGTGTTGCCATGGTTGCCAGTAGTTCTCTTCCTGCATCATCTTGAATCAGAGCATCTAAATGAATGTTGGCATGGCAGCATGGGCAGCGTGTTAGTTTCATTATTCGTCTCCCATGCAATCGGCTTTTACTAGCTCGATGCCTTCTAATTTTTTGTACTGACGACAGAGAACGGATGCTTTAGAAAAATCAGGCACATAGAAAAAATACTTATCGTCTGCATCTGGGAAACGTTGTTTAAATCTTCGTTTACCGTATATTTCTTGAAGTTCTTTTTTACGCGATGGTGAGTATTTTGATTTGCTTTTTCTGCGCCATACTTCATCAAGAATCTTTGGTGCGTTTTTACTGAAATGAAATCCACCATCAAACTGTATCCATTCACCTTTAATAAAACCGTCGATGTAAACTTGAAGACAGGTTTTAGATTCTGACTCTCTTACACGATTTACTGATATTTCATGACCTTTATAAGAGAACGTTATCGCAACCCAACCACATGACATTTCTTCTTCTAGCTTTTTCCACATTTCTTTACTTATTGATTTACTCATCTTCATCTTCCTTATCTGTTACTTTTTTGATTATGGTTTTGGCTTTTGGTAGTGGGGTATTTCTCCAATCGCCACAATGTTTATCTGCCCACTGTTCTGCTTCTTCTTTGTTGCATCTGTTGAACGTTTGAATGTAGGCGATTAATTCTTTGCTACTCTTTGAGGCCATCTTGCTCATCCATTAACGCTTCGTATTCTTCTCTTACGTTTGAGCCTTGTCTGGTTAGGATGAACTGCATTGCTGCGATGTAACCTTCTTCAAAGCTGCTGTCTGGAAAAGCGGTTCCTTCTTCATCTATCAGCACTTGTGCCATTTCTATTTCTCGCTCTATGGCACTGTATGAGTGAGCGGTGGTGAATGAGCGTTGCAGTTCGTTACCCATGTTGTTCTCCTCTTGCGAAGCGTGAGTCACAAAACTCAGCACGAGCAATTGACCATCTTAGGTTTTCGCTTGAGGTGCTTAGCGACGCTTGCCACCATGCGTCTTTTGCTATTCCGTATAAACCTTGACGCTCTGCGCGAGCTGCCATGTTTGCGTGATGTTTGTAGGTGCATGTTTCTTTTTTCATATCCATTGCCTTTCTTTTTGGTACACCGTGACGATGTTGTGGTTTTTGATAATGAAGTAGGCGTGCTGGCATTCGAGTATTCGTTTTGGTTTAAAGCCTTGCTCGCGCTTCATGATTATTCGCAGTTGGCGTTTGGTTGGGCGGTGGGATGTTTCCACCGCCGTTTTTAGTTGCTGCTCACTGCGTCCTGTTCGCTCTTTCCAACGCTCTATTGCGTGGTAAGAAACCCTGATTTTTCCGTATCGGGTTTGGATGAGCATTTACACCTCGCTATAGCTTGCTTACATCTAATGAGATTTGGTTGTACTTACCGTTTAAATCGCGTTTATACACTCTTAGATATGCACAGGTTCCTGTCACTTGGATTGAATCTGCGATAGCTTCCATTGCTTCTATCCAATCTGCATCATCAATATTTAACTGACGAAGACTAAGTACTTGGTTTACGTCGATGTGTCCTTGCTTGCTTACGCGGAACGCATGATCAACTAGTGATTTGATTTGGTCGCTTGACCCTTCTGACCAGCGCATGATGCATTCATCGATTTTTGCTTTGGCTGCTTGGATGCGCTCATCAAAAACACGATGCTCGCCAACTGAGCGTTGAACTTTGTACAGGCCATCAAAAGAAAGTAGGGTTACGTTTCCTTTTGTTCCACCGTAATTAACGCCGTATTCTTCTGCGCTTAGGTCTACGAAATCAGCCACTTCTGACATTGCTGATTGCTTAAACTCTGAAACGGTTGCTTGAACTTTTAATGCTTTTTCTACGATGCTGTTAACGACATCATCACGCAGCTTGTCGATTTCTTTGATTTGCGTTTCTGGTACTAGGTGACCTAGTGCGTTGTTACGGTAGCCTTGCGGTGGATAGATTGAAGTTTTCATGTCTTATTCCTTGATGATTGAAAAAGTGTAAGAGCCGTTTTCGTCAGTAACTTTAACTTCATTAAAGTCTTCTTTTTCTAGTTCTGAGATTGCTTTTAGTAGCGCGTTCAAATCGGCTTGAGCGTTTTCCAATTTCTTCTCAAGCGTTTCTTTTTGTTGGTCTAAAACGCTCATATAAACTTTCTTACTAATTACGGTTGCATTTTTCATGATGTTTCTCTCTTAATTTAAAATCGGTGTTGGCTTAATAAAAATGTCTTTCAACGTTAGTGCGAATTGGAACATTGCTTCTTTGGTTTCGTCTGTTTTCCAGTTGACAATGCATCCTTTGTATCTGGAGCTTCTTATTAATTTCTGCTCGTTTTGGTGCGTACTTTTAATCAATGAACTTTGCATCATCAGCTCGCCGCTTGGGTTTGAGATGGTGATTACTGGGCGATTAAAATTTAGGTTGATGGTATGAACATCCATTCCTTTTCGCTCTAGCAGCTCAATGACGTTCTTGGCTGCGCGACGCTTTTCATTCATCGGTGTCATTGGTTTCTTCCTTATCCAACCATGGTTTGGTAAATGCCATTTCTTCTTGGATTTTCTTCTTCCCATTTTTGTTTTGCGGCTTCTGCATGAGCAGGGCAATAATGTTTTCCAGCTGCGGTGAACCAATCTGATAATTCAAAAATCGCATCTTCTGCATCCGCAGGGTCAAAACATTCAAGTTCCGACTCCTCACAACATCCTTCCGCATCACAGCGAACCATTGCTTTAAATGTCATCGTTTTATTCCTTACTCGTTCGTTTCTAATTCTTGGAAAGCGGCACGTAATGTTTTGTCGGTAATGGTTGAACCATTGGCAAACATTGCGGCCAGTTTTAGTGTCTTACTTAGCAGTCGCAAACCACCTGGTCGCTCACTAATGTTGATCATTGTTTTACGCTCAGCTTCTTGATGAATTCCCCATGCTTCAGCAATGGCTTTTACATCAGCTTGTTTTGTTTTGTGGATGCCACGTTTCTTTGCAATGCGTGAAAACAAGCGTGCAAAGTCTTCGTTACGACGGCCGCCAGTTAGCTGCGTATACACTTTGTTGTTACCGACAAGAACCATTCCTATTCCTGTCTCTTCTTGCATGATGCGAAGCTCTTCTAGTGTTGGGTAATCTAGGTGATCTGCTTCGTCGATCACAACTAAACCTTCAGAGCCTTGTAGTCGGTTTCGGATAACGCGAGAAAGTGACCCTTTACGACGTGGTGCGTCGTCCATTCCTAGTTCCATTGCTAGTTCATAAAGACACTCGGTTAAACTTGAGCGACTAGGGCTAGCTGTAATGTGCCAAACGTTGTTGTTGGTACGTTTGTATTCACGAATTGCTTCTGATTTACCAACCCCTGAAGCACCATAGATAACGACGATAGATTCACTGATTTGTGCATACGTCATGTCGTTGATAATTTGCTTTGCTGTGGTTGTCATAACAAAGCCTGGGTTAGTGATTGGCGCGTTGTTTTTTTGCTCACGAAGCGTTAGCCATTTCGCCATTTTTTCAATGATTTTTGTGGTGTCTGCTTTGTAGCTTCCTTTCAAAATTTGGCTAATAGTTGCAGGAGAAACACTCATCTCTTTTGCAAGCTGTGAAGCACTGACTTCTTTGCTATCTAAGATGGTGCGAATGCGCATTAGTGTGTCTACACTTTTTGATTCTTGCGCTTGTGAAATCGCTGTTACGTTTGTCATTTTTTATACTCCATTTACCTAATGTTTAAATGCTGTTTGAATTTTTAGTGCTACGCCATTTAGCTATACTTGCTGCGAAATTTTCCTCATATTCTTCTTCCGCATCTTCTTCATATTTCGGCTGTGCTTTCACTGCATTACTGCCGATTGAAACTGGTCTAAATGGTTCTACTATTTTCGTCTCTGGTACTACTTCTTCTTCCAAAGGTTTCATTAATGCTGCTGCTTCAAGTGCGGTCATTTCATGCTGCGCTTTTGCGGCTATCTTGTTTGCTTTTCCAAATTGTGTACGCTTGCGTGTATGCTCTCTTGCTGCTTGCGTATCGCCAAAACCTACTTTGTCTAAACATGCTGCGGTACAAATTCGAACACCTTGAAGGGTGTAGATTTCTACTGATTCATGCAGCGCTAGTGGGTCGAATCTTGCTACTAGTTTTTGTCCTATAAAGTTGGTCAGCGTTTCATGGTGATAACGGTTCTTACGACCTTGTAAACTTCCCCCCGCTGACAAGGTAATTGTTCCGTGCTGCGATACTCTTGTTGCTTCTGCTTGCAGCATCATTAGTTGCAATTGCTCTGGTGTTGCTTTGCGTATTGCTGAGCTTTCGTAACTGGCATTAAATGCTTGGTTGTAACTCATGAAACCTTGGCACGCTTCCGAACTTCGGTTCTCTTTTGCGTTGAACATTTCTACTCCTTTCGCTACCGACTGAAGAAACACTTCTGCGTCTATCGCGGTGCTGCCGTAGTTGTCTGGTTTTGCCATTGGGTTAGGGCCTGTATAAGCACCTCTGTTTAATGGGTGTTTGTCGATGTATTCATCTAAACCACCAACACCAAACGCTCGTTCTATCGGCTTGGCTTGACCATGACCTTTTCCTAATATGACGCTTGACCAGTGCAGCTTTATTCCCATCATTGGGATGATGCCTAGTGGGTCATCTTCTTTTACTTTGAATCGGTATCGGTTTGGTACTCCGCCCGTCATCCATTTGTTTGCTGCTGCTCTGGTGTTATCGATCGTTATTTCTTTTGGTATTCCGAACTTGTCGAACACATCCATCATTGATAATCGAATGCTGTCTGTGTTTTCGCTTATGTCGGTTCGCCATCCGATGATCTTGCGACTGTATATGTCTTGCCAGAACCATGTTTTTGGTCTTAGGATTTCGCCGTTAAACCATTTAACAAAGACGTTGTGTTGGTAACCATCTCCGTTTATCCATTGCATTGCGTACAAGTCTGCGACGCTGCGTTCTTGCGGTGGGTACATCATTAATAATGCGTGCTCACCTTTGCGTAACATGACGCGCTGCTCTACAGGAACTTCAAACGCCATTCTTCTTCTAATGCTGTCGTAACTTGGGATTTTCCATCCGTTGTGTGACGCTGCATCTTTTAATCTTTCATAACAAACGGTGAGGGTTGGCTCTTCGTTTGATAGATAATCAGCTTTGATAAAGTCCCATGCTTGGTCGTCTATCTCTGCAAAGTGTTTCTTTCTTGCTAGTTGCGCTGCTTCTTTATGTTTCGGTAGAAGAGCAGGAGCCCAATCAGCAATGTCTATTCGTTTTACTTGTGCGCAATATCTACGAAGGCTTGCCACTGGAATTCCGAACTCGTCAGAAACAGATTGATAAGCGTCCATTTTTGGAACCTGGTGGTTCACTAACTGCTGTACGGCCTGAACGGCTTTAAGCGTTTTCTTTGCTTTGTCTTGCGCTTTTGCACCTGCTTTATTCCAACGAGCCCAAAGTGCTTCACTGCAATAAGAGGTTTTTTCTTTTGGTTTCGGTAGTACGATTTCTTGTCCACCGACGTTTACTTTTCCCTGTTTTTTCATCAGGGCGGTGATAATTACTGGAGATAAAATTCTTGTGTCATACTCAAATGATTTAGTTCCTTTCCTTTTACGTCTTGTGTTTTCATTTGATAAATCATTTAAACGCTTTCTGACATTACTAGCATCAGTTGGCATTCCGCCGACACCAAGACATTCTTTTACGGTTACCCACATAAGCCCACCTATGCACATTTATTAATATAACGAGATGGCCAGATTTCTTCTGGTGAAACACCTATGCGTTCTGCAATGATTCGTTCTGCTTTTGGATATTTAAATCTCAGAGCATTTCTAAGTGTCGCTCCCGCAATTCCATTTTCTTTTGCTAATTGTTCAAAATTTATATCTGTTTTTGCTATTGCAGCTCTTATGTCTGCCACATGCCAATCTCGATCTAAGTCACTCATCATGATATTCTCCGCTAAACACTAACGCGCTACACTAATATGCTGCGCTCTTGTGTAACACATGATTGATCACAAAAGTGCGCATGTCAATAGTTTTGCGCTTTTTTGTGTTGTTGTGCGTAACTTTACTTGCGTGCGACCATTTAGTTAAAAAACAATAGGTTAACAACAAAAGAGCGATTTACTAATGAAAAAGGCGAAACACTTTTTTGATAAAAACACAATAATGCGCTTTCCTGAGAGGCTTAGGGAATCTATAGGTGATATTTCTGTGCGCGAATTCGCACAAAAGTGCGGGCACTCAGAGTCTGGTTTAAGAAAATATTTATCTGGAACAACTTATCCATCATTAGATAAATTGATAATTATTGCTGAAGCAGCAAATGTTTCTTTTGAATGGCTTTGTACGGGTTATATAGAAGATAATGACAACCTTGATAATACAAACTTTCTTAATGATTTTGCTTTAATTCCAGGTTATAACGTCCAAGTTTCGGCAGGAAATGGAGTTATCAATGAAGACAATATTACACCAACAAGATACTTAGCTTTTCGTCGTAAGTGGCTGAAATATAGAGGATTTAAAGATAGTGATTTAACAGTTGTATGGGTAAAAGGTGACAGTATGGAGCCAACAATACATAACAATGATACTATTGTCGTCAATATGAATAAAAACACTCTTAAGGATGGGCATCTTTATATTTTTAGACACGGTGATGAGGTTTTTGTAAAAAGGTATCAGAGCATGCCAAGTGCGTGGAGATTAATTAGCGATAACCAACTATATAGTGTAATAGATATAACTAAAGAAGAACAAAACCAGTTTGAGGTAATAGGTCAAGTTGTACACATTTCGAAAGATGTTTAAAAGTTTAAATTCAGTTTAAACACTAATTCTACCCATCTTGATAGTGCTCAATTTATTAGCGTATTTTTACCATCTTAGAGAAATTGCTCATTTTGCAAATTTTTGCTCAATCCATAAATACCATTAAGGGCTGCGATTTTAAAAAAACCGTCAGCCCTTATTCTATATGGTTTCATGAGGTTTTAATCCCACCTAATCCCTTAAATTCTCGCCAAATCCCTATATCTTCTTTAATTGTTCATATTAATAGAGTCTATACAGTGAAAACATCATTTAATGATATTGTCAGCTCAGTTCAATCGATTTCCGATATCAACACGTTAGTCGCAACAGCTTCACAAGAGCAATTTAGTGTAACGGAAGATATCGCTAAAAATACGACAAGAACATTTGATTTGGTTACACAAAATGTATCAGCGATTAATCAAACTCAGCAAGCTGCGGATGAGTTATCGAAATTAGCGGTAGCACAAAAAACCGAACTCGATTTCTTTAAGATGAATTGATTATCTTTATGAGACGATAAAAAAATAGCCTTTAGTGAAAGCTAAAGGCTATTTTTGATTAAAGGATATATTTAAGCCGCTTTTTCTGTTTTCTTATCTTTCATTCTTAATGCAACGTTTACTAATGCAATAAGTACTGGTACTTCGATAAGAGGGCCAATAACACCAGCAAATGCTTGGTCTGAGTTTAAACCAAATACAGCGATTGAAACGGCAATGGCTAATTCAAAGTTATTACCTGTCGCAGTAAAAGCAATTGAAGCATTCTTGTCATAAGGGATCCCCATCTTTTTACCAATAAAGAAGCTAGAGAAAAACATTAAAACAAAGTAAATAGTCAATGGAATCGCAATACGTACTACATCCATTGGTAGTTCAAGGATCATTTCACCTTTTAAACTAAACATTAGAACGATAGTACCAAGTAATGCGATAAGTGTAATTGGTGAAATTTTCGGGATGAAAACAGTGTTGTACCATTCTTCCCCTTTTGCTGAAACCAAGATTTTACGACTTAAAAAACCAGCTAAAAATGGAATACCTAAATAAATTAAAACACTGTGGGCGATGTCCATCATAGAAATGTCTACAACCATGCTTTCGTAACCGAATACAGGAGGTAAAACACTGATAAATAACCACGCCATAAAGCTATAAGTTACAATTTGGAATGCTGAGTTAATAGCTACTAAGGCTGCACCATACTCTTTATTACCACCACCAATATCGTTCCAAACTAATACCATTGCAATACAACGAGCCAAACCAATCAGAATGATCCCAACCATATAACCTGGATGATCGCCTAAAAAGATTAAGGCAAGAGCAAACATTAGAATAGGACCAACAATCCAGTTCATGATAAGAGAAAGAGTAACGGCTTGTTTATCTTTTACAACGGTACCAAGTAGGTTGTAATTCACTTTAGCTAATGGTGGATACATCATAAGTATTAAACCAATAGCTAGGGAATATTGGTACTACCAACTGACATGGATTCATTCCATTCAGCAATTTGTGGAAACTGAACTCCAAGCAATACACCAATGGCCATGGCTAGGAAAATCCAGAGTGTAAGATATCTATCTAAGAAGCTAAGTTTAGGTTGCATGGTGGTTCCTTATTTTATTGAATCGTACATCGTCGAATTGCGATTGAGAATATCAAAAAATACGCCATTATCTAAACGGCGTTATTCGTATTACATCAAGATAGAGCGAGTTAACTGATCAAATGATGAAATACATTCGCGGTTTATTCGATAACACATTTTAGGTGGGATGGATTCTGCTGTGATGAATCCAGCCTGTTTTAATACTCTTAAGTGTTCAGATACGGTTGATTGAGCAAGTCCAAGTTCAGAAACTAGATCGCTATTTAAACAACCTCCTGCTTTTTCTAAGTTTGATAGAATTTTTAAAATTCGAACTCGAGCAGGGTGAGCGAGTGCTTTTGCTAATGATGCAAAGTGTGTTTCTAACTGTAGTTCTTGTTCTGATGTTGAAAAAGAACTTTTATTTGTCGCTTTACATTCAACTGTCATGTTTACTCGTATATCAATCGTGAAATTACGATTAACTATAGAGCTACTGCTAAAGAAGATCAAGACAAAATAAAAAGAAACTCAATTATGTTTACAAAATAATCGTGATAAAGCTCTAATAACAAAGTGTTTTTCGATAAAAAAAGAGCAGATTTTTATTGTTCTACCGATAAAGAAGTAGGTGATTAATTTATGGAGCAACATCATGATAAATGGAATTCAGACAGGAGCGAGGTTAACAACATACCTTAAGCCTAGAATGCCGTTAAATTCAGTTCCTTTTTCTGCTGTTTCAATGAATGCTTTAAGTGTGCAGCATGATACTGTTTCTTTATCAGTTGAAGGAAAAGCGTTATTACGTGCACTACAAGAAATAGAAAAAGACAGTAAACTGAAGCAATCAGAAACTGAAGGTGTCTCCGATCAAGTTGAATCATTTGCCCATGGCGCGTTGGGTATTAATCATCCGGATGCGATTGAGGAAGAAGGTGATACTTCTTATTCTGCAGGACAATATATGTCAGCAGCGTTAACCGTTGGTGGATACTACTTGCGTTAGCTTAACGATTATTCATGTATTTCTAGTAACTAATAACGTAAAGTAGCTCTATCTTTTATTTATGGATTAATACGTTATGGCTCGATTGGGAATGGTGATACAACTTGTATTAGCGAGTTCTATTTTTTATTTAGGTTATACAATTTACTCTTTTACACACTCAATAAATACGGTTGTGGATCAATATCCAGAATTAATGAAAGAAGTAAATAAAACGGCTGATAAGTTAGAGATAGAACAATGGTTACTTTTGGCTCAGCATCTTGAAGAGTTAACGCCTCAAGCTCTTGAGTTGGTCAATGAAGTCAAAAATACCATTAATGATGTTAATCAAACTGTTGCTTCTGTTGATAGCAAAATTCCATTGATTCTTAATGAAGTGCAATCTATCAGAACTGAATCATTACCAGAAGTTATTACTGTAATGAATGCAGTAAATAAAGAGACAGTACCAAATACATTAATTGAACTGAAAAATTATCGTGAACAGGTATTCCCAAAAGCGTTTGTTGAAAGTAAAGGTTACCGCATAACAACGATTCCTGCGGTATTGAAAGAGTCTGAAAAGCTGCGTAAAGAAGTTCCTCCTATTATGCTAAAAGCTGATCAAATCATTGATAAAACAGAAGAACTTTCTCAACAAGCGACTCAAGGTGCGGTAAAAGGGGTGATCATGTCACCATTTAATTTATTAAAAGAAGCCGGAAATGAAATTCAGTCTAAGGTGAATGAGTAGTTTCTTATAAACATTACTAATTATGATAATAGCATTTTATTAAGTTTATTCTTTTGAGGTGCTATTAATAAATTATGCCCATCTGCAACAATACGCGACCATTTATTTTTTGGAGTCGTATGCAAGTTGTTGAATATAAAACAGAGAGGACCATAATTACGCTATCATATGAGTCTGGTTTTTTTCTACGTGATTCTAGTTATCTTTATGTATCCTTATATTCGTTAACACACAAAAAGAAACATGTATCAAAAATTGATATTAATATCCTTAATATCATAGATTCGAATTGGATTGAAAATTATGAAAATCTAATTTTAGAAAATTACTTTAATTAAAGGCATTTATTTAATTTATGAAGTGTGAACATAAAATGGAATTTTATCAAAAAGCCGATCTACTCAGATCGGCTTTTTTATTTCTATACACATGATTCACTTATATGACGATATGCGTATGTATTTTTTCTTTAAACAAAATGTAACAAGAATTTCATAATTTACCGTTAAGTTTATTTTTGAATCAATAAGCACATAAATAGCAAGGGATTATATGAACATCAAAAATAGCTTCTTATCAGTATGTATTACGCCACTCTTACTCTTATCTCAACCTGCATCTGCGTTGAATATTGTTTTAACCAATGATGACAGTTGGAACACGAATAACATTCAAGCAATGAAGTCAGCTTTAATTGAGCAGGGCCATGATGTAATTATGAGCGCACCTTGTACCGGCCAAAGTGGTAAAGGTGGTGCTATTAACTTTTTTAAAGCGGTGAATGTTGATACCAGCCAGAGTGCTAATAACGAATATTGTGTAGGTGATACGGATACGACACAAGCTTTTGAAGATTATACCGAAGGTACGCCTGTCATGTCTGTTCTATATGGTATTGATGTAGCAGCTCAAGAACGATGGGGTAAGAATCCAGACCTTGTTGTATCAGGACCAAATGAAGGAAATAATCTGGGTTATATGAACAATAATTCGGGTACGTTAGGTGCAACGATGATCGCACTTAGCCGAAATATTCCTGCAATCGCTGTTAGTGGTAGTGAAAATTCGGCACAAGATAGTGAGCAAGGAAAAAAAATAGCCAAAGTAGTCGTCGATGTTATAAATAATTTAGAAAAAACACGCATTGAAGGTCAGCCTTTACTGCCTGCTTATACTGGATTAAACATTAATACTCCTCATGATATAGATAATAATTTGGGTTATCTATATACCAATGTTGGTTGGAATGCGGGTGGAATAGGGCTGAAATTTGTTTCTGATTTAAGCAATAATGAAATGATCATGGATTATGTTGTTAACATGCTCGTTGAAGAGCAAGGAATGTCAGAAGCACAAGCAAGAATTGTCGCTAAAGCAATGTTGCGTGATAAGCATGGTATTTCATTTATGGCAGGAGATGCGGGTGATACGGATGAAATGTCTGAAGGCGTAGCGGTTAAATCAGGTTATATCACTATTAGTACTATTGATGGTAATGTTCAAGCGACCCGAGCGAAAGCGGCATTAATTCAACAGCGTTTAATTGATTTATAAAGGTGATAGGCATGATTAGATTAGGTTTACCTGTCGGGTTATTACTTTTATTAACCGGGTGTCATGAGGTGTATTCACCGGGTGTATTTATTGGTGTTGCTACTAGCGAGAATGGTGATCCAATTAAAATTGAAATAACTGCGAGTGAGTCTGAAGATGTTCTGATGACACAGTGGGATGATCGTGATCGACAAAGCAGCTATGTAGGACAAATGGATAATGAATCGAACCGTATCTCATTTAATCATGGAGAATATATGTGCTCTCCTGCAGAGAAAAAGTGGTTCTGTTCATCTTATGATAGTGATTTTGAATTGAGTCTTAAGCAAGAACCCCCGTTAGAGTTATCACAATTCTCTGGTCATTACACCGCATTGGTTGATGATGATATTTATAACTTAACCATTTCAGACAATGGTAAATTAGAGATGACATCTAATCATTGTAAAGATAAGGCTCAAGTTAATCTCATTCTTGAGGAGCAAGCGGCCTATTTTAGGATTAAGAGTAATTCTTGTTCGTTTGGTAAAACAAGAGGTTTAATAAACCTATCTACAGATAATGATGAATTAACCAGTTTGGAAATACAAAATGATAATTGGCAGTTTCCACAAGTTTGGATTAAACAAATCAATTAAAGCAAATTGTTAAATAATAAAAGCCGATCATTTTAGACCGGCTTTTATCATTGTGAATTACAGTTTTCCAACGGTTGCCCAAATCGCACTTAAAACGTCTTGGCCAAAGGCGATGCTTCTTTCTGGCGACCAACCATATAGCTCATCAGCATGGCTAATATGATCTTTAAATGGCATTTCAACCGTGTAAGAGAGACACTTAAATTGCTCTCCAACCCAGTTTGAACCCACCGTTAAATTAGCGGTTCCCGGTTCATCTTTGTCATAACCAATGTCATCTTGGAACTCAGGCGTAATGGTTAGTAATGCTTGCTTAAATGTGTTCTCAAGAGCTGCAATGCGGTCATCATATGATGGAATGCCTTCGCCACCTGCCACAAAGTTATATGGAATCGCTTCATCACCGTGAATATCCAAGAACATATCAACACCTGTCTCTAACATGCGTTCACGTACTAAAAAGACTTCAGGTGATCTTTCCATTGATGGTGTCTGCCATTCACGGTTTAAGTTCACACCAATGGCATTAGTACGTAAGTGACCACGAATACTGCCATCAGGGTTCATGTTAGGAACAATGTGGAACACGACTTTATCAAGCAGAGCGCGGCCTACGGTATCGGTTTCATCTAACAAGCGAAGCAGTAAACCTTCAATAAACCATTCAGCCATGGTTTCCCCTGGGTGCTGCCGACCAGTGATCCAGATGTTCTTTTTACCTTCTGCAGGCTCACCAATGGTTAGAATGCTGATGTCATTATTATCTAATGTGACTCCAAGAGTTTCTAATTGGCAGCTATGATGGGTTTGTGCACCGTGTAATAGATCTTGATGGCGATCGTATGAGTAAGGCGCAAAGTAAGCAAAATACATTGAACGGTATTCTGGAATTACGTTAAAGCTTAGCGTGTCACCATTAAACTCAGTAGGAATACGGAACCATTCTTCACGATCATAAGACGCGACAACATCATAATCCTGCCAACCTTCTGGATAGGCTGATGTTGCTAAGTTTAATATTTTGAAGTTATGTTCTTGCTGAGGCTGGCTCTCTAAGCGAAAGTGAAACCATTGGGAGATCTCAGTTTGATTATCGGCAGGAATGGTCAACTGGATATCATTAGGCGATTCCGCCGTTACTACATGAATATTGCCGCTTTCAAAATTGCTGAATATTTTCATATTATTTCACTTCTTTAGATAAGAATTTGAATAAGATTAATTGACTGACTTATTCAATACGTTTGTTAAACGATTTACCGCTTCTACTAATTCATTTGGTTTAGCATTAGTAAAGTTTAGTCGCAAAGCTGCAGGGCTGCCTTCTGGTTTTGGATAGAACACAGGGCTAGGAACAACAGCCACCCCATTGGCGATTAATGTGCTGGCAAGTTCAAATGTATCGCAATTTGGTAATGATACCCAAATAAACATGCCACCATCAACGGCGTTAACTTCACACTGTGCCGGGAGTTGGGCTTTAAGCTCATTGTATAAAACATCGTAACGCTGTTTATAAAGCGTTTGGATGGTTTGCATATGCTGTTCAAATTTCTCATGTTTGAGTAAGCCAAGTAACAGGGCTTGCATAGGTACGCTTGAGTGTAAATCTGCACCTTGCTTTACTTTAATTAATGGTTCGATATAACTCTTTTTACCTGTGACAACACCAATACGTAAACCTGGAGAAGCTATTTTAGAGAAAGAGCGTAATACAATTGAATCTTGAGGACAGAAAGTGGATACCATTGGTAATGCTTCACCAGTAAAACGAAGTTCGCGATAAGGAGCGTCTTCAATAAAAGCGACGTTATACTGAATACATAATTCAGCCACTTTTTTACGGGTTTCTAATGACCAACATACACCTGTTGGATTGTGGAAATCAGGAACCGCGTAAAACATTTTTGGTGACTCTTGAATAAAGCATTGCTCTAGTTCTTCAAGATTAGGTCCAAACTCCGTTTGAGATACGGTGGAAATACTTGCTTGAACTAACCCAAAGACTTGCATTGCACCAAGGTAGCTAGGTGCTTCCATTACCACAGTATCGCCCGGGTTAATGTAAGCTCGAGCAATCAAGTCTAGTCCTTGTTGAGAACCAGTACATATCATTGGTAAGTGGTTTTCAGGCAATTCAAATTTCTGTGTAAGAAACTCTAAAAGTGGGGCGTAACCTGCTGTTGCACCATATTGAAAGACATCTGGCATATCAGATAAGCTTTCAAGAATTGGTTTCATTATTTCAATGGGAAAGGTCTCTTCATCAGGTAACCCACCAGCAAGAGAAATGACGTTTTTGTCTGAAGCCGCAGCCAGAATTTCTCTAATGTAAGAGGATTGAATTTGTTGCAGAGAATGAGCGATTTCCATATATGTTCCCATAAAATAATATTTTTTAACTGATCCGATAGTACAAGGCGTTGTATAACTTTGTTTGTCCGTTTATGCTTATAAATATGTCCATTTATGCTATTTTTTAATCATGAGCCGACAACATCTATCAAGAATTAATGATGTCTTATTTTATATTCATAAAGACATTAGCAAAGAGCTTGCAGTGAAAGAGCTGGCAGATGTTGCTGCTTATTCTGAACAACATTTTCATCGAATTTTTAAACAAGTGGTGGGGAATCCATTCATCAATATATTCGTCGTACAAGAATGGAGTATGCCGCAAACCAATTGATGTTTGATACAAAATCATCTGTATTAGATATTGCGAATACGTGTGGATTTAGTTCACTTTCTTCTTTTAGTCGTGCGTTTAAATCTACGTTTGGTATGGCACCAGGGGAGTGGAGAAAACACGATTTACAAATATCGGATAAACCGTATTTGAAAGACGATGAAATTGCTGCAGGTTATGTCAGTGTCGCAGATAAACCGTTACCGCAGCCAAAGATTATTGAGGTGGAAGATAGACTTGCCGCTTATGTGAGGCATGAGGGTTACAATCGTTCTATTCGAAATGCATGGTTAATATTAAAAGCGTGGGCAAATTCAGAAGAGCGTGACTTCTCAACTCAATTTGGTTTGCATCATTCTAATCCTGCATGGGTTGAATTAGCTAAATGCCGATATGTCGCGTGTATAGCGATAGATAAACCACTTAAATATCGTGGTGTTGTGAATCAAATGGTGATCCCTGGTGGTTTACACGCCGTATTTAAGTTAAGTGGTGTATATGGGCAACTTCTTCCACAGATTAGTCACGTATTAGAGCGATGGTTGCCGGCGTCGGGATTTAAATTGAGATCAACACCGGCTTACGTTCGTTACCACAAAAACCATTTTTTAAATGAAAACGAAGAGTTTGAGTTAGATTTTTATTTACCAATTAGCTTTTATTAACGTTCTCAATGGTGATCTTTTTTCTTGTTTTTAGAGAGGCGATCATAATGGAGATAATCACAATAATCAGTGCTGATTTTTGACCTAAAGAAATAGGCTCATGATAAACCCACAATGCTAATGCTAAGTGGAATGTCGGCTCAATGTATTGCAATAAACTGATTTTACTTAATGGTGTTTTGAGTAATGAAATGGTCAGTAGCAAAATAGGCAGCAGTTGCAGTGGAGCTGTCCCCACTAATAATCCCCATTCTGTTGAAGATAATCCAGATGAATGGGTTGCTATATACAATAGAGCTAGGGGGCAAAAATAATATGTTCAAAGAAAATGGCACCAAAGGTGTTTAATGTGACCAATTTTTTTATGGCGATGTAGCTAGCAAAAGAGACAGAGATAGCCAAGCTAAGTAAAGGTAATTGTTTATCTAAAGCAACATACACAGCAATAGCCAATACCATTAAAAACAACGCAATCTTTTGATTTTTTTGAATGTGTTCTTTAAAGAAAATAAAGCCCATAAAAAACACCATTACAGGTGTAATGTAGAAAGCTAAAGAAGCCGCCATAATATTATTACTGATGGTGGCATAAACAAAACCGAGCCAAGATAGGTTCATTAAAATACCGGCAGCAGCAGCTAAGGTAATGTTTTTAGGGGTGCATTGGGCTTTATTGATTAATTTGGGTTTGTAGGCGAAAAGCGCCACTAAGATTATAGCTGACCAAAAAATACGACTTGATAGGATCAACATAGGTTCCATCGTACCAAGTTGATGGAAATAGATAGGAACTAATCCCCAAACAATAAACGCTAATGCGCCAAAAAACGCTGACATTATGAACCTTAAATAGTTAATAGCGATAGAGCTGTGATTTTATGCTTATCAAGGTGTTTTGGCTATTTTTTCCGTATAGCGAATACATGGTTTTTTAGAAGTGGTCTATAGTAATAATGTGTAAATATTGAGGATGAATGAGTAAGGAGCGAGTATGAATAATCAATATGTACCCCCAAAAGTTTGGACATCAGAAACGGACAGCAGCGGTCAATGGGCGAGCATTAATCGACCATACTCAGGGGCAAGGCATGAGCGAGAATTGCCTATTGGTGAGCATACTTTACAGCTGTACTCTTTAGCGACACCAAATGGGCAAAAAGTGACGATTCTATTGGAAGAATTGCTCGCATTAGGGATTAAAGAGGCCGAATATGATGCATATTTAATTAATATTGGGGAGGGAGATCAATTTGCATCTGGCTTTGTTGATATTAACCCAAACTCAAAGATCCCTGCGTTAGTTGATCATTCTGTTGATCCTGAACTTCATGTATTTGAATCTGGTGCAATTTTATTATATTTGGCTGATAAGTTTGGCCATTTTATTCCTAGAGAGCTCTCTGCTCGTACTCAAGTATTAAATTGGTTATTTTGGCTTCAGGGCTCGGCTCCATATTTAGGAGGTGGTTTCGGTCACTTTTATACGTATGCGCCAGAAAAATATGAATATCCTATTAATCGATTCTCAATGGAGGCAAAACGCCAATTAGATGTGCTTGATAAGCAGCTTGCTACCACCAAATACATTGCTGGTAATGAATATAGTATTGCTGATATGGCTATTTGGCCTTGGTATGGCAATCTAGTATTAGGGAATTTATATGCAGCAGCAGAGTTTTTAGATGTTGAAAGTTATGTGCATGTTCTTGAATGGGCGAAAGAGATAGCGCAACGAAAAGGGGTTCAACGTGGACGTATCGTAAATCGTTCATGGGGCGAACCATGGGAGCAAGTGCCAGAACGCCACAGTGCAGAAGATATTGATTTTATTTTGGATCTACAACCTAAGTAAATCACGCATTGTTTTACGTTTTAATACAAAAGGCGACAGCATAATACTGTCGCCTTTGTTGTTTTATCTATTCGCATTTTCAGATTTAGTTTATCTAGCTAGTGAAGCACTACATTTCAAATAGGAAGTAATAACCATAGCCAACCACAAAGGCAGGAACTGCTGAGTAGAAGGTTGCAACCATGGCTGCTTTTGGAGCTAGTGCAATCGCAGGGAACAGTGCATCACCATCATTTGAAATTGCATTTGAAAGTTGTGCAGACATTGGCATAGCTCCTGATAGATATAGACTAGTTACCAGAATTTGAGGGCCACAGCCTGGCAGTAAACCAATCGCTAAACCAATTAATGGCATCCACATTCCATAACCTAAAAACACCGTGTGTAAGTTGATACCAGAAAAGTAAGTGGTTAATTCAAAAATTAAGAAAGCAACAATAACCCAGGCAGAAACAAAATTCGTATCTTGTGCTGCTTTTTGTATAGGGTGAGAACTTACGCACTTATTATCTTCAGAAACTGTCGATTGATAATCACTGATCTCTTTAGTTAATGCCCATAACATCATGCTGCCAATCGCTAATATTGCTCCAATCCATTCAATGCTATGTTCTGGCAAGTGAAACAATTGGTTAATATCGACTTGGAATGAGCCTAAAACCGCAACAATTGTCGCTGGAATTAATACTAATTTCCAAAAAGTACCTTGTAGATTAATCGCTTTTACTTGTAAACATGGAATATCCTGTTTAGTTGGTTCTTTAATTTGTGGTGATTCAGGACGCAAGAAGTCATCTTTATGGATAGCGTTTACTACCATTCCTGAAACAATACCAACAACAACGCCTAATGCCATTACACCAAACCCAACTTTTGGTTGAGCTGCAATTAATAAGAAAGCAGCATCTCCCATGGTTGCTGTTAATACCGCAACGACAGAACCGAACCCTACCTTCCCGCTAATATATTGAGTCGTAACAACAATAGCACCACCACAGCCTGGTAGTGCACCAAGTAGAGATGAGAAGACAACTTGGTTAGTACGAGATTTGTTATACAAAGCAGTAATACGATTGGTTTTACCCATGATATTTGAAAGGTAATGATAAATAACTAAGGTAAAAGCCACGTAGGTTGAAACCGCCCAAAAAGCATCAGATAGAGTTGTAACGGTAAGGTCTCGTGTTGTTTCTGCACCAACTAATGCTAATAAAGTGATAGGTAATATTAAGCGTTTATGTTGCAAAGAAAATTGCGACAACGAAAGCGATTGAGAAAATGAATTAGTAGTCATCATAATAAAAAAACCATTAGTAAATGCGAATGATTATTAGTATATGCAAATGAGAATTATTATCAACTATCATTTTGATAGGTTTTATCAATGATGGTTTTTATGGTGTAAGGGGACTTTATAGCTGTTTTAGAATAAAAATCTGCATAGTTATTTTATGACAGAGAATAGTTAATTAAATCGTGATAAATGTTAAATAAAAGTTGTGATAGTGCGCTTGTTTGATGATATCAAATGCTACTGATTAGAGATAAGTTTGCTAATATCAATGCCAAAGAGTGAGCCAAAGAGCTTAACAAGTAGCAGTTAACAGTCATGAGGGAATATATGAAAGCAGTTGAATCAAACTTTGATGGGCTCGTTGGGCCTACACATAATTACAGCGGCTTGTCGGTTGGTAATATCGCCTCTAAAAGCAATCAATCTGGTGTGTCTAATCCCAAACAAGCAGTAAAGCAAGGTTTGGAAAAAATGAAAGCATTGCATGATATGGGGTTTGTTCAAGGGGTGCTTGCACCACAGGAGCGTCCAGATATCCATACACTTCGACGTTTAGGTTTTTCTGGCTCTGATTCTGAAGTACTAAAAAAGTCATATCAATATTCACCTCAATTACTTGCTGCTTGTTCTTCTGCATCAAGTATGTGGACTGCCAATGCTGGCACTGTTTCTCCAAGTGCAGATACAGCTGATGGGAAAGTCCATTTCACACCAGCGAATTTAATTAATAAGTTTCACCGTTCGATAGAGGATCAGGTCACGGGGAATATTTTAAAAGCCACTTTTTCTGATGAGGACCACTTTGTTCACCATCAAGCATTACCACACAGTGATTATTTTGGTGATGAAGGCGCTGCAAACCACACTCGTTTTTGTCGTGAGTATGGTGAGCAAGGGGTTGAGTTTTTTGTTTTTGGAAAAAGCGCCTTTGATGAGAGTTACCTTGCTCCGAAAAAATACCCAGCACGTCAGACATTAGAAGCGAGTGAAGCCATCGCTCGTACACATGGTCTACGTGAGCAATTCTCTGTATTCGCACAGCAGAACCCTGATGTTATTGATCAAGGTGTCTTCCATAACGATGTAATTGCTGTGGGAAATAAGAACACATTGTTTTGTCACCAACAAGCTTTTCTGAATCAAGAAAAAGTGAAGTCTGATTTAAGTGCTTCTTATGGTTCTGGCTTTAATGTTATTGAGGTACCAACTGATAAAGTATCCGTTCAAGATGCAGTAGAAACGTATCTGTTTAATAGCCAGTTAATCACTAAATCTGATGGAACTACTTTGATTATTCTTCCTGAACATTGTCGTCAAAATTCAAGAGTATGGGCTTATTTAAATGAGTTAGTAGAGCAAAAGTGTGGTATTGATGAGCTACATACCTTTGATTTAAAACAGAGTATGCAAAATGGTGGTGGACCAGCGTGTTTGCGTTTGCGAGTCGTGTTAAATGAAGCTGAGCAAAAGGCGGTAAATCAACATACGTTAATGAGTGAAGAGCTATTTACGACTCTTAATCTATGGGCAGATAAGCATTATCGAGACCGTATTGAAGATAAAGATCTTGCGGATCCTCAATTGCTAGTAGAATCTCGCGCAGCATTAGATGAATTAACGCAAATTATGCATTTAGGTTCTATTTATCCATTCCAAAAATAGCGGAGTAATCTGTTATTTTTAACGTTTATCCAATTGATAATTAAATAAAAAGCCTTAAATTTAGGACCGTTTAAGGCTTTTTAATTTTTGAAGTTTACATTGTAAATTTTAGTTTTTCTTTAGTGTTCGCATACACTCATTAAGTCATCAATAAAATGGTTAAGTGCTCGCTTTTCAATGGTTCTTATCTTTTGTTGTTGTGTAGTACTTAACATGTGGTACATACTGGCGGCACCAAAATCACCAAAGATAATATTTGCTTCATTATCAAATAACGTGTTGTGTGCGTATAGATCCCCATGACACACTTGATTATCGTGCAGGTGATTGAATACATTGCACATTTCTGATGTCATTTTATTTATTTTTTCGAGTGATAAACTGAACCCATTAGGAAAAGTATCTCGTGTACAACTTTCTAAACTAGGTGGTAAACCTAAGTTTTTGTAATGTGCAGGGATCAAGTTCATGATCAACGCGAGATGATTTTCTTCATTAACTTGTGCTAACGATTGTACCAAACTTGGGTGATTGCCTACTTTTAAACACGCTTGCAACTCATCTTCAGGGTATCCATCACTTGTGACTTCGCCTTTAAATACTTTAACAGCGATTTCTTGTGGGAAATCCGTTTGCGCTTTATTCCAACGACCTTTAGAAATAACGCCAGATGCGCCTTGACCTAATACATTTTCTAACGTGTAGTCACTTGAAGAGACCGTAGGTACTGATTTGATCTTTAGATCTGATTTACAGAATGGATTACCAGCAAAAGCAAACCAAGCCAATTTTGGTAAATCAAGTAGTTGATCTGGACATTTTGTTAATTGATTTGCAGAAATACGCAGTAATTCTAAATTATGCAGCTGAGATAAATTATCTGGTAGTTCGGTTAGCTTATTTCCGGCTAATGCCAGTTTTTGCATTAAATTACATTCACCTAAAGCATCTGGCACTGTTTCGAGTTGGTTGTCCGTTAAGATAAGCCAGCGTAATTTCGGTGGAAAAGCGTTTTCGGAGATCTGTTTAATCTGGCATGACTTAAACCCAATCATTTCAAGGTTTTCACATTGTGCCAGAGCATCAGGAAATACAGTAAACGGGTTATTTGATGCAAAAAAGATCTTTAATTTCGATAATTGATTTATCTCATTTGGTAGCGTAGTTAGTTGATTGTTTGATAAATCTAAGATCTCTAATGAATCCGCAAGAGATAAGATTTCTTTTGGAAATTCAGTGAGTTGTTCACTTAATTGTAATCGGGTGATTCCTTGTAATTCACCAGATTGTAACTGCGCTAATGTGTGCAAATCTTTTACCTATTTAATAACAATATTGTTTTTGAATATTCAATCCGTTGATTGTACGGTTTTGGTGGATAAAAATCTAACATATCAAAATAGTTATATTCGATATAACCTTCATATCATTGGCTCTGAAGTATCCATCGAGTATCGTCCCTTTGTTGATAAAAATATTTATATAAATGCATTGCTTTGACTTTGCTTATAACTATAGGGGGTATTGAAATGAAGAAGTGTACGACAAGATCGTTATTTACGCTTGTTGGACTGTCTATTTTTAGTGGTACTGTGCTTGCTGCAGACAACCAAGATGATGTTCAAGATATGTCTGATCCATTGGCCGTTTATACTCAAGCTGGTGCAGGCTATACCGATAAGGGACTGAACTTAAAAATAGGTCAAACGTATGATACGGGCAGCGATATTACGATGGGGATGAATATCATCGAAATCAAAGGTATTGCTGGTGAAGCTGTTGGTTGGAATGGCGATGCTCGTGCAAATAATGATGATAGTATTGACTCTATACGCTTCCGTAATTTTAGCGTTGATTTAACCAATGGGCGTGGTGCTCAGGTTGATGTTGACTGGAATTTTGATCGTAACCAAGGCTCAGCTTCTTACAGTTTTATACAGGTTCTTCCAAAAATGGGACCTGTTAGTTTATATCCTTTAGCTGGTTTGGGTTTAGCTGCTGGGGAATCTTATGATGTAGGCGATCAAGGCGCGGCTCAGGCACAAGATCGTTATGATTTGCATGGTTCTTTTTATGTAGCAGGGCTGTATAGTAAAATTGAAATTACCGATAAAATTTGGATTAACTATAATCCAATGTATTTAGGGACAATTTCAGGATCTGATGAATATAAAAATAATGCTTACGGTGTAGATAACGACGCAATGTTAACTCATGAAGCCGCAATTAGTTATCAGATCACGAAACGATCTAATATTCGTTACTTTGCTAATTGGAATGAAGATACACACTTTGCTG
This sequence comes from Aliivibrio fischeri, assembly GCA_038993745.2. Lineage (NCBI taxonomy): Bacteria > Pseudomonadati > Pseudomonadota > Gammaproteobacteria > Vibrionales > Vibrionaceae > Aliivibrio > Aliivibrio fischeri. The sequence goes on along the minus strand of CP160630.1, from coordinate 978,107 downwards.
ATGGTGATCACCGAATTGAATTTAACTATCAATTTTAATGATCCGACAAATTAAAATGGCTTACCAACTCAATTGGTAGGCCATTTATTTTTTCTTTAAAAAGTAAAGTTTACGCCCACAAAGTGGATTCTGCCGTCGAAGGTACCATTCACATTTAAACGATCCATATCAACAGAGCCTAAATCGGCGTATTCATAAAACATATCCATTGTAATACCGTCCCATGATGTGGATGCACCAACAGAGTAGCGATATTGTTCACCTACCGGTAAATCTACCCATTGCATCGAAGGATCATCTTGAGGTGAGGTTTCATATGAGAATCCAGCCTTTAAACGCCAATCAGAATTTAGACGATAATCAGCACCGATGGCAAATTTCCATACATCATCCCAATCTCGTTTAATTTCGGCACCACCATTACCTAGGTTTGCGTCTAAAATGGTCGAATCCCAGTGGCTCCAACGGTGCAGCTGTATGCTACTTAATAAGTTTATATCTTTACTTAATGCATAACTGGTGCTGAGGTCAACAATATCAGGCATGATCATTCCACTCGAAAGCGTTGGATTAAAATTACCTAAGCTAATGTTATTATTAAATTCATGCTCAAGTTTTGAACGGTAGCTTAAGCCCATGGATGCTTGTTCTGAAACTTGATACATAGCGCCTAAATTATAGCCATATGCCCAATCTGAATCTTTTTCAGCAGTAATACCTGACATTGATTGCTCAAAAGAAGCCCAACTAAATTGTAAACCAGCCCCTAATGATAATCGTTCATTTACTTGATAACTTAAAGCAGGATTTAACTGCATTGCAGTCAAGCTGATATCTTCTAATAGTTTACTGCCAGCCCAGTCACTACCATAGTCTAAGCTTGAGCCTCCAACAGCGCCAAGTGCTAAACCAAAGTGTAATTTGTCTGTTATCGCTTGAGTATGAAAAGCGCCAGCTGAAGGTAAAATTGAATGTGCTTTGCCGTCTTCTGAACCATTGTTATCATTAAATTTCATTTCTAAATCAAACGCCATGGCATTGATGGTTGTTTTACTCTCTCCCATGTAGGACATGGTGGCAGGGTTTGTCCACATTGCAGCCGCAGATTCAGTGTAAACGCCGTCTCCTGCGCCTGTTGTACCAGCATTCGCAACGGTTGCTTCCTGAAGAAATAATCCGCTAGAAAAGGCATTAAAACTGAGCAAAACAGCAGAGGCAGTTAAAGAGTAGCTAAAAAAGGGTTTCATAAAGTGCTCTTATATTAATTATCAAAAGGGCATGAAAAGTACTCATGCGTATAATAAAAATGCGATTAGTCACAAATTTATTTTTGGTTTTATGATAAATAAAATTAAATACCATTTAGGAATAATGAATATTCCAAACCGTAATAAATAAAGGCGCTGTCATATTTAACTATGGGATGATCTTTTTGTTGAAAAGTATCGTAATAACAAAAAGATAAGAGTAATGGAGAGAATGATGTTTAAAAGTATAAGTAAAGTGGGTTTTGGGGCTGTTATTTTGATGATGCTCAATGGATGTTTGGGAATGCCAAAAGGCGTAGAACCCGTTACAGGCTTTGAGTTGAATCGTTATCTTGGTACTTGGTATGAGATAGCTCGTTTGGATCATTCTTTCGAAGATGGTTTGAGTCAAGTAAGTGCAGAATACTCAATCAATGAGGATGGCAGTGTAAAGGTTATTAATCGTGGTTTTTCAGATCAAGATCAACAATGGAGTGAGGCTCTAGGTAAAGCAAAATTTGTTGATGGAAGTGATGAGGGGTATTTAAAAGTTTCTTTCTTTGGTCCTTTCTATGGTTCTTATGTTGTTTTTGAGTTAGATAAAGAAAATTATCAATATGCTTTTGTTTCAGGTCCTGACCTCGACTATTTATGGCTACTTTCACGAACTAAAAAAGTGGACCAAGAAGTGATTGAACGTTTTGTATCAACCGCTCAATCACTTGGTTTTAAAACAAATGAACTTATTTTTGTTGAGCAAAAATAATAAAGCGAGATATAGCAAATAAAAGAAATGGCACTCATATTAAGTGCCATTTTTTATATGGAAATCTGACGGCATTTTAATTAACGAGCTAATTTATGATGCGCTCGAGAGAAGTGCCCCGCACAGAATGCCCCTACGATGGATAACTCTCCAGCTAAACATAAAGCAGCACATACTTCAGCCAGTGCTTGAGATTTACCTGCACCATGCAATCCCATTAATTCTAAGCACGCTTTTTGGCTTGGTAATCCGGTACCACCGCCAACTGTACCAAGCATAAGGTTAGGTAGAGTGACACTTGCGTATAAGTCACCATTTCTATCCACTTCAATGCGAGTCATCCCAATGGCTGATTCAGCCACACATGCCGCATCTTGCCCGCAAGCGATATAAAGAGCGGCAAGGGCGTTAGCATAATGTGCATTAATACCAATGGTTCCACTGAGTGTGGCACCAACGGTACTCATTTGGGTAAACTGCATCATTTTTCAGGGGTAGTGTGTAGGTACTTTTTCACTAACTCCGCAGGGATGTGTGCTTCTGCAGTGACTTTTTTACCTCGAACACTACGGAGAGTTTGACTACTGGCTTTTTTGTCTCCTGATAAATTACCATCTAAATAGGCATTTTCAGGTGTGATAGGGGAGTTTTCCATGATGTAGCTAAACACAGCATTGGTCGCAATGGTTACCATGTTTTGTCCTGAAGCATCACCAGTTAAAAACTCGAATACCAAATAAACATGATTGCCTTCAATACTGATATTAATGTCGCTGAGTTTCCCATGAGAAGTGGTGGATTCAGCCAGTTGTTTGAATGTGTCGTATTGAGTCACCGCCCATGCCACAAATTGTCCCGCTTCGGCTAGACCAAAAAAAGCAAACGCAGGCGTTCGTGTTACCCCTTCGTTTAACAGCATGGCACTTGCGCCGCCACTTGCCGTCAATAGCTGTGCTCCACGGTTATAAGAGGCGACTAAGGCGGCTTCTGTGGTGGCTAGTGGCACCAAGTAATCATCATTGGCAAATAAGCCATTCACACGTAATGGGCCTGCAAGACCAACTGGCAGTTTAACAGTACCAATAAAATGCTCGATGTTTTTCTCGTACACATGCATTTGATTTTGTGTGTGTGGATCGAGAAGTTCTGATTGAAGTTCAGGTTTTGCAAGTTTATCCCAACGACGAGTAAGATTTTTTTCAGTTAGGTAAGGGCTTGGAGTGATTTTGTTTAGTGGTTTTTCAAAATGAGGGTTGAGCGATTGCTCTAATTTATCTGCAGAGATATCGCCTCCTAAGATTGATACATAGTCACGGCGATGCAGATTCAGTTTTGGCATAAGAACATATTAATTACAGCAAATGTTGAATGAGATTCTACTGTTTCGTATCAGATAAACAAGGATAATGACAAAAAGCGTTACAGTTTTATCTCTCAATTTTGAACCAAAATAACGACAAATTTTTTCGATTCTTACGATAAATATTCATTATTGGACTACGTTTAAAGAATGTTAGTTAATGCCGTCGACAACTTGTTAGATTACAAGGATTGTTAGGTTATGCTTCGATATTCCAACGAAGTATTTTCTTTTGATGGCCCTATTGTGTGAGGTCTAGATTTGGAACATTCGGTTAATTTGGAACGTATCCGTGCTGAGTATAATGTAAAGCACTGGAGCCAAGGTTTTTATGGTATTGATGACAATGGTGAGGTTTATGTTTCACCACGCACTGACGCGAGTCACCAAGTTCCACTAAGTCATATTGTGAATCAATTAGAGCAGCGAAATATTGGATTGCCTGCTTTGGTTCGTTTTCCCCAAATCGTTCATCAGCGTGTGCATAATATTTGTAATGCATTTAACCAAGCGATTGATGAATACCAATATGAAAACCACTATCTTCTTGTTTACCCAATTAAAGTAAACCAGCAAAAAGAAGTGGTTGATGAAATTCTTGCAAGTCAGGCGCAATTAGAGCAGAAGCAATTAGGTTTAGAAGCAGGCAGTAAACCTGAACTATTGGCCGTATTAGCGCTAGCTCAAAAAGCGAGTTCAGTTATCGTATGTAATGGTTATAAAGACCGTGAGTATGTTCGCTTAGCACTGATTGGTGAGAAACTTGGTCACAGTGTTTTTATCGTTCTAGAAAAATTATCAGAATTAGATTTAGTTCTATCTGAAGCAAAAGCATTAGGTGTTAAACCGCGTCTTGGCTTGCGCATTCGTCTTGCTTCTCAAGGTGCAGGAAAATGGCAAGCAAGTGGTGGTGAAAAATCGAAATTTGGTTTGTCTGCTTCTCAAGTATTAACGGTTATTAATCGTCTAAAAGCAGAAGACCAATTAGATATTTTAGAGCTTGTGCATTTCCATTTAGGCTCACAAATGGCAAACATTCGTGATGTTCGTAATGGGGTGAGTGAAGCGGCTCGTTTTTACTGTGAATTACGTGATATTGGCGCAAAACTAAAATACCTCGATGTGGGTGGTGGTTTAGCGGTAGATTACGATGGAACTCGCAGTCAATCATCAAACTCGATGAACTACGGTTTGGCTGAATATGCGCGTAATATCGTAATGACGATTGGTGATATTTGTCAGCTTTATTCACAACCAATGCCAGTGATCATCTCTGAATCTGGTCGTTCGTTAACAGCGCATCACGCGGTGTTAATTACCAATGTTATTGGTACAGAAAGCTATACGCCTGAAGCCATTGAAGCGCCTCGTGCTGATGACCCATTGTTATTACACAACATGTGGCGTAACTTAGAACAGTTAGAAAACGGCAGCGATGATCGTGCGTTAATTGAAATTTATAACGATACTCAATGTGACGTAGCAGAGGCTCATAATCAGTTTGCGACAGGTATGATTAACCTTCAGCATCGAGCATGGGCAGAGCAAGTATCATTACGTATTAACTATGAGTTAAGCGTAAAAATGAGTACTAAGAACCGCTACCACCGTCCAATCTTGGATGAGTTAAGTGAGCGTTTAGCGGATAAATTTTTTGTGAATTTCTCTTTGTTCCAATCATTACCAGACGCGTGGGGTATTGATCAGGTGTTCCCTGTGTTACCACTAAGCGGTCTTGATAATGCGGATGAGCATCGTGCTGTTGTATTGGATATTACGTGTGACTCAGACGGTACGATTGATCAATATGTTGATGGTCAAGGTATTGAAACAACGTTACCAGTACCAGCTTGGAACCCTGATGAGCCTTATTTAATGGGCTTCTTCTTAGTGGGCGCATACCAAGAGATCTTAGGTGATATGCATAACCTATTTGGTGATACTCACAGTGTTGTTGTTAATGTTGATGAAAACGGCGAAGCAAATATTGATTACATCAATGAAGGCGATACCGTTGAAGATATGATGCGTTATGTACATATCGATGTGGATTTGATCCGTCAAAATTACAAAGACATGGTAACAGCGAAAGTTGCAGAAGAAGAACAACAAAGCGTGCTTGAAGAGTTAGAGCAAGGCTTAATGGGTTACACCTATTTGGAAGATTTTTAATGAACGATTTATTCACCAAAAAAGATTATTCATTGTACTCAAATGCAATGACATTTATGCGTCGCCCATTGGTACAAAACCCAATTGATAACGATGCAGATATCGTAGTGTTAGGTGCACCATTAGATATGGCAACCTCAGGTCGCCCTGGTGCGCGTTTAGGTCCTGATGCGATCCGTCGTGCATCAGTAAATCTAGCGTGGGAAGGTAAAAAATTCCCATGGGATTTCAATGTATTTGATCATACAAAAGTGATTGATTCAGGTGACCTTGTTTTTGATACCGGCGATGCAGAAGATTTAACGATACGCCTTGAAGCTGCTGCTGATGCGATCCTAAATAGTGGTAAAACGCTATTAGGTTTAGGTGGTGATCACTTTATTACTCTGCCTTTGCTACGTGCTTACGGTAAAAAATACGGTGAAATGGCATTAATTCATTTTGATGCACATACTGACACTTACAGTCATGGTAGTCGTTACGATCACGGTACTATGTTCTACCATGCACCAAACGAAGGGCTTATTTCACCTGAGCATTCTGTTCAAATCGGTATTCGTACTGAGTATGACCAAAAAGATCACGGCTTTAATGTGATTAACGCAATGCAAGCCAATGACATGAGTGTTGATGCTATTATCGAGCAAGTAAAAGGCATTGTTGGTGACAAACCAGTATACCTAACGTTTGATATTGATTGTCTTGATCCTGCATTCGCACCGGGTACAGGCACACCAGTTTGTGGTGGCTTGAATTCAGATAAGATCTTAAAAATCATCCGTGGTTTGCAAGGTATCAACATGGTTGGTATGGATGTGGTAGAAGTATCACCTGCGTATGATCAAAGTGATATCACGGCATTGGCTGGTGCAACGATTGCTTTAGAGCTTCTGTATGTTTGGACTGCGAATCGTTTAAACAAATAAGCGTGATAAGCTGAGTAAAAATAAACCCGTTGAATGAGAGTTCAACGGGTTTATGCTTTTCAGGATTCAGGTTATTTAAAGCAACGAGATTGTGACACTTGCGCTTTTTTGTTTATAGCTTGCATCACAGCGTTAGGGGTGGTTTTATACAAACGGTTTAAAGACGTCGTTGTTTTTAATTCTGTTTGCAAATATGAAGTGTAATCTTTGAATTTATTCATCTGCTTAGAACCGTAATTTTGTTGGCATGACTGAATCCAATCAACATAATGATTAAAGAATAGGGACGCCTCTTTGGTTGGCATTGCAGTCATTAAATACGCCATATCACGACTGGTTTGAAAGTGCTGAAAATCAATGGGTGTATCCCAATATCCGCCCCAATAAATGAATCCATTTTGAGCAAAAATATTAATCACTTCCTCTGCAAATCCCTTTCTATCTTCCTTACCTAAACGTTGCAGCATTCGGTTTGAATATTCATGACCTTTTAATGGTTTAAAAGTCGCGGTTCCCCATGAAGTAAATTCAACAAACGGATTCTGTAATGGGTTGATATCAATAGCTGTGCCATAAGCATGTAAAGAGAGAGAAGATTTACCGACAATAGGTCGATAGTTAAATGCTGAAGTGTTGTTTGCATCCATGGATTTATTATCATTACCAGCGTAATTCTCAATGGGTTTTGCTTGGGCAATTGGAAAGCTTTGCTGATACAACTCATCAAAAATACGTTCAACATGAGGCGTCACTGCATCTAAGACAACAAGTTTACCTGTCGCTGTTTTCCCATTAAACGTGTAATGCTTAAAGGTGACGTTACGTAAGCGGTCACATTGAACGGGTGCTTTAGTTGACATTACGCCTTTACCAATCATTGCTTGGCATTGCGCTGTCGTTAAATTAGATATATTGGCAAAACTTGGGGCAGAGCAAAAAAATAATACTAAAGCAGTAAGAAGGCGGTTTTTTTCATGTAAACAGTCCTTATTAAGAAGGTAACTTGCTGTATTTAAAGTGACTATGCCACGAAATTTTCTCTTATTCTAGTTGTTCTAGTTGTTCTAGAGTTCAGATTAATAAACGTATTTGAGTGTGATTTTCATTCCAAATTAAATATCTTATGATTTTGCGAGCCAATCAAAGGAGATTGCTAGACATAAGCATATTGTATAGATAGAATTTTGATGTTTTTTGTTCTGTCTATAGATAAAAGTAATAATTACTGATTTTGAATCGTTAATGATTATATTAAGAGTGCTTAATACGTCATGAGACTGCTATAGACGTAGGAGTAGTAGGTAAAAATGTCGAACAAATTTAAAGCTGTAGTTGAAAAGTTTCGTTCTTTTCCTCGCCGTATTCGCTGGAGTACGTATGCATTAAGTGCTTATCTTTTATATGCTGCATTGTTTGGCTTACTGGTACCATATATTGCTAAGCAGCAGATCCCTGAACAGCTTTCTAAACTTATAGAACGTCCTGTAACGTTAGCTGACGTGACGTTTAATCCTTTTACTCTTCAATTAGATCTTCATCAGTTTTCCATTCAGGACGCTGAATCTTCAACTTCCTTTGTGCGCTTTGAGAATGCTGGCGTAAAAGTTAACTTTTGGGAGTCGATTTTTAATGCAGCAATTTCAGTTGAATATATTGCATTAGATAAACCTTATGTTGATATTGAACGTTTAAATGATACCGAACAATCGGTATTTAATTTCAATGATATTTTAAGTGCTGTTGCACGTAATTTGGCTTCAGAAGAAAAAGTAGAACCATCAATAGAAGAGCCAATTGATCGTCATAAAGCGTTATTTCCTGTTTTGATTAAACAAACAAGACTAGCTCAAGGTCATGTCAGATTTTTTGATGGTGTCACTGAAACAGAGTTAGTCTATCCAGATATCAACTTCACGTTGGGTTCATTTTCTACACAAAGCTTATTAACTAATGCTGAGTATAAGAATGAGTATCGTCTACAAATTACAGATGCAGATTCGGGCAAGGTAGAGCTCAAAGGTCAAGTGCAATTAAAACCGTTAGAAGTGGTCGGTGATATTCATGTTCAGAAGATTGAATTACCACGCTTATGGGGCTTTATTGAAAAAGACATTATTGCCAAATTAACCTCAGGGAATGTGAATTTTTCATCGAACTATCATGTGGCTCAAACCATCGGTGATACTGAAAGTGACGATACGATGAGCATCACTACTGATGAAGGCGTCTTCTCTGTTAATCACTTAAATTTTAATGCAGAAGATAAATCCATTGTTTCACTGCCTAGTTTCTCCGTAAAGGGCATTGCAACGAATGTAGAAAAGCAAACTGTTACGATTGCATCTGTTACTTCACAAGGCTTACAGGTTTCAGCAAAAGTGGATGATAAGGGCGCAGACCTTGTTAATTTATTCACGCCTAAGTTTATTGCTGAAGCACCAAAAGAACATAAAGATGATTCAGTAGAAACAGAACCAAAATCTACAGAAGTTTCCCCGTCATGGTTGGTAACGCTTGATGGTATAGAAATTAAAGATTACCAGCTAAATGTAGAAGAAAAGGTTATTACTAAAAAAGCTAACCTGTGGCAGATTTCTCCTATTAATTTAACGACGAGTCAAATTGTCAGTGATTTATCTAAGCCTATTGATTTTGATTTCTTTGCTTCAGTTAATAGCAAAGGGGATATAAGCGTTAAAGGCCAGGCTGATGCTAAACAACAAGCCGTAATGGCTGATATTGATGTTAAATCATTAAAACTTGCTCAGTTTCAGCCTTATTTAGCAACAGCAGTAAATGCTACGCTCACTAAAGGTGAAGTGAATACACAAGCTAAGTTAAATGCTAATGCAGAAGGCAAGGTTATCGTGAATGGTGGGGTGCAAGTTAATCATCTTTCTATTCGTGATAATAAGCTGAGAAAGCCGTTTGTAAAATGGCGCTCATTAGCGGTGAACAAATTTGATTTTGATTTACAAAAGTCTAAGCTAGCTATTGATACACTAAGTGTTAGTCAGCCTTATGCTCGAGTGGTGATTAACAAAGATCGTTCCACCAATATCGGTGATTTGATTGTTGCCCAACCTAAAGCTAAAAAATCAAAATCGACAACGAAGAAAAAGGGTCAGAAGCCGTTTGCATTAAGCGTTAGAAAGATAGCGTTTAATAATGGTTCGGCTTTCTTTGCTGATAACTCACTGACGCCGAATTTCTCTTCTGGTATCGAACAATTAAAAGGCAACATTGGCCATGTATCGAGTATTCCAGGAACAAAGGCGACGGTTGATATTAGCGGTAACATTGAAAAATACGCACCAGTAAAAGTGAAGGGGGAAATTAACCCATTACTGAAGCAGCCGTATTTAGATTTGGGTGTGGTATTTAAGAGCGTAGAGTTGACGACGGTAAATCCGTATTCAGGCACATATGCAGGTCACTATATCGATAAAGGGCAATTAACCTTAGCGCTTAATTATCAGTTAGAAAATAATCAGCTAAAAGGTGAGAACCATGTGATTATTGATCAGCTGCAATTAGGTAAAGCCAGTGACAGTGATTTAGCAACCTCATTACCATTAGAGTTGGCGATTGCTTTATTGCAAGATAATGATGGAGTGATTGATCTTGGGGTTGAAGTATCTGGTGATGTGAATGATCCAGAGTTTAGTTTAGGTGCTGTTATTTGGAGTACGATTTCAAATATCATTACTAAAGCGGTTACTGCACCATTTTCATTTATCGCAGGTCTTGCTGGCTCTGATGAAGAATTAAATGTGATTGCCTTTCAATTTGGTACTGATGACTTAACAATAGAAGAGCAAGAGAAACTACAGACGTTAGGTAAAGCATTAGAAACTCGTCCTAAACTAAAATTAACTGTTGATGGCGCTGTGAATGCCCAAGAAGACAGTAAGGCGCTTGAGTTAGAACATTTTAATCAATTGTTAGTGAAAGCGGCTAAAATTCCAGAAAACGAATTACCTCAAAACTTAACAGCGAGTTCAATGCCAACTTCGGGTCCATTATCAGACGCTTTGCAAAGTATATATAAAGCGGAGTACGGTGAAAAAGCCACTGAAGTAAAAGATCGAATTGAAGACGAAGAAGAAGCAAAAGATATAGAGTTAACGGATGAAGAGTTAAATAAACGTTGGCATATTGCTTTATATAATTTGGTTTTAAATAAGCAAAAAATAAATGAAGGCGAACTTGGGCAATTAGCTCAACAGCGAGCTCAAGCAGTAAAAGCGTATTTGGTGGATGTGGTAAAAGTTGATGCCGCTCGTGTGTTCTTACTGGATAGCCGTTTTGACATAGAACAAGACACCAGTAGCGTATTATTATCGTTAGAAGCTAAGTGATACTAATCCACATAAATATTTGATCATTCTTGCTTGTTAAAATCGATTATAGCTGCGTTATAAATTTTGTAATTAGAGCCACTAGTTACTGCAATTTATGCCTTGCTTTAATCGATTTTTCCTACGCAATTATCTGATCAACTACTTATCCGGATTGGTATAAATTTTTACCTAGGACTAAAAAATAAAATGGCGCATCAAGATAGGATGCGCCATTTTTCTATGTAGTGATCATCTAATTTATTAATTAAAACGGCATTGGGTATTGTCTAAATACCGTATTAATATCTGAAATAGCTTCGTCACTTAATGGTTTTGAGAACGCTTCGATATCTTCTTTTAATTGCTCTAGCGACGTTGCACCAATAATAGTAGACGTGACACCGTCTACTTGATCACACCAAGCTAATGCTAATTGGCAAGGTGTATAACCGTGTTTCTCAGCAACATTCATATAGGCACGTACCGCTTCATTTGCCGCAGGCGTATCTCGGAAAATACCGTTACGTTGTGAGAAGGTCCAACGGCTGCCTTCTGGCATTTTACCATCTAAATATTTACCACTTAACATGCCGCCAGCCAGTGGTGACCAAGGTAGGTAAGCCACATTTTCATGAATACAGTTTTCAATGAGATAAGGCCAGTCTTTTGCGTGCAATAAGCTGAATTCGTTTTGAATTGAAACCATTCTTGGTAAATCGTATTTTTCACTCAATTTTAGATAGGTGTTGATGCCCCACGGAGTATCGTCTGATAGCCCTATATGATGGATTTTTCCTGCTTTAACACAAGTATCTAGTGCTTGTAAGATCTCTAGCATATCGGCTTCTTCTTTCTTCGCATCAAAATCACTAAATTTGAATTGATTAGGAAAGTGCTTACCAAAATGTGGGGAGGTACGGTTTGGCCAATGCAGTTGGTAGAGGTCAATATAATCCGTTTGTAATCGTGCAAGTGAGGCATCAACTGCAGCAATAACGGCTTCACCTGTGATTGCTCCACCATCACGAACCCAAGGCAGTCCCGGGCCTGCAATTTTAGAGGCTAAAATGATATCTTTACGTCGTTCAGGATTTGCCGCTAGCCAATTACCAATGATGGTTTCTGTTTTACCGTAGGTATCAGGTGATGGCGGTACCGCATACATTTCAGCGGTATCAATAAAGTTGATGCCTTGGCTTAGCGCATAATCAATTTGTTGATTGGCGTCTTCTTGAGTATTTTGCTTTCCCCAAGTCATGCTACCTAAACAGATACGAGAAACTGAGAGATTACTGCTACCAAGTGTTGAGTATTCCATGTAAGAAGGCTCCTTTATTTCTTTTTATTGGATCGTTAATTTAGAAAATGCACTAATACTTTCCCTTCTTTTGAAATATTGTTCTTGAGGGTTAGTTGTAATGTGATAGTGACGGATATGGTCAGCATAACAAAAATAGCGATTAAAATAAGCAGTTGATATTTTATAGCAATCATTGGGTTAACCCCTCCTAAGATTTGACCTGTCATCATGCCAGGAAGGGTAACTAAGCCTGTTGTAGCCATTGATGCCATAATAGGAGCAAAGGCTTTTTGCATTGCCGCACGAACAAAAGGAAGGGTTGCATAGTGTGGAGATGCGCCAAGAGCGATGGCGGCATGATACTCACTCTCTCGTTCTTTAAATGCAGTGAATAAGTTTTGCAAAGCAACGATATTTCCACTCAAACTGTTGCCTAATAACATTCCAGCCAAAGGAATTACATATTGGGCGCTATAAAGTGGGGTTGGTTGAATGATTACCGAACTAAGTAAAATGACCAATGGTGAAAGTCCAATAAATAAACCAGTAGCTACGGGAAACAGCAGGCGTCTTTTTGGTAGCTTGGCTTTAGAAATGATAGAGCTAGAGCCGATAGCTATCATTAATACAATCCATAGTGCATTTAACAATGGATCATTTAATTGAAAGACAAATTCAAGATACAGACCAATAAAAGCCAGTTGTGTGATCATTCTAACCACACTGATAATCATGTCTTTAGCGAGATCTAATTGGTAAATGCGATTAATTGAAAACGGAATGATTAATGTAAGACTAAACAGCCCCATTAACGACCAACTGATATCTAAGGATTCTTGCATATTTTTTATTGGCTAATGAATCATGGATAAAGTATCTCAGGATTTACATTATTTCTAAACTATTAAATATGCATAATATTGGGAATGTAACTATTAAAATAGCGATTTACACGAACAAGAGATGTAACCCCAGAAGTTAAACATCAGGTTTGACCACACAGAATAGAAGCAGATATAAACCCCACCTTGTTTGCTTTAGCCGTATGTCTTAAGCAGGTACGACAAATTAATACATATTCGAAGAGCATCTCAAAAAATAGATTTAAATACTGTTTTATTAATAACTGTGATAACTGCATTAGAGTGATTTATTACTCTGTTATATGTTATTTGCACTGAATATATAAACTATTGCAGTGAGGGATCTTAATACTTTTAACCTATAGACAGTATGAGTTGAAATGAATAAATACAGCGAAATATATATTGTATCAACAAATAGTGAATGGGCTGATATCCTTATCGGGGGTTATCTACGATCTTTGTTAGCTATAATTTCCAGCACTTAACATCGCTATCTAATTTGTGGAATATAAGGCCGAAAACGATCGTTATTTATGATAAAGAAAGTTTGGGTAACCCATCATTAAATTTAGTCTCTCCAGGCGAACGTGGTGGAGAGTGGGTCATTGTAAATGCAAAGCAGTGTGATACAGAGAGTAGTGCTGGTTTTATTGCGTTGGGCTTCTCTGGCCTAATTGATAAAGCATATACGATAGAAATGCTGCCTAAAGCGATAAGGACAGTTATTTCTGGGCAGTTATGGTTTAGTCGAGAGGCAATGTCATTGTCGCTTAAACAAGCTACTCATATTGGTCATCAGTCAAATCATTCGATTAATATATTAGCGGTAAAGTATGCGCTTACGGTTAGGGAGCAGCAGGTTTTTCTATATTTATTACAAGGGAGTAGTAATAAGGAAATTGCGACGCAAATGAATGTCAGTCCAAGTACGATTAAATGTCATGTTTCGAGCATTTTATTAAAAACTGGAAAAAATGGGCGTAGGCAACTTTTCTCTTTACTCGTTGATAATGAAAAGAAAGTACTAACACCAACAGTATAGGATGAGTTAGGCCAATAATCCCCCTTTTAAGTGATAACTCTAGACATATGGCCTATATCCTATTTCTCCTTTATCTCTATATTTATAGCGGTACAGTCAAGTTGATGTATATAAAAATAGTCAACTAAGGAAAGGAGAAGACTAATGAAAGGTTTAATTGGTGGAGCTGTTTTAGCTTTATTATGTTCTACAGGCGCAGCTGCATCTGATTGGGTTGTTGGTAGTGATGAAGGGCGTGCAGATTTTCATGTGAAATTTAAAGGTGAAGTTCCTAAGCGCTGTGAAATGGTTGCAAACAAAAATTTAGAAACTATAACGTTTGATTTAGCGAAAGAATCGGATACGAAGAAGTTCGCATTTAAAGCGTGGTGTAACTCGTATGGTAGTAAAGCAAACCTACTTATTGACGGTTTCCAATTTAAAAATGGTAATGGGGATGTGATCCCTATGCAGTATAAGTTTAAAGGGGAAAAAGTTGTAAACGATGGCTCAACAAACGTGACTCGTATTTATAAAGAAATTGATATTAGCAATAGTCTTGATAAATCAATGTCTGCTAAACATGTTTTAAAACTTAAATCGTTACCACAAGTTGGTGCGCGTCATGGTGAATATGCAGGTTCTATGTATGTAAGCTTATTCCATATGTAATGATAACCAGAGTAGTTTTGGGGGGTATAATATCCCCCCATTGAGGTTTATATGAAAAAACAAATATATGTATTTTTATTAACTCTTATTTTTCCATTTCATCTTAGTGCATTTGAGCTTTTTCCGATGGTTAATTTTTTTAGTGACCATGGTAAAGACAGTTCAGGTTTCTTTAAAATTACAAATGCCTCACTACAACCTCTTCCTGTCGAAATTGAAGTAAGAAAAAGACAAGTAACAGGAGAAGAATCGGAAGTTTTGATTGAGAGTGCAGATATCTTTGTTTTCCCTCCACAAGCACTTATTGCTCCCGGCGCTTCACAGACAATAAAAGTACAATATATTGGTTCACCAAAAGAAATTGCAGAATCTTATCGCCTTATTGTAAGTCAGTTGCCATTAAAAGATGAAATGGGTAGCGATAGTATTCAAATGTTGTTCCGAATTGGTGGGCTTGTTTTCGTGTCACCAAATAAAGTTAATGAAACAATAAAAAGTCAATTATCGACAAATGAAAATAATCAATCAGTTCTGATGATTGATAATGTAGGAAGCAGTGTCGTAGATGTAAGTAAACAGACCTGGAATGTCAGTTTAGACGATAAGAAATACACATGGGAATGGTCTGATATTGAACCTTTTATTTCTCTTCAGTATTTAGTTCCAGGGCAAAGTGCTAGTTTGCTAGTGAGTGATTTGACTCAATAATTTAAGTCAATATGAAATGATAAGAAGATAAATAATGTGGCGATGGATTGTCCTATGTTGTGTTTCCTTATGGATAACAGTACCTGCTTTTGCGGCATTTAATTTAACGCTACCGATTATTTATAGTGATAAAGAAATAGGAGAAGTACCTGTTGAGGTTGATGGTATGACATTAACAGGTATTGGAAAGAAAGACTTGAAAGCCATACTTGGAGCGAGGATAAGCCCTGAGTGGTGGCATAATATAGAAAAGAAAAACACTTCCTTAAATGCTTATATTGAACCGAAATTATTAGCTGAAAATGGTCTAGGTATTGAGCTAGATCCTGAAAATTTAGTTATCTTGGTCACTGTGTCGTCTGAATTATTAGCAGAGCAAGACATAAATCTTTCCAACGGATACCCTTTATTTATTCCAACAGAAAGTGGAAATTTTGCGTGGCTTAATAGCATAAATACTCGTTATGACATGAATTGGGATAAAAGTACTGAATCATGGTCAACATCTGTTGATTGGCTATCTCAATTGAATATTGGTGGAGCAAAAGGGGTGAATGCTCTTTTGGCTAATTATATTTATAGCGACCAAGAAGAAACTCGATTTCAGCGAGGTGAATGGAAAGCTTTTTATGATGAGCCTAATATGCCTTTACGAATATCTGTTGGAGATATTAGTAGTGGTGAGTCTGGGCATATTACTAATATCGCATTGGGGGGGATTTCAATTGAAAGTCGTTATGCCGATTTACAGCCCAATAGAGATATTAGTCCTGAAAGTAGCCAACAATTAGTATTACTCGAATCAGCAGAGGTCGATGTTTATGTCAATGGTGAACGCATATCTGGCGGAAGGCTAGAGCCAGGGCGATATAACTTGCAAAACCTAATGCTAGGAAATGGAGCGAATGATATTACGGTTGAGGTGAGTTATGTATCAGGAAGACAAGAAACGCTTAAATTCACACAATTTTATAATAGCAAGTTATTAGAAGAAGGGTTGTTTGATTATGCTTTTTCAAGTGGTAAACCATTAAATTATAACGACGACGGTATTGATTATAGTGATGTGGTTGTAAGTACCGGATTTATTGAGTATGGAGTCCTAAATTGGCTAACTTTGGGAGTTAATGGATTACACACAACCGACGGGCAAGTTATTGGTGGCATAGCTACGCTTAGCTCTGATTTTGGTAATTTAACAGGGCGCTTTTCTGTAAGTGATGGAGAGCAGCATGATAAAGGAAAAATAACTTCACTGGATTACGAGCATAGTGTCATTGGAAGAGGTGATAGCCAATCACCAAATTTACGGCTTGCTATTGAACATTCTAAACAATTTGTTAGTCAGCCGTGGCTAGAAAGCGAATATGAAAATGAATATTTGCGATATTTAGGTAATTACTTTTGGCAGATCACTTCTGAGTTTGATTTAACGTTATCAGGAAGACTCACAACCTATCCAATAGCAGATAAAGAAATAACAGCTACGACACTCCTGAATTGGAGAAAACGTAACTTAGCTGTTGGAGTTGGGATGGAATATGAAGAGTCTGAACGTTACACAGAACCTGATTCTAGAATATTGTTTACGCTAGATTGGAGTTGGTATTCTAAAGATGACGACCACCGAATGGGCGTTTCTTATAACAGTGAAAGTCAGCGTTCAAGAATATATTTAAATAATGAAGGACTTGAACGAGTTGGAGATGCTGGTTATCGAATTGAAGCGGAAAAGGATGATTATCAAGTAAATCAAAAAGCAGTTGCGAGTTATACGGCAAATCGTTTTCGAGTTGAAAGTGAAATATCAAGACATGAAATGCAAGCTACGGGATATGAAAGCTATCAAGCATCGATTAGGGCTTCTACAGCAATAGGTATTGTTGATAATCAAATAGGGTGGGGTCGGGTTCCTTCTGGACCATTTGTAATTGCTTCTTTACATCCAACATTACCAAATAGCAGGGCTGATTTAGACGTTACACAAGATGGCGTAGCAACTGCACAAGCAACCTCATTAATTAACGGTATGTTTTCTTTATCTCAACCTTATGCAACTAATCATGTTGATTATAACGTTATTGATGCCCCGATAGGGTATGACTGGGGAGAAGGACAAATATCATTTACGCCAGGAATCGCCACTGGACATTTTATGCAAATTGGATCAGATGCGTCTTATACAGTGAAAGGTGTCTTGTTATTTAATGATGAAAGCCCCTTGGATTATTATCAAGGAACAATAAAAAATGACCATAAAAGCGTTCGATTTTTTACTAATAAACAAGGTCGTTTTTTTGTTCAAGGACTAACGCCAGGAAAATACACACTGACGCCAGATGGTATGGATATGCCTGATGTACTTATTCAGGTTATCAAGAAAGAAACGAGTTTAGTTGATTTAGGTGTCATCTATGTAACCTGTGAAGGGGGATGTAACAATGATAAATAAAAATAATATAAATTGGTTATTGTGCAGTGCTTTTTATTTGTTGTTCATCGTAATTTGCTTTCCTGTCAATGCAAGTGAACCCGATGAGTCATGTCAAAGTGAGTGGAAGGCTGTCATATCAACTACGCCTGTTGAGCGATCTTTCAGGGATCGTGGTGGATTGTGGTTTCCTGCTTATATTGAATTAGGTCATGCATTCCGACATTGTGCAAAGGCTATTGAAATAGAACCATTAGGGCGAAGTAGTGACCGAATCATCAAAGGCCCACAGAATGACGTAATTTCATCTTTATTTAATTCAGATAGACAACCGTTAATAAAAAATGGCAAAGGGAATTATCAATTGCCTATTTTAGGTAAAAATCGAGTGAAATTTTGGCTATATATAGCAAAAGGTAAGCAACTGTTGCCCGGCCTTTATAGCAGTGAAATGATGTTTTATTTAAGAGATACGATGAGCGTTAAGTCAGAACGAATTGCTTCTTTTAAGTACATGGCAAAACCTTATGTTAATGCAAAAATTAATAGCTATAGTGGGCGTTGGTTAAGTTATTCAGGGAGTACGATCCGATTAGATATGGGTAACTTAACAAAAAGTAATCACAGGACCATTGATTTCATGGTTCAAAGTAACACGAATGTGCGTGTAAAGTTGATTTCTGAAAATAGGGGAGATTTAGTGAATTTAGATTCATCTAATAAAAGGATACCTTATTTTGTAACGGTTAATGGGCAGAAGCGTAAATTAAGTGCACCGATAGAATATGAAGTACGCTCTTTTTCTAAAGGTAAGGGAGAGGTGTTACGAATTCACATTGAAAATCAAGCATCACCCAATGCAATGGCTGGAATTTACCAAGATATGATGACTGTGAGTTTATTTGCACAATAAACATTAATAATCATATACATACAATGATATATGAGATCATTCATTTAAATTTAACACTATCTATCGGTTAATAAAAAAGCCGCTGAACATGACTATTCAGCGGCTTTGTTATTTATGGATCGAGTAAGATTATAACTCGCGAACCACTCGGAAACCGGTGTAGTTAGCACTGGTTGATGGGTTCAACTCTAGTGATTCATAAGCTTTTGCTTTTGTTGGTGCAAAGCTCCATGCGCCACCACGAACGATACCTGATTTAGCATTTGTCCATTCCCATACGTTACCTGCCGTATCGTAAACACCATAAGGGTTTGCACCAAAGCTGCCTACAGGAGATGTTGACTTGTTAGCCCACGTTGAGCCGCCCCAACCTGTGTTTGCATTACCAGAACCAATATCGTCACCCCACCAGTATGCATCTTTGCTACCCGCACGAGCTGCAATTTCCCACTGTGCTTCTGTTGGAAGTGCGTACTTGAAGCCAGTCTGTTTTGTTAACCATTGAGCGTAGGTTTCAGCATCATTTTTAGAAATACAAACTGCAGGTGCGTTTTTAGATTGCTCAAAACCCGGTTTACGCCAGTTTTGGTTTTGGTGACGTTTGGTTTCGCCGCCATTGATAGCATTACAACCTGCGCCTTTTTCAGCTTCAGTGATATAACCTGTGCTAGCAACAAATGCATTAAATTGATTTACGGTAACAGGTGTTGCACCAATAGAATAAGCCTTAGAAATCGTTACATTCTTAGTTGCATTTTTACCGATGTGGAAATTACCAGAGCCAATAACTACCATTTGAGGAGCTAGTTGGTTGTTACTTAATCGGTCAGAAAACTTTTTACCTGGTTTTGGACGGTTTTCTTGCTCTTTAAGATCAGCCCATACAGTAATGTCTTTAGTTAATGACATTTGGCGACGGTAAGGTTCGAAACCTGACTTCTCAACAGTGATCTGATGTTGACCAGCTGGAAGCATAACGTCTACTGGTGTACTACCGTAATTAACGCCATTTACTGTTACGTTATCTTCATGACGATTTGAACGAATAGTAATACCTACCCATTTTTTCTCTTTTTTGATTTTATCGTTCAAAGAAGAAGAGTTTGATTGCTCAATACAGTAACGGTTTTCAAGTCCAAGAAGTTGACAAGCAGCAGTAGAGTTAGGACGAGCACGTAAAGAAGCTTGAAGCTTAGTTGTGTAACGGTTACTACCATTGAAACCACTATCAATAATAGCGCTATCTAATACGTGAATATTTAACGATACACTATCAACGTGTTGTTTTACGATATCTGTTTCAGTAAAACCATTGATGAGTTGTTGTTGGAAGTTATTTACCGCTTTTTGCATGCTCAATGTTTTACCTTGGCTTGCACATGCTTCAAGGGTCATCGACATTTTACATGTAATGGTATGAATAACATCTAAACTATCTTGTGCTGCGAGTTCTTCTTGTAAACGAAGAACTCGAGCTTCTTGGCGTGATTCTCCAAGAATTTCCAGTTCGTCTAATGCACGCTGTTTTTTAGCATTATTGCTTTTTAGAACACGAGTTTGTTCTTGAATATCTTGTTGAATAGCAAGTTTAGCAATCTGATTTTCTTTTACTTCTTTCCACGAGTCTTGGTATTGTTTTTGGAAAGGAGTGATATCAAGATCAGGGTCATCAATCATGCGGTTGTATTGCTCATCTAAGTTACGCTGAGCTAACTTACGTTTCGCATCTAATTGTTCTGCTTTTTTGTCTAAAGAATCACTTTGATTACGTAAATCACGTAGTCGATTTTGGTCATTTCTAACAGTTCCTTCAAGTTGTTTAACTTCACTGCGTTTATGATCAAGCTTCGCATCAATAGACGCGACTGAATCAGCAGCTGGAGCTGTTATTTGTGTTTCAGTATTGGCAAGCGCAACTGGCGTAAAGAGCGCTGGTGACAAGATTAAAGCTAGTGCGGGTAGTCCTTTACGATTCATAATTCTTCTGCTTTTAATATTAGACATAAATAAATTTCGTTCACGTATTCTGATACTGATCTACATATTTCACTTTTCATGTAGCAAATGATCTATGCAGATGAGTATCTGTTATTCATAGATTTAACATTAAGTATTAAGCAAAATTTATACCAAAATAGTATGTAATTTATATAATCTAATCTGTTAACCTTGATCATTGTTTCGATAGTATGAAAGCATGATCAAGTTAATTAATGAGACGATATATTCTTAGTTTTGATATTTAATTGTAACTATTTGTAATTAAAGAGCTTTGATTATTTGTTGTACTGAAATGTCCGTCATTTATAAATAGGAAATACATTGGCAGTAAAATGTTTAATCATGATCATGCTTTCATGTAGTGGTTATAGATAGATTGTTTTTATGATCTTGGTTAAACTGAATTTAAATCAGATTAGATGAGTTAAATGGATTGATGATGGAAATTGACTGGATTTCACCAACTCAAATCATAATGTTGCCGGAAGAAAGAGAACTGCATTCTCATCACTATCATCAATTAGTGATAGGTTTGAAAGGGCAAGCTGAGTTTGAAATAAATAATAATTTAAGTGTTATTTATGCTGGTAAAGTGGCCGTTATTCCGGCGAATCAAGAGCATGCTTTTTTAAGTTTGTATCAATCAGAAATATTAGTCCTTAATTTTCCTCAGTTTTTTACTGATGATGAATTAGCATCAAGAGTTAAAAAATTGTTTTGTAAAATGGGTTATTATCAGCTTGATAGTCAAATTCAGCACTTAATCCAATTATTGGTGTGTGAAATACAATCAAATATTGACGATCATTTACTAAGCAGAACATGCAGTAACACGATAATTTCCCTGTTAGAGCGTCATTTAATTGATGAAAATTCAGCAAAAAAAATAAAACGTTTAAATCCAGATGTGATCGACAATTTTATAACACTACATCTCGGAACTAAGATCACAATTGCACAGTTAGCAAGCACTGTTTTTTTAGGGGAGAGTCAATTTTATGCCATTTTTAAGCAAGAATTTGGTTTAACCCCACATCAGTATATCGTTACAAAGCGTATTGAGTACTCAAAGAAATTATTAAGAGAAAGTACCCTTACTGTAGGCGAAATTGCACAACAAGCTGGTTTTGCTAATCAAAGTGCTTTTAGCCATGCTTTTATGAAAAAAGTGGGAGATTCTCCCAGTCACTATCGTAATATGAACTTTATTCGTAATTAAAAATTACCGCTTTTGTTCTCATTTTGTAACCGTATGGATGATTTAACAATTAAATCGGAGGTTTTGACAAGTATTCAGATTAAATAGAAAATAGAATCTTTCGCAATAAACTCTAATAATAACTAGCTTAACTATGAGGCTCTGTCTTTATAGTTAATCATGTCAGATAAACAAGAGGAAACAGGTATGTTTCAAGCGAAAGAAGTATTGTCCTCATCTATAATTGAGCAACCGTTAGAATCATTATGGTCTGCTATTTCTCCTCTCTACATGGTTGATGAAGCCAAATGGCTGCACCAGCTATTACCATTAGCTAAACCAACAGACCGTGAAGCCGTTATGATGGAAAAGCACGCAGCGATACTGATACAGCGTGTTCGTGATGACAAAAAAGCGGTGCAAATGATAGATGCACTTTTGCTCGAGTACAGTTTAGATACTAAGGAAGGAATATTATTAATGTGTCTTGCTGAGGCGCTAATGCGTATTCCTGATGCTGAAACAGCGGATGCATTAATTCGAGATAAATTGAGTGTTGCAGATTGGAAGTCTCATTTAAAAAACTCAGATTCTACTTTTGTTAATGCTTCTACATGGGGGCTTCTTTTAACGGGTAAAGTTGTATCTATGGATGTCAAAGCTGATGGTTCTCCATCTAATGCCTTGAGTAGACTCGTTAATAAATTTTCAGAGCCTGTGATCCGTCAAGCAATGAATCAAGCCATGAAAATAATGGGGCATCAGTTTGTGCTTGGGCGAACCATAGAAGAAGCTCAGAAAAAAGGGTTATCAATGCGAGAGAAAGGGTATACCTATTCTTTCGATATGCTAGGTGAAGCGGCATTAACGCAAACGGATGCTCATAAGTATTTTAAAGATTACATCATGGCTATTGAAAGCGTTGGCCGTGCTGCAAGTATTGCGAATTCCCCTGAGCCAACGGTTTCAATCAAATTGTCAGCATTGCACCCTCGTTATGAAGTTGCAAATAAAGAACGAGTCATGAATGAGATGTACCAATCTGTGCTGCAATTATTAGAACGTGCACGAGAATTGGATGTAGGTATTACTATCGATGCAGAAGAAATGGATCGTTTAGAGTTATCTCTTGAGCTTTTTGAAAAGTTATATCGTAGCGACATAGTAAAAGGGTGGGGAAAGTTCGGACTGGTTGTTCAAGCTTATTCGAAACGAGCGTTGCCGGTTTTAGTATGGTTAACGGCGTTATCAAAAGAACAAGGAGACCTTATTCCACTTAGGTTAGTAAAAGGTGCCTATTGGGATACGGAATTAAAATTATCTCAACAGTTTGGATTTGCACGATATCCTGTCTTTACTCGTAAAGAGGCCACTGACGTATCTTATTTAGCTTGCGCTCGTTACTTATTAAGCGAGCATGTAAAAGGTAAGATTTTTCCACAGTTTGCTAGTCATAATGCACACACGGTTGCCGCTATTGCCTCTATGGCAACACATGATGAATTCGAATTTCAACGGCTGCATGGTATGGGAGATGCACTTTATGAACACGCTATGGATATGTTTAACCGCAGTGTTCGTATTTATGCACCAGTAGGAAGTCATAAAGATTTACTGCCATACCTCGTAAGACGTTTATTAGAGAATGGAGCTAACAGCTCTTTTGTTCATCGTTTGGTTGATGCGAATTGTCCGATTGAAAGCTTAACGGTTCACCCTGTTGATTCTTTATTAGCGTGTCCATCATTAGAGAATCAATTAATTCCACTACCGCCATACATTTTCTCTGATCGTAAAAATTCATACAGCATTAACTTAGATGTTGAAAGTGAAGCCCATCCATTTGAACGTCAAGTAAAAGAACAAATGAAAACGTATTGGCAAGGTGGTCCAATCGTGAGCAACATCCGAGATTACGAAAGCATGATCAAGGAACATGGTTCTGCACTTCATGTTATTAATTCTCCTTATGATCGTGGAAATGACGTTGGCTCATTGGTCTGGAGTTCACAAGAGCAAGTATCCAATGCGTTAGATATTGCTCATGATTACTTTCCTATTTGGCAGCAAACCCCAGTGGCAGAGCGAGCTGATTACCTGGAAGCTCTAGCAGATAAGTTAGAGATGAACATGCCTGAACTTGTCGCTTTATGTCATAAAGAAGCAGGAAAAACGATTCATGATAGTATCGATGAAGTGCGTGAGGCGGTGGATTTTTGCCGTTATTATGCTGTTCAAGCTAAATTGAATTTTACAGCGGCAGAAACCATCGTCGGTTTTGATGATATTTCTCGCCAAATTGAACGCCAAGGCGAGGTGTTTTTGTTTGTATTAGTCCTTGGAATTTCCCTCTTGCCATTTTCTTAGGTCAAGTAACGGCAGCATTAGTTGCTGGTAATACGGTTATAGCTAAGCCAGCAGAACAAACGTCATTGATTGCAGTTCGAGCTATTGAATTGTTGTTAGAGACGGGAATAGCTCCGCAAGCGGTACATTTATTACCGGGTGATGGGAAAACTGTCGGTGCTCCATTGACCTCTGATCATCGTGTGGCTGGCGTTGCTTTTACAGGTTCAACTGAAACTGCACAACTTATCAATCGCACATTAGCGAACCGTTCAATTGAGGGAGAAGGGGTTTCTCCTGTGCCTTTTATTGCTGAAACGGGTGGCCAAAATGCCATGATAGTAGACAGTACCGCATTACCTGAACAGGTGGTACGTGATGTAATGCGTTCAGCGTTTGCTTCTGCCGGTCAGCGTTGTTCAGCTTTACGTGTGTTGTTTGTTCAGCAAGATATTGCCGATAGAATTATCAATCTTATTAAAGGGCAATGGCTGAGCTAAGTGTCGGATTGCCTGAGTTACACTGTACTGATGTTGGGCCAGTTATTGATGTGCGTGCGAAAGATAAATTGATGGCGCACATTGAAAGAATGACAAAAGAAGGTGTATTGGTTGCACAAGCTGAACTACCTAATTGGTCTGAAAAGGGAGATTTTGTTCCACCAAGTGCGTTTGAAATTGAATCAATTAAACAATTAGAAAATGAACAATTTGGTCCGATTCTTCATATTGTTCGTTTCAAAGCCAGCGATATAGATAAGGTCATTTCTGAGATTAATTCGACCGGATTTGGATTAACCATGGGGATTCACAGCCGTAATGAAGTGACATACACGCGGATAGAGAAAAACATCAAAGTGGGTAACTGCTATATCAATCGTGATCAAGTTGGTGCCGTCGTTGGTGTTCAACCGTTTGGCGGCAAGGGTTATCGGAACTGGACCTAAAGCTGGTGGACCTCGTTATCTAATGCGTTATACAAAAGCAATTACAACGACTTTAAAATGAGAAAGGAGAATTCCATGACTAAAATGACACAAATCATTGATTCGGTGCTTTCTCAAGGATTGGCTGAGTGGCAATCTGAGTCAGCATCACTTCGAATTGAAAAATTACTTACTTGGGCCAATCAGTTAGCTGAGAATCCACATTTTGGTGTACTTGCGGCTAAAATGGTTCGATATCAATGTCAGCGAGCGCAACAACTTATCACTGACGTTGAGTTAATGCCCGGACCTACAGGTGAAAGTAATGAACTTTATACCGCTCCAAGAGGTGTTTTTTACATCACATCGGATAAAAAAGCATCGGTTGTTGCATTAATTGGTCAAATAACTGCAGCATTAGTAGCCGGAAACGCTATTATTGTCGCCCTTTCGGGTGAAGACTCTGAAGTGGCTTCTGTCATTGTTAATAGTTTGCATGAGGTGAATGTTCCTGAATTTACCGTTCAACAAGTGGATAGAGAAGCAGTAGACATAAATGATGAGCGATTAGCTGGTGTCTGTTTTGTTGGAGGTATTCAAAAAGCAATTGAATTGAATCAACAATTAGCACAAAGAGATGGATTATTAGCGCAATTGATCGCAGAAACGGATCAAGAAGGTTTAACGACAATTACTGATCCTCATTTTGTTCTACGCTTTATTACTGAGCGCACCCGAACAATTAATGTTACAGCGGTAGGTGGTAACGCTACGCTGCTGGAACTTGGAGGTGGTAACCACTGATATTCAATTGAATGAATATTACATCGTCATTTTTGCGCCATAACTATAGAGCAAAGCTCAACATAGCAAGAGTGACGTTAATTACTGCCAATAACATAAAGGAAATAAAATGATTGAAAATAACTTTGCCATTACAGGCACTTTTATCGCTTACTTGATAATGATGTTAGCGATTGGGGTATATGCATATAAACGAACGAGCAGCTCATCAGATTACTTTTTGGGTGGACGAACATTAGGTCCATGGCCAGCAGCATTATCTGCAGGTGCGTCAGATATGAGTGGTTGGTTACTGCTTGGTTTACCTGGTTACGCTTATGCAGCAGGTTTAGAGTCGTTGTGGCTTGCTGGTGGTTTACTTGTTGGTACATGGCTAAACTGGTTAATTTGTGCGAAACGCTTAAGAACCTATAGCATGACAACGGATGACTCATTAACTCTTCCTGAATTTCTGTCTCGCCGTTTTAATGACAAATCGAAACTCATTCAAACCATTTCAGCTCTATTCATTTTACTTTTCTTCCTTTTCTATACGAGTTCTGGTTTGGTTGCTGGTGGTAAGTTATTTGAGACTGTATTTGGTTTAGATTACAAAGTGGCAGTGGTAATTGGAACATTATGTGTCGTCTCATATACCTTATTCGGTGGATTTTTAGCCGTTGCATGGACTGATCTTGTTCAAGGTCTTTTAATGTCTGCTGCGTTGATGATTGTACCCATTGCAGCTATGCAAGGTGGTTTTGGACAATTGAGTTCAGAGCTTGTCGCAATTAACCCTGAGTTAATGACTTTATGGACAGGAATGGATGGCAAACCACTAAGTGCGATTGCAATCATTTCATTAGTGGCATGGGGACTTGGTTACTTTGGACAACCACATATTTTGGCTCGTTTCCAAGCATCTCGTACAAATAAAGATTTAACGACAGCGCGTCGTATTGCCGTTGCATGGACCGCTCTATCCATGTTTGGTGCCGTACTTGTTGGTCTTGTTGGTTTACTATATGTAACAGGTTCTATGCCTGGTGAGACGATTGATGGTGAAAAAGTATTTATGCTGTTAGTAAATGCCATTTTCCATCCGGTTGTTGCTGGTATTTTATTAGCTGCAATTTTAGCGGCAATAATGAGTACTGCGGATTCGCAATTACTTGTATCTTCTTCGGCGTTATCAGAAGATTTATATAAGCAACTGGTTAAGAAAGACGCAACAAGCAAAGAGATCGTTAATGTGGGTCGTTTCGCTGTCGTTGCTTTGTCTGTTATCGCTCTATTATTAGCAATGAATCCTGATAGTTCTGTTCTTGGTCTCGTATCTTACGCATGGGCAGGTTTTGGTGCTGCGTTTGGTCCAGCGATTGTACTTAGCCTTTATTGGAAAGGAATGAACCGTAATGGCGCTCTTGCTGGCATTATCGTTGGTGGTGTAACAATTGTTGTTTGGAAGCAATTAACTGGCGGTTTATTTGATGTCTATGAGATTGTCCCTGGAATTATCTTTGCAACGATTGCGATTATTGTCGTTAGTAAATTAACAGGTAAGCCTGAAGATACAGTGCTAAAACAGCATGAAGAATTTGAGCGTAATCTTGTTGAGTTTGAATAAGTTCTAGCCCATTAATAATCATAAATCTAAAGCCTCATAAGATGATTTCTTTTGAGGCTTTTTTTTATATAAATAAAACTGTTACAATCCAGTAACTTTAAAACAATAATTATTATATTTCACATTAGTTAACATCTATTTGCTCAACGTTGTTAGCTATTGATGCATTATTTAGGAGAGTAAACATGAAAGTCATTCGTTTCGTGCTTGGTAAGGTTATTTTAGGTTTGGATTGTGTATTTTCTCCTTCAGGA
Source organism: Aliivibrio fischeri (assembly GCA_038993745.2). Classification (NCBI taxonomy): domain Bacteria; kingdom Pseudomonadati; phylum Pseudomonadota; class Gammaproteobacteria; order Vibrionales; family Vibrionaceae; genus Aliivibrio; species Aliivibrio fischeri. Next base: position 950,248 of record CP160630.1, on the reverse strand, counting down.
GTTAAGCGAGATCCTGCTAAACAGACTGAAATTGATGCAGAAACAGCAAAGTATTCTTTGTACCAATTTGAAGCGTGTCCTTTTTGTGTGAAAGTACGTCGAACGATTAAACGTCAATCACTGAACATTGAATTACGAGATGCAAAAAATAATGAAGAGCACAGAGCCGCTTTGTTAGCGGGAGGTGGAAGAATAAAAGTACCATGCTTGCGTATTGATAATGAAAATGGTGAAACACAATGGATGTATGAGTCTGCTGACATAATGTCATTTTTAGAAAGTAAATATCCTTAAATACCAATAGCTTGCATTAATACTAAAGTGGTAACTCAAAGGCGTTTGTATTAATACAGCGCCTTTTTTATGTGTTAAATATGTAAAATATCAATGATAAAGATCTCATTTTTGATTATTTATACTTCTATAATTTGTCAGTAATTTCACTTTGTGAGACTTAAGTCACAAAAAAGCTTGATTTAAGTTATCATTGGGTTAAACTGTGTTTTGTGACTTGAGCACAATAAATAAAAACACATTAGGCTAGTTATTATTATGGAAAAAATGAGTATGACTCATAAATGGTCAATTAAAAATTGTCCCAAGGATATAGAGAGCCAAGTTTTATCTGTTATTGGATTAATCGATAAGAAAGGTTCAGCTTCAGACATGGATCTCTGCAAGATCTTTGGTGAAGTGTTATGGAGTGACGGGAAATATTTTAACTCGCACGCGTTTCGTTTCTTGTTTGATCATGAGACTCTTTCATGTGAAGTAACGAAGAGACACTTGCACTAAAGAAAACCAGCTATGTATTTTTAAGGCCATTATCATTCCCCCTATAATGGCCTTTTTATTGCCTATAGAACCGCAATTATCTCAACTCTCTTCTAATAGCCTTATATTTTTTACGCCTTTACAATCTTTACTTTTTTATTCTGGTTAATAATAACCATTTTCATTATAGTGAATCGAAATACGAATAGTTATCACTTTAGTGTAAAGAATATGAAAAAAAGTATCGCTACAATGTTATTTGGTTTATTAGTTTCTGCATCAAGTTATGCTGAAACGATTACCGTTTCTCATCAATTAGGCAAAACGACACTTGAGACAAAACCTCAACGTGTTGTTGTTATTGGTACAGGAACGTTAGATGCCATTGATTATTTTGGTATTAAACCAGTAGCGGTAACTCAGGCAACGACAATGCCTTCTTACTTACTAAAGTATAAAACGAAAGAATATGCCTCTTCAGGTAGCTTAAGTGAACCTGATTTTGAGACTATTTACATGCAAAAACCGGATGTAATCATTATTGGTTCACGAGCGGTAAAAGCATATAAAGATCTGTCTGAAATTGCACCAACAATCGTATTTGCCGCTGACTCTACGGGCTATTGGAAAAGCACACAACAACAATGGCGTATGCTAGGTAATATTTTTGAAATTCAAGATAAAGTTGAAGCGAAAATCGCTAGCGTAGATGCTGAATTTAAAGCTATTGCTGAACACAATAAAGCAAATAATGTTGCTGCATTAACGGTTATGAGTGCTGGTGGTAATATCACAACCTTCGGAGCTCAATCGCGTTTTTCTTCTATTTATAAAGACTTTGGATTTAAAGAAGCGGTAGAGGGTATTAAAGAATCCCGCCATGGTGATTTGGTATCGTATGAATTTATTCGTGATGTAAACCCATCAAACCTGCTAATTATTGATAAAGATAAATTGATCAATAAAGATAAAAGTCGTACACGTGAAGAGTTTGCTAATCCATTAGTAAAAGCAACTGATGCATATAAGAACGATAGCTTAACTTATTTAGACATTAATGCATGGTATTTAGCGATTTCTGGTGTTACAGCAACCGATCAAATGATTGCTGATGTAAAACAATCTATTCATCTTTAAATTTATTTCTAATTCTACTGTAAAGCGTGTTATTTCACTGAGATAGCACGCTTTGTGCAGGCTGAGGTTAGCTTTGAAAAAGTTATTGCTTGTTCTTATTGTATTGAGTTTTGCTTCGGTATTTATTGGCGTTGCTGATTTACCGCTGTCAGCTATATTTCGTGGTGATACGGAAGCTTTAGAACTTCTTATGGTAAGTCGTTTACCACGTTTATTAGCGATTTTATTATCTGGTGCCGGTTTGAGTATTGCTGGTCTAATTATGCAACAGATTAGCCAAAATCGATTTGCTGCACCATCAACCTCAGGCACCATCGAATGTGCTATGTTGGGCTACGTATTGAGTTTAGTACTCTTTGGGCATGGTGATAATTTACTACTCATTTTTGCAATGGCAATTGGTGGTACGCTTCTTTTTATTCAGTTTATTCATCGTATTCAATTTAAAAATGCCATTTATGTACCGCTCATCGGTATTATTTTTGGTAATGTTGTCTCTTCTGCTGCTACCTTTGTTGCCTATAAATATGATGCAGTTCAAAACCTTTCTGCATGGACAGTAGCCAACTTTGCTAACATTCTTCAAGGTAATTACGAATTACTGTATATCGCAATCCCTATTTCAGTGATCAGCTATTGGTATGCAACACGTCTATCTGCTGTTGGTATGGGCAAAGACTTTGCTACTAATATTGGCTTGAATTACAAACAAATTCTATTTCTTGGCATTATTTTAGTTTCTGTTATGTCGGCAACAGTAGTAATGATTGTCGGTCAATTACCTTTCCTTGGTCTCATTGTACCTAACTTAGTGGCACAATTTTATGGTGATAACCTACGTAGGAATATTCCATTAACAGCGATTGTTGGTGCGATATTAATTCTTGCGTGTGATGTTGTTGGACGTGTGATCATTTTCCCTTATGAAATTCCTATCTCTATGATCATTAGTATTCTTGGTGGAATGGTGTTTATTTTCTTTATCGTAAAAGGTAAGCAAAATGTCTGATTCAATTAAATTAACGGCATTGGCTTTCATTACCGTATTATTTACCTTTTTGTTTATTGGTATTGGGCTTGACGCTTCAAATTATGAATACTTTTTGTCACGCCGTGTACCTAAAGTATTGGCGATGATCTTAGCCAGTATTGCAATTGCTCAATCGTCTTTGGTTTTTCAAACCATCACGCACAACCGTATTTTAACGCCAAGTATTATGGGCTTTGATGCTTTGTATTTACTTACTCAAGTATTGGTTGTTGTTATTTTTGGTAGCTTCAGTATTTTCATATTAAATCCATTTTTAAACTTTGCGATGTCAGTTGTGATAATGGTCGGGTTTTCTTTATTGTTATTTGGATTTTACTTCAAGAAAAACAACAGTAACGTAATTACCTTATTATTGCTTGGGGTGATTTTTGGACAGCTATTTTCTAACATTTCTTCTTTCTTCACGATGTTAGTCGATCCAAATGATTTTGCTTCGATTCAATCTAGTATGTTTGCCAGTTTTAATAACATTAACAAAGATCTTGTTTATTTTTGTGTGATTCCATTACTTCTTATTAGTGCTGTTCTTTTTAGAATGTCGAATATTCTTGATGTGTTCTGGCTAGATAATGATAACGCGACCAGTTTGGGTGTTGATGTTGGTAAAGTGACAAAACAAGTACTTATCTTAGTGGCGATTTTAATTTCGGTTTCAACGGCATTAGTTGGCCCTGTGATGTTCTTTGGTTTGTTGGTAGCGAACTTAGCGAAAGAGTTTTTTCATACCTATCGTCATCGTACTTTGCTACTGGGAAGCAGTTTAATGGCAATGTCGATGTTGCTTTCAGGGCAATGGGTTATCGAAAACATATTTAAGTTTGAAACGACATTAAGCGTAGTAATTAATTTTATCGGTGGTTTGTATTTCTTATCACTGTTAGTTAGACAAAAAATTCAATAGAGAAACGTATGATTTCATTATCTCAACTATCTAAATCATTTGGTCAGCAAAAAGTAGTAGACCAAGCTTCCGCTTCTTTTGTTAAAGGTGAAGTTACGTCGATCATTGGACCGAATGGGGCAGGTAAAAGTACCGTGTTATCCATGGCAAGTCGCTTGTTAGCAAAAGACAGCGGTAGTGTTCTCATCGAAAACCAAGAAGTGGTGGATTGGGATACTAAAGCCCTAGCGAAGAAATTAGCGGTACTTCGACAATCTAATAATTTAAATATGCGTTTTACGGTTCGTGAGCTTGTTGCCTTTGGTCGCTTTCCATATAGCCAAGGCAAACTCACAAAGCACGATAATGAAGTGATGGATAAGGCAATTCGCTATTTAGATCTCGAGCCTATTCAGAATAAATATTTAGATCAATTAAGTGGCGGTCAACGTCAATTAGCGTTCATTGCTATGGTTGTTGCGCAAGATACGGATTATGTATTTTTAGATGAACCACTAAATAACTTAGATATTAAACATTCATTGCAAATCATGAAAAACATTAAGACGTTGGCTCATGAACTAGGTAAAGCGGTTGTTATTGTTATTCACGATATTAATTTTGCATCATGCTATTCAGACAATATTGTGGCACTTAAAAAAGGCAAAGTGGTGGCCAATGGTACCGTTGCTGAAGTTATTAGAAAAGAGGTGTTGTCTGAAATATATGAAACCGAGTTTGATATCCATGAAGTTAATGGCCAACGTATTTGTATGTATTACGGACAATAAAGGATTAAGTTATGAGTAATAAACCCTCACCACGAGTGCTGACTGTCTTAAAGAGTGTGCAACTTACTTCTAATATGCAGCGCATTACGTTTAAAGCTGAAGATCTGTCTGATTTTAATATGGAAAGTGAAGGCGGTTACATCAAGCTGTTGTTTAATGACAATGGCGGAACCGATCTTTTTAATATTCCCGACGGCACTCGCCCAATGATGCGTACTTATACCGTGCGTAATTTGAGAAAAGAGCAGAATGAACTGGATGTTGACTTTGTTCGCCATCATCATGCGCATACAGCGATGACGGCTGAAACTGGAGGCTTTGCTTCTGCTTGGGCTCAAAATGCCGTTAATGGCGATACGATTTCAATTGCTGGCCCAGGAAGTATCAAAGGATTAAATGCAGAAGCAGATTGGTTCTTCTTAGTTGCTGATATGACGGCGTTACCTGCATTATCTGCAAAACTTGAAGCTTTGCCTGCAACGGCAATAGGTTATGCGGTTATTGAAATTAACCATCCATCAGATAAGCAAGATCTAGCGAAACCACAAGGTATTGAGCTTGTATGGGTCATTAAATCTGATGAGAAAGGATTAACAAATACGGTTCGCTTACAAGAGTGGAAAGCCGGTCGAGTTGCTGTATGGAGTGCGTGTGAATTTAACAACATGAGAGCGCTTCGTACGTATTTCCGTAATGAAAAGGAAGTTGATAAAGACGATCTTTATATCAGCAGCTACTGGAAAGAAGGCTGTACAGAAGATGGACATAAAGTGGCGAAGCACGAAGACCAACTTGCAGAGGGTTAGTATCTGCTAAAAGATTCGTGATTAACTTTGAGTGATGCGGCACATTTCTTTTGATGGATTGCTCCTATACTGATAGGTAATCTGATAGAAAAGGAAGTGCCAATGCTAAATGAAAACCACGCTTTTATCTTAGATTTTCCAGAGCTTAAATTGGATATTGTTCAGCTTAATCATGATGATCCTAAATTTAAAGCTGATCTCCAACAGTATCATCAACTTGATTATGACATTCGACAATTAGAGATATCAGGTAGCCCAATTGACGATGATAGTATGCATGCATTAAAGCGTCAGCGTATGGAATTAAAAGACGTATTACATAAGCAGTTAATTGAACATCATGAGCAAGTAACGCATTAGTTCATTGAAAGTTTTTAATCATATCTAATCCTCATCATCTTTGATGGGGATTTTTTTATTAAAATGTCGTCTTTTCTAAATTGGTTTCGTCTTATAGATGTAAATACAAATAACGAACCACTTTGGAGTAACAAAATGATTAAATTAATTAGCTTTAAAAATTGCCCATTTGTACAGCGTGTAATGGGTGCGTTAGTAACAAAGAATGTACCGTTTGAAATTGAATACATTGAATTAAATAATAAACCACAGTGGTTCTTGGATATTGCGCCAAATGGTCAAGTACCAGTATTGATCACAGAAGATAAGACCGTGTTGTTTGAGTCGGACGCTATTGTTGAATATCTTGATGATAAATACGCGCCAATTGAAGATATTACGCCAGAACAGCGAGCAATTGATCGTGCATGGTCATATCAAGCGAGTAAGCATTACATGCCGCAATGTGGAACCATGGGAAGTAAAGACAAAGAAACTTTTGAAACACGTTTGGCTAATCTTTCTAAAGCGTTCGCTAAGGCGGAAGGTAAATTGAGTGATTCATTGTTTTTTAAAGGTGACTATATCTCAAATGTAGATATTGCTTGGCTTCCATTGTTACATCGTGCAGCTGTCATTAAAGATCAATCAGGGTTTGATATGCTTGATGGCTTCCCTAAAGTTCAAAAATGGCAAGCTTCACTTATTGAATCTGGTCTTGCAGAGAAAACAGTACCGCAAGATTTTGTCGCAACTTTTAGTGGCTTTTATTTAAAAAATACCTATTTAGCTCATGTAATGAATGGCACAGAGGCAGAATGTGCAGAAGGACGCTGTTCAACGGATTCAAGCTCATGCTGTAATTAGTTGTATTCATAGCAACAAATAGTAGACTTTAATCAAGGTAACCAATTATTGGTTACCTTAAGTTGTTTGTATCGCCAAAAATTAGAAAGTATAAAGGTAAGTAATTGATATGAAATTAGAAGTGATTTGGTCCGAGTATCAATTAAGTTTAAAAGCGTTTTTACGCAGTAAAGTGTCTAATCCTGAAGATGTTGAAGACTTGCTTCAAGAGATCTTGATTAAAACGCATAAAAACCTGAAAACGATCTCGGATACTAAAAAGGTGAAATCATGGATATTTCAAATAGCAAATAATACGATTATTGATTTTTACCGCCAAAATAACAGGCGAACAGAGTTACTAGCAGATGATTTATGGTTCGATGAAGAAAATGAAGAGCAAGTAATGAAAGAGCTTTCACGATGTCTTTTGCCTTTTATTGAACAGCTATCGAATGAAGATGCGAAATTATTATCAGCTATTGAAATCGAAGGCATATCTCAAAAAGAGTATGCAGAAAAACATGGATTAAAATACTCAACGTTAAAATCGAGAGTAAAGAAAAGCCGTGAAAAATTACATGGCTTATTTACGGATTGTTGTGATTTCTCTATAGATGTTCAAGGGAATTTAATCGAATATCAATCTAAAACGGGAAAGTGTAACCGTTGTTAAATGACTGATTCTTTGTACTAAAAAGCCGACATTAATAGTCGGCTTTATTATGTATGTAAGCTATAAATTTTAATTAGGCTTTAACGAGAACGCTTGCTTCTTGTTTGGCTTTCTTGGTTTTAATTTGTGCCAAGATAACACCAGAGATAACCATTATTCCGCCCATCAGATGATAACTTTCAATCTTTTCACCTAGTAGGATTGCAGCTAACGATACCGCAACTACTGGTAGTAAATTCATGAACATCGCACTTGATTCTGCACCAATTACATCAATTGCTTTTACCCACATCCAAGGTGCTAAGATAGAAGCAGCAATTGACGCGTACATGATTAGTGGAATCGAGCTTTCTGTTGGTAATAGGCTATCACTTGTTAACCACAATGGTGTTAGCATTGCGACAGCAAACATACCTTGCATGTAAATAAGTTGCCAGTTAGTAATTGGCATTTTCCAGCGCTTTAATAATACGCAATAGGCACCATACGAGAGGGCTGCGATTACCATCAAGCCATCACCTTCTGTAATTGGTTGATGTAAAAAGAAAGTCATATCTCCGTGACCAAGCATAAATGTTAAACCCGCAAGTGAAATCACGGCACCGACAATACTTAATGCTGAAATACGTTTTCCCAATAACGGGAGACTAAGAAAGATACTGATTAATGGCACTAGTGAGGTGATTAACGACATATTTGAAGCCGTAGTCGTTAAACCTGCGTAATAACCAAGAGATTGGTTTAATACCATGCCAAGTAAGGCTAAGAAAGCCAATTTGCTTAAATACGGACGGATCACATGACGAGATTTAATAACAGATGGTAAGCAAAACGGAGTTAAAATCAGCATGGCAAAAGCCCAACGATAAAAGCTCATTGCGCTTGGTTCGATAGCAGAAGCTGCCATCTTATTGATGATAGAATTTCCGCCCCAAATGAGTACGGTGAATAGCGGTAAAAGATAATACATGTGAACTGCATCTCATCAGAGGATAATGGGATGCAGTTTGACAGGTACAATTAATTACATATATCTCTAATCGGACATGCTGACTTACTAATAAGACATGATTACATTTTGTGCTTCATTCCAGCCATGACTTTCTTCACTGGCGCTTTAAATACTTCTTTATCACCATTTGCAAAGTTAAGGCTTACATCAATAAATTCTTCTTCTTTTAGCGGACCTGTTAGTTCAAAAAGCATGATATGTAGGCCACCAGGCTTTAAAACCGTTTCTGAGTCTTTTGCTATTGTCATGGAGTCCACTTCACGCATTTTCATCATTCCGTCACTTTTTACAACAGTATGAAGTTCAACCTTATTAGCCGCTGATGTCGTAGCAGAAACCAAAGTACGGTCTTTATCACCATTATTTTTAATGGTCATGAAAATAGCACTATTTACTGTATTTGGTGGCGTTGCACGTGCGTATGGATTTTCGATGATCAAATCACTTTGTGCAAAAGAAGCCGAACTAATAAATAGGGCACTAAGAGCAAGCAATGTTTTTTTCATGGTTAATATTCCTTTTAAAGTGTCATTATTGCTGTGAAAGTTCATTAATTGCTTTCACTATGGGATCTGGTGTTATTGTATGCGGCACTTTGGTAATTAAAGTGCCATTGGGTTCTAAAAAGTAAAAATAAGACGAATGGTCAATCGTGTATTTTAATTCTGAATTAGGCAGTTCCGTTTTATGAAAAACAACGCCATAACGTTCAGCTAATTGTGTAATGGTTTGAAGTGAACCTGAACTGCCTTCTATTGATTGATGGAAATAGTGGGCATATTCAGCAGCATGCTCAGCATCATCACGCTCAGGGTCTAACGTGATAAACACGGGTTTAAATTGAGATAACGTTGTTTTGTTAATTTGGTTAAAAGCTCCTGCTAACATAGCTAAAGATGTTGGGCAAACATCAGGGCACCGAGTAAAGCCAAAGTAAACAATACGTATTCTAGGGTCGGTTTCGTCAAAAAGGTTTATTGGTTGATTTTGTGCACCATAAAGCTGTGTACTGTTGGCTGTCATTGATAAATAGAGCTGCTTTAACCCAAATCCTGATAAAATAATAAGAGTGATAATTAAGACTTTTTTCATTGTTCTGCCTTTAATGAAACATTAATAGAGGTGTTACCATCACTAATGGTTCCGACCCAAATCATGGTGTTTTGTGTACAAATTGGAAGTAAAATATCGCCAGAGTAGCTTTTGTCTGTATTGGGTAATAATTTAAATGTCGGGTTTCCCATTGCCATATCGTAGCCTTGTAGAGTGATAATGAGGTTTTTGGCATTTTGATTAGGCCAGTTCACTAAAATAGAGCTAGGTTGTAACGGCGTTAATGTATCTTTTTCAAGCGTGATGGATACGTCACCTTGCTGACAAGTTTGTGTTGATAAATGACAAGTATTTTCAAGCTGAATTTTGGGGCTTACATAGCTTTTTACATAGGTGCTTATTTCAGTAAAGAAAAAACCAGTACACAATAGTAATAGGATAAGAAAGGCTTTGATCAAAACTGCGAATGCTTTCATATATATCGGCTCAATTAAACTGGTTAATGAATGGTAACATAAGTTAAATTTTGGATATGCATGCATTATCTGTTGTGTGAGCTCAGTTAAATTGTATATAAAAAAGGTGGTAAGGAAATGAGAAAAGAGCGATGTCACTGGGCAGAGGTTTCTGATTTAGATAGGGAATATCATGATAATGAATGGGGGGTACCTGTTTATTCTGATCATGAGTTATTCGAGTATTTAATTTTAGAAGGAGCTCAGGCTGGCTTAAGTTGGTCGACGATTTTAAAGAAACGTGAAGGCTACCGATTATTATTTGATGGTTTTGATTTACAAAAGATCATTCAATATGATCAAGATAAAGTGGAATCTTTAATGCAAGATTCCAGAATTATACGTAATCGACTTAAAATTAATTCGGTGATTACGAATGCGAATGCCTTTATAAAGATACAACAAGAATTTGGCAGTTTTTCAAATTACCTTTGGTCTTATGTCGATCAAAAACCGATCATTAATCACTGGGAAGTGATGGGTGATGTACCTGCAACAACCGAATTATCAGATAAATTAAGTAAAGATTTAAAAAAGAGAGGTTTTAAGTTTGTAGGATCTACGATTTGCTATGCCTTTCTACAAGCAACAGGGGTTGTAAATGATCACTTGGTAAATTGTCCTTGTTATGTTAAAAATAACAAATAAATAACAATTGGATGTTTTGTTAAGTGAGATAGGCGAGCCAAGGAGGGGATATGAATAAAAAATCCTTACCAAATGTTGATGAAAAAATTATTGATACAGTAGATGTCGATGGTATCTACCAAGCTGAACTTAGAAAAAAAGAAGAGCGACGCACATACCCTTCAAAGCCTGTTCTGTATGATCGTCGAGTAAATAAAGATCGTCGTCATAGAGATAGTATTGATATCAAAATTTAAATCTTATTTTTACTTAATCAATGCTTATTTATTAGTTTCAATAAATATTTTTTTATACTTTATTCAAATCTTAAAATTAATACTCTTCAACAATAAAATTGCTTGTATTCCGAACAAAATAGGAGGATTATCCGACCTCCTATTCACTTGTATCAAAATGTTTCTACTATGAACCAATTCGATTCTTTACTACCGCCACAAATGGCTGAACGCGCTGCTGAAGTTGGCGTAGCAAAAGCAACTAAAGATCCATTCAAATCTTTTTTATTAGCAATTACTGCAGGCATACATATCGGTATTGCATTTATCTTCTATACCACAGTAACAACTGGTGCTGAATCAATGCCATGGGGTATGTCCCATTTCGTTGGTGGTTTGGCTTTCAGTCTTGGTCTTATTTTAGTTGTGGTAACCGGTGGTGAACTATTTACCAGCTCGGTGTTAACTTTGGTTGCTCGTGCAAGTGGTAAAATCAGCTGGAAAAACCTATGTGCGAACTGGGCTGTTGTTTATGTTGGTAACTTTATAGGTGCCATGCTACTTGTTGGTATCATGTTAGTTGCAAAACAATACATGAACGATGGTGGTGCCGTTGGTATCAACACAATGAAAATTGCACAACACAAGTTGCATCATGGTTTTTGGCAGGCGATTGCGTTAGGTCTTATGTGTAACGTATTGGTTTGTGTTGGTGTATGGATGACATTTTCTGGTCGTACATTAACAGATAAAATTTTGGTTATGATCTTACCTGTAGCAATGTTTGTATCAGCAGGTTTTGAGCACTGTATTGCGAATATGTTCCAAATTCCAATGGCGATTGGCATTAAAACTTTTGCTTCTCCTGAGTTCTGGGCTGCAAGTGGTTATTCAGCATTAGATTTTGCAGATTTAACATTACATAATTTTGTGATTAATAACCTTATCCCAGTTACGATTGGTAATATCATTGGTGGCGGCATCTTTGTTGGTATGGGTTACTGGATTATTTATCTTCGTGAACCAAATCATCACTAATAAATATCAGTAGTATTACAGATGTAAAAAAAGGAGCATATTGAATGCTCCTTTTTTGTATCTATTGATTTACCAGTTTACACCAATCAATTACGATTCTTTTTCGTTTTTCTTAGCGTACATTTCAAGACCTAGAACTAAACCAATACCTAAAATAACGCCAAATACTGCGAAACCAATAAGTGCTGGTTGCTGCGTTACTTGTTCGTAGTTAAATGGAGATAGGTTTTGCTCTATTAGTGGTACTTGCTCGCCTTTTGAATTTGTACGCCATTCTAGCACTTCTTTCCAAGGCCAGATTTTACCTAATGTGCCAGCCATTAAGCCAGTTAGGAAGATTAGCGTAATATCTCGGAACTTTCTTAGTAGGAAAGAAAGAACATGTGAGAAGCTTAATAAACCAATTAAGCAGCCAGATGCAAATAGACCCATAGTCACTAAATCAAGAGATTTAACTGCCCCAAGTACTGGGCCGTACATGCCGATAAGTAGAAGAATAAAGCTTCCTGAGATACCCGGTAAGATCATTGCACAAATAGCAATAGAGCCTGCAAGAATATAGGTGAAAGTTGATGGTGTCATTGTCATTGGATTAAGAACGGTAATGCTATAAGCAAAAGCAGCACCAGCAAATAACATAACAAAACGATCTAAAGACCATTTTTCAATCTGTTTCGCAATATGTACGATTGAAATTAGGATTAAGCCGAAGAAAAACGACCACAATGGAATTGGGTGCGTGTGCAACATCCACGTAATGAATTTCGCTAATGTCAGGATGCTTGTTAATATCCCACCAAACAGAGAAATAAGAAAGAAGCCGTTAATGTGGTTAAATGCCGCTTTAAATCCTTCGCGCTTCCATAATCCTAAGATTGATGGATTAATACGTCGAATGCTTTCTAGAAGCGTATCATAAATGCCAGTAATAAATGCAATCGTACCACCTGATACCCCAGGAACTACATCAGCAGCTCCCATTGCCATGCCTTTAAAGAACGTTGTTAAATAATTCATTTTATCTCGATACAAATAAAAAACTTATGCACAATGCATGAAGATGCCATGATTATACATAAGTTCTGTGTAAAAAATGTCGTAAATTTGATTACTTCATCATTCCAACTAATTCGTCAGCCATAGCGATAGCGGCTTTTCGATTTGGAAGATTCAGTTTTTGATACAAATTACGAATATGAGTTTTAATAGTGGTTGGTGCAACATCAAATTCCGCTGCAATTTGTTCATTACTAAAGCCAGAATAAATAAGGCCGAGCACTTGCCATTCACGGTGGGTGAGTGGACTGGTTCTTATTAATTCAGGTACTTCTGGTGTATTTAATACTTTTTCAATAAAGGCTTCATCGAAATGAGCTGAACGAGAGCGCTCATTATTTGATAGCGCTTTCTGTAATTGTTCAATTCGGTGTTTTTCAAGTTCCGTCACATTGCCTTTTTGTTGTAATTTCCCAAGGGGTTTTAAAACGTTTCGTCCCGCCATTAGAAAACTACCAATGATCCCTGTTTGGTTTGATTGTTTAATAGCAAGGTGCATCGCTTCAACGGCTTCATCAATCTGTTTGTTTTCATGCAGTAAAATGGCAGCTAAGATCGCATTACGATTGATATCGGTGATCAACTTATGCTGTTGAGCAATAGCTTGAGAGGTTTGTAGTGTGTCAATTGCGGTATCAATATCCCCTAAGTGGAACTGAGCTCGTGCAATATTACGCCATTGTAATTGGGTAAAATGGTTACAACGAGTCTCTGGCCTGTCTGCTTGTGCTAACCAATATTGAATGGCTTCTGAATTGTTTTTTGCTTGCCAGTAAAATAGCTGAGCAGAAGAGGCATTTGCTTTCCAGTCAATATGGTAATCCGCTTGGCCAAGTAACTGTTGGCATTTATCAAGGTATCGTTCTGCTTTATCAAGTTCGCCACGAGCAACGGCCAAGCGTGCAAGCATTGAATAGCCACGTAAGTGCTTAGTTTCATCAAAAGGAGATAGAACCTCTAAACCTTTCCAAGTACATTGTTCAGCTTCGTCAAAACGGAACCAGAACCAGTAAATTTGAGCTCGTGAGCGAAGTAAGAATTCATGCAGTGGTAGTTGATGTAAATCTTGGTCTTCAATCAGTTTGAATCCATTGTCTTGAAGATCAAAAGCCGCCTGCATAAATCCTTGCGCCATTAAAATCTCACTTTGTTGTAAGATTGCCCACAAAGCTTGATGATAAATGCCATAGGTCATGGCCATTTTTTCAGTTTGCTGCATTAGAGCGAGTGCTTGCGCAAGGTTTCCTGAAACGTGGTGATATTCACCAATAACAGATGTTGCGACGATGCGGCTGCGGTATTTATTGGTTTCTAATTCTTCAAGTGCTTTTTCTGCAAAGGCAAGTGCCGCTTCAGGTTCATTTTTATTGATGGCAACTTGTGCTCGCAGTGCATCGATCTCTCCTTGCATATGCCTATCAAGAACAATATTTCGATCCGCCATTTCACGTTGTGCTTCAGAGAGTAAATCATCTACTTGTAGATAATTATGCTGACTCTGAGCTAACCAAGCACGAATAATAACAAGTCGAGGAGAGGTAAATAATACCTCAGGACGAAGAGCTGAGATGGTCGTTTCTAATAACGTAAGCTCACCATTATTAAATAAATGCCAGCCATGCTGCGTAAGTATATTCGCGATTAGGATATCGTCTTTTGCATTTTTTGCATGGCGAAGTGCTTGATAGATATTATTGTGTTCAAGCCAAGCTTCTGCTGCGTATTTTTGCAGGTCTATTTCTTCATGAGCTAGGTGGTTTTGTCTTTGGTGGGTTAAGAACTCAGCAAAAAGGTTATGGAACTTATACCAATCACCTTGTTCACCATTTGTGTTAATAAATAATCCGAATCGGTTTAGATTTTCAATAAGCAACTGCGCATCTTTTCGTTGCGTTACCTTAGACAGCAGTGTGGTATTAAAATGATCAAAACAGCACAACGCATTAAAAATTGCTGCGTTTCTTGATCCAAATGGTCAAACACTTCTTCTGCTAAATAATCCCATAAGTGAGCATGGTTTAATTGTGCCATGACTTGCGCTGAATTATTTAAGGATTGATTGTTTTGAATACTGTGTAGTGCAATTAATTGAAGAGCTGACGGCCAACCTTCAACATGCTCACGAACATGAGTAATGGCTTCTTGGTCAATATTCTCATTTAGGCGTTGATTGAAAAATAGAGATGTTTCTGATTGGTCAAACGCTAAACTTTGATTATCAATTTCAATTAATAAGTCTCTCACACGTAGATTTGCTGTATTTAGAGGTGGTTGAGAGCGACTTGTTATTACCAGCGTCAAATTATCTGGAAGGTGTTTTAAGAAGAATTTTAAGCCAAGGTGAATTATGTCATTCGTTATTAAGTGATAGTCGTCGAGAACGATATAAGCTTCATCTTGAAACGAGATCAGCTCAGTAAAGACTTGCGAAAATAGGCTTGATAATGAAGCAAACTGACGTTTCTCAGTTAATGCTTTGGAATGCGACAGTTCAGTATGAGTTGCATTACTTATTGTTTGTACAAAGTATTTTGCAAATTTGTATTCATCATTATCACTCTCATCTAGGCTATACCACCCAGTAGCATCTTTGTCTGATAGCCATTGTGCAGCCATGGTTGTTTTTCCGTAGCCAGCCGGAGAACGAAATAAAACAAGTTTGTAATGCATCGCATTCTCTAGCGTATCTAAAACACGTTGGCGGAGAATGGCATTATGTAATCGTCTTGGAAAATGCAGTTTCGATGGTATTAACATAATTATTGTTCTTTTAAAAAATACTGACCTGATTATCCTCAATAATGAGATTTAATCTATCCACTACGCCCTATAAATGTGATCAAACCTTTATTTTTATCTTGATGAATTTATATATGAGTTTTATTTAATACGTTTTTTAAATAGTTTTATTTAATCTTTAAATTTGTGATCTTGTTATCATTTTGTTTTTTATGCTGTAAAAACGTGTCCAATATCACGCAGGTTTTTACTGTCAGCCTACAAACTTTGAGTCGGGTCACACCCTATTTGGTTAATTAGGACTACGCCTTTATCTCAGCCTTATCTCATCCCCCAAAAAGGAGGATGTGACTCTTATTCGAACAAGGCAGGATTGATAACAGTTGATTATGAACCTTCGTGAGATATTTAAGATGAAAACGAATAACATAGAGAAATTTGATAAAGCGGCGTTTAAAGCGTCGGTAAAACAGCATTTAGTGACAACATTCGCTGCAGATGAAAAAACAGCGAGCGCTAAAGTATGGTATTTAGCAATGGGTAAAGCCCTAGCTGAATTAACGACATTTGATCTTGTCGCTACTGAAAATGATGACAAAATTAAAAACGCACGCAGCGTAAACTATCTATCTTTAGAGTTTTTAATTGGACGTCTAACGGGCAACAACCTAATTAGTATGGGTCTTTATGAAGAGATCACTGAAGCAATGGGTGAGCTTGGTTATAACTTAACGGATTTATTAGAAGAAGAGCGTGACCCTGCTTTAGGTAACGGTGGCCTTGGTCGTTTAGCTGCGTGTTTTATGGATTCATTAGCTGCGCAAGAATATCCGGCGATTGGCTACGGTTTGCATTACGAATACGGCTTGTTCCGCCAATCTTTTGAAGACGGTCGACAAAAAGAAGCGCCTGATGCGTGGTGTGGAGTTGAAGGCTATCCTTGGGAAGTGGCTCGTCCTGATTTTGCACAGCAAGTTGGTTTTTATGGTCATGTAGAAACGTACACTGAAAATGGCCAAGAGAAACGTCGTTGGGTACCAGGTATGTCAGTTGAAGGTATGCCTTGGGATTTACCAA
Organism: Aliivibrio fischeri; assembly: GCA_038993745.2. NCBI lineage: Bacteria > Pseudomonadati > Pseudomonadota > Gammaproteobacteria > Vibrionales > Vibrionaceae > Aliivibrio > Aliivibrio fischeri. The sequence continues at coordinate 933,595 of CP160630.1, read as the reverse complement.
TTGTTGGTTACCAAAGTGATACGGTTTACCCATTACGTTTGTGGGAATGTCGTGCAAAAGCACCGTTTAGCCTTGCAAGCTTTAATAATGGTGATTACTTTGAAGCGCAACACGCCTTAATTGATGCTGGTAACGTAACGAAAGTTCTGTATCCAAATGATAACCACGAGAAAGGCAAAACATTACGTTTGATGCAACAGTATTTCCACTGTGCGTGTTCTATTGCAGATATTTTACGTCGTCATGATGCTGCAGGTCATAAGATTGAAGATCTTTCTAAATATGAAACGATCCAATTAAACGATACACACCCAACAATTGGTATTCCTGAGTTAATGCGCGTACTTATTGATGTTCGTGGCTTATCGTGGGATGCGGCATGGGAAATCTGTTCAAACACGTTTGCTTATACCAACCACACATTGTTACCTGAAGCGTTAGAGACATGGAGTGAATCACTGATTTCTCGACTTTTACCCGTCACATGGAAATCATTTATCAGATTAACTACCTATTCTTGGAAGGCGTGAAACTGAAGTGGCCAGGTGATGTGGAAAAATTACGCAAGTTATCAATCATCGAAGAAGGCACACATCGTATGGTACGTATGGCGAATTTATGTGTGGTTTCATCTTATGCCGTGAATGGTGTGGCAGCACTTCACTCTGAGTTAGTTAAGCGTGATTTATTCCCAGAGTTTAATGAATATTTCCCAGGAAAACTAACGAATGTAACTAACGGTGTTACTCCTCGTCGTTGGCTGAAATTCTGTAATCCTGGTCTTTCAAACCTTATTTCTGAAAAAATTGGGAATGAGTGGCCTGCACATCTTGAACAACTGAGTGATATTGCTGTTTTTGCCGATGATGAGAAATTCCAAAAAGAATTCATGGCTGTGAAAAAACAAAATAAACAGCGTTTAGCTAATTGGGTTAAAGAAAACATGGGTATTGAACTAAATACCGATGCTATCTTTGATGTTCAAATTAAGCGTTTACATGAATACAAACGTCAACATTTGGATTTATTAAATATTCTTTCTTTATACCACCGTATATTGAACGAACCTGGTTTTGATATGCACCCACGTGTGTTCTTCTTTGCAGCAAAAGCAGCGCCGGGCTACCACTTAGCAAAAGAGATCATCTTTGCAATTAATAAAGTGGCAGAAAAAGTAAATAACGATCCTCGTGTGTCTGATTTACTGAAAGTGGTATTTATTCCTGATTACCGTGTGAGCATGGCTGAAATTATCATTCCAGCTGCGGATGTATCTGAGCAAATTTCTACAGCAGGTAAAGAAGCATCTGGTACAGGTAACATGAAAATGGCGCTAAATGGTGCATTGACTGTTGGTACTATGGATGGTGCAAACGTTGAGATCCGTGAAGAAGTAGGTGACGAAAATATCTTCATCTTTGGCTTAGAGGTTGATGAAGTTGAGGCGTTAAAGGCATCAGGTTATAACCCGTATAAGTACTATGAAGCCGATTCATTATTACAAGCATCATTAGATTTATTAGCTGGTGATGAATTTACTCCGGGTAAAGTAGGTTTGTTATCTGCAATTCGTGACAACCTATTGTATGGCGGTGACCCATACTTAGTTCTTGCTGATTTTGCTGATTATGTTCGTGCTCAGAACGACATTGATGCAGCATATCGTGACCAAAAACAGTGGGCGAAAATGGCTATTTTAAACACTGCTTTGGTTGGTAAATTTAGTTCAGACCGCAGTATCCGTGATTATGTAAATAACATTTGGAAACTGGAATCAGTAAACCGTTAATTAATAAAATTATAATATGAGGGCAGTATCGTACTGCCCTTGGAGAAAAGCGATGAAAGATAATAACAATGTACTCCATCAAGTCGCAGAGCTGGCAGGGTTAAAAAATAGCTATGTAAGTGCCTGGGCAATGAAGCAAAAGTCAGTGATGAAACCTTAACTCGTCTACTGGCTTCTTTAGGTTATGACACTAAGAATGATAAAACACTCTTAAGTTCAGCTGAAAAGAAACATAAAAAAGACGTACTTTCTACTGTACAGGTTGTCCGTGATAATGAGCCGCTTCAAGTAGAAATGAATCTTGGTAAAAGTGCTCGTATCAGTGAATTTAGTTGGAAAATCACCACTGAAGAGGGTGAAGTATTAGAAGGGTACTTACAATCTCAAATCGTTTCAGACGAGCGTGAAAATGATGGTACATTGTTATTCTCTTTACCAACTCTGCCATGGGGTTACCATAAATTAGAAGTGATTCGTAAGCGTCGTAAAGCACCTTATGAAATGACATTAATTGTGACGCCAAAAGCGTGTTTCAAACAAGATGCAATGCTTAAAGGCAAAAAAATGTGGGGACCAAGCGTTCAGTTATACACATTGAGAACGCCGCATAACTGGGGTATTGGTGACTTTGGTGATCTTAAGCAACTAGTAGGTGATATTGCTGTTCGTGGCGGTGATTTTGTTGGTTTAAACCCGATTCATTCACTGTTTCCTGCTAACCCTGAAGGGGCGAGCCCATACAGTCCATCATCTCGTCGTTGGCTAAATATTTTATACATTGATGTATGTTCAGTTCCTGAGTTTGCATTGTGTAACCAAGCTCAAGAGTTAGTTGGCAGTGCGGAATTCCAACAGCGTTTAGCTGATGCTCGTCAATCTCATTGGGTGAATTACTCAGAAGTCTCTGCGCTAAAAATGAGTGTACTTCCATTGCTATTTAGCGAGTTTAAAACTCGTCATTTAGATAAGAAAAGTGCACGAGCAAAAGCGTTCTTAGAGTTTGTTGCCGAAGGTGGCGAGAGCTTATTACATCAAGCTGCATTTGATGCATTGCATAACAGCTTATACAGCCAAGATAATAGTATTTGGGGCTGGCCTGTATTCCCTCATGAATTGCAGCACTTTGATAATAAAGCCGTGCAAAAATACATTGCAGATAATCGTGATCAAGTTGATTTGTATATGTACTTACAATGGGTGGCATTTACTCAAATTAACGATGTACAACAATTCGCAGAAAATAAAGGTATGGACGTTGGTTTGTATCGTGATTTGGCTGTTGGTGTTGCTGATTCAGGTTCTGAGACGTGGGCTGATCACGGCAACTTATGTCTGGATGTAAGCATTGGTGCGCCACCAGATATTTTAGGTCCATTGGGACAAAACTGGGGACTACCGCCTTTAAATCCTCACACACTAAAAGAAACAAGCTACGAAGCGTATGTTCAGTTGCTACGAGCAAACATGAAAGCGTGTGGTGCACTTCGAATTGACCATGTATTGGGCTTGCTACGCTTGTGGTGGATCCCTAAAGGTGAAGATGCAACTAAAGGCGCTTACATGCATTATCCTGTAGAAGATATGCTGTCTATTCTTGCGTTAGAAAGTCATCGTTACCAATGTTCTGTGATTGGTGAGGATTTGGGTACAGTACCAGATGAGATTGTTGATTTGCTTGCGGAAGCTGGGATTCACTCGTACAAAGTGTTCTTCTTTGAAACGTCTGAAGACGGTGGTTTCTATTCACCAACGCATTATCAAGAGCAATCAATGTCGGCATTATGTACGCATGATATGCCAACGTTACGTGGTTTCTGGCATTGTGATGATTTGAAAATGGGTGAAGAGATCGGTTTATATCCAGATCCTGAACAACTAAAAGAATTGTTTAATACTCGTGCGGAATCAAAACAAGAGATCTTAAACAGTGTCGATTTCCATGGGTATTTACCAGAAGGTGTGGGCCGTGATGCTTCGTTTGTTCCTATGGATAGATACTTAAGTGATGCGTTGCAATGTCATCTTGCAGCGGGATCGAGCACACTTCTCAGTTTACAGCTTGAAGATTGGCTAGAAATGGATAAACCAGTTAACATACCGGGAACGGTAAATGAATATCCAAACTGGCGTCGTAAATTGTCTGTTACTCTGGACGACATTTTTAATCGTCCTCAGGTTAATGAATTAACCAAACGACTAACCGACATTCGCGCTCAAGCAAGCCAAAAATAAAAGGAGTATTTACGTTGAACTTACTTGTTGAACGTAAAGAAAAGGACATCTACATGCAGCTCGAAAGGGCTGCTTTTTCTGATCCATTTTCTTTTCTAGGTCCACAATATCAAAGCCAAACGACAGCACTACGAGTTTGGCTTCCAGGTGCCACATCGGTAAAAGTACGACTAGCTAACCATGTTGAATATCAATTGCTTTCAGACCCGAAACATTCGGGTGTTTTTGTATTAAATGAAAGCGTTGATATGACAGAAGTTCATTATCAATTAATTATCGATTGGAATGGAACGGAACAAACTCTTGATGACCCATATCAATACCACAATATTTCCCCTACGGATGCGCAAGTTCATACACCAAAAGAGATGTATAACCATTTAGGTGCACATCTATTTAGTGTTGTTCGTGACGGTAAGCAAATTCAAGGTGTGCGTTATTTAGTTTTTGCTCCAAATGCTTCTTCAGCTAGTGTTATTGGCGATTTTAACCAATGGGATGGTCGTCGTCATATTATGCAACGGATAGATAACGGACTTTGGGCGTTATTTATACCTGAACATGCTGTTGGTACTAAGTATAAATTTGAGTTAAAAGGACCAAATGGCGAATCACTTCCTCATAAAATGGATCCTTATGGCGCTCATAATGAGCAGTATCCATCATTTGCATCTGTGGTATATGATCAAACCTCTTATCAGTGGAATGATGCCAAATGGCAGCAAAGACCAATAACTGAAAAGCAGAAAGAAGCGCTTTCATTCTATGAACTGCATGCAGGGTCTTGGAAGAGAAATGAAAATGGCGATTTCTTAACGTATCGTGAGTTAGCTGAGCAATTAATACCTTATATTTTAGATATGGGTTATACGCACATAGAGTTAATGCCAGTATCAGAACATCCATTTTATGGTTCATGGGGCTATCAACCGATAGGGTTATTTTCACCAACGAGCCGTTTTGGTACACCTGATGATTTCAAATATTTTGTCGATCAATGCCACCAAGTTGGTATTGGTGTCGTACTCGATTGGGTTCCTGCTCATTTCCCATCGGATTCACATGGTTTGGCGAATTTTGATGGAACATCTTTGTTTAATGATCCTGACCCTCGTCGTGGATGGCACAATGATTGGCAGAGCTTTATTTATAATTATGACCAACCTCATGTGCGTGAATTTTTAGTTTCTAATGCATTATATTGGTTTGAGCATTTCCATATCGATGGTTTACGTGTCGATGCTGTAGCATCAATGCTTTACCTTGATTATTCGCGTAATGATGGTGAATGGATCCCTAACTGGGAAGGTGGAAATCATAACCACGGAGCCATCGCTTTATTAAAGTGGATGAACGAAGAGGTGTATTCACATTATCCTAATGCGATGACCATTGCGGAAGAATCAACGGCTTTTCCTGGGGTCTCTGCTCCTACTTTTGCTGGTGGTTTGGGCTTTGGCTTTAAGTGGAACATGGGTTGGATGCATGACAGCTTAAATTACATTAGAGAAGATCCGATTCACCGAAAATATCACCACGATACCATCACTTTCCCGCTAGTTTATGCATTTAGTGAGAACTTTATTCTTTCGCTTTCACACGATGAAGTGGTTTATGGAAAAGGCTCAATCTTAGATAAAATGCCTGGAGATGAATGGCAAAAAACGGCAAACTTACGTGCCTATATGGGGTATATGTATGGTCAGCCGGGTAAGAAATTAAACTTCATGGGGGCTGAAATAGCTCAAAGTGCAGAGTGGGATCATGATGGTCAATTACAGTGGTTCTTAACTCAATTTGAGCGTCACTCTGGTATGCAATCGCTAGTGCGTGATTTAAATAAATTATACACAACAGAGCCTGCTCTTTATCAAAAAGATTGTGATCCTGCTGGCTTTGAGTGGCGATTACAAGATGAAGCTGAAATGAGTGTTCTAGCTCATGAACGTTTAGGTGATAATGGTGAGCGAATCCTCGTTGTTAGTAACTTTACACCTGCTCCAAGAGAGGGTTTCCGTTTAGGAATGCCAATCGCTGGTGAGTATGAATTGATTTTAAACAGTGATGCTCATTTTTATGGGGCAGTGATTACTCTGTTATAGGTAGTGTACCCACAGAAGAAGTTGAGTCTCAAGGGTTAGCACAATCTATTGTTATTACGTTACCGCCGCTTTCTACGGTTTTTTATCGTTTAAAATAACAAATTAAAAGTATGAATGAAAAAGCCCTAAGTCAGTTTCTGATTTAGGGCTTTTTATTAATTGAATTAACGGCTTGTTCTTTATTTGAATGGATACTAATTATTGTTAGGCAGTAAATACTCATCAAACCCAAGTTGAGTTAAATTTTCAAATGCTTGCCATACCTCATCAGGTATTTCTTGTGCTTCTTGATAACCTAATGTGGGGTAAACTTTTAGTCTATGTAATTCACCTAATATAATACTTGCAATATGGTCAAATGTAATTTCATCGGTAGGGTAATTGATAAAACTAATATTAGGTGAGCTGATACAGAATTCTATATCATTCCAGTTTTTTAAGAATGTTGCTAATAATCGACGCTCCATATAAGGTTTCTGAACTAAAATAAGTGATGAAACCGATATATTTCTTTCTTTTAATAATGCTTGAGTGAAAAAGATATTTTCACCTGTATTGGTTGCTTTTGTTTCAACAATAATAGCAGAGGAGGGGACTCCCATGTCTTTTGCTACATTTGCAAATGTTTCAGCTTCACTTAAAGTGAATAATCCTTCTGTCGCTCTACCCTGAGCCCCTGAAAATATAAGTAATGGCGCATAGCCATCTAAATAAAGTTGGGCTGCATGTTCTGCCACTCTTAGATCGTAGCTACATAAAACAAAGATAGCATCTGATTTTCTAATCTCTTGATTTACAAGGTGATAATCCCAAACTGTTTGCAATTGTTTAAAAAGACTTACTGCCATATCTACACTTCCTGAAAGCGAATGAGGAGAAATCATTACACTGAGATAGTTAAGTTTCAATACATATTTTAAAGTACGCATGATTATATAATGGCTTGGTAAAATTATTGTTAACCATTTGTGTTGCATATAGCTTAAAAATTGAGCTGGAGCACAGTATTGAATGAATTTATTTTGCAAGTGAATATAAACGAAACATTTCACAGATTTGTAAATAATTTATGTTAACTTAATCTCAAAATAAAGAATTCAAGAAATTCTATCTATATTAATAATAATCTCAGGGAGAACACATGGCTGGTGTATTAGGGATGATTTTGGCTGGTGGTGAAGGCTCACGTCTACGCCCATTAACGGAATCAAGAACCAAACCTGCAGTACCATTTGGTGGCAGTTATCGCTTAATTGATTTTGCATTAAATAATTTTGTAAATGCAGATTTAATGCGAATTTATGTATTAACTCAATTTAAATCTCAATCACTTTTTCAACATATGAAAAAAGGTTGGAATGTAAATGGAATAACAGATCGCTTTATTGATCCTGTTCCTGCTCAAATGCGAACAGGTAAGCGTTGGTATGAAGGGACGGCAGATGCTATATATCAAAATATCAGTTTTATAGAATCAACAGATCCTGAACATGTATGTATTTTCGGTTCTGATCATATTTATAAAATGGATATTCGCCAAATGCTTGATTTTCATAAAAAGAAAAAAGCAGCATTAACGGTATCAGCACTACGCATGCCTGCAAAAGATGCCTCTGGCTTTGGTGTTATTGAAGTTGATGAACATGGCAAAATGATCGGCTTTGAAGAAAAACCATTGAATCCTAAATGTATCCCGGGCCAACCTGGCATCGCTTTGGTATCAATGGGTAACTACATTTTTGAAGCAGAGAGTCTTTGTAAAGAATTGATCCATGATGCGGCGCTTGAAGATTCTTCTCATGACTTTGGTAAAGATATCATTCCTAAAATGTTCCCAGAAGGGAATGTTTACGTTTACGATTTTAGTACAAATCATATTAAAGGTGAAAAGAAAGAGGTTTACTGGCGTGATGTAGGTACGATTGAATCGTATTGGGAAGCTCATATGGACCTATTAAAGAAAGATGCTCCATTTTCTTTATATAACCGCAAATGGCCACTTCATACTTATTATCCTCCATTACCACCTGCGACTTTCTCTGATTCAGATAATGGTCGAGTGCAGATTATTGATAGTCTCGTTTGTGGTGGTAGCTATATCCGTGGTTCACGTATTGAAAAATCAGTACTGGGTTTTAGAAGTAATATTGCATCCGCTTGTGATATTAGTGAAAGTATTTTGTTAGGTAATGTGAAAGTCGGTAAAGGTTGTGTCTTGCGCCGAGTGATTGTCGATAAAGGTGCAGATATAGCTCCAGGAACTGAAATTGGTGTAAACCTTCAAGAAGATAAGAAAAGATACCACGTATCAGATGAGGGTATTGTTGTTATCCCTAAAGGAGAGAGAGTTGGTTACTAAGACGCTATCAATTGTATTTGTAGCATCTGAAGTTGACGGGTTAATAAAAAGTGGAGGCTTGGCAGATGTTGCCAAGGCTCTGCCTAAGTCATTAAAAGAGTTGGGGCATAGCGTTCAAATAGTTATGCCTGCTTATAAGACGATTGCTGGTCGAGATGATGCTGAAATTATTCTAACGACGCAATTAGAGCATTGGCCTCATACTGCATATCAAGTTAGATCACTTAATGTTGATGGAATTCCAGTATTCGCCATTGAATCTGGAGATTATTTTGAACGTGCTGAGATGTATGCTGAAAATAATCAAGCCTATGCTGATAATGGAGAACGCTTTGCTTTCTTTAGTGCTGCGACATTAGATCTGCTTCCTAAATTACTGAATAAAAAACCTGATATTATTCATGTAAATGATTGGCATACAGGCCTCATTCCTTATTTATTGAAAAAACGCTATGTGGAAAATGAGTTTTACCATCAAACCCGAAGTGTGTTATCCATTCATAATGCAGTGTTTAAAGGTATTTTTCATTACGATGAAATTGCTTGTTTGTCTGAATTTAAATCTCATTTTGTTCCAGAAGCGTCGATAAGTCATACGCATGTTAGTATGCTCAAGGCTGGGGTTCAGTGCGCCGATAAGATTAATGCGGTTAGTCCGAATTATGCAAAAGAGTTACTTACTGAGCTAGGATCTCATGGCATGGCAAGCGACTTTCAAGATCGCGAATCAGATTTGATTGGGATTTTAAATGGCTGTGATTACAGTGAATGGAACCCAGAAAAAGACAGTTACATTCCTAAGCAATTTAAAGTAAATCGAATAAGTATGGTTAGAGGTAAAAAGGCATGTAAGGCTGCGCTGCAGCAAGAAGTATCATTACCTCAAAAAGACGTTGCTATGTACGGCATGGTTTGTCGTTTGACTAATCAAAAAGGCATTCAGTATTTGTTACCTATCTTAGAGCAGTTTCTGAAAAATGATTTACAGCTTGTCATTGTAGGTACAGGAGACCCCGTACTTGCTGCTCGTCTAACAGAGATAGCACAAGAGCATAGTGACAAGTTTACGTTTGTTGAAGCATACGATAATAAACTTGCACATTGGGTAGAGGCTGGTTCCGATTTCTTTATCATGCCATCAGAGTTTGAACCTTGTGGCTTAAATCAGATCTACAGCATGGCTTATGGTACTTTGCCAATAGTTCGTGAAGTAGGAGGTTTGAAAGACAGCGTCAATAACTACGATGATGACATTGAAAATGCGACAGGATTTAGCTTTAAAAATCCTGAACCTATGGAGTTATTACTTGTGCTTATGCGCTCGTTATTACTTTATAGCCAAAACCTCAATGAAGTAAAACGTGTCCAATTGCATGCTATGAAACAAGATTTCTGCTGGAATAAAGCGGCACTAAAATACATAGAAATGTATCGAACAGCTATAAATAGTTAATAAATAACCAAAAATGAATAAACTTTTAAAGGAAGGCGTAATGTCTTCCTTTTTATTTTGCGGTAGATCATGCACATTTTGATTCTAAGGTATAGAATAACGCTCTTTACTGGCTAGGTAATGTATCGTGATTTCAAAACTTCCTAAATGGGTCGAATACGGCACCTTCTTTCTCGCTTTATTAGCAGGCATTACAAATTCTGTTGGTTTACTTGGTTTCCAACATCAATCTATCTCACACTTATCAGGGACGGCGACATTATTAGGCACTCAACTACTTGGGTTTAATGATACGACTTGGCACTTATTATTTATCATTATTAGCTTTATTCTTGGATCTTCATTAAGCAGTTTGATTGTTGGTTGCTCAGCTTTAAAGCTTGGTCGTCGTTATAATTTTGCTTTAATTATTGAAAGTGGATTGTTGTTTGCTGCAATGATTGTTCTTAATGAAGGCAGTCAGTGGGGGCACTATTTCGCTTCTGCTGCGTGTGGTTTACAAAATGGTTTGGTTACGACGTATAGTGGTGCGGTTGTTCGAACGACACATGTAACTGGTGTATTAACCGATTTAGGTATCATGCTTGGAATGAAGCTTAAAGGAGAGCCTATTCACCATCGTCGACTGGCGCTATATCTTTATATTGCATTTGGTTTTATTTTTGGTGGCACCATTGGTGGGTATTTTTATCCAATTTTAGAAATTAATACGCTAGCAATACCTGCGACACTATGTGCTTTATTAGCTATGTCATATTCAATTTATTTATATCAACATAAAGAGATTTAGGTTGGTATTTTAATATAAAAATGGCCGCTCAAACGAGCGGCCATTTTTTATGTGTTTTTATAAACCAATGATTAGTTAGTTGGCTGAACCAGTGGCTTGTATGGGTTATCTGCTTTACGACACGCCGCAGTGGTGAACAGTACATCTGTAGAACTGTTTAGAGCCGTTTCTGCTGAATCTTGTACAACACCAATGATAAAGCCGATAGCAACAACTTGCATCGCAATGTCGTTTGAAATACCAAATAAGCTACAAGCTAGTGGGATTAGTAGTAGTGAGCCACCAGCAACACCTGATGCACCACATGCCGATACCGCAGCTACAAGGCTTAGTAATAATGCTGTTGCTAAGTCAACCTCTACACCTGCAGTATTTACTGCAGCAAGCGTTAGTACTGTGATTGTGATAGCAGCACCTGCCATGTTGATGGTTGCGCCTAGTGGGATAGATACAGAGTAAGTATCTTTATGTAGGTTAAGACGCTCACATAATGCCATGTTAACTGGGATGTTTGCGGCAGAGCTTCGTGTGAAGAATGCCGTTACGCCACTTTCACGTAGACATAAAAATACTAATGGGTAAGGATTACGACGGGTACGGATGTAAACAATTAATGGGTTTACGATTAAAGCGATGAACGCCATTGAACCAAGTAATACTGCTAATAGGTGAGAGTAACCTGCAAGTACAGCAAAACCTGTTTCAGCAAACGTGTGAGATACAAGACCAAAGATACCAATTGGTGCAAAGCGAATAACAACCGTTACGATTGCAGAGATACAGTTTGATAAATCAACAAAGATTTTTTTTGTCGCATCAGATGCAGAGTGTAAACCTAAGCCTAGAGCAACAGCCCAACCAAGAATACCAATAAAGTTACCCGTCATTAATGCATTGATTGGGTTATCAATGATTTTAAATAATAGGGTATTAATGACTTCAACAATACCTTCTGGAGCGGTATTGGTTGCTGCGTCGATAACAAGAGTTAATGTGGTAGGAAAAAGAAAACTCATTACAACAGCAGTTAATGAAGCGCAGAACGTACCAACAAGATATAATACGATAACTGGTTTCATATTTGAGTTCTGTCCACGCTTTTGGTTAGCGATAGAAGCAGCAACAAGAATGAATACAAGTATTGGAGCAACGGCTTTTAATGCACTAACAAATAGTTCACCAAAAAGTCCTGCAGAGATAGCTAGGTTTGGCGCTAACGTAGCGAGAGCCACACCTGCGATAATACCTATTAAAATTTGTATAACGATGTTTGTATTCATCATACGAACGAGTAATGGCTGGGCTTGCGACATAAAAATTCCTTTAATTTAGTACAACACACACCTTATCTGGTGCTTATGCGAAGAATAGTAACATTATTGTCTATTTTTTTGCACTAACTTGTTAAAGACATCTCAAATCTGCCGATAACCTATATATTAAAGTGTTATAAAAATCATCGCCGTTTATTTTGACGGCACTATATTCTTAAGTGAGCTATATCTATGAGTGGAATGTTAAATAGCGTTGATCAACGTACCCAGTTAGTGGGTGAAAATAGATTGGAATTGTTACTTTTTAAACTTAATACCACTCAGATTTTTGCAATTAACGTTTTTAAAGTAAAAGAGATTTTAAAGGTTCCTGCATTAACCAAATTACCAGGTTCACATCATCATATATCAGGCGTAGCAAGTTTACGTGGTGAGTCGGTACCGGTTATCGATTTACGCGGTGCCATTGGTATGAGACCGATGGGGAGTGAAGAAGAAACCAACTTAATTATTACCGAATATAACCGTACCACTCAAGGCTTCTTAGTTGGACAAGTACAGAACATTATTAATACAACGTGGGCAGACATTCAACCACCACCAAAAACCGTAGGTCGCAATAATTTTTTAACTGCGCTTACTCAAGTTGAAGTTGAACCAAATACAACACGTATTGTTGAGATTATCGATGTAGAAAAAGTATTGGCGGATATTATTGATTACGACATTACCATTTCAGAAGGCGTGTTAGATGAACGCTTAGCTGCTCACATGCATGGCAGAAAAGTACTTATTGTTGATGATTCAAGTACTGCTAGAGCTCAAGTTCGAAATACATTACAACAATTAGGACTTGAAGTGATCGAAAGAAGTGATGGTCGCCAAGCTTTAGATCTATTGAAAAGTTGGTGTGATGAAGGCAAAAACGTTAATGATGAAATATTATTGATGATCACTGATGCCGAAATGCCAGAGATGGATGGTTATCGATTAACTCATGAAGTGCGAAATGATCACCGTATGAATGATTTATTCATCACATTGAACACGTCATTAAGTGGTAGCTTCAATGATGCAATGGTGCAAAAGGTCGGTTGTAACCGCTTTATTTCAAAGTTCCAACCAGACTTGATTGTGGGCGTGGTGCAAGATCGTTTGGCTGAAATTATCTAGCAGTAAAAGCGATACCTTTATAGAAAAATGTACGCATTGTTACTTTTATGTGTAACAGTGTGACAAGAATGGCGTGTTTTGATATAATTTTGACTGTTCCATGACATTGGGGCGACTAAGAACAAGAGACTTTCTCTTTTACACACCATTTTGAATAAAGGTAGATTGTTCGTATATGATCTGGATGACATCCAAATTAATAATTACGCTGACGGTTTTAGCGTATAGGACATATCACAAAGGACGTGTAAAACCTGAGGTTAAGCAAGACGATTGATTTCAGCTTAGTTACTAAAAAGGAGGCTATTATTAGCCTCCTTTTTTATTATATACCTTGTATGATTCTTAGCTTACTTGTTTCATTTGTTGCAGAATACAGCGATAGAAAGAGGAGATAAGCTGTAATCAAAAACAATCGGTTTTGGTTTTACTTTGGCATATTGAGTATCACAGACTAAAGACCAGTTCGCTTGTTTAGTCAGTTTAGGAAGAACAAATCGAGTCGGTATGTTTGATTGATTAATCATAATTAACAACTCTTTTTCACCATCGTAAATATTTAAATGTAAGCACAGTGATTTTGCTCCATGCCAATCGTTATGTGTCATGGTGCGTCCATCAGATGTATACCACTCGACTTTTTGATGGCTTCTTTTTGAACCGCTAAAAGCATTAATGATTGGAACAATATGTTTCTGTCTTGCATGAATCATATCAGAAAGCCAGATCTTAAATTCTTGCTCAGTTGGATCTAAATTCCAATTAACCCAGCTAATTTCACTGTCTTGGCAATAAGCATTATTATTACCCTGTTGCGTATGCGAGCATGCATCTGCAGCTAGAAGATGTGGTATTCCAAAACTAAATAATAGAGTAGTCATCATATTACGCTTCTGTTTTTCACGTAACGCAATGATTCTAGGGTTGTCTGTTGGCCCTTCTACACCGTAGTTATCGGAGCGGTTATCGCCATGACCATCACGATTATTTTCACCATTAGCGTGATTATGACGATTTTTGTAGCTCACTAAATCTTGAAGGGTAAATCCATCATGATAACTCACGTAGTTAACGGGTAATTTGTGAGGCCAACGAGAAGCACTAACAAGATCACGAGAGCCCATTAAACGTGTTGCCATGGATTTTAAGTAGTTTTGTTCACCACGCCAAAAGCTTTTTGTTGTGTCTCTGTATTTATCGCTACACTCATTCCAACCATCTGGAAATTCACCCACTTGATAACCATTAGGGCCAATGTCCCAAGGCTCAGCAATCAATTTTGTATTCTTTAGGATAGGGTCTTGAGCGATGGCTTTAAAAAAAGCATTGTTAGGGTTAAATTGGTCATATTCACGACCTAGCGTTGCAGCCAAATCAAATCTAAACCCATCTATATGATAATGCTCAACCCAATATCTTAATGTGTCCATCACTAAATTAAGACTAGGCTGGTGCGTGATATCTAAGGTATTCCCGCAGCCTGTATAGTTAGTGTAATTACCATTGTGATGTAAATAATAATCTTGATCTAGGCCTTTTAAATTAAAAGTACAGCCTCCATTTCCACCCTCAGCCGTATGGTTATATACCACATCTAAAATGACTTCGATGTTGTTTTTATGTAGCTCTCTAATGGCTGTTTTTAATTCAGTAACCGCATCATTAATAGCGTATCGAGGGTCTGGAGCCATAAAAGAAAGAGAGTTATAACCCCAATAATTTACCATACCCATTTCAAGTAGGTGCGGTTCATGCATACAAGCAGCAATAGGGAGAAGTTGAATACTCGTAATCCCTTGCTCTTTTATATGAGCAATCGTTGCTGGATCGACCAAACCTAGGTATGTACCACGAACATTTTCGTCGATATTAGGGTTTAAAAGCGTAAATCCCTTCACATGGGTTTCAAGTAAAATGGTTTCAGAGCGAGGAATCATTGGCATTGTGGTACTTTGCCAATCAAAATTGTCGTTAACAACGATAGCTTGCGCTAGGGGCCAACTTTGTTTTGCTGTATATGGAACTTGATAATTGGGAATGTTTTTTAAAGCTTTAGTGTAAGGATCAAGCAATAAAAGATCTTCTTCATTCTTAATGATTTTAAACCCATACACGGCACCTTCTTTTATCCCTGTAAGGTGTGTGTATTTTATTGTGCCATACTCTTCAGTAAAGGAGTGCTCGGTATAGCTACCATCTTCTTTGAAGATAATAAGAGATAAAGGGAATGCTGAATCATGATGAACAGCAAAATTACATCCAGTATTTGTTAACGTTGCCCCTAAAGGGAAGGGAAAAGCTTGATGTGTGTTCACAATATTCCTCTCATACTAACACCAATTTACTATTAGTTTATTAAGTATAGTATTGGCATAAAACAACAAAAGCCCAATACATTGTTGGGCTCTTTTTTTTTTTTGTTTTTGTTATACGCCAGCTTCTTTATAGAGTCTTTGGCATGCTTTTCCATCGTTATGGAATAAATGGCAACGATGTGCTGGTATACCAACGGAGAACCGTTCTCCCGCTTTTACTAGAGCAGTATCAGGAACACGGTATATCATATCCGCATCACCATCTTCTATTGTTAAGTAGATTTGTGTTTCATATCCCAATTTTTCGACGACTAAAATATCACCATCGATGACCGCATCGCCATTTTCAGCAGGGACTAAATGCTCAGGACGAATACCTAAAGACATACGTTCGCCACGTTTTACGTTTGAACCATCAACTGGGATCCAGAATGAAGCCCCATTTTTAAATTGAACTTTAACTTGGTTCTTCTCAACTTCTTCAATAAAGACGCTAACAAAATTCATTTTTGGAGAGCCAATAAAGCCAGCAACAAAACGGTTTTTCGGGTAGTGGTATAGCTCAAGAGGCGCACCGACTTGTGATACATAACCACCATCTAATACGACAATTTTCTCTGCCATTGTCATTGCTTCAACCTGATCATGGGTTACGTAGATCATGGTGCAGCCTAGCTTCTTATGCAGCTTTGCAATTTCAATACGCATTTGAACACGTAGTGCTGCATCAAGGTTAGATAAAGGCTCATCTAAAAGGAACACGTCAGGTTGAGAAACCAAAGTACGTCCAATGGCAACACGTTGACGTTGACCACCTGATAACGCTTTTGGTTGGCGTTCTAATAAGTGACCTAGTTGCAGAATATCGGCTGCGTGATCAACACGTTTTTTGATTTCATTTTTATCCGCTTTTGCCAATTTAAGGCCAAAAGACATGTTATCGAATAGGTTAAGGTGAGGGTATAGAGCATAAGATTGGAAGACCATGCCGACACCTCGTTTAGACGGTTCAACATCATTCATGCGTTTATCACCCATGTATAGATCGCCTGAGGTAATGTCTTCTAAGCCTGCAATACAGCGTAATAATGTAGATTTACCACAGCCAGATGGGCCAACAAATACAACAAACTCACCAGAGTTGATATCTAAGTCTACATTTTTCGAGATCTTAACGTCGCCGTAGGATTTGCAAACGTTGCGTAAAGTGACACTCGTCATTGTGTCCATCCTCATTATTCAATTTTAAAAATTCGTTACCAATGGAATTGGCTTTATGACTACATTCTTAAGCAAAACATGGGTTGAGTCATCCTCCTCCTCTGTTTTTTTTCTGGGGGAGTAGGGGGGAGGAGTACTTGGATCACGTTTTTAAACTAATTAGATGGAGTTCAAAGTTTTTTTAAATTTCAATGTGAACGCGATCTCATTTCAACTTGGTTTTGTGAACTTACACTACACATATCAAGATGGAGATCACGCTTTTGGTTGGCTACTAAAAAGGCGTAGAGAGTAGGAGGATGAATAAGAGTGATGAATTGATGAAAATACACCTTGAGAATTGAATCATCATCTACTTTAACTTCAACCCTACCGATGATTCATTAATTATAAAAGGAAGGATTCACAATGAAAAAAGTCCTCAGTACTGTCGCACTATGCACAATGGCAGCTCTTGGTTCTATTAACGCTTCTGCTGCAATTGAAGAAGGTCAATTAACGATTTGGGTTACGGGTGATAAAGCTTACGAAGGTATGGCTGAAGTAGGTAAACGCTTTGAAGAAGATACAGGAATTAAAGTAACCGTATCGTTCCCAGACAAAGCAGAAGAAAAATTTGCACAAGTAGCAGCTGCAGGCGATGGTCCTGACATGATTTTTTACGCACACGACCGTTTTGGTGGTTTTGCGGAAGCGGGTCTATTAGCGGAAATTAAGCCTTCAGAAGAGTTGAAGTCTGAAATCGTTGATTTTGCATGGGATGCAGTAGAATACAAAGGCAAAACAATTGCTTACCCTGTAGCGATTGAATCTGTATCTCTTATTTACAATAAAGCTCTTATCAAAAATCCACCTAAAAACTGGGAAGAAATTCCTGCTTTAGATAAGGATATGATGAAGAATGGCCAAAAAGCGATCATGTGGCCACTTCGTGGTGGCGCTTATTTCACTTGGCCTCTACTAGCAGCAGATGGCGGATATGCCTTTAAG
The DNA here is from genome assembly GCA_038993745.2 of Aliivibrio fischeri. Classification (NCBI taxonomy): domain Bacteria; kingdom Pseudomonadati; phylum Pseudomonadota; class Gammaproteobacteria; order Vibrionales; family Vibrionaceae; genus Aliivibrio; species Aliivibrio fischeri. Next base: position 915,897 of record CP160630.1, on the reverse strand, counting down.
AAAATCGCTGAAGGTTACGACATTAAAAACGCTGGTGTAAACCAAAAAGGCGTTCAAGATGCAATGACGTTCATCGAAACTATGGTGAAAGACAAAACCATTTCGGCAGATATGGATTACTCAGTTGCTGAGTCTGAATTTGTTAAAGGCAATGTGGGTATGATGATCAACGGTCCTTGGGGCTGGGCAAACATCGAAAAAGCGGGCATTGATTATGGCGTAACGACACTGCCTAAATTCCATGGTCAGGCATCTAAACCATTCGTTGGTGTATGGGTTGGTGGTATCAGTGCAGTATCTCCAAACAAAGATTTAGCCGTTGAGTTTTTTGAAAGTTACTTGTTAACGGATGAAGGTCTGAAAAGCTTAAATGACGATAAACCTCTAGGTGCTGTGGCTTTAAATTCATTCCAAAAGCAACTTGATACCGATTCTCGTATTGCTGCGACAATGAATAACGCAATGAATGGTGAAATCATGCCAAACATTCCTCAATTCACTACTTTCTGGTACAGCATGGAAGAAGCATTAGGTAACGTTGTTGACGGTCGTCAAATGGTGACTGATGCACTAGCTGCTGCTGAAAAGCGCATGACTAAATAACACCTTATTAGTCAAGTCATACAATTAGGAGAGGAGATTCGCTTCTCTCCTAATAATAACGAATTATCTCTTCTTTAATATCCTCATGAGTAAGCCTATTTTATCTAAGTGGGCTTACTAGGTTGGTATTTTTAAAAGGTCTTGAAGCTTATGACAACAGCAGTTGCTTCTCAAACGAATTATAAATCTGTACTGAAATGGGGGATTTTATCTGCCGTAGCAGCACTGAATGGTTACGTTTGTGTTCTTATGTATTCTCGTGGTGAAACTGCATTTGCAATGTTAACACTCGTATTAACGGCACTTGCAGTTTATGTGTTTGGTAGTAAAAAGAATTACGCTCACCGTTATACCTATCCGGGTATCGCAGGGATGATTTTATTCATTATTTTCCCATTGGTTTATACGGTTGGTTTAGCATTTACAAACTACAGTGCAACGAACCAAGTCACTCTTGAACGAGCACAAGCTGTGCATTTAACGAAAACATACCAAAGCGGAAAAAGTTATAGTTTTCAGTTAATGAATCAAGGGAATGGTTATGCGTTAACGATTAAAGACTCTGGACAATTATTTGCAACAGAAACCTTTAATTTAGCAGAGGCCGTTGAGCGTAAATTGGAATTAGCTCCTGTGGATTCTGTTAAAGGCAAAAAAGCAACAATTAAGCAGATCATTGCTAAGCGCCCAAATCTAAACCTTATCACGCTTTCTTTACCATCAGGTGAAGAGATCCAAATGAGTGGGTTACGTAAGTTTGCGGCGGTTGGTCCACTGTTTGTTATGCAAGAAGATGGCGAAACGCTCTATAACAACAAAACAGAAACGTATTTTAAAGCAAATCACGATACGGGTTTTTATCAAGAAGTAGATGATAACGATGTCTTTGTTGGTGACCCAATTTCTCCTGGCTTTATCGTTAATGTTGGTGGCGCAAACTTTGAGCGTATTTGGAAAGATGACGGCATCAAAGAGCCTTTCATTAGTATCTTTATTTGGACAGTAATTTTTGCAACTTGTACTGTTGTATTTACGCTTGCGATCGGCCTAGTGCTTGCCGCAGTTGTACAATGGGAAGAGTTAAAGGGACGTGCCGTTTATCGTTTATTGTTAATACTCCCTTATGCGGTACCAGCGTTCATCTCAATCTTGATTTTCCGAGGCTTGTTTAACCAAAGTTTTGGTGAGATCAATATGCTATTAGACAGCATGTTTGGTATTCAACCAAATTGGTTCTCTGATCCGTTCACTGCAAAAGTGATGGTATTGATTGTAAATACTTGGTTAGGTTTTCCATACATGATGATCTTATGTATGGGGCTATTGAAGTCTATACCTGAAGATTTGTATGAAGCATCAGCCATTGATGGTGCTGGACCACTTCAAAACTTCTTGAAGATCACGGTTCCTATGATGGTGAAACCATTAACACCATTATTAATTGCAGCATTTGCTTTTAACTTTAATAACTTTGTAATGATTGCCTTATTAACTAAAGGTGGTCCAAACATGATAGGTACAACAGAGCCTGCGGTTATACGGACTTATTAGTAAGTTATACCTACCGAATTGCGTTTGAAGGTAGTGGTGGTCAAGACTTTGGTCTGGCAAGTGCGATAGCGACGTTGATCTTCTTACTAGTAGGTGGTCTGGCACTACTGAACCTACGTTTTACAAAATTATCAAATAATTAATGTTTGAGTAGCTATTTATCTAAAGTGATATTTAGCTACTTAACTTCAAAAAATAAGGATTCATTGATATGCCAATGGTTCAAGGAAAAAACTTAAAATATCGCGTTTGGGCAACACACATTGCAATGTGGATTTTCTTAGCAATGATCATTTTCCCATTATTGATGGTTATTACGATTTCATTCCGTGAAGGTAACTTTGCAACAGGCAGTATTATTCCAGAAAGCCCATCATTAGAGCACTGGAAACTTGCACTAGGTATTGCCGTTGAGCATGCTGATGGGTCAACCACTCAGCCTCCATTCCCTGTGTTAACTTGGTTATGGAACTCAGTTAAAATTGCAGCAATCAGTTCTGTATTAATTGTTGCTTTATCAACCACCAGTGCTTATGCCTTTGCCCGTCTGCGTTTTAAAGGTAAAGAAACACTACTAAAAGGTATGATGATCTTCCAAATGTTCCCTGCGGTATTGGCTCTGGTTGCTCTGTATGCCTTATTTGATAAGTTAGGTCAGTACATACCATTCTTAGGCTTAAATACGCATGGTGGCTTGATCTTCGCCTATCTTGGTGGGATCGCACTGCACGTATGGACGATTAAAGGGTACTTTGAAACGATTGATGGTTCGTTAGAAGAAGCGGCCGCATTAGATGGTGCTACGCCTTGGCAAGCTTTCCGTCTTGTTTTACTGCCATTATCTGTTCCAATTTTGGCTGTTGTGTTTATTTTGTCATTTATTGGTGTAATTACTGAGGTTCCTGTAGCATCTTTACTACTTTCTGATGTAAACTCATACACATTAGCAGTTGGTATGCAACAATATTTATACCCTCAGAACTACTTATGGGGTGATTTTGCGGCCGCTGCAGTATTATCAGCATTACCTATTACATTGGTTTTCTTACTAGCTCAGAAGTTCCTCGTAGGTGGTTTGACAGCCGGTGGTGTAAAAGGATAACGATAATTATACGGACCCGTACATTTTTGGGCAGGGTCCACTGCGTGAAGAGCTTTATGATGGTTTGGTCGCCGATCGGTAAAGTGTTCAGCGCAATATTGGCATTACGCATAGCTGGGTAAGTGTTGCAGGAAGCGACTTTACTTGTTGTAATCAGAACCGAAGTATTATCACTTCGGTTTTTTTCTGTCTAGATAAAATGGATAGAAGTGATTTATGGCATTAAGGTAGTGCAAAACACGTTAGATTGATTTCGTCCATTCTCTTTTGAATAGTAAAGTGCTTTATCAGCCGCTTCTAGCCACGATAAGTGATCAGGATGTTCGTTTGATAGCTCACAAATACCTAAACTAACTCGATAATGAATCTCTTCATTTTCAGTTGAAATGGTGCTGTTTTCAATGCGTTTACGTAAACGCTCAGTGAAATAGAAAGCTTGCTCAGCGTTTGTATATGGCAGAATAACGGTAAACTCTTCACCACCATATCGCCCACAAATATCTGTGTTACGAGAGGTTTTTCTTAACAGTTCAGCGGCATCACGAATCACATCATCACCTACAGTATGCCCAAAGTTATCATTGACCTTCTTAAAGTGGTCAATATCAAACATCACAATGGATGACACTCTTTCCGCCGCTCTTGCTTCATTAAATTCTTTCTTTAAGCATGATTCCCAATAAGCACGATTATAAAGCTGTGTTAAGCCATCGATTTTACTTAACGTAGAAAGCTGGTGGTTGGAATTTTCTAGGTGTAATGTGTTTTTTGCAATTTCGGTAACGTCATGAATGATCAAACTGATGTGTGAAACGTTACCATTTACGTCTGTTAGAGGAGAAAACGTAATGTTTTGGCGCATCTCGGTTAATCCATTCGAAATAGGCGTAAAGTTCTTAAATTTAAATAGATAAGGCCTATCTTCCCAACAGGAGAAACCACGAGTATTTAAACTAAAGGAGGTCATGACTTTTTTAACTAACCAAGATTTTGGTAAATCAGGAACTACTTCAAATAGATTATGGTTAAGAATTTTCTCAGCGGTAATGCCGCTGTAAGATTGCATAAAGTTGTTCCAAGCACACACCTTAAAATTTTTATCTACCACAATTAAGCCTGCATCTAAATCACCAATGATCTGCATGGCCCAATGAAAATCACTCATATCAGAATTCATTATAAAACACTCTCTAAAATTGATTTAATGGCAGACAAAGAATCGTTATCCATTAAGAAGATAACATCACATTTTAAATCCATACTTTCTGCAGAATAAACAAACTCAATAGTAAAAATATCTTTCTCATATTCCCCTAAAAACTGATGGTTATCTTTGAGTGCTGTTTTTAATTGATCACTATTTAAAACGCTGGGTTGGCGTAAAGAAATGGCGATGTCCAATTGTTTGCTAAAAGATAAGAGAAAAGCAGAGACAAGTAGGTTAGCGATATCAAGAATGGCTTCATTGGTCGTTGTATTTTTACCGCTGTCATTAACGCTAAGTAATTCTTTTAAATTATCACCATGTAAACAAACAAGCGCCTCTCCGTTGATCCCATATCCAACAAAACGTTGAGAGATAGCTCGGTACTCAGAGTTATTAATAATATCTTGAAGAACCATTTTTAATTCAGAACGATGCAATGTAGCGACATTGGGTAGAGGCATATCAATGAAGCGATCAAATTGTTCAGAAATAAGAGCAGCGCTGGCACCAAGAGCAACGTTACTGATTTCTTTAATACTGGAGATAATGTCAATGGATGAACTGTTTTTTGCTCTCTTTGATTGAGAAGTTGCAGCGGTGTTGAGTAATGGTATTTGATATTTTTTAAATACTTGTTGAATAACGTCATTGCTAAATGGTTTTTCAATAAACTCTTTTGCACCAAGCTCATAGCATCGTTGTCTGGCTTTTTCTTGTATATCAGCAGAGACAACAATGATATGAGTTTGATAAGAATTTACCGGTAAAGAAGCCAATACTTCAAAGCCATCCATGATAGGCATGGTAAGGTCAAGAAAGAGAACATCAATGCCATGCTCAGATAAAGTTTGTAATCCTTCTTTACCATTTTCAGCATAGAAAACATTAACTTCACTGGTGTTTTTTATATTACGAGCTAATGATTTCCGAGCGATTTTTGAATCATCGCAAATTAATATTTTCATTATTATTTTTAGTTAATTACAGTCGTTACATCATCCTAAGTGATGTTAGTTACAAATCAATAAATATCCTATATTGAATAATTCAAGTACGAGCTAGTTAACAGAATGTTTGTAAAATTTATTTAAAGAAAACGTTTACATAGTTAAAAAATAATTTCTCAAAAATTGATCTAAGACATGTTTATGACAAAAATGTAGATAGGTGCTAAAACAAAAGTTGAATCATTAAAAAATAGTTGAATAATGGGTTGTAGCAACAAAAGGCACGACTCTAATGTGCAACCTACATATCTATAAAAGAGAATAATGATGAACAACGAATACGTATTAGTTATCAATTCAGGCAGCTCTTCACTTAAGTTTGCTGTAATCGATTCTGTTTCTGGTGATGCAGTATTAAGCGGGTTAGGTGAGTGTTTTGGCCTTGAAGATGCTCGTATGAGCTGGAAGTATCAAGGACAGAAAACAGAAATTGCCATTGAAGGTAATGAAAACCACCATAAGATAGCTATTGGTAAATTAGTAGGTCTAACAGAAGAGTTAGGTTTTACTGATGGTATCGTTGCTATCGGTCACCGTATCGTTCACGGCGGTGAAAAATTTACTAAGACAGTTCGTATTAATGAAGAAGTAACAAAAGAAATTGAAAGTCTATCTGACTTAGCTCCTCTTCATAACCCAGCTGGCGCTATTGGCATTCGTGCTGCTGTTGAAGCCTTCCCTTCTCTCCCTCAATTTGCGGTATTTGACACAGCGTTCCACCAAACTATGCCTAAGCGTGCATACACTGGTGCTATTGCTAAAGAGTTATATACTGATTTTGGTGTTCGTCGTTATGGTTTCCACGGTACAAGTCACTACTTTGTAAGCCGTGAAGCTGCAAAAATGATCAATAAACCGATTGAAGAGTCGAACTTTATTTCTGTTCACCTAGGTAATGGCGCATCAGTTTGTGCAATTAAAGACGGTAACAGTGTAGACACATCAATGGGCTTCACTCCGCTTTCAGGTCTAATGATGGGTACACGTTGTGGTGACTTAGACCCAGGTATCATTGAATACCTACTTAAGAAAGGTTGGTCACAAGAGCAAGTGTTTAACTCTCTAAACAAAGAGTCTGGCTTCCTAGGTGTGTCCGGTCTAACAAGTGATGCTCGTGGTATCCTTGAAGCAATGGAAGAGGGACACGAAGGTGCGACACTAGCATTCCAAGTGTTTACATACCGTGTTGCTAAGTACGTGGCTTCTTACCTAGCTGCATTAGATTCTTTAGATGGCATCATTTTCACTGGTGGTATCGGTGAGAACTCATTACCAATCCGTCGTGAGATCTTAAATAACCTTAAGATTCTTGGTTTTGTTGAAGATGTTGCAGGTAACGAAGGTGCTCGTTTTGGCGCTGATGGCATTATTGCTAAATCAGAAATGCTGAACGCTGTTGCTATGGTTATCCCAACCAATGAAGAATTCGTAATTGCTCAACAATCGGTTGAATTGCTGTAATTTCTTCTAATACCAATCACAGTGAGTAAGTGATTAGAAATAGCGAAGGAAAAAGGCTTGAGAATAAGGCAGAATTTTTCGATAAGTAGTTACTCTACAATCAAAAATTCTAACGTAGTTATCGAGCCTTTTAACAAGCTAGAGCGATCAGTTATTTACTACGATTGGTATAATATACAGAATTTTCAAAAGCGAGCTATGATGGCTCGCTTTTTGTTTTTCAGAAGGTTGATTGGTTGGTAACATATTGCTTTTATTAAATATTACCTAAGTAATCTCGAAAGAAATCAACGAATAGTTTTGTTCGTTGAGGTAAATGTTTTCTTTTAGGATAGAGAAGATATAAAGGGAGTATTGGTTGTGTTTCCCAACTTGGGATTAATTGAACGATTTCATTTCTTTTTGTTGGTGATAATTTAGACAACGCTAACTCATCCAACATAGCAACACCGCACTCATTTAGCATTGCGTCTACCATAGATGCAACCAAATTAACGCTAAAAGATCCTTCAAGATTAATCGCTATATTCTCTTTTGATTCTATCTTATTAAATGTCCAATTATTTAATGTGAAATCCGTATTTTTATAAAGAATATGGTTTAACTTATTTAGGTGTGAAGGGTGGGTAATTTCCCCTTGGTTCTGCATATAATTTATATGAGCAAAGGGTTTGCACTGCAATGAGCGAAAATAATGACCTACATAACCTTCCGGTGGGGAATTAGTCAGATAAAAAGCTACATCAAAACCAGACTCGATAAGATCCAGAGGACTTTCTGTAAAAATAACTTCAATATCTATTTTCGGGTATGTTCGACAGAACTTAGCGAGGGGCTCTGTTAGTAATATCGAACCAAATGACGCAGAAGCAGCAATACGTAATTTGCCAGCCATGCTTTCTGGTGATAATAATTTTGCGTTGATGGTTTCGGCACTGTCTAGTAGATGCTTTGCTTGTTTGTAAAACTTAATTCCATCATAAGTAAGATTGAATTGTCGCGTTGTTCTGTGAATGAGTTGAACAGATAAAATGCTTTCTAATTGTTGTAGTTGTCTACTTATGTGTGCATTCGAGCACTTTAATCTTTTCGCTGCTCCAGCAATGCTTTTTTCTTCACATAAGGCGACATAAATAGGGACATAGTTAAGCCACTTTATTTCCATATGGTAATTCTGTTTATCTAAATGGTCTCTACTGGAAATAATAGAGACTGATTATACTTTCAGCAAGATTAATTTAAGAGAAAGAATAAATGGAAGCGTTTAATAGTTGGCTTGAGGGTCAAAACCTCAAAGAACAGGTTAAGAACCCAAATATTGAAGTTGGAGATTATAGCTATTATTCGGGGTTTTATCATTCTAAGACCTTTGAGGAGCAAGCTGTTCGTTACTTATTAGGAGATGCTTCTACACAAGAGATGTGGGAGAGCGGACAGTTTGGAGAGATTGATAAACTCCGAATAGGTAAATTTTGCTCTATTGCATCAGGGGCAACATTTATGATGGCTGGCAATCAAGGACATAGAGCCGATTGGATATCAACATTTCCATTTTCAAAAAAAGAGTTTGGCGAAGGTGTGAAAGATGGCTTTCAAAGATCTGGCGATACCATTGTGGGTAACGATGTATGGATTGGTAGTGAGGCAATGATTATGCCTGGCGTTCATATTGGAGATGGTGCAATCATTGGAGCTAGAGCCGTTATTACTAAAAATGTGGCACCTTATTCCGTTGTGGTAGGAAATAATGTGGTGGTTAAAAAACGATTTGATGAAAATCTAATTCAAACATTATTAGTCATAAAGTGGTGGGATTGGCCACTGCAACACATTAAAAATGCAGTGGAGATTCTATGTAGTGGTCAAATTGAAGAATTAGAGCGGTATTTCATGAAGAATGTACGCTCTTAATTGATATTAGTTTAAAGGCTCTGATTTAGTTTGAGTCTTTACTTTTTTTATAACAATAAATTATTAAAATGATAAATATTGATAATTTTATATTATCCAATGAGTTTACTATTATTACCTCATCGAAACGAACAACGAATTATAAAACTGAATTTGAGGTAAATTATGAAAATGAATCACGTAGGCATCATGGTTGGCGATATGGACAAAGCGGTAGAGTTTTACACAAAAGCGCTTGGTCTTGAAGTGGTAATGGGTAACACAAAAGTTGAAGAAGAGCGTGAAACCGCAATTGGCAGAATGTGTATTGCTGTATTTGGTGAAGGCTTTAAAGGTTTCAATATTGCGCACTTATTAACGAAAGACGGCATTGGTTTTGAGTTATTTGAAATGAAAGAGTGCCAAGAACGTCACGAAGTTGATTTCTCGCGAATCGGTATCTTCCATTTCTGTCTTCAAACAGATGACTTCCACGGCGTGATCGCTCGTACTGAAGAGTTTGGCGGTAAAGTACGAATGGATATTATGCGTTACCACCCAGAAGATGATAACAACACATCACAAATGGTGTATTTAGAAGACCCATTTGGCAACTTATTTGAACTTTATTCTCATACGTATAAAGAAACGTATTCTGCTGAGTACGAGTAAAATTAAGATGATTAAGGCTTAGACTTCGGTTTAGGCCTTTTTTATGTACTGTATTTTTATTAGAAGTATTTGTTGCAATAAAAGCTCAGATAAAAGAGTAGTTGATCGCATTGCAAAGGTTTTAGTGGCTAATTTATACACAATATAGATTGGTCATCCTATTATATTTCAATAACCTATAATAATGACAACTGTTTTATATCTTTTATTTACAGGCTAGGGATGAGTCATGTACCAACCGAGAACAATAGAAAGTGATGTGCATTGGATAGATATTGATGGAATTAAAATTTATACAATATCAGCGACAAATAAACCAATTAATATCTCAATGTTTAATAAACGACTTGCTACAGTTAAGTCTCAATCAGAGATTAATTGGCGAGAAACCGCCGCGTTTGCTATTTATCATGATGGTGATAACTATAAGTATTTAGTTTTAGTATGGTGGGGAAATGATAATGAATTATTTACATCTGTATCAGTAAAAATTAAACATAAATGGGTGATTGATCCTAAACAATATTCATTTTGTTTATATGATATGGAAGTGATGTGGAGAGAGCGAAATATCTATATAGAAACCATGGATTGTGAAGTTCCTTCATTAATTGGTTATCGTGTAAGTCGTTGATAAGATATTAAATCTATTCACTAAATTAGATATGCTCGCTCATTTAATGTAAGAGCGAGCATGTTATTATTTTTTAAAAGCTACAAGCAGAGATGAGATAACTCCACACATCAGTAAAACAATGCCAAGGTGTTGAACTGAGCCTGCCAAGCTAAGCCCTGCACCTATCATTAAGTAATACATAAGTCCAAACAGAGCCCCAGCACTACCTGCTTGTTGTTTATAGTCAATTAATGCCACACTAAGAATATTTGGAATGGCGATACCAAAAGACATAACAACTAAGATCATAGGCAGTAAAAACAAGATTGAATCGATTAAATAAGTGACTAATGCTCCACCTGAAATCAATAAGAGGGCAGATAGTTGCAATAAACGCAGTAATGAAACTTGTTTAGAAATAAGATACTTATTTAAATAACTCCCTATAAATGTACCTAGACCTAACACGATCCCGCTATAACCAAACTCTTGTGAGGACAGTCCTAACTGCTCGAATTTAAAAGCTCCCAATTGGTAATATGAAAACAAAGCAATATTAAATAAAGCGACAAGGCAACCAGAACGCCAGATATTGATATCTCTTAGCATTTTTAGCCCGAGTCGTTTTAGTTCTAGAGGCTGCTTTGTTTTTTGAGTTTCAGGTAAAGCCACGAGGTTATATGCAACTAGTACTAGAGCCATAATAAATAAAGCAATAAATACATAATGATATCCACCGAATTGCGTAAGTTGACCACCAAGTAGCATCCCTAAAACGGGACTAATAGAAATCCCCATTCCCATAAAACTGAATACTTTACTGAGCTCTTTGGTATTAAATACATCACGTAGCATGGTTTGTGTGATTACTGAGCCTACTGCTATACCAAATGCACTAACAGCACGAGCGATCATCAGATAAATAAAACTGTCTGTTAGCACAGCAGATAAGGCGGCTAAACTGTAAATGGCTAACCCGAGTAGCATGGTGGGCCTGCGACCTAATTTATCCGCTAATATTCCCCATACCACGACACCAAAAGCAAAAGCTGAAAAGTAAATTGAAATGGTTTGTGAAGCCTGTGAATAATTTACGGCAAATGACTCAGCTATTGAGCCAAGTGTTGGGCTGTAAATGGTTTCAACTATTTGAGGAAACATCAAAAGAAGTACCATAAGCCAGAGTGAAGGTTTTGTGTTCATTGTGTGTCTCGTGTGAATTAACTTGGCAAACAGTATATTTCTAATTACGATTGTTCTATTAACAACATTAAAATCAAAAACAATAAGATTCGGACATTATGGCTATTATTTCAGATGAAACTAAATTTGATGCAGATAGATTGCCTGCGGATGTGATTGGTATTGCTGCTGATGTAGGTCGGCATGATTCAGGTATGCATTATCATCAGAAAGGGCAGTTACTGTATGCTCCTGAAGGCTGTATGAGTTTTGCTTTATCTCATTCAATGTGTGTTTTGCCACCCACAAAAGCCGTTTGGATACCAGCTAATACACCTCACCGAGCTTTTATGACCAATGTTGTAGCATACCGATCATTGTATTTTGATTGTGATAAGTTCCCATGTCCTGAAGACATTATGATGATCGAGGTAGACGAATTACTTAGAGCGTTAATTAATAAGATGGCAATGTGGGCATGGGATAAACCCAAATCAGAAACGTTACACACAACTGCACTCTTTTGGGAATCTTTTTATGAAGCACATCAACAACCGTTTAGCTTACCTTTACCGACAGAAAAACGTTTAATCACATTTAGTGAGCAGGTAAAGAAACCGGATTTTCTCGCTCCAGATCTTCAAACACTGTCTAAAAAGATAGGAGCGAGCAGTAAAACGATTACTCGATTATTTAAAAAAGAAACTGGAATGTCATATCAGGAATGGAAGCAACAATGGAGAGTGTTAAAATCAATCGAATTACTGTGTGAGAATACGCAAGTAAGTGATGTTGCATTTCAGCTTGATTTTTCATCAGACAGTGCATTTATTTCCTTCTTTAAAAAGCAAGTAGGGCAGACACCTCTAGCGTTTATTAAGCAGAAACAGAATAAAAAGTGATGGAAATCACAAATGCTGCTATACTCCCCCTAAATTTGAAAAGCTGGTTTTTGTACCAGCTTTTTTATGTCTCATTGATCACTAATTGGAATGTACTGTGCTAACGACTGCTAACATCACAATGCAATTTGGCGATAAGCCACTGTTTGAAAATATTTCTATCAAATTTGGTAACGGTAACCGTTACGGTTTAATCGGCGCGAATGGCTGTGGTAAATCTACCTTTATGAAAATCTTAGGTGGAGAGTTAGAGCAATCTGCGGGTACGGTTTCTACGGATCCAAATGAGCGCATGGCAAAATTAGGCCAAGATCAATTCGCTTTTGAATCATACACAGTTGTTGATACTGTGATTATGGGTCACAAAGAATTATGGAAAATCAAAGAAGAGCGTGATCGCATTTATGCACTACCAGAAATGTCTGACGAAGATGGTATGCGTGTTGGTGATTTAGAAACTGAATTCGCTGAAATGGATGGTTACTCTGCTGAAGCTCGTGCGGGTGAACTTCTATTAGGTCTTGGTATTCCAGAATCACAGCACTTCGGTTTAATGAGTGAGGTTGCTCCTGGTCTTAAAGTTCGTGTTCTTTTAGCACAAGTTCTATTTGCAGAACCTGACATCATGCTTCTTGACGAACCAACGAACAACTTGGACATGCACACTATTGCGTGGTTAGAAGACGTTCTTCTTGCTCGTAACTGTACAATGATCATCATCTCGCACGACCGTCATTTCTTAAACTCAGTATGTACACACATGGCTGACTTAGATTACGGTGAACTTCGTCTGTTCCACGGTAACTACGATGAGTACATGACAGCAGCAGAGCAAGCTCGTGAACGTTTACTTGCTGATAATGCGAAGAAGAAAGCACAAATGGCAGAACTTCAAACGTTCGTAAGCCGCTTCTCTGCAAACGCATCAAAAGCAAAACAAGCTACATCTCGTCAAAAACAACTAGACAAGATTCAGCTTGATGAAGTTAAAGCGTCAAGCCGTCAATCTCCGTTTATTCGTTTTGACCAAGAGAAAGAGCTATTCCGTAATGCATTAGAAGTTGAAGGTCTAAAGCAAGGTTATGGCGAAAACATCTTAATTAATGATGTAAATCTAATGGTTGAAGTAGGTGAGCGCATTGCGATCATCGGTGAGAATGGTATCGGTAAATCAACGTTCTTAAACACGTTAGCTGGTGCAATGGAACCAATGTCAGGCATGATCAAATGGTCTGAAAACAACAATATTGGTTTCTATGCTCAAGATCACAGCCATGATTTTGCAGAAGATCTAAACCTGTTAGATTGGATGGGTCAATGGAAACAAGAAGGCGATGACGAGCAAGTGGTTCGTGGTATTCTTGGTCGTATGCTTTTCTCTCAAAACGACATTAAGAAATCAGTTAAAGTGATTTCTGGTGGTGAGCAAGGCCGTATGTTATTTGGTAAGCTGATCATGCAAAAGCCAAACATCCTTCTTATGGATGAACCAACAAACCACATGGATATGGAATCAATTGAAGCATTGAACTTGGCTCTAGAGAACTACAAAGGTACATTAATGTTTGTATCTCATGACCGTCAGTTCGTATCTTCAATTGCAACACGCATCATCGAAATCACAAAAGATGGCGTGAACGATTTCCACGGTACATACGAAGAATACCTAAAGAAACAAGGTCTTAAAGGTTAATTCCTGATTTCCCTTTAATAAAATTAAATGGAAGCGACTCATCGCTTCCATTTTTTTTGTTTTAAATTCGGCATTATCGAAAAATGCTCACATCTCGATTTAATCCGCTCTAAATCACACTTAATTTTCGTTTTATCAAAAATTCATTGAAGTAGATCTACATTACAACTTTTACATCTTGAAGTTAAACTCCGTAATGTTATCTTTTGGAGTATAACTTCATAATAATTTATTTAATGAAATAAAAATCAGATTGGTTATTGGTTAGGTCTATTTGTTAACTGGAGATAAAAATGGAAAACATATTTTCAATGCTACAAAGGATTGGTCGAGCATTTATGCTACCAATAGCAGTGTTGCCGATGGCTGGTATTTTACTGGGTGTTGGTGGGGCGTTTACCAGTGGACCACTGATTGATACATATAATCTAACCTTTTTACAGCCCGGTACTGCGGCTAATCAATTTTTGATTCTGTGTTTCAAAGCCGGTTTGTTTGTTTTTATGAATTTACCGCTCTTATTTGCTGTTGGTGTTGCAATCGGAATGGCAAACAAAAACAAAGAAACAGCTGCAATTTCTGCAGTGATTGGTTTTTTATTATTTCACACCGTTATTGGAACAATATTAGGTTTTCAAGGATTAACGCCTGAAACGACAACGGTCGATGGACTCATTGCTTTGGGATATGACCCAGTAGAAGCAGTAGGTCTGTCATCTCTTTATACGCATGAATTAGGAATGTTTACCTTACAAACTGGAGTGTTTGGTGGGATCATCTGTGGTTTATTAGCAGCATATTTAACGAATAAATACTCAAATAAACAGTTACCAGATTATTTGGCATTTTTTAGTGGAAACCGCTTAGTTCCAGTAATGACAATGCTTTACTTTATTCCTTTGGCATTTTTGTTTCCGATTATTTGGCCAACTATCTTTAAAAGCATTGTTGCAGCAGGTGAGGCATTCTCCGCTATGGGATACATAGGTACATTTTTCTATGGCTCTGGAATGCGTATTCTTAATGTATTTGGCTTACATCATGCGATTTATCCTCTGTTTTGGTACACCGAGCTAGGAGGGGTACAAGAAGTGGCAGGGCAAATGGTTTCTGGTGGTCAGAAAATATTCTTTGCACAATTAGCTGATCCAACAGTAACGCATTTTAGCTCTGAAGCAACTCGAACAATGACAGGTGGCTTTTTACCTATGATGTTTGGTTTGCCTGCTGCAGCTTTTGCTATGTATCGTTGTGCCGATAACAAAAATAAAAAGGTGGTTAAAGGTATTTTAATTTCGGCAGCGCTAACGTCATTTTTAACTGGTATTACTGAGCCATTAGAGTTTACCTTCTTATTTGTTGCTCCTGCACTGTATGCGATTCATGCCGTACTTGAGGGGTTATCTTACATGTTAATGCACATGCTAGATGTGGCGGTAGGCATTACCTTCTCAAGAGGTCTGATTGATTTTACCTTCTTTGGTCTATTACAAGGTACAGAGAAAACGGATTATCAATGGATTCTGATTTTAGGACCAATTTATTCACTGGTTTATTACTTTATCTTTAGCTTTATGATCCGTAAGTTCAATTATTCAACTCCAGGGCGAAATGATGCCGATAATAAACTGCAAACAAGAGACAGCTATAAAAAGAACAAATCATCAGAATTAATTGACGATATCGTGAAGGAACTCGGAGGCATTAACAATATTGAGAGCCTTGATGCATGTATTACTCGTTTGAGAGTCACAGTAAAAGACACGGATATTGTCGCTTCTGACGAGGTTTGGCGTTCACTACAAGCAAAAGGGGTAATCCGCTCTGGTAATGGTGTTCAAATTATTTACGGCACACAAGCGGAGATATATAAGAATCAGATTCTCGATAAGTACAATTTGTAACTGTATTATTTGATTCACTTTTAAAGCGGAAGATCCAAATGGGTCTCCCGTTTTTTATTTTACTATTTTCTCGGTTATGTTTTTGATAAGCCATAGAACACAATGTAAGCTATATAGAGTTAATGTGTTTGGAGTTTTATATGTCGACCGATTTTGAAATAGATAAATCGTTTAATCGAATTGAGAATATTTTGGTATTTATCCACCAAAATATAGATAAGCCATTAACTGTCGAAATTTTAGCAGAAATGAGTTGTTGGTCTAGATGGCAATTACAAAGAGTGTTTCAGAATTACACAGGTATGAATGTTGCACAATATGTTCGAGAACAACGTCTAAGTATGTCTGCATTGGAGGTTCTGGATAAAAAAAAGCGTATGCTAGATATCGCTTATTCTTATGGATTTACTTCTGAAATTGCGTTTAGTCGTGCATTTAAACAGTACTTTCATAAATCACCACGTGAATATCAAAAGCAAGCGAAAAAAATAGGGATTCAAAAACCATTTTTAAAGCAAGTAAATGCAGACCCATTACTTAACTCACATTTTTATCGTGTTCGTCTTGAATATAAACCCAGTTTCAAAGTGCTCGGATTAAGCACAAGGGTACAAGGTATTTTATCTGACACTCCAGATTTTATCGAAAAAGTCCCTTCGGTGTGGAATGCATTAGATACGTATATTACGTGTTTATCATCTATTCCAGAGCAGAAATATGCGGTTATTGATACTCGTGAAGAGAATGCTGACTCTTTACTTTATTGGGCTGGTATTAGTTGTGACGCTCTTTCTACTGATGAGTTGAACCTGCATAAAGCTGATTTACAAATAATCACGATTCCAGAACAAGAGTATGCTGTTTTGCCCTTTAAAGGTGCAGCACAAGATTTTTCTAAATCTGTTGAATGGCTTATATCTGAATGGTTACCGACATCAGGCCATCAAGGTATCGAGGGCTTTGATCTGGAAATTTATCGATCAGATACGACTCAAGGGATAATTGATGTCGAATATTGGTTGCCTATCCGCAGTTTATGATTTTTATTATAAATCAATTTATCAATAAATAATTTTCTTCATGCACCAAATTGTTAACTTTCATTAGGGATAAATCATTATACTCTTGCGCAAGAGAATCATTCTCATTTGCATTTTGATTTAAGCGTTGTAAGCAGGATTATAATGAACGTATCTACAGAATATTCAAAATTTAATGTCACTCTTTTGGCAACAGCAATTGCTTCATCTTTTCTATTTCCTATTTCAGCAATGGCTAATGATGATAGTGCTTCTGATGATGTTGAAACCATTTCAATATTTGGTCAAGCCTACCGTAATACAGCAACCAAAACATCTTTAGAACCAGAAGAAACCCCTCAAGGGATCACTGTACTTGATGGTGAAGTATTAGAACAACGCAGTGTTAAATCTTTGAATGAAGCATTACGTTATGTACCTGGCGTAACCACTGAACAAAAGGGTGGTGCGGTGACGATGTACGATACGTTTAACATTCGAGGCTTTGATGTAAACCAAAGTTATTATGATGGTTTGGTTCTGCAATATTTAAATGGATGGAATTTACAGCCACAAATTGATCCAATTGCGATTCAGCAAATTGAAGTTTTTAAAGGTCCAACGTCAGTTTTGTACGGTTCTATGCCACCTGGTGGCATGGTAAACATGATTGCTAAAACACCACAAAAAGAAAAAAGTACAGACGTAAAAGTTGCGACGGGTACTGGTAATTTAGTGGAAGCATCTATTGATACAACTGGTCAATTTGGTGACAGTGATTTTTCATATCGTTTTATTGCATTAGCACGTCAAAAAGACGGTCAAGTTGATTACACAGAAGAAGAGCGTTATGTAATAGCTCCGTCGGTTGATTGGCAAGTTAGTGATCGTACATTAATTAACTTCAATATGTATTATCAAAATGACCCGTCAATGGGAATGAACTCTGCAATGCCAGCTTCAGGCATGATTTACGATAACCCAAATGGAAGTACAGATCCGTCTACATTTGTAGGTGATAAAAATTGGAGTACGTTTGAACGTGAATTCTTTATGGCTGGCTATAAGATCAACCATGAATTCAATAATAATTGGTCGTTCTTACAAAATTTCCGTTATATGAATGCGTCGTTGTACCAAGAAAATACGTACCATGTAGAAGCTGGTTTTAACCCCTCAACTGGTGAGTTAACTCGTTATGCTTATAGTACTGATGAAAGCTCAACGGGCTATACCATTGATAACCAGTTATCAGGTCGAGTGATGGCTGGAAATGTTGAACATAATTTATTGTTCGGTATTGATTATCAAAAACTGGATGGTGATTCAATATATACTGACTTTGGAGAGGTTAAAGGATTTAATATCTTTAGTCCCAACAATGACATGATTGATCGAAATAGTCTTTCTGGTACTGCGTATTTGGATAAAGTAAAAGTTGAACAGCTAGGATTTTATGCTCAAGATCAAATTCGAATTGATCGTTTAATCTTAATTGCTGGTGGTCGTTATGATTCATTTAAAGGTTCTAATGATTATAATGGCTCATTAACTGAAACTAATACTGATAATTTTTCATATCGTGTTGGGGCGTTATATGAGTTAGAAAGTGGCTTTTCACCGTTTATTAGTTACGCGACAAGCTTTGAACCAGTCGCAGGCTCAGAAGGGAAATCATATGATCCTGAATTGGCAGAGCAGCTTGAAATTGGTGTGAAATACTCTTCGACGGATTATACAAAAACGGCGTCCGCTTCAGTATTTAATATTGTTAAATCAAATATGCTAATGGCAGATCCTGATGACTTTCAAAAACAAGTGCAGCTAGGTGAAGTTAAATCACAAGGTTTAGAATTACAAGGTCAGTGGTTAATAACAGATAGTTGGGATATGTCTGTAAATTATACTTACATTGATATGGAAATTACTAAAGATGATGATCTGGAAGGTAAAACACCTATCTATGTGCCAACACATGCGGCGAGCTTATGGTCTAACTACTACATTTATGATGGTATCTTAACTGGAACGCGTATCAGTGGTGGCTTACGCTATGTAGGTGAAATGGAAATGGATGCAGCCAATACGGACAAAGTACCAGATTATACGCTTGCTGATGTTTCTATTGGTTATGAGCTTGATGGGATCAGTGAATCATTAACAGGGGCAACGGCTCAATTGAGTGCGACTAACTTGTTTAATACTGAATATTACAGCTGTTACGATTCAGCAAACTGTTGGTACGGTGCAGAACAAACCGTTGAACTGAGCATTAATTATAACTTCTAAGTGAAGTTGATTTAAAAATAGAGAGAAGTACGTGGATCTTGCGTACTTCTTTTCTGCATTTTATTTAACAGAGAACAATATAAGTATTAGCTAAGCTTATTGAAGAAGAAAGCATGTATCAATTAAAAGATGTTAAAGTCGTTAGAGAAGAACGAGTTATTTTGAATGTGGAAGATCTAACCATAGATCCAAATGCATTGACCGTTGTTCTTGGACACAATGGCTCAGGGAAATCGACATTGGTTAATTTGTTGGCGAACCAATTTGCTCCTGAAGAAGGAGAAGTCATGCTAAACCAACAAAAATTAACGGCATTAAACGCTAAAGAGTTTGCTAAAAAAGTGGCATTTCTGCCCCAAAAGTTACCTGAAGTAGCAGGGCTTAATGTTGAAGAGCTAGTGCGTTTAGGTCGATATCCTTGGCGTGGCGTACTTGGTCGTTTTAATAAAGATGATGCAGTAATTATTGAAGACTCAATGCTTAAAACTGGTGTAAACGAATTTCGTAATACTTTAGCGGATCAATTATCTGGTGGAGAAAGACAGCGCGCTTGGGTTGCAATGTTACTTGCTCAGCAATCGGATATTTTAATTTTGGATGAGCCAACGTCAGCCTTGGATATCCATCATCAATACCAATTAATGGAATTACTGAGCGATTTGAATCAAAAAGCAGGAAAAGGCATCATTGTTATTCTGCATGATTTAAATTTAACTTTGCGTTATGCCACCGATATCATTGCCTTAAAAAGTGGAGACATTGCGTTTCATGGTAAAGCTCATCATTTACTTGATGAGACACTATTGTCCGATTTATATGCCACATCTATCAAACTTATCGACCATCCTGAATACAACCATAAAGTAGCTATCGTATGTTGAAAAATCTCACTTCCACTATTGCCTCTCTTTTTATTGTTTTGTTTAGTCACATGGCAATGGCTCAGTTTGTGGTGCAAGACAGTAGAGGAGAGCAAGTTTTAGAATCTGTGCCTAAAAGAGTCGTCGCGTTAAATTGGGATATCGCAGAACAAGTTCTAGAGCTTGGTGTTACTCCTGTGGCAGTAAGCGATATTGCCGGATATAAAGAATGGGTTGTGCAACCTGATATACCAAGTGATGTGCAAGATGTAGGTATGCGTGCAGAACCTAACTTTGAAAAGATTGCAGCAGTAAACCCAGATGTTATTTTGGTCGCTTCACCTCAAGCGGATTTAATTCCTCAATTAGAAAAAATAGCACCTGTTTTGTATTTTCACACTTATTCAGAAAATCATGATAATAGTTTGATGGCAGTTAATAACTTTAAAGCTATTGCTGTCGTATTAGGAAAAGAAGCTGAAGCACAGAAAAAATTAGTTGAAATGGATGTTGAGATAGCGCAACTAAAGCAACAACTTGCCGAAGCTTACGGAACCAAAATGCCAAAAGTAGCTTTGTTTCGTTTTGCAAATATGACTTCTGTTTATCTTTATGGTGATAATTCAACCGCTCAATATGCTTTAAATTTGCTTGGATTTGAAAGTGCGATTCCTCAAAAGAGTACTCAATGGGGAGTAACTCAAATTCGATTACCTGAACTCAGAAAAGTGAATGATGGTATAGCGTTGTATATCGAGCCTTTTAATGAAGAAAGCAAATTAGATAAATCAGTAATTTGGAATGCGATGCCTTTCGTTAAAGCAAATAAGGTTAGCAGTGTTGAACCTGTTTGGAGTTATGGTGGGGCAATGTCGATTAAATATACTGCAAAGGCACTGGCTAAAAGTTTGCTAGAGATAGCACCTCAATCAAAAATGTTGAGCAATAGTGTTAAGTAATTATGCCTAATTCATTTATTACCACTCCCATTAGATACTTATTGGCTTTTATTTCGCTATTTCTTGTTGTGTGGATGTCATTTCGATGGAATACAACGTTGAGTTTGCCTCAACAAATTGATGCGATACTACAAGTCATTAGTAACCCTTCTTCATTAGATGATTTTGGTAAGATAATTTTTATTGAATCACAATTACCACGTTTGGTAATGGCTATTTTAATTGGAGGGATGTTGGGCTTAGTGGGTAGTTTGATGCAACAATTAACTCAAAACTCACTTGTGTCGCCAATGACGTTAGGTACGGCTTCTGGTGCATGGTTAGCGCTCGTTGTAATGAATGTATGGTTTGCTGACTATGTTGCAGATTATGCTTCAATAGCTGCATTATTTGGTGCCTTAATTACTTTTGCATTGGTTGTTGCGATCGCCGGAGTTAATAATTTATCTGGGCTACCAATTGTACTTTCTGGTATGGCAGTTAATATTTTCCTGGGTGCAGTAGCGACGGCAATTATTTTACTAAATGATCAGTATGCGAAGAATTTGTTTATTTGGGGAGCTGGTGATTTAGCTCAAAATGGATGGGAGCAAGTGCAATGGTTACTTCCTAAGCTTTCTGTTTCTCTACTTATATTTGTTTTTGCCCCAAGAATTCTTGCGTTACTACGATTAGGTAATGTAGGTGCTGCCGCTCGTGGTTTAAATGTTATCCCTGCTTTCTTTGGACTGTTTGCCTTAGGCTTGTGGTTAGTCGCTTCGTCAATAACAACTGTGGGGGTAATTAGTTTTATCGGATTATTAGCCCCGAATATTGCTCGTCATCTAGGAGCAAGAACCCCAAGAGATGAATTGTTTTTTAGTTTGTTATTAGGGGTAACTCTTTTAGTTGGTACTGATCTTTTAGCTAGTATTATCAGCCAATACACAACTGATATTGTACCAAGCGGAACAGCGGCAGCGTTGATTGGAGCACCCGCATTGATTTGGTTTACACGTCGAACCATGAGTTCACAAGATCAATTGTCGATTAGCTTGCCAAAAGGAAAATCAATATTACCAATATGGCTCATTCCTTCGTTGGGCTTTGGTTTAATTGTGGTGTTATTTTTGGCCGTGATAGTAACAAAAGATTCGACTCAAACACTTCATCCATGGACAGTTCTTATTCCAAGTGAATTTAGTTGGGAGTTGAAGTGGCCAAGATTATTAACTGCATTATCTGCAGGCTCTGGTTTAGCGGTTGCTGGAGTGCTGTTGCAAAGACTGATTTATAATCCGTTAGCGAGCCCTGATATTTTGGGAATTTCTGCGGGAGCCACTTTTGCACTGATTGGTGGTAGTGTTTTCTTAGGATTTAATATTTTTGAGGCTGCACCATTAGTTGCCTTTTGTGGAAGTTTAACGGTTTTAGTTTTGCTACTAATTTTAGGTAAACGACATGGGTATGCTCCCTCTATGCTGATTTTAACAGGGATAGCATTAACAGCCTTAATTGATGCGTTAGTTCAGTTCTCATTAGCCAAGGGGAATGAAGATTCATACATTTTGCTTAATTGGCTTGCAGGTTCTACGTATCGAGTATCGGCGCAATCAGCGTTGATATTGTTTGTTTGTATCGTTTTATTACTGATATTTGCTTTGCTGACACATCGCTGGTTAACGTTAATTTCAGCAGGACGATTGTTCGCACAAGCGAGAGGATTAAGCGTAACTAAGAGTTTTATCGCATTGCTTATTTGTGTTGCATTACTTTGTGGTGCGGTTACTGCTACCATGGGCCCTGTTGCTTTTATTGGCTTATTGGCTCCTCATATGGCGGTTATTTTAGGAGCTAAAAAAGCCAAAGAACAAATCATTGTTGCGGCATTGATTGGAGCATTATTAATGATTATTGCGGATTGGTTCGGTCAGCATATTTTGTTTCCATCCCAAATAGCTGCCGGAACATTAGTTTCAGTGATCGGAGGGCTGTATTTTATTGGTTTGCTGATAAAAGGGCAGCGTTCTAAATATTAAGGACTTATAGAGTTCACTCATGGCTAACCTGTAAAGGTAGTAGCTAAACTATTTTTAATAAAGAATTTGATTATGATGAAAAAAGCATTGCTGTTGATAGCAATAACCCAAACGGTAGTTGCGAACGCGAGTGATTTAAGCTCGGCTCAAGTAATTCAAAATAAAACAAATACCGAAGCTTCTCAAAGCCAAACGCGTATCAATAAGAGTGCGGATAATACACTGTCATATCAAGCTGATATTGAACAACTAGAAGATGAGTTAAAAAATTTAGATGTTTATCGTAAGCATTTAACCGCGTTAGTTGATGATCAGCATCGTGAATTAAAGAACATTAATCAACAAATTTCAGACATTGAGCAAACAAGACAAGGTGTTGTGCCTTTGATGTATAAAATGATCGATGGTTTGAAAAATACGGTTAAAAATGACAAGCCACTTCGTGCAGAACAACGTTATCAGCGTATTGAAAAGTTAGAAACAGTGATGACCATTGCGAATGTGAGCGATGCTGAGAAATATCGTCGTATTTTAGAGGCGTATCAAATCGAGCTAGATTATGGGACCAAGCTTGGAGTTTATCAGGGAGAAATTTCTTTTGATAATGGTAAGAAAATTCAAGCAAATATCCTTTATTTAGGCCGCATATCCTTAATTGCGCGTAACTTTAACCAAGATAAATATTGGACTTGGGATCAGAAAGCAAAAGCGTGGATCTTATTAGATTCCTCGTTGAATTCTGAGTTAGATAAAGCTTATGCGGTCGCAAATAAAGAAATCGCCCCAAGTTTGCTTACTTTACCTGTATCACTAAATATTGCGGAGAAGAAATAAAATGAATTATGTAGTAAAACTTCTTTGCATCGGTTTATTAAGTCTTTCGTTTACTGCGAGTGCTCAAAGTGAGTTAACAAAGAGTGCACAGACCCATAATAAAGAACAAGCAACACATAATGCTCAAAGAGAGTCTGGTTTTAAATTAACAGAGAAAGAATACTTAGCTCAAAAGAAAGCGCTAGAAGAGCGTAAACGCAAGGTTCAAAATCAAATCGATATGCTAGCTAAAACTTTCAGTAAAAATGAAGGTGAATTAGCTAAACAAGAAGAAAAACTACGCTTAGATACAGGGAGCTTAGGTGAGCTATTTGGCGTGGTTAGACAAGCGGCAAAAGAATTAGAAAGTGAAAACCAAACCAGTGTTACTGGAGCGGATAGCACGCAATATTCGCAGGCGGTCACAAGCATCGTTGCTGCAAAAACATTACCTACGTTACCTCAGTTAACGGATCTATGGCTAAGTATGGATGAGCAGATCCAAGCAAGTGCTGAATTAAAAGAAACAGAGGTAAAGGTGATTGATGGAGAAGGGAATATCTCTCCACAATTAGCGTACCGTATTGGTTCTATTGGCTTAATCTCTGAGCAAGGTTATTTACATTGGGATGGTAAACGTCAAGATGCCACTTATTACAGCAAACAACCTGAAAATGGCCCAAGGCTAAACTCTCTATCTGAGCTGTCAGAAGGAAATGTCGAGACTATGATTGTCGATCCTTCAAGAGGTTTTATGCTAGATCAATTGACACTAACGCCAAGTTTATTTGAGAGATTACAAGCAGGTGGTGTCGTTGGTCAGATTATTCTTACCTTACTTGTTATCGGCTTAATTATTGCGATATTTAGAGGAAGTAAACTTGCTCTTGTACAGCAGCAAATCAAAAAACAGTTAAAGACACCCGAAACCCCTACAGATAACCCATTAGGAAGAATTTTATCTGTTTATGATGAAGAAAAGCATCGTAATGTAGAGTCTCTTGAGTTACGACTATTAGAAGCGATAGTCGATGAACAGCAAGGACTTGAAAAAGGACTTTCAATGCTCAAGCTACTTGCAGCACTAGCACCGATGTTAGGTCTATTAGGAACCGTAACAGGTATGATTGAAACTTTCCAAGTGATTACTCAGTTTGGTAATGGTGACCCTAAAGTGATGGCTGGCGGAATATCCATGGCACTTGTTACCACAGTTCTTGGTTTAGTCGCAGCAATGCCCTTACTGTTTGCACACAATATCTTAAGCACTCAAGCTGAAAATGTTCGTAGTATTTTAGAGAAACAAGGTATTGGTTTAGTGGCGATTCAAGCTGAAAAACAACAAGCAAAATCGACTGTAGGAAATGAGATCTAATGGTAGTGTCATGGCTACATAATTGGCTTGATACCTTAATGCAGTTTATGGAGCAGGGCGGACACATTCTGTGGTGGCTTGCTGCTGTTGTCATTGTATGTTGGTTGTTTGTCGTTGAGCGAGTAATTTACTTGTTTTTTTACTTTCCAAAGCGACGTCAATTATGGATCTCGCAATGGCATCAACGTGAAGAGCATGATTCTTGGCATGCCCATGCAATTCGAGATAGTTGGCTAAATCAAGCGCATATAGAACTTAATCAGCATTTGAATTTTATTAAATGGTTAGTGTCAATTTGCCCAATGCTTGGATTATTAGGCACAGTAACAGGAATGATTTCCGTGTTTGATGTGATGGCAACATTAGGCAGTAGCCAGCCTAAGCTAATGGCATCGGGTATTTCTTTAGCGACATTGCCTACAATGGCTGGAATGGTTGCAGCACTAGCTGGCTTATTTGTTCACGCTCGACTTTCAAAGACCTGCCGTTTACGTGAATTAAAACTTGAAAAATCATTAAGGAGTCCGAAATGAGACTCGGAAGACGTGATACAAAAACAGAAGAAGCACAAATCGATCTTACTTCCATGCTGGATATCGTATTTATTATGTTGATCTTTTTCATTGTAACCAGTTCGTTTGTACGTGAATCAGGGGTTGAGGTAAATCGACCAGAAGCATCGAATGTGGTTAGCCAGAAAGACGCAGGCATATTTGTTGCGATTAATTCATCAAATGACATTTATATCGATAAGAGAGTAGTAGATGTAGAGCGTGTGCAAGCCACTCTTGAACATTTGCTATTAGAGCAACCTGAAGCCTCATTAGTGATTCAAGCTGACGAACATGCTTATAACGGAACGGTTGTAAAAGTAATGGATGCTGCAAAAGGTGCTGGTGTTAAGCAAATCGCATTAGCAGCGGAGAAGCGATAATGTTTAGGTTATTAATGGCGTTGCCAATTGCTGTTGCCATTAGTATTGCTTTGTTTTCTTTAATGGCATGGATGGTTGATAATGGTAATCAAGCAAAGCCAGAGGCAAGTGAACAGTTAAGCTTTACCATGATGATGGTTGAACCGGAAAGTGAGATACAGCGTCGCCAACGTTCTGTACCAGAGCAGCCTAAACCATTAGAGCAGCCGCCAGAAGCAAAGTTTTCACAGTCTCAATCTGAAGTTTCTTCAGTGATGCCTGTGACACCAATGTCTTCATCTGGCTTAGATACCGCAATTAATGGTTTAAAAATTAGCGCCCCAACATTTGGAAGTTTTAAAACAAATCAGCAAGCGATGCCTTTGTATCGAGTTGAACCTAAATATCCAAGCCGTGCTTTAAAACGACGTATTGAAGGTTATGTGATTATGTCATTCTCTATTGATGAAACAGGGAAGCCATTTGCGATTTCTGTACAAGAAGCAAAGCCAAAACGACTATTTGATCGTGATGCGATGCGTGCGTTAAAACAGTGGAAATATCAGCCTAAGTTGGTCGAAGGAAAAGCGATTATTCAGCAAAACCAAACCGTAAGATTGGAGTTTAAATTAGCCGAATGATGAAGAAATTAGTACTAATGAGCATGTTAGTTGCGTGGGCTGTGAATGTACATTCGGCTGAATTAAGCAAATATACAGCTAATAAAGTGCAAAGAGCACAAAGCTTACAACAGCAAGAAAAGTTAAATGAAGCAATAGAAGTGCTTGATGGTGTCAATACATCGAAAGCTTATGATAAAGCGTTTGTTGCGCGTATGCTTGGCGTTTTTTATTGGGAAAATAACCAAAAATCGTTAGCGATAAAAAATTTAGACTACGCAGTATCCAGCGGAGAACTAAAAGATACTCAAGCATGGGTAACGGAGAGAATGCTTGCTGATCTTTTATTAATGGATCAACAATATAAAAAAGCACTCCCTCATTACTATCAGTTAGTTAAATCTATACCTAAGAATGAAAAAGGAAATGAACTCTGGCTTAGAATAGCTCAAATTCATTATCAGCTCTCAGAATTTAGCTCTACACTAAAAGCGATTCAGCGATATGAATCTTATCGCCAACCAGATTCGTTAACGCCTTTATCACTAAAATTTGGCTCTCAAGTGCAATTAAAACAATGGAAATCTGTGATCCCAACTTTAGAGCGACTCATTGTACTTGAACCAGAAAAATTGACATGGTGGCGTCAACTTGTGACTGCACATTTACAGTTACATCAAACAAAACAAGCATTAAGTGTTTTGGTATTAGCAGATAGAAAAGGCTTCCCCTTGCCTGAGCAAGATATTATGTTATTAGCTCAGCTATATGCAAAGCAAAGTATTCCAGAGCAAGCTGCTATTACGTTGAAGCGTTTATCAAAAGCAAATACAGATGTTGATTTATTGGTTGAACAAGCTGTGTATTGGCAACAAGCAAAAGAATGGCAGCAATCAATCTTTTATTGGGGGAAAGCGGCTAAAGTTTCTCCACGATATTATTGGCAAGAAGCTCAGTTATTGCTTCAACAAAAAGAGTACCAATTGGCTTTGGCTTCATTAGCTAAAGTGAGGGACCCTAAGAAAAAACAAGCGGTTTTACTTGCACAAGCAAAAGCATACTATAAGTTGAATCGTATCGAAGAAAGCTTAATTAAGGCGAAAAAAGCCAATGATATTACTAGTACAAATGAAACAAAAGGCTGGGTTAATTATCTATCAAATCTAAGAAAAGTGAGTGAAGATTCTTAGTATGCTAAATTAAGTTTAAGTCAGGAAAGTGCTAATACACTTTCCTGATTAATTTATTTAAACCATTAATTTTTTAAATTCTTCAATTGGAGCTCTTCCTCTAAGCGCCAAGAAGTCTAAAAATTGTTTAGGTGTATGGGTAATCACTTTATCCAGTGGAAAATCAATATCATCAATAAGTTGTTCAACTTTACTAAATTTACCAATGTCCTCACAGAAGTGCGCATCACTGCCAGTTGTTACGTATGCGCCTAGTCTTTTTGCGACTTTAGCTATTTCATAACAGCGATCAATACTTCCAATTCTAGTTTCCCCTTTTAGTGAGGTGTTATTTAGTTCTATAGCAACATTATATTCTGCTGCACAAGCAATAACCGCCTCAAAATCAAAATCAAAATTTGGATTTCCTAAATGTCCCAGAGCATCTACTCGATTTGAACGTATTACTTTGATCAATGCTTGAGTGTGTACTAGGCTATCTTTAGATGGAAATACAGGCTCATGAAAGCTAGCAATGACCCAATCGAGATGAGAGTCAACTGAAGGTGGTATATCGATTTCACCATCATTGCAAATATTCGCTTCACAGCCACGAACGATCGCAACGTTATGTATAAACCTAGGAAGAACTCGTTGGTTATTAAAAAACCAGTAATGGGTGCGCCAGGCATGGAAGAGGCGTGGTCGGTTGTACAGAACATAGGTAGACCGAGTTGCGATGCAGCAAATGCATTTTCTATTATTGTACTGTATGCGTGGCCACTAGCATAAGTATGGGTGTGTGTATCTACTTTAATGCGCATTTGTTTCCTCCATATAACAATAGTGCGATCAGTTTAACTTATTTTTGCAACTTTTATCTTTTACATTTGTCTGACAATGTGTAGGGAAAAGGAAACTACTATTAATATTGTCAATGATTAATGAAAAATGAATGGGAATATTTATGAATCATCAAGAAAGCGTAAAAATTGAATTGAACAGTTTAAGTATACAACAACTGCGCAATCTTCAGTCAATGGTAAGTCAAAAACTGAAAGAAAAAACAGCAGATAGTGAACGAGTAGATAATGCAATTCTTACTGATGAAGAGTTGGATATGCTAGCTCTAGTGATGAAGAACTAGCATCGATTTGTATTATTGAGTGTAAATCAAACTTAGCTCATGAATAACCATACTGAAACACCAATCATCAAGCTACCGGCAATTCTATTCATGATTTTGACGTTATTTGATTGTCCAAGAACACGTTTTAACCCTTTCCCGCCAACCGCATAAAGTGTCATACACAGAAATTCACACATCAAGATAATTGAGACCAAAGCTAGTAATTGTGGTGCAATTGCATGATTGCCATCAATAAACGGTGGTAATAAAGATATCATAAATGCCCAACCTTTCGGATTTGCAATCGCTGTAACAAACCCCTGAACAACTAAATCCCAATCTTTACCTTTCACGACTTCGGTTTGCTCACCTGACATAGCGAGTTTTCCCTTAGAGCGCCACATTTGTATACCTATATAAGCTAGATAACTCGCTCCAATGGCTTTAAAAATTGTAAATAACCACGGATAATTCAGCATAATTGCAGCAACGCCTAATACGGCAGATACAGCAACAAGTGCGACACCAATCAGTTCTCCAATCATCATCCAAAGTGTACGTTTATATCCAATACTCATTCCAAGGCTTAGTGCTAAGGTCATACACATACCTGGAGTTACAGATACAAAAAAGAAAGTGGGAATGAACGCCCAAAGAATTGCCGTATTCATTTACTTACAACTTAATCAACAAAGGTAAAGGCACAGAGTACGGAATTTATAATCTAATGCAATACATCCTTTTGGTTAATAATGTGATGTAAGTTCAACTTAATTTAGTTTTTAGATATTTAATGAATAATTGAGTTCTCGTATGTTCATAATCCAAAGTAGGGTAATAAGCATTCACTCTGGTATGGTCGGTGGTGATCTCTGGAAGAATAGGAACTAATGCACCAGATTGAAGATCATCTATAACCATTTGCTGGCTGGTTAATAATATCCCCATACCTCGCTTTGCTGCATGGAATAATGCTTCAGGGTTGGTAGTTGCAAAGTTACCACGTAACGTAACTCTTTTATTGTTTGCTAACTTAATTTCTTTAATTGGTCGTTCACCCCAAATGAGCATATTGTGTGCTTTCAGTTCATTAATGTTATTTGGTGTCCCATATTTATCGAGATAATCTTTAGAAGCGAAAAAACCAGAGTGATGCTCAAATAAATGCGTGGCTTTGTAGCTAAACGTATTGAGTTGCTCTAACTCACGGCTGATAAAAACATCGACATTATGCTCAGGAACTTGCCCTGGAAGAGTCGTAATTAGTTGAACTTTGATTTTTGGATAAGTGGCTAAGAATTCATCAAGATATTTAATGATAAATTTGGATCCAACTGCAAGCGTTGCGCCGATTTTTAATAGGCCTGCTGGAGTTTGGTTTATAGCCCGTGTTTCATCAACTAAATGTTGCCATTGATCTAACTGTAACCTTGCACGTTGATAAAAAAGTAGACCAGCTTCTGTTTGATGAACAGAACGTGTGGTTCGTGTTAAGAGTTGAACTCCAACACGCTCTTCAAGCCAATTAATACGTTTACTAATTGCTGAACCTGAAGTATTTAGTTGGTAGGCTGCTGCATTAAAACTGCCTTCTTCAACGACTTTAATATAGCTTTTTACACTCTCAATCCAATCCATAATTCGGTCCTGTTAGGAATTAATGTGATTCCTATATAGTCTATTATCATTTATATAGGGTCAATGTAAACTAACATTATGAATACGAATAATACAGATACATTGTCGCTAAGCCGATTAAATAAAACACCTTTGCTTTTAGCTATGATGATCATTGCTACGGGGCAAGTTGGTGTAAGTATCTATTTGCCTTCTTTGCCACTTATTAGCCAAGAACTGGGTATATCTTCAGCTGATGTTCAGTTACTTGTGACTTTATTTTTGGTCGGGTTTGGTGGCTCACAGCTATTTTATGGCCCATTATCTGATGCGTTAGGAAGACGTCCTATTTTTATATTGGGCCAGGGTGTGTATTTAGTTGGCACCTTGCTTTGCTTCACAATGACCGATAATTTTACGGCATTAGTCTTAGGTCGCTTATTACAAGGGTTGGGTGCTGGTAGTGCATCTGTATTAGGGCGGAGTGTTTTACGAGATAGTTATAGTGGTTACCACCTAACTAAAGCTATGTCTTACATATCGATTACTGCATCTATTTTACCTATTCTTGCACCTGTTATTGGAGGATGGATTGCATGGCACTTTAGTTGGCAGTGGGTTTTGGGTTTGTACTGATATATCTAATATGTATATTGATTATTGGTTACTTCATATTGCCTGAGACGTTACCTTACGCCCCTCAAAAGTTCAGTATTACTCAGACATTACGAGATTACACTGCGTTGATTAAAAATCCTCAAATTATCTCTAGTGCAGGATTAAATTGGGTGAGTTATCTTGCAAGTTTGGTTTCCGTGTCTCTTTTACCATTTTTACTACAAGATGGATTTGGACTAACTGCTGCAGAATATGGTCAAACCATGATTATTCCATCTGCTGGACTTATGATGGGAAGTTTTTTGCTTAATAGCTTAAATAAACGATGCTCGATAAATCAATTAATGAGCTTAGCGTTAGTGATTATGACTATCTCAGGTTTATGGTTACTTTTCGCTTCAACGTCCATTTTTTCACTGGTTTTTGCGTTTACTTTACTTGCAATAGCACAAGGGATCAGCTTTCCATTATCGATCAATTTATTACTTGCACCCCATACACATAAAGTAGGAACTATTTCCGCGTTGTCAGGCTCAGTTCAAATGTGTCTTTCCGGTCTTTTAGGTGGCTATTTAGTAAAAAACTGGGTAACGGACCAAGTAAATTTAGGCATATTTTATTTAGTGATAACCATAAGTATGCTATTGGTCTTATTGTGGAATAAGCAGGCACAGCCAAAATAAATGTCTTTTAAATCATAACCTTAGCGTTAATTTAGTGAAGGATGTTGTTATTTCATCTTTAGGTTATTTATTCTTGGAGTTAATAACTAAATAAATTGTCAATGCTGAATTTATATATTGATTTTGTATATTTGAGTGAATGAAATAACTGTTTAGTTTGATTTATCAGAATTTCTGCGTAAATAATAAAGTGTAACTTAATTGTTAAATATATTATGCAGGAGGCATTATGTATCACTCACACGAAATGTCATTACAGCTTACTCATTTGAGTCATGATGCTGTTCATCAACTTGCACCTTCCTTTTCTGGTCTTCCTAAAACAACCCATGCAGATGGTAATTATCGTTTACGACGGTATTCAGTTATCCGCATTGTTAATGAAAAAATCATCGAAACTAATAAGCATAATTTTGTTCAAAGCGAAGATATAAATCATTTTCAAGGTGATGTTCTTCGTGAGTTTGAAGCCATAGAGTCAGGTATTTTACATAGTGACGGTATGTTAGAAATGTGCCAGATCTTTATGGATTTAAATGATCTTCCAAATGGACAAGAAATTGAAATTCATCAAATGCGCATTGCTGCGATATATGATGAAACTGAAATAGCGCCAGAAGGTGTGCACCAAGATGGTTTCGACCACATTGCCATTATTGGTATTGATCGCTCCAATATAGACGGTGGAGAGTTATTGGTTTATGAAAATTCTGATGAAACCCCATTCTTTAAGAAGATCTTAGCCGATGGTGATGTGGCCCTTGTTGACGATAGAAAACTTTGGCACAACGGTAAACCAATCCGTTTAATTGATCAGCAGAAAGAAGGGCATATGGACGTTTTTGTTTTAACCGCTAAGGATAATGTTGATGAATTTCACTCCTAATAACGTTAGAACACAGTTTCTTTCTTTAACGCAAGAGGTAGACAATAAACCCGTTATTTTTTTGATGGACCGGGTGGCTCACAAGTACCTCAAAGTGTGATTGATTCCATGTCTCGCTATCTTGGTTTTTCCAATTCAAATTTGGGCGGACACTTTTTTTTCAGTAAAAATACAAATAATGTATTAAATCAAGCTCGACTTTCATGTGCGGCATTGCTCAATGCGAAGAGCGAAGAAAACATCATATTTGGCCCTAACATGACCTCACTTACTTTTCAGCTGAGTCGTGCCATTAGCCGAGAGTGGAAAAGAGGGGATGAGATTATTGTCACGGCACTTGATCACTATTCAAACGTATCAAGTTGGCAGCAAGCTGCAGAAGATAAAGGGGTGATTGTTCATCAAGTAAGAATTAAAGAAGATGACTGTACTTTGGATATGGAACACTTTTATTCATTGTTAACAGAAAAAACGAAATTAGTCGCAACCACTTATGCTTCTAATACCACAGGTTCAATTGTTGATGTGAAATCAATTGTTGAAGCAGCACATAATGTGAACGCTATGGTTTATGTGGATGCTGTTCATTATGCCCCTCATCATCTTATCGATGTGCAAGCGCTTGGGTGTGACTTTTTAGCCTGTTCGGCATATAAATTTTTTGGGCCTCATGTAGGCATTGCTTATGTTTCACCAAAATGGATGTATGCATTATCCCCCTATAAAGTTGAGCCTGCGACAAATGTTGGACCTGGTCGTTTTGAGACTGGTACTCAAAGTTTTGAAGCTTTAGCCGGTTTAACCAGTGCTGTTGAATATCTGGCTCAATGGGGAAGAAAGTCTCTTTCTTTAAGGGATAGGTTGAAAAAGAGCTTTGATCAATACCAAATACATGAAGATGAATTAACACAGCATTTTTTAAATAAACTTGCGGTACGTCCGTGGATACATTTATATGGCATTAATGATAAGAACAAATTGTTTGAGCGTACCCCGACATTTGCACTTCGTATTGATGGCATAAAGCCTGAAGAGATAGCAAAAGTATTAGCTGAATATAATGTGTGTGTGTGGAGCGGACATTTTTATGCGATTGGTTTAATTAAACAGCTAGGTTTTTATGAGCGAGGAGGTGTTGTCCGCATTGGTTTTATGCATTACAACACCATAGAAGAAATTGATTATTTATTTTTGCTTTTAGATGCATTTGCATAGAAAGCGGCAATGTCTCTTAAGTCTTGATCATTTAATCGTTGTAATTGGGCCTTCATCATTTGTGCTAGAGGGCCTTTCCTTTCATCGTTTTGATAGGATTTCATCGATAAATATAGATACATTTCATTTTGCATATCCAAATTAGGGTACGCACTATTGCTTGCCTTACCTGTTTCACCATGGCAGAAAATACAACTAGGCGCTTTTACTTTTCCTTTTACTGGATCACCATATTCATAGCTGTATACAGATGCAGAAAATGAAATTAGAAGAAGCAGAATGAATTTTTTCATAGAAAATCACGGTTAAAAAAATTCATTATTATTTAATTTGACTATAATTCAACTGATTAATTGTAAGTACATTTAACTTGCTAACTTATTTATATTATTACTTTTTCAGTTTTTTCTGATTTTGTGATCATTCAACTATGCTCAAAATAAGATGTTTTATATTTTATAGTGATCTTTTTTATTCTCTCTCTCGTAATAGATAGAAAATAGAGGGAGTCAATATGCATATTCAACAGGTAGAGGTTGTCACTCGAGTGAGCATTGCAGATAGACCGAACAGTGACAAAGACAGTTCGGTTCAAATAGATTCTTGGTTAAGAAAAGTCGGTGAGACGCAAGATAAAGTTGCATTCGCTGAGCTTTTTAAGTGGTTTGCTCCTAAGATCAAAATGTATGGTTTAAAACGATTTAATGATCAAAGTCTAGCAATGGACTTAGTTCAAGAAACTATGACGTTAGTTTGGCGAAAAGCCACATTATTCAACCGTAGCAAAGGCAATGCCTCAGGTTGGATTTTTACTATTATGCGTAACCATAGTTTCGATATGTTAAGAAAAATTCAAACTAATAAAGAAGATACAATTAGTGAGGATTTGTGGCCACTATACGACAAACAAGTTGAAACCAATTCGGTCGATTTCCTCGAGAATAAGAACCTTGAAAAAGCACTTATGCTATTGCCATTACCTCAACGAATTGTTATTGAAGGACTATATGTGCAAGGGCTAACTCAGCAAGAGTTATCTGAACAGCTTGCAGAGCCAATAGGAACGATAAAATCTCGATTACGCTTAGCGTTAACTAAATTGCGTCAGGAGTATGAGCATGAATAAGATCACTTACCATCCCAAAGATGAGCTTTTGAGTTCTCATGCAAATGGTGATTTACCCGAATCATTAGCGGTGGCTATTTCGTTACACTGTGAATTATGTTCACAGTGTCAAAAGAAACTTGATGCTATTACCAATCGTCTTGCGAGCAAAACATGGGATTCAACAGCCAGTAAAGAAGAAAAAGAAGCCAATGAGAAAGCAAGTGACAGTGATGGTTTCGACTCCATGCTAGCTAATATCATGGCATTAGAAATAGAGCCTACTCATTTAGCCCCAGAGCCTGTATACACATTATTTATTGATGATAAAGAATACCAGCTTCCTTACATTTTACATCGATACGACAACTTAAAATGGAACCATTTAGGTGCAGTGAGTCGAACTCGTTTAAATGAGGAACAAGACACTCGTTCTAACTTGCTTCATATTAAGCCCGGTGGTGAAATTCCTCATCATACTCACAAAGGATTTGAGTTAACCCTATTACTCGATGGCAGCTTTGAAGATGAATCCGGTCATTATCAAAAAGGGGATTTTATTTGGCTAGACGCATCAAATAGTCACAGCCCTAAAACGTCAGAAGGTTGCTTGTGTTACACGGTTCAAAATGCACCACTATACTTTAAACAAGGGTTAAGTAAGTTATTCAATCCAATTGGAAATTTATTGTATTAGCAACCATACTTAAATAATGAATATAAAAGATCACAGGATGTGATCTTTTATATTTCACTAAGCGTATATAGGTGTATGACTAAGATAAAAGGAAGTACAGATATGGATCATTCTGGCTTTATTCAAAAATTTATCGCTTTATACGGCGGGCTAAACAAACATACACTGCATCATCTCTCAGAAATCTATTCTTATGATGTTCAGTTCATTGATGCTGTTCACGAAATTAATGGAATTGATGAACTAACCGACTACTTCACGCATCTGTACACGAATCTTATTGAATGTAAATTTACCATCCATCATGTAATTGAAGATATTAATTTAACACAAGGTGAAGCGACGCTTTTTTGGACAATGAATTATAAACATCCAAAAATAGGTAAAGGTAAAAGCATCAGTGTTGAAGGTGTCTCTCATATTAAATTCAATGATAAAGTTTTTTATCACAGAGATTTTCTTGATATGGGACAAATGGTTTACGAGCATTTGCCTCTTATTGGCCCTATGGTTAAGTTCATTAAAAAGAGGGTGCAAGCATGAGAAATGTATTAATCACAGGAGCCACTTCCGGAATTGGACTTTCTTTAGTTGAAAAATACCTACAAGCAGGTGACAAAGTATATGCGTGTGGTCGTAATTTCCAAGCGTACCTAAAATCATCGTCGCTTATTGATGCAGAGAAGAGTGATAAGTTAGTTAAAATTGTATTTGATATGAATCACCATGATGCAATTATAGATGTACTTACCGAGGTTGAGTCTTTAGATATTGCGATTCTTAATGCTGGCACCTGTGAATACATTGATGATGCAATGGGATTTGACGCTGAGCTATTTGAGCGAGTTATCAATACTAATGTGATATCTATAGGTTATTGCTTGCAAGCGTTACTTCCTAAAATGAAACAAAAAGGTCATCTTGCATTAATGGGATCAAGTGCTGCTTTTGTTCCCTTTCAACGTGCTGAAGCTTACGGAGCAAGTAAGGCTGCTATTCATTATTTAGCGCAATCACTGCAATTGGATATACCAAAAGAAAGATTAACCATCAGTGTTATCGCCCCTGGTTTTGTAAAAACACCATTAACAGATAAAAATGATTTCCCCATGCCAATGTTGATAGAGCCGGATAAAGCCGCAGAT
This sequence comes from Aliivibrio fischeri, assembly GCA_038993745.2. NCBI lineage: Bacteria > Pseudomonadati > Pseudomonadota > Gammaproteobacteria > Vibrionales > Vibrionaceae > Aliivibrio > Aliivibrio fischeri. Next base: position 878,977 of record CP160630.1, on the reverse strand, counting down.
CACATTATTAATGGAATTAATAACAATAAACAACACATTCATTTTCCATTTCCTTTTACTCGTTTTCTCATCTTGATGGGGGCACTTCCTTCGTGTATTTGGCAATGGATGGCTTTAAGGATGAAACGAAAATGAAAAAAATTGCCGTAGTTGGAACAGGTATTTCGGGCTTAGTTTGTGCACATTTATTAAGTCGAGAGCATCAAGTTACTGTATTTGAAGCCAATGATTACATTGGTGGGCATACTGCAACAAAAACAGTAAAAGCAGAAGGAAAAGAGTGGGATATTGATACTGGATTTATCGTTTTTAATAATAGAACTTATCCAAATTTTATTGAGCTGTTAACTCAACTTGGCTTATCTGGGCAAGAAACAGAAATGAGTTTTAGTGTAAAAAACGTGATCTCAGGTTTGGAATATAATGGACATAATTTAAATACGTTATTTGCTCAACGTTCAAATATTTTTAATACTAAATTTCTCTCATTGATTAGCGAAATTCTACGTTTTAATAAACAATGTAAAGCTTTATGGCATAAAGAGCATATTGATGCTGACTGTACCTTGGGTGATATGCTGCACGAAGATGGTTACAGTACCTATTTTGCTGAGCATTATATCTTACCGATGGGAGCCGCAATTTGGTCATCTAGCCTGCAAGATATGAAAAGCTTCCCGTTGCATTTCTTTGTTCGTTTTTTCCATAATCATGGGTTATTGGACATAGCAAATCGTCCACAATGGTATGTTATTCCTAATGGTTCGTATTCTTATATCGCCCCTTTGATTGAGTCATTTAAAGATAATATCCATCTTAACAGTCCAGTTACTGGTGTGGTTCGTCATGATAATGGAGTGACATTAACCATTGATAATCAGCATGAGCATGAATTTGATGAGGTGATTTTAGCTTGTCATAGTGACCAATCGCTAGCGATGCTAACGGATATTTCAGAGCAAGAAAAAGAAGTTCTGTCTAAACTGACTTATCAAGAGAATGAAGTGGTGCTGCATACGGATGAAAGCTTGTTACCTATGCAAAAGCGAGCATGGGCAGCATGGAATTATCATTTGGATGTGACCGACAAAAATCGTCCTTCTAGCGTGACCTATAATATGAATATTCTTCAAGGTCTAGAAACCAAAGAAACCACCTTTTGCGTGACGTTGAATAATTCACCGCTTATTCATAAAGACAAAATATTAGGAATGTATAAATACGATCATCCAGTATTTAATTTAGATACATTAGAAGCTCAGCAACGTAGAGAAGAAGTGTGTGGACATAATCATACACACTTTGCTGGTGCTTATTGGTACAACGGATTCCATGAAGATGGAGTAAGAAGTGCGTTAGATGTGTGCCAACGCTTTGGGATAAGTTTATGAGTGTGCATCAAGCAGATTTGATCCATTCCTGTATTTATCACGGTGATGTTAGACATCGCCGTTTTCAAACTCGTGAGCACAGTTTTAGCTATGAAATGTTTTTTATTGCTTTAGATCTTGATGAGTTAGAGCAAACAGAGTCCGTTGGGTGGTTTAGGAAAAATCGCTTTTCACCGTTGTCATTTCGCCGTTCAGATTATCTTGGTAAGGCAGAGCAACCGTTAAAACAAGCGGTGTGGGATAAAGTGGAAGAGCTTGGTGGTTTATCACTTCAAACACGAGTTTTATTTGTTGGCCAAGTACGCTGTTTTGGCGTCTATTTTAGTCCAATTAATTTGTATTATTGTTACGACAAAAATGACCAATTGACTTATTTGTTAGCGGAAGTGAGTAATACGCCATGGAATCAAACCCATTATTATTTAATCGAAATGGATTCCGATAAAATCATTGATAAAGCTTTTCATGTCTCGCCATTTTTAAACTTAGAGATGAAATATCATTGGTTCGTTAAAGCCCCCAATAAACACCTCTCATTGCATTTAGAAAATCGTGGTCTGGATAAAAACCAAGAAAAAATCTTTGATGCGACCATTTCGATGACAAGAAAGCCATTTAATTCAAAAAATATTAAACAACAAGTGATCTCAATTCCGATGATGACCGTAAAGATAGTATATGGAATTTACTGGCAGGCACTGAAATTATGCTTAAAACGAATACCGTTTGTGCCTCATCCAGAAAAGTAGGGGGAACCATGTCTAATAATCAAATCAATTCTGTTTCGATAGAAAATCAACAAGTAGAACCTGTAAGTTGGATTGATGGTCTGGCAAGAAAGGTGTTAATTGACTATTTAGGTAAAATGTCTCAAGCATCTTTAACCATTTACGATCAAATTGGCCAAGTCACTTTAGGAAATCCAGATGCAACGTTAGAAGCCGTTGTGGAGATTCATAATACGCAAGCGTATCGAAAAATTTTATTCGGTGGTGGTATCGGTGCCAGCGAAGCTTATGTTGCTGGATGGTGGACAAGTCCGAACTTAACCAAAGTGATTCAAGTGTTAGGTCGTGAGCAGGGCGTGTTAGATAGAGTTGAAAACAGTTTTAGTAAAATTATTCAATTTTTCGACTTGTTAAACCATAAACGCAATAAGAATACCGAGCATGGTTCAAAGAAAAACATACTGGCTCATTATGATTTAGGGAATGAAATGTATAAAACATTCCTTGATAAAGAAATGCTGTATTCAAGTGCCATTTATCCACATCAAGAAGCCAATTTGGAAGAGGCTCAGTTATTTAAATTACAAACCATTTGTGAGCGTTTGGAGCTAAAACCCGGTGAAACCCTTCTTGAGATCGGAACAGGCTGGGGAGCATTAGCCATTTATGCTGCACAGAATTATGGTGTAAAAGTCACAACCACAACCATATCAGACGCTCAATACGAGTATGCCGAGCAGCGAGTGAAACAGTTGGGTTTGGAAGATTCAATTACCTTGTTAAAACAAGATTACCGTACGTTAGAAGGTCAATACGACAAGTTAGTGTCGATTGAAATGATAGAAGCAGTAGGACACGAATATTTAAGCACTTTCTTTGATGTGTGTAGCCAGCATTTAAAGCCGGAAGGAAAGATGCTTATTCAAGCAATTACCATCTCTGACCAACGCTATGACAAATACCGTAAGAGTGTTGATTTTATTCAGCGATACATTTTCCCTGGTGGGTGTTTACCTTCAGTGAGTGTCATGGCAAATAAAGTGGCTGAGAACACGGATATGGTGATCACTTCATTGCATGATATTGGGTTGGATTACGCCAAAACATTGAATCATTGGTATCAACGTTTTGATAAATCTGCCGGTGAGTTAAAAGATATGGGATATGGTGATGACTTTATTCGTCTTTGGAAATTCTATTTATGTTATTGCGAGGGTGGATTTCTTGAAAGAAAAATCAGTACTGTTCACCTTGTTGCCGCAAAACCACAACATGGTGTTGTTTAAGTCCATTGATATAGATTGTTAGTAAAGTTTTTTGCAAGTGATTTTTATAGATTGATGTTTGCAAATTATTGTTTAGGAGGCTGCCATGCAACGTTATTTCCCTCTGATTAATGCCGTGTGGTTTCAGCTTGCCTGGCTTGCTGCCATCATTTACAAGCAGCAAGCCATTCCTTTTTTATTACTTTCTGTATTGATCCATTTGTGGGTATCACCAAGTCGAAAACAAGATGCCATGATGATCACGGTTATTGGTATTATTGGTGTTATTAGTGATTCCTTCTTATCGTTAATCGATATCTTTGCTTTTGCCAATAACGTCATTATTCCTATTTGGTTAATTATGATTTGGGCTCACTTCTCTATTGCTTTAAATCACAGTTTGAAGTGGTTAAGCCGTTTTCATATCGTCGCTATCTCTTTATTTGGTGCCATTGCGGGGCCTTTAAACTATCTCGCAGGACAACGACTTGGCGGCGTTGAGTTTGTCTATTCATTAAATATCACTTTATTTGCTGTTGCGGTGATCTGGGCTGTCAATTTACCCGTATTTATTATTATTCAGAAACGAATAAATCAAAGAATACAGGAAAGGGGAGTTCACATGGCGAAGCAAATCAACATGCTCATTCTAGCGGGGTTGTTAATAACAAGTAGTGTTCAATCCGCGCCATTATCTGGGTTAGAAAGTAGCGGTAAATCGGAATTAACTTGGTATCTCATTTCAGTTTATCAGGCACAACTTTTTACTTCATCAGGTCAATTTACTTATGGTGAATACCCACAGGCCTTAGAAATCGAGTATTACCGTAATATATCCAAAGAAAACTTAATAAAAGCGACAAAAGAGCAATGGCAAAAACAAGCCATCAACCATCCAGACTTAAATAGTTGGTTAGAGCAATTAGAGAACGTTTTTCCTGATGTGAAACCAGAAGATAAACTTGTATTTACTATTGATGAAAACGGAACCAACGAATTCTTTTTAAACAATAAACCCATAGGAAGCATCGCAAATTCCGATTTCTCACAGCTGTTCTTGGATATTTGGGTGTCAGAAAAAACAACGTATCCCGACCTGCGATTAGAACTGATAGGAGCCGAGTAATGAAAAAGCTTATTTTTGTGCTGCTCAGTTTCGTTTTAATGGGGTGTTCATCTCAAGAGGTTAGTGATTACGCTGAAGTAACCCGTCATTTTCAATGAAAGCGTTTTTTCAAGGTGACTTAAAAGCAGAGGGAATAGTAAAAGGATTTGATGGCAAAGTAGTAAGAACATTCACGGTTGATTTGCAAGCCAGTTGGAAAGAAAACACATTAACGTTAGATGAACAGTTTTTATTTAACGATGGCGAAAAACAAAATCGCACTTGGGTTATTCAAGATTTAGGTAACCAAACCTATACAGGAAAAGCCAATGACATTCTTGAACAAGCCACCGGAGAGAGTGCAGGTAATGCGCTACATTGGAAATATGCCATGGTATTGGAGGTGGATGATTCACAGTATGAAGTTGAATTTGATGATTGGATTTATCAAATATCAGAGTCTGTGGTGATCAATCAAACTGCCATTTATAAATGGGGAATACAAGTCGGGGAAGTCATACTTGTTATCCGAAAATAGCGCACTTAAAAAATACCAAAACCACTTACCTTTTTACTCCCCCGTCAAAGGTAGGTGGTTTTTTTTATTATTATTTACACACCAGATCTTTGTTACGGTTTTTAGATCTTTATAAGCGTTCATCATGTTCTCTTTTTTAACGAAACGCTTAGGCGGTGTTAATACCTTTAATTGATAATCTTTACTCTCTGGGCTTATCGCTTCAGTTGGTGTCACCACAACCACGTTCAGGTTTGGATTAAGTTTTAGAATCTGCGCTGCGGTCCCTAATCCGTTTTCAATATGGAATTTACCAGCAATATGCACGACTTGTGAATTTGGGTGCTGACCGATGTAGTTAACAATGCTTTCAGCCATAGTTGCGTCCCATGTTATTTGAGCGGCATACTGTTTTTTGGTTTGAGATTCATCTCCATGGTGCATTGAATTAAAGAATTTCGTTTTATATGCAGAATCAGCTGTATCTATGTTAGCGGCAAGCCATGTACGCTCGGTGTCATTGAGTTTGTCGAGATAACCAATACCTTGCTGACCGATACATTTTACAATCGGTTTTGGCGCGTTTGATGCAATAACATCACGTTGATAAAATTTGGCTAATTCAACTAACGGACGGTAATCACTTTCATAATTTGGCCAAGCGTTCGCTTCTTTCATTAAGGTCTGTTCACCAATTTCCCCTGAGAGATATTGAGTGAGAATGTCTTGTTTATCACGGGTAAATTGTTCCATTGATAACGCTAAATTTGGGTTTTCCTGTGCTAATTGTTTAAATAAATCCGTTTGGAAACGATGAACACCGGCATGTGTGTGCCATTCACCAATTAAAACAACATCAGCATTGCGTATTTCATCAGGTAGAGAGGTAAGCGTAATGACGTCACTACTAGGTGAAAGCAGTTGGTAATCGTAAAAGCTCTCTACAGAAGGTTCAACGTCAGCCTTTTGGTGAATGTTTTGACTACATCCTGACAAAAGCAGTAATGAAATAAGTGACAGTAGTGGTGTGGATTTCATAATAAGAATTCATTAGATAACAAACCTATAGCTTAGGTTAAATGGAAATGATTATCAATATAAATAAGAATCATTCTCAATGTGTGTGATGAATTTAAAATTTACAGAATGGTAGTTTTAACTCTGTCACAGTAATGTCATAGCAGGTTTGTATAATCAGAACACTCATATACTCAAATAAGGAAATGATAGATGAGTAATAATTATCTCGATAAAATAAAATATCGTGAAGAGATGGAATTAGAATGGCTAGATGCAATTGAAGCCGGTCTGTATTTCCATAATTCAATGGAAGTTGAGTGCGACTTAGACGCAACACTCAACGATTAATTTCCCCAAGCTAGTTTTCTAGCGTTTATTTAGGCAAGAACGAGATAGATTTTCCTTCTGCAGTCAGAATGGATATCTGTGTTGGCTTGCCTTTATCATCTAACTTTAACTCTCCAATCGCACTTTGATTAATCAACTTATGCTGATTTGATGTTGATGGATCTCGCTTTGACACCAATAGATTTTTTCGTTTTGTAAACCAGTTTAAAGGTGAGTGCGGACTATAAAGAATACGGTCCATAAAATCACAAAAACGTAAGAGAGCATTAGGGAATTCATTTTTGAATCCACTGCACGTAATTTGGTAAATATCAGGGCTTGATTTGCTGTGACGTACATTAATATCGTAGGCAAATGAGTAGTGCACATCGCCAGATAGAATAACAAAGTTTTGGGGTGTTTTAGGGTGAGTTAAAATACTCAGCAAGGTATTTGCAGAGCCTGGGTGTGCCATCCAGTTTTCAGCATCAATAACCAAAGGTTGACCTAGCAATGTCATGGTTTTTTGTAATGCTTCAATAAATTTAACCCCAAAAATGGGTGCCGCTGACACAATAATGATCGACTCTTGATCAATTAACTCGTGTTGTAAATCGAGTAAAGCCTCCCAATCCATTAATCCAGAAGGCTTATTGGTATTTGATTCTGATCGCCAACGACGAGTACGAGTATCTAGAACCACAACTTTCGGAGTAGTATGAATTGAGTAATGCCATTGTTCAAAGCGAGTTAGAGTCCAAATTAATTTTTGATGTTGTTCATTGTTATATTGAGAAAAAAGATCTCTAAATGCATCTAAAAACTCAGCATCAAACTGCTCTGGGTTATTTCCCCAACCCTGACAGAGAAAGTAGCTAATTAATCCATTACCAATGACTTGAGATGCAAGTGGGTGGCCGTTTACGGCATTCTCCCAACCAATGGTTAGATTCCAATCATCAGTAACATCATGGTCATCAAAAATCATATAAGTCGGTATGTGCGCAAATAATTGCTGCGCATCAGTTAGTCCATCGACAAAAAGATCAATTTGTTGTTTCTCTTGTTGCCACATCTTTTGCCATTTACCCTCTAAATTAGGGTGTTTTTCTGGTAAAGAAATCGTTTCCCAAAGCGTTGGAGACCATACTAATAAGTACATAACAAAGAACTCAGAGATACTTATTAAATGATTTTCATGCTTAGTCGAACTGAATATTGGACGAGAGCGATACAAATTGCAGCGAGATAAAAAATTATTCTTCTCTACGTAATGAGGTAGGATTTTATCTCTATGATACAAATTATGAGGGTGCACAAAGAGCTCTGAGCAATTTTGTATTTCAGAGTGGGGCAAGGTTTCTTCAAATAAACCCAGTTTAGGTATCACTTGCTGGATAGCGTAAAGCATTGGTCCTGCCACATCATCGGCATAGATTTGGTCACCACTCATCATCAATAGGCTTGCTCTTTCTTCTGGTTGCTGCGCTTGATGCTGCTGATTAGCAATAACTAAACTGTCTTTACTTGCATAGTGTGGGTTGCGGCACGAGCCATGTAACACGTAGTCGGCTGTATTTTTGATGATGAGTGTAAATGAAGATTCATTATCATACAGAGCATGAGGTAATAGTTTTGAGAGCAATCCATATTGAGTATCAATATCGTAAGAGATAGCTTCGTTTGCAGGGAATGTAGCTTGGCAATGTAAAAGATAAACCCATGCGTTGGTTCCTAATTGGATGCCTTGCGATGGGGTTATATCGAAGCATTGCTGATGCCCTTTAACAGTAATGAGTACTTTCCCTGTTAATTGTTGAGATGTTGAAATCCACAAATTAATTTCACTTTCTGAGGATTTTCGAACAATAGGACCTGCAAGAACAAAAGGTAAAGGCATCGATTAATACATCTCTTAGTAATAGATGTATTAATCATACTCAAGCGTGGTTAACTTGCAATATCCAGTTGTTTTGCTTGCTTATAAACCTCGACAACTTTGATTCTTTGCTGAGCGTGATCAACAATTTGATCAGGATAGTTACCCGATTTCAATAACGGTGCAGGATTAGGATGGTGAATTTCCTTGTTGCTCAGCGCTTTTAATTCAGGAAGCCAATGTTTAATAAAGATGCAATCCGCATCAAATTTTTTTCCCTGAGTTATTGGGTTAAAGATACGAAAGTAAGGAGAACTGTCACATCCAACAGACGCACACCATTGCCAACCACCATTGTTCGATGCAAAATCACCATCAATTAACTTTGACATAAAGTATTGTTCGCCCCAACGCCAATCAATGTGTAAATCTTTAACTAGAAAACTGGCGGTGATCATGCGTAATCGGTTATGCATCCAACCTGTGGTATTTAACTGTTTCATTGCTGCATCAACAATCGGGAAGCCTGTTTCACCTTTACACCAGCGTTCAAAATTGTCTAGGTTGTTATCCCACTCAATGTATTTATCATAAGAAAGAAATGCCTGATTTTTTGATAAATTAGGATAAAAATGAAGTAGGTGCGTATAAAATTCACGCCATATTAACTCATCAAGCCAAATGTCCTCTCCTTGATTTAATTCATAATTCGCTTCTAGGTGCAAACGCAACGCACATTGCTTTGCTGATATAGCGCCGATGGCCAAATAAGGGGATAACTGACTTGTGCCTTGTATCTCGAGATAATCTCGATTGTTATGGTATTGGCTTACTTTTTGACGGCAAAATTGACGTAATATATCAATAATTGCTTTTGTCGAAACCGGCCAACTTCCACTTTCATTTGAAGATGAAAAAGCAAAAGAGTCATCATTATTTAGGAATAGCTTTTTAATCAATTTGGGGTCACACAGAACGGATCTCCCGGTTTTGGTAATGTGTGGCTGTTGTTGATAAAACGAGGCTTTCCACGCTTTTTTAAATGGCGTGAATACTTTATAAGGCTGTTGAGTTCGGTTAATGATAGTACCAACGGGTAGTATGCATTTGGCGTCGAAAAAATAGCAGTTTGTATTGAGTAATGATTCGTATACTTGAGTATCACGAAGTCGTTCATCATGCTCGTATTCTTTGTTTGCAAATAATGCATTAACACTGAGTTCACTAAATAGCGCAGTTATCTTCGCTGGTATCTCTGAAAATAAAGGGCTAGAAATAATGATTAATGGAATATTGAGTTGCTCTAATTCATTTTTTAATTCCACTAACCGCCTTTTGATTAAATCGATTTGAATCGGCGCTTTATTGTGTTTTTTCCATTGAGATTCAGAATAAATAAATAGAGCAAAAGTAGGCTGCTGATTCTCAATAGCAGCCTGTAATGCTGGGTTATCAATGGTTCGCAAATCGTGTCGGAACCAAACACATTGTAAGTTGTGTTTATAATCCATAGCGTAATCTTAGCTCTTGTGGGTAAGGGTTTAAGAAAGATTGTTGTTTTAAGTAATCATTATTGTGCATACTTAAATGGTGTTTAATCAAAGTGATAGGAGACAACAAAGGCAATAAACCTTGATTATACTCTTGAATGAGCTCAGCTAAAGCCTGCTTCTGAGGTGAATCTAAATCTTTCTTGAAATAACCTTGTAAGTGCATTAATACGTTGGTGTTATTTTTACGGGTAGCTCGAATACTCATAGTCTGCATTAACTGAGTTCGGTATAGATTGAAAAATTCGTGAATATCGTATTCAGCAACACGAGCCACCAATTTACCAAGGTTTTTATAGCCGACAGTAGAGTGGGACATTAATGTGTATTTATAACGAGAATGGAAAGCGACAATTTTTCCTGCGGTAGGTTGTCCATCCATAGACTGATATAAATCGTGTAAGCAAAAAACACGTGTAATGAAGTTTTCTTTTAAAACGGGATCATTTAATCGACCGTCTTCTTCAACAGGTAACCACGGCATTTTTTTCATTAGCGTTCCGGTATACAAGCCAACGCCATTTTTAGTGGCATTGTTCTTACTGTAAACTTTAACGCGTTCCATGCCACAACTTGGTGAATTGGCACAGACAATGTAACCACATAGATCTGCATCCATCAGGGCATCAACGGTTTTATTTGAGAATTCAAGCATGGAATCCGTGTAATCAATACTTGAATCCTTAGAATCAACTAAGGCGATGCGTTCATCGTTTGTCATTAATCTGATGGTTGGTCGTGGTACAGACATACCGCTTCCTACTTCTGGGCAGATTGGTATGTAATTAAAATATGGTGATAATACTTTTGATGCGAATTTATTGCTCTTGTGCCCGCCATCAAAACGAACACTTTCTCCGATAACACAAGAACTGATGCCAACATTAATAGTCATGATAATTTCCCCCATCCATGTACTAAAAAGTATAACGAATTAAAACAGTTTTTAGATCACTTCTTTCTTGACTCTTTTTTTTCTCTCACGCAAACTGGTGTAAACATATTTTGACACCCTTATTATTGAGGAATTTTTGTGCGTCTTGAAGTGCAATGCAAGGATCGCTTAGGTCTTACTCGCGAGTTATTAGATATTTTAGCTTCTCAACATATTGATTTACGTGACATTGAAATTGATAAGTCAGGCTTAATCTATCTTAACTTCCCAGAAATCGATTTCGATGAGTTTAGTCAATTAATGGCGAAAATTCGTCGACTTGATGGTGTGATGGATGTCAGAAAAATTCAATTTTTACCAAGTGAACGTCGAAATACTGAACTATTAGCCGTATTAAGTACCTTGCCAGACCCTGTTTTCTCTATCAATTTAAAAGGCAAGATAGATACAATTAATGATGCGGTAGTGTCACTTTTTAAATTGGATAAAACGTCGCTTATTGGCCAATCAGCAACGGTTTTATTGCCAGATTTTAATGTTCAATTATGGTTAGAAGAATCTCGTATTCGACAACGTGAACCTATGTTGATTGATGGCATGAACTACATCATGGAGATCATGCCAGTTTACATTACAGATGACAGTAACACCTCAATTTTGACCAGTGCAGTTGTCATTATCAAACCCGCTATCGAGGCGCAAAACGCACGCCCATTTATACCTGAATCATCAAATTTAGGTTTTGAGCACTTTGTCGGTTCATCAACTAAATATAAACAACTTATTTCTCAAGCTAAAAAACTGTCTGACATTGATCAATCATTATTGATCCAAGGTGAGACAGGAACGGGTAAAGAGATGTTGGCTCGCGCATGTCATAATGCATCTATCCGTTCAGGTAAGGCTTTTATGGTGGTGAACTGTGCAGCGATGCCTGATGATGTGGCTGAAACAGAGTTGTTCGGTTATGCACCAGGTGCGTTCCCTAATATGCCAGAAGGTAAGAAAGGCATCATTGAACAAGCTGATGGTGGTACGGTTTTCTTTGATGAAATCAGTGAGATGAGTCCGCTACTTCAAATTAAACTTTTACGCTTTATTCAAGATGGTAATTTCCGTCGAGTAGGTGAAGAAAAAGAGATCCATGTTGATGTCGGTATTATCGGTGCAAGTAAAAAAGAGCTACTTGAGTTGGTAGAGCAAGGCTTATTCCGTGAAGATTTGTATTACCGTCTAAACGTGCTGTTTTTAGAGATACCGCCATTGCGTGATCGTATTTCTGATGTGGCAACCTTGTTTGATTTTTTTGTAGCGCAACTAAGTAAAGAGCTAGGAATTGTTAAGCCAAGCATAGACGAAGAAGTATACGATTATTTAGCCAGTTACACATGGCCGGGTAATGTACGCCAGCTTAGAAGCACAACATTAAAAGCATTAACGCAAATGGATAGAAATCAACTATCTACCTCTCATTTTATGCTTCCAATTGTTGATAAAAATGCGCCAAGAAGTCTTAATATTAATACTGATGGTTCACTGGATGAAATCATGAAATCTTATGAGTCGAGTATTTTATCTAGTTTATATAATGAATTTCCATCGAGTCGTAAGTTAGCCAAGCGTTTAGGTGTATCACATACTGCAATTGCAAATAAATTGCGTGATTATGGAATTGGTAAAAAATAGAGAGAAACGACATGGATGTAAGTTTTGAGTTTGAGCATTACCAAGTTCGTTTAATAAAAAGCAGTGACGCAGTGACGATTGCCAACTATTTTATGCGTAATCGTCATCATCTTGCTCCGTGGGAGCCTAAACGAAGCCACGCTTTTTTTACACCTGAAGGCTGGAAGCAGCGTTTATTGCAGCTTGTGGAATTGCATAAACATAACTTGGCCTTTTATTTTGTGGTGGTTGATAAAAACGAGCATAAGATAATAGGGACGGTGAGTTACAGTAATATCACTCGTTTTCCTTTTCATGCTGGGCATGTTGGCTATTCTTTGGATTCAGAGTATCAAGGAAAAGGGATCATGAGACGAGCGGTGAATGTCACTATTGATTGGATGTTTAAAGCTCAAAATTTACATCGAATCATGGCCGCTTATATTCCACGTAACGAAAAGAGCGCAAAAGTACTTGCTGCACTTGGTTTTGTTAAAGAAGGTGAAGCGAAAAAGTACTTATATATTAATGGTGCATGGGAAGATCACATCTTAACGTCTAAAATTAATGATGATTGGAAGCCAGAGTAATACGTCATAAAAGTAAGAAAAGTCGCTTCTAAAGGACAAGATAAAGCATCTTATTGAAATTAATCATTATGTCATCACTATTTTGGTGTACTCTATAAAGGTTGATTTCAATTATTTAAGATAATGATAAAGAAGGAATTTAAATGCTGAAGTTTATTAAATTTTTACAGCTGTTGATTTTAGGCGTAGTTGGCGCGTTTGTTATTCAATCAACAATCTTACACGGTATTGGTGTTTTTGCTGAACGCTACGTGATCATGAGCTTGATTCTTACTGCATTACTCGAGCTCGCTATCTTTATTATTTATAAGTTAGTAGAAGATGATTTTACTAATGAGCCTAAAGTTAAATAACGGCAAATATCGACGTTGAATTTGTGCGTCTAAAAAACCGATACCTTTATTGTAAAGGCATCGGTTTTTTTATTATTAGAACAGAGTTTCTAGGGCACTATCAATAGAGTTAACAAGCTTAGTAATGTGCTCAGGTTGAGAAATGAATGGAGGCATCATATAAATGAGTTTCCCAAATGGCCTTATCCAAACCCCTTGTTCAACAAAATGTGCTTGAATTTTCTCCATATCAACGGGCGTGGTTAGCTCTACTACACCAATAGCGCCTAGCCATCTAACATCTGCTACAACGTTATGTTTTTTAAGTTGAGGTAATAATTCAGAAAAGCAGGTTTCTATCTGTTTGGTTTGAGTTTGCCAATGATTTTGTTGGATTAGTTCTAGGCTGGCATTGGCAACGGCACAAGCAAGTGGGTTGCCCATAAATGTAGGACCATGCATAAAACATCCCGCATCACCACTGCATACCGTGTCTGCAACCACTTTACTGGTGAGTGTTGCTGAAAGCGTCATGTAGCCCCCAGTGAGTGCTTTACCAATACACATAATATCGGGTTCAATCTCGGCATGCTCGCAAGCAAATAACTTTCCTGTTCGGCCGAAACCTGTTGCTATCTCATCTAAAATCAAAAGTAAGCCATATTTATCACACAAGCGGCGTACTTCTTTCAGATATTGGGGATGGTATAAGCGCATCCCGCCAGCGCCCTGAACAATGGGTTCAAGGATCATTGCTGCAATGTCATTGTGTCGCTCTGCTAACATGGCTTCTAACGGAAGGATATCATCAGGGTTCCACACTCCACCGAACTTACTGCTTGGTGATTCAACAAACAGATGCTCAGGTAAAAAGCCTTTATAAAGTCCATGCATGGAATTGTCAGGATCGGTTACTGACATGGCAGCGAAGGTATCACCGTGATAACCATGACGCACGGTTAAGAATTTAGATCTAGGCTGATCTTTCGCGTGCCAATATTGAAGTGCCATTTTTAAACTGACTTCAACGGCTACTGAACCTGAATCGGCTAAAAATACTTGTTCTAATCGAGATGGACTGAGTTCGACCAGTTTCTTACAAAGTTCAACAGCAGGTTGATGAGTAATGCCTCCGAACATCACGTGTGCCATTTTGTCGGTTTGATCTTTTAATGCTTGATTCAGGTGAGGGTGGCAGTATCCATGTATGGTAGACCACCATGACGACATGCCATCAACAAGTTTGGTCCCATTTTCTAGATAAATATTAACCCCTTTTGCATGAGTGACAGGATAGCAAGCCAGTGGGTTTAATGTTGAAGTATATGGGTGCCAGATGTGTTGACGGTCAAAATCCAAATCGACGTTAATGCTCATTTATTCACCAATTGTAAACTTTATTCTTTTCTTTAGGTTGACAGTGTATCGTTTAACCGTAGACTAGCCAAGTATAAAAACAGTCATTACATGGTTGTTGAGCCATAAAATAATAAAGGAATTTACACGTGGAAGTGAGACATAACTGGACCGTAGCTGAAGTACAAACCTTGATGGATAAACCGTTTATGGATTTGATCTTTGAGGCTCAATTAGTACATAGAAAATATCAACAAGCTAATCATGTACAGGTGAGCACACTACTTTCAATTAAAACAGGAGCCTGTCCTGAAGACTGTAAGTATTGCCCGCAGAGTGCTCACTACCGCACTGATGTTGATCGTGAACGTTTAATGGAAGTGGAGAGTGTTTTAGACGCTGCGAAAAAAGCAAAAAATTCAGGTTCGACTCGTTTTTGTATGGGGGCTGCTTGGAAGAACCCAAAAGAACGTGATATGCCATATCTATTGGACATGATTAAAGGCGTGAAAGAAATGGGCCTTGAGACATGTATGACGCTAGGCATGATCACCGCCGAGCAAGCCGGTGAATTATCCGAAGCAGGCTTAGATTACTATAACCATAACCTCGATACTTCTCCTGAATTTTACGGCAATATTATTACCACTCGAACTTATCAAGATCGTTTAGATACGCTATCTCACGTTCGTGATGCTGGGATGAAAATTTGTTCTGGTGGCATCATTGGTATGGGGGAAAGTGCAAGTGATCGTGCTGGTCTATTTGTTGAATTAGCGAATCTACCTCAACATCCAGAATCTGTTCCTGTGAATATGTTGGTAAAAGTAAAAGGAACCCCATTAGAAGACGCTGAAGACGTTGATCCATTTGATTTCATTCGTTTGATCGCCGTTGCTCGCATCATGATGCCTGAATCTGCTGTACGTCTTTCTGCAGGACGCGAAAGCATGAATGAGCAAATGCAAGCATTATGCTTTATGGCTGGTGCCAATTCGGTTTTTTATGGATGTAAGTTGCTAACTACGCCAAATCCAGATGAAGACACAGACATGCAACTTTTCAAAAAATTGGGTGTGAACAGTGAGCAAGTAGCGCAAAAACCTGATCAAATTCAAGAGCATGAATTGCTTGATAGAGTGGCAGAACGTGTTGCAGCTCGTCCAAATAAAGATGACTTGTTCTATGAAGCAAGCGTTTAATCAACGTATTCGCTCTGCGCTTAATCAACGTAAGCAAGCAGGGCTAAATCGCTCACGTCGAGTGGTGTCGCAAGGAAATCAGGCCACATTAGTTGTTGATGGAAAAAGCTATTTGAATTTTTCTGGAAATGATTATTTAGGCTTGGCGAGTAGCAAAGAGTTGATGGAAGCGTGGCAAGAGGGACTATCTTTATACGGAAGTGGCAGTGGCGCCTCTCCATTAGTCACTGGTTACTCAAAGCCGCATGCCAATTTAGAATCTCAGTTGGCAGAATGGCTTGGCTTTGATTGTGCGATTTTGTTTAATTCAGGTTTTAGTGCCAATCAAGCGGTACTCTTTTCATTATTAGAAAAGGGTGACACCTTATTACAAGATAAATTGAATCATGCCTCACTAATGGAAGCGGGAATGTTATCTCCCGCAGTGATGAAACGCTTTAAACACAATGATGTTGACCACTTAAATAGTTTGTTAAAGCGTTCATCAGATGAGCCAACATTGGTGGTGACGGAAGGCGTATTTAGTATGGATGGGGATCTTTCTCCATTAGCCGATATTGCAACCCTCACTAAGGAAAATGATGCTTGGCTAATGGTGGATGATGCCCATGGGTGTGGAGTGTTAGGTAGTAATGGTAAAGGCTGTTGTGATGTTTATTCGATAACGCCGGATATATTAATTGTTACTTTCGGAAAAGGGTTCGGATTGTCTGGTGCGGCTGTGCTTTGCAATCAAGAGTGTGGTGATTATTTATCGCAATTTGCACGTCATCATGTTTATTCTACGGCAATGCCGCCTGCTCAAGCTCATGCGTTATCTCATGCCTTATTGATGATCCAACAACAAGAATGGCGACGTGACAAACTCAAAGAATTAAATCAACAATTTGAGTCTGAATTAATGAATTTTGTGGGTGCAGAAAAAACACCAACGCCAATTAAGCCTATTATCATAGGTGAAGCAACCGATGCGATGATACTCGCTGATTTGTTAAAAGAGCGAGGGTTATGGACAACAGCAATTCGTCCACCAACGGTTCCAGTCGGTTCAGCTCGAATAAGAGTGACCTTAAGTGCCAATCATTCATCAGCAGATATTTCAGCGCTGACACAAGCGATAAACGAATTAGGATGAGGTGTTATGGTGAATCCAGCAGTTGCCATCGATATGTTTAATTCAACATCAAATAAAGAAAAACAAGCGATTCAAGCTGCATTTAGTAAAGCGGCGCATACCTATGATCGTTCAGCAGAATTTCAACGCCAAGTGGCAGATACGCTTTTGTCTTATTTACCAACCGATCTAACTGGGCTACGAATTTTAGATGTGGGGTGTGGGACTGGTTATTGTTGCGAAGCCTTGTTAAAACGGGGAGCATGCGTCGTAGCGTTTGATTTATCGTCTGTCATGTTAGAGAAAGCGAAAGAACGATGTGGTGATCACAATATTACCTATATTCAAGGTGATGCTGAAGATCTTCCGTTCATGGATGATGAATTTGATGGTGTCGTATCCAGTTTAGCGCTGCAATGGTGCCAAGATTTATCGGTCCCATTAAGAGAAATGAAACGAATTAGCCATAATAAAAGCAAGGTTATTTTCTCAACTTTGTTAGATGGCTCACTGTTTGAATTGAAAAAGGCATGGTCAAAGGTTGATTTATATCAACATGTTAACGATTTTATTACGCCATCTATGGTAAAAATTGCGTTAGCGCAATCTGAATGCAACAACTTTACACTACACTGCACGTCTGTCGAGATGACGTATTCTTCCGCTCTTGCTTTAATGAAAGATTTAAAAGGAATTGGAGCAACGCATTTACCTAATGGTCGCAGCTCAGGATTATTGAGCAAAGAAAAGCTATTAGCAGTGGAAGAAGCGTATCAAATATTTAGAAGTGAATTAAACCACTTACCTGCTACATATCAGGTAGGCTACGGAGTTATAAGTAATGATTGATGCATTTTTATTGCAGGAACAGATACAGATGTGGGTAAAACCGTTGCTTCAAAAGCGATTTTAGATGCGTTAAACATGAAAGGTTTACGAACTGCTGCTTATAAACCAGTAGCAGCAGGCTCAGAAGACAAAGGCGAAGGCGTTCAAAACTCTGATGCAATCCATTTACGTGCTGTAGCCAATGTTGAATTACGCTATGAAGAAGTAAACCCATATGCGTTATTAATGCCAGCGTCACCACATATTGCAGCAGAAGCAGAAAATGTGGTTATTGATTACTCCGTATTATCTGAAGGTTTAGCTTCATTAAAAGAGAAATCAGATGTTGTTTTAGTTGAAGGTGCTGGTGGATGGCGTGTTCCTGTATCTAAAGATGATTGTTTATCAACATGGGTACAGCAAGAAAAATTGCCAGTGGTATTGGTTGTTGGGATTAAACTCGGTTGTTTAAGTCATGCAATGCTAACTGCTGAAGCGATTCAACATGATGGTTTAGATATTATTGGTTGGGTAGCTAACCGAGTAAACCCAGGTACAGAAAACTACGCTGAAATCATTAAGATGTTAGAAGATAAAATGCCTGCACCAAAATTAGGTGAAATTCCATACATGCCAAGTGTAAAACGCAAAAATATGGGTAAGTACATTCATCTTGAAGCTCTAGATAATTAATTATTTAGTTTACTGTTTAAGTAAAAAGAATAAAGCCAATATCATTTGATGATATTGGCTTTATATTTAGGGCTCACTTGGGCTAGTTGAGTAGTTATAATAAAAAATAACGTGCCCTAAATTTGGTTATCTTTCTGACAAACTGTCAAAAAAATCGTATTTTTGAGACAAAGGTTGTAGCATTTATGGACATTTATTTCCGTTTTTGCTAACCCGTCCTATTCATGTGGTTAATAATATATTGCTCGAAAATCTAGAACATAGCATTTTAATTTTCGATTCTATTTAAAATGCTAATATTTGAGTGGTTATCAGTTATTTTACTGATTTTTAAGGTAAATCTGAGAAGGTGGCTCTGAATAAATTTACCATTGCTCGTGTTTTTTCAGGTAAATAATGCGGTGTTGGATAAATTAGAGTAATAGTTAAATCGGTAAATGATTTTCTGGGTAATACTTCAACAAGCAACCCTTGCTTAATATCTTCTTCAATTAGAATAGATGGCAGTAAAGCGATTCCTTTTCCTGATATTGCTAATTTTTGTAATAAATTCAGATCATCACTAAATAGCTGATAATTTAATCCTTGAGGCAATAAACTTTTATTATATCGACTTGCTAATAAATGGAATTGATCCAACTGAGTAACGTTATCTGGGTGACCATTAACACGTAAATAATTTGGAGACGCAACCATGCTATATGGGATTTGAATTAAACGTTGTTGGATGTAATCGTTATGCAATGGCTCGATATAACTTGGCAATATTTGCAAATCTATATTGCTTCTGCGTAAGTCTAATGATTGAACGTGATGCTCAATTTCTAATTTAACCTCAGTGTTTTCTTCTATGTATTTTTCAATAAGAGTAGAGAATACTTCTGTCATACCAAGAGCAGGAGGTATTGCTACTCTTAATGTTCCTCTTGGTGTTACATGGTGATCTCTCATCAATAAACTTGCGTCAACTAAGGTGTTAATTGGGTTTGATGCTTGTTGATATAACCATTCTCCTTGTTTGGTTAACTCAATTGATCTAGTGGTTCTGATTAATAATTGATGACCTAACGCCTTTTCTAATTCTTGTAACCGACGGCTGACTTTCGAGCGTTGTAGGCCTGAGAATTGTGCAGCAGCACTTATCCCTTTGTGCCTTACGACAAGGACAAAAAGATAAATATCATCAAATGAAGGCAAAGATTTACGGTTTTCGTACACGTTATTGTCCTATTTATAGGTCTTATGTGTTCTATTTTGCCATCTATTCGTTTTGAAATCACGCCTTATAATGAGAGCTAGATCACGTCAATTTTGATTTTATCGAGAATATATATGCAAGCTGCAGAACAAAAATTTAAACAATGGATGCGAATTCTAATTGTATTGTTTCTTATCGTTACCGCTTATTTAGTGATGGCGGATAGACTCACACCATTAACGACTCAAAGCAAAGTCCAAGGGTTTGTTGTTCAAATTTCTCCTGAGGTGTCAGGCCGTATTGTTGAAGTTAACCATACAAATAATCAGTTGGTTAAGAAGGGGGAGTTGTTATTTAAAATTGATGATGAAAAATATCTACTTGCTGTGCAAAAAGCGAAGATAGCGTTAGCGCAAGCAAAAGAACAAGAAGCATCATTAGTTGCAGATATAGAGGCTGCACGATCAAATGTAAAGACAACACAAGTGACATCGAATAATGCCAACCGTGAATATCATCGTATTAAGCGTTTAGCGAATTCTGGCGCAGTTTCAGCTTCAGGTTTAGATTCAGCACTAACTAAACGAGATCAAGCGGCGGCGAACTTAATGGCAGCAAAACAGAAAGTTCATGCTCTTGAAGTGAAGTTAGGCAAAGGTAATGGGCAAAGCAGTGCTGTGTTATCAGCGAAAAATAGCTTGAAACAAGCAGAGTTAGATTTAGAGCATACGCAAGTGGTTGCTCAGAATGAAGGGATCATTACCAATATGCAATTGCATGTAGGTGTGTTCGCAAATGCTAACCAGCCATTATTGACTTTTATCCCAACGGATTCCCTGTGGGTTTCTGCCGATTACCGTGAGAAAGCGACTTCAGAAATGGTTAAAGGAATGAGAGCAGAGGTCGCTTACGATGCGATGCCTGGCGAGGTATTTCCATTAATTGTAGAGAGTCGTGATTATGGTGTTGCTTCTGCACAACAAAAAGCCAATGGTCAATTAAGTAGTGTTGAAGTCAGTAATCGTTGGGTGCGAGATGCACAACGTGTACGCGTTAATTTAACAAGCGATGAACCATTGTCTCCGAGATTATTTGTTGGTTCGCGTGCAACCGTAATTATTTACACTTCAGGAAACAGTGTGATTGATTACATTGGCCATAGTTTAATTACCATGATCAGCTATTTACATTACATTTATTAGTGTGAGGCTTACATGAAAGCATTACGAATTTGGTTTGGTTGTGTTGTTGGATTTGCCATGTGCACGGTATTTGGCTGGTCGAATGGTATGTTTGGTACCTTGTTCCCATTGTTTATTTTATCTAATTTGAACCGCTGGAATGCCCAGATGTTCATACAGCTGTTAATCAGTATTTTTTGGGTAGGGATTCAAGTGTCATTGATCGTTGGCTTTTTACAGCCATACCCATTACTGATGACCGTTGCCGTTGGTATTATGCTGCTTTTTAAATGTCACGCCATGCATTATAAAGCCAGTTATCTATTCGGATACACAGGGCTATTGGTAGGTTCAATTTTGTTGAATTTTGGGTCATATCCAACTTTTGATTTAGAGAACTTTATTATTGGGGTATGGGTTGCTGCCATTATGATGGTGCCAATTTGCGCCATGGCTTTTTATTTGTTTCCTGATCCAATTGAAGCGCACACTCCAATCTTGAAAGTAGAAGGGCAAAGTAAAGATCCAAGAGACATGCTAGAGCAAACTGCTTTGGGGTGGATGGTCGCCATGATTGTGTTTTTGATTTTCGAAATCGCAAATTTAAATGATTCACTATCCGCTCAAGCGTCGATGCTAATTATGCTTTCGCCAATGACATTAGTAGGATCATTGATGATGGCTCGTATCCGAATTGTAGGAACGTTAGCTGGTTGTGTGGCAGCCATGGCTATTCAGTTAGTGTTATATGATTTATACGATAATCCAATCTTATATATATTAAGTTTTGCGATTGCATCAGGTTACTTTTGTAAATGGTTAGCCAGTGAAAATCCTGCGATTAAAGGAATTGGGTTCTCTGCGATGGCAGCATTAACAATACCTATTACAGGTGCCATTCCGGGACAAAAAGACGCATTCTTCTCTATTTTATATCGAGTGTCGTCTATTGTTGTTGCTGTTATTGTCACAAGTATTTTAATTTGGATCTGTTATCGATTAATTAAGTTGTTTCCTATTTTCTTTCGAGGTGTCGAGCGAGAAGAGAAAGTGCATTAAGACATTGAATGATTAAGAAAATAGCCAAGAGGTTTGTAGATTATTATGAATTTCTTGGCTTTTTTTGTTTATGTGATAACGTCTGTGTAGTTGAAAATTATAAAGAAAATACAAGGACAGTCATGAGCTCAATTATAGAATGCATTAGAACCGTAGGGCGTGGCGAACGCAGCCGCAAACCATTGACGTTTGAACAAGCTTATCAAGTAATGAAAGAGTATCTTTCTGGCGACATTAGCAATGATAAAATGGCGATGTTGATGATGCTTATCCGAGTTCAGAATGAAACGGTTGATGAGATAAGTGGCTTTACCACGGCTATTCGTGAATTTGTTCGTAATGTTCAGACTCCTGAATTAAAAGATCTTAATGTTGATATTGATTGGGCGTGTTTTGCAGGCAAGCGTCAGGTTCAAGGACCTTCGTGGCAGTTGTACGCAGCACAAATTCTTGCGAACAAAGGCTATAGAGTGTTAATTCATGGTCACTTACAGCTGGGCAGCACTCGAGAGCACGTATCTCAAGTAATTGATAAGTTAAATATTCCAAGTTGCACAAGTATTGCAGAGACACAAAAAGCACTAGATGAAGGCAATATCGCTTATTTGCCTCTATCGGTTTATGCACCGCAAGTAGAAACCATGCTGTTATGGCAACATGAATATGGTTTACGTACCCCTGCGAATACCTGTGCACGTATGCTAAACCCAGCATCAGCGCCAATTTCATTACGTGGAAGCTTCCACCCAGGCTTACCACAACTGCATGGTGAAGCGGAATCTCGCTTACAACAAGCAACTGATGACTGCTCTGAATTAGCATTGTGTTTTAAAGGTATGGGTGGAGAATCTGAATTTAACCCTAAAGTTAGCCAGTCTCTATGGTGTGCATCAAAAGGAGAGTGTGAAGAACTGTATTGGGAAGAAGCTCTAATTAATGACTTACCAGTCCCTCAATCTTGTTTGTTAGGTACTAAATCAGAACAATTACAGTTAATGGCGAACACCGTTATTTTTAATGTGGCTAATGTATTGTGGGCAAATAAACGAGCAGAAAACTACCCAAGAGAAGAGGCGATTAAGGTTGCTACTCAATATTGGGAAGAGTATGTAAAAACTATCGCTTAACGACACATTTAATGTTCTAGCTATGAATGAAAGCCGTAAGTTAATTTTGCGGCTTTTTTAATATCCCCTTAATTTTGTTTATTACACAAATGTAATAGTAATTCACATTTGGCGCTATTATCAGAGTACTGTAAATAATAGATAATGCTCTCCTAGTCGTTATTTCATTAACTGGAGACCATTATGGCTAATGGATTTACAAGAGATGGTGGCGTTCAAGAACAAATAGATGCCACTGTAATTGATGCAATTAACCGTGCTCGTTCGCATCTTCATCATGAGCACAATGATACGAATTATTGTTTAGAGTGTGGGGAATTAATTCCAGAAGCACGACGAAACATAATACCAGGTGTAGAGTTGTGTGTTGAATGTCAGGCAAAAGAAGATGCGCGTGAAAAAGCATTCAGTGCTTATAACCGCAGAGCAAGTAAAGACAGTCAATTACGCTAAGTATGGCGGTTGCTCCTAATATTCAGAAACAGACCGCCACGTTTAATTAAGTTTACTACCAAAAAGAAGAGAGAAGTTAGTTACGATTAATGCGAGCCAAATAATAGGTGTTGATGAATTCACCATTTCTAAACGCAGAATCAATAGCTTCTCCTTCAATAACAAACCCGAATTTTTTATATAGCCTTAGAGCTGCGTGATTATCGACAAACGCATCAATTTCAATGCGTCTCACATTGAGCCAGTTGTCAGCAAGATCTAACACCGTTTCTAATAATTTACTTCCAACACCACGACCGTGATAGTCATCATGAACCCCCATACCAAAGTGCGCAACATGTTGGGTTCTTGGGCGTGTTACGTGTTCAAAGCCAATATTCCCTACAATTTTCCCATCAATAAGGGCAACATAGCTGTAAACATTGTCAGGTATTGCTGAGAGTCGTTTTTCCCAGAGAGCACGTGATGGAATAGGGAGTTGGAGAGTTTGCGCCTGAGCTTGAGGTTGGCTGTATAATTCACACAACCCATCAACGTCTTTTACTTCTGTTCGGCGAATCACTATTTCCATTACACGTATCCTTGTTTAATTAGTAAGCGTTAAACTTAACCAGAATAGGTATCGATGACAAGTATTTAAACTCATTATTACCATTCATCCTCTCTATTTACCGTTCGTCGCATTCAACGTTTTTTTGTTTTTGTCTTAGTTAACCTGTGAACATCAAACAGGATCATTTAATTAAGGACAGACAGATGAAACGAATAACAGCAATGGTAAGTTTATTAATAAGTGTCATGACGTTTTCAACTCAAGCGGCGTTAACGGATGAAGACATTTCTGTATATAACCAAGCGGCAGCCGGAAATGAACAGCTTGTCGAGCAGGCTTATGATCGTTTTGAGGAATTGATTCAAACAGATGGAGCAACACCACTGACACTTGTCTATTTAGGAAGTGCAGAAACCCTAAAAGGTCGAGATGCCATGATGCCATGGACCGCAATGAAATACGTTGAGCAAGGACTAGCGAAAATAGGGAAAGGGTTAAATTTACTCGCGACAGAAAATGCACCAATTGAAGAACAGACGATAGTTTCTGGTTTGCCTGAGTCTTATCTTACTCGTGCCCTAGCGGCAGCAACCTATTCACAACTTCCTGATATGTTTAATCACTTTGAGCGTGGTTATGATCTCTATTTAGCTCTACTTTCAGAGCCAACATTCCAACAGCAGCCTTATGAAGCGACGGCTTGGATATACGGATACGCAGTACAAGCAGCACTTAGAGCAGAAGACACAGCGCAAGCCGAAGAGTGGCTCGCTGTGATGCTAAAACAAGATAACACCCATCCAGAATCCCTTAACGCTCAATCGCTTATTACTGCAAGTAATTAGGAGATAATGATGATCAGTTTTAAAGGAATAGAAAAAACTTATCAGCTCGGTTCACAGCGTGTGGAGGCTTTGAAACAAGTCGATGGTTTTATCATAAAAGGCAGCATGGTGGCGTTATGCGGGCCATCCGGTTCAGGAAAAAGTACCTTATTAAACATTTTAGGCTTACTTGATATGGATTATCAGGGAGAAATTAAAATGGATGGTGAGTTTTACCCTAAAGACCCTATTGAAGCCGCTAAGTTACGACGTCACCAACTGGGCTTTGTGTTTCAGCGTTTTAATTTAGTCCCCGTGATGACCGCATTAGAGAACGTAGCATACCCACTAGTGTTAAATGGATACAGCAGTAAAGAGCAAAGGATCTTAGCCACTGAGATGTTAGAAAAAGTGGGACTAGGCGATGTTATTCACCATCGACCTGATAACCTTTCTGGTGGACAACAGCAACGTGTCGCCATTGCACGTGCTTTAGTTCATAAACCAAGTTTGGTTATTGCGGATGAACCAACAGCCAGTTTAGATAGCCAAACCGCAGAGACCGTGATTGATATTATGAAAGCGCTCGGGAAGGAAATTGGCACCACCTTTATTGTTGCAACGCATGATTATCGAATGGCGCAACATTGTGATACTTGCATTAACTTATTGGATGGAACCATCAGCAAGGAGGCCGTGTCATGGGCAAGTTAATCTCACTATTACCTTATTCTCTGCGTTTAGCGTGGTTGAATTTATTGCGAAACGGCCGTCGTAGCGCACTTTCTATCTTAATTATTACGATTGCCGTATTTGCATTGACCAGTGCGGGTGGGTTTGGTTTATATACTTATGACTCATTAAAAGAATCCACAGCAAGAGATACGGGTCATCTTACATTAAGTCAACCAGGTTATTTTGAAAGTGATGAAGAGATGCCATTAAGTAATGGATTATCAGAGACATCAGAATTAATTCGCACCATGATGAAATACGATGAAGTAAGAGGCGTACAACCTCGAATTGATTTTACAGGGCTAATTTCTAATGGCGTAAAATCGACGATTTTCATGGGAACTGGGGTGAACGATCGAGAGTTCGATATGAAGGGCCCATTTTTAGATATGAGATCGGGCAAAACGTTAACCGACATTACCTCAAGTCGATACGATGTCATGGAGCCTGAAATTATGCTTGGGGTGGATTTAGCGAGAAACCTCAACGTCAGTGTGGGTGATTGGGTAACTTTACTGGCAACCACCAGCGAAGGGGCACTTAACGCGTTTGATTTTAAAGTGCATGGCACCTATTCAACGGGGGTTCCCGAGTTAGATAAACGTCAGCTTTATATTCATATTGATTCTGCACAAGAGTTACTGTTATCAGAGAAAGTAAGCACCTTATCGGTCTTTTTATTTGATACTGAGAAAACAGCCGAGTTACACCAGCGATTAGATCAAGAGTTAGAAACGATGCCACTTGATTACGACGTTGAAATCACTCCATGGCAAGAGCATGCTTTTTTCTACAACAAAGTGAAAGATTTATATGATCTTATCTTTGGTGTGATGGGCTTTGTTATGGGGCTAGTGGTATTTGTGGCGTTATTTAATACCATGACGATGTCCGTAACAGAAAGAACGCGTGAGATCGGCACGTTATCCGCATTAGGCAGCTATCCTAACGAGATCATTCACTCATTCTTACGAGAAGCGGGCTTGCTTGCGGTAATAGGTGTGATGCTTGGTGCAGTAATGACAGCCTTAACGACAATACTGCTGTTAGTGATTGATGTGCAGATGCCACCACCTCGGGAAGAACGGACGGTTACCCACTGAATATTTATTTCTCATTTGAATTAGTGGCTTATGCAGGCGTTGGTGTTGTGTGTATTTGTTTACTGGCAGCGTACTTATCTGCCAAAAAAGGCGTGAAAAAACCCATTACAGAGGCGCTTATTTATGTCTAAATTATCTCACTTATTTATTCTGTTCGTGCTTGTTGGCTTCCAATCGACCGCAATCGCAACAACGCAACATATGGATAATACAAACAGCCTAACCGAGGTTCAAGTTAAACAACTGGTGAAAAAGGCCGATGATTTTCGCTTAGGTGAAAGTTCAGCAAAAGTGGTTTCTGAGGTTAAGCTATACAAAAATGACGAGCTAGATAAAACTCGCCAATACACGGTATACACACGAGAAGATCGAGAATCTTTGGTGTTGTTTAATTCTCAAGTGGAAGCCGGACAAAAGATGCTGATGCTAGGGGATAACTATTGGTTACTCATGCCGAAAAGTCGCCGACCAATCCGCATTACACCGATGCAAAAGTTACTCGGTGAAGCCTCTGTGGGTGACATTTCAACGTTAACGTGGAGTGAGGATTATCAAGGTGAGTGGGTTGAATCGACAACGTTCGAGCTAACCGATGGTCAAGCGATTCAAACTGAGAAGATTAAACTAAAAGCGACAACAAAAGGCGCGAGTTATTTCACTATCGATTTATGGTTAGAGCAAGGAACGGGTTTTCCGATTAAAGCCGATTTGTATTTGCGTTCAGGAAAAATGGCCAAAGAAGCGTGGTTTATTAAAGGGGTAAGGGAAGGCGAAACCAAAGTGATTTCAATGGTGTTAAACGATCAAATTCAAACCAATCAAAAAACGGTGATTGAATATAAAGAAATTACATCAACAGAGATTGCCGATAAATATTATAACCCTGCTTATCTGTCACGCACCAAACAGTTGGATTTGTGATCATGAAACCTTGGCTAGAACGGCTAGTATATTGTAGTGCTTGGGCGGCTTCTTTAAGCGCTCAAGCCTCTGAGATGACTTTCGAGTGGGATTGGATGCTGAGTGCCGAAACGGTTCAACAGCGAGAGACGGTTTTTTCTCCAATGACAGACAATGAACACCAAGAGTCGTTTAATGGATTACTGGATGTTCAAATCGGTTATCAGAACTGGAATGCGGTGGTGGCTCTTAAAGGTAATGATCTTTATTCCCAATCTAGCAATCAATCAGAAGATAAAAGTGCAGAAGGTGAGCTGATTGTCAGTGAATTATTTTGGCAAAGCAGCATTGATATTGCCGATATTCCATTGGATTTACAGTTGGGTAAAGTAAGAGTCGATTGGGGTGTTGGTTATGGTTATCGCCCGCTGGATATTTTTACCCCTTATCGTCGAAACCCTGTTGGTATACAGGTAGAGGAAGGGGCAGGTGTCGCTTCGGTCTCTTATTTTGATGATCAAGGTGAATGGTCGTTAATTTATACCGATTCATCATGGACGCAACAAGAAGGAAGTGAGTTAGAAGAGCAAAGTGAACAGCAAGGAATTGGCATAAGACGTTATGCGTTAGTGGGAGATACAGAATACCAATGGGTTGCTTATTATGATGATGTTCGACAAGGGTTATTAGGTGCCAGTGTTGTTACTGTGCTAGATACCGCGTGGGAGTTTCATGGCTCGGCAGTGTATCAATCCAAGTATCTTTCTTATCAGCAGCTAAGTATCACACGTTATCTTGTCACTTTAGAAAAAGAAGAGAATGCCTATCAAGCGCTAGTAGGGTTAACTTGGGCAAATGA
This sequence comes from Aliivibrio fischeri, assembly GCA_038993745.2. Lineage (NCBI taxonomy): Bacteria > Pseudomonadati > Pseudomonadota > Gammaproteobacteria > Vibrionales > Vibrionaceae > Aliivibrio > Aliivibrio fischeri. The sequence continues at coordinate 850,528 of CP160630.1, read as the reverse complement.
AATCGGTAGTAGTGTCGTTTTAGAGTATTGGTATGACAGTCGAGCATGGAGTAAAAACGAGTGGAATAATGCGTTTACTGTAGCAACACCGTCATATCAACAAGGTTTTAATCATGTCAATATGGTTCAACATAACATGATGTTTCATTGGAGCTTAGATCCTAACGCATGGACAAGGTGGCAGTGGAGTAAAGATATCTTATGGTTAAGTCAATTTACCCCAACATTTGATGTGCTTTACTCACCAGAAGATAACGGAGTGATAGCAACACAATGGCTAAATTATTTGCTTCATGATTCAGGTGATTCAAGTGTAGAAATGGAACTTGCCGCGCGTTTTTTGACAGGAAAAAGCGACTCAGCGTATGCAAATTTATCCGATAAGCATATGCTATTACTGAATATAAAAGGACGATTCTAATGAGTGAGCGAAAAGAAACGATACTGCAATTAGTGAAAAGTTTGCTGATTACTACGCTGTTTTGTACAGTTATTGCCATGATGACGAGCAATATTTGGCCATCACCATTTTATGAGCATATCACTATTAGTTTAGGTTATGGCTACAGTGCCGTTTTATGCTCATTTGTCTTAGAGAATAATTTTCCCACTTTAAAAAAAGCCTATTCCACCGTATTAGCTATGGTGCTTTCTATCACATTAGGTACGTTTCACGCATCATTATGGCTAAATAAATATGAGGATTTCGCCACCTTAGAAGCACTTCAACCCATTGTATTATTAGGGTTGATCTTTACCGCTATCTGTTTCTATTACTTTCACGTAGCCGAGAAAACCATGTTAGCAGAGCAAGCGTTGGCACTCTCTAAGCGTAAACAGTTAGAGCAAGAAAAGGCGCTAGTATTAAGCCAGTTAAGTCAGCTTCAAAGTCAAATTGAGCCACATTTTTTATTTAATACCTTAGCGAATATCAGCGCGTTAATTGAGTTAGACAGCAACAAAGCAAAATTGATGCTAGAGAAGCTGGCGGATTTACTTCGAGGATCGTTAAAAACAAACCGAAATCCATTAATTACCATTGAGCAAGAAATTGAGCTATTAAATGCCTATTTATCGATTCAACAGATCCGCTTAGGGGAGCGTTTAACGTATGAGATTGATAAACAGATAGTTGAGCCTATTTCTTTGCCACCTTTGTTAATTCAGCCTCTGGTTGAAAATGCCATTACTCACGGTATAGAGCCGAGTGCGCAGGGAAGGCACCTTATGATTCAGTTTAAGCAAGAGAATAACCAGTTTTTTGTTGTCATCTCTGATAATGGCATTGGATTGAAGTCAGTATCACCGAGTAAAGGACATGGAATGAGCTTAAATAATATCAAACAGCGATTGCATGATTTGTTCGATGGCAGTGCTTCAGTTCGCATTACAGAAAATAAAGACGGTGGTGTAAATGCAGAGCTGACAATTCCATTGGATAAATTACTTCAATTAAATAGGGAGTATTCATGAGTCAATCCATTACCGCCATTATTGCCGATGATGAGCCATTATTACGCTTTCATTTAGAAAAAATGTTATCCGATCTTTGGTTTGATTTAGATATTGTAGCGGTATGTGCTAACGGTAAAGAAGCGCTTGATGCAATAGAGCAACACCAACCGGATATCGCTTTTTTAGATATAAAAATGCCAGAATTAGATGGCATGGCATTGGCAGCAAAATTACAAAAAAGTACCGTAGCGCCGTTAATTGTCTTCATTACCGCTTACGATGAATTTGCGGTAAAAGCGTTTGAAACCAATGCGATTGATTATGTGTTAAAACCCATCTCTGAAACCAGACTTGAAGCCACCTGTGAAAAACTAAAACAAAGGTTAACTCAGCAAGATAAACACTCAGCGCCTAAACAAAATCAAGATGTATTGAGTGATCTTTTTGCTCAGATACAGCAACTGTCTGCACAACAACAACCAGAATATTTATGTTGGATTAAAGCGTACAAAGGTGAAGATCTACATTTAATTTCTGTTTCAGATGTTTTGTATTTTAAAGCGGAGGATAAATACGTTTCGGTTTATGCCAAGCAAAATGATATCGATATAACGGAGTACCTTATTCGCAGTTCGCTAAAAGAGTTACAACAAAAGATCAATCCAGATCATTTTTGGCAAATTCACCGTTCAAGTCTCGTGAATGTTGCTCAAATAGAAAAAGTGAAAAAGGATTTACTTGGGCATTTGTGTGTTCACATTGGTGGTGTGAAATTACCCGTAAGCAGAAGCGCTCAAAGTTTGTTTAAAGGGATGTGATAAAGCAAAAAATAACGCCCTATACCAATGAAAGTAATAGGGCGCTAGTAGGCAGTTCAAAATATAGGTTTAAAGCGCTAAAACCAAGCTTTGATAAGGTGCTAACGTCAGATCTGAACCTAATTGTGTTGTTGGCTCAAGATTACTGATTAAGCACTCCACAGAGCGGTTAGCAATATGCTCAGGCAATGCTAATGTTTGTGGCTCTGCACTAAAGTTATTTAGCACGACTAAGTGTTGGTCTGCATCTTTACGCTCATAAGCAAACACGGCAGAGTGCGTTTCAAACAGAGGAATAAAATCACCGTAGACAATCACTGGGTTCTGTTTTCTTAGGGCGATCAGTTTTTGATAGTGATAGAAGATTGAATTTTTATCTTCTAGCGCTGCGGCAACGTTGATCTCAGGGTAATTCGGGTTCAGTTTGATCCAAGGTGTACCTTGAGTAAATCCTGCATTATCAGAGTTATCCCAGTGCATTGGTGTGCGTGCATTGTCACGGCTATTGGCATGGATCCCTTTCATCATGCTCTCATGACTTACACCTGATTCGGTTTTTACTCGATAGAAGTTCAACGTTTCAATGTCTTTGTACTCTTCTAACGTATCGAATGCGACGTTCGTCATGCCGATCTCTTCACCTTGGAAAATATAAGGCGTGCCTTTCATCATATGCAGAGTGGTTGCCAGCATTTTTGCCGACTCAACACGATATTGACCATCACAACCGTATTTAGAGACAACTCGAGGTAAATCGTGGTTATTCCAAAATAGCGAGTTCCAACCCTTATTGTTTAGCTCTACTTGCCATTTGGTCATCACTTGCTTAAATAAGGCGAGATCAAGCGGCTTAGGCTTCCATTTATCGCCATCTTCCCAAAGCAGGGTAATGTGCTCAAACTGGAACACCATTGATAGCTCATTACGAGCTGGATCACTATAAAGTTGAGCACTTTTAGGTGTTGCTCCCCATGTTTCGCCCACCGTAAGCAAATCTTTATCACCGAATGTCGCTTGATTCATTTTTTGAAGAAGCGGATGCAAACGCTCACCATCACCCGTAATTTTTTTGTCGACTTCTTTGCCAATTAAATCGATAACATCTAAACGGAAGCCACCAATACCTTGGTCAATCCACCAGTTCATCATATCAAATACTTTTTGGTGAACTTCTGGGTTCTCCCAGTTTAAATCTGGTTGGCGTTTAGAGAATAAGTGAAAATAGTATTGTTGATTCTCTTCATCCCATTGCCATGCTGAACCACCAAAAATGGATCCAATGTCACTGGGTGCTTCGCCGTTTTCATCCGCATCACGCCAGATATAAAAATCACGATATTGACTATTTTTATCGCTTTTTGCTTCAACAAACCAAGCGTGTTCGTCCGATGTGTGGTTAACCACTAAATCCATTACCACTTTAATGCCGCGATCTTCAGCTTGCTGCATTAAACGCTTCATGTCTTCCATGGTGCCAAATTCAGCCGCAATCGCTTGATAATCAGAGATATCGTAACCGTTATCATCCATTGGAGATTGATAAACAGGAGAAAGCCAAATGACATCAATTCCAAGACCTTGCAAGTAATCCAGTTTACTAATAATACCTTGTAGATCACCAATACCATCATTATTTGAGTCACAGAAGCTACGAGGGTAAATTTGATATACAACACTGTTATGCCACCAACGCTTTTCCATATTTTTTTATTCCACTAACTAAAAGAAATTAAACGCAATATAGCGAAAAAAAACGGTGATGAATAATTGATAATTTGAACTCTGATATAGAAAAAATTTATATCATGGGTATTGTGAAGTCAGAATAATTACTGAGTGTTTATTATGGATAAATCATCACGCTATTTTTACGAAGTGGCTCGTCAAGGCAGCATTAAAGGCGCTTCTGAAAAACTGTTTATTAGTCAACCGACATTAACGACAGCAATTAAGAAACTAGAAGAAAACTTAGATGTGATTTTGTTTCATCGAAAATCCAAAGGGGTTGAACTGACAAGCTCTGGCTGGCTCTATTATCGTTATGTACAAGATTTGTTTGAAAAACACAGTCAAATGATGCATCAACTGACCGACATGAAAGCCAGAAGTCAGGGTAAGATAAAGTTAGGAATTGGTGAGGCGTGGTGGGAGTGTTTTGCCTCTGAAGTAATTAAACAATTTGTGGAGCAGCATCCAAATAACTCAATGTATATCGAGTTTGGTAATGGTCTCTCTATGCTAAATCAATTACTCAATGGTGATATTGATCTTTTTATCGGTCATGAAATCGAAAATATCGATCCAAGACATCGTGTATTGTTTATGCCTTTATTTATCGAACAAGAAGCGTGGTTTGTAAGGGAAGGGCATCCATTGTTATCAAATGATCTAACATCAAATGAGTTGGATAATTACCCTTTAATAAAAGTTACTCCTGATCACATCAGACACACGAAGATTTTGAATGATGAAGGTATGGAAGCGTTCAATCTTAAACAGCAAAAAACAGGAGTTGTGTATGAACTTAACTCCTTAAAAGCCAGTATTGATATGCTAAAAACCAGTGATGCGATCATGCCTTATACCGATCAAGTTAAAGAAAAAATGGCGGAGTTGGGAATTGTGACGCTTCCACAAGGATCAGAAAAATCAGGCAGTGTTGGGATTTATACCAAAACAGAACAAGTATCAGAAAGTATTCAGTACTTAGTCTCATTATTAAAAGGTAAATAAAGTAAAGATCGCCATGCGCTAAGACGATGTTTCAACGAAATATGTTACAGTGTGTAAATCTAAATATTAATAAGAGTCACTATCATGTCGAGCTTAGCTCAGTGGAGAAATCCCAAAACGTTTTTGATTTTAATATCTATTGTTGTTCCTATTGCTTTCTCTACATGGAATGCACTTTTAAATAACTTTGTTATCGAAAAAGCCGCCTTTACTGGTGCGGACATTGGTTTATTACAAAGTGTGCGTGAGATCCCAGGCTTTCTTGCATTTACCGCTGTATTCGTTCTTCTTTTTATTCGTGAGCAGAAGTTCATGATCCTCTCTTTGGTGATGTTGGCGGTAGGTGTTGCGATTACTGGCTTCTTCCCAAGTGTGTATGGCTTATTATGCACAACATTATTGATGTCGGTAGGTTTCCACTATTTTGAAACCTTAAAACAGTCTCTATCGCTGCAATGGTTAACCAAAGAAGAAGCACCAGAGATGCTAGGTAAACTTATCTCTATCGGTGCGTTGGCTTCTTTATGTACTTATGGCGTGCTGTGGGTATTGCTTGAATTAGTGCAATTAGAATTTAAATGGATCTATCTGATTGCAGGTTCAATTGCATTAATTGTGACGATCTTTATGTGGTTATCGTTTCCAAACTTTGAAACCGAAACACAACAAACTAAGAAATTGGTACTACGTAAACGTTATTGGTTGTACTACGCATTAACCTTTATGAGTGGTGCTCGTCGTCAGATCTTTATGGTGTTTGCTGGCTTCTTAATGGTTGAGAAGTTCGGTTATTCGGCTTCTGAAATCACGTTATTGTTTTTAGCCAACTACGTATTTAACTGGTTATTTGCTAAAAAGATTGGACGTTGGATTGGTGTTGTTGGTGAGCGCAAAGCACTGATGTTTGAATACATTGGTCTGATTTTTGTTTTTGTTGGCTATGCATTGGTACAAACCTCAGAAATGGCGGCAGCACTATACATTATCGACCATCTGTTTTTTGCTTTAGCATTAGCGATTAAAACCTATTTTCAAAAAATTGCCGATCCTGCTGATATGGCATCAACGGCGGGTGTGGCCTTTACTATCAACCATATTGCAGCTGTGGTTATCCCTGTTAGCTTTGGCTTGATATGGCTTGTATCACCTGCCGCTGTGTTTTACGTAGGTGCTGGAATGGCCTTTATTTCATTCTTATTGTCGTTAAATATCCCAGAAGCACCACAAGAAGGAAACGAAACTCGCATTTTTAAGTGGAACTGATTAAAGTAGTTGTACTTAAGAAGGAAGAGGGAATGTAGGCATGAATATGATAACTCATGATCCTGATAATAAGTGTTATCACATAGCACTTGAGGGAGAGGCAGTTGCTAAAGTGTATTACGAAAGAAAGGCAATATTCTCGATGTAATAAGCACGCGGATCCCTGATGAGCTACAAGGAAAAGGCTACGGCAAAGTAATGATGGAGTCGCTCTTACATGAGATGAGAACATCCAATTTATTGATTGTGCCTGTCTGCTCTTATGTGGTTCATTACATGAATAAAAATCCGCAGTGGCAAGATGTATTAGCGAAATAATTGAAACCTAGGTAGAACGTCTATCTAGGTTTTTTTGTATTGGATTTAGATAGAAACCAGTTGATAAAAGGAAGTCATGATGACGTTAAACGCATTTATTGTAAAACTAAGCACACAGCCTGAATTGATTGAATTTACAGAAACCATGGCCGTGATTGAGTCTCACTATGACTTTACGCCAACAGAATTTGCGAATGGTAATACGGTTAATTTGGCTGATCAAAATAATGGCTCATGTAAGATTTTTGCTTTCGCTTTATTAAATCAACTCAGTGTAGATCAAACATTAGCGTGTTTTGGGCAATATTATCGTCAGGATGTATTAGAAAATCCACAAGGAGATGATCATCAAAACATTCGCAATTTTATGGTAACTGGTTGGGCGGGTGTTCAATTTAAAGCTCAGGCACTTCAAGCGAAATAAACAAAATAAAATCAATAAAGAGATAGGATCATGATAAAACTTGCTGTTATTGGAACTAACTGGATCACAGAACGATTTTTAGCGGCTGCACTAGAAAGTGGTAAATATCAACTATCTGCAGTGTATTCACGCTCACTTGAACAAGCTAAAGCATTTGCAGATAAATTTAGCGTCAATTTAACCTTTGATTGTTTAGATAAATTAGCGGCGTGTGATGAAGTAGATGCGGTGTACATCGCAAGTCCGAATTCATTTCATGCTCCACAATCTATTAAGATGATGAAGCAGGGCAAACACGTTATCTGTGAAAAGCCAATCGCTTCAAATTACCAAGAAGCACAACTCGCTTATCAAACCGCACAAGAGAATAACGTGGTGCTGTTTGAAGCCTTTATGTCGCCATACTTACCTAACTTTCAGCAAATTAAGTCGCACTTGCCAAGTTTAGGGGCGATTAGAAAAGCGCACATCACTTATTGTCAGTATTCTTCTCGTTACCCTAAATACCTTAATGGTGAAAACCCAAATACTTTTAATCCAGAGTTTTCTAATGGCTCGATTATGGACATCGGTTTTTATTGTGTGGGTTCTATGGTTGAGCTATTTGGTGAGCCAACATTCATTCAAGCACAGGCGCATCTACTAGATTCAGGTGTTGATGGTAACGGCAGTATCATTTGTGGTTATGATGGCTTTGATGTTGTTGTTATGCACTCTAAGACCAGTGATTCTTATGTACCTAGTGAGATCCAAGGTGAAGAGGGGGCGATCTTAGCTGAGATGATCTCTATTGGCCAAAAAGTAACGAAAATAAACCGTGGTGGAGATACAGAAGACTTAACCCTTGAACAAAGCGCCAACCCAATGTTTTATGAAGCGTTTAAATTTGCTGAGCAAGTTGAATCGAATCAAATGGATATGCAAGCGGTTGAGCGTTCATTGCTTATATCAAAAGTAACCACAGAAATCCGTAAGCAAACAGGTGTGGTTTTTCCGGCTGATAATTAATTTTTATTTTATAGTAGTAACAAAGCCGAATGTATTATGCATTCGGCTTTGCTATTTAAAGATATTAACTGCTTTCTTGCAGTGAATACTTATCTCTATTTTTTAAGCATGCGGTGAGTCTATGTTTCATTGCTTGAGAGTAATATTGAGTAGTGAAGTAATAGCTATCTCCAAGAGCATCGACTAAATGAATCGGTGCTTCTTGTCTAAATTGATCTAATAACAATTCTTCTGCCGTTTCACTTTTTGGTTTGTATACGGCATATCCATAATAATTGACCCCAAATTTATTGAGTCTGATCGTTTTGTTATTAATCACTGCCGTTAAAGATGATTGAGGCGCTTCATTAAATCCCACCGAAATTTCAATTTTTTTGCAATCGTAAGTTACTACGGATTGGATGAAGGCATCATCAGAATTTTGAGCATAGATTAGAGAATTGAAATGAATATTGTCATCTGTCCAAATGGTTTCCTTTGCATAACTATTAAATGCTAAACATAAGATAATCATTAACGTAATTAATCTAGGCATATCCTTGCTCTCTTAATTAAGCAGCTTATGAATGATTGAAGAATATCTGTAGCTAATAGAAAAGAGGTGAAAGCTTAAAATTGCTGCTAATCAAGCACTTTTATAAAATAAAGTATCGGCGACCCTTCGTTTATATGTTTTGTAAATGGTTTTTACTTGAAATGCTTTTTGGTGAATGTCTTGTGGTTTCTAAAATGAGACTCTCGATACATGTATGAATTTAAACTCATAAAAAGTGAATAAAAAACTATACATTTGTGATTGTGAAATATATAGTCAATTTAATTGAATAAGTATTTACTCTTTTGCAGTATAAAAAGGAACGTTACTATGGAACAGACAGACATTACTTCCCTTATCCCCATTGCTATAACGCTGATTATCTCGTTAACGACGCGTAATGTGGTGGTTGGTCTTTTTGCGGGTGTTTTGAGTGGAGTAGCAATGCTAAACGGTTTGTTTACCACGCTTGACCCGTTTGAAACATTTGGTGTTATGGTTAAAAGTTATATCTCTCCTCAACTAACAGATAGCTATAATGCCGGAGTGATTGTATTGCTGGTTTTCATTGGTGGGTTTGTTGCGCTAATGGAAAAGTCGGGTGGTGGCCTTGCATTTGCAGAAAAAGTAACGCTTTGGGTCAAAAGTAAATTTCAGGCACAAACCTCGGCATGGCTAGGGGGATCATCATTTTCTTCTCTGATTTAGGTACGCCATTAATTGTTGGTCCAGTTTTTCGTCCTCTTTTCGATAAATTAAAAATCTCTCGTCAAAAACTGGCCTTCATTATTGATTCAACCTCATCACCTGTGGCTATTTTAATTCCATTCATTGGTTGGGGTGTGTATATCATGGGGTTAATTCAGAAAGAATTTACTGCATTAAATGTCACTGATATTACAGATTGGGATGCATTTTTAGGCGCAATTCCATATCAATTCTACGCAATTTTAGCGATAGCGATTGTTCCACTTGTCGCATTAAAGAAATTGGATTTTGGTCCAATGGCAAAAGCTGAAGCGATAGCAAGTAAGGGCGAACTTCATGCGTCGTCTGATATTTCAAAAGAAATATTCACGCATAAAAATGCAAAAGCCTCGTTTGTATGGGCACCGCTATTGGTGATGGGAGCTGTTTTGGTATTTATGCTTGCACCTCTAGGTTTCCCATTTGAAAAAGTCTCTGGTTCAGTGTTTCGTTCTGCTTTGTCTACCGCTTACTTCTTTGCCGCATTTACACTAATTATTTTAATGGCAATGAATAAGGTAAGAAGTCTATCGGATGGTATTTCTGTGTACATGAAAGGAATGGGTAACATGATGCAAGTTGCAATCATCCTTATTCTTGCATGGACTCTGAGCTCAGTGGGTAAAGAGTTAGGTGCGGCAGCTTATATTGCAGAGCAAGCTCAAAACGGCTTTCCATATTGGTTAGTGCCTGCGGTATCTTTTTTACTGGCAGCGATCATTTCATTTGCTACGGGATCGTCATGGGGAACATTTGCGATTATGATGCATTTGGTTATTCCGACAGCTATCGCAATTGATGCGCCGATGTTTGTATGTATTGGTGCTGTACTTTCTGGTGGTTTGTTTGGCGATCACTGTTCACCAATTTCTGAAACAACGATCTTATCTTCAACAGGAGCAGGATGTGATCAGTTTGAACACTTTAAGACACAACTCCCTTATGCATTATTAAATGGTGGAATCGCACTTGTCAGCTTTCTAATTGCAGGCATTTTTGATAACCCACTTATTTTCATATTAGCGTTAATAGCGCAGGTTACATTGGTAGTAACACTCGCTAAATTAACTCCAGAGAATATGTTCAATAAAAGCAAATTGGTGGCTGGAAATCAGCTAGGCTAGACGTTTACCTAAAGATGACAGCAATGAAACGGTCCTTAATTGGGCCGTTTTTTGTTTCACATTCATTCATGAAGAGCGGAGTATAAAGCTAAGAATGTAATTAAGAGGTTGGATATTTACAAAAACAAGAGACGTCGACCTAGGAAGATAAGTGTGAAGGGCAATAGGGTTTGACTGAGTTCTCTGTTCATATTTATATAGCAGGCAATTTATTTTTAGATATTTTCAATACACTGAATGTGGAGATGCAGATGCTCTGCCAATTTAAACTTATCCCCGGTCGCCTACTTACCCAAAAAGATTTGCCGTATATACTCACTCCCAATGAATTACTGGATCATCTTAATCGTTTTACTGATCTATCTTCATTAAAAGCGTCGTTACCTATTAATTTACAGCGTCATTCTGCAATTAGTGATTCACAAGGGGTATTTCAAACCGTCAGTCGTATTCGTCAATTAGTTGAACAGGGGGAGTGGGCTGCATTATCGTTAATGAACCAACATAGAAGTATAGATACTCTGCATTTAGCTCAAGGAAGTGGTCTAAAAAAACGTATTGATAAAGTGGTTAACCCCTCGGTTACTCGTTCTCGTTTAAAAGTAAAACCGACCTTACTTCGTTCAAGTTCAAACGCCTCATCCATTACTCTTATTTCTGAAAAAAAGAATGATAATAAAATCGTCATCGAGTTTGCAGGGCAATGGCCTAATAACGCGGCATCAATCTCGATTTCAAAATTAAAAAACATCAATGAAAAGACAGTAAAGCCAAAAAAAGACAACAAAAATGGACACCGGAGTCTCGTCGAATTTACGTCTTTAGATGATAGAAATCGAGCACTGTATTTGACGTTACCAAGTATGAACTCAGCCAAAGAGATAAACCTGTTACTGAGCGAATCATTACCTCCTGTAACCAAAGAAACAGAAATGGCAGAGTGGGATAATGTGTTAGTGCCTATGGTGCCTTTTAAAGCAAAAAATAGTGATTTTCTTCCTCAAGAGGCTTCTCTTTACCCATCCGGTTATATTTATATAGTGTGGAATAATAACGTTTGGCGAGAACTAAAAATCACTAAAGATTACCTGTTTATGGATATCGATTTAACGAGTGAGAACAAATCCAATTCTGGTGAAAAAGTAGCTAATCGATATGTAGATATTGCCTTAACACATCCAGAATACGGCTGTTATTTTTCAGATGAACCTTTTGATGTAAAACAAAATGGAAAAACGGTTTTTAGTGGCGTGCTTGATGTTTATGGGCAAGCAAGAGTTTTTGATTTAACGGAAGATAAAGTCATTATTGAGTTGCCTCAAACTCCAACTCATTATTCAATCGAGTTAGAAACGACAGAGAGTTTATTTGGCTCAAAACAAAGTGAAATACGCCCCGTTTCTGGGCACGCATTACCACATATTTGGGGACCTTACAAAATCGCAGGTCAACCTCAAACCCTTTATGCATATCATAGTTTGCCTCAGCTGACTGATGATCAATTATCTGAGTTAGCCAGTAATCCAGAGACCATGGCACAGCGTATAGAAGGGCTTGATAGCTATACTGAATTACAACAATTTAATGATGATAGAGCGTCTGTTATTGCACTTCAATCGTCACTTTCAAGTCAGGCTTTACCAGCGTCAATTGAAAAGCAAAGCGAGCAAGGTATTGCAGCTTTACTTATATCATCACCACAAGATGAGATTGTTTTTGCTTATTGTCAACATCCTACAGTCGATGAACCTGATGACTACTTTGAGTTATTTAATACAGAGTACAAATGGTCACAAAAGGTGTACTTAGGTCAAGCCTCAGCACTGGATGATGGCTATCAATCTATTCGATTTACGGGGTGGCCAAGTGAGGTTAAAACCGTCACGTTAAAACGAGTAAACAAAGGGAATGAGTATCACCCTGAGCAACCGCCAATCATCATTTACCAAGACATTGCAATCAGTGAATTAGTGTAGGGACACCATGAATTCAAAATACCTATGGACAGCATTATCTGCGCTTATTTTCCTAAACGGATGCAACCAAGACGAATTCTCAACGTTAAGTACAGCCGTCGAACCACCAAAAACTGACGTCGAATTGCTTAACAAGCAAGAGTGGGATGATAACCGTGTTTATGTCACTAAAGACAATTATATCTTAATGAAAGAAGCCAATGGCACAATTCCGGGAATAATGAAGCCTTGCTTTGTGGTGAACAGCGCCAAAGAGTGGCCAAGAGAAGATTTATCAAATGCGGATTCGTATGACTTACCGAGAGTGGATTTTAGGTGGGACAATGGTGAATTTACTAATGCCTCATCAGATGAGAAAGCGATTTATGAAGCGAGAGACAAAATTTGGAGCATAAAAACAGATGGCACCGATTTACGATTAGTGACTGATTTTTTAGATGTTGTTCCGCCAAGGCCACATAACAGAGCGGTAACGGTTAAAATGATGCGTCGGTCACCTAATAATCGCTACTTAGCTTGGAGTAATAACGTTGAAAAAGTTATTTTTGATTTAGAAACCCAAGAGTCGACAGTTTTAGGTACAGACAGAGGCCATTCTCAATTTCTCTGGGCAGAAGACAGTAGCTATTTATATTTTGAAGACAGAGCCAAATATTGGAAATACGAACTTGCTACAGGCAAAACCACTCAAATGGACGATGAATTTCATTTCTCAGAAGTTGGGGTGATATACGGTGGAAAGCGGTATGTGGTCTCTGATTTTGCTGTCATTGTGTATGACGAAAAAACGGATAAAAGACTATATGGTATAGGTTATCCCCAAAAAACTGACGCAAATTATGAACGATTTATGCAAGGTTCAAAATACAGCTCAGAATTTAAATGGAAAAATAAATCGATTAGTCCTGAAGGTAAGTATGTCTGGGGAGAAACGACAAAATATAGAGTGCTCATTAATACAGAAACACGAGATGTATTGGTAGAAACAATTGATCGTAAGAGAAAAAGCCAATACCGATTTTTTGATGTATTAGGACTTAATGCCGAATATGTTCGTTCGGCTTCAGCAGGCAGTGCAAGGCAATATAAATTAACAAAAGATAAAAAGTTATTTGCTCAAACTCAGCATTGGGGACAAATCTGCTCAGGCCATTCCGCAACACTGTCTTGGTTATACAACGGTTTTGCAAATAATGGTGCATTTATCAAGGAGGGTAAATGATGAGTAATAAAACGGCGCTAGCTGAAGGGATTTATTTATTTTCTACGCATTTTTATGGGGAAAATGATGAAAAACTAGGTCGATATGTTTATCAGGATTGGCATTCAAATCCAAAAATCGTAACTCTTGGAAATGATAGAAAAAATAATGGTGTAGATAACATTCGCCCTGTTCCTTTTACTCCCTTAATTGCCAATATAAAAGAATTAAGCGAACGAGTAGAAGATCAAGAAACCAATGGCATTTGGGGAACAGATAAACATGGGCTGATCCATGCACTTGATACTGGCGTACAAACGATTGAAGAAAGTGGCGATTTTGAATACCTTCAGCATAAAAGTGTGGTCAACCATTTAGATGATGACCAGTATTCATTGTGTTTTCCGCCGTTAGCTATTTTAAGTCGCTTGGCCATTAGCAAAACCACGCCCATAGAGATAGCAAAAGAGTTATACCGTTATTCCTCTATGGTAGACAAAGATAGTGACGTGACATTTGCTTTAACTGAGATAGGGGTAGATCAACTCGCTAAGCCATTTGAACCCTCATTAAATGGGTCATTATCTCAGGAGCAAAAAGAGTATAACCAATGGCATGAAGAGGTATCTAAAAAGGGAGAGTCTTTAAAAGGGTTTTTATTGCCATCACAAGCGATATGCAGTGTCGTTTTTTCTTCAAAAGTGTATATCAATGCAAGAATTAGTGTATCGAAATTTATATCAAAAGAAGGAAGTTCAAACTGGGAAACTATAGCAAGTGATATCCCTGTAGCTTTTCCTGAAGAGGGTACTGATGATTTCCCAAGTGCACTTATCAATGTTAACCCTGAATCCTTCCAAGAAGGGTATTACAGTATTCGAGTAAATTTTCACCCAGATAATTTTGATGGTGGTATTCCGGAATATATCACTAATGCAAATATTACAAAGATCGTCGATCTTGATGGTATTACAAGCTACCAATACGAACTCCGAGAATACATACGTTTTGATAATCACACACCATTAGGAAAAATGGCCATTGTGTGTGGGGATATGATTTCCCTTGAAGAATCTTTAATCTGCCAGTTTCCACAATATCTTTCGCATCTCACTGCGCATTTAAAAGGAAAAGCAACCAATACAAAAGCCCTTGAAAGCCCTGCTTTAACGAGCCTTGCGGTATTAACCGGAGCTAACAAAGTAAGCATGATGCTTGGTATGGATTTATTGGCGGATGGCTTAACGCCACAGCTAGATAATGGCCCAACTGCAATGGTAAATAATATTGCCAAGCTGTATTGGGAAGAAATAAAAAATAAGAATTTACCAACAGCAATGCAAGCCACGGGAGAAATTTTATTTGGCTTGCAATCAATGGGAGAAGGGCTTGGTAAATTAAAAGAGCTAACCGCATTACAAGCTGGTAGTGCGACTTATCGTGCTGAATTTGGTGCATCGGCATTATTTAAATCCACCATTTTTGATAAAGAGAAGTATGCTCAATTTACCGAATATCTCGCTAAGGCTAACCAAGAATTTAAAGATGGAAAATACAAAGCCGCAGTTGGTCGATTATCAAAAACATGGCTGCAAGGTGCTGATTTGGCTGGGCGAGGGTTAGTCGCCGTTGATACATTAAATAATATTGCCGCGCTTTTTAATCACGGAAAAGAAATTGCTGAGCAAAAGAAAAAAGCAGAAAAAGCGCGTGGCAATATGGCTGAGGTTGCTAGTGAATATTTGAAACATATTCCAGTTTGGACGGAAACGCAATTAGAAATAAATAAAGAAAATAAACAGGCTTTTGAGCAATTAACGATTAAAAATAAGACCTTGTTTAATGACGACTACGGCTCTGGGATTGAAGTGGTTTTTGAGTTTGATAAGAAAACCGCAGATACATCAATGGTTCGTCAAGGTATTGCAGATATTGTCTCTTTCTTAGAGAAGCAACCTGATGTTCATATCGTTATTGAAGGCCACACCTGTCAGGTCGGCACCAATCAATATAATATGAATTTATCGCAGCAACGGGCACAAAATGTTGCTGATCTATTCCCTAAAAAACTTCAAGAAAAAATAACGGTGATTGCCTTTGGTGAAACTCAGCCATTAGTAGAGGCCACAGGACGAGAAGTTTCATCAGATAATCTTAAATTAAAAGTAAACCGCAGAGTAAAGATAAAAGCTTACTTAAAGGTTCTTGATATTGTGTATGCACCAAGTAGAAGTGGAATAGGGGTGCTAGAACGTTCTCGTCTAATTACGCTAAATGCAATGCAAAAAGAGGATGATGCAATATTAGCTGCCCAACTTGCGTTGTTAGAATCACTCGTAGGAGTTGCTTGTTTTATTCCTGTTATAGGGCCCGCAGCAAGAGGTATGTTATTAATAAAGGAAGGTTCTAATATTGTTCAATCTGGTTTGGCTTTCTTAGATGAAATGCTTTTTGATTACGCTTATGAAACCATTGTCAAAACAGAAGGGGCGAAAGACGATCTTGCTGATTTAGCCAAAATACAAATGGAATTATTAAGTCAGTTAAGACAGTGGGACAGTAAGTTAGAAACAAAACTCACGAGTTATGAGAGCTTAACCGCGTATTTAACTAAAGATGAAACTAAAAATGAAATACTAAAGCGTTATCAATTACGAGCACTGGCTTTTAACGGATTGATGATGGTTTTGCTTTACGCTCATAGTGAAAACCAGAAGATGCAATCAGGTGAAAATTTAAATTTAACGTTAGATAAATACGATATTAAGGGCTATATCGAAAAGTATCTGCAAAATGATTCATGGTCAGTCAATACGATTAAAAGTAATGATTTAGGGACCGATTGGATCAATCAGTGCAAACAGAAACAGAAGCAAGATATCACCCTACATTATCAAACCTTACCTACACCGGTTCCTGCATTCAATTATCTGCAATATCAAGCGCCACAAGATAAAGGAACAGTGAGCGGAAAGTTTAGCCGTGCATTTCCTGTTCAGGGATTATTGTATGAACTACCAAGTGAAAACAAAGAAAGAAACAATTTATTTGAAGAATTTGCACAAAACTTTTCTCCATTACCGCCAGCCATTGATTTAGATGAGATAGCTCTTCAACGAGTATTAGTCTCAGATCAAGAAGGTAAAGAGTGGGTTGAGTATTCAAAATGGAAGAAAGAAAATCAAAGAGTTAAGATTAATCGCTTATCGCCATTCCACCGTTTAAAAATACAAATTGTTTTAAGTGGCGAAGATAAATCTGTATTCCCTTATGAAATAGGCTATCAACGAGTTGATGGTGCAAATATTGAAGGGCCAAAATTCAGCGTATTATTTAAACCAATGGCATTGTCTGATTTTACCTATCAAGATGAGAAATTAAAGGCTGTATTTGGTCAAGAAAAAGCGTTAACTGCGATTGAATTTGAACCTTTCTATTATTTTGGTAACCAACGAATTTATGGTTTAAAACCGATAGTAAGTAAGCTGCGAGTTGAATCCTTGTATGCTATACATTGGCTAGGGTTGCAAAAAATACTGAATGTGAAAGAGAGCGCTTTTGAAGAATATGTATCTAGTGGTGGTTTTAGACATATGCGTTACGAACTGCAATTGCAAAAACCGAACAGTAAGCATCATCAAGCCATATTGTTTGATGAGAATAATAATGATGAAATTCACATTGGTGTGCGCAGTGAAAATAGCCATAAAGTCATACTGGAAGACAGCAGTAGTGGTTCGACACAAACCCTTAACTTTATTTCTGAAGGACGATTATTAGAGGTTGAAGAGTTTACTTATTCACAGACTGTTGGTGAAAGCGTTTCTATAAATGTCATCGATAAAGTACTTTATCAAGCGGTAGGAGTTGATTACAAAAACAAATGCTACTTAGCTAAACCCAAGAATGAAAAGCAAACAATAGGTGGTTTTTCATGGGATAAAGCGGATGAATTAGAGACATTGCATATATTGGTTTGCGGTGAGAGCCATAAAGACGAATATGAAACCTTAAAGGTGGATTGGAAAAGCGTAGACGCCATGGTGCAATTACAAACAGCAGGTTATGTGTCAGAGGAAGAAAAAACATCGTACCATTATCACCAAGCGAGTAATCATACTGAAAATTCGTCCTCTTATACTGAAAGTTATTTGAATAAAAACGCTAATGTCAAAAAAGTGGGTGGGCCAATTTATCAATCAACACTCAATTATGTTGGGGAGATTTGTCATAATGGTGCTTGGAATCTTTCAATAGATAAAGAAAGTAAAGAGACATTAACTGATAAAATCAGTACCTTTTTAAATCTGTCTATCCATGAATTAAATAATAGCTCTTCTTCATTGGATAAGAAGAAAGCATACGCAGTGCATGTGATCAGCTTTAACCTTAAGTATATGACGCCAACAGGGATTAATGCGTCGGGGTTACGTCCATTTGGTGACATTGTACAAAGTAAGGAGCACTTGTTTAATTTAAACGTAACTGAGCTTAAGCAGCTTAATACAGAATCTGGCGTGTCTTTAGATGGTAAAACATTAAAGTTAGCCATGCCGACATTGAATCATAGTCAGTTAAATGATCAAACCATGCCATGGATGGAACCTGGAGCTAAGGGTAAACAGGGAGTCAGTGGAGATATTGCTAGTGAGTGGGATGGGTTAGATGAAAAACAACGCATACAGCGAATAAAAAAATGGATAGAGAAACAACCGACCGCCATTGAATTAAAGTCTAAGCAATTTTTGTAATGTAAAAAAGTAAGCATCGTTCAGATAAACTAGCAACAAATAGGCTGACGGTGCTTACTATTTATACCTATCGTATGGTGTGAAGAGATTAAAATTTGCATATTATGCTTAAATATCATGCAATCAATTAGTTAAGTGTAAAAAAGTGCTTTACCTCAGCGCTCAGTATGGCATTATCTATCTCGTTCCAACGATGTGCGTACATCGTATAATGGCTATTACCTCAGCCTTCCAAGCTGATGATGCGGGTTCGATTCCCGCTGTACGCTCCATCTCTTGCTTCCCCTTCTTAGAGATTGTTCTAGTTTTAAACTCCCAATTATTTAAAATTAAACGCTTTATTGCGTGTTTTTTCGTATCTGTCATTTTTATAAAACCACTTCTGATTTGTCCACTTCATTCTTACTTTGTTTATTACAAAAAAAGAACCCCACTTCGAAAAGCAGGGTTCTTATTCATTTAACTGTATTAGATAATTAATTACCTAGTTAGCTTAACCAAATTATTGTGGGTTAAGGCCTAATTGCTCTAGTACCAGTTTAAAGTTAGCACGACGTTCTTTAACGTTATGTACTTCACCAGTAGAACACACTAAATCAGGACAACCACGGTTTACGATACCAGATACATCATCGATAAACTCAGTACCTTTCATACCACCATCAACATACTTCTTAAGCTCGTTGTGGTAGTTCCAGTTACCGTATTGACCAGACTCATCAGGGTACGCTTGTACTGATGTAACCCAGTAGAATAGACCAGCAATCCACTTGATTTCTTTGTTCTCTTCAGAGCTACAAATTAAGCCTGGGTTTGAACAGAAATCCAGTTCAGCGTATAGCGGGTTCTCTGGTGGCGCTTCAACAACAACACCATCAATTGTTTTACCAATTGTCTCAGGATCAACGTGTGAACGGCCTAAGTAGTGGTTAAGTGTACCGAAGTTTTGACGACCTGTAGTTTGAATTACACCACGGCCCCACCAGCCACAACCTTGAACGCTTTCTTGGCTGCTGCCATCCCAAATAAAGCTACCCGCTTTTTGATCAACGTAAGTTTTACATGTATCACGTTCCCATACTTGCTTAGACGTATCTACAGCCGTTGGTACATCATTACAGTGACCGTTGTTTGTCCAACGACCCACACTTCCGTTTACAAGTAAACCACGCTCTTCAAGAACAGCATCAGGTGCAGCAAATACAGGAGCTGGAGCACCGTACCATTTCGCATGGGTTAGGGCACTTACTTCCATTTTGTCATCACGAGGACAAGAGTAAGCGTGATCTAAACCTGAAATAGGGTTAACACCGTAATCTGCGTATTTTTGACCAAGTTGACCACAGCTTGCAGACATTGGGTAATCAGCAGGAGCACCGTATTTGATTTCAGACCAGTTATTCTCATCACACGCATTGTAACGAATGGTTTCTTGCATACTTTGAGCTAGGAACGCAGCAATCGCTACTTTTGCATATTTGATGTTTGTAGCATCATCAACGTTTTCATCTAATAGCCAGAACTTGTTACCTGCAACACCAATGTTATGCATTGCATTCAAGCCTTCCATGAAGTCTGCCCACTTGTAAACCGTAGACGGAATCCATTGTGATTGAGGCGTTTCATACAAGAATGCAGTGTTGTTCATTGCGTCTTCAGCATTTGCTAATTGATTATTTAGTTCATCAATAACCGTTAGTTTGCCGTTTTCTGTTGTTTTACCAACGTAGTACAGTGGCATTTTAGCATCTTGGTAGCGTTCAATTTTAGCTGTTAGTTCAGCCGTGTTTTTATCAAACAGAATTGCGAACACGTTGCTGAATGCTGCTTTACGGATTTGTGGTTTGCTAGACTTGTCACCCATGAAGTAAGCAGAAGCTTGATCTGTTGGGATGTTGTTTAGCATTACCGGTGTTTTCACGTAATCAGAAACTTGCTTAACGTATTCCAAAGCATTGTGCCATTGGTCACTTGATAACGCTTCAGTCGTGTTTGATTTTGTGAACGCAATAAAGTCAGCTTTTGTTGCTAGTTCAGCTTTATAAAGCTCTAATTTATTCAGTAAGTCCGCAGAGAAACTAGACGCCTCATCCCAAACAGATTGTCTACCTGAGTGCGTATCAAAAGCAAAGTCACCAATGCTTAGAGACCAGCCGTAGCTTGCTTCTGGCGCAAGAGTAGAGATGATTAGGTGATGAGCGTTTGCCCAACCTTTTAAATCATTGCTTAGAGCGTTGATGTCATCAATATCAATCTTATTACCAGTGATATCCATCGCTTGTGTTAGTGCTTCTTTAACAGAAATACTGCTTGAAGATAACGCATTATCACGAGTCGCCTTATCAAGAACATCAGAGTTGATGATAATAGATGCTGAACCCGCTTGTGCAGCAGCATTAATGATAGATACAAATGTGCTTGTTAGTTTATCGAAATCAGCTAAATCAGCACTGTTACTTGCTTGGATCGTTAATGTCGTTGGTGCTGAAGTAGCAGGGCTCGCAACAACTAATGTATTTGGCCAGCCAGCAACTTCTAGACGTACTGGATCCATTGGGTTTGGTAGAGAAAGAAGCGGAGCAGTGCCCGGTTCAGTACCATCACAATTTAGATGAAGAGCCCATGAGTCATCACTACCTGGAATGGTTTTAGTCCAGTAGATTGCTGAGTAAGCGATGTTATCATGAACCATAATGTCACCACCTGTTGCGTGATCACCACGAGTCCAATCAGGATAAACATTAAAGTCTTTACATAAGTCACCTGGAGTTACAGGCGGCTCTACTGGTGGCTCTACCACATCTTCTTCAACAGTGATTTTTACTGTTGCTGTAGAAGAAAGATCTTGTGCATCAGTAGCGATAGCATTCAGAGTTACATTACCAGCTTGAGTTGGTTGCCAGTCACACGCAAATGTGTCTGTATTTGCTGCGTCAAATGAACAGATTTCTTTGTTGTTTGCTTTAACAACCAGTGTCGCTAAATCGTTATCAGCATCTGTTGCATTCACTGAAATTGAAAGGCTCTCAGTAACGTTGATTGTTGAACCATTAGCTGGAGTAACAAACTTAACTACAGGCGCAACGAAATCTTCAGTTACTTCTGCTTTTACAGTAACTGATACTGACTTTTGCTCGATCTTTTGGTTATTTTTATCGAAAACAAATACGTTAATCGTCGCATTACCTTCTTCACTTGGCGTCCAAGTTTGAGAGTATTGAGTGTTGTTTTGGTTTACTGTTTTTTCAGAAAGCTTGGTATTGTTCGCCCAAAATTCAACTTTAGCAGCTAAGTTACCATCAACATGTGCATTGATTGAGATAGCTTCATTAGCGGTTAACACTTGTCCAGCCGTTGGAGCAAGGATAGACAGTTCAGTCACTTCTGGCTCAGGATTTACCGGTTCGTCAGAACATTCTGTTAGCGTCCAGAACCAAGAACTTGCACTTGGTGTTTCCCAAACACCTGGGTTGTTTTGAGCAATGAAACATTGGTTTTCGTATGAAACTACATCGCCATTCTCAACTTGAGTTTTACCTGGAATAAACGGAATAATATCGCCTAAATCAGGATCTGGAGTCGGGTTTGGTCCTGGATTTGGACCCGGACCTGGATTTGGTTCACCTGAACATTCAGCAACATCCCAAAACCATGAATCCGCGGTAGGAGATTCCCAAACACCTGGGTTATTTTTAGCAATAAAACAGTCGCCATTGAAAGAAACCATATCTCCATTTTGAACTTTTGTTTCACCAGGAACAAAAGTAACAATGTTAGAAGTTGCACTTGCATCAGCGGCGTATAAATATCCGCTGAACATGACGCTAGTAATAGCGGCTGTTATTTTATTTAATTTTATCACTGCTTTTTCTTCTTTTTTATTTATCTTATCTAGATAAATTTATTAATTATAAAGGTGTGCGATGGATAGATTTCATCATCATTCGCTTCCTTGCCTATGATTGAATGAACCGTTTAAAAGGAGTTCATTCTGTTACGAAAAGGTTAATTCCTAAACCACTATAATTAGGCAAAAACCTCGAATCGAACCACGCAAAATTCATTTATTAATATCAAATTAATAGCTGAATTGAATTTTCGAGCATTCTAACCAGAAGAATTTTTAAGGATATCAAGAGTTTTTCAAAGTGTGATCTTGCTTCGAAAGTAATTCTTGGAATTGCGACTGCAATATGTTAGTTGTCTGTTTTTTTGACATAAAAGTCAGTTTTTTGTTGTTATTTTGACTTTTTAAAAGAGGTGATTTTTTAATGTCAAATCTATGGGTGGGTTTATTTTAATTCTGATTGGTAAACTTATATTTCAAAAATGATAAGGGTAACTTATCTTTTGATTGCGTTGTAAGTGCTTCCATTAATTTTTATGTAAATTATTTGTTTTATTTTTTCATATCATTTGTATTTTTAAACTAGGGTGTCTTGAGCTTGTTAACAAAATTACGTTTTTTATATGTTGGTATTAGATTTAAAAGCATAGTGTGTGAATAAACAAAACATAAAGTATTGTTACGGTCTATTGTCGTTGGCTTATATAAAATAAAAATAGATGAATACCTGACTTAAGATCACATAAATTTCATATGATTAATTGGATGTGAATTAATTCGTGTGAGTGAATTGAATGATAGAGGAAAAATAAGTAAAATCGCCTCACCAAATCGTTATACCTAAGCCTTATCAGCTTAATTATCACTACAACCAATTACTGTATTTTTGTTTATGGTTGTGGAGACCTACATGCATTTTAACTGCAAGCTTATTCCCAGCTCTTCTTTATCACACAAAGAGCTTGAATATATCCTTACGCCTGATGAATACGTTAGGTTGCTTTCGCGTGGGAAAAATTCACAGAGCATCATCAATCAATTACCTGTGCAACTACGCCAATCTTTGTCTATCTCCGCAAGTAAGAGCGTACAATCACTGCTATTTTCTTTAAACCAAAAGTTAACAAAAGCTGAGTGGATCGCTGTATCTACAACGATAAGAAAAACGGGGGTAAGTGATACCCAGCTTGCACAATATCCACAACTGAAGAAGCAAATAGATAGAGTTGAAACAACTCAACCTGCTAAGTTTGTTAAAGCAAATTATAAACCTGTTACTGATGATGTGCCTTTGGTTCGTAATCTGTTATTTACACCCGTTGAGCCATCGCCAGAACACAAGATTTCTATTGAGTTTGCAGGTCAGTGGCCAAATAATGCGGCGTCACTTTTATTGGCTAAATCAGGTGAGCAAAAAGAGAAAATAGCGAAACCAAGAGCCGATATTCATGCTTCACATCGTAGTATTGCGACATTTAAAGATTTAGAACCAGAGCTGAGAAACCTTTATCTCACTATTCCAATGAATGGTACTCCACAACCATTAAAACTTCTGCTTGCAGAAAATATTCAGCCTGTTGATAAAGAGACTGAAATGGATGAGTGGGATACGGTATTGGTGCCTGTTGTACCAATGAAGAAGTTAGGTGAAGAGTATTCTTTACATCAAACTGGTTATTTTTATGTAATTTGGAATGGAAAAGTATGGCGAGAAATTACGATTGATTCCAATGGTTACTTTTGTGATCTTGATATACAGCATGAAAGACAAGAACCTCTGCCAACACGACATGTGAATATTAATGCATCTGAATTTTTCCCTGAAGCCAATATGTCCTTTGAAAAATTTGAATTATATCAAGAAGGCCAAAAAGTATTTTCAGGTGAGTTGGATGTATGTGAACAATCAAGAGTATTTAATTTAGTTGCAGAAGAAGTTGAATTGAAATTTGTGGACTTTGATCACAATGAAATTCTTCTTACTACTTTTGAAAGTCCAATAAAAAACAGTGCTTCTAACGAACGCCAAGCGATGAGTTATCCAATGCCTCATGTATGGTTGCCTTATAAATTGTTAGGTGAAGTTCAGGCTGATTGTTATGTGTATTACAGCCAAACCTCATTATCCGATTCAGAAATAAGTTCGCTAGAAGCTAATTATGCGAATATCGCAGTGTCTATTGATGAAATGTCGGTTTATAGTCAGCAACAAGCGTTTGAAGGAGAACATATATATGCACTTCCTTTAGCAAAAAGTAGTTCATTTGGGGCTCATATTATTAATGAGCAGAATGATAGCAATATTGCTGCAATCGCTGTTATGCCACCAAAAAATCAAATCACATTACGCTACCGAATTTGCAGAACAACAGACCAGCCTGATGATTTCATGATGTTAAGAAATGAAGAGCAAGAATGGTCACAGAAAGTTTATTTCAGACAAGCAAAAGCTGACGATGAAGGTTTCTTAAATCTCCCTTTTTCTGGTTGGCCAAAAGAAGTTGAAGAAGTGGATATTATTCGCGGCGCAAGTGCTGATTTAGGGACAACAGAATACGAATTATCCGTTTTGAAAACAAAAATTAAAATTTCAGAATTAATAGGCTAGAACAATGAAAAAAATACTATTACTTGCACTATTTAGTATCACTCTAATGGGGTGTAATGACCCTGAAAGTGTGGCAGCAGAAGCAGCTCAATTAAGAGCAGAGCAACACCCAGATCGTACTTATGTGGGTGAGAATAACTATTACACAATGGAAAGCAGTGGTGATATTCAATTCACAACAAAAAAAGATTTAAAAGTAATGTATCAAGATTTCCCACGTTACTTTATTGAAAAAGCCAAAGAGTGGCCAAAAGAAGACCTTAATGATGCCAGCTCATACGATTTACCGCGTTTTCAATTTGCGTGGGCTAACTCAAGCTCAAAAGATGAATATGAGAGCGGGCTTAAAATTTGGAGCATGAAAACGATGGTACTGATTTACGTTTAGTGACGGATGCCACCATTGGTTTTGCATCTATTCGTAATTTAGCTCGTTCACCAAATAATCGTTACGTTGCTTGGGCAGGTTCAGGTGGTCAGAAAGGTGTGTATGATTTAAAAACGGGTAAGGTGACAGTTATACAGAATACGACTTCGCCACTTGATATGCTTTGGTCTGAAGACAGTCGCTATTTGTATCATGAAAGATATCGTAATCGTTATTCTCGTTGGGATTCTGAGACGGGTGAGATTAGTGAGGTTGATTTCGATGTAAGAACCACAGCAGTGAACTTTGGTGGAAAGCGAACGACTGTTTTAGATTTTGGCGTTTTGGTTGAAAATGCGAATACCAATGACGAGCTCAACTGGATTGGTGTCGATCGTTCACTGTCAATGGATGAACGTTCATTAGATGTAACTTCAATTGATCCTGAAGGTCGTTATGCATGGGGATCTAACCCTTCTTTTGGATTCTTTTTTGATATAGAAAAAGGAACTGTAAAGCAGATGACAACAGACTATACGCCTGCTCAAATTTTAGGGAAAGACGCTCATTTTAGTGCACTAGATAGCTTTGCTAAAGTTAGAATTGTTGATCGTGTTGGAGACCGTGTGTGGTCATGGCGCGCATTCTATTACGGTGCGCTATCAGGAGATGCAATTTTATATAATGGATTAGCGAACAATGGTCTGTGGTTTAAGGGGAATAACTAATGTCTGCTTTAAAAACTTATGACCATAGTGTTTATCTGTTAGGAGCATATTTTGATCTGCATGATAACGGACGGAAAAAAGAATTTAGAACTTGGCATCAATCATCTGATTTAACTGAGGATGATTTACACAATATACGCCCAATTCCTTTCACACCTGTTTTGGTTGATGATACTGAAAGCCCTGTATTATGGGCACGAACAAAGACGGTTTATTGTGTCAGCTAGGTTATTTTGATGAGAATACAGCACCTGAAGCCGTAGCAAAAAAACAAACCTTTTTGCGTCATAAGCAGCCATTAACTGTTAGTGAATTAAATTTAGATAAACCATATTCATTAATGTTTCCGCCATTGAATGTGATTGGACAACTGGCTGAAACACACACCAGTGTTAAAGCGTTAAACGATTCACTAAAAGATATTTATTCCAATAAATTAAAAGTTGAAGAAAAATATTCCAAATTAATTGAATTTACTATCAGTAAAATCAAAGTTAGCCAGTTAGCTGAACCTTATGAAAAAGAACCCGGTAAACCGCTGACAGATCAACAGAATGATTACAATGCTTGGTATGACAAAATTATAGCGAGTGAAGTAAAAGAGATTCAAGGCATCATTACTCCTGTTTTTCACTCGCTTGGGGTGGTGTTCAGCAGTGATTTGTATGTGGGAGCAGAAGTTTCTCTTATTAAAGTGAAATCAAAACAAGACAATTCAGGTGAAGTAGAAAAAGTCTTGGCCACGAGTTTTGTCACTAAACCTGATCCAAGTGATGATAAAACAAGTAACCCAGAAGATTATAAGAAAATAACACCTAGTGTCGTGTTTAATTTTGATCCTAAATTGATTGATGATGGTTATTTTCTGCTTCGTACGCGTTTTTGGGTCGAAGAATATTTAGAGCGACAGAAAGCAATTTTAGATGAAGGTATAGAAGTTACTTTTCCTGATTCAGTAAAGCAAGGGCAACTAAAATTTGAAGCTAGTATTGAGCATCCTGACAGCAAAACGGTACAAGACGTTTATACTTATGAACTGCATGAAAAAGTCACTTTTAAACCAATAAGCGGTTTTGGTAAGTTGGCTATGGTGTGTGGTGATTTGATCTCTCTTGAAGAGTGTTTAATTTATCAATACCCAACGGCATTACCTAGCTATTCTGATTTTATGACACAGCAAGGAAATACAGTGGCGTTAAAAGGCACTGGTATAGCCACGCTTGGTGTTGCATCCGCAGTGCAAAAGACAGCGCAATCTTACGCTCAAGGTTTTGCGACAAAAGGCATTGGTGTGTTTGGTGATTTATCTAGCCAGCAAATTGCGACCAGTGTGGCAAAAAATATTTGGGGTAAATTAACCGTTGAGGGTGTTTTACCTGAGCCACTTACTGCAGGAGCGAGTTTTTTATTTGGGCTGCAATCAGTTAAAGAGGCTCGTAATGCGTTTACAAAAGCGGTTAAGGTAACTGAAAGAGTACAACGATTTAATTTAACAACCACGCAAACTATAGAAAGAATGGTTCGTAAAAGTGTTATTAATAAACCGTTTATGCAGAATGCGCTAAAAGAAATGAAAGAAAACTTTCAAAACCAAGGAGCATCTGTTAGTACTCGAAACCTTGCTGCAAGCTGGTTTGAAGGAAGAGCTTATACAAAACTGGCTAAAGGCTTACCTATTGTAGATAGTATTGGCAGTATGTATGATTTTTATCAACTGGTAGATAAACAAGGTAAGTTGGAGAAACAGTCGGCCAAAGAACAAGATAACTTTGATAGTGCCGCTACAGACTATTTGCAAAAAATTGTGATGGTAAAAGCCGAGGCTGATTGGGCCCAACAACTTCTTGATGCAACATCGATTCTGAATAATAAAGGCAAAGAGCAAATAGCTCGTATTGTGTCAAAAAATTCGCAAGTAATTATTCATATCAATTTTAAGTTCAATTCGTGGGAACTACCGAATACCGGTACGACATTACGAAGTGATATTGATATGGTTTGTGAAAGAATTGCTGAATTATTAAAAGCACATCCAGATTATCGAATTCAAATTGAAGGTCATGCTGGACGAATAGGCAGTAATAAGGCAAATAACCTCGTTGCATTTAATCGTGCTGATGAAATTAAAAACGCGATAATAATTAAAGCCGATGATAAAACATTATCTGAACGTATTATTACTTTGTCACATGGCAACACTCAACCTATGAGTGCTGACAATGCCAAAGTAGATATGAGTGAAACAGGGGATGACTCAGCATTAGCTATTGATAGACGTGTTGAAATCAGTTTATTGCCACCTCTTTATTCGTTAGCTTTGCCGCCGAGTCGGACTGGTATGATTGATTTAGAAAAAATTCGTCAAGCCAAGCAAGCTTTTGATTTAGGATTAGATAATAATCAAAAAGAGCAAGTATCAGCGGTATTCAATTCTTTAATGGGTGTAGCAATGTTAACACCTATTGCTCCAGTTGCAGCTGGGGTTCTATTGATAAAAGAAGGAGCCAGTATTGCTGATAGCGGATTAAGCTTTTTAGATTCAATGTTAACTGAAGGGGCTTACAAGGATTTTAAAGCTAAATATAAGAATATTAATGAGTTAAATCAGCTAGGTAAGATTCACATTGAGGTATTGCAGCTGTATCGCGGCTTGCAAGAAGACATTGTAAGTAAAAGATATACTGATAAAAATAAAATAGTTGAATTTTTAAAGGCACAAAAAACATCTCGTGAGTTACAAAAACGCTTCTTGCTTCGAGCATTAGCATTAAATGGTTTAATTGAATTACTTGCCAGAATTTCATTAGGTAGCAGTTCAAATAGTGACTATAAAAAAGAACTCACAAGCGATCGAGTTCAAGACTATATAGAGACGTATATTCTTAATGATAATTGGGAAGCACCTTTATCTTCTTATAACACCATGGCTCAGAATTGGTTGAACCAAGTGAGAAATGATAACGTCAGTAAGTCATCGTCGGGCGCTAATTATTTTTATGGGCAACAAGTGAATGAATATTCTTACCATTCAGAATATTCACGAACAAAACATTTGGCTAAGCGAGCTAAAATTCAAGGTAAGTTTACGACTGGATTTCCAGTGCAGACCAGTTTGTATATGGATGATAAAGAGAGTGGTTTTGTGGATTTTGCTAAGTTGTTTGACAATAAAGCTCAAGACGTGAAATCTGATGATATTGGTTTTAGTCGTTTATTGGTACTTAAAGACCGAGATGATGACAAATCATGGACTCCTTATTCAAAGTGGAAAGAAGAAGGTAAAACGAACCGTATCACACCATTTACTCGTGTTAAATTACAAGTCGTATTAACTAAAAACGCTTCAGAAGATGCGAAGAAGTTCTTTAAAGCAACATTAAGTTATGGTTGTGATCGCGGTTGGCTTGATGTTAATGGCCCTCAATATCAAGTTTTGTTATCGGCAAAAGAAGTGTCTGATTTAACTGTGTGTGGGACTTCAGATAATGAGCTGATTTCATATTACACACAACAATTAGGTGATAACTATGTTGCGGATAAAGAAGGAACACAAACGTTAACTGCTGTTGAGTTTGAACCCACTTATTGGTTCGGTGAGTATGAAATTCCCGGTCTTAAGCCTTTGTTTTCTGGTTATTCGCAGTGGGAAAGCTTTGATTCATGGAAAAAAGACGATAAATATAAAGCGCTGTCATATTTCTTTAAGCTTAATAATAATTTATTGATACTCGATACCTCAATTGAAATACCTAGTTCAAAAGGTATTGAGATGAAAACTATCGGTTCGATGGGACAAACGCTTTCTGAAATCAAGCAAATGAAAAATATTGCTTCACACATGAAGTATGGCATTGATGATAATAATACCTATGGGCTTCAATGTCATAGTGATGGGAGTGTTGATACATCAACTAAACCGTTATATCTCTTTGATGGATTAGGTAATCAAAGTGCGGTAATTAATGAAGCTGATTTGCTCGTTGAAAGCTTTGTTAAAGCGAATGAAAGTACTAAAGGTGCTGGTAAAAAACCATATATAGAAGGGCATGTCACCCCGCTTGCTGCACTAAATATAGGAAATAAATTTGAGTGGTTTGATAAGCAAAAACCAATAAATTCGCAACAATTTAATTGGGGTAAAGAGCAATCAGCATCGATTTATGTGGCTTTATTAGCAGATAAAGATAATAGTGAAGATTATAAGAGTATTGGTTTCAATCTTGATAAAATCACTATGCAGCTAAAGTTAAGTATTGAGGAACAGGATTCAATTATTGGAAAGGCTGACTCAAAGGGAAAAGGGCCAAGTTATTTTAGTTCTGTTTTCCATGTTATGGACATTAATTATGAGCTTGAAAATATAGTGAAATATTCGAAAGGCAATACCTATAAAGATATAGACTCTAATTATGTTGAATTTGATGCTCAAACTGAAGAGAAGCAATCCTTTGTAAATTTTGCTTCTCAAGTGTTTGAAAGAGTTAAAGGTGCGCCACAATCAATGCTGCATGTAGGGACGCGAACTAGAAAAGTTTATATCATGAAATTCGATTTAGACTATATATCCCCAACAGGCAAAAAGGTAAAAGGATTAAGACCGTTTGGACCGATACTAGATGATGACACCGGTGAAATTTATTCTTCTGAATTACGTCTTTTTGGCTTATACCAAGAAGGTATTGATAAGGTTGAAAGTAAATATTTATCAGGTTCTCCATTATCAATAGCATTACCAGAAAGTAAGAGTTTTTATGAGGGGAATTTACCTTGGACTCAAGTAGGAAATAAATTAGATAAGGTCAATATATCGGCTCAAACAAAATGGGAATCTTTGCAGAAAAAAGGTAAAGAAGAACAGAAAAAATGGTTGAAAGGTTGGATAAAAGATAAAACTGAAACTCGATCTGCACCATCTGAACAAGGTATAAGTTGATTTCTTAATAAAAAACCGCCTTCGGGCGGTTTTTTTGTCGATAGAAAAAGAGTGAATTACATGAATTAAGATGACGGCATCAAAATAAATGTAGCTTCTTCTAGTGTTTCACTTTCTAAGAATTGCTCTTCACTGAATTTTGCCGACGTGTATTGGGTTAGGTTATCCATTTTACGAGTGGTTGTACTTGGTAGTAGTATATTCATACTGCCAACTCTTGCGGGGTAGCTACCATTATAAAAATTTAAATCGTAGTTGAAAATAACACCTTTGTTTTTACTTGGGAATATACTTACTGTACTTTTGCAGTTAGCAATATAGACACCTTTATCTGCACATAAATTGAACGTGCTAGTGAAAGGGATCTCGTTAAAATAAACAATCACTTGTTTATCTGTATGCCCATCGACATCTTTAGATAAGTAGTTAAATGAACCAATACTTTGTTTTTTGTTTCCTATAATGTGCACATTTTTATAAGGAGCCAATGGGTCAGGAACTGATGTTTGATTGGAACAACCAGTAACAATAAGCGCTGCTGGTAATAATAGTAAGTATGGTTTCATTTAAAGTATCTGTTCAGATGAAATATTATGTTTTTTCATTTTGTGGTTAAGGGTACTTAATGGTAAAGCAAGATGCTCAGCCACGCGTTTTGTTTGCCAATTACAGGCATTTAAACAATCAATTAATACGTTTTTTTCGTAGTTGCCGACAATGTTCTTCAATGAACTCATTTCTGGTAAACTGTTTTCATTGATATTCGTGTTTATCTCAGGTTTTATTTCGGTATCTTGAATTATTTCATTTTCTCCAAATTCAATAGAGGAAATGGTTTCAAAATCCGATAAAAAGACGGAACGTTCGACTATATTTTTTAATTCACGCACATTACCTGGATATGAATATTCAAGTAGGTGCTTACGAACTTGTTGATTGAGTACTGGTGGTTCTATATTCATGCTTTCACTAATTAATTTAATGAAATGCTCGGATAAAGGAATAATATCTTCTTGTCTTTCCCTTAGTGGCGGAATAGTAATCGGAAATACATTTAAACGGTAGAATAAATCCGCTCTAAATTCATTTTTTTTGATTTTACTCAGTAAATTTGCATGCGTTGCTGCTAACACTCGAACATCAACTGAAATTTCTTTATTACTGCCAATAGGTCTGAATTTACGTTCTTGTAAAACACGTAATAATTTAGCTTGTAATAAAAGAGGCATATCGCCAATTTCATCTAAGAAAAGTGTGCCGCCATCAGCCGCTTCAAATAATCCTATTTTATCTTTATCAGCACCGGTAAACGCCCCTTTTTTATGTCCAAATAGTTCAGATTCTAGTAGTTGCTCTGGAATCGCTGCACAGTTCTGAACAATTAAAGCCTGTTTAGATCGATTAGAGTTCTCATGAATATATTTAGCTATAACTTCTTTACCAACTCCTGTTTCTCCGCGGATAAGGACGTCGACAGGAAGTAGTAGCACTTTATTTAAACGTGCTAAAGCATTTATCATTACTTCACTTTCGGCAATTGGCCCATTATATTTGCTTTGTTTACGTTGTTTTAATTGATTATTTTCACGAGTTAAACTTGCATTATCTTCAGATAGCTCTTTAATCATGTAACCATATTTTTCAAGCCATACTGCTTGGCGAATATTGGTGGCAGCCATTTGACAAAAGCAGGTTAAGCTTGCTTCATCATTAATCACATTTAGATCAAATAATACTAATAAGCCAACGGTATTTTTTTCATTATCAATCAGTGGCCATGCAAGAAGATTTTTACTCTTACGATTTAAAATAGATTCATTTTGGTAAATTTCATCACATTGGTAGCCGTTATATTGGTAAAGATCATTGATAAGAACCACTTCGCCGTTTTGAATTGCAAAACTAAACGGGTCTGTTTCATCAATACTCTCTAGGGTAAGCGGTTGCCATGGATGGTCTGCCAAAATATGTTCATTATGATGTACAACACTTGGAAGTAAAGCTTGCCCTGTTTGATCTAATACATAAATAATACCATGATCTGCAAACGTCAATTGACGAGCTGCGGCCAAAATAGCGTCGAGTGTCAACGCTAATTGGCTGCGATCAGCCAAAGATTGGCTGATCGCAAGTAGAGCATTATTTAGGCTGTCTGACTTAGCTAAAGACATAACCTAGTGTTCCTTGCTCATCAATTGAAATCACGATTTGAGTATGTGTATCATCTTTATCGTGTGCTAATAATTGAGTTGAAAGTTGAGGTAATAGCTGACGGTTAATTACAGCATCAATATTACGAGCACCAGTTTCCGCAAGGCGACAATTAGCAAGAATGAATGACACTAGCTCATCGTTATAGCTTAAGGTTAACTTATGGTGCTTCTCTAAGCGTTTAGATACTTTATTAAGCTTATGAATGATGATATCAGTCATTGCTTCATCATTTAGAGGTAAGAACGGTAATACGTTCATACGAGCTAATAACGCTGGCTTAAAGTGGTTGTTTAACGTCGGGCGAATGGCCTCTGCAACAATATTTGCATCGATATCTTTCGATTGTTGTACTAAAGATTCAATTTCATGAGTTGCAAGGTTACTTGTCATAATGATTAAGGTGTTCTTAAAGTCGATAGTTCGACCTTCACCGTCATTTAATGTGCCTTTATCGAATACTTGGTAGAATAAATTCAATACTTCTGGATCTGCTTTTTCAACTTCATCCAGTAGAACAACAGAATAAGGACGTTGACGCACAGCTTCCGTTAACATGCCACCTTCGCCATAACCTACATAACCTGGAGGTGAACCAATTAAACGTGAAACCGTATGTTTTTCTTGGAATTCTGACATGTTAATGGTCGTCATGAAGCGTTCGCCACCAAACATTTGATCTGCAATTGCTCGTGCGGTTTCAGTTTTACCAACACCACTTGGGCCAACAAGTAAGAATACACCGGTTGGCGCATCTGGATTAACCAATCCAGCTTTCGCTGTTTGTAATCCTTCAGCTAAAGCTTCAATAGCATAAGGTTGACCTTTGATGCTTTCAGTTAATGACGATACTAGATTTAACGTTGTTTCTGCTTCATCTTGTAGCATTTTGCCCATAGGAATGCCTGTCCAATCTGAAATAACATGACTGATTTCATCAGGACCTACCTCGAAGTGAACAAGAGGGCTATTACCACGAGCAGCCTCTAGTTGTTCGTTACAAGTATGAATTGCTTGACGCGTTTCTTCTTCTGTAAACTGAGAGCATGCAGGTTTGTCTTGGTTATTTTCATCATCAACTTCTTCAGTAGAAGGTGTACCTAATGTTAGGTCATGCAAGTGTGCACGTAGCTCAATCATTTCATTAATTAGAGCTTGCTCTTTTTTCCACTGATGTTGAAGTATTGATTGTTCTTCCAGCGCTTCATCCATACGAGCTTTTAATTCAGGAATTGCAGCAAGGGCATGGCGATCACCTGTTTGCTGTAACTGATCTCGTTCTAATGCGTCAAGTTCACGCTCTAGAGCTGCAATTTCTTGTTGTAAAGTTTCGATTGGTGCTGGAATGGCGTTTAAACTGATGTTTACACGAGCACATGCTGTATCTAATACATCAATGGCTTTATCTGGTAGTTGGCGACCAGAAATATAACGGTCCGATAGGGTTGCTGCAGCAGTTATTGCATCATCACGAACATAAACATTGTGCGATTTTTCATAAACAGCGCGCAGGCCACGAATGATTAAAGCTGCTTGTTCAGTTGATGGCTCATCCAGTTTAACTAATTGGAATCGACGTGCTAAAGCAGGGTCTTTTTCAAAATATTTTTTATACTCTGACCAAGTTGTTGCTGCAATGGTTTTTACTTCACCGCGAGCAAGCGCAGGTTTTAATAAGTTAGCGGCATCACTACCACCAGCTTGATTACCGCCACCAACAAGCGTATGCGCTTCATCAATAAAGAGAATAATTGGGGTTGGAGAATTCTTAACTTCGTCTAGCACAGCGTTTAGACGTTTTTCAAATTCACCTTTTACACTTGCGCCTGCTTGAAGTAATCCCATGTCTAAACCGTAAAGCTCAACACCTTTTAAGCAATCAGGAACTTCGCCTTGAACAATTTTAAGTGCTAAACCTTCAACTACGGCTGTTTTACCAACGCCTGGTTCACCAACCGCGATAGGGTTGTTTTTACGTCGACGCGCTAGGATATCAATGATTTGTCGAATTTCTTGGTCACGACAGAATACAGGGTCAATTTCCCCTTTACGTGCTTTGCCTGTAAAGTCTGTCGTGAATTTACTTAATGCTGAGCCATCTTCGCGAGCATGAGTTTGTTCTGATGTAGCGACTTGAGATTCAATTGAACGTGATGTTAATTCAGCAAAGTTACGTTTCAGAGTTTCTGGATTGATGTTCTCCAACAGAGAAGAGTAACCATGTTGACCATATCTTAATGGATTGCTAATTAATGTAAGCAGTAATGCACCAGAGCGAATTTGAGTTTCTGATAAGTCAAGTGATGAAACTAACCATGCTTCTTGTAACCATTCAATTAGCATTGCTGAAAATACTGGTTTGCCACCATTGCTTTTATGACTGTTTTCTAGCGTTGATTTGATTGCTTGGCGCAATAAATTTTCAGAACATTCAAAATGAGCGAGTAGTTGGTCAAAATCGCTATTTGGGCGTTCAAGCAAGCTTAATAAAAAGTGTTCGATTTGTACTTCAGATGCACGTTCAGAAACAGCTAATGCAGCTGCATCTTCAAGAGCTACCTTTGTAATAGGGTGTAGACGTTGTATTAAAGAAGAGAGATTTATATTTATCATAGTTAGTTTCAATCATTAGCCAGAGTAAAAATTTGGCTGATTATACTAAATATAAAATAAACTTTTTTTGAAAGCCTATTTATAAGGCCTAGTTTTAGATGAAATATAGATAATTAAATCTATTATTAACGTTATTATTTATACAGTGTAGTTATTGTGATTTTTATTGTAGTTATAATAACTAAAATACATGTCATTATGACTTTTTTCTTATTTGATATTTATATCACCTATCATTATGTTTATTTGAAGATAGAATGTTTTCTTCTATCCAATTTATTGGAAAAATAAACAATAAATTGTTTCAATAAATTGGGCGTAAATAGATTGAGGTTTGTAACTTTTTGAATTTAAAGGGTTTAAAAATTGGCATGCCAGTTGCAATATCTCAATTACAATCGTAGTGATAAACGATTTGGTAAACTT
This sequence comes from Aliivibrio fischeri, assembly GCA_038993745.2. Lineage (NCBI taxonomy): Bacteria > Pseudomonadati > Pseudomonadota > Gammaproteobacteria > Vibrionales > Vibrionaceae > Aliivibrio > Aliivibrio fischeri. The sequence continues at coordinate 814,442 of CP160630.1, read as the reverse complement.
AAACAAATTTAAATAATTATTAATGAAAGGATAATAGCATGCCAACTCCAGCATATATGTCAATTAAAGGTGAAACTCAAGGCGATATTACTAAAGATGCTTATTCAGCAGATTCAGTTGGTAACGTATGGCAAGAAGCACACGTTGATGAATTCCTTGTTCAAGAACTTGACCATGTTTTAACTGTTCCACGTGATCCTCAAAGTGGTCAACCAACTGGTCAACGTGTACACCGTCCTGTAGTTGTAACTAAACAACAAGACCGTTGTTCTCCATTACTATTCAATGCTCTTGTATCTGGTGAAAAACTGCCTGAATGTAGCATCAACTTCTACCGTACGTCGACTTCAGGTAAGCAAGAGCATTACTACACAATTAAACTGATTGATGCACTACTAGTTGATATGCAAACTCGCATGGCTCACTGTCAAGATGCTGCAATGGCTGATCGCGTAACTGAAGAAGTGCTTAAGTTTACTTACCGTGCAATTGAAGTGACTCATGAAACATGTGGTACTGCGGGTAACGACGACTGGCGTACACCACGCGAAGCGTAATCGTTTCGTAATTAATACAAGGGGCACATTGTTGGCCCTATTTTGCATATTAGTATCAGGTAAAAGATATGGTTAGCGATATAGAATTTAAGTTTGAAGTTCTTGGCACAGAACACGAATTTCGTGTCGAGAGCTTTAATGTAGTTGAGGAGCTGTCTAAACCGTTTCATGTCAGCTTATCATTACTTTCACTTGATGCAGATATTACGTTTGATGAATTGATCAGAAAACCTGCATTATTAAGTATATTTGGTCAAGGTGTTGGAACTGCACGTCAGTTTCATGGTGTCGTGAATGAAGTTCGTTATTTAGGTGAAGGACGTCGTTTTTCACGTTATCAAATTACGTTAGTACCGCAGTTGTGGTTTTTAACGCAACGTCAAGATTGTCGTATTTTCCAAGAAAAATCAGTGGTTGATATTGTTACTGAAGTATTAGATGGTGCAGCAGTAACTGATTATCGATTTGATATTTCGGCTTTATATCAGACAAAAGAATACGTTTTACAATATCGAGAAAGTGATAGTCATTTTGTACAGCGTTTGTTGGCTGAGCACGGCCTATGGTACTACTTTGAACATACAGCAGCTAATCACACAATGGTTATTGTTGATAAAAATGACGCTATTGCAGAGTTGGAAAATACTCCGTTAAATTCTTCATATGTTGGCCCTGTTATCTACCAAGCTGATGGTGGTGGCAATGCGGATAGAGAACATATCTTTGATTTAGAATCAATTAATCGAGTACGTACCGGCCATGTAACTCATACTGATTATAATTATGAACAGCCACGAATTCCTCAAAAAATGGAAAGCTCGGGCCTAATTGATACTGACTTAGCTTTTTTTGATTATCCTGGACGTTATATCGAGCCGTCTCAAGGTTTGGTTCGTGCTGATGAGCTGATGGCTGAAAGTATTGTTGATAATTATCAGATTGAAGCTGCAAGTAATGTAATGCGATTAATTCCGGGGTACAGTTTTATTTTAGATAAACACCCAAGAAGAGGGCTTAATCGAGATTATACAATTTTGACGGTAACGCACAGTGGTTATGATCCTCAAGTTCATGAAGATGAAGCCAATGAAATGCCAACCACATATCAAAATCAGTTTAGTTGTTTACCGCGTGATATTGAATTTAAGGCACCTAAGATTGCAGCTCCTGTTGTTGATGGCCCGCAAACCGCTGTTGTTGTTGGCCCAGCTGGTGAAGAAATTTATACTGATAAGCTTGGGCGTATCAAAGTGCAATTTCATTGGGATCGTTATGGCCAAAGTGATGAGCATTCAAGTTGTTGGATCCGTGTTAGTCAGTCAATGGCAGCTCCGACATGGGGCGCTGTATATTTACCAAGAATTGGTCATGAAGTAGTCGTTGCTTTTTTAGAGGGGGATCCTGACCGTCCATTAGTTACAGGTGCGGTATATAACGGGCTTCATTACCCGCCATATTCTTTACCTGAAAATAAAACACGCACAACCTTTAGAACTCAAACTCATAAAGGAACAGGGTATAACGAGTTAAGCTTTGAAGATGAAGCTAACCAAGAAGAAGTTTATATTCACGCACAAAAAGACATGTCGACCAAAGTCTTGAATAATCGCTATAGAACTATTGGTCAAGATGAGTTTTTAATTGTCGAACGTCATCAAACCAATGAAGTGAAAGGCGATCACAAAGAAACGATTGAAGGACATAAAACAACAACGGTTAATAGTACGTTTACTGAAACGGTCGAACAAGATGTAACGGTTAAATACAATGCAAATGAAACGCAATCAGTAACCAATAATTCAACATTAGATATTGGTGACAACCGTACAACAAGTATTGGTAAAAATGATGACTTGAGCGTAACAGAAAATAGTAATTTGTCGGTTGGGGCATCTCGTAATAGTGATATTTCTGCCGATGATAATCAAACCGTTGGAGGAAATTTAACGGTTTCTGTCCAAGGAAATACATCTTATAAGACTGATGGCGCAACGCAAATTATTAGTGGCAGTAAAATTGTATTGCAAACAGGAAGTTCTTCTTTAGTCATGAGCAGTGACGGCACTATTAAATTAGCAGGTAATGCGATTACTATTGAAGGTTCAAGTACCGTAACAGTGAAAGGTGGTAAGGTTGCAGTTAACTAATTCAATAGAAGTTACTGGTACCATAGACGAAAATTCGCAAGCTGAATCATTAGCTTGCGTTCCTCGTTTTGGGAAAGTGATATCTTTACATCCAACAATGTCTGACCGTATTTACGTTGAGTTTGATGGTTTAGCTACGGGCAGCACTGCTTTGGCTAAAATTGGTCGTTTATTTCGTAAATCGGAATTGGAATTCGCTATTGAAAGTGGCTTAACTTGTCGTATTGAGTTTTTAAATGGTGATATTACATTGCCTGTTTTAACTGATATCTTTTTCTCGTTACTCGATGATGATCAGCCTGTCATATTAAGAGCAAAATCATTGATTATTGAAGCTGAAAATGAATTGATAGTAAGAAGTGGTGCGACGCAAACCAAATATAGCGGTCGTGATGGAAGAGTGACAACTCAAGCGAAATACATTACTTCACAAGCAGAAAAAGCGCAAAAAATTCAAGGTTCTACCATTGCAGTTAATTAGGATGATATATGAATCGATACCGCTATTTAGTTGATGATGTAAAAAAAACTCTGACAGATGCAGATAAACAGCAAGCAATGGCTGATATCGCATTAGCGCAAGAGCAATTGAGTTCTTTTTCCGAAAATATGGTTAATTTTCTTTATACAAAAGCCATTTTAGCTGCAGAGACTGCATCGTTTTATATTAAACAACAATATCGTTTTCATCAAAATGGATATCCAGCTAAAGAGATTGATTATCTTACACTTTTAGACACTCAACTTAGTGGAATTGAAAAAGTATTTATTGCATTATTGCGTATTCACCGTGGCTTTGTTTATGTTGTTTATAGTGAGTATCCGGAAGTTTTAGCATGGTTGTGCTTAAGTAAGAATATCGAGAGTCAACATGAAAATGATGAGCTAGCTCTGTTAGGGATCGGTATTATTGATCAGCTAGATCCTGAGTTAGCAATGTCTCTAATTCTTCGTTCGAATTCTAATCATATTCATAAATTATTAGCTCGCTTTATTGAAGGTGGCGCGAGTAAGCGAGAGCTTTATTATCGTTGTTTAGTAATAAATCAAAGTGTTAGTGTTTCATTAATTAAGCATTGGCTTGAAGATAAAAAATTACCAGAAAAGATGCTTCATTCTTATTTAGCTTTGATGAATGTAGGTAGTAGTATTGAATGGCTTCAAGAATTAACGAATGTTGATGATTTATTATTTGAAAACTTGATATTAAAAGAAGATAGAGCAACGTGGTTTAGGCAACAATATTCCGTTGATACAATCTCATCAGAAACAGCAAATACGTATTCAAAGCTATTAACGCTTAAAGAATTTTCACTATTTGATATAGAAAAAGAACAAGCGGTTATCCATTTTATTTTAAGTGGGGATACTGAACTAGTGCCGTTGATTATCGAGCATCTTATGCAATTAGATGAAGTGGATGCGCAGCTTTGGTGTGAAGGTTTATTTCTTGTTTATGGAGAAGAGTTTCCATTTTTACCTTCAAAATTAGGTAATACCATTGAATGGCAAGATGCATTGCATGAAATTGTTGAATGGCAAGAACAAATTGAGGTTGTTAAACCAGTTCCGTTTCGAATGGGGCAGAAATTAACCTTTGATGCTTCAATCAAAGCAATGAAAAGCTCTGAGTTGTCATCCAGTTTACGTGAGTGGTTATGGCGAGAGCTATGTATTATGAGCCGAGTGCATTTTTATTGGCATCCTCAATTGTCTTTACAAGATCAGGAAGGCCTTTTTGATAATATTCAATCGATTCCATTAGTGAGAGAGCGATTTAATTTAAGAGGTAAGCATGCAACTGTGGGATATTGATTCTGAGTCACCATTTACTCTAAAGGGGCGTTTTCAACGTGATTCAGAAGGTCATGAAGTTTGGATTCTGAGTATGAAAAGAGCTTGGACTTTTTTAGATGGTAGTTGGAGCGAAGAAGTCGATAATCTCGAGCTAAATGATGATCCAATTTATCTTGGTGAACCTGGCTTTTCTGCAATGGTTGCTGACCATGACTTTCCTATTTATAAAAAAAACACAGATGTATTAATTTACGGGAAGGCTCGCAGTTACGCGAAGAAACCAGTACATAGTCAATTATGTCGTGTATTGATCGATGAACATATCGATAAAACTCTTAAAGTTGTGGGTGAGAGGCATTGGGTTGATCATAGTGGCAGTATTACAGTATCTACGACGCAGCCATTTATTGAGCGTGATATTGATTATTCAAATGCTATTGGTGGCGATGAGCGAAACAGAATTGGTGGTGGTGCCGCAGAGACTAATGCTGAACTTTTAAAAGCAAAGGTTCCTTCTATTTTTTATCCAGATCAAAATTGGCAAGCAAGCAGTAAAAAAGTAAAAGTGGCAGGATTTGGTCCTATGCCTCCATTTTTTCATGACAGAGCTAAATGGGCTGGAACGTTTGATGAAAAATGGTTTGAAGAAAGACGTCCAGTTTGGCCTTTAGATTTTGATGCTCGTTTTTATCAATCGGCACCGCAAGATCAGCAATGTAATGGCTATTTACAAGGTGGTGAGCGATTAATGGTGAGTGGGTTTTGTCATAATGATGCACTGTCTTTTCGGATCCCAAGCGAAAAATTTCAAGCGGTTGCGGTCTTTAATGGCAAAGAAGAAAAAATAAATATGCCGATGTATACATTATGGATTGATACTGAAAATAAACGTATTGAGGCGACATATACAGCGGCGTTTCCTTGCCAAAATAGAGAGCATTTGTTGACGTCATCATATCTAGTGGAATTGTCTTAATGAGTATATATCAACATCAATATATTTTAGACTCTGATATTGTTGTTCCAACAGGAATGAATACAGAGTTAGCCATTGCAATTGCCCGAGCCGATATTGATCGTTTTGCAACTTATGAAGACGGCAATGAAAAATATACTGTAGCGTCTTTAGAATTTGTTGATCAGACGTGTCTAATGGCTAAGGTACAAGAAACACTAAATGTATTAATTACACCGCTATTAGATAGACTACATATATCATTAAAACCCTTACCATTATTATTATCGGTTCCCCAAGAAATCTCAGAACATGATTTGCGTAATTGGATTGATGAGAGCGACTTTTCAGATTATTTATCTAATATAAAATTCAGTCAAAATAGCGGGAATGCTTTTTTACAAGAATGCTTAAATAGTTTAGCTGAACCAGATGCAATCATGTGTATTGCTATTGATAGTCTATATGACAAAAAAGAAGCATTGATTTCTTCTAAAGATGCAATGTCAGGGACTAATCCATGGGGAGTATTACCTAGTGAGGGAGGTGCTGGCATGGTGTTAACTAAACGGAATGTGCTTGATACACTAAAGTTGATACCACAAAGTAAAATCGTGTATTCACAATTTGATTGGCACTCGAGTGACAGAAGAGGTTGTGCTCGATTGATTCGTGCGGCAAGTAAACATCATGATAATTTAGGGCCTATTTATAGCGACATGACAAATGAACGTGCACATACGGAAGATTATGGTTTTGCTATTGGAGCAAGAAGCGAAGTGATCCCTTATGCTCAACAAGTGACTTTAACTAATGAGTTTTGGGGAACGATTGGAGGTGGTTCAGGTATTGCAACACTAGCAACCATGAACCATTTAAGCACCGTAGGTGTATTATCTACTGCTTTTTTATTTGATCAAAATAATACTCGTTCTTTGTTTATATTAAATAGAGAAAAATAAAAAGAAGAGCATGGTGTTATTTTTTCTATTTGCGTAGTCACTTTAACTAAATGTCTAGAGAAAGTGTTCGTTTTGTTTTATAGCATTGAAAAATAACACCCATACTTATTAATATTGTGTACCAATTAAATAAGTGGCTATAAAGAGTATTCAGTGTCTGAATTGCAGGGATCAACTAACGACTTTATTAATCAGTTAGTTGTTAAAGCGATCGAAAAGAAAAAAAAGAATGAACAAACATTGGCGAATAAATTAAAGCCAAGGCTAGAGCATGTCTTATTTTCACAGTTTGATGTATTAGAAACTATTGAGTCCCATAATCAGAAAACAACGTTATACCGCTTAGCAAAGAAAGATGAACCTGAAAAGCAGATCTGTTGTAAAGTATTGAATTCAGAGCAACCTGAACATATTCAAGATATGTTCGTTGCAGAAGCGACGCATTTAGAAGTTGCTCAACACCCGAGTATAATTGATTTCATTAAACTAGGTAATGAGTTTGATCGCCCATATTTTATGTATAAATGGGCCGAAGGGGAATCTGTAGCTGAAAAGCTGACTCGCCATAAATATAAAAGTTTTCGTCATGATCACATTGCATGGTTAATTTATCAATTAGCTGGAGCATTAGAATACATTCACACTAAAGGTATTTGTCATTTAGATATCAAACCATCTAATATAATTATTTGTGAAGATGACAGTATTAAACTGATTGATTTTGGTGCTGCTCAATATATTAATGATTCAAAAGAATATAACGAAGCTAGTCTTTCGTATGCTTCACCTAAATATATAGAATCAGGAAAAGCGGTGCCACAAGACGATGTTTATTCAATGGCATTGTTAGCTTGTGCTTTATTTAACGGCTATTCAGATAATAACGACTGGAAATCCCTCTTACAGCAGCGTAAGCGTCCGCATACAATTCCTAAAACAGTATGGAATTTACTTCGTTTAGTTGTGACAAAGCCAAGAACGCATGGCTTAACACCTATTTCATTTGCTCAAGCGCTTGCTCACATTGATATCAATGTAATGCAAGGAAGTCACAATGCGCCTTTGTTTACTCAGTTAAGAAATGCAGATTTAGTGCTGAGAAAAAGTAGTAAGTATGATGTTTTTCGTTTAGGGCGATTCAAATATTTGGAAGCGAGCTTAGCTGCGTGTTTGTGCTTGATTACATTTACTGTTTTATTAAAAAGCTTTGCTTTTACGGTAGCTGATAATAATGCTGTTTCTTTATCTGATACGTCATCTCGAATAAAACCAGCTCAAGCTGCTACTTTTTTATCTCAGCCCCCATGGGAAATTGAAAATGCATTAGATAACAACTCATCTGATGTTGTATCGCTAGCTCCCTATCGTGAAGCGGTTGATGTTCAAAACAGCCAGTTACGTATTTGGTATGGGCAAGAACAAGAAGAGCTAAAAAAAGAGCGTTTGAGCCAAGTGAATCAATTTACGGAACTAGATTCGATTCATAAAGATATGATTATCTTGCGTGATTACCTGGATCGCAATGTTGTTTTATCATCATCTGTAGATCGACGATTAACAAAATTAATGGCAAGCGTAAATAATCTTAAATTAGAACATCAAAAATACAATTATTCTTCGATGCTAGAAGATGAAGCGCTAGCTAAAAATGTGATGTTAGGAGACAGCAAAGGAGTAGAGGAATATATGCGTAAATCTTGGATTAAAAGCCAAGCAAACTCATATTACTATGCTTATGTTTTACCTAAACAAGTATTAAATCAAGTTATTAGTTCGGTTGATGAACATGCTAAAACGCATTTTTACAGTAAAGCGATTGATGAGATTAACGAAGCCATAAAATTGTATGGTGATACCGTTGAATTGAGTTCTAAAAAAGCGGAATTGATTGTCAAACGCAGTGAATACGTTTTATTTGGTACCGTAACAGGTGAAATGGTCTTTGAGAGTGACAAGTTAACGACTGCGTTAGAGGATCTTCATGGTGTTGCACCTGCACGTTTTAAAGAAGTATCTGACTTACTTAAAAAAATTGCTAAAGACTCATTAGATAAAAGTTTTCAACAAGACACACCAGCGGATGGTGCGTTAGCGATTGAAAAAGCATTAAACGCTTATCAAAAAAAGGTCACTATCTAATATGACAAGTTTGAATGTTGAACTGTTATTGAAACCGATATCTGAAGCTTCGCCTACTGGTGAAGAATCAAAGTACGAGTTTTGTTATGAATTAATGGAACTGGAAATTAAAAAGTTTGGTTCTTTGTTTGGTGAAACCGTCGATTGGAAAGTGGTAGAGACAAATGCTATTGAAGTACTGACCACTTATAGTAAAGATTTAAAAGCTATTTGCTACTTGATTCGAGCATTAATTGAGCGCAATGGATTTGAAGGTTTAGAGGAAGGACTGAATCTGCTAAAGCAAAATTTAGTTTTGTTTGGCACTGATTTATATCCACAAAGAAAGCGTGCTCGTGATGGTGCAATGGAATGGTTTGTTGCGCAATTAGAAACAGCACTTCCAAAACTCGATAGTTCGACGACTAATTGGGAGAATGTTACTTCATATTTGCAAAAAATTAATGAAATTAGCGATCAATATTATGAAGTATTTCCAGATTCTGAAGTTAAATTCTATTTGATCACATCTGTATTAAATGGAATATCACAACGAGTTGTTGGTGCAGGTGAAACAAATACAGACACTTCAAGAAATACGGTGTGTGAACCTGAACCACTTGTAGAAGAAACAACATCGACGGTTACTGAAGTTAAAACACCAGTACAAGCAGTTACTCAAGCTCCTAGAACGGTTAATACAGTTAATCAAGAAGTAGATATTGATACGGATTTTACTTCTCCAAGTGCTTCTAAACGAACCTTAAAAAAGGTTGCTGAGTTTATGTTGCATTCTGATATATCAACGCCATTAGCTTATCGATTACACCGTAACTGTACATGGTGCGAAGTGGATGAATTACCTCCACATGATAATGATAAAAAAACACCACTAAGCCTTGCGGTATCGCAAGATCAGTTAAGCGAATATAGAGATAAAGCCAAACAAGAAACAGAAGCAGAGGTGATTAAGCGTTTAGAAAGAACGTTAACCGATGCACCATTTTGGTTAACTGGCCACTATTTGATGTTTCAAATGCTTACTAATTTGGATCATCACGAAGCAGCAGAAGCAGTTAAACAAGAGACTCAGCACTTTATTTCTCAACTTGAGGGCATTGAATTATTAACTTTTGCCAATTCAATACCATTTGCTGATGAAGATACATTGAAATGGCTTTCTTCGAACACAGCGAGTGTACCCGTAGCCGTTGCTTCTGTATCTGTTGACTACACAGAAGACGATAGCTTAGTTGAGGGTGAAGTAACGTTAGAAAATTTAGGGGAGTACGTATCACGTATTGCTCAAAATTTGGCTAGTGATCCATCAGGACGAGGCCAATGGATGCTCCATTATAAATTAGTTAAGGCGTACCGCTTTGTTGGCTTATTACCTCTTTGTTTACCATATATTGAAAAAATGTGGTCGATTAAGGAAGAAATAAATCTTAGCAATTGGGAACCTCATTTATGTAATCAGCTTGACTTGTTGGTGAACGAAGTCTTATCAGAAATGTATCCCATAAAAGAGCACATGCCTGAAAAGTACCAACAGTGGCTATCAATTAATAATACCAACTAGATTAATTAAATTATTAAGAACATTGGTATCAAAATAATCAAAGAAATAAGGATGAATTATGTCACGCGATGGCTCGGTTGCTCCTAAAGAGCGAATTAATATCCGTTATGTTCCTGCAACAGGGGATGTACAAGAAGACGTTGAACTACCATTAAGTATGATGGTTGTTGGTGATTTTACAGCTCGTACTGATGAGACTCCAATTGAAGACCGTACTCCTATTAATATCGATAAAGATAACTTTAATGATGTTATGGAAGGTTATTCTCCGAACGTTAAAGTGAATGTCGATAACAAACTTAGCGATGAAGAAGGCGCACAGTTAGGCGTTGATTTAACGTTTAACAGCATGAAAGATTTTTCGCCAGAAGCTATCGCAAAAAGTGTACCAGAGCTGAATGGTCTACTTGAATTACGTGAAGCGTTAGTTGCTTTAAAAGGTCCATTAGGTAACGTTCCTGCATTCCGTAAAAAGATTGCAGCAGTACTTCAAGATGAAGAAGCACGACAAAAATTATTAGAAGAGCTAAATATTGGTTCGGCTAAAGAAGAAGCTAAGGCTGAATAGAGGGTATTATGACAGCAGAAGCACAAGCTCCAGAGCAAGAAGCAGCACTCGTTGAGTCTGGTTCATTACTAGATAGTATTCTTAATGAAACTCGTTTAAAACCAAGTGATGAAGGTTTTGATGTCGCTAAGCGCGGCGTAGAAGCGTTTATTGGTGAGTTACTAAGTACAAATACATCAGATAAAGTTGATCAGTCGCTAGTTGATTTGATGATTTCTGAAATCGATCAGAAACTATCAAAACAAGTTGATGCAATTTTGCATAACAAAGAAGTACAAGCTATTGAATCAACATGGCGTGGTCTAAAGTACTTGGTCGATCATACTGACTTCCGTGAAAACATTCAGATTGAATTGATTTCAGCGAAGAAAGACGAAGTATTAGATGATTTTGAAGATGCTCCAGAAGTTGTTAAATCGGGCCTTTATAAGCAAATTTATACTCGTGAATACGGTCAATTTGGTGGTAAACCTGTTGGCGCGGTTATCTGTGATTTCCAAATGTCAGCGTCATCTCCTGATATTAAACTAATGGAATACATGGCTAATGTTGGTGCAATGTCACATGCCCCATTTATTACATCAGCGTCGGCTAAATTCTTTGGGCTAGATAGCTATGAAGAATTACCAAATTTAAAAGATCTTAAGTCAGTATTTGAAGGTCCACAATACACGAAATGGCGTGGGTTCCGTGAACATGAAGATGCACGTTATGTTGGTCTTTGTACTTCACGTATGATGCTTCGTACTCCTTACTCAGTAGAAGATAATCCAATCAAAGCATTTGATTATAATGAACACGTAAAAGATGGCCATGATAACTACTTATGGGGTAACTCAGCTTACGCAATGGCATCTAAGATCAGTGAATCTTTTGCTAAGTATCGTTGGTGTCCAAATATCATTGGTCCACAAAGTGGTGGTACAGTATCTGATCTTCCAGTATATAATTACGAGTCAATGGGACAAATTGAAACTAAGATCCCAACAGAGATTTTAATTTCTGATCGTCGTGAATACGAGTTAGCAGAAGAGGGCTTTATTGCGCTTACTATGCGTAAAGGTTCTGATAATGCAGCATTCTTCTCTGCAAACTCGGTACAAAAAGCAAAAGTATTCCCGAATACGCCAGAAGGTCAGCAAGCTGAAATGAACTACAAATTAGGTATTCAATTACCTTATATGTTCATTATTAACCGTTTAGCACATTACATTAAAGTACTTCAACGTGAACAGATTGGTTCATGGAAAGAGCGTTCTGACTTAGAAATCGAGCTAAACAAATGGATCCGTCAATACGTTTCTGATCAAGAGAATCCACCAGCAGAAGTACGTGGTCGCCGACCTTTACGTGCTGCAAAAGTCGAAGTATCTGAAGTTGAAGGCGATCCAGGTTGGTACAAAGTATCAATGTCAGTTCGTCCACACTTTAAGTACATGGGTGCAAGTTTTGATTTATCTTTAGTTGGAAAATTAGATCAAAACTAATTTACAGTGCATTTATAAGCGATCAGATTTCTGATCGCTTATTTTTTTAAGAAGAAACTATGGAAAAAGGTTATCGATTACTTGAGCGAATCGAATTAGGTGAGCCTAAAAATTGTTACGAAAAAGTCGTTTCACATAAACATTTGATTGAATCTATTCATCTTCACCTTGCTGATTTACTTAATACTCATGCTGGAAATGCGATGATAGATAACGATTACGGATTACCTGATTTTAATGATGTGTTATCCAATAACACCAATTTAGTTCGTAATATTCAACAGAACATTAAAGCATCGATTGAAAAGTTTGAACCAAGAATGCGTAACGTTGAGGTTCACTATCGTCATGATAACAATAACCCACTTCAACTTGGCTTTGGGATCGGTGGGGAAGTGATTCATAACGGTGGTAAAGTCCCAATGGCGATTAATATCTTTATGGGCGTCGACGGTCAATTTAATGTGTAGTAGGAGTTAATAGTGAGCAATAGCAAATATTTTCAAGATGAGCTTACTTATCTAAAAGAAGCGGGCAGTGAATTCGCAAAATATCACCCTAAACTGACGCACTTTTTATCTGAAGGTACATTTGATCCTGATGTTGAACGTTTATTAGAAGGCTTTGCTTTTTTAACTGGTCGTGTTCGTGAAAAAATTGATGATGAATTGCCAGAATTAACCCAATCACTTATTTCTCTTCTTTGGCCACATTACATGCGATCTGTGCCTTCAATGTGCATTAGTGAATTGGTTCCTCATTCAGGTAGTGTGACTGAAAAAATTATTGTTGAACGTGGTGCAGAGATGGCAAGTGAGCAAGTGGAAGGGACTCAATGTCAGTTTCGAACTTGCTATGATGTTGCTTTATACCCGTTATCTATTCAACAAATAGAGCAGAACAACAGTAGAACTAACTCATCTCTACATTTGACGATTGCAGCGAACAATGGTTTAGAGCTATCAAGAATTAAATTAGATACATTACGATTTCACTTACATGGTGAGCAGCATATTACACGTAGCTTATATTTATGGCTTTTTCGTTATTTAGAATATGTGGAATTAGATGTTGGTGGTGGATATAAGCACCGTTTGCGTGCAGACCAAGTCGTTCCTGTTGGTTTTGGAGATGACGAAGGGATATTGCCATACAGTAAAAACTCTTTCTCAGGATATCGCTTGCTGCAAGAATATTTTTCCTTGCCTGATAAATTTATGTTTTTTGATTTAAAAGGACTTGAATGGTTAAGTGGTATCCCGCAAAGAAGTACAGTTAAGATCTCTTTTGCGTTTTCTAGAGCACTTCCGTCAGAAGTTATTGTTAAAAATAAACATTTTAAATTACATTGTACGCCTAGTGTTAATTTATTTGAAAAAGATGGTGACCCTATTCGACTCGATCATCAACTAAATGAATACAAAGTGCGCCCACAAAGCGCAAATCAAGAGCATTATGAAGTGTATTCTGTTGAGAGTGTTGAAAGCTGGAGTAAGGCAGAGCGTTGTCGTAAGAAATTAATTGAATTTGAATCTTTCGAGCATCAAATAAATCAAAGAGACAAGCGTGATTTTTATAAAACAAAAGTTAGTGAGCGCGTTAATGGGCGAGGGTTAGAGCGTTATATTTCATTTCATTCACATAATAATCAAGTCTCTGAACTAGGATCAGAAACAGTATTAATGAAGTTAGTGTGTAGCAATGCTGACTTGGCAGAGCGTTTATCTGTTGGCGATATTATTTATACAACACACAAATCACCGACTTATGCGACGTTTACAAATATAACGAAACCTACTCAATCCGTTAGCCCACAAGTTAATGGTGAACTTCAATGGCAGTTGATTGCAAACATGTCTCTCAACTACTTATCATTAGCAAATATTGACGTACTCAAGGTTTTATTATCAACCTATGATTATCAATCGCGTGTAGATAGGCAAGCACATAGAGCTTCAATTCATCGTTTAGACGGTATTAAATCGGCCACGATGTCACCTACAGATCGTGTATTTAGAGGTGTTGCGATTCGAGGTGTGAAATTTAAAGTGGGAATGAATTCATCTTATTTTGTTAATGAAGGGGATATGTATTTACTTGCGAGTATTTTAAATGAATTTATTCGTTTGTATTCCAGCATCAACTCATTTACTGAACTTGAAGTGATAGATGAACATACTGGGGAAATGTATGACTGGCCAAGTTTAAGTGGGCAGCAAACTATATTATGATTCAATATATTGTTAACAAACCATGCGATTATAGTTTCTTTCAAGCGGTGTCTTTACTTGAAAAACACTATCAAAATTTACCTGGTATTGAATATAAAGCTATTGGTGAGAACCAATACGTAAAGAATGAGTACATTCAATTTAGCGTATCTCCAAAACTTAGCTTCCCTAAAAGTGATATAGAATTTATTTCTGAATTTGAACGTAACGATGCTGTCTATACACAAATAGAAGTTAACTTTATGGGACTTCATGGTGTAAGTTCACCATTACCAGCTTCGTATACGGAAAAGTTAGCAGGAAGAGATCCTGATGATAATCCAGTAAAAGAGTTTTTTGATTTTTTCCATCACAGATACATCAGTATGCTTTATCGAGTATGGAAAAAATATCGGTATCATATTCAATATAAGAGTGATGCTAAGGATCCGTTCTCAGGTAGGTTATTACATTTAGTTGGATTATCTAGCGTAATTCAAGAAAGTAGTGAGGTCGATTTAGACAGAGCGAAATTACTTTCCTATGTTAATCAACTTTCGACGCGTACACGTTCACCAAAACTTGTTTCTGGTATCGTTTCCCATTACTTTTCGCTTTCAAATGTATACATAGAAGAATGGGTATACAGACGAATTACTATTGCGGCTTCTCAACGTAATTGTCTTAATCGAAAGAATTGTCAATTGGGTGGTGACTTCCATTTAGGACAGAGTATGGCGGATTTAACTGGCAAGTTTAATCTGTGTATTGATGATATTGATTTCGATACCTATGTGAAATTTTTGCCTGGTGGTGCGTTACATGAAACGTTAATTGGACTAATGAAGTTTATTTTGTGTGATCCGATGGCGTGGGATTTAAAACTAACTGTACGAAATAAGTCTTTACCTATAAATCAATTAGGTGATGGCTTAGGAAATGAGCTTGGACAAACATTTTGGTTAGGAACGACAAAAGGGGAGGAGACGAAAATTAAAATAGTAGGCAGTAACTAAAGGTGTAGAAAACGATCAATAAGTTGGCGCTTATTCATCGCTTCCTAAACCTTGTTAAATAGTGGAAAAGCTTATCGACACACTGGCTGGTGCAACACGATGGTATTTTTCACTTCTTTTATGCCCGATAACGATTCGATTTCGCTACATAAGTAATGAATTCGGTGTAAATCGGGCGCTTCAATTAAACAGATAATATCGTAAGTTCCTCCAACAATACTCGTCATCTTCACTTCTGGAATTTCTTTTAATCCATCAGAAACACTGTCTTTTTGTCCTTTATTACATGAGATAAGTAAATAAGATGATGCATTTTCATCTTTATTTCCCATGCGGATTTGCGCTGTATATCCTTTAATGATCCCGTTTTCTCAAGTCGGTTTATACGTTCAGCAACCGCTGTTCGAGATAAACCTACGTTACGCGAAAGATTCGCAATAGACTCTCTACCGTTTGATAATAGATTAGAGATAATTCTTCTATCTAATTTATCCAAGCCTTGTAGATTCATGTTTGACATGTTGTTCCCTGCCTTTATGGGTGGTATTTTTATACTTATTTTTTGTTGATTACTTCTGGCAGCTTAAAGTTTGCAAGCTCAGCGAAAGTAAAAGGGTTATTTTGTGTCAAAGGCGTAAATAGCATGCTGATGTCACGTCCTGACACATTTATATGACTTACAAAATTTGTATTTGTAATGTCAGATAAGGTTGATTCGCCTAGTAGGCGATATATAGCCCATTGACCATTTTTAGATAAGGTGTGTTGCTTACCTTCATCAGTTACGTCTTGTAGGGTAAATTTAACTTCAAAATCACCGCCTTTTGGTGGCCATTGAAGTTCTTGTACCTTACTTGGTCCATGGTAGTAGCTCATTATTGTGCTGCCAAAGTTAATATTAGCTCTAATGGCACTTGAATCTAAGTCGATGACCTTTGCATTAAAAGGAATAAATACTTTATTTGTGCTTTTGTTGATCATCGTGTTACGAATAATATTGTAGTTTTTTAATTGAACTAAAAATTGAGGGGATAAGTACATTATCTGCCCATCAACGCGTTTAGCTGTCCACAAATTAATGTCGTAAAATGGTGCTAAGTTATCCTTAATAAAGACATCGAGTACTCCACCTGTCGCAAATAATTGTTCAAAATCTTCAAGAGATATTTCTTCGGTAGCTGAGGTATTGAATGGGTAACGATTTAACCCCGTTGCCTTAAAAATACTATAAACTTCACTATACCAACGTGTTTGGATACCTTTAGTGGCCTCAACAATCATGACTGACCATGTTTGATTCACTATATCTAACAGCCAGCTTCTTACGGGCTCTGGCGATTTCTGTGCAATTTGTTTCAAGCGCACTAATGGGTCTGCTTCTGCTCTATTCATTCGAGCTCTAGCAGCGTCGAGTGCCGCTTGATGGACATTGGGGGAATCAGCAATGTCTTTTACATACGTTCTTACTTGGTTTAATGAAGCAACAATATCATCCCATGGTGTAGGAGAGTTTTTTGTTTCACTAATTTGTAGCTGGTTAAGCAAAGTAAAGGCTTGCTCTACACGAGACATTAAAACGTAATCAGGTTCTATAATCTCTTTAACTGCATCTGTAGCTGTTTCTAAAGCACCCTTTAGATCTTTTTTTGCATCCATCAAAGAAGTGATGTCAGCCGTTGAAGAAAACTGTGTATTCGAATACAGCTGTTTTAATACGGTTGTCATCGGAGATGATGGACCAGAAATTAGGTCGATTGCATTATTCAAGTCGTAAATGTTTGAAAAGTTTTTAATCTTTAATTCACTTAGTGCATTACGCCAATAGTTGATGTAGTCATCAGTGTATTTTTTACGCACATCACTTTTAAAATCTTTTTGCTCATCATCAGTAGGGATTATATGTTGAGATAAACCAAGTACCCAGTTATCCGCGATAACACGTTTTGACAAAAGATCAATGTGCGGACGATAGAATGAACTAAAACCAGATGCAGTATATACCTTGCTGATTTGTAAGTTACTTTCGGTAGTTGGTTTTTCAAATATATTAGTAAAATCAAAACCAACGGCTCTTTGAATGTCTAACGTATCTAAATCAATGCTTTTCGCTTGATCTAAAATTTGAGCATAGACTAAATCAACATTTGATTTTGCCAATAGACTACGACGGGTAGCACGAACGAGATCCATATTTATATCAATAGGAGCAAATTGAGTTCTGAAGTACGCATCAAGGTAATTCATGGTATTTTCAACTGTAACAGAGTCATTACTTAGTGTTGATAACACATCAAAGGTCTGTTGCTTTAAATAGGGAATATCACGTTTGCTTGGATCGTTCAGCATCAAATATCCTTTTAACAAGGGCAATGACGTAGATACTGAATTTTGATTTTTAGTTAATAAGTTCTCATAACCTTCAGAAATAACAGGCATTAAAAATTCATCTATTTGCGCAATTAGGGCATTGTATGCAATTTTTGTTGTAGGCTCTAAACGGCTAACGTTCATGGTCAACATTTCTTCATCTAAAGCGCGATTACCGCTTAACCATGCTGAATAAGTTGGTGAAATGGCCTTTTGAGCATTGATTAATTTGGCAGTAAAATCTTTGCTGTGGTAATCAGCAAGATCTGTATCTTCAACTTGAATTAATTGGTTAATAACTCGTAAGTTACTATCAAGTGCTTGGAATAAGAAATATCCGCCACTAGTAAGCAATATAGCTGAAGCAGTAAAAGCGATACGGCTATGTTGTTGAATACGCTTTAGGTAATGCTGGTTTTCAGCAGAATAATCAGACTCAGGTAATACCTTTGCGTCTACTAAGAAGCGGGTAAAATAAGGCGTTTCAGTTAATTGGCCATGCTCAGATGCAATAATCGGTAAATTGAAATAGTTGCTACAACTTTTAGCTAATAGGTTATATTTTCGGCCACCTTGTAAACTAGAGCTAAAAAACACTTCACGAATATCAACGGAGTAGGTACCTTGATTTAATTCATTCAAACGCTCGATAATGCGAGATATTTCTTTCTCACATAGTTCAAATTGTTTAGGAAAAGCTAAAATTGTCTGTTTTTCATCAGGATTGTTAGTGTACGACGATGAGTCAAGGGCATTAGATTCCATTACTTTCACTATGTTTTTATAGCTGTCACGGAAATAATCTAAAATGGCACCTTTCGCGTCTTTTAGTGGAATAGCTAAAAACTCAACGCTCGATTTAAGAGGGCTGAAGTGAATGTATTCTTTAAAACCTTCCAATTTATCTAACTTGGTCATAATAAGATACAGAGGTAATGTTGCACCTGTCGTTTCTTTTATAGATTCCAGTCTTTGGAGTAGGGCATTTAATGTGTAATCAGTTTGTTCATCGTCATGTACGATTAAAAATTCAAAATCAATTAATAACATACAGCCCGCAAAAGGCTTACGAGGTTTATGTTTGATCACTTCATTAATTAAAGCATCCCACAGCAAACTATCATTACTCGATATTTCTTGAAAAGTTAGTCGATGGTTAGGCTTGATGTATACAGCTGAATCGGATTCTGACCATTCAAAGAAATCATTTTTAACGTTTTTCACTTTATCCATTGGTTTAATGGCGTTTGAAACATTCAAGAATTGATTTTTACCTGATCCTTTATTACCAAGAACAAGATACACTGGTTTCTTTCCTGCTTTATTAAGCAGAGGTTTTAAAACCATAGATAGTGTATCTTCTTCTGTTTCGATATTTTGATGGCTTTTGCTTTTACGTTTTTTTATGTAAAGAGTCAGGTTAAAAATAGCGTAGATGGAAAAAATGACACCAAGCATCCCCCATAATAAACGTAGGTCTGCTTGATTGAACCATAAGTAATATACACCAACTAAAAGTAATGCAAAAAATGCTGAAATTACTGTCGATAAAATGAAAGGTGTTCTAGCCAAAGTATTTTTAATCATAATTATTTTTTATATTGTTTAAATTTAAGCCAACTTACTGCTGAATGTTTTTTCGTATTGTATTCAATTTGTGTTGATAAACATTAAGTAAATATTGAGTGCGATTTAGCTCTTCTAATGAGTTTTGTTTTTCAGCGTATTCAATTCTTCCTAATAAAGGGAAGAGTGAATTACTGTAACTGTATGCTTTAACAATATTTTCGTCTGAATTATGATTTTTTGCATTGGCAAATATCGTCCTTGATTTAAGAAAACGTCGATGAATATCACTGTATTCATTTTCAAAATTAGCACGCTGCTGATTGAATTCATGTTCTAATTTTTTGACAGCTGCAGAGTCAGGGTATAATTTTTTTAAATTGTGATTTAACGTAGCTAATTCATTAATTTTATTGACTTTTGTTGAGGTGATTTCCCAGTTTTTATTTAAATGTAAAGCTTGTTCTATTAGTGCAGTCTTTACGTATTGTTTAACAGCATCATCTTTATTTTCTAGTTGAGATATCAAAGGATTAATGGTTGTTAAGTCTGATTTTTGGATATTAATAAGTACCGTACTTTTCTGATTGTCAGCGTAGAAAAAGTGCCCGAACAATAATGTCAAGATAAAGATAAACGCCAGCGAAATTGTTACAATTGGCTTTATATTTTTATCTTTTTCGGCATGACTAATAGACTGAACTTGAACTGCCTTTTTACCATCATCTCTTGGTGGGAGAGAAACATTAACGTTAATACCTGAATTGCTCTGTTTTTCTATAGCTTCTTTTTGAGACGTTGTTCTTCTAAGGTCAAATTTGTTGTTTGGATTTCTTCAATCCACTGAGAAAATATACGTCTAATTACTCCAAGTGAAGGGCTTTTATTGCCATAATGAGAACGGAGTTCTTCTTCTATTTTTAATGTTAATTTGTGCCCAGTTTCGATAAGTACTAGATCAGTAGGGGATACTTTTAATGTTTTCTGCTTTTTTATGACATGTTCAGTTAACCACTCAAATGCACCCATTCGAGCTGTAGTTTTATTTACATCAGGGTATCCTGAATGCCAATAAATAACGCAGATATCTAATAAAGCGTTTAAACCGTTAACTAACCCTTTTAATCCATCAATATGGGTTGCTGAAACAGTATAATAACAAGCACATCTAATATCTTTACTTTCTGTTTCTAAAATGTTTCTTGATAGTTTGAAAACATTTTTCCAAGATATCTTAGAAGTAACCGTATTCAATTTGTTAACTTCACGTTTAATTTCAGAAAAATTATCCAATGAGTTAGGGTTTATACCTGAAGGTGTTTCTTTAGATATAGGACGTCGCGCAAAATCAGAAAGATTCATATTAAACTTTAAACCTAGCATTCTATATTTATTGAGGTTTATATTTTTTACCTCTATTTATAATATGGCGTGATTGTACTCCTAAATATAAAAAATCCCATAAAAAAAGCAGTATTTACTAGTCATTTACTCTAATTGTGATCTTGCGCAAGTTAAGACAGGTGTGCCAAAAATGATAAATTGTATAAACATTCATGGCGCCTATATTAATTTGTTCTAATATTTGGAATCAAGATCATGCTTCTTTTAATATTTTTGTTATTAGTGTTTTAGATAAGTTTATGCATTTTAATAGTTTTTTCTGATTTTTATTATTAAGTGGCATTTCTATATTATTATGTAGTTTTGTGAAATCTTGTGGAATATTGTTAACAATATATTCAAAATGTAAGTGAGGTCCTGTTGTTCTGCCTGAATTGCCTGTCTTTCCTATTATCTCTCCTTTATATACATGGTCTCCTTTATTTACGTATCTATCATTAAGGTGGAGGTATCGTGTTGTGATGCCATTATTATGCTTAATCGTTATAAAATTGCCGGCAAGAGGGTGGTATTCTGATCTAGAAACAATCCCCTTAGAAACAGACATCACAGGAGTCCCTATTGGTGTTGCGTAATCAGTACCTACATGTGCTTGAACAATACCAACGACAGGGTGTTTACGTTTTTTAGAGAAATGAGAACTAATTCGAAATAGGTTACCAGTTGGTAAAATGAGTTTACTAGAAGATAAGTTAACACCTAACTCATTGTAGTATAAACCATTGTTTGCAAGTTGGATCGTGTGGAGTCGATTGTTTTCTGTGTAGAAAAATGAACGGATATGAGATGTGTCTTTATCTAAAACAATTGAGTATGGTGTGCCATCTTCAATACCATCAATAAAGTTAACGCTATTATGTAATGCTTCTGTAAAAGAAAATATCTGTTTACTTGTTAACCCTGCATTTAGTGCAGAGCTAAAAAATGAGTCGTTTATTGTTCCATTTATAACCAGATTATCAGATTTTTGTTTTTCCTTATCGGAAACGTTTTTTTGAGATGAAGTGGAAATTTGGGAGACATTTGTAACGTCTGAATGATTAGATGAAAAATATAATAGAGAAATAGATAAAATAATAAATGCAAGATTGATACTAATAAAAGTAAGGTATTTCAACTTCATCTTTTGATCTTAACTGGAAAATGAAGGCATTCTACACTATTTATTTTAATTATGAAGTGGGTGTGTATTGGATAATATGACGGTCGTTTTTGTTATTAAGGTTTAATTAATGAACGTGCAATAGTAAAAATAACTATCTTTATAGTTATTTTTACTATTTGTATGGTTTATGTGTCACGTTGTCATTTATTTACTAATAAATATAATGCATGCAGTCTTATAACTACAACTCGCTTTTATATATTTATGCGTATATTTTCATTTTTAAAACTGTGTGCTGGGCTAGGCTTAATTCTATTAATTTCATCATGTGGTGGTGAAAGTAAAGATACTTCTCCACCTAAACGAGAAACGACATCAGTATCAGGGATTTTATTTGATGCTCCAATTGCTGGTGCGCGAGTTGTACTATGGGAATATGCTAATGGAGCTATTGGTAAAAAGTTAGGAGAAACACGAACCTCATCTAAAGGAGATTACTCCATGGAGGTGAATAGTGGTTCTATGCCTGTACTTCTTCAAGCTTTTGGTGGTGCCTATACTGATCCTGCCACAGGAGAAGTTGTTTATGAAGGTGATGGTAAGACACTTAAGTTTGAATCGACAGCGTATTTTTATGAAAATAAAGCGAATCGAATAATGTTGACTCCGTTATCTTTAATATCTAAAGGGCTTGCTGATTATAAAATTCACAAATTAGGAATGAACGCTGAAGGTGCAATTGATAGTGCCAATTCAACTATTAGCAGCATGTATGGTTTTGATGTCATTACTGTTGAACCAATTGATATTGTTAAAGGAGGGCAAAGTGCTTACGTTACCGCTGGGCATCAATATGGAGCATACCTTACCGCATATTCAGTTTTTTCAAGTGATTTAATTAAAAAATATCCAGCGTCTGATAGCAGTAGTATTTATACTTCATTTACACTAAGTGACATCATGTACCGAGATATTAGTGCTGATGGTCAATTGGATGGTTATGAAACGGATAATATTAGTGGATTAGACAAAAAGATTTCTTTTGGTAAAGAGTCTGTATCAGTCGAGACATATACTAATATTCTTTCGCAATATATATTGATTACAGTTAACAATAATAGGCTTAATGTTTCTGGTACGAATCCTAATGATTATAAACCGTTTGCAAGTAAGGTAAATAAGCTAGGTACAACACCTGAGACCATGACAGTTTTCCCTCCGAGAACTGAAGTCCCTATTGATGATACTGAACCAACGGTTGAACGAAGTGATAAGGATGTTTTAGTTCGATTAGACTCATTAGATCTTTTAGTGAAAGATAATGTAGGTACTAAATCATTAAGAGTTTCTCTGCAGTATCAAGATGATCTTGGTTGGTCAACTGAATTCGCATGTCCTGAAGTTGGTTTCGGCGATGGTTACTGCAACATTAACACCGATACTTTTATTGAAGGTGCACGTGAAAATAAAGCATCTATCTTGATCGATACTATTAAACTAGATGCAATTAGTGAGACTATCACAGATGCAAAACTGGTTGTGTACGCTGAAGATATTGTTGGAAATGAAAATACAACACCTTACGAAATTCCTTTTAAATGGGATAACTTCGCTCCAGTGATTGAAATTGAATCTGCCACCACTTTTAACCCAAGTTTAGGACATGATTATTTACTTGAAGGGTTTGTGAAAGAGGATTCTTCAAAAATGAGTGAATTCACTGTTAGTTTTAATAATGGTGAACCTCAACCTGTCACTTGTCATGAGCGCCCTGCTGAGCATGGTTATGAATGTACGTTCCAAGAAAGTTTTGGAAAAGAACTTTTCTCAAACGCCTTATCTAAGTTTTCTTTAATTGTTACTGATGAAAATGGGAACAGAAGTGAAACTATTCATAATGTTCTTTCTGATACAACTAAACCTAACCAAGCTATATCATATCCCGATACACCGATGAGTTTTATTCAAGTGGTAAACAATGTTCGACAAGAGCTCATTGAATCCTATAGTTCCAGTTCATTTTCTACTATTGATCTTGCTAATAAATTCTTAAATATCCCATATCGATATGCAAAGGATGGTTTATTAATTAGCCATTCTACGGTTGATTATGAAAATTTTGATCCAGCAATTTTAAATATAAATAAAATCCCGTACATAAAAGTTAAAGTTTCTGATCCTATTGAAGGGGCTGTTTCTGGTGAAAATTTAGGCACTTCCGCTGAAAAGTTAATTTTGCGTGTTGATTACAAAGCAACGGAAGACGGGCAAAGTTCTCCTTCTGAGAGTAATGCTGTCACAAGTGCTGATTCTAATACGATTCCTCATGAGACAATTAACTTCGACGAAAATGGTTATGCGAAAGAAGTTATATATTATATTCCGTATACAAAGGAGATCTTTGGTAATGGTTTCCGTTCTGTCGGAGAAAATCATGTACAAGAAATAACGCTAACAACTACCGATGGCTCTGGAAACGTTTCGGCGAAACAAACGATGTCATTTAGAACGACATTCAACTTACCTGAAATAAAAGTTGTTACCCCATTTATTAATGCAACTGCGAGTTTTGAAGTTTATGCGGATAATGGGTCAACACAGCTAATTGCAACATGTACAACTGAACAAAAATCATTAATTAGTGATCCTAATATTATGGCTTTGGATGTTGCTGGTTGTTCTATTAATTCTGAGTACATTGGCGAAGTTATAAAAGTTTCACTTTCTAGTAAACTAGATTCAACCATACACAACAAATGGTCTCGAAAAGAGCAACAAGTTGCTTATTTGGATTCTGATTCAGGTTTTTCGGCTCATGTGTTGGTTAATGAAGGACAAAATGTATACATAACAGAATTAGCAGTGTATCAGAGTGGTTTTTTTGACTATTTATGGGAAAAAGAACCAAATAAGAGCAAAGAAAAGGCTAAAGAAATTCTAGCTAAAGTAAATAAGATGCTAACTGAAGGAGACAGTTTCTTTGGATTTAACCCAATTTTAACAGCGTATGCTACAAATGAAGAGATAGAAGCTCATACACCATCGAATCCAAGTTTGCCATATCAACATAGATACCTGTTGGAGTCTTTAGTTATTCTTTCAGATAAGAGTGCCATTGATGATAGTGTATCATTCGCTAAGTCTTTTTATGATGATTTTTCATTTGACGGGAAACCAAATGGTACCGGTAAAAATGGCGGGATCAGTTTAGGTGGCTATAATTTTAGTGAAAATACCTACCGTTCTGATTTAGCAAATATCTATTTTAAATATTTAACTGATGATCTTTCTATATCGGATTCAATTGCGCTTGCTTATGCAGATAATTATGCAACGGCTAATCCATATTTAGATGGCAGTGCCTTGTTTAGTGACTCTGGTTCTTCTATTGATACGCAACCTCCTTCTGTGACATTAACACCTACTAGTGGTCGTCAAATTCAAAAAAATAATCAATGGTACGTTGCTGGAATCGTGGGCTCTGAATTACTGTTGGAAGATCCATCAGGGATCAATGACACCACTCGACTTCCTGTTTTTGATGCGTCTTGGGTAAACCAAAGTGGAGCTGTAAGTAGCATTTCTGGCATTATTTATAAAGAAGACAGTAGAAATAATCAGTTTACTCAAAGATATAATTTTGATTTTAATACATTAAATCCAACTTATTCAGGTATTGCTTCGTTTAATATGGATGTTAAGGCAGCAGACTCTCATGGTAACGACTATGGATACTCAAGTGCCCCTTATTCAACTATGTATATCATTGATAACAGCGCTCCGACATTTGTGTATGAACCTCCGTTTTCGGCTTTACCTGATTATGATCAAAATACATATTTAAATTTAAACAGCAAACAGAATTTAAACTTTACAGTGACAGATGTTGTCGGTGATAAACCTGACGTTAGACAAATCGTTTTATCTAAAGGGTTAGTAAAACAAACACTAACTAAAGATGATTTTTATGTTAATTCGACAAATCAAATTGTTGTTTCATTATGTAAAAGTTCTGTATGTTCTGATGCTTCTGAAAAAACAGTGGATCTTGATGATGGTGAGTGGTCATTTGCACTAGAAGGCGAAGATGAACTTGGTAATAAGGTAAAAGCTCAAGATATTACAGCACCTAAATACGTACTTAATATTGATTCTTCAAAGCCAGAAGTAACCACAGGAGCAGAAGATAAGTTTATCGGTGGTAACGAAGAATGGAACCCTAATAGTATTATTGAATGGGGATCGTTAAGTGCACCAAAGGATATTCAAGTAAAATTAAATAGACCGGGTGCGAGTTGGATTGATGTTGTTAAATGTTCCGTTGCAGATGGTGAAGTATGTTCGGATTATCCTGCTTATCTAACTGGTGTTGCACCAAATTATCAAATTCAGTTAGTTGCTGAGCATTTTACGCATGGAGTTAATAATCAATTTAAAATTACCGCTATAAATGATGCATATCCAAGTAATACAGGAGAGGGTACACATACTTTTAAAGTAGATAAAGAAGGGCCTAGTATTCTTTTAGCAAATCCATCGTTAACAGATAAAGTGTCGAATGGCAGCCATGTTATGGGACGTAATTTTAATATCAATATTGCGCAAATTACTGATGATTCCGACATTGAAAGTGTCTCTGTATATCAGGAAAAAACAGATGGTAGTCGTATTGCTATTCAAGAAAATACTGCTGTAGTTACGCCAGAGAATCCATTTTCTATCGTATTACGAAATGTTGATACAGATCGTATCGTATTAGCGCCAAATTCTAATTTAGTCGATCTTGTAGTGAAGGCTCAAGATCAATTTGGGTTTACGCGTTTTACAAATAAAATTGGTATGCAATTCGATATTGAAGGGCCAACGCTATCATTAACTAACTACTCACCTTCTGAATATTATCGATCTAATTTTGTATTTAATTTAAATGCACTAGATTTAAGTCTAATCGGCGACACTTCGTCTACAGGTGTTAACCGAGATACCGTAAAGTTTTGGGTTTATACTGGTTCAACGCCACCTGTAGGTGACCCTGGTAGTAAACCTAAACCTGATCATCCTAATGATATCCTATTGGATTCTCCTACTGATGCAAATCTTAAAGTGGAAGCTCAAGATATTAGAGGAAATACAAATTCGGAAATTTTTAATGTAAAAGTAAATGAAACTGCACCTGTTGCAAGTTTAGCCATGGTTTATGCTGATGATGACACAACGGTTCCTAGCGATATTGCTACGTTGAAAAAGGACGTAAAACTGATTTTAACGCTTGAAGATAAAAGTGGTATTGCATCAATTGTTAGCAGCTATCAATTACAAGGTACAACGGGAAGTACTACACTAAATTTTACAAAACAATCAGAAGTCGGTGATACAACGGTATGGGAATCATTAATTAAACCTAATGTTGATGGTACTTATGCTATATCTATCTCTGCAACAAATAATACAAAAGCAAATAATGAAAACGAGTTGCTTAAAGCTAACATTTCTCGCTCTTTAATGGTTCAAACTGAAGGGGTTGAGTTAGCTATTACTTACCCAATTGATTTTACATCGCATATATCAAATAAAGATGTGAATGTTCAGTTTAAGAAAGTAAATGATGGTGGATTAAAGTCATTAGAGTGTTGGGTTCGTGAGAATTATACCAATGATACACCACCAATCGATACTTTGTATTACGCGAAATATAATGAACCAACAACGCCGATTTGTAATATTACGGTAGATAAAAACTTTTTAGACAACCCAGTGCTTATTACTCGAACAATTGGTGCTAATAATGCAGAGAAAGTACAGAAGTTTAGCTTTAAAATGGCTGATGTTGTTGCCCCATATATTAAAGATCAAGCTAGTGGTTATCGATTAAAAGCAGCAGATGTTACTGTTGATTCATCTAACATTAAAAAACTACAGCTTAATATTGACTATATTGACGTAGACTCAAACATTGACTTAACAAAACAACCGACGTTAGAAAAAAATGGTAATACATTTAGTCCCTTAGGCTGTGAGAGATCAACAAGTGATGATTCTCTTGTTCGTTGTACCTATAAGGAAAATTATAATCAATTTATCAATGGTATTGAAACAACGCACTTTGTTAAGGCAAATGGTGTCAAAGATAAAGCGGGCAATGCTATTCAGATAACGCCAATTGATAAGAGTATATTACAGTTGATTATTCCAACAGGAGACTTTGAAGCAGATGTGACGAGTTTAGTTGATAACCAGTATATTGATGGAAAGTCGATAGAATTTGCTTTTAAAGTTAAGTTATTTGACGAGTCAAGATTGGAAGATGTGGTCGTTTCATTAGCTGATACTGACTATACATTTAGTAATGACCCTGATAAGCATTTTTCTGATTTTATAGTATGTGCAGATGATGCCACAGCTACATGTTCTACATTTAAAGGTCTACTTCCAGATGATTATGCAAAAGATAATGTGGTTATCAAGTTACTTGCAAAAGATGTATGGGGTAAAACTGCTAAGGATTCTCTGACTGTGCTTCTTGATAATGAAGCTCCAACAATTGAAGATACATATCAATTAAGTCAATCGCCAATAGCTGATAAGATCCGTGCTACTTTTGATCTATACGATAATATTTCAGGTAGTGGATTAAGAGAAGTTATCTATGAAATTAAAGATATTAACTTTAAAGAAGAGAAAACGTCTGATTTTACCTTTATCGATTTAGATGAGAGTCAAATTGAAGGACTTGATTCCTTAAATGCTATAATTTCAGCTACAGATAATGTTGGTTTAAAGAGTACTAAGCAAATCACCCTCGATTTGAGTAAGCCTGAATTGACATTGGATTTTATCGGTAATTCAGAATTGCAGGGTAATAAAATTGCTCTGAAAGAACGATTACAAGATTTAACGATTAAAGCTACATCGGCCAATTCAATTACGATGTCGAATTACACGTTAAAACTAGTAAATAACAAAGGGGAGATTCCTGTAACTGGCTCATTTATTGGTGATACTGCGAGCGGTCAATTTACATTTAATGACGGTCAGCAAGGTCAATACACATTAATTTTAACAGCAACTGATAATATTGGACGTGACATTACTACTTTCATTTACAAAGGTATGACTTTCGGTGATGCAGGTGCTAATAGCTATGTAGATTTTGTAGCTCCAATGGTTGGTGCAGTACAAGGCGAGCAAATGACATTTGTACCTAGCAGTGGTTATTACCAGTACAATGTTAAATCAATGGTGAGTGATGCGAATTTAAATGAAAACCGTGTTACATCAACATTGAAAACTGGTTCGCAAACATATACACCGCAATCGGTAACAAAACCGACCGATCCTACAGAACCATTTATTTTCCATTATTTGGTTCCTGCTGGTGACTACACGGCGACAGTGATTGCGGAAGATTATATTAGTCAAGAGACAAGTAATACAGGTGCTATGAAGGTTACGGCAGCGACAACACCGTCACTCAGTATTACAAGTAGTGCAAATGATTTAGGTTCAGAGGCACAATCAACCATTACATTTACTTTTACAGAAGATGTAATTGGTTTTACTAAAGATGATGTAACGGTAGTGGCGAGTGACTCAGGGGCTACAGGAGCTCTAGACTTCAGCGGTTGGGCTGCAGGACCAGCAAAAGTTTGGACTGCTGTATATACCGCACCAAAAGGTCAAAATAAATCTGTCATTATTTCTGTAGCTGATGGCAGTTATACAAGTACGATTACTATGCCAGGTATTGGAGCATCTAAAGAGGTTAATGTGCTTGGGTTGTTACCTTCAGTCTCAGACGTTGTGTTCGATCCAGTTCATGCAAATAATGGAGATACAGTGAAAGTCACTGTTGATTTTTCTACGAACGTAACAAATGCTTCGGCTCATTTAGGTGCTAATGCTGTTACGTGGACAGAAGGCGTAAGTACGGCAAAATGGATTGGTACAGTTGACGTCCCTGCTACTCTAAATGCTCAGCTTTCATTAACTGTTACGGGCTATGTGGATACTAATGGTAATGTGGGGGATGCTGATACTAGTGGGATTTTATATTTAACACCTTCAATTGCAATTAATACAATCTCGGATGGACTTATTAATGAAAGTGAAGCTGCGAATGTGGTTATAACGGGTAGTTCGACTCGTTTTAGTTCAGGTGATAATTTAACACTATCTTTTAGTAATTCTGCAGATAGCACCGCTATTCCTTCAGAATCTGTAACTATTGATGGTAGTGGAAACTGGACTACGTCAGCATTAGATATGAGCTCTTGGCTTGATGGTACAATTACCGTGGAAGTAACCGGAACTAATCAACATAGCATTGCGGCGGCATCTGTCTCTGGTACTGTAACGTTGAATAAAGCAAAACCTACAGTTTCAAGTGTTGTAATAACACCAACAACACCCTTAAATAATAGTAGTGTTCAAGTTACGATTAGATTTAGTGAAAATGTATCTAATGTTGTAGCGTCTTTAGGGCAACCAATTGATTTTAGTTCTGTAACAGCACCAGCTACGGAGTGGATAGGTACTATCTCTTCTTTAAATGTTGGTGTTGAAAGTTATAAAGAATTAATCGTTTCTGCTGGTTATGAAAATGCGATTGGTAATCAAGGTAATGTGCATAGTGAGCAAGTTGCTGTAACTCCTGAGATTATATTAGATTTGATAGCTGGAGATGATGTTATAGGAACAGACCATTCAAATAATTTCATAATTACAGGGACAAGTATGGGGTTTGCTGAAGGTGACAGTATTGATATATATGTAGAGTCTGATCAATTATTTAAAAATTTCAGCCAAACTGTCCAAATACAGTCTGATGGTTCTTGGATGAGTAGGGCAAAAGATATTTCAGGTTGGAGAAATGCTGATATAACTATTACAGTTGACGGTACAAATGCTTCTGGTGTAAATGCAGCAACAGTAAGTAGAACCGTGCCTTTAAATGATAGTGTTGCTTATGTGTATCGTGATGATTGGTTAACAAGAAAGGCTGCATAGTAATTAGTTAGACGTAATAAAAAACGCCAATGAATAAATACTTCACTGGCGTTTTTTTTATACATGAGAAATCGTCATTAATAATGATGATTATTTAATGTCATTTTTAAGATTATTTATTGTATAAATCAGATAACCATAAAAAAAACTCCAGAATAAACCATAGCTAAGTAAGTAAATAATAGAGTGTTGGTCATATTGTGTATACGTAAGATAACCTAATACGTAAACTGCTTGAGCAAGCGTTAAATACAAAATTAAGAATACTTGCCACTGATGCTTAAATAATGGAAGTTGATAGCCATAGGAATACAGTGCACTCATATAGCACAATGTTGTAAAGGCAATGATATTATCTTGAATATCATTGAATATATCTAAGATATCATAATCATCTAAGATTTCTAAAGTCATCACCATAAGTACAATGATTAAAAGGATTGTATTTAGCACCAAGCGAGCAAATTTTCTGTCTTTGAATCGTCCGCTCTCGACGATTGAAGTAAATTGAATAGCCATAGAATTTTTATAAAATTTATTGTGCGCCGATTCTATTCGATTCGTGATTTTTAATCTCACTGAAATGATAGTTAAAATAACTAAAGTAATAGGTTTTTTGTGTTTGTCGTCGGAGGTAGGGGAAAGAAGTTAATGTGGGCCGATGGAAAAACACCAGCAAGAGAGCTGGTGTTTATAGTGTTCAAAAAGACTTGGTCTATTACTCGTTTTTATACGTCACGAACCCAGACGTCTTTTACGTGTTTTTTTAGTAATTCAATAACACTTTCATGAATAAACACATAGCCAAAATCTTCTTCAAGCTTGAAGATTAAACGCTCTTCAAGAGGAATATTATTTAAACGAGAAAAATCTAAATCAACTGAGTTTAAATCTAACCAATTTAACTTGCCGTATTGTTTTTCTTCATTCGTCAAACGGTAAGTTTGATGAATATAAGGCATACGAAAGTTTTCGAATACTTTAATTTGTTCATCAGTAGGTTGGCTAGGCGAACAATCTACACACGCATCCAGCCATTCAACCCCATGTTGAACTAGATTTTCTACTTTATTAGCAATATCATTGATAATGAAAAGTTTTGGAGAGAATGTCATTTCTAACAATAAATCTGGCTCGACAGGTACAATTGGTTTTGGTGTTTGTTGGAATGGGAAGTCTTTGAAGAGCTCCTTAGTAAGTATGTAGTATTTTCTAGTCATTATTGTTCCTTAATAAACGGGAAATTTGTTGCAACTTATTGAAGTTATGTTTTTTAGTGATATTATAAAATAATTAAGAAATAATTAAAGGCGAAACAAACATGTCAAAAAATATTTTTATTACTTTTAAATCTGATATAGTAAAAGCATCTATACAAGAGTTTGAAATAGATGAAGAACTAATTGCGTTACATAAGGGAGAATTATCAATTTCACCTTCTATTCGATTAATTCCTACAGATAAAAACACTAATAAATATATTGCGCAAGATATTATTGAAGGTTTTTTAACTGACCAATTTAGCGTTGTTGAATCAAAAGTTATTGAGAGTGAATACTTTTATCATATAAAAGTGCTCTTTCAGTTTTCTTTTGAAGATTTTATCAACGTTACGTTATCTGATTCAGAGTTATTATATACAGAAGGAGATGTGGAATATTATTATCACATTGAAGGTTCCTTCTGTAAGGCATTTGCTTTTACTTTAACTCAAAATATTAATACGGATTTTCCTATTTCTGTTTTTTTTGAAGAAGTAAATAAGATGGATTGATTTATGATAAAGTTACCACGCTAATTTCTATATCCTCATCACATATAATATTAAATATAAGTTCATCGATAATAATAGAGTATTCATCATCAGCAAAGAATACTCTATCTAACTCTCTAATACTGTTGGGGTTAAGTTCAATTTTTTCGAATGAAAATATATTACCTTCATTTAAATAATGTGATTTTTCAAAATTAATACAATTTTTTATGTCATAGATTTTTAGATAGAAATAATTTTCAACTTTATTGATTTCATCATATAGAATAACTGGATAGAGTGATGTCATGTAACAATCAAGAGCTGCAATAGTGTTAGCAATGTCTGCATTGATTAGAAGGCCATCTGCATATCTATATATACTTTTTAGTTCTTTTAGATTAATAGTATCAGTTGCTTGTATCTTTAAGGTATTTTGAAATGATGTTATTTTATCATATGTTAATTCATATGTTCGAATATCACTTTCAAGAAAGTGGAAACTAGTCGTGTTATAATTCTCATTAATAGTAAAAAATTTTTTATTCATAAATTTCATAAGCCGTTTTAAGTCTTCCCATAGTAATAGCTTTGTTTCTTGTTTTTTTAGGATTTAAATATATTCCATGCTTTCTTGAACCATTGCATTCTTGACAACCACAACCTTTTCCTGTTTCTAAATAATCATCAGTATGAGAGCCAAGTTTTAAGCGCCCAGAGGTTATTTCAGAGCTTAAGGTTTTCGACAAGTTATCGAACGCGTTTACAAATTCTTTGCGTTCATAGTTGTGACACCTTTTAATGAGTTTTTTTATTTCTTTTCTTAACTTGCCATTAACATAAAAATGATAACCAACGGCTACCCCTTCACGTTTGTTGTTATTCGTTCTTATTTTATCAATATTTTCAGAAGGAATAGCCTTGTCTATAGTATTCCATCCTGTATGACTGCTTTCATGGATTGGAACTTTTAGTTCACATGCTATGCTTGCTTTATTTGGTAGTAATAATAAATTTTTTGGATGATTCACACTATAAAATGACTTGTTTAATATTTTTTTATAATGTTTATTTAAGTGTTTTATTGATGATACTGAAATAATATGATGAGGTGTAAATTTATTTACACCTTGTTTATTCTCATTAAGGTCATATCTGAATGGTTCGAACCATGGATGATTAAGAAATTTTCCTCCAAACATTTCGCATACGGGAGCCCATGTACCACTATATTTTCTAAAACCTTTAGCAGAGTCATCATGTCTAGTCAGATCTGCTTTTGTTAAATTTCGCCAGTTTCCCATACTTATGCCTTAATAAATTTGTGCCCAATACAATTATAGTTATTTTTGCCTAGTTCTTTGTTGCAAATTTCACAACGCCCCGGTTTACGATCTTTTTCCTCGTTTGCTTTATCTTCACTTCGACCAGATTGAGAGGTCTTTCCTGTACGATGCTTAGTCTTTGCTGGATAAACATGATCAGATTGACCTAAAATTCTCTTGAATAGCTCATCAAATTCAGTCATTGCTTCTTTAAGTTTATTGGGTACGATTTTATCTATAATATTGACTTCGTTTGCTAGCTTTAAGAAGTAGTTACTTAGTTCGTCTGCACCCATTCGGTTTGCGTAAGAGGCTAGTTCAGTAGCTACTTCTACACAAGGTTGAAGCACATCTGAAATTATTTGGCTTGTTTGTTTTGCATAATCAGCCCAATCAAGTGTGCGTAAAAACTTTTCAGGATCGCCTTTACCCATCGCTCTCATTATTGCTAATAGATCGTCTTTGGATGTTGCCTTACCTGATTTCAGTGCAATTTTACATGTCCCCTTAACAGCACTTCCAAAAACTGGAATACAGCCTATCAGTGTCAAAGAAAGTGCTAACCAGTTTTCAGGTTTATCTCTTTCTTCTTCATTAAGTAGAGTCATTGTGTTGGCAACCATGTCACGAACATCCGCGGCTTGGTCAACAACAGGGAGCATGGTAATGGCTGTATTTGCAATGATTTGTTCTACTGTTGCGTCATCATTAAAATCACCAAGAATGACACCCCATATCCAACTTGCTGCACCAGCGGTTTTTCGCCATGAGCTTTCCCAAAAACCAATCTCTCCACGCTTAGTTTCATCAATGAGCATTTGTGCGGAGGCATTGGGGTTGTAGTTAGGGTTTTCTTTTGTAGGAATATTGGGTGTAAATTCTCGTGAATCTTCACCATATTCAATATCAAATTCCCCTGGTGCAATACCACTAATACTTGCTTTACCTTTAGTGTCTAAATTACCTTCAAAAATAGCACCAGTTTGATCGACTAATTTGTAAGTCGCACCTTGAACAGGATCTCCATCAGAATAAGAAAGGAATAAGTCAACGGTATAAGTGCCTTCTTCTTCAAGAGTTAGTGACACAGAAGGATTCTGCGCACCACCTAAACACATGGTATTGGCTTTGTTCATTGTCATTTGGTCAGATAAACGACAAACACCCTTACCTTCAAATTTAACGGTAGGAGAGGCGGAAATAAATTCGGCTTCAGCTTCAATGGTGCCAGAGGCTACGCCTTTTTTATCACCACCGGCATCACCAGTACTTTTTGAAAACGTGCTTCCTTTAATTGCAACAGGGTTCCCACCGTCCATTGTGATAGTGGTTGTGCCTTTAGCTAAGTCAGCGGATTTAGCATTATTTCCATAAGGGATAGGTACAATAGGTTTACCTACCTTCGTTAAGCACACATCAGGCAGGGTAGCATTAGCTTCGCCTCCAGAGCCTTGATGAACCACACTTAATCCATTTGCCGCAACAGTAACGCCCATAATTTAATGACCTTTTTTATAATGTCGAAATGCAGAAAACCTACTGATAAAGAGACAGTAACTTTTGAAATCGAACATCAATAACGAGATACGTAGCGGCATACATGGCCGCAAATAGTAAAGCACTGACGCCAAGGATCAACTTTGGAGGCAGTACGCGTTTTAATGGTTTTTTTAAGTACTTAGATTTGACATCAACTAATGCTACTTTCTCTTGTTCAGCAAGACGCTCGTCACGAACCAAACGGTAGATAGTGTTGCCGATATCTGTCAAACTTTCGGCACCACGCTCAGCTCGACCATATTTACCTTTAAAACCAAGTTGTAGGAGTAAATATAGGAATTCAATCACATGGCGATACTTGCGAGGGTCTGCTTTTAATCTATCTAAAATGACAAAAAACTTATCGCCACCTGAGGTTTCATTATGAAATTCAGACAATAAGCTGTTCTGGCTCCAGTTACTGTTGGCTCCCCATTCTTGGCGGCATACCGATTCATCCATTGCAGCACATAAGCAATAACGGATAACCAGAATAGATGCACGGTCGACTTCCATTTCGTTGAGCATACGTTCACCTTTACGTATTTCACGAGCTACTTGCTCACGAAAAGGCATAGGATCATCAAGCCATGGAATGGAAGACATACAAGATAAACTCGCAATAAGCCATGAGAATTGGTCAACTAATGGATTGATCCCCATAGATGAAATATCCAATTCACTGACTGAAATATTGCGAGATAAATCAGGGGCGGGCATAACCTCCATGGGTTTGCCCGGTTCAGGTTGAAAAAGTACAACTGTTACGTCGTCTTCAACATAACTCATAGTCTAACGGCCCAAAGCTGTAGAGATAAGTTTGCAAAATCACCAGCAACATGAACGGCAATAGCTGCGGCTTTATTTAGTGCAGTCCATTCTTCGCTTGATTTGTCTAACTCAAAGTAGGTGTAACCCGCGTGATATGGCAATGCACGAGGAACCACCGGCATAGGTTTAATATTGATACCTGGCAGTTGTAGATTGATAAGTTCACGAATGTTATCGATAGAGCCAATCTTAGTTTGAGATACAAATTGAGTATGTAGTATATCAAGAGTAACATCAGCTTTAACTGCCAAGATAAAGGTAGTCGATTCAACAATACTTCTGTCTGAAATTGGCGCAATACGAATACCATAACCTTGCTCTTTAAGAGGAAGAGGAATAGCGCGTTGTTCTGACATTACGCTTAAGGTCACTTTTGAGTTATGTAAGATGGTTGATAAACAACTCGTTAAATTACCGTGATTATAAGGAACGAACTCTTGTGGTCGGCGTGACGACGAACATAGGGTTGCTAATTCCCCTTCTGCTTGCAATAAAACACGATAAAACGCTTCAGGGTGTACACCTTCAATGTTGGCAAAGTGCCAGAATAAAGGTTCGTAACGGTTTAATGCTTGAAGTAGCATGAAATCAGACACCGATGAAACACCTTGCTGATCAACAACACCTAAGCGCTGCACAATGGATTCAGCACGATGACGAAGCATAGAGGCAAATTCAGTAGTAAATTTCTTTAATACCGTAGATGCGTTGATATCAATACATGTAGGAATGTAAGCATTATCAAGAATAATACTGCCATCTGGTTTTACTTCTGAAATTTTTAAGATTGGAATAGAGGTGTAAGCACTCTTATCTTCATCTTCATACATTAAACAAAAATTCAGTTTACCAATGGTAATATTGGCAATTTCTTCACTGTCATAACACGCGTCTACTGCATCCTGTGTGTGTATAGAATAGCGAGCACCATCTTTACTTGTACCAAATAATTCTGAACGTTCAGAAGGCAATGGACAACATAGGTACAGCACTTTATTCGCAACGGATGCATCGACATCTTTTACCTCTGGTAAAGAGGCGTGCAGTGGCAAATCAAAAGGGGTTCTATCTTGTAAAATACCTTCTGCGTGTGTGATACCAATTTTTCCTAAAGCCAGTAACTCGGTATTAATTTCAATGCGTTTTATGCCCCAGTGAAGAGGTGATTCAAACCCACTTAGCATTCCACTTTGTTTACCTTGAAAGCGATCTAGTTGCTGGAAATGTTGCGGTTTCATGAACATTCCATCTTGCCAAACGACAGGGTTATATAATGACATTATTGATATCCTTAAAAATATATTTGCTCAATACCGCGAGTATTGTTGGAGCTAAGTTCACTTTCTTTCAGGTTTAGCTTTAAGAAGTATTCGCTTTTTTCTTCGATTAACTCGACTTTACGCCAAGATGATCCGTTTATGTCTCTAAATGCTACAGAGAAACCGATAGCTCGAGTCGCTGGGTCTAATACCAGAGTCTCATGTACTACATCCCCAGGCTGAATTTGGTATTCGTATCGTTTTATATACTCATCACCAAGTGCATCTTTGTCATTTTCAAATAACGCAAAGAAATCAAGGTTACGAAAAAGAACAGGGGAGTTTAGTTCATGAATCCTCAATATTACGGGGGATGATTGTCCACCTTCACGAACATTTAATACTTTATCTGCTGTAATAATTAACTCGATAGAAGAGGTTTCAGGGGTAATTCCTGTTGATTCTTTAAACTGATCCCACATAGTGCAGCCAGATAATAAAAAAATAAGAGAAAACGTGAGTAATTTTCGCATGTTAAGCCTTTAATCTTTTTGTGTATTGCTCTTTGATTTTTTGTTGAACGACTGAGCTTGATATATCAATCCTTTCGTTATTATGGTTTTGATAAAACTCGATATATTCTTTCCATAATTTACCGCTTGCTTTAAAACGAGATTGTGAGCGCACGTCTTGAGCAAATTTTTCAGGATGCAGCATTAGTAACTTATTGTTGATGACGTCATTGGTTGCGTGAGTCATGTTTAATTTATGATTGTCTAGTTCATCTAATATCTGTTCTATTAATTCGTTAGGTGATAGAAGTTGTTGATGATTTAAAGACAGCATGAGTTCAACGATATTGGTCATTGAATCGTCTTGTTCATTATTTTTTATCGCTTTTAATTCAGAAAGCTCTTTCTGTAGGTTGTTGATACATAAGCGTAAACAATTCCCCATTTGTTGGAAGAATTGCTCATCTGTCTGCTCTATTTGCGAAGCTGACATCCCTAAACCTTTGTAAAAAGCAGATGCAGCATCATCACTCATTTTTGAGTTAAATGACGTTTCTATTGATTGTGATGGGTACACATCCATCGACGTTGAAGATGCAGCAATGAAATCATCATTTGTTGATTCAATCGTTGAGCTTGATGTTTGAATTGTTTGTGTTACATCTTCCCATGACTGTTGCTCAGAAACAGGTGAAACCACTGGTTCAGGTGTAAGTTCTACAGCGGGCTGCACTATAGGATCAGGAATAAAATGTGCTGAGCTAGTCTCTTCATTAATCGACTGAGTTGAATTCAAAGAATTAGAAAAGTCATCAGAAAACCAATCTTCTGGAATTAAATTTGGAATATCAAATTCTGAATGTACGCTATCACTATCATCGAGTAATTGACGAGTATGGATTGGTTCATTGATTTTTTGTTCGTGTTTTTTTTCGTTTCCGTGCAATAAATGCTCATCATTATTGGTTTGGGTAATGAAATTTAAATGAGCAACAGGATCACTGCTATCAACTTTATCGATACGCGTTTCTTTAAACAGATCTGCAATATTACCTTTATCTTGTTCTTCATCTGGAGTGTATTCAGCAAGATTAACTAACGGGTCTGTTGAATCAGTTTCTTCTGAAATATCTGCTGCAATGTTTATTGAGTTGGATAACTTTTCTAATCCAACAGATATTTCGTATCGACCAAGAACAATCGTATCACCATCATAAAGTGAAATTGGCTGATTTTTTAATAACTTATTTCCGTTAACTAACGTGCCATTAGTACTAACATCACTTAGGTAATAGGTATCACCGTAAATACTAATTAAGCAATGCGAGCCAGAAATAAAGCGGTTATGATCGACTAAACTCACCGTATTACTTGGATTACGACCTAATGAACCACCACTTTCTGGCATTTCAATATGTTTACTGCCCGTATATTCTTCCGGCGATTTGGTGATAAACAGGGTGAGTTGGTTTAAATGCACAAGACGTCCTTAGAATAACAAAGATACAGATAATTCAAGGCCACCTAGGCCATCGTTATAAATTGGTTGAATGTAAGAAGCTTGTGGAATAATCTGCAAGTGAGCATCGGGATTACTTCCTAGCTTAATAACGGTGCCAAATGATAAAACCGCACCTACTTCAAACTGATCAATGTCTTCTAATTGATTTCCGTATTTGTAGCCTTCGTTATCTACTTTCCATCGATTTCCATATTGGCTGTAACCCAATGATAATCCGGCACCTACATAGGGTGTAAATGCCCACCAATTACCAAGTGCATATTGAGGAACAATACGGAATTCATAATTAGTGACTTCTTGATACACTCCATTTTTTGGTGCTTCAATGTAATCTGAAAGGTAGTTGAAACCAAATAACCAACGCCAACGATTGTTATTTTCATCTATCGGTCTTGTATGAACTAGGCCATAACTGATTGTGCTGAGTTCGCCACTCATTCCTTGTTCGTACTCAGTAGATTCTATCGTTTTAAAATTGGCAGCAATACCGTAGCGTTCACCTTTAGCAAATGCTGGTAAAGAACAAGCCATAATTAAAGCCATAAAACCCAGTTGGATTGGCTTAG
This sequence comes from Aliivibrio fischeri, assembly GCA_038993745.2. Taxonomy (NCBI): domain Bacteria; kingdom Pseudomonadati; phylum Pseudomonadota; class Gammaproteobacteria; order Vibrionales; family Vibrionaceae; genus Aliivibrio; species Aliivibrio fischeri. Next base: position 774,288 of record CP160630.1, on the reverse strand, counting down.
CCATTTGTTAATCCTCTAGCAAAATATTTTTGTTCTATTTTATTTAGCTTGCCAAAATATCAACTTAATTGTTTATTTCAATACAATAACTCGCGCTTATAAAAAAACACACGGAATCACTATTTCAATAGTCAAAATGACAGGTAATTCAGTGAAAATGAAAGTGACAGTTTGTTTATAGAAGAGCGTTAATCTAATAGCGTTACGCCGATCAAATTCTGCTTTTTTAAACCTGATATTCTTATGAAAATTAATGATTATTCTTATCTGGATGGTGATTATGCGTCATGTTTTTCGCTTGAACTTATGGTTTGTTTTTTTAGCTACATTTCTCTTTACACCGTATTTATATGCAGAGCCAATAAAAGAACCATCTCGCCCTAAAATTGCTTTGGTACTTGCTGGTGGTGGTGCAAAAGGGGCGGCACATATTGGCGTATTAAAAGCGCTTGAAGAGTTAAATATACCCATAGATATTATTACAGGAACCAGTATGGGGGCGTATGTCGGTGGGCTTTATGCAACAGGGAAATCGGCCTCTGATATTGAAGCGTATTTGCATACCGTAGATTGGTACAGTGGCTATCAAGATGAGGTTGGCAGAGAAGAGAAAAACATTCGAGATAAAAAGTACGAAGACAGATTTGCAATAAATCCATCGCTAGGAATCAGAAAAGAGGGAGTAAAATCACCAAAGTCAGCGATTCAAGGACAGAATATGCTTAAGATTTTACGTGAAACTTCTGGTAATCCCGTGTCCGTTGCATCGTTTGATGATTTCCCTATTCGCTACCGTTCAGTTGCGACTGATATTGTTTCAATGGAAGAGGTGGTTATCGACCATGGTCTTTTAGTTGATGCCATGATGGCAAGTATGTCGGTTCCCGGCGCCTTACCACCTTATGAGTTTGAGGATAGGCTGCTTATCGATGGCGGCGTAACCAATAATATGCCCGTTGAGCTAGCAAAAGAGATGGGGGCAGATATTGTTATCGCGGTGGATATTAGCTCAAATTATATGACTAAAGAGCAGATAGGCTCGTTATTTGATGTGGCATCTCAATTAACTAATTTTATGGTTAAACGCAGTACTCAAGAGCAAGCGGAGTTTTTAACAGGTAAAGATATTTTATTGCAGCCTCGAGTTGGTGATATTGAAACGACGGATTTCTCAAGCATGCCAAGAGCGTATCAAGAGGGTTACGATACTGTAATGACGCTGAAATCACGTCTGCAATCTTTAGCGGTTGCTCCAAATGAATATGCTCAATACCAAAACAAGATAAAGCAGCAATCAGCTAACGTTCGTTTAGCTCAAGGTGCAATCATTGATAAAGTGGAAGTTGAAAATCGAAGTCATTATGAGAGCGACAAACTAGAGCGTTTTATTCAGTTTGAGCAAGGAACATTGCTTAGCAGTGATTATATTGAAGATAAAATTCACGCTCTATATGCAACTAATCGTTTTGAAACCATCACTTATTTAGTTGAAGAAGATAACAATGAAAATGTATTGAAAGTGACCGCCAAAGAGAAAGAGTGGGGCCCAATTACTTAAATTTTCGTTTTTCTTAGAAGAGGATTTTGATACGCACAGTCAATATGGTCTTGGTGCTTCAATTAATTTTACCGATTTAAACGATTATGGTGCTGAATTACGTACAAATGTTGAATTAGGTACGGATAAGATATTTGATGCGACCATCCATTATCCTTTTTATCTGAATCATCATTTCTTTGTGCAATCAAACATGATGTATAGCGATAAAAAACGCTCAATTTCAACAAGCAGTTTAGAAGATAAAGAGCCAAACAGCAGCATGAGCTTTTATCCTGTTAATCTTCGAGATTTTACCGTCGATGCTTTGTTTGGTGTAGAAGCAACAAAAGATCAGCAGTTAAAAACAGGGATCTTATATGCAAGAGGAAGCCATGAATTAACCGGACTGTCCGCGTATGGAAGAACGGAATATGAACGCTTAGGTGCAACGCTCGAATACAATTTTGATAGTTTAGACAGTATTTCATTGCCAACGCATGGTTCGTTAATAAATGCACGTTACCTATATGCGTTCGATAAGGTAAATAGCCGTGATGTAGAAGGCTCTGATCATTCAGAACAATACATTGATGAATTTACAGCAGAAGCGCTATTTGCCAGAAGCATTGCAAGACACACTTTCATTGGTAGTGCGGAATATGGCATAACGAACAGTGATGATTACTTGGTTCCAGTTAATCCGATTGAGCTTGGCGGGTTTAATCACTTATCAGGCTTGCCACGAAATAGCTTGATTGGTGCAAATAAAGTTTATGGACGCTTAACTTATCGATACCGTTGGTTTGAGAATGATTTAGGTATGTTTAAAACAGCGGTTTATTTGGGGGCTTCAGCAGAATACGGGGGTTTATGGTCAATGAAATCAACAGACATTAGCTCCGCACCGCTTATTTTCTCTGGTTCATTGTTTGGAGGAATAGACACGCCTATTGGACCGATTATTCTGTCTTATGGACGAGCAGAAAATGGTTTAGATTCTGTGTATCTGATTGTTGGAAATGTGGAATAAGCGGTTTTAAGGTCAGGGTTGATTAAGATATTACAATCAACCCTGACTGAGTTTACGCTCTTGAAAAACGTTTGTGATGTTTCGTTAAATTATCATTGAGCAGTTGCTCTGCACTGTACATGGCATCTTTGGTGGCAATATCCAGTGTCCGCATTCCTTTAAAACGGAGAGGTTCTTTAATTGCCACATCATGAGCAAAAATGACCAGTTTTGCGTTTTTTATATCAAGAGGGGTAATACGGTTATTAATACCATCTGCGCCTTGGGTCTCTACTTTGATTTTAATACCGAGTTTATGAGCCGCTTTTTCTAAACTTTTAGCTGCAAGAAAAGTATGAGCAACTCCTGATGGGCAAGCCGTGACTGCTAATACGTCGGCTTCACCTTCATTTTTAACGGATTCAAAAGTGAATTCTTGTTGCGTATGTTCATCATCTTCTACCGCGTTTTTCTTAAGTAAAATAACAATAGCGGCGGTGGTGAATGCACCCAAAAGCGTTCCTATAATGTAGCCAATTTTGCCATCGACAACAGGTAATACAATCCATCCACCCCAAGGAGCATGGTTTAATACATTAAATACAAATCCGGTAATATTACCGACAATGCCACCAGCCACAATCGCAGGGATAACACGAGCGGGATCGGCAGCAGCAAATGGAATCGCACCTTCTGTTATGCCTATCATTCCCATAATACCAGCTGCTTTACCGGCTTCTCGCTCATCACGTTTAAATTTCTTTGGAGATAAGAACGTCGCCAGTGCCATTCCCAGTGGTGGAGTACAAATAGCGATGCCAACACCGCCCATTAACCATGGCTGAGTGTTCACTTGAGTTTGAGCAAATAAGGTTGCCACTTTATTAATTGGTCCACCCATATCAAAAGCGGCCATCGCACCTAGAATTGCACCTAAAGCGATTTTTCCTGAGCCAGCCATGCTAGCGAGCCAATCGTTTAACGCCGCCATGGCATTAGATATAGGGGCACCAATCACCCACATTACAGCAGCACAAGTGAGGAAGGTACCAATAAGGGGATAAATAAAGATAGAACCTAATGAAGTCATGCTTTCAGGTAGTTTAATTTTCTTTAAACTGCGAACCACAAAGCCTGCAAAAAATCCGATGATGATCGCACCTAAAAAACCAGTATTGTATTGTTGAACTGCAATCCATGAACCTATCATGCCAGGAGCGAGTCCTGGTTTATCTGCAATAGAGTAGGCGATATAACCACCTAATACCGCAGTAAATAGCGTTAACCCTGCGATGCCCATTTGAGCGATATCAGCCAAAATACCTTCTGTTGGTACGGCCCCTTGACCTGAGATCATCACAGATAAGGAAAGTAATACACCACCTGCAACAATGAATGGGATCATGTGCGATGTACCAAATAATAAATGTTCTTTGGTGCGGCCTAGTTTACGCGTTAACTCACTTTTCTCTGTTGGAGCTGGAGTGTTTTCAATGTCGGTTGATTCAGTATTTGGTTGAATAATATCCGTAAAAAGATCGAGTATTTCTTCTTTTGAGTCGGCTTTTTTGAGCTTGTTGGTAAAACCATCTTCAATTAAACGACTGGAGATCTGTGCTAGGGCTTCAATGTGTTGGTTATCATCACCATCAGTTGAGGCGAGCATAAAAAAGATATCAGAAGGCTCACCGTCTTCAGCACCATAATCAATACCGGTGCGACTGATCCCAATAGCGACAGAAGGGGTGAGTACGGCAGAGCTTTTTGCGTGAGGAATAGCAATACCATCCTCAAAACCTGTGTTGCCTATCTCTTCACGGGCCCATACATCGGCTAAGAATTGCGTTTTATTAGAGAGTTTTCCGGCATCATTTAAAATTTGAACCATCTCTTGAAGGATATCTTCTTTCGATGTGGATTTAAGGTCTAAACAGATAACATTGGCGTTTATAAGAGAGGTGATATCCATAACAATTCCATTATCTACCGGTAATAGGGCGTAATCTTAGTTGATCTTTGGTTTTTTATAACTGGATAAAAAATACATTTACTAGATTATTGTAACCTAATTAGTAAAGTGTGAGTTTCATCCTTATTCATTTATATAAAGCAATTTATCATAAATAACAGATATATATCGAACATTTAAATTGTAATAAGAAAAGAGTTAATAATGAAAATTGTAGCAGTTACCGCTTGCCCTACAGGAATCGCACATACTTATATGGCTGCGGATGTATTGAAAAAAGCGGCAGCAAAGTTAGGTGTCTCAATTAAAGTGGAAACACAAGGTGCAATGGGGTAGAAAATGTACTGACACCCGTTGATATCGTCAGTGCAGATTTGGTTATTATTGCATCGGATATCGAGATTGAAGATAAAAACCGTTTTTTAGGAATTAATTCAAAACAATTCCCAATTGAAACCATATTAACGGATGTTGAAGGTATACTGAAAAAACACCTTTTCTAATGGAGCTTAATACTATCGATTACCGAATTACTTTTTTTGTAAAAGATCAGGGCTTGCCACCTCAAGTTGCAAGTCAATTAACCCGTCTTGCTAAAAAGTTTAAGAGTTTGGTTTATATCGATAATATTACTCAAAATAGAAGCACAAACGCTGAAAGTTCATTGGGATTACTTCAAGTCGGTTTGTGTCCTGGTGATTTTTGTCAATTAATCACCGTGGGTATGGATGCGGAGTGGGCCAATTTTGTTTTAACGGATTTATTGTCGTCGACGTTTGATTTTGTTGCTTCAGATAAATTGTGTGATTTCTCAGAAACTATTACCAATACTTACCCTCAATTAACCCCTCAGTGTGAGGTGGATTTCCACTACGTAAAAGCGCAAGCCGTGCTGTCAAAGTTTGAAATCCTAAAAGGTTTATCTCAACTTATTTATCCAAAAGAATCTGATGAGCTATTGCTTGCATTGATAAAGCGTGAAGAGCGTTCATCGACAGCAATGGCAAAACAGATCGCGCTACCACATGTTATTTCCCCTTATGTAGAAAAACCGACAATCGCCATTATTCGCAGTGATTACCCAGTTGATTGGGCATCCAAGATGGGTGATGTGAATGTCATTATTGCTTTGGTGCTTCCTGAAAAGCCAACCAAAGAGATGATCATGGCTGCAACGTATTTAACGCGAAGTTTATTATCTGAGGATTTCAGTCAAAGATTGGTACACACAAGGCAGCCTAAAGGACTTCAAGCTTTAATCTTATATGCAATGTGTCAATTATTGTAACGACAATAATGAATATTGCGGGCATAAAAAAGCTGACTTAACGACAACGCTAAGCCAGCATTCTGCTAGACCCTAGACCCTAGACCCTAGACCCTAGACCCTAGACCCTAGACCCTTTAATTATACGCTCTCGCTACGTTACCACTGCTGGTTAACGAGTAACGTTTTGCATAAGCTGGAACAAAAACAGAGTGTCCTTTTGCTACTGTTACCGAATCACCATTTTCGTGAGTTAAAGTTAAATCACTATCAATAGCGAATAAGATCTCTGCGCTGTTGGTTTCTAGCGTTAACGCATCTGTTGCGGTAAATACTGAGAATTTAAAGTCATTAACAGGGATAGGGTAGCTCATACCACCATCAACCGTATTTGGTTGAGTAAGTAATGATGAAAGAGGTTGGCTTACAAACTCAGTGCAAGACATTAATTCATCAATATCCATGTATTTAGGTGTTAACCCTGCACGTAATACGTTGTCAGAGTTTGCCATGATTTCTAACCCTGTTCCATGAATATAAGCGTGCGGTGTACATGCGCTTAGGAACATAGCTTCTCCCGGTTTTAATGTAATAACATTAAGCATAAGTGGAGCAAATAAACCCACGTCATTCGGTATTGAATCGCAAGATCTTGAAGCAGTACAAATAGCTCATCAGTGCTGCTTGATGCGTAATCAAGTAACTCAGCAACAGCACGCTCTTTGGTTTCATTTTCTAAAGAAAGAATCGCTTTAAAGAAACGTTGTAAACCGTTTGAATTTGGTTCTTGAGCTAATTCATGAACATAAGATGCGATAGTTGGAAGCTGCATTGCAGAGAACAAAGAGACGATTTCTTGATAATCTCTAAAGCCGTTCATCGCTTTATAGTCAGTTAATGCGTAAACCAATTCAGGTTTATGGTTGTTATCTTTGTAGTTACGATTGAAAGCCGTTAGGGCAATGCCTGTTTTTTCTTCTTTTTCAAACCCATCAACCGCTTGTTGTTTATTTGGGTGAACTTGAATAGAAAGGGCTTTTTCTGCTGCTAGTACTTTAAAAAGGTACGGTAATTCACCAAAGGCATCAGCTGTTGTTTTTGATAAAAAAGCCTCTTTATCTTGATTGATTAAATCAGATAGAAGAATAGAGTCGCCATTAACAGTAACCGCAGAACAACCATTAGGATGAGCACCCATCCAAAGTTCAGCTTGAGGTTTACCTGTGTTGTTTTTTATATCAAATAAGGCTTCGATTGAAGTGTGACTTCCCCAAGCATAATCTTGAATTACGTTGGTCATTGGGTAAAAAGTTTGAGGTTTTAATGCGTTCATAATGTACTCGTCATAAAACTAGAAAGACACTATCAACGACAGGGGGATTGTCGTCAATAGTGTCAGAGCAATTAAGCAGCTACAGGAGCAGAATTTTTGTTCTGGCGCATCTTTTTAAGTGATACACAAACTAGAGCAGTCACAACAGTACCTGCTGCCATACATGCAATTGCTAGTACTGGTTTGTTCATTGCACCAAGAAGCGCAACAACTGGACCACCGTGAGCAACACTGTTTGTAATACCAAATGAGAAAGCCATTACTGCAGCAGTGATTGAACCAAGCATGTTCGCAGGGATAACAGACAGTGGATCTTGAGCTGCAAATGGAATCGCACCTTCAGAGATACCTACTAAGCCCATTGCACCAGCCGCTTTACCCGCTTCGGTTTCAGATTCTTCAAAGATATTGAATTTACGACCAATAACGGTTGCTAAAGACATACCTAGTGGAGCAACAGGAATCGCACACGCCATTGCACCCATAAATTGAGTTTGACCACTTGCAATCATACCTACAGAGAATAGGAAGGCTACTTTGTTGAATGGACCACCCATATCAAAGCCTGCCATACCACCCAGTACGATACCAAGTAATACAACGTTACCTGTACTCATTGTAGTAAGCAGCGCAGTTAATGAATCCATTAAGCTTGCGATTGGCGCACCAATAACAAAGATAAACAGACCTGAGATAAATAGAGAGCCTGCAATAGGAGCAATCATAATAGGAACAAGCGGTTGAATAAATTTGTTGTAGTTAATGTTAGCAACAAATTTAACGAAGTAACCCACTAATAAACCAGCGATGATAGCACCAATGAAACCAGTACCTGCTTCGGCACCGTAGAATGAACCATTGTTTGCAATCCAACCGCCAATCAAGCCAGGAGCCAGAGCAGGGCGATCAGCAATAGCGTAAGCAATGTAACCGGCTAAAACAGGGATCATTAAAGTAAAGGCAACCACACCAACATCAAGCACTTTATTCCATAGGCTACCAGGAGGAATTGCCATTCCACTTTCTGTTGGTTGACCACCAAGCGCTAGAGCCAGTGCGATCAATAGACCACCAGTAACAACGAATGGGATCATGTGAGATACGCCATTCATTAGGTAACGGTATAGATCAGAACGAGTTTGTGATGCTTTGTCTTTTGTTTCAGACGATACATTAGAGTTATCAGCCACAAAAGGTGGTTGAGAAAGTGATTGAGTAATTAACCCTTTCGCATCTTTAATTGGCGCTTTTACGCCAGTTTGAATTAATTTCTTACCAGCAAAACGATTCAGATCCACTTGCTTATCACAAGCCACGATGATCGCTTCTGCTTTTTCGATTTCTTCGGCTGTTGGGCTATTTTTAACACCAATAGAGCCATTGGTTTCTACTTTGATTTGATAACCTAATTCAGCAGCACCTTTCTCAAGCGCTTCAGATGCAAGGTAAGTATGTGCAATACCTGCAGGGCAACCTGTAACGCCAATCAAGAACCCTTTATTCGCTTCAACAGCTTCTGCTTCGTCAGTTTTTTGAAGCAGTAATTCAAGTGCCATTTTTGAAGAAGTCGTGTTTAAGAATTTCTCAATAAAGCCGTCTTCGATTAACTTAGATGATAGTTCTGCAAGTACTTCAATGTGGTGATCTGCACCATTTGCTGGTGAGGCGATCATGAAGAATAGGCGAGATGGAAGACCATCTTCAGCACCGTATTCGATGCCTTCTTTGCTAACACCAATCATTACAGCAGGAGAAATAACCGCCGCACTTTTAGCATGAGGAAGGGCAACGCCTTCTTCAAATCCGGTATTTCCTAACTCTTCACGAGCGTAGATATCCGCTAAAAATTGTTGTTTATCACTGATACGGCCTTGTTGGAACAAGTGTTCAGCCATTTCAGAAAAAACGTCGTCTTTAGTTTGAGCTTTCAGGTTTAAACAAATGAGTTGTTCATTGATTAAGTCAGTAATCATGAAATATTCCCTGTTAATGATGGGTTACTTATGTAGGGACAGTTTGAATGGAATAAGGGCTTTGTGTAAGTGTGCGAGAAAGACATTTACTGGATTATTGTAACATCTGTCAGCAAGTGTGATTCAGCTCTTATTTTTATAAAACGAAATATCTATAATATACAAGTCAAAAAAATATTTAATAAATAAAGAGTTACATGATTGTTTAGTGTGTTTCTCATTGTGATTTTTATCAATAGTAATCATGCACTTGATTATTAAAGTGGATAAAAATGCGGTTATTTTCGTAAAGTGGTTATCATGGATTTAGTATTTAATACCGTTTTAGAGGCCTTGTTGGCTGAGAGAGAAAGCTTTAATCAGATCTGGTTTGCTGGAGATAAAGTAACGCCTCCTGCATGTTGTTATCAGGTAAACTTTCCTCGTCTAGAATTGGTGATTAGTGGTGAATACCGAAACCAAATAGAAGATCCCGAATTTGGTATTACTGAAGTTAAAGTCATGGCTGGTGACGCCTTGTATATCCCACCGAACTGCTGGAATAAGCCAGATTGGAGTGAGGATTGCTCTGTACTTAGTTTGCTCTTTGGTCGCAGACAAGTCGGCTTTAGCTTAGTGAGTAAGCGTAAAGGGGAGGAGGGGTTTTACGACGTACAAAAGTACAGTATTCAGACTCGCACAGGTCATGCAATTGATAATATTTTAGAAGCACTAAATGCGTTAGCCCGCGAACCAAATAAAAAACAGATCGACGAATATCTGCTTCTTGCTTTACTCAGTTACAGTAAATCCATGCTAGGTGAGCCAAGTGAAGCGGTGTCACCTAAAAAGCGTAGTGAGGACCTGTATCAAGGTATCTGCATTTATATTCAAGAGAACTTCCATAAAAGCATAGATAGAACCACGATTGCGAATCGTTTTAATATTTCACCAAACCATTTATCGCGTATGTTTAGACAACAAGGACATATGACATTGGCTGATTATATAACATGGGTGAGAATTGAACGCGCTAAGTTTATGCTAAAGAAATACACCTTCCGTTTAACTGAGGTAGCAACACGTTGTGGCTTTCAAGATGTGAACTATTTTTATCGTGTATTTAAGAATAAAACCAGTTATACCCCTTCTGATTATAGAGCAATGGTAAAAGTATAAAATAATCACTCACAACGACTATCTATAGAGGCTCACTTATGTATCATGTGAAGAAAGGAAGTGATTCATAAAGGATGATGTGTGAGTTGGGTATTATTTACGTTACTTGCAGCGTTTAGCCAATCATGGCGGAATGCGTTTCAAAGTCGATTAAGTAAAGAATTGAACGTGACAGGTGTGACACTGTCACGATTTTTGTGGGCCGGTCCATTAGCAGCAATATATCTGTGGCTTCTTTATTACTTTGAGCCTGTTAATTTACCAAGCTTTACGGCTTATTCGTATTTTTTCATTATTGGCGCATCAGTAATGCAGATCATCGCCACAGGCTTGATGGTGGTATTGTTTAAACAGAAAAACTTTGCCATTGGAGCCGGACTCGCAAAGAGTGAAGCTCCTGTGTCTGCTTTTCTTGGTGTTTTATTCTTTGGCACGTCTTTATCATTATTTGGCTGGTTAGGGGTGGCAATAGGCGCGGTTGCTGTCTTCTTATTAAGTTGTCCTGATGGCCTTCGTAGTATTTCATTCAAAACGGCAATCATAGGTTTGGCGTGCAGTACCTGTTTTGCGTTAACGTCATTGTGGATAAGAGAGGCGAGTTTAACCTTATCACTGCCATTTCCACATCGTGCTGCTTGGGTTTTATTCTTGGTGATTTTATTTCAAACTATTGCGCTTGTTTCTTATCTTTTAATCAGGGATTTCAATACACTTAAGGCGATGTTTATAAAGCCTAAATTGGTTGTTATGACCAGTATAGCTAGCTTTATAGGATCACTTGGTTGGTTTAGTGCCATGTCATTACAAACGGTGCCATTAGTAAAAACCTTGGGCCAAGTTGAAGTTTTTTTTACTATGTTGATTTCTTTCTTTTGGTTAAAAGAGGGGATAAAAAGAAAAGATATATTAGCGTTGATATTGATAGCAATCGCTGCTGTGTTAGTTATGTGGTAGTAAAAGGGACTATGAGGAATAGCCCTTTACTCTACAATCAAAAACTCTAACGCAGTTATCAAGTCTTTTAACCAGCTAAAATGACTCGTTATTTATTACGATTGGTATCAATCTGATCGTTGCGCTTTATTAATTTTAGCGCTTCAGAAAGCGGTTGTGGTCTTGCAATCAAAAAGCCTTGTACTTTATCAACACCACACTCGGCAACAAATTTAAATTCATCTTCTGTTTCAACACCTTCTGCTACCACTTCACAATTTGCTACATCACCCATTTGAGCGATTAATTGGTATAACTGTTTACCTTTGGTTGTAGAAGCATCTAATAACAAAGAGCGGTCTAACTTAATTTTATCAAATGGGTATTTTAGTAGATGTGGGAACGAAGCATAACCGGTTCCAAAATCATCCATAGCGATTTTAATTCCATGGGACTTTAAGATCTCTAATGTACTCAGCAGATTATGGTTATCACTTAAAATAGCTTCTTCTGTTATCTCAATTTCTAGCCAATGTGGTGGAATTGAAAAGAACTTTAGACGATCGATTACGTGTTCTGCAAAACCATGTTCTTCAATGGAAGCGACAGAAATATTGATAGCAACACGTCGGTCTTCGTTGAGATCCATTTTCTGCATATCAGTTAAGACTTTATCAATAACCAATTTATCCAGTGTTGGCATCATATTAAGCAGTTGGAAATCGCTAATAAAGGTAGGCGGGCATAAATTGCCTTCACGATCTTGATAGCGTAATAATGCCTCAAAAGAGATAACGTCTTTTTCAATAACAGACTGAAGTAATTGATAATGCATTACAAAGCCATTTTCGTGCAGCATTCGTGATAAGCGTTGCTGGGTTGAAGAATGCTTTAAGCTCGTCGCTGCTGAGCTTCTAACGTTATCTAATAGGCTTTTAAAAATAGACTGTTCTATATTCGTATTACTCAGTACCGCAGGGTGATTGAGTGCGTATTTCCCTGCAAATGCAAGATAAAAAGGACGATATACAAAAATACCTACAATGATAATAACAAGCTGTAATATTGAACCTTCTATGCTTTCTCCCATTGCAACATAACCACTAAATAATGGTGGAGTCATCCAGTTAACGATATTAACGACTGGAGATATTGCCCCTGAAAAGATAGCTAAATAAGTAATTAAAAAACTGATTAATGGTAACGCAACAAATGGGACGATCAGTAATGGATTAAAGATGATTGGTAAGCCAAACAGCAAAACCTCATTGATATTAAACATGACTAGTGGGAAGGCTGCGAGAGCCAACATAATATGATTTTTTTCTTTTGAAAATAGAAGAATACAAAGCAATAAACTGATGGAGTTCCCAGAGCCACCCATTGACATAAACGCATCATAAAATCCTTGGTTTATGATATTTAACGTTGCTTCTCCTGCTGCCCAATCCGCCATATTTTGTTGAGTTTCAGAATAGATGGTCTGTTTAACGGCAAATAACATGTTGTGGCCATTAATGCCAATCGCGCCTAATAACCCAAGAATGGTTTGATAGATTAGCCCACCAGTAAAGGTTAAAGGGTCAGCACTCATGTTGCCGATTAAGGCCGTCATGTAATTAATGACTTTCATCATCAATTTAGACAATAAAAAGGCGGCACTAATAAAAGTAAAAAAGTGAAATACGTGCTTAAACAAACGAGAAGAAAAATCCAAAGCCTGTGGTTCTAGTTGCTGTAGATTAAAGCGAGTGCAATACATGAATGTGATCAGAGCACTTAAGAGAGCAAGTAGTGGATTATTCGGAAAATAGAAAGGCGTAGATAAACTTCCGTTCTCTATTGAAAGCAGATAAAACAGAGCTAAAGCGTAGATGATAAACGTTGCGCTACTAAAGGTCGTTTTATGCGATAAGTAATACCCTGCAATAACACAAAAAGAGAGTGGGTAGATGTTAATTAATAAATTCGATAAATGAAAAAGGAGATTTGAAAGTTCTTTAAATTCAAAAAAGTTAAATAAATGCCCGAGTAGAACAGCGGTTGCGTTCGATAACGTTAGAGGTAAAAGAAGTAATGCAATTGCGGATAAATCATAAACGTAAGAGCGTGATGAAGACTGCGAATTTTTACGTTTAAACACAGAGGTTAACCCTGATAGCGCACTACTAACAAAATTAAGATTTAAAGCTATTTTCAAATGAGAAATTCCAATAATTGATTACATTGTCGAGATATTGAAAAGGCCCGTAAGCTAACGGTTTCAACAATGATAAATCATGCTATCAATAGATAAATTGTATGTAACATCTTAATAAACAAGCATAAAAAAGCGATGGATTCTGACATACAGGTTACCATCTTGCTAGTATTAATTTGTGCTCATTATCATTATTTTTAAAAATAAAATCTTTTGTTTATAAATTAGTGAGTTACATCATGATTACGGTTATTTCACCGTAACAAAAGGAAAAGGAATTATTCATTTTTTAGATAAAAAAATAGACAAACATATGCTTGTCTATTTTATATAGATAGGTTGTTAGTGGTGAGTGTTACTCTTCGTAATTCTCAATGCTTGGGCATGAACAGATTAAATTACGATCACCATACACATTGTCTACACGGTTGACGGTAGGCCAGTACTTAGAATCTTTTGATTGTGATGATGGGAAGCATGCTACTTCACGAGTATATGGATGTTCCCAGCTATCAGACATCAAATCGACTTGTGTGTGTGGTGCATTAACCAGTGGGTTGTTGTCTAATGGCCATTCACCTTGTTCAACCTTATTCATCTCTTCACGAATCGCGATCATCGCGTCACAGAAACGATCCAGTTCAGCTAGGTCTTCAGATTCCGTTGGCTCAACCATTAAGGTTCCAGCAACTGGGAATGACATGGTTGGAGCATGGAAACCAAAGTCCATTAATCGTTTTGCAATGTCTTCTTCACTGATGCCTGTCGTCTCTTTTAATGGACGAATATCAATAATACATTCGTGTGCAATACGACCATTGGTACCACGGTATAACACAGGGTAGTGAGGGCGTAGACGTTCCATTACGTAGTTGGCATTTAATATCGCCATTTTTGTCGCTTCAGTCAGACCCATTTCACCCATCATAGCAATGTATGCCCATGATATTGGTAAGATAGAGGCACTGCCTAAATCCGCAGCTGAAACAGCATAATCCGTTCCTTGAACGCCGTTTTCAGTGTGACCCGGAAGGAAAGGCGCAAGGTGTGATTTAACCCCAATAGGACCCATACCTGGACCACCACCACCGTGTGGAATACAGAAAGTTTTGTGTAGGTTTAAGTGAGATACATCTGAGCCGATGAAACCTGGGCTTGTTAAACCAACTTGCGCATTCATATTGGCACCATCAAGATACACTTGACCACCAGCTGCATGTACCATATCGCACACTTCACGTACTTGCTCTTCATATACGCCATGCGTAGAAGGGTAAGTGATCATGATGCTTGATAGATTCTCTTGATGCTTTTCAATTTTCTCAGCTAAATCGATCATATCGATATTGCCGTTTTCATCGCATTTAACTACGACAACTTTCATCGATACCATAGATGCAGTGGCAGGGTTAGTACCGTGTGCAGAGCTTGGGATCAAGCAAACATTACGGTGAGCGTCACCACGGCTCTCATGGTAACGCTGAATCGCAATTAGACCTGCGTATTCACCAGAAGCGCCCGAGTTTGGCTGCAATGAAAATTCATCATAACCTGTGATTTCACATAACATGGATTTTAGAGATGTTGCTAGTGTTGTATAACCCGCAGCTTGGTTTAGTGGTGCGAATGGGTGAATACCACCAAACTCTGGCCATGTAACAGGCAGCATTTCTGCAACGGCGTTTAATTTCATGGTACAAGAGCCTAGTGGGATCATGCCATGAGTTAAAGAGAAGTCTTTGTTTTCCAGTTTTTTCAAATAACGTAGCATTTGTGTTTCACTATGGTATGTATTAAATACTGGATGAGTTAAGAAGGAAGACGTTCGTTGACAATGTTTAGGTATGGCAGCAAATTCATCTTTCTCTACTTCTGCAGATAAGGTTTCACATTCCGCATTATCGATACCAAATACCGCTAATAGAGTAACCAGATCCGAAACCGTAGTTGTTTCATCAAAACTGATCCCTAATTTCGTATCAAATTTGCGAAGGTTAATACTTGAAGCCAACGCTTTAGTGTACAAAATATCTGTTTGCTGTTCAGTCTTAACCGTTAAGGTATCAAAGAAATGTTGATGCTCTAGTTCAAAACCTGCTGTTTGTAATGCTTTTGCCACAATAGCCGTAAAGTGGTGGACACGACGAGCAATGGTTTTCAACCCTTCTGGACCATGATATACGGCATAAAAAGAAGCCATGTTCGCCAGTAATGCTTGAGCGGTACAAATATTCGATGTCGCTTTCTCACGTCGAATATGCTGCTCACGAGTTTGCATTGCCATACGAAGTGCTTGATTGCCTTTTGAATCAATAGAGACACCAATGACACGGCCCGGCATTGAGCGTTTTAATTTTTCACGTGTCGCCATAAATGCGGCGTGAGGGCCACCGTACCCCATTGGCACACCGAAGCGCTGCGCACTACCAATCGCAATATCTGCCCCCATCTCACCAACAGGTTTAAGTAGCACAGACGCTAACAGATCGGTTGCAACAACAACGAGTGTTTTTTTGGTGTGAGCTTGAGAAATAAGATCAGTAAGATCTTTTACTTCACCAGTTGTTCCCGGGTATTGCAGTAGGGCACCAAACACATCATGAGAATCAAGATTTGATTCATTATCAACAACGACATCAAAACCGATGAACTTTGCACGAGTTTTAATAACCGCTAATGTTTGTGGGTGAACATCATCAGCAACGAAGAAAATAGTGCTTTTGCTTTTTCCGCCGCGCTTACATAGGGTCATAGCTTCTGCTGCTGCTGTTGCTTCATCAAGCAGGGAAGCGTTAGCAATCTCAAGTCCGGTTAAATCCATCACCATTTGTTGATAGTTTAATAACGCTTCTAAGCGACCTTGAGAAATTTCAGGTTGGTAAGGAGTATAAGCGGTATACCACCCGGGTTTTCCAGAACATTACGTAAGATTACATTAGGTGTATGAGTGTTGTAATACCCTTGACCGATATAACTGGTATTGAGTGTATTTTGTTGAGCGATCTGTTTTAACTCAGCAAGCATGGCATTTTCTGATAGACCATGAGGGAGTTGCATTGGCTGAGGTAAACGAATTGAGCTTGGAACGGTCTCTTCAATTAATTGTTGTAACGTTTCAGCACCAATAGTGTTGAGCATATGCTGATGTTCAGAAGAAGCAGGTCCATTATGGCGACGGATAAACTCATTATCCGTGCCTAATTGTTGAAGAAGCTGACTCATTATCTTAATCCTTTTTATGATTTTTATTCTTCGTCTAGGCTTTCAAGATAGGTGTCACTTGGGATAAGACTCTCTAGCTCAGATGAGTCAGAAAGCTTAATGCGAGCAATCCAACCGCTTTCGTATGGTTCTTCGTTTACCAGCTCTGGACTGTCTTCTAGCTCTTCATTGATTTCAACAATCACACCAGTAACTGGAGAATAAATATCAGATGCGGCTTTTACTGATTCAACTAAAGAGAATCCTTCACCGGCAGTTACTTCGTCATCCACTTCAGGTAAGTCCACAAAAACAACGTCACCAAGTAGACGTTGAGCGTGATCAGAGATACCAACCGTTACTGTGCCATCGCCATTGTCACGTACCCATTCGTGGCTTGTTGTGAATTTAAGATCTTTTTCCATGATACTTCTCCAGATTGAATTGCATTAAGCAAATAGCATTAAGCGAAATTGTATTAAATAAAACCAAATAGAGTGTTATTTGTATTAATAACAGCCATCACATTACATTCGATAAACATACAAGTGTGAAATGCAACATTCAACGATGAAGTTTCCAATAAGAAACTTTGTTTCCTTTTTTGCTACCTAGCGCACTATTTAGACATTGTTGTTTCCTTTTATCTCGCAATTTTCTCCAGTAAAGTGAATATTAATAGCGCAATTTGAATGATTAATGAGCACAAGGAGCGCTATGTGAGCGCAGAAAAAATAAACATGCAGGAAGCAAAAATCGTTAAAGTTGAGAAAAATAACGAAGAGCAACCGATTGCTCCACTTGATCTTGGGCAAAGATTAAAAGATATACGGATTCAACTCGGTTTAACGCTGGAAGAGGCGAGTAAAAGGACGGGGTTAGCACGCTCAACCTTATCAAAAATAGAAAACGAGCAAATATCACCAACATTTCAAGCATTGCAAAAGTTAGCGACAGGCTTGGATATTGATATCCCACAAATTTTTGAACCGCCTAAAACAAAAGGGGCGGCAGGTAGACGTGATATTACTTTAGCTGAGCAAGGTAAACCTCACCCAACGGCGACGTATGAACATGAGTTACTTGCCACTCAATTATCTAATAAAAAAATGGTGCCTTTTAAAAGTCGAATTCGAGCTAGAGATTTTGATGCGTATGCAGAATGGGTTCGTCACGATGGTGAAGAGTTTTTATTAGTTCTTGAGGGGGAAGTATGTTTTTACAGTGAATTTTATGAACCAGTAAATTTGATGGTTGGAGATAGCGTTTATTACGACGCAAGTATGGGACACGTATTAATATCAATCAGTAAAGAAGATGCTCAAATTCTTTGGGTGACAGCAAAATAGAAACATAGCTCAACACTTTTTATAACGACAAATTCAGCCATACATCGGCAAATGGAGATAGAAGAATGTCAGAACAATTACATAAAACGGCACTTTACGAAATTCATGTAGCAGCTGGCGCAAAGATGGTGCCATTTGCAGGATATGAAATGCCAGTGCAGTATCCACTAGGTGTAAAAAAAGAGCACCTTCATACTCGTAATGCCGCTGGTTTATTTGATGTATCGCACATGGGACAACTTAGACTTAAAGGAAAAAATGCAGCCGCGGCATTAGAAGCTTTGGTTCCTGTAGATATTATCGATCTCCCTTCTCACAAACAGCGATATGCATTTTTTACTAATGATAATGGCGGCATTATGGATGATTTGATGGTAGCCAACTTTGGTGATCATCTGTTTGTCGTAGTAAATGCAGCGTGTAAAGAACAAGATATTGCGCACTTAGTAGCTAATTTACCTACTGATGTTGAAATAGAAGTTATTGAAGATCGAGCTTTATTGGCTCTTCAAGGTCCACAAGCTGCCGACGTATTGTCACGACTTCAACCTTCAGTTTCTAATATGTTATTTATGGATACGGCAGTAGTAGAGATCAGTGGCATTGAATGTTATATCAGCCGCTCTGGTTATACTGGAGAGGATGGATATGAAATATCAGTACCAAATGATAAAGCAGCAGAATTAGCAGAGACTTTAACCTCATTTGAAGAAGTGGAGTGGATAGGTTTAGGTGCTCGTGACTCATTACGCTTAGAATGTGGTTTGTGTCTGTATGGACATGATTTAGATACGACAACGACACCAGTAGAAGCTAGTCTTTTATGGGCAATAAGTAAAAACCGTCGTGCTGATGGTGAACGTGCCGCTGGTTTCCCAGGTGCTGATGTTATTTTAAAGCAGATTGAAACAAAAGATGTAAATCGAAAACGTGTCGGTCTTGTTGGGCAAACTAAAGCGCCTGTGCGTGAAGGATGTAAGCTTTATGATGCGGATGATAATGAAATTGGCATTGTAACGAGTGGTACAGCGGGCCAACAGCAGGGAAGCCTGTATCAATGGCATATGTACGAACCGATCTCGCGAGCCTTGGCACTGAAGTATTTGCTGATGTAAGAGGAAAGAAACTTCCAATGACGGTTAAGAAGATGCCATTTGTTCCTCAGCGTTATTATCGCGGATAGCTCACTTATCAATCAAAGTTAACAAGCATACGAGCCTCTATTATTAAATAGAGGCTTTTTTGTTTTATAGAAATTTGAAATATATACCGTAAAAATATTTATACAATTTATCAAAAATGAGAGTGAAAACTCAATATTAGTATGAAAGAGACACTAAAATAGACTTTAATTTAGTGTGTATTTAGGTGTTTATTTAAGTCGTTTTTGCAAAAAAATGAGCATTACTTCTCATTATTAATTTTTTTTGAACAGTGTTCATTATCGATAATGGTCTGTTTTAAAACAATAAAGTGCATTATAGCGAACAAGTGTAAGCTAGGAATTAATTTGCAAAAAAACGTGATGTGTAACACAATTACGGAATCTGGCTATTAAGCATTGTTTTTACGATTAGATATCAAATAAGGTTTCTCTATGAAGGTTGTCGATTTTCTAAAGCATAAGCGTGAATATCTTGCGAAACATCCGTTCGAGTTGAAAGACTGGATGTCACCAACCATTTATGATTACTGGATTGAGTTTTTAAATAAAGCCAACAATATTCACATTATTTCGTGGGTTAAAGAACATAAGCGTGCTGCAAATGGACAGTCGCAAGAAGTTGTTCAACCTGAGCCAATTGAAATGAACTTAGAAACACAAAACGTTTTTGAAGAGCTAACTGCTCGTTTAGGTGAAGAAATTCATGTAGGTGATTGGTCACTAATGGATCAAGAGCGAATTAACAGTTTTGGTGCAGTGACGGAGGATCCGCAGTGGATTCATACCGATCCTGAGAGAGCAGCGGCAGAATCACCTTTTAAAACCACTATCGCACACGGCTTTCTTACACTTTCTATGTTGTCAAAACTAACAGATAACGTTGGTAGTGATAACTTACTGTTCCCAACAGCAAAAATGACTGTTAACTACGGTTTAAATAAAGTGCGTTTTCCATATCCAGTTAAAGCGGGTAAGCGTATTCGAGCAAGAAGTACACTGATGTCAGTGACACCAATAAAGCGTGGCTTAGAGATTGAGACAGAAGTTAAAGTTGAAATCGAAAAGTGTCGCCGCCCTGGGTGTGTAGCCGTATCGGTAATTCGTCTGTACTTTTAATTCTTTAATTTTAAGTAATAAACAAAAATATAAAAAAACCGCATTATCCTAGGGTAATGCGGTTTTTTGCATGTGTAAGTTATTTTTGTATGCGCAGGTTAATTAAGCCGCTCGGTTGTTGTGGTTTGCACCACGAAGCATTGCTTGAACTAATTCCGTTGCTTCAAATTTTGTTAGGGCTTCGTGAGCACCGACTTGGTGTGCTTGCTCTACACAGATCTCACTTGAAAGTGAGGTATGAAGAATGACATAAGCATCTTTTAATCGATTGTCATTTTGAATCTCAAAAGCCAATTCGTATCCATCTAATCCCGGCATTTCAATATCACTAACAACGATATTATATGGTTTACCTTCATCAGATGCTTTTTTAGTATTTCATAAGCATCTAAACCGTTTGTTGCAACATCATAAGGGATATTAATACTGTCGAGTGCAGTTGAAAGCTGTTTACGTGCAACAAAAGAGTCATCAACTAATAGTATGTTTAGCGGTTTTAGTTTCTCCCTCTCAACGTCCGCCAAGATAGGATATAAATTAGAAGTATCTTCTGGATAGATTTTTGATAGTAACAGCTCAACATCGAGTAATTGAACGATTTTATCTTCAACTCGTGTAATACCAGTAACAAAAACATTAGAACCAGCGGTTGGTGGAGAGGCTTCAATTGCTTTCCAATCACATTCTATTATTTTATCGATAGATCTGATTGCGAACCCAACAACAGTACGCATGCAATCAGTGATGATAATATAACAGCTATCAAGTTCTTCTTTTTGTAATGGACGAAATCCAACCGCTGCTGCCATATCAATAATTGGTATCGCCATATTTCTTATGGTTGCGGTACCTAAAACATGATGATGAGAATAGGGGATAGATGTGAGAGGCTGGAAAGGTACGATCTCACGAACTTTCAAGGTGCCAATAGCAAACCTTTGGTTTAGTGTGAGTTTGAATAGCAGCATACCTTGCGATTGATTCGCCTTGCTTTTCATAAGTGATAGCCTTTTAGATTTTACTTTTATAAATGAGATTGTAGTTTTTTTGAGACGGTTTTTAAAGGTGAGACTATCAATTATGGTGACATAAACGATATAATTACGCTAAATCGTTATTTAAATAAATTGAGGCATTCATGGCGAATACTGCAGCGGCTCTACATATTCTTGTTAAGCATAAAGAACAAGCAGAAGATATTATCCAACAGCTTAAAAAAGGCGCTAAATTTCACGTACTAGCAAAGAAATATTCAAGCTGTCCTTCTGGTAAAAGAGGCGGTGACTTAGGTGAATTCAAGAAAGGTCAAATGGTACCTCAGTTTGATAAAGTGTGTTTTAGCGGCGAAACTTTAGTTCCACATTTAGTAAAAACAAAGTTCGGTTGGCATGTTGTTAAGGTTCTATACCGCACTTAATTAAAATTGAATTATAAATACAAAAAATCCGACGTTTAACCGTCGGATTTTTTTATGAACCAGATGCTAATAGGACTTAACGCTCCCAGTAAGCTTCTTCTAAACAATCTTCACGTTCAGGCATTGATTTAGATAAACGTGGAGAGTGTTGAGTTAATACTTCGTAACTTGCACGGTTAGAGTATTTACAAATTTGAGAGAAAGAAGAATAGGTCAAATACTCTGCGTCATGTTTGCTTGAATTTGGTACATTTTCTTTATGATAATAGTTCGCTGCCATATCATGTAAAAGAGCAGATAATGCGGCATCACCAGCACCATTCGTATTTTTGATCTCAACAGGGCCACCCATATACGGTGCAATGTGAGAAGATACTTTAATTGGTTTTTTACATAGTGCTTTAACCATCGGACGACTGTATTCAAAGCGGTTAAACTCAGGAATGTTACCAGGAAGAAGTGGTTTGCTTGTTTCACGCTTAATACTTTCTTCTGTGAAACCAGCCATGTATAGGCCGATAGGGCCAGCGGTACAAAGTACTAAGTCAACCCATTCTAAAGCTTTATCTGCCGCTAGTAGAGGATCTTTTTCACCAGTTAATGCTTCTGCTTCCTCTTCATTCATCGCAACAACAGTTACGTTTTCTTTCAAGAAAGTTTGCCACCATTCTGCTTTGCCTTCGATAACGTATTTAGTACCTAAAGTAAGAACGACAGGAACGTTATGAGATTTTGCACAATCGATAGCTTTACGCACTGCATCCATCATAGGATCACCTTCTTTACCACGAACAAGGTAAGAAGAAATCACTAATGCTGATGCTTTTTCGAAAATATGCTCTGGAACATGAGTAGGGCACAGTTGGTTCATGTCGCCTTCATTGATCGCAAACGTACGTTCACCATCTTCAGAAATTAACGTGTAACAACGGCCAATAGGACCTTGAACTGGTTGCAGGTAGTCTAAGTCCATACGGCTTGTTGTGTTACATAAGTAACGGTAAGCGTAAGAACCAATTTTGATATCTTCACTCATAACACCTAAAAGAATAGATTTGCTATCAGCAAGGACAGAATAGTTATGAAGTGTATTACCAATAGTATCGCCAGGATACTCATGACTGATCAAGTTTCTTTCAAATAGTTCTTTATATAAAGCTTCTGCTTTTGATTCTTCAAGAACTAATGAATGACCTTTACTTAATTGATGACGGTTTAGAAAGTCATCGTCTACTTTTGCTTCGATATCTACGATTGTTTGACCAACACCGATAAGATGAGTGCGTTCAAGTTTAGGCGTTTGGTTGATTTGATTCACTAGAGGATCGCGAGTGTGAACTGGAAAATAGTGTTTAGACTTACGTTGGCCAGGAAACTTCATGTATTAAAGATCAGTTAATGAGTGAATTTTCCGTAAGTATATCACATTAAATTCGATATCTATTCATGAAAATAGTAAAAAAATGAGAAGTTGATCAAGTCAGCCTTTGGCTAGGAATAGCAAACGTTTACTTTTGGACATTAAATTACGTATCTTAGCTAATTCTACTTTTTTATAAAACTCTAGGAGGGTGATGATTTGCAGGGTAATAATCTAAATTTTAGTGCGGAGTAGTGAAATTAACTATTTCGTGGTTTTTGTTTGCACTTTAATCGATGATATCACAAAAAAAATTGAATTATCAGACTTGCTAAAAAGGTTTCTGGGCCTATAATACTGAAAACCGGAGCGCCTGCCAGCGCCCCGGTTTTTTTGTGCCTGCTATCTTGGTTTGTTAACTGCCTTCTGCCAAAGGCAACAAGAGATAGTAGAGCCTTATCGATAAGACGAGGAATTTATCATGCGTATCGAACAAGAATTAAAGTTAGGCTTCAAAGATGTACTGTTTCGTCCTAAGCGTTCAACGCTGAAAAGTCGCTCTCAGGTTGAATTAACCCGCGATTTTACATTCAAACATAGCGGACGTCAATGGTCTGGTACACCTGTAATTGCAGCTAACATGGATTCTGTAGGTAGCTTTGCAATGGCGAAAGCATTATCTGAGCATGGTGTAATGACGGCTGTACATAAGCACTACACTGTTGCTGATTGGGCTGAGTTTATTAAAGAGAACGATGCTTCTGTTCTTAAAAACGCAATGGTTTCTACTGGTACTTCAGAAGCTGATTTCCAAAAAACTAAAGACATCATGGCATTAACTGATGATTTAATCTTTATTTGTATTGATATCGCGAATGGTTACTCTGAACACCTAGTTCAATATGTTGAAAAAGTGCGTGCTGAATTCCCTGATAAAGTGATTTCTGCGGGTAACGTTGTAACTGGTGATATGGTTGAAGAGCTTATCCTTGCTGGTGCAGATATTGTTAAAGTAGGTATTGGCCCAGGCTCTGTATGTACTACACGTGTTAAAACAGGTGTTGGTTACCCACAACTTTCTGCAATTATCGAATGTGCTGATGCTGCTCACGGTCTTGGTGGTCGTATCATCGGTGATGGCGGTTGTTCGTGTGCTGGTGACGTTTCTAAAGCGTTCGGCGGCGGTGCTGATTTCGTCATGCTTGGTGGTATGCTAGCTGGTCACGAAGAGTCAGGCGGTGAAGTTATCGAACAAGATGGTAAGACGTTCATGAAGTTCTACGGAATGTCTTCACAAAGTGCGATGGACAAGCACTCTGGTGGTGTTGCTAAGTACCGTGCTGCTGAAGGTAAAACTGTTCTATTACCATTCCGTGGTTCAGTTCATAATACGATTTCTGACATCCTTGGTGGTGTACGTTCAACTTGTACATACGTAGGCGCAGCAAAGCTTAAAGAGCTAACTAAGCGTACTACTTTCATCCGAGTACAAGAGCAAGAGAACAACGTTTTCGGTAAAGAGTGATAACTCACTTTTAATGAAATAACGAATAAGTTAGGGTCGCAGTTTGCGGCCCTCTTTTGTGTAGGTAGAATAAAATTATATGGTAAACGTTTTTGGATGGTATTTTTTGATGCTATTACTATCGACTAACTGTTTAAAATCTCGAATAAAGTCATTAATATCAGAGTCTAATGGGATAGATTGGAAGTCTAAAAAGTCATATTCCCACCATTTTATATCTAATAAGTCGTTAATCACTTCTTCTTTGAAACGGTACTTTATAAGTTTACTTGGGATCCGCCAACAATGGCGTAATCAGGAACATCTTTAGTTACGACTGCATTAGCGGCAATAACAGCGCCATTACCAATTGTAATGCCTGGTTTGAGTACTACGTTAGCTCCAATCCAAACGTCATTCTTAATGATGATGGGTTGTGGAACGTAGTCTTTATTTTCTTTTAATGACCCTTGTTGTAAACCAGATAATGCAAACTCATCATTAGAATAGGTTACAGTACTTGTCGTAAAACGATGTAGAGGGTGTTGGTAGCCTAAAATTGTCACATCTTTCGCGATTGAGCAGTAACGTCCAACGATTGTATTTCTTTCAAGTTGACTATAACTATATGAGTATGCCCCCATGCTCCATAATAAATAGCCGGCACGAAACGCAACGTTTTCTTCTATTTTTAACGAGGATGGTAGCCTAACTCTTTGGAATAGAGATAACCTTGGAGGAAGAGTTACTCTATTGTTTTTAAGTTGTTTTCTTATTCTGAAACCAAAAGTTACACGTTTAAACATATATAAAGTCAATTATGCGAGATGCTTCACATTATATTATGAATAATGGCATTGTTAAAATAAAATTATAAAAAACATATGAAATGTGAGCGATGAAGGAACAATAGGGGGTGTAGTGGTATTCGATGTGAGCTTTTAAAAAAATGGATGAACCTATCAAACAATAGGTCCATTTTGCTACAGTTATATTAGTTACATGAAGTATCTTTCGCCATCAATAACCCAGCTGCCAATGACATTAGAATCTTTCAATTCTATTTTCACTTCTGTCATGTTTCTTGCGCCTTTACCTAGTAACTCAGAATACAAAGCTTCTGCTTCTTTTTCTGCTGTTGCCAAACCTGTAGCACCAAATTCCGCTGGTACTTGATAAACAAATTCAGGTTTCATAATTACTTCTCTCCTTTTGATAACAATACATTAAAACCCTAGCATACATTTTCAGCTGAAATGACAACTTAGATCACAAAAAATACGCTTTTTTGTATCGTGATGTTTCGATGAGAATTTTAACTTATGTTGTAAGTTTTGTGTTTAATTGTTGTTTTAATGAATGAATTTTATATTTCTATAAATTAAAGGAATGTTTTTGTGGGTGGTTATGTTAGGCTTTCTCTAATTGGAGACAATGTCTCACTTTATAAAAAACAAAGATTGATTCCTTTTATTGTTGCTATATATTTCGCACCTTTTACTACTCAAAGAATGACGATGCTAAGACGATTAATGTTGCCACAGTTAAAAAGCTATATTTTTATTATTTTGAAAATGTGGACTTTGATCTTTTGCGTCTGTTTAATTTGCTATTTCTTCTTCAATATCATTTCAGTGAATCGATTAGAGCGTGAAATTGTAGATGACTACAAAAGTGTCTATTCGATAAGTCGACGTTTCTCATCTTACTATAATAATGCAACAGCTATCACATTAGATGAAGGGCGTTATTTTAGGAATGATGTCACTGTTGTTGTTACTCGAGATACAGAAGTTAAGGTTTTATCTGAAGGGATAAGTAAATTACGAACTGAGTTAGAGAAACTCATTGGTGATAATTTATGGACAATCGCTGTCTTCCAGAACCCATCGAGTTATTTTCATTTAGATCCGATCAGAGATAGTTATGAGCAATTTTATGAGAAGATAGAGGAAGATAACGTTATCTCACACATTGTAGATAATGAAAATTTAAAACAAACCTATCAATCTTTTTATGGTTGTAACCTGAAGTTGACGGAAAAATACATAGAAGATGGTACGAGTGAGAATATTCGCTCGATATATTATCCTATCTATAATAAACGACACTTAGATGCACTGTTAGTCGTTGATATTAAAGCATCACTTTTACATGAGAGAATAGAGCACTATAACAAAATCAAAAATATGGTTGTGAACAGTCAAAACAAAAATAATTTATATCAAAAATCGGCTTATCTCCCATGTTCTGAGTTAGACCCATTTACATTAGGGATAAACCTTGTTGATTTAATAAAGAAAATAATTTTTCCTTCGTTATTCATTACCTTAGTTTTGTTTGCAATTGGTTATAATGTAAAGCGTAGTAAGTTTCTGTTGCAGTATGACACGATGACAGGATTTTATCGTCGTGACTTTTATGAAAAACGCATGAAAAAAATGAAGGCATTTTCATTGTTGATTATTGATATAGACAACTTCAAACAAATTAACGATACCTATGGCCATAAGAAAGGTGATGAAGTTATTCAACAAATTGCGCAACGTATTTTAGCCTCAGTAAGAAGTAATCAAGATTATTGTATTCGTTGGGGGGGAGAGGAGTTTATCATTTTGTTGGACTCGGTTAGCGTTACGAATTCAGAAGAAAAAGCCGAAAGAATACGATCAGAGATAGAAAAAGAGTTAATTGCAGATCTACAGGTAACAGTATCAATCGGTGGTGTTGTAGATGATGATACGACGTTTTCAGATGCATACAAACGTGCCGATGCTGCTCTGTATCAATCTAAGAATAACGGACGAAACCGTGTCACTATGGCAAATTAAATATTGAGTGTGCCTTGCTTGTTGACATCATAAGTTGTGCAGACAAGAATGTCTGTGGATTAAAATTTCAACAAGTAAGGTTTATTATTATGACGCATCCAATTATTCATGATCTTGAAAATCGTTATACATCAAAAAAATATGACCCATCAAAGAAAGTATCTCAAGAAGATTTAGCGGTTTTACTTGAGGCTCTGCGTTTATCTGCTTCTTCAATTAACTCACAGCCTTGGAAGTTCATTGTGATTGAGTCTGATGAAGCAAAGCAACGTATGCATGATTCATTTGCAAATATGCACCAGTTTAATCAACCTCACATCAAAGCGTGTTCTCATGTGATTTTATTTGCAAATAAGCTTTCGTATACACGAGATGATTATGATGTGGTTTTATCTAAAGCGGTTGCTGACAAGCGTATTACTGAAGAGCAAAAAGAAGCTGCTTTTGCTTCGTTTAAGTTTGTAGAATTGAACTGCGATGAAAATGGTGAGCATAAAGCATGGACGAAACCTCAAGCTTATTTAGCTCTTGGTAATGCTTTGCATACATTAGCTAGACTGAACATTGATTCAACAACAATGGAAGGGATTGATCCTGAATTACTCAGTGAAATTTTTGCTGATGAATTAAAAGGGTATGAATGTCATGTTGCTTTAGCCATTGGTTATCATCATCCAAGTGAGGATTACAATGCTTCTTTACCTAAATCCCGCAAAGCATTTGAAGATGTAATTACCATTCTTTAGTTCTTAGTGTTTAAGATGAAGACAAGCCAGCGGTTATGCTGGCTTTTTTATTGGGGGAGGTTAATAAATTTTGTGAACTGGGAGTTTACGAAGTGCTTCGTAATGTTCGCCAACCATGTTTGTATAATCACCCGATTGATAGGCTTTAATCATTTCTAATGTGAGCGTCCAAGCAAACTGATTGGTCTCTTCTGCTCCAGTAAAGCCGTCGTATAGGGCATAGCTTGCCGTAAGAAGTGTTGGTTCAAGTCCTGCATTTACGTATGCTATTGTATAATCAATGATAGAAATTACATTGCTTATACTGTGCTCTTTACCTGTATTTGATGTAACGGTACCTGTTTCTGGGTTATAAGTAACATCAGGTTGTGATAGAACCCCGTTAATAACTGCATTAAAGATCTGGTTGTTCATACCATTGCTTAAATCAATTTCACCAGAGGCAATTTGTGCTTTATATGAATTAATAATCAATTCAATAAATGGTGCATCAAGGGCAAGAATTGGCGTATGGAACGATGATTTAAATCCTGCTACTGGTTGCCATGCATTAAGAATATTCGTTAATGTTTCAGCTGACGTATTATCTAGCGCAATTTTTGCTGTGTAACCTTCACTTGTAAACAGTTTTGAAGCAACACGATTCGCTAGTGTATTGTCCTTAGTGATGGTGTAATTAATGCCTCCAATTGAAACCGTTAATCCATCACCGCCAAGCAAACCATATTGATCAAGCTGTTTTGTTAAGCTGTTACGTTGCTGTAGGGCTGTTTCTGCAAATTTATAATCAGAAGTCAGCATTTGTCGAGTACCCATATACACAATCATGCTCGACATATCGGTTCTACCTGTGCGAGTTAAACCATAGAATGATTCGATACCGCGTGGCATTGGTGGTAGTGCTTCTACCAGTTGTGAAACGTGTAAGTTAACATCGATGGTTGGTTCATAAGGTGCACCAGCTCTATCAACAAACTCAACGGCATTGGCTAGTGGTTCTTTTGCAACAATGTGCGCCATAATGGCATCGTATTCGGCTTTAACCCCAGGTAAGTCGAGTAAAGAAGCAAACGCAGTTTCATCTGTGTAACGGAAAGAGAAACGACGAGCCAATTGGTAACTTGCTAATCCTTTATCTGGCCACATACCTAATACAGAAACTGCATTTGAATACGGGTTTGATGGGTCAAACGAACCTACCGAGTTTAAGAACTTAGAGTTAATTGATTTGGCATGAATTTCAGTTGCTCCATACAAAGATTCAAGAATAGGAGTAGCAACCTCATCGAAACAATCTGCACGAGTAATATCGTATTCACTTGGAATAGTATAACTTTGTGCGGTTAATGCTTCACCAAGAGAAATACTGCGCATAGTTCCCGAACGGTCAGTAATAATACATTGCGTTTCTGGTGTACGTAATACATCTAAGAAAAATTCAGAAGCTTTTTTCGCACCAAAGGCATAATCACATAACCACGAGTTACCAGCTCTTTCATTTCTATCTTCTGAATAAACACAGGTACTCGGATTGGCTGCAACCATTTGTAAAAATTCGGTCGGCTTATTTGCAGGTGATGCGTCACCATAATCGTGAAATAGTTGGTCGACACGCTCATTGTCTTCAATCATGTCACGTATTGTGTTCATTTCACGGAAGCGACGAATAATATAAGATGGGTAATTAGAATTATAAAGCCCATCATTATATAGCCCAGCATTTCGTGAGTCGTAGCTGTCTAAGTATTGCTGCCATTTGTAAGTAGCGATTTCTTGTAGGTTTGTCCCTTCATCAAAACGGTTACAATCACTATTGCCAGAAACATTACCATCGGTACAGAAAGCATAAGACTTACGAGTGAAACCGAGTATGTCATCTAGGTAGTAAAGTACACCATGTTCAGCAAGTGGATTGCCATTTAGTGCCGCAGTATCTAAACGAGAGAAATCACAGGTGTAGTTTGATTGTCCAGTTGCTTGACCTTGATCATCAAGTACTTGTGATTGCTCTGTACAAACCATAAGAGATTCATTTTCAGCGGTTGCACCGTATTGACTGTAGAAAGAGTTAGCATATGCAGCTTCACCACCTTCAGACGCGCGTTGTTCAGCGCTCATCGGTGATGCTTCAACAAGTTCAAGTTTACGAGCGTATGCAAATTTAAATGCAGCTAAGTCATATAGACCCCAAGTTGGGATTTCATCAAGCATACTTGGTGCGTAATCCATTGTTGAGCTGTACGCTGGAACGTTGCTTAAGCCAAGTAGTTTAGATTGTGTTTTTGATAAGTAGTTATCAATGTCATTTGAGCCTTTAAAGTTATGACGTAAACCTACATTATGACCAATTTCATGAACTAAAGTGTTCGCATAGGTTGTTACGGTGATGGCATCTGCTGCAACCGTCTGAAGATTGTCTGGCAGTAAAGCCCATGGTTTTAGCGTTTTAGTAACAATACCGGTTTCTGGATCCGTAATATTCGTGAAGTAACCTTCGTCAACAAGAGGTAAGTTATCAATAACGGCTTTACTTGAAGACGACACCCATGACGCTTCAATAGGGTAGGCATTATTTTCGCTCCAAAATGCAAGACGCTCCTCTTCTGCTCGAACAATATCTTCAAGATTCATGTCATCATTGACAGGTTTCAATATCGTTGGACCTTGCGCCAATTTTTGTTTTAAGCTTTGTTGGGCTAAAAATTCAATCGCCGTTTCTTCATTAATTGAAATGGAGGTTGTATTATGAGCATGTTGATTGTGATTGGCGTAAAGCGATTCAGAGACAGCTCTATTAGTTTGAAGTTCTGATCTTGATTGTGCAGATGCTGACTCTTCCGCAGCTAAACCATTCATCTCAAGTTGTCCACGGTTATACAGTCGCGCCATATTATCCCAATAAAATGGAACACCACGGCGTGCAACACCAGAATATTGGTTTACGTGTGCTTTAATGATCTCACCAGTTCTCGGGTGCGCAATAGATGGGCCATAACCAAGTAACCCGTTATCAAGCGGTTCATCGACGAGATTAATGACGTTATAGCGAAGATCACCCGGATGAATTCCCATTCCTTCTGATTTATTGACAATCTCAATCATAGGTTTGTTTGAGTTTGGTTCAAGTAAACGAAGAGTTTCGTTCATTTTATTAACGGTCTTGATCGTCGAGTCTAAGAAAAGCTTATTCTTCTCTTCAAAAAAGTTATCTGATAAGTAATATTTGATTGATCCTTGAGCTGGATTAAAACGGTTCAAATAAGTGACAGCATCGTATTTGTTAGTGATTGGATCTCTTACTTTTGTTGTTGTGGTAAAGAAACCGATATCGTTTTCATCATTAACAGGATATAAGACAGGTTGATAATTTTCTGATGCTATGTGACTTTCATGTACAAGGGAGTAATAGAAGCGAGACTTAAATGAGCCTTTAGCCAACTCTTCTTCCATTGCTGACCAATCCATATAACGTGATAATTTAGAAAAATTAATCTTAAATGTTTGTTCAAGTTCGAAGTTTAATACGCCTTTTTTAGGGTCAAACTCCCAAGAGATCACTTCTGGTGATCCTTGTGGTGTTAATCCATCTTTAGTGCCATAGAGTTCGTCCCAGTTTAAATCACTCACTAATGTTGATTCAGGGCTTGGCGTAAAGTGGGTATTGTTTCTAAAAGTGGTGTTGCCAAGGTTTGGATCTGAATCTTTTTCTTCGACGTTAGTACAATCTCCGTAGTTATCTTCACGACATTGGTATTTCGCATAACTACCAGGGATGGTCATAACATGAGGAAAGTTAACTTGGTCATCAGAGCCGATATTGCTTTCATCTTGCGGTAAACAGAAACCATTTTTATCTTTTGGCAGTAAAAGATCAGGGTTATTATTGTCATAGCCACGAACTTCTAAGCCTTCATCTGAAAAGCAAAGCTCAACATAACGTCCCATACCTTGTAAAAAAGGAAATTGAGTTACAGCAAAGCGAGGTGCAGCTCCGGTAGTTGGAGCATAAAACCAGCGGCCTTCAACACGTAAATCTTGTACTTTAACTTCAGTAAGGTCTTTATCAAGAGTGTCATATTCTTGTTCTTCTGGTGCACAACCAGTGAGTGCAACGGTTACCGCTGCAGCTAATGTAAGCTTTTTATATGTCATATTGTTCACATCCTGTTTTTATTATTTTATCCCTAAAATGAATAAGTCATGCCAAGCGAATAGGTTGCTTTTGCTTCATCAAAAAGATCAAAGCTGCCTAATGTTCCTTGTGCTGCATCTGTATATACACCGGAAGAAGCCAGTGTTAATGAAATAGAAAGGTCCTCTAAAAGGTTATAACCAGCGCTGACGTTACCACCATAGCTGTAACCATCTGCCCAGCGGCCGTTATAGTTGATAGAGGTTCCTCCTAATGCCGATACTGAGAAGAAAGCATCGCCATAGTTATAATTTGCACCTAATAATAAAGATAATCCCCACGATATATTTACGTTGCCTGATGGTGAGGTAGTGTACTGGTGAAAGTTTTTACGCACACGAGGTGCAATAAGGAAACCAACGTCCGCTAACTTGAAAGTAAATGGGGTCTGTATACGAAAAGCGGTATTAAGAAAACTATCTTGAGACGCTTGTGATGTTGGGATTGAAAATTGCCCACTGATAGACATACGTCCTGTATCACCAAAAGTGAGCAGTGATGAGCGCGATAGACCAACAACAGTATCTGTAGAATAGAATCCTTCAGCATTTTGTAATGTACGGTAACCACCTGTATTGGAATAAAGAGAGTAGTGCTCCCAAAATGCCAAATGAAGTGAACCATGAAATGAAATAGCACGGCTTGAGCGATAATCAGAAGCTGAGTAAAGATTACTGTCATACCCAAGGCTTAATGATCCGCTCCATTTTAAATTTGAGTCTTGTTCTATCTCTGTGGATTCAGCAGGTATTTCTTCCTTGTTCGTATCTTCAGCAAAAGCATCATGAACTAGTGCTGAAGTACAAAAAATGAAGCTCGATAGTGCTGACTGTTTTAATAGTTTTGTCCGCATATATGACTTCCATGTCGATAAAGTGCTCATCATGAGCGATAACTGACGTTGTTATTATTATTTGTCATTAAATTGACGTTGTTACATATTTGTAACCTTTGCGCGAAAGTGGTGCAATGATTACAGTTTTATAACTAAGAGGGTTTTAATTTATGAGTTGCTTCACTCCAAAAAATGAAACCGAACTAGTAATTTAGAATGATATAAAGTAAATTGAAAAAATAAGAAATAACATCAAGGAAGTCGTTATGGGATTTTGTGCTAGTTTATTATTAAATGCATTACGAGTTAAATTAAAAGAAAGTGATCTTACTTATAATGAATTGTCATTAAAAGTAAATGTACCTATTTCGACATTAAAAAGACATTTTCATAGTAATTCAATTGGTATTGATAAATTAATGGAATATGCAACCGTATTAAATACCAATCTAGAAGAACTTTCACAAATCGCACGTGATATTCACAATAAAGAAGAAGGAACGAGAACCGAAGTTCTTGACGAAATCTTTTATAACCACCCTTATTTGTATGATTTTTTCTATGAAGTTCACGTCAAAGGAAGGGATGTACAAGAGGTGGCTAATGAGAACCATCTGAATGAACAGAGTGTATATATCTATCTGAGAGCATTGGAAATTATGGGGTTGGTTGAACTGAAAAGTGATGGTTCACCATGCTTTCTTACTCCTCCTTATTATACCTTTTTTGAAGGTTCTAAATTAGATACGTTGTTTACCGAGAAATTAAGGCTTGAAGTATTATCACAAGCAAAAAGACCAGTAGTAGGAATGTCTCGAGTTTGTTTAACGCAAGAACAAATTGATCAGGTTTCAGAAATGGTTTATGAGAAAATACAACATTTTCATTTTCAAAATAAAGAATCAAAAGAAAGTGAAGATATCAGAAAAAATATATTGCTAAATGTAACTGAAGGTAATTATATACATTTATCTGATGGTTTGATTAATATTGAATCAGGTTTGTTAAAAGAACTTTATGAAACAATTAATAGTGATGAAGTATTATAATTAATACTGTATTTTATAAGTTATTCGACACAGTTCTAATTTGTAGAATTAAATAATGATTCAAAACGTAACTATTTATAATAAATAAGCCTCAATCAAGGTAATTGATATTTTTGAAAATAATTTAATCAAACTTGATTGAGCTTATTAAACTTTTCAACTAAAATTTCACTTTAATTATATTTCTGAGACAGGTGTCTTAGTTTTGATGGGTGAAAAAATGAAAACAGTTCCAAGTCCTAAATTTACATGGGCGCTGTTGTCTCCAAAGTACTGGCTTGTATGGCTATCTTTTTCTTTTCTTGCTGTATTGGTTAATGTACTTCCGTTCGTTGTTCTTAAAAGAATAGGGAATGGAATCGGATGTTTATCTAAATTTTGCTTAAAAAAGCGTGCGAACGTTGCTCGAAAAAATCTAGCATTGTGTTTTCCTCATTATTCACAAACAAAAATTGAACGATTAGTGAATGAAAACTTTAAGAATACTGGGTTAGCATTAATTGAAACTGGTATGGCTTGGTTTTGGCCTGATTGGCGTGTTAAGCGTCATATATCCATTATTGGCCAAGAGAAAATATTAGAAAAAGAGCAAGAAGTTAAAGGCGTATTAGTGCTGTGTTGTCATTTTTTAAATCTTGAAATGACAGCTCGAATCTTTAGTCTTTTTGCTCCCGGTTATGGCGTGTATCGTGCTAATAGCAATCCTGTGTATGAATTTATTCAACATCGCGGACGTACGCGTAAAGGTCATAAGATGATTGACCGTCATGATGTTAAAAGCATGATTAAGGTTCTTAAGTCTGGAAATCGTTTGTGGTATTTGCCTGATCATGACTATGGCCGCCGTAACTCAGTGTTTGTTCCATTTTTTGCTGTTCAAGAAGCGGCAACAACTACGGGTTCCAGTTTCTTAATTGATATGACAAAGTGTGCTGTTATGTCGGGTACCAGTATACGTACTGACAATCACTATACTTTAGAAATAGGGGATGACATTAGTGATGATATTCCACGCCGTGATGCTGTTACAGCTGCAAATGTACTAAATAGAGAGATTGAGCGTTTAATTGAGAAAGAACCATCGCAATGGATGTGGCTACATAAACGCTTCAAAACGTTACCAGAAGACTCAGAAGAGATGAATCGATACGCATAAAAGTTGTATTTAATTCAAAACTATTTCTCAATATAAAAAAGCCTCGCTGAATTAGCGAGGCTTTTGTTTATTAAGGTGTTCTGTTTATAAAAGCGTTTGTTATTAAGCTAACAATTCTTTTGCTGTGTTTACTACGTTTTCAGTAGTGAAACCAAAAATTTTGAATAGCTCATCAGCAGGTGCTGACTCACCAAATGTTGTCATGCCGATGATCTTGCCACCGAAACCAACGTACTTGTACCAGAAATCAGCAATACCCGCTTCAATTGCGATACGTTTAGTTACCGCTGATGGAAGTACAGCTTCACGGTATGCTTCGCCTTGCTTATCAAATGCATCTGTTGATGGCATTGAAACAACACGTACCGCTTTACCTTCTGCTGTCAGTTGTGCTGCTGCTTCAACTGCTAGTTCAACTTCTGAACCCGTTGCAATAATGATTAACTCTGGTTGACCTTCACAATCTTTAAGGATATAGCCACCTTTAGCGATGTTCGCTAATTGCTCTGCATCACGTTCTTGTTGTGCAAGGTTTTGACGAGAGAAGATAAGTGCAGATGGACCATCTTTACGCTCGATAGCTAGTTTCCATGCTACAGCAGATTCAACTTGGTCACATGGACGCCATGTGCTCATGTTAGGCATTAGACGTAGAGAAGCGATTTGCTCAACTGGTTGGTGAGTTGGACCATCTTCGCCAAGACCTATAGAGTCGTGCGTGTAAACTTGGATGTTTTGCACTTTCATTAGTGCAGCCATACGCATTGCGTTACGAGCGTATTCCATGAACATTAGGAACGTTGCGCCGTATGGTACGAAACCACCGTGCAGAGCAATACCATTCATGATTGCTGTCATACCAAATTCACGAACACCGTAGTGAATGTAGTTACCAGAGAAGTCATTTGTTTCTAGAGACTTAGAACCAGACCACATTGTTAGGTTAGAAGGTGCAAGGTCAGCAGAGCCGCCCATGAATTCAGGTAACATAGCACCAAATGCTTCTAATGCGTTTTGAGACGCTTTACGTGATGCGATGTTTGCAGGGTTAGCTTGAAGATCAGCAATGATTGCTGATGCTTTTTCTTCCCACTCTTTTGGTAAATCACCGTTTACGCGGCGAGTAAATTCGGCTGCAAGTTCTGGGTATGCTGCTTCATAAGCTGCAAATTTCTCGTTCCACGACGCTTCCTTAGCTGCGCCTGTTTCTTTCGCGTCCCATTCTGCGTAAACTTCTTGCGGAATTTCAAATGCGCCGTGCTCCCAACCTAATTGTGCTTTTGCTGCTTTAATTTCGTCAGCGCCTAGTGGAGCACCGTGACAGTCGTGTGTACCTTGTTTGTTCGGAGAACCAAAACCGATAATAGTTTTCGTACAAATAAGAGTAGGGCGAGGATCGGCTTTAGCCGCTTCAATTGCTGCATTGATAGCATCTGAATCATGACCATCAACAGCAGGAATTACGTGCCAGCCGTAAGCTTCAAAGCGTTTAGGCGTGTCATCAGAGAACCAACCTTCAACTTCACCATCGATAGAGATACCGTTGTCATCCCAGAATGCGATTAATTTGCCTAGGCCTAATGTACCAGCAAGTGAACACGCTTCGTGAGAAATACCTTCCATCAGACAGCCATCACCCATAAACGTATAAGTGAAGTGGTCAACGATATCGTGGCCTTCTTTGTTGAATTGTGCCGCTAATGCTTTTTCAGCCATCGCCATACCAACAGCATTGGTAATACCTTGACCTAGAGGACCTGTAGTTGTTTCTACGCCTGGCGCATATCCATACTCTGGGTGACCCGGAGTTTTAGAGTGAAGTTGACGGAAGCTTTTAAGGTCATCAATTGATAACTCATAACCTGAAAGGTGAAGCAGAGAATAAATTAGCATAGAGCCGTGACCGTTTGAAAGAATGAAACGGTCGCGGTCTGCCCACTCTGGGTTTGCTGGGTTGTGATTTAAATGAGAACGCCAAAGAACTTCAGCGATATCAGCCATGCCCATAGGTGCGCCAGGGTGGCCAGAATTTGCTTGTTGTACGCCGTCCATGCTTAGAGCACGGATTGCATTTGCTAGATGTTTACGGTTCATAATGTTTAACTCGAATATTAAAAAAGGAATAGAGCAGGGTTCAGATCGCTTCGCTTA
Organism: Aliivibrio fischeri; assembly: GCA_038993745.2. Taxonomy (NCBI): domain Bacteria; kingdom Pseudomonadati; phylum Pseudomonadota; class Gammaproteobacteria; order Vibrionales; family Vibrionaceae; genus Aliivibrio; species Aliivibrio fischeri. The sequence goes on along the minus strand of CP160630.1, from coordinate 736,834 downwards.
AAGAGTTCAGAGGTGTTTGTGGTGACTTCTGAACTAATACCAATTCCATTAATTATCTGATTATTATTACTGGTTAAATAACTCAATAGTTGCGTTAAAAATTATTATTGTAGACTAACTACTTATAAGATTTTTTGCCTTACTCTTAAGTGATGTTCCTGCGTAATAAATAGGTCATCTAATTACTTGCATTGGTATAAACACAAACTCCCCTGAATTCTGCAAGGGAGCTTGCCGACCGATCTAAAACCTAGAAATTAAAGCTTAGCAGCAATCATTGCTTCTAACTTACCTTGGTCAACCGCAAAGTTACGGATACCTTCAGCCAGTTTCTCAACTGCCATTGCGTCTTGGTTATGATCCCATAGGAACTCTGCGTGAGTCATTGCTGCAGGACGGGCTTTGTTGCCGTTTGTATCAACCAGTTTCTCAACCACTTCACCTGTTGCTTCTTCAAGTTCTTGAAGTAGGTTAGGGCTAATTGTTAGGCGGTCACAGCCTGCTAATTCAAGGATTTCACCAATGTTACGGAAGCTTGCACCCATCACAACTGTGTTGTAGCCGTGTTCTTTGTAGTAGTTGTAAATACCAGTAACTGAAACAACACCTGGATCTTCGCTTGGCTCAAAGTCACGACCTTCTTTCGCTTTGTACCAGTCCATGATACGACCAACAAATGGAGAAATCAGGTAAACACCAGCTTCAGCACATGCGCGAGCTTGAGCAAAAGAGAATAGAAGAGTTAGGTTACAGTTGATGCCTTCTTTTTCTAGGATCTCTGCAGCACGGATGCCTTCCCAAGTAGAAGCCAGTTTGATAAGGATACGGTCATTAGTAATGCCTGCATCGTTGTACATTTTGATCAGTTGACGCGCTTTTGCCACACTGCCTTCAGTATCGTAAGAAAGACGAGCATCTACTTCTGTTGAGATACGCCCAGGTACGACTTTAAGAATTTCTTTACCGATGTTAACTGCAAGCATGTCGCAAGTATCTTGAACTTGCTGTGCTTTGTCGTTGCTTTGCGCTTTAGCGTATTCAATCGACGCATCGATTAGTGGTGCGTATTCAGTAATTTCTGCCGCTTTTAGAATTAGAGAAGGGTTCGTTGTTGCATCTTCAGGCGTGTACTTTGCGATTGCTTCAATGTCACCTGTGTCAGCTACTACTGTTGTTAGTTTACGAAGTTGTTCTAGTTTAGTTGTCATACTACTTACCCTTACTTGTCATATGCGATTTAGCACATTCTTTTAAAGTCCGTCTCGCTTCCATCTGTGCTTGTTTGAGCAAATGCGATGGTAGTGAACATTTGATAAGGTGATAATTGAGCTTTCTGTCGAATAAGTCAATGGTAAATCGAACATTGTGTGAAGATACATCCATTTTTATCTGAATATTTGAGCGTGATCGTTTGCGCAAACCATTAGTGAAAAATTAAAAAAGTTAATTAAAAATACGAAGAAAGTACTTATCTGGATGAGATTAAGAAAGAGTGGAAGTGCTGAGGTGTGGTGAGACATAAAAAAGGCTGACACATAGCCAGCCTTAAATTCATTTATGCAGTTAAAGCCTATAATGCTTCAAGTTCAGTTGGGCTTGTTTTTGATTTTTTACTCACCTTTAATTGTTGAGTTATCTCTTTAATAAGCCTTTCTTTATCAGTGTTTTCTGATTTGTTTGAGTATTTAGCATGGCTTAATTTTTCAATGAGCACTTTGACTTTATCTGTATCGATTCCTTTTGCTTTCCAGTCATCAGAATGGTCTTGAATGATCTGATGTGCAAGTATGGTATTGTCTGATTTAAGTGCCGTAATTAATACAGAAATATCACTGTTTGATATGCCGTGATTCGATGTAACCGCTAATGTTTCTTTGTTCACACTGTTTCGCGCTTTATACCAAGCAATAAGTGTTAATAGCCATAAAATAGCAAAACCTAGGGTGGTATAAGGCCAAATACCGTGATCAACTTCTCGTTTTATTACGGTTTTCGATTGCTCATTTGTTTGTTGCTCGATCATTTGTTCGCTTTTTTGGCTGTTTGGTGTCACGGTTAGCGTTAATGAATCTAATTTTGCGACTTCTGCTTTGTGCGTTTTGCTGTTCCACCATTGAATCGATACCGCTGGCAATTCAACTTGGCCCGATGTATGTGGAATGATCACTTGTTTAATGGTCATCACACTATTCCCTTGGCTGTCTTTACCAATGGTCGGCTTTTCGTCGTACATACGAACTAATTTTGGATAACTAATATCGATAGATGGTAATTTTTCTGGTGGGACATCAGCCATCATTAGGGTGATTTGGCGAGTAATGGCTGTGCCAGCTTCAACCTCTGTGTTGGTTAGGACTTTGCCATCAACGAGCCATTGCTGACCTAGTTTCAAATCACTGGTTGGTAACCATGTTCCTTTGTAATCAGATGGTTTAGTTAATACATTAATTGAGTATTGTTTTGGGTTTATGTTTAATGGAATTAACTTGGTGCTACGACCGTAACGATCGGTTTGTATTAATCCCCCCGTAAAAGCCAAGCCATCAAAGGTTAATTTACCTGCTTTGTTTGCGCTTAGACTAAATACCTGTTCAACCACAGTTGCTTGTAAACCATCAATAACCGTTTGATATTGTTTACTTTCACCAATAGGAGAAAATTCAACACCGTTTCCTTGAGGAGTAATGATATTTGGATCTTTTAAACGACGAATATCAGCAAAGATGGCTATTTTGGCATTAAATTGTGCCGTTTCACCTTCGTACAATTCGTTTTTACTTAACTCACCGCTGACTTTGATAATATCGCTGCTTTTTGGTGCCGTTGCGTCTTTATTTACCCGAATGTTGATTGGGTTTGTTTGTTCACCTGCAACCTCCATACTTGGAATGGTTAATATCCCCATTTTGGTTGGTGCAATCGATACGGTCCATTGGCTTTGAACACTGTAATCGCCATTAACTAATGAACGAGAGCTACCAAAGCTGACTTGGCCTGAACGAAAATCCGGTCCGAGCTGGCTAATATCAAACTTACTTTGGTCTGCACTTTTATCTACTGACACCATTAGTTGAATAACTTCGTTTTCGGTTATGTTGTTTTTGCTAACGGTTGCAATCGCTTGGGCGTTGGCGTACGAAATTCCGCTGATAGTCAGGGTAAGCAGTAATAGTATTTTCTTCATCAGTGATGTTTTCATTATTGAAGATTGGTAGTTTAAGTGTCTTTTCATCGGTATTACCATTCGTTCTCAGAAGCTTGTGGTGGCTCTTGTTGTTGAGCTTGTAAATAGAGTAGGGCACGAAGCAGTTCGTCTTCTTTAGCACCTGATTGCTCTAGTTTTTGTAAACGTGGATCCGTTGTTTTTGCATCGCTATCAATTTGACCTTGTTGAGACTGCATTTGAGCTTGTTTCTTCTCTTTGTCAGCGTCGCTTTGCTCTTTTTGCTTATCGCTTGCTTGTGCTGATTTTTCTTTCTCTTTCTGTTCTTGCTGCTTTTTATCTTGAGCTTGTTGTTTCTGCTCTTGAGAAGAAGCATCGGATTTTTCTTGTTTATCTGATTTTGACTTGCTCTCAGATTGTGATTTATCCTTCTGCTGATTCTGCTGATTCTGCTGATTCTGCTGATTCTGCTGATTCTGCTGATTCTGCTGATTCTGCTGATTCTGCTGTGAATCTTGAGATTGCGAGTCTTTAGAATTTGAAGATTGATCAGATCCGTCTTTGTTATCTTGCTTATCTTTATTCTGATCTTGCTCTTTATTGTCTTTGTTTTTATCCGATTGCTTATTCTTATCGTTTTGCTGTTGCTGTTGCTCTAGCGCTTTATTCACGATATCTAAATTGGTTTTAGCATCCTTCATGTCGGGATGAGCTTGTAATAAAGACTCATATTGGGCTTTAGCGTCTTCAAGTTGTCCATTTTGTGCTAATGCATTCGCAAGATTATATTGCGATTGAACATCACTAAGGCCAGTTAAGCTTTCAATAGCGCCTTTATAATCTCCCGCTTTATATTGAGCCGCTCCTTTCCATTGTTTGGATTGGAATTGTTCACTGGCCGCTTGATATTCTTTTTGCTCATATTGTTGGTGAGCGTTGTAATCGTTTGATAACAACGTATTCGCCATGGACTTATCTATAGGTAACAATACAAGCAATAAAGCTAAAATCATTCCTTTTCGAAAAGCAAATAGTGAAAGCAATACAATAGGGAAGAGTAACCAGTATCCGTGGTTTGCACGGCTGTTTACTTGTGTATCGCTGTTTTTTGTTACTTGTTCTAAAGGTGTTTTTGTTAACCGAACGATAGCATCAATGTCGCTGTTATCCGATTGGATAAGCTGCGCCACACCATGCGTTTCCGTCGCTATTTGCTGTAATGGTTGTGGATTGAGTTTTGCGACGACCGTTTTACCCGTGTTGTCCGTTAATAATTGGCCATTAGGCAGCTCGATAGGTGCGCCATTAGTGGTTCCGACACCCAATAAACTAATACGCCACTTGGTACCATCAATTAGTGCAGTGACTTTTTCAAGTTGTGATGAAGAAATACCGTCAGTTAATACAACGATATCACCTTGTTGATGGCCAGATTTTTTCATCATCTCAATACTTTGATTGATCGCTGCCGATAAATTACTTCCTTTCCCTTTATAAGGCATGATTTCAGGAGATAGGTTAGTAATGAGATTATCTAACGTTTTGCTGTCACCTGTTAACGGACTCACTAAATAACTGCTGTTGGCATAAGCCACTAACCCTGTCATGCCTTCTTTCCAGTAAGGCAGAAGATCTTTAGCTTTGTATTTTGCTTGAGTTAAACGGTTAGGTTTAAGATCCGTCGCATACAAAGAGCGAGACATATCCATGACAAGAATTCGAGCACCAGAAAGCTGAAAACTCGGTGTTTCTTTATAGCCAAAACTTGGTCCGGCAAGTGCTGTTGTCACACAAAACCAAATAACGCTGAGTCCGTATAAAAAACCATGGCCGTTCTTTTTTTGAACCATGCCAAGTTGTTTTGCTATGTGTGGGGCGATTAAGCCACCGTGATGTTGGTTTTTGCGTTGAATAACAATCAAAGCCACTAATGGTATGAGGGCTAAAAACCACATCGGATAGAGAAAAGTAAAATTAGCCATGGCGTTTTCTTACTCCAACAATAATGAAAAGAACAAACAAATAGCCCATTAGTGGGTAACGGAACCACTCTTCATGGGGACGCCAAGTTTGTGTTGCTTGAGTCACAGGCTCTAATGCATCAATAGTTTGATAAATTTCTGCAAGTTCATCGGCGTTACGAGCACGGAAATATTGTCCACCAGTCATTGTCGCAATCTTAGTTAAGGTATCTTCATCCAGATCACGAGCGGTATTTACCGTTTGTTTTCCAAAGAATCCACGTACTTGCATTTCACCAGCGCCAATACCAACGGTGTAAATCTTGGCATGATTATCTTTTGCCAGTTGTGCCGCTTGTAATGGCTCTAGTACACCTGCCGTATTAGCGCCATCACTTAATAAAATAATGGTTCTTTGTGGTGCATTACTTTCAATAAAGGTTTTGGTTGCCAGTCCTAAACCTTCACCCATTGCTGTCATTTGCCCTACTAAACGAAGAACGGTACGATCTAATTGTTCACGTACTGTGTTTCTATCAAAGGTAAGGGGCGTTTGAAGATAAGCGTGATCACCAAACAGCACTAAGCCAAGGCGGTCGCCTTTACGTTGGTCAATAAAATCGGACACCACTTGCTTAACAGCGGTTAAGCGGTCAACAAAATCACCATTACTGGTTTTCATGTCTTCTTCTGCCATAGAGCCGGATAAATCCACCACCAGCATCATGTCTCTGTGTTCTGGCTGAATATCCACAGGTTCGCCATACCAGACAGGACGTGCAAGTGCCGCTATCAATAAAAGCCAAGCCAATGATAATAAGCCAATATTAATGCGTTTATTTGGTTGTTTGTATTCACCTTGATCGGGCAAACGAGGCAAATGAATCGCTTCGCCAGCTTCTTTTTCTGGCATTAAGAAATAGATCACCAATGGGATTGGCAATAAAAACCATGCCCACCACCACATAAATTCAATCATGTTTTGCTCCTTGCACTGCTTTTTTTTGTTTTGCAGGCAATGCATGAATCAACCAGTAACGCACATCATCATAAAAGCGTTTCTGATTGGTTTCAGATAAAGGCACTTTGCCGTATAAGGCTTTCTCGAGCATTTCTGAGCGAGTAGCAAAGTGAACATTGGCTTGTTTTTTAGTCGGAAGCTTTTGTTCAATAAAATTCCACCAAGCGAGTCCATGCAGTGCTGCAATTTGCTGACGAGAGAAATGACTCAATGCAGCTTGTTTTAATAGTTTTGCTACATCACGAGTCTGTTCTGGCTTTAATTTCGCTAATTCCGATAAAGCGACCCGTTGAAGGCGTCGTTTTTTTCTGTAAGCCATAAAAGCCCAAACAATAAGAGCAATACAAGCAATAATAAGAAAAATTAATCCGTAACCTTGCCATGACAGCGAGAAGCTTGGTGCTTCTGGTAAATGTAAATCCGCTAAAGGCAATGGGGCGGACGGTGATGCAGCATTTGGTGCTGCTGTTGAAGATAAAGACATTAATTATTTCCTTTATCCTGTGCTGTGGTTAATTGGTTTAATAAAGGAAAACCTGACGATAGGGTATGTAAATGAATGCCCAATTGCATCGCCATGTTTTGTACATACGCTTTATGCAGGTTAGCCTGTTGTTGTAAGGCATTTTTAGTGGAAAGAGAGGAGAAATCTAACCATGCCGAACGTTTGTTATCAGAGACATGCTCTACGCCATTAAAACGGGTCACCCCTTGCTCTAATGGATCGTTTATCATCACAAACTGAATGCGATTGTGTTTGCTTAATTGACTGAATATCGCTTTGCAATCGTCCGTAAGTGCGTAGAAATCACTGATGATGACGATTTCACTGCCTTTTGGACACAAGCGTTGTAGCTGCTGTAAGCCTTTAACAAAAGAATCCGTTTGTTGCGTTGTCGTTTGCTCTGTATTTGATGACGTGGTGTTATGACGCTCAATGATCTTTTGAAGAAATTGTAAGACCACTTTTTGACGAGAAGAGGGCTTACAATCGAGTGTGGATTTACCATCAAAGATGATCCCACCAACGCGATCTTTTTCAGCTAAGGTTATCCAACTGAGCAAACTGGCAAAATGCGCCGCTTGAGCGGATTTGAATAGAAGCTGTGAACCAAAACGCATGGTGTCACTGACATCCACAAAAAGCATGGTTGGTTGTTCTCGTTCTTCACTGTAGAGCTTGGTATGTGGTTTTCCTGTACGTGCAGTGACACGCCAATCAATAGAGCGAATGTCATCCCCGGTTGATACTGGCGTACTTCAGAAAAATCCATGCCACGGCCTTTTTGACGGCTTTGATGACTGCCATTCATTTTTGACCATACAGATTGTGCTGGCGGTAACCACTGTAATGAGTGGTTCTTGTAGTGAACCAACTCATTAAGTGACAAGGTAACGCCATTGCTGTGTGGTGGCAGTGTTAGTGTATTTGTTTTCTTCACAATATCTGCTTATGTCGAATTAACGTTTAGCAATGTGTCTTGATTAAATTAAGACGCCGCTACCATTTGTAATAAACGCTCAATGACTTTATTTGCCGTTGTGCCTTCTGCTTGCGCTTGGAAGCTTAATAGCAGTCGGTGACGTAATACAGGATAAGCCATAGCTTGAACATCTTCAGGGCTTACGTAATCACGACCTGCTAACCATGCGTGTGCACGAGCACAACGATCTAACGCTAATGTCGCTCGTGGACTAACACCCATCTCAAGTTGGTTTGCTAACTCTTGGCAGTATTGCGCAGGCTTACGTGTCGCCATTGTAATACGAATAATGTATTGCTCGATTTCAGGGGCCATGTAAATAGATAACACTTCTTTACGAGCACTGAAAATCTCACTTTGCGCTAATGGTTGTGGTCTTTGTGCTTGTTCACCTAATGCTTCACCACGATTTAAACGAAGAATGGCTAGTTCGTCTTGTGCGCCAGGGTAATCCACATCCAAATGCATTAAGAAACGATCAAGCTGCGCTTCTGGTAGTGGGTAAGTCCCTTCTTGTTCAATCGGGTTTTGCGTTGCCATGACTAAGAATAGCTCAGGCAGTTGATAGGTATTTCGACCCGCTGTGATTTGTTTTTCAGCCATGGCTTCTAGCATCGCCGCTTGGACTTTGGCTGGCGCACGGTTGATCTCATCAGCCAATACTAATGAGTTGAAAATTGGACCCGGTTGGAACGTAAATTCACCGGTCTCTTGACGGTAAATATCGGTACCGGTTAAGTCTGATGGCAATAAGTCAGGAGTGAATTGAATACGGTGGAAATCTCCCTCAATAGAGTCTGCCAAAATTTTAACTGCACGCGTTTTTGCAAGACCCGGAGGACCTTCAACTAAAATATGACCATCTGCAAGTAGGGCAATTAATAACTGCTTTACTAAATCTGGTTGACCAATGACTTGAGATTCAAGGTAAGTTTGTAATTGTTGAATTTTTAACGCTGGCATAGTTCACCCAATGTCTGGATTGTTTAGTAATTATTGTCTGTGACTCAATAAAGCCACATTAGTTCCTAATAAGATTGGGTTTAGTTCGAAATTATTCAACTATTTAATTAATGAATGTTTTTCTAATTATTTATTAAAGTTATGAAATGTACCGCCGTTATATGAAGGGTCTATTTTAGCTGTGGAAAAATTATGATTAATCTAACAATAAAACAGAAACTCGTCGCCGGTATCGTTATCGCTATCATTGCTTCAACTTCTCTTGTGGGTATTGTCGCCCAAAAAAAAGCGTACGAAACTTTAGATGAAAGGCTAACCACGCTTGAGCTTCCTACCATTCTCGACCAAATTGGTGGAGAAGTAGATAAAGAGGTGGCTGTACTTTCTGCTGCTGCTGAGCAAATGTCTAATAACCCTTTCATTATCGATGCTATTTCTGATCCTTACATCTCTCCTGAAGACCAAGATGTTCTTATTGGTCAATTAAATAAATTAAAACAACAACATAATCTGAATGATGCATCCGTTGCTAACCGTCAAACAGCAAATTATTGGAATCAGGATGGCTTTTTACGTCAACTAAACAAACAACAAGACGGTTGGTTTTTTGGGTTCACACAAAGTGGCCCTGAGCGTATGTTGAATGTATTTACTGAGCAAAACGGTGAAGTAAAACTGTTTGTTAATTTCCAACAGCTAAATGGCGTTTCAATGGCTGGTTTATCTAAATCATTAGATGATATGGTTGCTTTGTTAAATGGATTTAGAATTGAACAAACGGGTTTTGTTTATTTAATGGATGGTGACGGTAATATCAAAATCCATAAAAACAAAGCGATTATGGGCAAGCAAACCATTAAAGATGTGGTTGGCTCTGCCGAAGCATCGGTATTACTGACAAAGAAAAACTTTAACTTAAGCCGCATGGAAAAAGGTGGCCAAGAGATCTTTATTGCTTCGCATTACATTCCTTCAATGGAGTGGTTTATTGTTGCTGAAGTGCCGGTTTCTGAAGTGTTTGAAAGTTTGCATGCCTCTACCCAAGATATCATTATGTGGATTGTGGTGATTATTGCGGTATTTGTCTCTTTAGCTATTTGGGGTGCAGGCTCAATCACCAATAAACTGAACGAACTTGCGCATCGCTTTAAAGAGCTTGGTGAGGGAGAAGGTGATTTAACGCATCGTATCGAAGTGAAAGGGAATGATGAGATCACAGAACTTTCAAAAGGCTTTAATAGCTTTGTAGAGAAAATTCACAATACGGTTTCTGAAGTGGTTGAAACTGGCCATGTATTACACACTACTGCCGAAAACGTAGCATTAAAAGCGACATCAACACGTGATAACAGTGAAATGCAGCGTGACCAAACGCTTCAAGTAGTAACGGCTATTAACCAAATGGGCAGTACGATTAACGAAATTGCATCCAATGCGGCGAATGCGGCACAATCAGCAAGTAAAGCTGAAGCAAGCACTCAAGATGGTCGTCAAACTGTGATTGATTCTCGTGATGCAATTACCCAACTTGAAGGCGATTTAGTTCAAGTTAGCCATGTGGTGGAGCAATTAGCGGGTACAACACAAGACATTGGCTCTATCCTTGATGTTATTCGTGGTATTTCAGAACAAACCAACTTACTTGCGTTAAACGCAGCTATTGAAGCCGCGCGAGCTGGTGATCATGGTCGTGGTTTTGCTGTGGTTGCAGATGAAGTTCGTCAATTAGCAAGTCGTACATCAGAATCGACGGATGAAATCCAGAAGATGATTGATCAACTGCAAAACGAAGCGAAAAATGCGGTGGATGCGATGGAAGCAAGTCACAGTGTAACGGCTCGCGGTGTGGAATCTGCAGACAGTGCAACACAAGTGTTAGCGGGTATTGCAAAAAGTATCACAGATATTTCTGATATGAATACGCAAGTAGCAACGGCAACAGAAGAGCAATCTACTGTGGTTTATACGATTAACCAAAACATCGAAGAGATTAATGGTATTAATGAGTTAACCACCGCCACAGCACAAGAGCTTGCAGATTCAAGCCAGCAATTGAACGCACTTTCACAACGATTAGATCAATTAGTTGGTGCTTTTAAAGTCTAACAGACGGCTTTAGGTTTACCTTTTGAGGGGTTCTCTTGTAGAACCCCGAAACAGTTTTAATTGCAGTATTCATTTTTCATATTGTTCATACTAATCCATAAGCATTCTAAAGGTTACGTTTTTTTAAATTCATTTGTGCGGTTTAATCTGAACGGAGCATGCGATAATAGTTCAGTGCAATAAAGTGAACTACATTCAATATTAAAAAAGATTTTTTATCAGTTTCAGTTCCGTGAGATGAAAAAGAAGGCCCCTTAGAAACGGGGCTTTGTGGTGGCTAAACTTTTGTATGCTTATTAAGTGATAGCGTAAGCCGTTAAAGTTGAAATGATTGCCATTTCTTCTGTAATTTCTATAAATTTTAATTCCGCTGGTAAATCTTCACTTAACGATTTTAAGAACGATCTATTGTGTGCTTTTGTGTATTCCATTATTTCTGGTGCTGCATCTTTCGCAGTCTTAGCCAGAACAACAGATCCTGTTATTGGTGTTTTTTCATAGTCGAAATACATCATTCCACCTGCAGCATATTTTCCAATATCTTGATTCAATCTAACAATGAATGTTGTAAAACTATTACCAGCAGGGCACGGAACTCGTTCACGGCTTTGATCGTCATAAAGTTCCTTTAAAAGTTCTTCTGGTGTCGATGATTCAAGCTCTGACGTACGAATTACAACGGCCCCGTAACGTAAACGGTTGTGTCTTTCTACATCATCAAGGTTAATAGGCCCCTCACCAGTTGCTAACCATTCAAGCCGACAATCAAGAGCCTTAGCTAGAAGTACAGCACTGTCCAACATGATACTTTTATTTGGGTGTAGTCCAATATTTGTAATGACCGCTCGGCTAACACCTGATTTACGTGCTACTTCAATGTTAGTAGTGATTCCTAGATCATATTTTCGCTGTTCGATATTACGAGCGAGTATAGACTTTTGCTTCATGGTCGAACCTTATACAGTTTTATTAAAATTTTTGTCTTGTTTTACTGCCTAATTCTACAGCATCTACTTGCATCATCAAACAGGACACTGAATCAATCGTGTCATTTCTAATCGTTCTGTTCATAAGCACATCACCCAGATAATTTATTATCATCATTTAGTGATCTGAACAGTGATTTTTGCTCTGAAGTAGCCATTTTATTTTTCAGTTGAGTAAATTTTTGATGGCTAGTAAAAGATCATCTATTTAGTTTGTGCTTTTTTATGTGGCACAAAATCGAAAAGAAATTTCTGTCCTCTGGAAATCGGCTTTCTTACACGGTGCACATAACTAAAAAGTATAGTGAAGGGAAGTACAAAAATAGAAATTTTACTCGATACCGTAGAAATTCTTTACCGTGATGTGCTTGGTTACAAATCGCTATACTTCACTGAGCCTATGTAAAGTAGCATTTACAAGCAAGGACGGAGCTTGCCTTATCATTGAGGCTCAACTATGTCATGAATTTGTATTAAGGGTTATTGCAGTAAAGAACGTCATATTTTTAGATCGAGTTCTTAAAAGGTTTTAAATCAGCATGATGTTGAGATCTAAATTATGCCGTCGTTAATGTGATTATATCTTATGGACCTGATGCACCTAAACACTTTGATACATTGCCGTACGAAATGGGGGACGATTAACAGGATGATGGACACTATCCGCAACAATTATCTTTTGAATTTAAAGTAAATAGCATTTCGTAATGGATTTTCTTATATCTCACAGTGATGACTCGATCGATGCTTATTTTATATATCGCGTGTCGATTGGGTTCTTTTTTTGTTCAAACTTGAGTTTGTTGTTGCTATTCGTGTCATTTAACAATAGTATTCGCACTGTTCGGGTTAATGATGTGCGATGGATAACAGCTATGAGGTAACGACTTTTAAGAAAGTTAGTTTAGCTAATCATCTTAAGAAACTTGATTTGTCTATATCTGACTTAGCTGAAAAGTCTCGCTATAGCCGTGATTTATTAAATAAGTGGTGGATTAGAGACAGGCAAATGATCTCCGCACTCATTAGAGCAACACTAACCCACAAGTACACAACTAAATTGATGATACTTGATGGACAAGAGTCAAAAAGTAATAAGGTATGACCATGTACAAATCTAAATTAGCGCCGTTGGCGTTAGCATTATTCATATCTTCACCAGCATTTTCAGCTGAGGAAGAACCAGCTACACGAAACGACGTTACTGTTATGGTGGGCCGTGTGGGATTTTCGTCTCATGACGACGCTAGTGCTAATGGCAATGGTTTCGCTATCGGTGTTCATAAAGAGATAAATAAGATAGTGGGGATCTCTGCACGTTATGCTCGTCACGAATTGCTGGCGACAGGTGTTACTGGTGAGATTGGCACCTTTGGCGCTTACCCTGAGTTTGGTTATAGATTTGACCTTAACAATGCTGTAAGCGTAAAGCCGTATGTAATGGTTGGTATTGAGAATAATATTCTTGGTTATACAGATTATTGGCAGCGTCACGATTTTTCAGTTATCAGCTTCGCTAAAGGGCTTGGTATCCGTGCCGAGTTTAACGATAAAGTGACTCTTTCTATTGATATTAAGAGAGCTGATATAGAAATAGCAGATGATTACTACGTTGATTCTACTATTTCCAGCTTAATGCTTGGCGTTAAGTTCTAAGTCCATAAATCTTTACTATCAATTTATATACACGGAGTTTTTAAAATGAAAGTTGCCTTAATTATAGCTCTTATGACATTGGCCTTGCTCAGTTGTGCGGTGGCTTATACGTCTGATTCAAAGGTCAGTGATTACCAGCAATGGGATAATCGTTTATTTCGTATGGAACCAGTGATTATTAAAAACTAATAAAAGCAATAAAAGGTAACTTTATTAATTGAGGTTATCGCTTATGTTTCGTTGTTTCTTTTTAAATAGAAAATGGTTCTTTTGGTCAATGTACGGCACTACTGCGGTGGTTGCTGTTAATTGGTTCAGAGTCGGTATTGATGTGGAACTTAACTACTGGAACGGTCATTTTTATGATCTTATCCAAGAGGCGTTAGTTTCTCCCAATGCCGTCAAGTTTGTTGATTTTAGAAATGTTATTTTTGATTTTTTTAAGATCACAACTATGTACGTCGTTATTTCTGTGGTGGTTGATTACTTCGTAAGGCACTGGATCTTTAGGTGGCGTTGCGCCATGAACGAGCACTATACAAAGCACTGGCCTTTAATTCGTCAAATCGAAGGAGCAAGTCAGAGGATACAAGAAGACACAATGAGGTTTGCAAAGCTGGTTGAAGACTTAGGAATAAGCATTCTTAGGAATTTCATGACACTAGCGACGTTTATCCCGTTGTTGTGGGAACTATCCAAGCACGTAAAGGTGATCCCGTTCTTTGGTGAGGTTGAACATTCAATGGTTATCGTTGCCGTTGTTTCCTCATTCGGTGGAATCGCGTTTTTAATGTTCATTGGTAGGAAATTACCAGCTTATGAATACAACAACCAAAAAGTAGAGGCGGCATTCAGGAAAGAATTAGTTTTAGGGGAAGATGATGAAAGCCGAGCTACACCGAAAGGCTTAAAAGAACTGTTTGATGATGTGCGCCACAACTATTTTAGTATGTATCGTGCTTATCTTTGGTTTGATAGCTGTTCAAGTGCATATAGCAAGTATTCGGAACTTACCGTTTACATTTTTATGAGTCCAACAATATTACAAGCGGCGATTACCTTGGGAGTGTTGAAGCAAATCACTTCATCATACTCAAAGGTTGAGAGTTCCTTAAGGTTCCTAATCCGCCGATGGTCGAGCTGTGTCGAGTTAATGTCAATTTACAAGCGCCTACGCGCTTTTGAAATGCAAATAGAAATTTTCTCTTTAGAAGAAAACTCGAATTTAACCTTAAAAGGCAAAAAAATATGACCAAAACTAAATTAACCACTCTTGCTATTGCTATTGCTGCGTCATTATCGCCCGTTAAATCTTTTGCTGATACAGATAATGTTTCTACGTTTGAAGCCATTGAGGTTGTAGGTACACGCCCAGATTATAAAACTGAATCCGTAAGCACTGCGACTAAAATGGATATTGCACCGCTTGAGACCCACGTTCTGTAAATAGCATTGATAGAAAGTTACTTGATGATTTACAGGCGACCTCACTTGATAAAGCGCTTAAGAACGATGCCTCAACTGTTTCTACTTATGAAAGCGACGGACACGAAAACTTTTATATTCGCGGTTTCCAGTTAACTACTAACGATGGTTATTTGCGTAATGGTGAGCAGAAATATTCCCTTATTCAAGAACCTGTAGAAATGTATGAGCGAATTGAAGTGCTAAAAGGCCCGTCAGGTCTTCTTTATGGTAAAGGTTCACCAGCAGGATTGGTGAACATGGTAACAAAAGAGCCTGAATACCAGCGCCGCACTATGATTTCTCAAGATGTTGGTAGTAATAACTTTTCGCGTTCAGTGGTGGATACTACAGGTTCCGCAACGGACGATTTACGTTATCGTGTAATTGCCTCAAAACAATCAAAAGATAACTTTAGACACTACGTTAATGGCGTTCATCCAACTACACGCCGTGATTTATTGGCAATCATGCTTGATTATGATCTGACAGACGACACGATGTTATCGCTATCTTATGATTACAAGACGCAAAAAGGGCACCAAGATAGTGGCGCTTACTTTGATGAAGACGGCAACATTATTGGCGACCGTGATTTAATTCTTAATACACCTTGGTCAACCAATGAGAAAGAAGAGGAAAGCATTGGCGTTAAGCTAACGCACCACTTTGATAATGACTGGAAGTTAACGGCAAGCTATCACAAGTTGAATATGGCTAATACTGCTAAGACTTCAAGCATTAGACCAATGAAAGATAGTGCTCAAACAGGTAAGTACGAGTTTAATACTGGTAAGCGTGATAATAGTTATGATGTTCATACAGGTACTATGGATCTAACGGGTGACTTTAATACAGGTTCAATTGAGCATAAGTTGCTTGTTGGCACCAACTTTGTAGATCATGAGTATTCACGTAACAGTTTATACGGTGGTGTTAAGCAGGCCGCAAGTACTAACCCTGCGACACCAATTTACGGATTTGATCCAAGTAAATCAGGTAAGCCAAGTTCTAACGTTTATTCTAATTTCCAAACAGGCTTATATGTACAAGATTTGATAACGTTTAATGACTACTGGCAAATTCTGGCTGGTGCTCGTGCCGATTACTACATCAAATATCGTTCTAAGAATGATAAGAGAGACGGCAAAGGCAAAGATACTGAATATTTCAACGTTTTGCCAAGTGCTGCGATTATGTTCCATCCATCCGCTGACTCAACAATATACGCTAGTTACTCACAATCGTTTGTTCCTCAAACGCCTATTAGTAGCTCAAGCGATGCGAACGATGGAATGGAACGTGAACCAGAGCTAGGCCATTTATATGAGATTGGTTATAAACAGGAGTTCATGGATAACAGAGCTATATTTGAAACGTCTTTATTCCAGATAGTGAAAGAAAACATTTCAGTTACTGATAGAAAGTATCGTGATCCAAGTAATCCAGCTATCACCAAGAAAACAGAGCAGGGCGGCAAACAGATTAATACAGGTATTGATACAACAATCACGGGTCGTGTGACAGAGTTATTAACTGTTAAGGCTGGTGCGCAGTACTTAATTGCTGAATATGACGGCCAGCCGAAGTATGACGGTAAGAAAATAGCAGACGTTCCAGAATGGACGGCTAACGCATGGGCTAATTATGAGTTAACAGACCATATCGATCTGAATGCTGGTGTTTATTACATTGGTTCGCGTTACGGTAATAGCGCTAATGATGAGCCAAAGAAATCGGCTTACACCTTGGCGGATGTAGGTGCTATTTATCGTATGCCTATGGATTCAGGTGATGAGCTTTCATTCAGAGCTAAGATTAACAACGTATTTGATAAAGAGTATGAAACAAGTGGTGATTACTCTGGTATGAGTATCGGCGAGGGCCGTAACTATATGCTATCAGCACAATACGAGTTCTAAGAAAAAGCCCACTACGCCCTGAACAACTGGCCCAACCCAAAAAGGGCGTTGTGGCACCAATAACAGACCCCGTATTTACGCAGATTTATTGTATGTATCGAAATATAGTAAAGAACTATATAGTTTTCAATAAAAACAAGGTAGATCAAATAACCAACAACTTTAGTACAAATTAGGTGGCCGATTTGAATTAGGTACGGTCTTTATCAAGAGTGCGATATAGGAGTATTAAAAGCTCTGTATATGATTTTATAGGTACGAATTGTACTGAGATAGATCATATATGGCTAAGAAATCAAAGCTTTCTAAAATTAAAAAGTGAATACATTTAGGTTTGTGAATTGATAACACAATACGTTCAAAGGAGTGAGAATGTTGAATGGATTAGAAAAGAAATAGAAACATCTAAAGAGGTATGACGATGTTTAGCAAGGTATGTGATTTGTTCCCTAGAAGAGTTATGGAAGTATTAAAGAATACTATAGAGGTTCTTAACAAAAAGAGAATACAAGAAGAGGCTAGAAAGCATTTGTGTAATTTTAATGGTATGAGGGCTTAATCTATGACTGTTTCAAATGAATATATTAATTTTCTTTTACATAGTTGTGTGCTTTATGTGGTGGTCTTAATGGTAACCGTAGCTCTGTTATTGCTAACTCGGAATCGAAAACGGTGCCGTGTTAGTTTTTCTGACTTCACTTTTGTTAATGCTGAATTGGATAGAGCAAATGAAACCATACGTTCACTCGCTGGGAATGAATATAAGTTACGTAAGAGAATAGAAACGCTTACGCTTGAACGTAAAGAGGCTTTAGAAATGGCCCAAGATGCGACAGAAGCGCTAAGTGGGGCCGCAAAGTTTGTTCGCCTACATAATGAAACGGTTTATTCTAGCTGCTTAGGTATTTCTTTTTTTGATTTCGACTGTAAAGTGAATCAAAAAAATATTCGTACAAGGTATAAGCTACTTGCAAAAGTATTTCATCCCGATTTTGGTGGTAGTAAAGAACTTATGCAGATATTGAATAGTCAATACGAAAAAGTAAAAGAAATGAAATGAAGCTTAAATATAAGTTAGGAATATGACTGAAATTATAAGCGTTGTTCCTAATAACAGTGGACATGATGATATTTTCATTAGATATATCATGGTTTCTAGTATTTTTAGTTAAATGGGTTCTTATAGGATTTCGTAACATATATGTATGGCTTGATTTAAAAATTGTACTTTATGTTGTGTTTAATTTAACTTATCGAAGCATAATGTTTCATTATATGTAATCTTTTTTTATAACAATCCTTTTTTAGGATGAACTGTAACCAGTTCGCACGGGTAACATTGTTATGAAAATATATAAATGATCAATTGTGGAATCATTGATCGCATAAATAATACTTATAATTTTATTTTATATAACATAAATTTGCGTGGCTTTTGTGAATGTATACGAATGATTCTTATTTAGAGGGGAGTGACATGAATAATAATTTATCGATAGAAACGAAATTGGCTGTAATTAATCAATTAATGGAAACCAAAGAACCATTGTCCGATGATTCTAAGGAGTTTATTTCTGTTACCGTTGGCGAAGCATTAGATAAGTTAAAACAGAATGCAAAAACCGCAGAATAACGCTGTGCTTGATTTTGGTTTTTGGGCGTTCATAGTTCTTTTGTCGTTGTTTCTTTATTTCATCGGAATGGTGAATTTGTATAAGTGGCAGTTTGTAGGGTATTCGTTATTAGCATTCACAATTGTTTCGATAATACCTCTAAATTATAATTTTTGCGGCACGTAATTTATGCGATGCCTATCATGGTTGATTATTTCATCTTAATGCCTTTCGGTGATCCAAAATAATATATGTTTTATAGACTAAACCGCCATTACCGGCGGTTTTTTGTACGTATGTTTAGTTGTAAGTGATCCGTCTTCGCTAATGCATATCATTCTCATTAATGGCTGTGTATAATTTAAACATCCGTTTTTAAAAGAGTTAAGGCAATGATCTCAGAAACAAAAATAAAAACCTTTACAGATAACATCATGACATTTAGAGAATTGGTTCATGATGAAATTCATCCTATGCAAATGGTTGCATTTTTAGAAGTTATGTCTACTTTGCCGCTTACCGTATCTGCTAATCATTTATGTGAGAAGTTCGGAATTTCCCAAGCCTCCGCTAGTCGTCATTGCCGAGTTCTAACGGACAGAGCTGGGCCAAATAGAAAAGGTTACGATATTTGTTGCTGGGTATATGAGCCTAGTGACCATAGAACTAAATACTTAGAGCTGACAGAAAAGGGCCGTGATTTAGTTGAAATTCTCAATAAAGGGTTTAAATAAAATACAAAAAACTGCCATTATCGGCGGTTTTTTCTCCTCAAAACAAGCCGATTGGCTTCAAGTCATTGTAAAATAAATTGTGCATATAAATACACACACTTCAGTGTCTGATATAAATCATTTAATTATCATTAACTTATACTCAATCATTGCAATTGGTTTCTATTCTCTTGTAGAATCCCTCTAATTGTTTTTATGAATTGAGAAAATAATCATGAGTGATTTTGAAAAAGAACTTCAAGAAATGGTTCAACAAGAAGCTGATAAACCAGAAGAAGCGTTGCCATCAATTGAAGAGCAAAAAGCCATTGTTGCTGAGCTAAAACGTCTTGAAGAAGCGGGTGAGTTAACACC
The DNA here is from genome assembly GCA_038993745.2 of Aliivibrio fischeri. Lineage (NCBI taxonomy): Bacteria > Pseudomonadati > Pseudomonadota > Gammaproteobacteria > Vibrionales > Vibrionaceae > Aliivibrio > Aliivibrio fischeri. The sequence goes on along the minus strand of CP160630.1, from coordinate 717,407 downwards.
AGAAGTGCTTGAAGCACACTTTGGTAAATTCAGTGCTGACGATAGCGCACCAATCCATTAATTTGAGATTGAATCCATAAAAAATGCCAGCGTATAAATGCTGGCATTTTTGTATCTAAGGCATTGGTATTTAAATCTGGGTATCTTAGAGCTTGGTATGGATTAAATTAGCGTAGAAAGCATTCCGATAACACCGCCGAAAATACCACCCCAAACTACAAGCCACCCCAGGTGATTTTTGATCATATCCTGAACCATTTCTTTCACCATCTTAGGGGTAAGTTCATTTAGGCGTTGGTCAATAATATCCTCAATCGTCGATTGAATGTCTTCCATCATTTCTGGCGCTTCAAGCTCTTCTTTTAGTGCTTGTTTAAACTGCTCTTGCTGACTGATCTCAGTAATTGATGCTTTCATTTTTTCAATAAACGGTTCACGCATTGGATCAATTGCTTCTTGACCACCAAACATCGCAAGCATGCCACCAAATTGAGAGTTCATGATCACTTCAACCAAAGAATCAAAAGCTGGTGAAAGGTCGATCTTATCAATCACAGGCCCTAGATTAATGTTAGTGGCAGAGCTCATCTCATTCGATAAAAACTTATCTACGTTTGCTTTGGTGAAAAATTGATCCATCATCAAACGCTTAATGCTGGCTTTAAACTCTTCAAAGCGTGCAGGAATAACCCCTGAACCATAAAGACCTGGAACCTTTTCAAACAGCATGTGAATAGCAAGCCAGTTTGTTAATGCTCCAGAGAAAGCAAATAGACCAATATAATAGAGTGTATTTTGTTGCGTGTAATAACCAACACCTAACAAGATTAACGAAATCAAGTTAGTAATCATGCTTTTATTTAACATAGTTATCCTACATGAGTTAAACCAAATATTTTTGTGAAGTTTATCAGTTAGTAAAAGCGTTCAACAAGCGAAAATATGTTTTTCAACGTACAGGTTGAGTGTAAACTGTCGATATATATATTAACGATTACATTGGGAGTGAAAATGAGTATTTGGAAACGTGAGATGGATTTAACTGTCTTAAACACGACGTCTCGTAATACCTTGATGGAAGCGTTAAGCATTGAATATTGTGCATATGATGATAATTCGATTACTGCATCTATGCCTGTGACTTCGACGGTTCACCAACCATTAGGCATGCTTCATGGTGGAGCATCAGTAGCATTAGCTGAGTCTGTTGCTTCTATCGCGGCAAACTGGTGTGTTGATGAATCAAAATATTGTGTTGGTCTAGAGATAAATGCCAACCATATTAGAGCTGTACGTGAAGGAACTGTTTTCGCCACGGCCAAGCCTTTACATTTAGGTGCAACCACCCACGTTTGGGTGATTGATATTAAAGATCAACGAGACCGCTTAGTCTGCACAAGCCGCTTTACTGTGGCTGTGATGAAAAAGAAAAAGTAGCGACTTGTTGTGGAGAAAGAATATGGAACAAAATGAAATTTTAAGTCATGCTCACGAGTTACCAAAAATTCCGAAAGTGATCCGTGAAATGATGGAATTGGTAAATGATCCTGACGTTGAGTTGCAAGATTTATCAAAAACAATTTCACTTGAGCAAGTGGTGAGTGGTCGTGTATTACGTTTGGCTAACTCTGCGCATTTCTCGCGTGGTAAGAGCGTATCATCAGTTAACCAAGCGGTTGTACGCTTAGGTCTTGAGCCGCTTAAAACTCTGATTATTGCTTCTTCGCTTGTCAGTGCTTTTCCTTATGTAGAAGTGATAGATCTAGAAAATTTTTGGCAAGAAACTTTTGAAGTTGCGGTATTAAGTAAGGCTATTGGTGAAAGTTGTTCAGTTAACTCTAATGACGCTTTTACTGCGGGTATGCTGCATAACATCGGTGATTTGATGATTTATACCGTTATGGCAGATAAAGTTCCTGAGATCTTTGAGAAAATGGAAGCGGGTAGCTCGAAAGTTAGTGCACAACGTTCAACTATCAATACGGACAGTGCTGTTTTAGGAGCTAAATTGGCTGAGAGTTGGAGTTTCTCTAAAGAATTGGTTTTTGCTATTTCTGAACAATACGAACCAAAAGTTGATAACATTTATTCTCCACTGGCAGCAACGGTTCGTTTGGCGAATGCGATTAATCGTGAGTGGGATAAACTTGAAACACGTGATGCTAAAAAAGTATGGCTTTCTGAGCAGATCGAAGTGGATATTTTATTTGTGAATGAGAATGTGATTGAGCACATTGATGAAGTAAGAGGTTCGGGTGTCGAAATGGCTCGATTAGTTGTGTAATCATGCAAAAAGAGTGGATGTTATCGGCCTTAATTGGCGCTTTTTGTGCGATTGTTTCTTATTTAACTCCGGGCTTTATTGTTAGTAAGCTTTTTGTTGTTGTTGCTGTTTTCTTTTTGGCGAAAGCGATTAGAGCTATTTTCTATTCACTAAAACATCGCCAATATGAAATGTAATTATTGTTAATCAAAGTCTAATGGGCTTTTCGTTCCTGAGAAGTGTAAACCTATTACGTGAGTATAAATTTGGGTCGTTTTGATATCAGAATGACCCAATAATTCTTGTATTGTCCTTAGGTCTCCACCCCGTTCTAAAATTCGTGTCGCAAAGCTATGCCTGAATGTATGACTGCTGGCTTTCTTATCTATCTTAAGTTTTTTTATTGCATTAGTTACTTGTTTTTGAACGCTTCTATCTAACATGTGGTGCCGACGACGCTGACCTGAACGTGGATCTTTACTGATCTGTTTTGAAGGAAACACATATTGCCAACCATAACTTTTTGCTCTGTGAGGGTATTTTTTTGCAATGGCATTAGGTAGATAGACTTCATCATCCCCATTTATTGCATCCATTTTATGTTGTTGTTTTACAAACGCGAGTTGCGTTTTCAGCTCTGAAATGATGATCTCGGGTAGTACAGTAGTCCTGTCTTTATTACCTTTCCCGTTTCTTATGGTGATGGTTTTATGGATAAGATCGATGTCATCTACTCTTAGCCTTAATGCTTCGTTTATTCGTAAACCGCTTCCATACATAAGTTGTGCAATCAGCTTAGTGGGGTGGTTAAGTTCATTTATAACGGAGATGGCTTCACCATGAGTAAATACAGTTGGTAATTTAGTGGCTTTTTTAGAACGTTTAAATTCAAGATTATCGACAGGTTGTTGTAGGTATTCGCGACATAAAAATATGAGTGCGTTTAATGCGGTTTTTTGGGTATTTGGCGATACGTTTTGTTTTACGACTAAGTGCTCAAGGTAGGCTGGTATATCAAAGGCGTTAATTTCGTCTTTTGATGTGTAGTTGTTATGACGAATAAAGCAACTTATCCAATATATGTATTGTTTCTCTGTATTATAGGCTAGCGCACGTGTTCGAATGAAAATTCGAAGTTGATCGGTGAAGCGTTGTGAATCTGGTTTAAGATCTAATGGGATATCCATTTGCTTTGTTCGTAGTGGTTAATAGTGTATTGAGTGTAAGTCACCTCACTAGAGTTTCAATTTGGGTTCGTATATTTGAAGGTTAGATTAAATTTTAATGGAATTGTCAGTTTAATCAGTTACATGCATGTGAGGCTAAAAGTGAGATATACGAATCAATTACGTATAATTCTTTTGAAGTTTTAGTGGTTTTAGGTGTTAGGTTATTGGTTTTGAAATAGAATGTTGAGTTTATACGTACAGAAATATATTCAGTAGAGATTACGAATGTGGTGGGTATAATTAAATGTTATATTTACAATTTCCAAGCACGAATTATAGGTTCAATGAATTGAGTGTTAATTGCTTTTAAAAGTATGCTCCTTAAATCTTCGTCATTACTTATAATTTCTAAAACACTTATTTTCCTATCTTGACTAATTGATAAACTGTTTTTTTTAATTATTTCCTTGTCAATTATTATTTTAAGTGGAGTGATAGGTATTGATAGTATTTCTGCTATTTTTTCTATCTTTGTTAGATGAATGTTTTCCCCAATATATTCTATTTTTATTGTTTTCCATCTATCTATGTATATTAATGTGTTTTTTAAAAGTAAGTTAATTATTTTTAATGTGTAAGTTCTATCCTTTATAAACAAAAGATTAAGTTTATTCTTTTTATAGGCGTATTCTAAAAGGTAGTGTCTATAGTTCACATTATCAATGTTCTTTAAAAATAATATGACATTGTCATAAATGGAACTTTCAATTTTATTATAAATATCAGTATAAATATCAATTTTTTCATTTATAACTAGTTTTTGTATGTATCTAGCTGCATGGTATTCTTGTATTGATTTATGGAGAAATACAAACTTATCAAACCCATCCTTTTTTATTAAATTTGTAATCTCAACAATATCCTTAATAACGTTTTGTGCACTTGCTTGTAGATTTAGTTTTTGTACGCTTATTTTAGCTATTTCTAAAAGTCTTTCTTCACCAAATTCATACTCTGCATTTTTAATTCCTTCAAAACAGATTGTAGAAAAAGCATTAACAGCATCTATAGAGTCTAGTTTAGCTTTATGATAGCGAGGTGTATTTTTTAGTTCATCGTGTCTAGTATATAACGTACTAAACAATTTAGAATAAAATTGTTGTGTATTCGTTGGGATTTCATCCCAATGTGGATAACAAACGTAGAATAAACTAACAAGAATAGGAGTTTGAATTGCCTCAATCAAACTAGGGTTGTTTTTAATAATTCGAACTAAGCCTTTATGCTCTTCAGGTTTAGCTAGTTTTTTTAATAAATGAATAACTTCATTTTTATTCAAAAACTGTAAATTTGCATTTAATACACCAGCGCAATTACATGCGTGTGAACCAGGTCTTGATGTTATAACTATGGGGCATTTTAATCGGATATGTATTGAGTTTATGCTATCTAAAGTGTCTATTTGTAGATCAGGGTGAATTTCATCAAAACCATCTAAAATCAAAACTATTTTTTTACTCATTAGTAAAAATTCTAGATCTTTATAAGTAATTTTTATTCCGATTGCTTTTAGCATATCCATTATAGAAGTTAATATATCTCCAGCTTTTACTCTCTTTAATTCTAAGAAAATAGGCATTCGTTTGGCACGTCGAGACTCCTCAAGAATAAACTTACGCATAACAGTGCTTTTGCCTTGACCTGCAAGTCCAATGATATTGAGTATTCCCATATACTCAATTTTAAAATCGTCATCAATTGTATATTCTAAAGGTTGGCCAGAATATGTGGAATATTTCATTCTAATCGGGTAATAAACATTATCGATATAAACATCGCTTTCTGGGCTAGATAATGTTCGGAAGTGTAATTGATTATATAGAATTTTTTCTATGTATTGTTCTCTAATAATGGGATCGAAAAACTGGTTTGATATACGTTTTCCTTGATCTGTAAATATTGGCCAATCTTTCTCAAACACTTTGGTGGTAAGTTGTTTGAACGTTTCAGCAATTACTCCGATACCAACAGCTGTTATTAAACTATTCATATTTATTTTTCATTTATAATCAAGGATATGTATCTTATACAAATCAACAAGTTGAGTCTACAGTATATCCTTTAAAAGAAGAATTTAGTTGGAAACTAAGTGATGTATTGAAAGTGTATGGGATAAATTGTAAATATAACAAATGCATCAACACGATTTGCTACACTCGGCGTTGTCAGTTTGCCTTTAGTTTCAGTGATTAAGGCGTTAAAATTCAGCTAGGTCTGCATGGTAGCAAACGTGTTATGCAGGCGTTATATTTTTATTTAGGATGGTTATGGACATTGAAGAAGCACTAACAAAAATCCCAGTTTATTTCCTTATATGGCTTTTCGCTGTGATTATGATTCTTAAATTAATCTTGTTCAATCGTAGAATACGTAAAATGCCAAAATCAAATCGCCTTATACATACTGGTATATATATTGGCTTTGTTACGGCATTTTTCTCTATCGCAAGCTTGGAAGTTAAAGACTTATTGTTTATTAATATAGACTCAGAAAGTAATAGTGAAGCAGTGAAAACTGCAGGAGAGCATCTAAAAACAGCAATAAGTAGCTATGTAAGTTGGTTTGGTCAGATGGTATCTATTGTTGGCTCTGCGCTAACAGGTGGTTTTATCACCACAGGTATAATATTGAAGTTTGAGGCAATGCCAGAACCAGAACCTGTTACTCTAGATAAGGGGGTTATTGGAATTCAACAAGATAATCGAAAATTAGATGATTTTGCAGCAGTAAGTGAGTCCGTTTCTTGTGCCTTTCAGAAAAAAATATAACAAATGCATCAACACGATTTGCTACATTCGGCATTCTAGGTTTCTTTAAGTTTACCGTGTTAAGTGGTAAATTTGAGCTTAATTTGCATGGTAGCAAACGTGTTATGCAGGCGTTAACAGAACAATTTGAGGGTAATTAATGGCTGATAGTCAAATCGCATTTTGGGCAATGATTGGTACGTGGGTAGCTGGAATAGCAACATTTTTAGCTGTCGCGACATCTCTCTATTTATCAACATCAGCACGCAAAGCTAAATTATTGATAAGAATGAAATGTTGTTTTAATAATAATATTGAGCTAACGATATTAAATCGTGGCCATGTCTACGTTGAAATTGAAAAGGTTAATTTAGTCGTTAAAGGTCTTTTTTCAATTAAAGATGAATACGATAGTGGTTATTGGGGCGATTTAATTCGATGGTATTTTGAAAATGATGAGTTTGATGTCGAAAAATTAAAATTATTTCCAAATAGTGATTCAAGGAAAATTGAAATCGAACTTGATAGTATTGAAATGCAATACAAAAAATTTCTTCCGTATAACGACGAAGGTAATATTATAAAGCCGGTAAAAATGCCTAAATGTCATATAGGAATTTTTTTAACAAGTGGCGAAGTTTTCTATATTAAGTTACCGAGTAATTTTTACTATTTATATAGAGAAACGATAGGAAGTCAGCATGATAGAGAACTTGCTCAGTTAAGTAATGAACCAAGTCGTTATTATTTCTATGATTCACCAGAAGAATTACATCAAAAACAACAATCTGTATTAAATGAATATTTAAAAGCGCGTCGAAATTATAATTTATTGTTCTGTTAACAAATGCATCAACACGATTTATTACACTCGGCGTTCTGGGTTTGCCTTGGGTTTCGTGATTAAGGCGGTTAATTCAGGTTGATTGGCATAGTAATAAACGTGTTATGCAAGCGTTATGCCCTTAAATAGTAGTGAGAAATAGAATGGGTGAACTCAAAGAGTGGAAAGAAATCATAGCTGCATTAATTGCTTTTTTTGCGGTTATTTTCAGTCAATTTTGTTTGTTTTTTCGTACGAGAGCTGATCATAGAAATGAACAAAACTCGATAATTAGACAAGAAAAGCTAAAGAAGGTTGAAGAGATTTTCGAGATTTTACTTCAGATTAGAATGATCTTGATAAAAGATAACTTGATTAAAGAGTCTGATTTTAATGATATTCCGTTAGAACGAATGAAAGTTATAGCAAAAGCTTCTGATAAAAGTTTAAAGGATATTTTAGAACTGAAAATGAAATTGAGACTTCTAATTTTAATGTATACGCCAGAATTAACACCTGATCTTATTAACTTTGAAAGTAACGAGGATAACTTTGGTCGTGTATGTTTTGATTATATTAGAACATCTAATGCAAAAGTTGGTTTGTATGCATTTATCGAAAGAAAAACAGAAGTAATTGAATCTTTGAATCATTTACAGACCAAATTAAGTAATTACCCTCAACAATTGGGCATAACAAAGCAATCAACACGATGCTAATTACACTCGGTGTTTGTGGTTTGAGGTATAATTGGTTTGGAAAGTAAATCGTTCGCACGTGTTATTGCGGCGTTATATTGCGAAAATAATTAAGAGGATTTCATGGAAGAACAGTCTCAAATCTACTTGAATAAGTACCTAAGTTCACTTTCTGAAACTGAGCGTAAAAAATATCAATCATTCAGTTCTGACTATTTCTGCGCTGATGAGCATAATGCCAATTTATGTGCAGAATTAATCCGAATTGGTCAAAAGACAGCAACTTGTAGCTTAAATGTTTGGTATGAATCTGGTGAAGAACCAATGCCAACTGTTGGTCATTTACAAGTGGTCGTTGATTGGAATGGGAACCCAATTTGTATCATTGAAATAGATTCAGTTGAAACGTGTAAATATAACGAAGTTACGGCTGAGTTTGCTCATGCAGAAGGCGAGGGCGACCGTTCATTAAAATGGTGGCGTGAAGCTCATTGGCGTTTCTTTGCTGCTGAATGTTCAGAGTTAAATATTAAGCCTAGTGAGGACATGGTTCTTGTATTGGAACGATTTCATGTTGTTTATCAATAGGCAATATAACAAAGCAATCAACACGATGCTAATTACACTCGGCGTTTGTGGTTTGAAGTATAATTGGTTTGGAAAGTAAGGTGTTCGCACGTGTTATTGCGGCGTTACACGAACTCTAAGAACGCAGTTTTTTGGCTCAGTTCAGTTATTGAACCGTTAGTTTTTTAGGCGTGAAAGTAGGGTGGATTTCCTTTTTCTTTGTTGCCTTTTAATATTTGTATCATCAGGTTCGGCAATTGACTATTATTGCCAAAAGTTCATGGATTTCAGAAACTAATTCACGCTTCAATTGTTCATGGTTTTGCCTCATTTTATCCTGTATCAGTGTTTTGCTTGCCACATTTTCAATCCCAATTGTGGCAAGGATATTTGGTTTATCAGCTCCAAACTTGCTGAAATCAAATCGTACAAATGGTGTAAGAAAAAGGGATTGTTTCGTTTCACAGTTATTGCTGTTGAAATGATATTTTGCTCGCTTAATTGAGCCAGTCTAATTAAACTCAATTTACAGTAAATCTTGGTAAATCAATTCTTTATCAAGTTAATGGAAGCGTTGACAAAGATCGTGTAACAAAGCAATCAACACGATGCTAATTACACTCGGCGTTTGTAGTTTGAAGTATAATTGGTTTGGTCGAGTTGGTCGTTCGCACGTGTTATTGCGGCGTTATGTGGCCATTTAAACGAATCATTAAACTCAATGGTGAAGAAAAATATAGAGTATGTATAATTTAACCATATTTGAATTGGGGGTAATATGAAGTTTGGTAAATTTATTTGTATGTTGGCTATATGCACTTTTTCAACATCGGCGTTATCTGAATTAGAATGGCATAGAAGTGATTGGGGGAAATCATTAATTTTCAACGAAAATTCTGCTGATGTATCTGCATATGGTAAAAATGATAAAGGCGAAACAACAGCTTTTACGGTGGGGGGACTAGTTTCGCTTTCAAAAAACAATCAACAGAGAATCTATTTTTTTGTTCAATATGGTGAAGGAAAAAATTGGTTAAATACGTGTACACAGAGTGATTATGAAAAAGTTGCAGAGAACACATATGTAAAAGAAAAAGTATGGAAAATAAATAATCAAAATATAAAAATGTCAACATACTGTAGTACAACTCCTTCGGGAAATTATGAATTGTCAGCAACACCAGCAACAGCCGCTGGTGAAAACTTTGTAAAAAAACAATTTATGAACTCTAATGACACCGTACATATTGATAATGGTGATTTTAATATCAACATGAGTGCTATTGTTTTATGAAGGTATGGAATAATTACGGCGGTGATGCAATTTAGCCACATAACAAATGCATCAACACGATTTACTACACTCGGCATCTCAGGTTGTCGGGTGTTTCTCGTTTTAAGGCGTCAATTTTAAGTATAATTGCTTGGCAGTAAACGTGTTATGCAGGCGTTAGAACCATTCAAATTAGTTAGGAGAATTACTTGAAAAAGAACTATCATGGCTCGACAGCAAGTGCTATCAACGCTATTCATGTGGGTGATCTAGATTGGACTTTAGGTGGCGGTGAATTAGGTAAAGGTTTTTACACTACTCCAGATATATGGGTTGCTTCAAAGGCTTCTTGGAACTGTGATAAAGATGAAAGTGTTTCAGTAGTTGAACTGATAGTGAGATATCCTGATTGTAGGAAATTGCATCAGGAAGTATTCGATTTACATTACGCACAATTAGAGAGAGAAAAAATAAAGGCAATGTCGGGAAACGGTCCTAGAAACTTTGTTTACGATTTTTTCGATGTTATTCAGTCTCCAATAGTGGGAAAAGAAAAATATAATATAAACCTGCAACACAAATGGCAGTCAAGAGTTGCTCAGGATTTATTGAATTCAAACCGAGTTACAAGGACTATAAAATGAGTCTAGTATATGACTTTATAGAATTATCTTTCAGAAAATTGATTTTTCCAATTGAAAGACCTAGAGGGACAAGTAAGTTTACGTCATTTTTTTTAAGTTTTGATGACTACCTTGAAGAACGAAAAATATTTAGCTTTCATGCTGTTCAAAACGAGCAACTTGAAACTCATTATCTTTTTAGGGTTTCACATAATCTCTTTGTTGTCCCTCATGCCGTTTATGGAAATATTTTCTTTGGCGTAAGTCTCATAAGTGATTCTTGCGAGTATATTGGTAGTTCAAAAGAGGTAGCAAAAGACAGTAAGTTTATTAGATTGTTTCCTCTAGACAATGATGAGTTAAATCACTTGTGCGAATATCATAAATTCTTCTTTGTAGGTTATGTTGATAGAAGTATTGAGCGAGTCGTAGAAGAATTGTTCTAACAAATGCATCAACACGATTTGCTACATTCGGCATTCTAGGTTTCTTTGGTTTTACCATATTAAGTGGTAAATTTGAACTTATTCTGCATGGTAGCAAACGTGTTATGCAGGCGTTATATTGCCAGTGAAAAGGAAAGGTATGAAAGGTAAAATCATAAAATGGGTTGATGATCGTGGTTTTGGGTTTATTCAAAGTGACAATGCGTCAGGTAATATATTCGCTCACATCTCTCAATTTAAAAAAGGTTACCGTCGGCCACAAGTTGGTGATGAGGTAGCATTTTTAATTGAATATAAAAATGATAAAACGAATGCTAAATCTATTTCACTAATCGGTGTTCAACCATCTAAATCTAGAAGCTCTTTCGTAACAAAAATTTTGGTGTTGGCTGTTATCACAATCGGCATACTTGGCTATCAATTTTTGTCAAAAAGTAACGTATCTAAAAACGACTCAGCACCTTTACTTATTACAACGCCTGCATATGAAAATATGGGGTTTAGCTGTGATGGAAAAACTTACTGTAGCGAAATGAGGTCATGTGACGAAGCTAAGTTCTACATTGCTAATTGTCCAAATACAAAAATGGATGGAGATGGCGATGGTGTACCTTGTGAAAGTCAGCACTGTAATTTTTAGTAGGCAATATAACAAATGCATCAACACGATTTGCTACATTCGGCATTCTAGATTTCTTTGGGTTTACCGCATTAAGTGGTAAATTTAAGTTTAATCTGCATGGTAGCAAACGTGTTATGCAGGCGTTATGCGTTTCGGTAACATTTCATTTTCTATCATTCTTAGCGATATATTTTTTTGAGTAATCGCACAGACTTCAAATAGTGAGCTATGCATTTTATTTCTGCATCAAAGTATTATTTTTATCACCATGCTACTTTAATTGGATGCATTCATTAAATTTGGAAATGGGAATATGACTTATAAAAAAGTACAGGAATACGTGAAAAGAAAATATAACTTTTCAGTTAAAAGTTGTTGGATAGCTCATATAAAAGAATTGAATGGGATTAAAATGAAACAAGCTCCCAATCGTCTATCATCAACGGAGAGAAAATATCCATGCCCAGAAGAAAAAATCTTGGTTGTAAAGAATGCAATGAAAAAATTCGGACTGATATAGTCCGTTTAGTCGTAATATTCACCATCGAATAATACGCATAACAAATGCATCAACACGACTTGCTACACTCGGCGTTGTCAGTTTACCTTTAGTTTCAGTGATTAAGGCGTTAAAATTCAGCTAGGCCTGTATCGTAGCAAACGTGTTATGCAGGCGTTAGCTGTTTCAAGGAGGAAGATTTGAATCAAGATAATTTTATAATCCTTACTGGTGGTCCTAGCTCTGGGAAAACAACTGTTATTAACGCGTTAAAAGCAAGAAATTTTTTTTGCTCTGAAGAAGCTGGACGTAAAATCATTCGGAATCAACTAGAGCAAAAGGGAGATGCATTACCTTGGGCTAATAAACAAGCTTTTGATAACTTAGTGTTAAGATATGGAATCGCTTCTTACCTCAAGAATCAAAGTAAAAATAACATAGTATTTTTTGATAGAAGTATTGTTGATGTGCTTGCTTTTTTTAACCTTGAGAAAGTTAAAATAAGTGATGTACTTGTTTCAAAAATTACTAATTTTAAATATCATTCGAAGGTTTTTATTTTTCCACCTTGGAAAGATATTTTTACTAATGACAATGAGCGGAGAGAAGACTTTAATGTTGCGATAAATTTTTATAATGAAATTATCGTTGCTTACGAAAAATCAGGTTATGAGTTAGTTGAGGTTCCTTTTGGTACAGTAGACGAAAGGGTTAAGTTTATTTTGGCCAAATTAGAAAACAGCTAACAAATGCATCAACACGATTTGCTACATTCGGCATTCTAGGTTTCTTTGAGTTTACCGTATTAAGTGGTAAATTTGAGCTTAATTTGCATGGTAGCAAACGTGTTATGCAGGCGTTATGTGATTGGAGAAATAAATGAGCTTATTTGATCTGCCTAATGAGCATTTTAAAGCAAGACAAAAGTGTTACTTGCTGATCTATCAAATTCAATGTCCATTAGTTCGAAGTATCTACATGATGAATTTATACAAAGTGAAAAGTTGATTTTAGCAAGAGACTTTTGTAATTATGAACTAATGGATGCTCCTCAAGCTCGTAGTGATCACCTATCTAAAGTTGATATATTTCCATGGATAGAAGCGGCGAGAGAATTAGATCGTTCTTTATCTTTAATGCTTATGTGCCAATATAAAAGTGTTTATGATTGCTTGAGAAGAGCTCTTGAATTAATCATAACAGGATCTTATTTTGTATTAGACAATGTAGAAAAAGAAAAGGGTAATGAATGGCTCAATTCAAAGAGAGGTACGCCTAATTTTAAACGCGCAGTTAAAGGGTTACTTGTAAAAGAAGAGTTCTTACTGTGTAACCAAGAATGCCAATGGGAAGATAATGTTCTGCAATTATATTGGGAACTATGTGATGTTATTCATGTTAAAGGAACCGATAATGGTATAGATAAAATATCACCGTCACGGGCGTCAATTAATGGTATAGGTTACTATGGCTTTGATAAAAATGCTTGCGATCAAGCAGTTCATTTTTTTATTAAAACTGTTGAAGAAATCTCGGTAATCGTTGTTTTAAGTAACCCAATATTGCTAAACGGCTTTGATTTGGATCGTAAGTTTGGAATGAACGCTCCCTTTTCAGGTTTTTTATATGAAGGACAATCTGATAATGTTCAAGAACTTCATCCTCAGAAATATAAGATGTTTATGGATAACTTGAGAAAGGAAAGTCAAGAAATCAAAGATATAGTTCAATGGTTTGAATCGCTTCCTGATTTAACTGAAGATGATCTCAAGAGTCAGATGGAAAGCATGCCATTTTAGAATCACATAACAAATGCATCAACACGATTTGCTACACTCGGCGTTGTCAGTTTGCCTTTAGTTTCAGTGAGTAAGGCGGTAAAATTTAGCTAAGTCTGTATAGTAGCAAACGTGTTATGCAGGCGTTATAAGCAAAAAGGAAACATTGTGTTAGAAATTGAAAAAATTCACTGCAATACGTGTGGCTGTAAAACAAATCATGAGCTTAAATTTTCGCATTCAAAGCATGAGTATGATGAAGTAGATATCGAAGGTGAAAACTATCTTCGTTGGTACGAAGAGTCTGATTTTTTGTTCTGGGTGTGTCGTGGGTGTGATACTGCATGTTTGGAAGAGCGGTATACACATTCAGGAATGTATGACGCTAATAATGATAAAATATATGGGTCTATTTTTAGTCCCGAAAGGAATTGGAATATAAGAAACCCAAAAGGTTTTACACATTAATGCGAAACTTAACAGTGTTTATAACGATATAATTAAAGCTTTTCAAGTTGGTTTAGGTGTCCCAACAGCAATGTCAATACGTTCATTATTAGAAGCAGTGTGTATTGACCAAGGTATATCTGACCAGCAAGTTTGGAAATTTGATAAAAAAATTGAAAAGTTGCAAGAAGTTGCCGGTATTCCTGAAAGTATTATTGAGGGATTAAAAAGTATCAAATTTATTGGTGATGACGCTGCTCATCGACTTATAAGCCCAGATAAAGCAACTCTAGCATTCGCCTTAGATCTTTTAGAAGCTTTACTAGTTCATTTGTATGAAGCTAAATTTGAATTACATCTAAAAGCAGAGCAAATGAAAACTTTAAATATTCAATGAATTTGCTTATAACAAATGCATCAACACGATTTACTACACTCGGCACCTCAGGTTGTCGGATGTTTCTCGTTTTAAGGCGTCAATATTAAGTATAATTGCATAGTAGTAAACGTGTTATGCAGGCGTTATACGAAATCAATGACGTCCAAATTATAAATATTTAATAGTAACCTACCTGATTTTACAGTTAGTAAGACAGTGTCAATGTAATAAAATCGTAGTCACTCCTTACTTATGTGTTGCTGTAGACAAGCATTTCATGTCTGGGACTCAATTTTAGCCAATGAGTCCCTTTTTTTGTGCTGAGGAATGTAGCGTTAAAAAGAAACCTGTCTTATTTTACAGTTGGTTTAGAGTGATTCCAGTAATAGACTAGAACTCCTCACTAATTTTGTGTTGCTGTGTATAGGCGTTTCACGTTCAGGGCTCGATTCCAGTCATCGAGCTCTTTTTTTATTCATACCTCTTGTGTTGTTTTAGCTGTGATGAGCTGTAATTTATTTTAAGTTTTGTATATGTGCTTATTCAAACTAAAGTAGATACGTATAACAAATGCATCAACACGATTTGCTACACTCGGCATTCTAGGTTTCTTTTGGTTTACCGTATTAAGTGGTAAATTGGGGCTTAATCTGCATGATAGCAAACGTGTTATGCAGGCGTTATGTGCACAAGGAGGTTTTATGAAATTTTTATCAATTATTGAATCGATACTTAAGAATCGCTCAAAACGAAGAAAAGAAGTTCAATCTGGTCGTTTAATAGATGAATTTGCTGAAGCTGAATTTCAAGAATCATTGGAAGTAGCACGAAAATTTGAGCCGAAAACTTACGATAAATATAAAGATTAAGGGATTATTATGACGTTAAATGAATTGGGTGACAGGTTATCTGACATGTATAACAATGCACCACTCAATGAGTCGGTTGCGATGATCCATCTTTTTTCAATTCAATATGCACATGAGATACGAGATTTGAATGTTTCTTGTAAAGCGGTATAAGGCTGCAAAAATTAATGAATCATATGGAGCTGAAATTAGTAAAGGAATTAAGTTAAGTAAATATGTGACTCTAAAATAAGCACATAACAAATGCATCAACACGATTTACTACACTCGGCATCCTAGGTTGTCGGGTGTTTCTCGTTGTAAGGCGTCAATTTTAAGTATGATTGCATAGTAGTAAACGTGTTATGCAAGCGTTATGGCTCAAAAATAAATTAAAGAGAATTAAAATGGAATATGCACCAATTAAAGAACTTATCGCATTCGGTGACTTTGAAAAATTAGATATACGAGTGGGACGATTACAGCTGTCTCTGATGTTAAGAAATCCAATAAATTAATGAAGTTGACCGTAGACTTTGGTGACCATGAACGTTCGATTCTTGCTGGTATTAAGCAAGAACGTGAAAATCCATCTGAAATTGAAGGTAAGCAGGCTCTATTTGTTGTTAATTTACCTGAGCAGAAGATGGCTGGTGAAATATCTCAAGGTATGCTGTTTGATATTGGTTATGCAGATAAATTAACTCCTTGTTTGGCTATGCCAGAAACTCCAATGCCAAATGGTAGTAGAGCAGGTTAGATTCTTGTCGTAGATTCTAAGCCATAACAAATGCATCAACACGATTTGCTACATTCGGCATTCTAGGTTTCTTTGAGTTTACTGTGTTAAGTGGTAAATTTGAGTTTAATCTGCATGGCAGCAAACGTGTTATGCAGGCGTTATATGCAAAAATGAGTTTATGAGCTAAATAGGGTAGAATTCTATTTTTGAACTGTAGTGAGCCACGAATGAATAAGCCTATCGAACAAAGAATTGGTAATATTGCCTTAGTTGTTGAAAACTATGATGATGCAATTGAATTTTATACTAAAAAACTACAATTTGAACTTGTCGAAGATACGGATTTAGGCGGTGGTAAACGTTGGGTTCAAATATCTCCACCTAATTCAACAGGAACAAATTTACTATTGGCTCAAGCAAGTAATGATGACCAATTAAAATCAGTTGGTAATCAAGCTGGCGGTCGTGTTTTCTTATTTCTTCAAACTAATGATTTCTGGCGTGACTATGAGTTTATGAAAGCTCAAGGTGTTGAGTTTACTGAAGAGCCACGCGTTGAAGAATACGGCACAGTTGTTGTATTTAAAGACTTATACGGTACAAAATGGGACTTATTGCAGTTAAATCAAGCTAACTAAGTCTATAGCATATAACAAATGCATCAACACGATTTGCTACACTCGGTGTTGTCAGTTTGCCTTTAGTTTCAGTGATTAAGGCGTTAAAATTCAGCTAGGTCTGTATAGTAGCAAACGTGTTATGCAGGCGTTATGTAAATGGAGTCAAAAATGGAAATTGTACAGGTAAAGAGTTTTATTGTTCAGGGGCTGCACATCAGAACGTGTAATGAGCTCGAAATTAATCCAGATACAGCGAAAATCCCACAACACGTACAGTTTGTCGATTCAAATGTAGGTATTGATTATAAATCGGGTGCTCGTGCGTACAGTGTTTATTATAACTATGAATCTGACGTAACAGGGGACTTTGACATTCTTATGGGTTCAAATGAAGTATCTTCATCAGAAGTCGCTTTAACCTCCGTTGAAATAGTTGCTGGCCAATACTTAAAATTTGAATCGGAAGGCGAATTTCCAGAAGCTGTAATAAACGCTTGGAAGTCTGTTTGGGCATATTTTAGCTCTTCAAATTGTGAGCATGCTAGGGCTTACTCTACAGATTTTGAGCATTATGAGAATGTGAATAAAGTCAGTGTTTATATTGCGCTGAAGTAATTTACATAACAATCGCATCAACACAATTTATTACACTCGGCGTTCTGGGTTTGCCTTGGGTTTCGTGATTAAGGCGATTAATTCAGGTTGGTTTGCATAGTAATAAACGTGTTATGCAAGCGTTATGTGTTCGGTCCATATAGTAAGATTGAGTGTGGTAAAATGAAAAATGTAGTAGATGGATTGGCTAATGATTTGATAAATAAACCATTTTTGGTGAATTTAGAATATTATGTTATATATCTTATTTTGTTTTTATGTATAGTTTCATTAGTAGCTCTTTTCAAAAGCTTATATTCCGAAAAAGCAAAGTTCCTTGCTATTGAAGATAGTCTAAATATTATTCGAAAGCAAACAGAGCTTACAGCGAGTGTAACTGAAAAAATTAAAAATGATTTTGAATACGAGTATTGGAAAAAAAAAGAAAACGATCAATTACGCAGAGAGAAACTAGAGCAATATGTACTGTTGGCTATGGGGATAAAAGACGTTCTTCATAAAGAAATGGAAGAGAAATATTTTGGTTCTAAAAATGAATATGATGATCAAATGTGGATTAAAGCTGAATTGATTCAAGGCTTATATTTACCAGAATTTGATGCGGAACACCTAGAATTAAGCAGTGCTGTTAGGAATTATAAAATTTGGTTAGCTAAAGGTTTACAAGAATTATCGGAAAAGAAAATGAATAATGATTTACCATCTACTATTAGTTCCGAGCATATGAAAAATTATAGTGAATTACTTAAACCTTTCATACAATCATCGAGTAATATTCAAGAAAAAGCTAGGATTTTATTGAGTGGTTTGAATACATAACAAATGCATCAACACGATTTGCTACATTCGGTATTCTAGGTTTCTTTGGGTTTACCGTGTTTAGTGGTAAATTTAGGCTTGATCTGCATAGTAGCAAACGTGTTATGCAGGCGTTATGTAAATGGAGTCAAAAATGGAAATTGTACAGGTAGAGAGTTTTATTGTTCAGGGGCTGCACATCAGAACGTGTAATGAGCTCGAAATGAATCCAGATACAGCGAAAATCCCACAACACGTACAGTTTGTCGATTCAAATGTAGGTAATGATTATAAGTCGGGTGCTCGTGCGTACAGTGTTTATTATAACTATGAATCTGACGTAACAGGGGACTTTGACATTCTTATGGGTTCAAATGAAGTATCTTCATCAGAAGTCGCTTTAACCTCCGTTGAAATAGTTGCTGGCCAATACTTAAAATTTGAATCGGAAGGCGAATTTCCAGAAGCTGTAATAAACGCTTGGAAGTCTGTTTGGGCATATTTTAGCTCTTCAAATTGTGAGCATGCTAGGGCTTACTCTACAGATTTTGAGCATTATGAGAATGCGAATAAAGTCAGTGTTTATATCGCGCTGAAGTAATTTACATAACAAATGCATCAACACGATTTGCTACACTCGGCGTTGTCAGTTTGCCTTTAGTTTCAGTGATTAAGGCGTTAAAATTCAGCTAAGCCTGTATGGCAGCAAACGTGTTATGCAAGCGTTATATTGCTTTTTAAGGTATGGAGTACAAAATGAAAACAATTGGGATGTTAGGTGGTATGAGTTGGGAATCTACCGCAAGTTATTACAAAGCTATTAATGAAGGTGTAAAAACTGAACTTGGTGGACTTAATTCTGCGAAAATCTGCCTATACAGCGTAAATTTTGATGACATCGAAAAGTTACAACATCAAGGTAAGTGGGATGAAACTGCATTAATACTTTCAGAGGCTGCAAAATCGGTTGAAGCTGGTGGTGCTGATTTCCTACTTATTTGTACTAACACAATGCATAAAGTAGCTTCTGAAATTGAAAGTAGCATATCAATCCCAATTCTTCATATTGCCGATGCAACAGCTAATAAATTGGTTATTGATGGCATTAAAAAAGTTGGGCTGCTTGGTACTCGTTTTACTATGGAGCAGGATTTCTATAAAAGTCGTTTGGTCGAAAAATTTGGTATTGAAGTTGTTGTACCAGAAGAGAATGATCGTACGACTGTTCATAACATTATTTATGATGAATTGTGCAGAGGTGTTATTAACTCTGACTCAAGAGAAAAGTATTTAAGTATCGTTAAAAGTTTGCATGAGCAGGGCGTTGAAGCTGTTATTTTAGGTTGCACTGAAATAGCTCTACTTATTCAGCAATCACATACAGAAGTTCCATTATACGACACAACTGAAATTCATGCGGCTCAAGCTGTAGAATTAGCGATTTCAGATATGGCAATATAACAAATGCATCAACACGACTTGCTACATTCCGCGTTATAGGTTTCTTTAGTTTACCGAGTTAAGTGGCAAATTTAGGTTTAATCTGCATAGTAGCAAACGTGTTATGCAGGCGTTATAAGTAAAGGAGGTAAAATGTACGATTGTGATTCAGCTAGCCAAAATTCATATTATGCTCAATTCCCAAGGCTATGTTACGGATGGGTATATATTGCTATTGATATACGTGATATGGGAATGTCGAAAATTGGATTAACGTCAATTCAAGATCCGGTTGTAAGAATATCCCAAGGTAAAACATATAATCCATTTATAATGCCATTTGCTGCATATGAGCTTTCTAAGTGTACATTTGGTGTATCAAAAGAAGAATTGGGTGATATGGAGGCTAATTTGCATAGTAGAAGTGGTTTTGGAAAACCCTTGCAACACTTATCTTCTGGACGGGATTCTGAATGGTTTTATATTGATCCTGATTCAGCAGAAAATCAAATGGATATGTATATAGCTAAACGAGGTTTTGCAGTCGATAGAAAGTATTTATATACGTATAATTCAGGATATGAAAAATTTGGTGGTATTGTTCCTGAACGAATGCAGAAAATAAAAACTATATATCGTCCAGAACCACAGCGCTTTTATAATATGGCAATTAATCGGGGTCTGCGGTTTGAGCAATTTCGTAATTATTATGATTATTTGGTAAATTTTCATGATAGGGATGATGATGGGAAAATTTACTTATAACAAATGCATCAACACGATTTGCTACACTCGGCGTTGTCAGTTTGCCTTTAGTTTCAGTGATTAAGGCGTTAAAATTCAGCTAGATCTGTATCGTAGCAAACGTGTTGTGCAGGCGTTGTGCGTACTGAGTCCGAAATTTTTTGCACGGTGCATCAATAGAAACGAGACTTTTTTAAACGCTATTTAGATATCGCAAATCCTCTTCTTTGTTGCCTTTTAGTGTTCTTTTCATCAGGTTCGGCAATTAAGCATTGTCGGCCTAAATTCAGGCGTTTCAGAGGCTATTTTACGCTTCAATGGTTCTTTGGTGTTGCCTCATTTTAGCCTGCATCCGTGTTTTTCTCGCCGCATTTTCAATCCTAGTTGTGGTGAGGGTATTTGGTTTTTTAGTTCCAAATTTGCTGAAACCAAGCCGTTCAAATGGTGTAAAAAATGTATCTGTTTTCCATTTACTTTATCTCGCAATTTAAGAACATTTTGTTCGCTTAATCGGCATCGGTAAATTAAAATCAGAGCTTAGAAAATCTTGGCAGAGCAGTTCTTTACCAAGCTAGCCAAGCCGAAAGAGAGTCCGCACAACAATCGCATCAACACGATTTATTACACTCGGCGTTCTGGGTTTATCTTTAGTTTTGTGATTAAGGCGGTTAAATTCAGGTCGGTTTGCATGGTAATAAACGTGTTATGCAAGCGTTATGCAACATGATAAAGGGTACAGCATGAGTAATAGAGACGATTTTACCGAATCAACAAAAAGGACATTAGCAGAAAGAGTTGGTTATCGTTGTTCAAATCCAAAATGTGGTGTTGCAACAGCAGGAGCTAAAATAGGTTGTACAAACAAAGCTGCTAAAATCGGAGTCGCTGCGCATATAACAGCAGCAGCACTTGGAGGTGCGAGATACGATCCAAAGCTGACAACTAGTCAAAGAAAAAATATATCTAATGGAATATGGCTTTGTCATTCTTGCTCGGTTTTAATTGATAATGACGAATTTAATTATAGCGTTGAACATATTAATGGTTGGAAGTCTCAAGCAGAATTAAGTGCAAATGCTCGAATAGGAAAGCGATCGAACAATGCAAATGATGCACTATTCCATCAAGCTGAGTCTGCGCGAATAAAGCAATTTATCGACTTTATCTATGATTTATTTTATGAGTTTGATTTGGGATTAGGTAGCTTGTCTGTAGATGTTTATTATGTAGACAAGTTTGTGTTTGAAAAAATCATTAATATCGACAACCACCATCAAACCTATCAGCAAGAATATCGTTCTTATGATTTTCATATTCAAAATGTGCAAAGTGAGATTATGGATATCATATATTTTTATAAGAACTTCTTAATTGAAAATAATTACTATGAATTAGCTAATAGCTTCAAGTTACGAGAGGACCGTCAGTATTACTATAGTCAAGAACTCGAAAACAAAGTTGAATGTATGTGTACCAAATTAAAAGGACTAAGTAGTTTAGTATATGAATTACATCAGTTTCGTGAGAGGCGATGATGTTGCATAACAAATGCATCAACACGATTTGCTACATTCGGCATTCTAGGTTTCTTTGGTTTACTGTATTAAGTGGTAAATTTAGGTTTAATTTGCATAGTAGCAAACGTGTTATGCAGGCGTTGTGCGTACTGAGTCCGAAATTTTTTGCACGGTTCATCAAAAGGATCGCGGCTTTTGTAGTTTCGGCTTAGTAAGCGTAAATTTCTTCTTTGTTGCCTTTTGGTTTTCATTTCATCAGGTTCGGCAAATTAGCCCTTATTTCCCTAAGTTCAGGCGTTTCAGAAGCTATTTTACGCTTCAATTGTTCTTTGGTTATGCCTCATTTTAGTTTGCATCAGTGTTTTCCTCGTAGCACTTTCAATCCCAATTGTTGTTAGGATATTTGGTTTATCAGTTCCAAATCTGCTGAAACCAAGCCGTTCAAATGGTGTAAGAAATGTATCTGTTTTCCATTCACTTTATCTCGCAATTTAAGAACATTTTGTTCGCTTAATTGGCATCGGTAAATTAGAATCTAGGCTTAGAAAATATTGGCAGGGCAGTTCTTTACCAAGCTAGCCAAGCCTAAAGTAAGCACGCACAACAATCGCATCAACACGATGCTTATTACATTCGGCGTTTTTGGTTTGAAGTGTAATTGGTTTGGTAAAGCTAGTCGTCAGCACGTGTTATGCAAGCGTTATAAGTATTTGGTGGCTAATCGAGTATTAATAAAAGAAAATTAGGAGGGAGCCCCTCCTAAAATAAATCTTACTTAGACTTTGGTGGGTTATTACCGCGGCCAGAACCTGATGGGTTACCTGTTTTACTTGGTCCATTTACTGGAGTATTACCTTTTGCCATAATATTTTCCTTTATAATTAAGTTATGTCTAGATTAGACAAGATAAAATTTATCATTACTCGCAGGGACAAATAGGTACAAAATGGAAAAAATCATAAAAAAAATTGAGAGCCAAAACATAAAACGAGAAATAAAAGAGATATTATCAGTTTTATGTTGGAGTGTTCCTAAATTTACCAGTAAGTATATTATCGACACTAGTGATAGAGATGTTCCTGACCACGAAATAAAAACTTGTCAAGAAAAAATAAAGCAGCAATTAAGAAGAGATACAACTCCAAAAGAAAAATTAGTCCCACTTTTAAACTTTCTAAAAGCTACCGAGGAATACTCTAAATTAATTATTGATAACAAAATTCCAAAATTCGAACCATTGACTGGGCTGTTTAGCGATTATGCCATTATTCTAAGAGAGGAATCGAATCCTATTAATAGGAAAGTCTTAGAGGTAGCAGCAGCGTACGCATTAGCTATTGGAACCGCGTGGGGATTTAATATTGTTCCTATTTATACTAGTGATGATTATGAAAAACGTTACATTGTGATTTGGGAGGGGGATGTGGGGCATAATTGTGGTTCAGGTACTTGGGGACCAGCTATGTGTGAAGTTGCTGAAAGTCACTTTGGAAGCTTGTTTGTGGATAGCGCTGAACACGTGTTTGATACAACTCTACGTTGCATTGATGAAGTTATTGGCTACTCAAATGGAGCTTTGATTCTTAGTGGGCGCCGTTACGCAAATGATGATTCCAATAATTATCCGTCATTGAAATATTTAGTAAAATTAAGTAAGAATACTGAGAATAAGTGGGAATTAAATGAAGAAGAATTTCTTTCTAAAAAATACTTATAACAAATGCATCAACACGATTTGCTACATTCGGCGTTGTCAGTTTGCCTTTAGTTTCAGTGATTAAAGCAGTAAAATTCAGTTAAGTCTGTATCGTAGCAAACGTGTTATGCAGGCGTTATATTGCGAAAATAATTAAGAGGATTTCATGGAAGAACAGTCTCAAATCTACTTGAATAAGTACCTAAGCTCACTTTCTGAAATTGAGCGTGAAAAGTATCAATCATTCAGTTCAGACTATTTCTGTGCCGATGAGCATAATGCTAATTTATGTGCTGAATTAATCCGAATTGGTCAAAAGACAGCAACTTGTAGCTTAAATGTTTGGTATGAATCTGGTGAAGAACCAATGCCAACCGTTGGTCACTTACAAGTGGTCGTTGATTGGAATGGGAAACCAATTTGTATCATTGAAATTGATTCAGTTGAAACGTGTAAATATAACGAAGTAACCGCTGAATTTGCTCATGCAGAAGGCGAGGGCGACCGTTCATTAAAATGGTGGCGTGAAGCCCATTGGCGTTTCTTTGCTGCTGAATGTTCAGAGTTAAATATTAAGCCTAGTGAGGACATGGTTCTTGTATTGGAACGATTTCATGTCGTTTATCAATAGGCAATATAACAAAGCAATCAACACGATTTATTACATTCGGCATTGTAGGTTTGTCTTTGGTTTCGGTGTTTAAGGCAGTAAAATTCAGTTAAGTCGTTGTAGTAATAAACGTGTTATTGCGGCGTTAGGCACATGGAGTAAATATGCTATTAACCGATTTAATTAGTGAAGTACAAAGGAAAATAGGTCGAAATATCATTTTATTTCAACAGCTTGAAGGGTTATTGAAGTATGTTCTTACATTTCGGGAAATTGATGGCCGTATAAGTGAACTGCAAGATATTATTGAATTTAAAAAAGCTTCCATAAGTAGACAAACGATGGGGCAATTAGTTGGACAGTTTATAGAGAATAAGAGTCAAAACGAAAGTATAAGAAGTGCTGATGACCATGAAGAACCTTATATATCTTTCAAATTTTGGATTGATAATGAGGATTTTTATTTAAATAAAAAAGAATCATTATCCAAATTAGTTCAAGAAAGGAATAAATTAGTTCATCATTTACTTCTTGAGCTTGATTTAAAATCGATTGATAGCTGTGAACACATTAGCAAAAGGCTAGATATACAATGTGAGCATATACGTTCAGAAATCAATGCGACTCAGTCTTTTATTAAAGCATTAGCAGACGGTAAAAAAACAATGTCGGAATTTATTTCTTCAGATGCCTATAAGCAAGAGCTAATAATTCAAGTTTTACGGTTAAATAGTTTGGTACTTATGCTTACTAAAATTGCAAAGGAAACAGCTAGAAAGGATGGTTGGACTTTATTGCATTCAGCTAGTTATTTATTAAAAAATATGAACCCGAAGAGTGGGAATCACTTCGTAAAAGTACGGAACATAAATCATTAAAGTCATTGATGCTTAAAACAGAATTGTTTGAATTTAGTGAAGAGAAAACTAGAAAAGGCGGCATTAGAGTTTTATACAAGCTAAAAACTGATAGTGGGTTGGCATATGCCTAACAAATGCATCAACACGATTTATTACACTCGGCGTTCTGGGTTTGCCTTTAGTTTTGTGATTAGTGCGGTTAAATTCGGTTGGTTTGCATGGTAATAAACGTGTTATGCAAGCGTTATATGCATTTTAAGCTCAAGGGCTATTTTATTGGATTGTAGATAATGGAATATTTATTGGTTCTTATTCATGTGGCTTTAATTTGGATGCTAGCTGTTGCGACGCCTGGTGCTAATGTCCTTTTAACGATCAACACTGCACTTAATTACGACCGTAAAATTGCGGCTTTTTCTGCTTTCGGTGTTAGTTGTGCGACGTTACTGTGGTCGTTTTTTGGTGGCTCAGGCTTAGTTATTCTCTTTTCTCATTTCCCTCAATTATTTGGTTTAATGAAAGTGGTAGGTGGCAGTTATTTATTATATTTGGGAATGCGTCAGATTTATCTAACTCGAAAAATAAAGAGATTAGGTGAGTTAACTGAAATCAATCAAACGATATCACCATCGAAAAGAAAGGTTTTTATTTCAGCTTTTATCACCAGTATTTTAAATCCAAAAACGGGTTTCTTCGTCGTTAGTTTATTCAGTGTTTCTATGCCTGAAAACATGAGTACAACGATGATATTTGCAATCATGCTAACAATGCCTCAATTACGCTTAGTTGGCATTTATTTTTAGCTACGGCGTTTTCTCATGAATCAGCTAAAAGTGCTTATGCTCGTATTTCTGGGTCATGGATTATGTCACAGGAGGATTGTTTACTATTTTTGGCATCAAAGTAATGACCTCATAGTAAGAATGGTTGTTTGCATATAACAAATGCATCAACACGATTTGCTACACTCGGCATTCTAGGCTTCTTTGAGTTTACCGTGTTAAGTGGTAAATTTTGACTTAATCGGTATGGCAGCAAACGTGTTATGCAGGCGTTAACTGTCTTTGGTACTCGTTATAATTTTTTTAGGATATAAAGTTGAAAATATTAAATAATGAATTTGAGGTTTATAAGTAAGGAACCTTGTTTGTTCCAAATATGGAGCAAACCTTATTTGTTCTATCTCAAGAACCAAATAGATTAGAGGTTATTTTCCGTATTGAAATTATTGAGAATGGAGGTGAGGGATTGCGTAATAATATAGAAAATGATTATACATTAGCTTTCATATTCACAAATCCTCCTAAAGGTGGTTATAGCCATGCTTCACCTCAAAAAATTGGTCACATAGATGGAAAGGAGTTATATGGAGCATTTCATGTGGAGATTATGGGTGATAATCAAGCATACAACCTAACATATAGTTTTTATGTTAAGGAGATAACTAATGGGTAAAACAGGAATTGAGTTGCCGCCAATTCCTAAAACAGGAATAAATGCAAATCCAGAGCAAGTAAAAGCCTTGTTTGATCTTCATTCAGAAACTCATAAGGTCAATGTTGCTTCGAAAGATAAATTGATGGAAAAGTTATTTTCGCCTAATTTTTTAGTCTTTATTGTGACTATCTTAGTTATTATTTCTGGTTTCATTTTTATGGCAAAAGAGAGTTCTAGCTTTGATGGAATCTTTAAGTTCTGGCAATTAATTTTACCAATCGTAACTACATATATCGGATATGCAATCGGAAAAGGGAAGCAAAAAGACAGTTAACAAATGCATCAACACGATTTACTACACTCGGCATCTCAGGTTGTCGGGTGTTTCTCGTTTTAGGGTGTTAATTTTAAGTATAATTGCGTAGTAGTAAACGTGTTATGCAGGCGTTATAACTCAATGCATATTGACCAACCTTGTAACTGTACGTATCCTCAGTGTTTTATTTTAGAGGATTGTGCAATGGTTAAAGTTAGTAAGTATGTATTAGTAATTCATGAAGATAGCTTGATGAATGAAAGTGTGTTCGAGGTACATAGTGAACAACCTTTCTCGGGGATTAGTGTAGGAGTGTATTTGAGTCATCAGATTGATGCCGCTTGGATAAATCCTCCTAAAGGAAATAATGAGAAATTTGTAATATCTGAGATAGAACAATCATTTCCATACGACAGTAATTTTAAAACGCAACAAACTAATATTGTTGTGAAAAAAGTAGCCTACAAGTTCTGAGTTATAACAAACAATTTAAGAATGATTCCCAACGCATGACATTTTTCATTTCATCGTTGGGTTTTGTGTTTAAGGTCGTATGGTTACAGTTTCGTGGCAGCGTTACTCGCACCTTAATTGGGCTTGGTTCTGGTTTACTTGTTGGATCTGTTTCAACGGTGTTACCTAGCTTACAATTTTGGTATTTTGGTATTTTGGTATTGGATTAATTTTAATCAATTACGTTATTGTTATAAGTTCCAAAGAAAATGACCTGCTGGAAATAAGATGATCAAGGTAGTGATTATAATGTTGAAGGTAAGTAGTTACGGTTTCAGTAACACCCTCAGATGGTTATAACAAATGCATCAACACGATTTGCTACACTCGGCGTTGTCAGTTTGCCTTTAGTTTCAGTGATTAAGGCAGTAAAATTCAGCTTGGTCTGTATAGTAGCAAACGTGTTATGCAGGCGTTACACGAACTAAAGATTGCAGCTTTTTGGCTCAGTTCGGCGATAGAACCATTCGATTTTTAGATGTGAAAATAGGGTGGTTTTCCTTCTTCTTTGTTTCATTTTAATTTTCATTTCACAGGTTCGGCAATTGACTATTGTCGGCCTAACTTCATGCGTTTCAGAGGCATTTTTACGCTTCAATGGTTCTTTTGTGTTGCCTCATTTTATCCTGCATTCGTGCTTTGCTCGTAGCATTTTCAATCCCAATTGTGGCAAAGATATTTGGTTTATCAGCTCAAAACTTGCTGAAACCAAATCGTTCAAATGGTGTTAGAAAAAGGGTTGTTTCGTTTCACAGTTATTGCTGTTGATTGGATATTTTGCTCGCTTAATTGAGCCAGTCTAATTAAAATCGTTTAATAGAAAATATTGGTAAATCAGTTCTTTAGAAATTAAAGCAAAGCGTTGACAAAGATCGTGTAACAAAGCAATCAACACGATGCTAATTACACTCGGCGTTTGTGGTTTGGAGTATAATTGGCTTTGAAAGTCGGTCGTTCGCACGTGTTATTGCGGCGTTAAGTTTTTTAGGAGAGTATGGTGATATATGAATGACAATCTGTTATCTGAGCTTAAGAAATTACAAAAAACTCGAGGTGATTTATTAGCATTTTCTAATCATGATGAGTTTTTACCTTGGTCAGATGAAATTTCTCCTCTTTTAGAATTTGATAAGTCTTTGTGTGAGAAATTTATCTTTTGGTCTGATCATGTTAAGTCTGCTTATCGAATGGGGCGTTCTCATCATGATGCTTTAGGTGAGTGTATTGGTGTGGTAAACCAAGCGATAAAAAAGTTAGAACTTAAGCCTACTTTAGAAATAGAACCACTGAAAAATAAATCAACTGCTGATATTGAATACCCCAGCAAAGTTACTCTTAAATGGCTATATCAACATGTACCATGGTCTATTTGGGGTGGTCTTATTGGTGCCTTGATGACTGCATTTTCGCTCGGGTTGTTTTTTTCTGAAACGGATCTATATAAATCACTCAAGCAAAGTAGTGAGATTAGTACAACGAAAGCAAAAACTTAACAAAGCAATCAACACGATGCTAATTACACTCGGCGTTTGTGGTTTGAAGTATAATTGGTTTGGAAAGTAAGGTGTTCGCACGTGTTATTGCGGCGTTATGTGTTCGATTTAGTAATTTGGTCATAAATTCAGAGTGAATTGAAATGGATAATATCACAGCTAATCTACATCTTTGTAAGCATTGTAATGAAACAGGAACTTGTACAACTGGCAGCGAGGGTAATAGTTGCGTTGCTTGCATTAAATACCATGATTTAAAGGTTAGCAAAGTATATAAAGGTCTTGCCTGTGGTACTTGTGGCGGTCTTGGTATGTCAGAACCTTTAACTGAGCGACTAAACAAAAGAACAAAACCACTATTGGCAATTGGTATCGTATTCACGCTATTAATTTTCACATTTATTTTAGGTTTGATTAATAGCGAACATTTCTCTACTTTCCTTGCATTTTCAGGAACTTTAATCGGAAGTATAATCACTTTTTACTTTAGTAATGCCAACAAAAACACATAACAAATGCATCAACACGATTTGCTACATTCGGCATTCTAGGTTTCTTTGAGTTTACCGTGTTAAGTGGTAAATTTGAGCTTAATCTGCATAGTAGCAAACGTGTTATGCAGGCGTTATATTTTTAAGAGGAATGTATGAAGTTTATTGATAGCGCAGGGATTGTAGCTTTTCTTACGGCTTACTTTTATTGTGTAAGCACCGCTTTTACTTATGGTTACTTTTATACATTAGGTTTAGATAGTGATTTACTCGACCGTAACTTCCATCAAGTCATTTATCATGGAATGATAACTAGCTTGGAAAATGCAATTTATCTTTCGGCTTTTATTCTTTTGTTTGGTTTTTTTTATTCAAACTGGTGCTTCTTTATTTTCTATTATATTAAAAAAAGTTTTTCACATGGACGCCGGTTGGTGAGACTAAAGAAGAAAATTAATTTACCGACCAAAAAACTATCAAAAAGAGAATTAAGTATTAAAGCCGTATTTAGTAAGTCGGTTGGAGTATTTTTAGTAGTTATAGGCTTCCTATTTGTTTTGATTGTCTATGAAAAGTCAGGGATGGAGCAAGCCAATGAATTGAGAGTAAGGATCTCCGAAGGGAAATCTACAATTATGAAATCATCGCAATATAAAGGTGAGTTAACTTTTTTATATTGTGGTTCTAGAAACTGTGCTGGATACAATCCCGAAACTGAAGAGGTGATTTATATCCAGCAACAATATATATCAATTGATAACAACAAAATAAAAATATAACAAATGCATCAACACGATTTACTACACTCGGCATCTCAGGTTGTCGGGTGTTTCTCGTTTTAAGGCGTCAATATTAAGTATAATTGCATAGTAGTAAACGTGTTATGCAGGCGTTATGCAGTATTTTTAGTTATTAATAGTAATAGTAAAAGGAAATTGTACTTTGGAAGGTTCATTAATTAATATCGATTTAGGTGAGTTTGGCAAAGCTGCAAATACATTAGTAGAAAAAATCTCTGGGGCTGCAGGGATATTATATAAGCCCCACGCTATAGTTAAGCAAGCTAAAGCTGAGTCTAAAGCGCGTATTATCGAAGCAAAAACTGATGTTGAAATTGGTGAGCTTCAATCTAGAACTCTTGCTCGAGTTATTAATCAAGAAGAAAGGAAGCAACTTAATTACGAAAATATAATTCGTAAAACATTAGATGTTTTACCTAAAAATGCTAAGCCAGAAAATATTGATGAAGATTGGTTAGCTTATTTTTTTGATAAATGTTCGAGTGTATCGGATAAGGATATGCAATATTTATGGTCAAGTTTATTATCGCAAGAAGCAGAGGTTGAGGGGCGGTTTTCTAAAAGAACAGTTGATTTTATCTCTACAATGAGTAAAAAGGAAGCACAGCAATTTTCAGAATTATGTGGTTTTATTATATATTTGCATGATAAGTCATACATAGTAATTAATGATCTTAATAATGGAAACCATTTTGGTACAGGGCTTACATATAGCGATTTAGTTCACATGGAAAGTATTGGCTTACTAAGCTTTAGTTCGGGTAGTTTTCAAATTACTGCTTTACCAAAAGCACCTAAGGTTACTTATCATGATAGAACGGTATCGTTATTATTGCCTGAAACAGTAAAAGAAGATTGTGGGTATGTTTTAGATATTGGTGGTGCGGTATTAACTCCTTTAGGACATGAGCTATCGCAGTTGTGTCAGAGTAATATCAATGAAGAATTTTACGATTCAATAATTAAAGTATGGGAAGGTTTGAATTTCATTGATCATACTGCATAACAAATGCATCAACACGATTTGCTACACTCGGCGTTGTCAGTTTGCCTTTGGTTTTAGTGATTAAGGCAGTAAAATTCAGCTAAGTCTGTATCGTAGCAAACGTGTTATGCAGACGTTATATTGCTTTTTAAGGTATGGAGTTCAAAATGAAAACAATTGGGATGTTAGGTGGTATGAGTTGGGAATCTACCGCAAGTTATTACAAAGCTATTAATGAAGGTGTAAAAACCGAACTTGGTGGCCTTAATTCTGCGAAAATCTGCCTATACAGCGTAAACTTTGATGAAATCGAAAAGTTACAACATCAGGGTAAGTGGGATGAAACTGCATTAATTCTTGCTGAGGCTGCAAAATCGGTTGAAGCTGGTGGTGCTGATTTCCTAATTATTTGCACTAACACAATGCATAAAGTTGCTCCTGAAATTGAACGTAACATATCAATCCCAATCCTTCATATTGCTGATGCAACAGCTAATAAATTGGTTATTGATGGTATTAAAAAAGTTGGGCTGCTTGGTACTCGTTTTACAATGGAGCAGGATTTCTATAAAAGTCGTTTGGTCGAAAAATTTGGTATTGAAGTTGTTGTACCAGAAGAGAATTATCGTACGACTGTTCATAACATTATTTACGACGAATTGTGCAGAGGTGTTATTAACTCTGACTCAAGAGAAAAGTATTTAAGTATCGTTAAAAGTTTGCATGAGCAGGGCGCTGAAGCTGTTATTTTAGGTTGTACTGAAATAGCTCTACTTATTCAGCAAGCACATACAGAAGTTCCATTATACGACACAACTGAAATTCATGCGGCTCAAGCTGTTCAATTAGCGATTTCAGATATGGCAATATAACAAATGCATCAACACGATTTACTACACTCGGCAATCCCAGTTTGCCGGGTGTTTCTCGTTTTAAGGCGTAAATTTTAAGTATAATTGCATAGTAGTAAACGTGTTATGCAGGCGTTAAACCTATTTAGGAGAGTTTAGTGTTAGGATTTATAGAGTGGATTCCATCGTTGGCTACAACTGGTGGTCTAGGTTTGGCTTTATTTTTAAGTAAAAATTTATTTGTAACAAGACTGACTAATGCAATTAAACATGAATATGATGAAAAATTAGAAAAAATTAAAGCTTCCCATCGGACAGTAGAACAGCGTCTACAAAACGAGATTCAAAAACGAGAGAATGAGATCGCTACAATTCGTGAATCTGCTCTTTCTGGATTAGCACACAGGAAATCGTTACTTTTTGAGCGTCAGTTAGAAGCTGTAGATCAATTATGGCAATCATATGTAGCACTTTCTCCTGCTAAAGTTGTTTCAACTATGATGTCTCGAGTTAAAATTGGGGAAGTTTCTAAAACCATTAAAAGCGATTTGAATATGCAGAGCTTCTTCAAACTCATTGGTCAAAATGTTGATATGGAAAAATTAGGAGCATCACAATCAGCAAATTTAAGGCCTTTCATTTCTGAAACTATATGGGCATATTTTTCGGCATACCAATCAATTGTTCTACATTATGTAGTATTGGCTAAAATATTTGAGTTAGGCTTGGAAGAAAAGTTAACTAAATCAGATGAATTAGTTAATTTAATAATTAAAGTATTACCTCATCAAAAAAAATTTATTGAAGAGTATCAAATTGAAGGTGCTTTTTATTTACTCGAAGAAATTGAGGGAAAATTGCTTGAAGAAATACATAACTTTCTATCAGGGAAAGGAGTCAGTGAAGAACGCTTGAAAGAAGCTGCTCAAATCATTAAACATTCTGAACAATTAAGAGTTAAAGATAAGGCTGCAAGTTAAATCTCGTTATAAATAGGTTTAACAAATGCATCAACACGATTTACTACACTCGGCATCTCAGTGTTGTCGGGTGTTTCTCGTTTTAAGGCGCCAATATTAAGTATAATTGCATAGTAGTAAACGTGTTATGCAGGCGTTAGCACAATTGGGGAACAACGTGACTTCTAAAATTCTTTATAAATATCGAGATTTCGAAAAATATACAATATTGGGTTTATATAATCAAAATTTTTGGTTACCAGTACCTAACCAATTAAATGATCCTTTTGATGCACAATTGGTACCTGTTATCAAAAGTATTTCTGAAAATGAGTTCTTTTCTGAATTAGATAGCTTCGTTAGTTATTGGTTAACTCAAGGATATAATTTCAAATTTAAAGAAAAAGATAAACTGTATGTAGAGGGTAAGCCATCTGCAATCCTTTGCGATAATGTTGAGGCTTTTGTACGCTGTTTTAATAATTTAGCTGCTAAAATTGGTATCTATTCTTTATCAGAAACAAATATAAACTCAACAATGTGGTCTCATTATGGCGATGAACATAGAGGTATTTGTATTGGCTATAAAGCGGAAGAGTTATTAAAAATAAAAAACATATCTCAGAAAACTACTTTATTACAAGTTAAGTACTGTGATGAGAAAGATCTAACTCGTAATGCATATTTACATTATGTCCGTTCTAATATGGGCGCAGACGTAGGTTTGTTAATTGACTATATTATTTCTTTAATGGCAACAAAATCAAATGATTGGGCTTATGAAAAAGAATGGAGACTTTTAGTCCCAGAGTCAGGAAATTCATTGCTTAGCTATAATTCTAACGCAATAAAAAGCATTTCTTTTGGTATTAGGACTCCAGCAAATGTTAAAAAACAGGTAAGAGAATTTTTTTCAGGGCGCAATATTGAATTTTATCAATCTATTCGGCATCAAGAGTATATTGGGTTAGATATTGAAGCTATGGATGAAACTAGCGAGCATTGGAGCACTCAATATGAATCGTGCTAACAAATGCATCAACACGATTTGCTACACTCGGCGTTGTCAGTTTGCTTTTAGTTTCAGTGATTAAGGCGTTAAAATTCAGCTAAGACTGTATCGTAGCAAACGTGTTATGCAGGCGTTAGGCGAATTAAGTGGATAAATTATGAAAAAGAACGTGATAGATTTGGTTTCTGAAAATACTGACAGTGTATTATCACTTCTCTTGGAAGACAGTATTCTTGGTGAATTGCCTTTAATTGGTAATATTGTTACTGCTTTTCGTTTGAAAAAAGATGTTTCTAATGCCTTGTTTTCTAAAAAATTAGAGTCTTTTTTAAATCATTTAAAAACCAATGGTATTAATAATAAACCATTGGATATCAAGGATATAAAAAAATTGGATACGATTAGTATCAATATGTCTCTGATTATTGATAATGCAAATAGTATCGATAAACCAAGGTGGCTAGCTGAAGCTTTTATCTCATTAAATAATGGTATTATTACACTTGATATATTTGAACGTGTAATTTACGCAATTGATATATTTTCCCCTGCTTTAATTAAACCGTTGTTATCTTGCTATTCACACAAAGCTAAACCTTTTGATCTTACTCAATCTCATAAGCGTGGAAAAGAACATTATGAAGAATTAGCAAATCTTGGTTTGTTAAGGAGAGACTTCAAGCTTAATGCGTTAAATAATGAATTAAAAGTTAGCTATGAAACAACAAATTTAGGTGCAGCTTTAGCTCAAATAATTACGAAGAGTGGCTTATAACTTTTAGGCATTCGCCTAACAAATGCATCAACACGATTTGCTACACTCGGCATTCTAGGTTTCTTTGAGTTTACCGTGTTAAGTGGTAAATTTGAGCTTAATCTGCACAGTAGCAAACGTGTTATGCAGGCGTTATGCGTACTGAGTCCGAAATTTTTTGCACGGTTCATCAATAGAAACGAGACTTTTGTAAGCGCTATTTAGCTATCACAAATCCTCTTTTTTTGTTGCCTTTTAGTATTTGTTTCATCAGGTTCGGCAATTAAGCATTGTCGGCCTAAATTCAGGCGTTTCAGAGGCATTTTTACGCTTCAATGGTTCTTTGGTATTGCCTCATTTTAGCCTGCATCCGTGTTTTCCTCGCCGCATTTTCAATCCCAATTGTGGTTAGGATATTTGGTTTATCAGCTCAAAATCTGCTGAAACCAAACCGTTCAAATGGTGTAAAAAATGTATCTGTTTTCCATTTACTTCATCTCGCAATTTAAGAACATTTTGTTCGCTTAATTGGCATCGGTAAATTAAAATCAAGGCTTAGAAAATCTTGGCGGAGCAGTTCTTTACCAAGCTAGCTAAGCCGAAAGATAGTCCGCACAACAATCGCATCAACACGATTTATTACACTCGGCGTTCTGAGTTTGTCTTGGGTTTCGTGATTAAGGCGGTTAAATTCAGGTTGGTTTGCATGGTAATAAACGTGTTATGCAAGCGTTATATTGCGAAAATAATTAAGAGGATTTCATGGAAGAACAGTCTCAAATCTACTTGAATAAGTACCTAAGCTCACTTTCTGAAACTGAGCGTAAAAAATATCAATCATTCAGTTCAAACTATTTCTGTGCTGATGAGCATAATGCCAATCTATGTGCTAAATTAATCCGAATTGGTCAAAAGACAGCAACTTGTAGCTTAAATGTTTGGTATGAATCTGGTGAAGAACCAATGCCAACCGTTGGTCACTTACAAGTGGTCGTTGATTGGGATAGGAAACCAATTTGTATCATTGAAATTGATTCAGTTGAAACGTGTAAATATAACGAAGTTACGGCTGAATTTGCTCATGCAGAAGGCGAGGGCGACCGTTCATTAAAATGGTGGCGTGAAGCTCATTGGCGTTTCTTTGTTGCTGAATGTTCAGAGTTAAATATTAAGCCTAGTGAGGACATGGTTCTTGTATTGGAACGATTTCATGTCGTTTATCAATAGGCAATATAACAAAGCAATCAACACGATTTATTACATTCGGCGTTGTAGGTTTGTCTTTGGTTTAGGTGTTTAAGGCGGTAAAATTCAGCTAAGTCGTCATAGTAATAAACGTGTTATTGCGGCGTTATGTGCTATCTCAGTATACAAGGAATTTTGATGATATTTGAATGGTTTTCTATAGTGTTTTCTGAACCTACAGAACAAGCAAAGTTGTTTACTGTCGCTATCTCGACAACTCTTGCTGTTACACTCTTATTATTAAACCAATGGTTTATTAGGAAACGAGATAGAAAAGAAAGGGTTATAGAAAAGCTAGAAGAGCTTACAGGATCGGTACATGAGTTTTACTCGTTAGGTGCCGAGGTAAATCGCTCGCTCAATCTAGGTAAGAATTATGATGAAAAGCTTATTGAAAAGTTTGTAGGGCTTGGAATCAGGATTGACACTTTATGTAGTCTATATTTTCGTAAGTCAAAGATAGATACGACAATATCTACAAATATCATTAGTTTAGGTATGGATGAATTAAGTGAACCCAAGCTCGAAAGTGGAGATACGATTCCTAGCGACCACCCTTATATAGAAGCTAATGAAGAGCTTCATATTTGGTTTGAAGCGGCGCAATTAAAATTGGAAAAATTAATAAATCAGCACGTAAAATAGCACATAACAAATGCATCAACACGATTTATTACACTCGACGTTCTGGGTTTGCCTTTGGTTTTGTGATTAAGGCGGCTAAATTCAGGTTGGTTTACATAGTAATAAACGTGTTATGCAGGCGTTATGAGTCTAAATTAAAAGGAAATGTATTTGAATTTCAATAAAATTGTAACAGTTGTTTCTGTTGCGTTGTCAGTTATTGCGGTTTTTGTATCTTTGCATGCTAACAATATTAGTGAAAAGGCTTATCAGCTTTCTTTAAATTCGTATAACTCTGAGCGTGTTATCGTTTTGAAAATGGAAAAAGTAAAGTCGAAGATCTCTTTAATTCCAGTATCTAAAGATTCATTACTTCATAGTGTAACTATTAATTTGCCAAATGATTTAGATATGAAGTCAATTTCATTGGGATCTCCTAACTTTACTTTTGACGATGACGTTTTTTCAGCGTTTGTTACTGAACACATATCAACATTTAACTTATCTGAAAATGGTGTGATTAAAACACTTAATCATTTTAGTATTCCAGCACTATTTTCCATTAGTGGTTACATAAAAGGTAACTCTAAATTTCAGGTATCATATTATGATCTTATTTTTAAAGTTATTATTACTCCAGAGAAAACGGATGTAGAACTTAATGCTATTGTAATCAAAGAACCTCAAGTATTCAGTACTGATTATTCACGTTATATAGAAGATGTATTTATTGAAAAGACAAAAGTATTCGAAGATGCGAATAATTTAAACCATAAAATAGATTCATAACAAGTGCATCAACACGATTTGCTACATTCGGCATTCTAGTTTCTTTTTGTTTACCGTGTTGAGTGGTAAATTTAGGCTTAATCTGCATGGTAGCAAACGTGTTATGCAGGCGTTAAATGCTTCAAAGACTTTGAGAGGAAAATGGTTTGATTGAGTTTAAAAAAATATCATCAGGTTTAGCCCCAATGAAATTATTACTTGAAGCAGATCCATCTCAAGAATGTATTAATAAGTATCTGAATAGTTCTGACTGTTTCGGTGCTTTTAAAAATCATGAAATAGTCGGTATTTGTATTAGTAAGCAGCTTAGTTCTTCTGTGGTCGAAATCTACAATATTGCGATAGCTCCGGAATATCAACAAAAAGGTATTGGCTCAAATCTCCTCAAATTTGTATTAAACGAATTAGCTTTGAATGGCTACAGTAACGTAGAGCTAGGAACGGGAACTTTTGGCTATCAATTGTCGTTTTATCAACGGCATGGGTTTCGAGTTGACTCAATCGTAAAAGATTTCTTTCTCGATAATTATGATGAAGACATCTATGAAAATGGTATTCAGCACAAAGATATGTTGCGGTTAGTTTGTAGATTACTTTAAATCGCATTTAACAAAGCAATCAACACGATTTATTACATTCGGCATTGTAGGTTTGTCTTTGGTTTTGATGTTTAAGGCAGTAAAATTCAGCTAAGCCGTCGTAGTAATAAACGTGTTATTGCGGCGTTATGCCGCTCAACCTGAATGGAAACTGAATCAATGTCATATAAGAGAATGTTTATAGTAGTTGCGTAAGTTTAGAACTGAACAACTTTGTATTTAAGTGATAGTTTACAAGACTTTATAAAATAAATGAACGAGCGTTATGAATAAAGTTTTAGTTATTATAGGTTGTATTTTACTCTCTGGTTGTTCTGCTGATTTAAGTACATTACAGGAAGGGAGTTCAGTCTCTGCACATTACGCTAAAAACATGAGAACTAAATGTGTTTTTGATAGTAGTCCAAATATTGAATATAAACATATTAAACCTTTAAAAGCAGCTAGAGGAACTTATGGCTCAGTAAGTCGAGTTATGCCAAAGTTACTTGAGAATGCCGATAGAGCAGGTGCAAATACAGTTGTTAATTTTCAAGGTGGTCAACGCTTTGGGTTTTGGCCTTGGCGAATTGTTCGACCTGTAATGTACGGAACAGGTGTAAATTGGAAAGGAAAAAGCGATTTAGAATGTAAAGCTCTTGGTGGTAGAGTTTATGCGATAGAGTCTAATCGTAGAGTTTACGATATTACTAACTCTCTAGGTCAATAACACTTAGTTAATTATGTAAGCTTATAGTTTCGGCATAACAAATGCATCAACACGATTTACTACACTCGGCATCTCAGATTGCCGGGTGTTTCTCGTTTTAGGGCGTCAATTTCAAGTATAATTGCATAGTAGTAAACGTGTTATGCAGGCGTTATGTTTTTACGAGGTGAAAATGAATAATGTCAAAGAGTTACATGGTCGGTTGACGGTCTTACACTCATTTTTTCGGTCGCACTCCTGTTTTCTTGCTCTTGAACATAAGTGCCAAGAGTTAGATCGTGAGTTTGGTGGCTTGTGTCCATATACACATATCCACAATGTGTTACTTTGTGATGCAGTAACAAGTTGGTGTAAATTGTTTGGTTCGTGGAAAGATGAGGGGCATTGGAAGAAGTTAATACCAGAGGAATATCATCAGAAATTTATAGATTCACTGCTTAAATCAACAAAGCTAAGTCTCGCCGAATTTAACGAATATCGAGAAGAAATGGTTTTGTTTCGTAATAAGTGGGTAGTACATCATGACATTCATTTTGAACAACAACCGGTTCCATTTTTTGAAACAGCTCATAATAGTGCGTTGACATTGAATATGTTCATTCGTGAACATGCAGACGGTGAAATTATCTATGACGGTCCAGAATGTATGTCAACTTTTGGTGATCAAGTTGCAGAAGCAATGTTATCTAAACTTATTCAAACCAAAACATAACAATCGCATCAACACGATTTACTACACTCGGCATCTCAGATTGTCGGGTGTTTCTCGTTTTAAGGCGTCAATATTAAGTATAATTGCATAGTAGTAAACGTGTTATGCAGGCGTTATGTGAATGGAGTCTAAAATGTCCTCAGTCCCAAAAAATAAAGATGAGTTAGTTGATGCGATTAGCTCTATTTCATCTAAATTATTGGTTGATTATCAATCTATTCCATCGGAGTTATCTCGTGATTTGGAAATTGAAGGAAACGTAAAAAATACAAAAGTTAGTGTTTGCGATACTCTTTCATATTTAATAGGTTGGGGTAAGCTTGTTCTTAAATGGTATCAACTAAAATCAAATGGAAAGCCTGTAGATTTCCCTGAAACCGGTTATAAATGGAATCAACTAGGTGAATTAGCTCAAAGCTTCCAAGCTCATTATAAAGACTGGGATTTCGTTGATTTACAGCTTGAGTTTAAATCGACAACTAAAGAAGTTTTAGAACTAATTAATAGCCTTGATAATTATGCTTTATATGAAATCCTGTGGTATGAGCAATGGACGTTAGGACGAATGATCCAATTTAATACATCGTCACCAATGAAAAATATGAGAACAAAAGTAAGACGCTTTAAAAAGGCTCATGGGATCAATTAGGCAATTCACATAACAAATGCATCAACACGATTTGCTACATTCGGCATTCTAGGTCTCTTTGGGTTTACCGTGTTTAGTGGTAAATTTAAGTTTAATCTGCATAGTAGCAAACGTGTTATGCAGGCGTTAGCTGCTTTTATATATACGAGGATTTTATGGCTATTTGTGCCTATTGTAAAAATGATGATAAGCTTACTAGGGAACATGTAATTCCTAATTTTATGTATAAATTTCAAAAGGAAAAATTAGGTAAGCATATTGGTTGGAATGAAAAAGCCGGTAAAATGATACCTTCTGAAATGATTGTAAAAGATGTATGTGGGGAATGTAATAATGTTAAGTTAGGGGAACTCGATGATTATGCCCAGAAATTTGTAACTAGTAATGGAATTATGGTCGAAAATTTTGTCAAATCGAGTATTGATTTGTCATATGATTTCCATCTTTTACTAAGATGGTTACTAAAAATTTCTTTTAATTCGACTCGCTCAGCTAGTTCACATCCAGAACTATTTGATAAGTATATATCTTATATTCTTGATAATGATGCATCATTGTGTTCTCAAGATTGTTTTCTAATGATTGGTTTGGTTAAACCAAGAATATTAAATAGCTCTGAAATTCAAGGTTTTCAAGATAATAATTATACAGTGACTAGTCAAGGAGAGTTAAATCCGTTTCACGTACGAA
Organism: Aliivibrio fischeri; assembly: GCA_038993745.2. NCBI lineage: Bacteria > Pseudomonadati > Pseudomonadota > Gammaproteobacteria > Vibrionales > Vibrionaceae > Aliivibrio > Aliivibrio fischeri. Next base: position 676,895 of record CP160630.1, on the reverse strand, counting down.
TATCGGTCGTGGTTCAAGCAGATGATAGCTTTGTTATGAGACTAGTTATTATCGGCGCTTTAATGTTTTATATACCTATATTTAAGCAAGAAATGAAAATTGGCTTTAAAAAATCTAAAATCAAATCATTTTTGAAAAATAATAAAAATGTAGTTTTAATCAATGATAAAAAATCGGTTCAAACGTTAAGTCAGATGAATATAGATTTCATCGATGCTTATGAAGCTCAAGCCACTAGAGTACGCAGCTAACAATCGCATCAACACGATTTACTACACTCGGCATCTCAGGTTGTCGGGTGTTTCTCGTTTTAAGGCGTCAATATTAAGTATAATTGCTTAGTAGTAAACGTGTTATGCAGGCGTTATGTAATTCATAGAAAAGGGAGATATATGGAAAACAACATAGAAGGGAAGTTGGATTTGATAAAAAAGGAGCTTCTTTCCACTGACTCTGAAATGTTTTTGCGTAAGCATATAATTTTTGGTGACAGCTTTTGGTTAGATAGTGTTTTATATTATGAGCTTAAAGAAGAGATTGCATCTCATTTTAAAGTTCATCCAAGTTGCGTTTTTTTGGTTGGCTCAGGTAAATTAGGTTTCAGTTTATCTGAAAAGAAGGTATTTGACTCAGAAACTAAAGAATTAAAAGAAACTAAACCAAGATTTAGAGCTTTTGGAGATGAATCCGATCTGGATATTGCTATAGTGTCGCCATCGCTTTTTAATGATTATTGGCGTCAAGTTTATACATATAGTAGGGAGAATCCTTCATGGTATAAAGGCAAACAATTTAAACAAAATATGTTTGAAGGTTGGATGAGACCAGATCAGCTACCATCGTCACCTGGTAAATTTCAAGTGCGCAAAGAGTGGTTTTCATATTTCTCTAAGCTAACAGCTTCTGGTAAGTATGGAGATTTAACAATTGCAGCTGGTTTATATGCAGACTGGCAATTTGTTGAAGCCTATCAATTAAAATCGATTAATGAATGTAAAACTTTCTTGGAGTTAGAAGAATGAAAACAGTTGCAACTAATAAAAAACTACGAGAACTAATCGTAGGTCTTGATAATGGTTCTTTGATTGCTCGTCCTGACTTTCAACGCAGATTAGTGTGGACTAATAAGGAAAAAGTCGCTTTTATCGATACTGTTTTACAAGGTTACCCATTCCCAGAAATATACTTAGCAGCAGGCGACGTTGATGCAACTACTGGTATTGCAACAGAATATTTGGTTGATGGGCAACAGCGAATTACGACGCTTCATCACTATTTTAAAGAAAGTGATGAAATTGAGCTTCTTGATAATATGCCTAAGTATAGTGAATTGTCAGATGAAGCGAAGAAAGCGTTTCTTCAATACGATGTTGTGGCTCGCGATTTAGGTGACTTACCAATTGAAGATATCAAAGATATCTTTCAAAAGATTAATGCAACCAGTTATTCACTTAATGCAATGGAAATCGATAATGCTAGATTTGGGGGGCATTTAAAACTTTTGGTGAAAAAATGTCAGAAGACGATTTTTTTAATAATGTCAATTTTTTTACTGCGAATGATATTCGCAGAATGCAAGATTTACGATATTGCTTAACTTTAGTTTCAACCATGTTAACTGGATACTTCAATGCTTCTAGTAAGCTCGAACAATTTCTCTCTACTTATAATGATGTTTTTGACGAAGAAGAAGAAATTAACAGTCGAATACAGAAAAACTTTAGACTAATAGAATCTTTAAGTTTTGACAAAAAATCTAGAGTTTGGAATAAAGCAGACTTTTTTACGTTATTTATTGAACTGGATAAGCAGTATGTATCAAAAGATATATCACCTGATATCGTAAAACTTGAGAGAATTCTAAAATCTTTTTATTCTTCTTTAGAAGGTAAAATAGATTCTGACAAGCTTGAAGAGGCTCAGGCAAAATATCATCATGCAGCAATACAAGGTAGCTCTAGTCGTTCAAGGCGTATAGAAAGAGCTGAAGTCATCCGTACCATAATTACATAACAAATGCATCAACACGATTTACTACACTCGGCATCTCAGGTTGTCGGGTGTTTCTCGTTTTAAGGTGTCAATTTTAAGTATAATTGCATAGTAGTAAACGTGTTATGCAGGCGTTATATTTTTATTCGGAGTTCCATTAATATGAGTTGGTTTATAAGGTTTTCGTTAGGTTTAAAAGCTAGAAAGTCAGATGTAGAAGAGTTGAAAAAAGAGTTACCTGAGTTATTCAAATCACCTTTCGATATCATTAAATATGATCGAGTACTTCATGAATATCCTTTTATATGGCATAGATTTTACGATCCTGAGTCGATTATTGAAGCTTTACATGAATGGATTCGTAATGAGTTAGATAACGAGGTTTATATCCCCCAACAAGGGCAAGAATGTAGGGCTCCTAATTGTCCAATGAAAACTTCTAGTCAAAGTATTCAATCAGATGGTTCAGGTTTGTTAAATTTACAAGTTGCAGCCGGAGGACCGAAAGCTAAACCACCGAAAGATAGTTTCTTAAATTTAGTTAAACAGACTCACCCAAATTCTGACATGCCCAGAGAGATTATATTGACAGACCCCTATATATATTCTGATGTTAGTGAGGATGGTAAAGATGGCGGATATCACAACTTATTGGATTATCTTAGTGCATTAGGGTTGAGCAAGGATGATTCATTTATATTGCGAATGACGCCATCACCTAAACGGGGAACTAAGAACTCAAGAACGTTACTTCATAGGTTTTTGAAAAAAAATTATAAAAATATCACTCTTAAGGATTATTCGCCCAAACTGAAGTTTCATGACCGATTTTATGTCGTCTTACATCGTTCTGGTGCTATTCGTGGATTATTTGGCCCTTCATTAAATGGACTAAACTCTGACGCTATAGTTTTAATGGGGGACATCGAGGGAATTCAACCAAATCAGAAACTGCAGCAATGGTTCTGTTAAAAAATATAACAAATGCATCAACACGATTTGCTACATTCGGCATTCTAGATTTCTTTGGGTTTACCGCATTAAGTGGTAAATTTAAGTTTAATCTGCATGGTAGCAAACGTGTTATGCAGGCGTTATGCGTTTCGGTAACATTTCATTTTCTATCATTCTTAGCGATATATTTTTTTGAGTAATCGCACAGACTTCAAATAGTGAGCTATGCATTTTATTTCTGCATCAAAGTATTATTTTTATCACCATGCTACTTTAATTGGATGCATTCATTAAATTTGGAAATGGGAATATGACTTATAAAAAAGTACAGGAATACGTGAAAAGAAAATATAACTTTTCAGTTAAAAGTTGTTGGATAGCTCATATAAAAGAATTGAATGGGATTAAAATGAAACAAGCTCCCAATCGTCTATCATCAACGGAGAGAAAATATCCATGCCCAGAAGAAAAAATCTTGGTTGTAAAGAATGCAATGAAAAAATTCGGACTGATATAGTCCGTTTAGTCGTAATATTCACCATCGAATAATACGCATAACAAATGCATCAACACGACTTGCTACACTCGGCGTTGTCAGTTTACCTTTAGTTTCAGTGATTAAGGCGTTAAAATTCAGCTAGGCCTGTATCGTAGCAAACGTGTTATGCAGGCGTTATACAAGCATTATTTTGAGTCCATAGCTAAGTATAATTCATTACAATTTTTGAATGAGTTCTCACCAAGGTTTTCTATTGTTGCTTCTTTTTTCATCTGATTTCGTTGCTTATTTGTACATGTGACAACATTTTCATCTTTAACTCGTAATAACAAATGATTTGTGTTTACGTACAAGTATTTTGAATCTGAATGGATAACAGTACCTGATATATTGTCCCCATTCTTATTTACTCTAATTCGCTCGCAACTCAAGATAATGTCTTCATTTTTATATTTATCTTCATTCCAATTAAATCCATTACACACCATGCCATTATTTGTTTCGGTCATGTTTTTTGCTGAAATTGCACCAGCATTATATGGAATGTAAAGTGGTAGCATTATAAATATAGATAAGAAAAGAAATAAAATGAAACTTGCTGCTTGCCCTAAATATACAACTGGAAATGCTAAAAATGCGCTTATAATTGGGTTTCTTTGAATAAATGACTTTTCTGGGTTCTTTAAGTTATTTGCAATAGAAGTCATTTTTAATGATAGTTTATCTAGAACTTTTAATTTAATAGCAATAGCGAATAATATTAATAAAGAAGTGATAATTAAAGAATTGTCTAAAGGAAACAATAAAAGGTTAGCACCTTGAATGATAAATGCTTTAGTGAAAATTTCACTGAAAAAATATTGAGAAAATACTAGAGGTGAGAATATACTGTCAAGAGAGGCTCCTTTAAACCCTAGCTTTCCCATATAGCCATAGAAATATAAAGCTCCAGATAAATAGACATAAAATGAACCGAAGAAAATACAATATCTTATTCTTTCTAGCTTTGTAGATTTAGTAGGGTTCTCACTGTTATCTATAATATTATTTTTTTTCATGTTTTATCTCCATTTTTAACGCTGTTTTTATGTACATGCATGTGTTTGCATACAGTGCTCTCGTTCATCTATTGTGTCAATGAATATTAATGTTAAGTCTGTCGCAAAATGATTGTATAACAAATGCATCAACACGATTTGCTACACTCGGCGTTGTCAGTTTGCCTTTAGTTTCAGTGATTAAGGCGTTAAAATTCAGCTAGGTCTGTATAGTAGCAAACGTGTTATGCAGGCGTTATACGAAATCAACGACGTCCAAATTGTAAATATTTAATAGTAACCTACCTGATTTTACAGTTAGTAAGGCAATTTCAATGTAATAAAATCGTAGTCACTACTTATTTATGTGTGGCTGTAGACAAGCATTTCACTTCTGGGACTCAATTCTAGCCAATGAGTCCTTTTTTTTGTGCAGAGATATTGAGAGTTTTACTTTATTAAAAGGATGGAGCATTAAAAACAAACCTGTCTTATTTTACAGTTGGTTGGGAGTGATTCCAGTAATAAACTAGAACTCCTCACTAATTTTGTGTTGCTGTAGACAAGCATTTCACGTTCAGGGCTCGATTCCAGTCATCGAGCTCTTTTTTTGTTCATACCTCTTGTACTGTTTTATCTGTGATGAGCTGTAAGTTATATTAAGTTTTGTATATGTGCTTATTCAAACTAAAGTAGACACGTATAACAAATGCATCAACACGATTTGCTACATTCGGCATTCTAGGTTTCTTTGAGTTTACCGTGTTAAGTGGTAAATTTGAGCTTAATCTGCATGGTAGCAAACGTGTTATGCAGGCGTTAACAAGCAATAGTAGGGTATATTGATTATGGCTAGAAAAGATAAAAGAATACTTTTGCTCGACTTTTTTCGAGAACAAGAAGATAAAGCGCAAAGCTTTACATATCAAGATGCGGCAATAGCAACAGGTTACAACCCTAAAAGTGTTGGGAAATATATAAGTGAGAAATTAAAAGGTTCCTATATTTTTAAATCTGAACATGGAGGATGGGTATCAGAAGGACTTTCTAAAGTTTCTAATGATGAATTTATTCGCTTAATGTCACAAAGTACTTCTGCGCGTAAATTATCGCCAAATGAGAAAATGTATCAGAAGTTGATAAAAAGAAGTTTAGATGCATTTACATTAGCTTTAGAAATGTATAACCGACCTAGCCTATGTAATAGGATTGAGGCATTTACTATTATGATGGTAAACGCTTGGGAGTTATTTTTGAAAGCTGAGATTTTGGAAGCTTTAGGTGAGGAGAAAGTATTTTATAAAAATGGGAAAAGTATTTCGATATCTGATTCTTTACCATTGAGGTTGCAAAATAATGATCCTGTAAAATTAAATATAGAGACACTAATACAGCTACGAGATCATGCGACACACCTTCTGATTCCAGAATTACAGCCTCAACTTTCAAGATTATTTCAAGCCAACGTTTTAAATTATCAAGAACGTTATCGAAATCAAATGGGGAATTCTCCTTTAGCTGGCCAGAGTGTTGGCATGTTAAGTTTGGTGTTAGATGGCCCTGATCCTGAAATCGGTATCATAAAAGAATCATATGGTGATATAACAGCTGTAGAGGTTACTAACTTTTTAAAGCAATTTGAAAGTACAAGTAAAGAGATTGGCTCAGATAAATACTCTATCTCAATTGACTATAAATTAGCTTTAACAAAAAATCCAAGTCAGGCCGATTTAACTCTGAGTGTGGGTGATAATGGTCAACAAGCAGTTATTATCACTCAAGCTAAAGATTTAAATACAACGCATCCTTTTACAACAAAGGCTGCTATTGAACAAATGAATAGAGAGCAATCAAAGGTAGTATTAAATCAACACTCTTTTCAAGCTATCTGTTATAAACATAAAATTAAAGCAAATAATAATTCTGAGTATCATAATTATACTGATATTCACAGGTATTCAGCTAAATTCATTAATTGGGTGATTAAAAATATCAAGGAACAAGATTCTTGGTTGCAGCAAGCTTTAATAGCTTATAAAGCTAGGTAGATAATTGCTTGTTAACAAATGCATCAACACGATTTACTACACTCGGCATCTCAGGTTGTCGGGTGTTTCTCGTTTTAGGGCGTCAATTTTAAGTATAATTGCATAGTAGTAAACGTGTTATGCAGGCGTTATAACTACTTTTTTAATTTGTCATTAGGAGTATAAATTGTACGAAGAGTCATTTGAAATAAGGCTGGATTACAAGCCTTGCGTAGGGAAGCCAGAACGCGTCTTTTTAGCTATGGCTGCGTATGTCTCCGCATTTGAATCACTAACCTATACAGTAGGTAAAGCCGTAGATGCAGATCTAAATTTTACTTATGAACTTTCTGCTGTTGAGACTGGTTCATTAAAAAGCGTAATCAAATGTGGCTCAAAAATAAAACTAATTGCTGAAGCAATTGGCTCTATTCCACGCCTAATAGCTAATTCGATGGTTGGGCTTGATGAATTTGATTCTGAAGAAAGTATTGATAAGTCAGTTTGTAAAATTGAAGATGATTTGATGACTCAGGATAAAGTTGAATTTCCAAATCAAATTAATATTGATAGGTATCAATATGCAAAAGATATTAAAAAATTGTGTCAAGCATCTGAATTATTAGTTGATGGTGAAACTATCGATATCCAAACGCCAGCAAGCTCAAATGTTGTTTATTTGAATACAAAAGTTAGGTTTGATAAAGATGTCGATGATTTGTTTGTGGAGCATTCGACGACGGTCAAAAGAACAGAAACATTGCTAGTTAAGAAACCTGAATTTCTAGGTGATTCACAATGGGACTTTAAAAGTGTAGAAAGAAATACTGTCTTTTCTGCATCAATTGAGCATAAAGAATGGTTATCACGCTATCAAAAATGTGAGTTAGGGCATTTGGACCCAGGTGATGCTTTAATCGCTTTTATTAGCTATGACGCTTGTAAACTTAAAAATGCAAAATCATTTACAAATAGAAATTATAAAGTCTTGCATGTTGAGAAAGTAATTAAAGGTAAAGAGGTGCAGTTTCTCATTCAAGAGGCGCAAAAAGATCGTGAAAAATACTAGCGGTAACATGTTGGCATTAATAGCTGATTATGTTTTTGTTATATTACCATTTATCATAATTCTTATTGTGCGGAATGCTCAAGGAGCTGTGGGTAGTTTTTACATGCTTCCTGATTGGGGGATTGCTGCAACAATTGTTTATGGACAGCTTATTGTTAAATTAGCTACAGCATTAGCTAAAACACATAGACCCAAAAAAACATCAGCAATTAGTTTTTATTTAACGATCTTGGTCGCATTTGGGTTAGTCGTTAATGTGGTTATTAATATTTTAATGTTGGTAATACCAAGTGATGGTTTAGGTAAAACTCAATTTACATTATTTATAATGGCTACTTTTTGTCATTTTGTATTAGGTGCAGCTGTAAACCATATAGAATCAGCATCATCAAAAGCGTAGTTATAACAAATGCATCAACACGATTTACTACACTCGGCATCTCAGGTTGTCGGGTGTTTCTCGTTTTAGGGTGTCAATATTAAGTATAATTGCTTAGTAGTAAACGTGTTATGCAGGCGTTATGTGCAATTAAGACCGCGAAATTACGGTCTTAATATTTATTACCACCAATACCCATATGCTAATTTGTCTGGATCATTTGGTAGGTCTAAAATAGTTCTTTCGTCGATTAAGTAACGTCTTTCAAAGTTACTTCTTCTTGCTCCAAATGGGGCTAGACTTTCTAATGCGTCAACTGAATCACGAAGCATTTTATCCTGTAAAGTAAATCCTTCTTCAATGGCCAATTTTATTAATGGTACATTAGCTCGATAAAACTTATCTGAGCTTTGTTTATTTTGAAATTCTTTATACGCCAAGCTAATTAAAGATGACAGAGGGCTAAACTGTTTAAGGTTAGCTAATGACATTTTCTATTTCCTTTTAATATTGTAATACTTGCACCTAAATCGATAAATATCAGAATTAGTAATCCCCAACCCCAGATCTCAAAAGCAGCTTGATCCCAGTATTTATAAATAGGAGCAATCCAAGAATAGAATGAGACAGCAAAATAGCTGAAAGATATTATTTTCAATTGATAATCTTTTAAGAGGTTAGTGTTTAAACTTTGGCTAAAAAGGGCTATTGTCATGAAAATAAATACTACTGATGATATGCCAGCTATTAATGGCGGCGGCATATCTAATGCTGAACCAGGATCTGCGCTTGTTGTCCACGAACCCAAAAAAGCGATAGCTAAAAATGTAACGAAGTAAAACCTAGCAATTAGCATGAATATATCCCGATGACTAATGTTTAATACTGTGTTAAATCATAGTTTTTTATCTTCAATCAAACAATAGGTAAACTGATTGTTTTTCTATGCATTTTTACTAAATTTCATGTATCGTACGCACATAACAAATGCATCAACACGATTTACTACACTCGGCATCTTAGGTTGTCGGGTGTTTCTCGTTTTAAGGCATCAATTTTAGGTATGATTGCATAGTAGCAAACGTGTTATGCAGGCGTTATGTTCTCATCGATTAAAATGAGTTTGGAGTATAAGAAATGTTTGAATCCATCAATATGGATAATAAAGATATCATCATGACGGCAGCGGTTGTTTTAGGGCCGATTTTGGCCGTTCAGGCTCAGAAACTTGTTGAAAGCCTGAGTGAAAAACGTGAAAGGCGAATGCGAATTTTTCGAACTTTGATGTCTACTCGTGCTGAACGATTACATAAGGAACATGTACAATCACTGAATATGATAGATATTGAATTCTATGGACGAGTTTTACCAATCATAAGGACAAAGTATCAAACGAAGAAAGAGCAAGCCGTAACTCATGCTTGGAAAATGTATAATAGCCATTTAAATCGTCAATCAGAATATGATTCACTTGAACCTTGGTTTAAGAAAAATGATGAACTATTCGTTGAGCTTATATATGCAATGTCACAGTGTTTATCTTATGACTACGATAAAGTACAGTTAGAACGTGATTGTTATAGACCTAAGGCGCATGGAGATTATGAGCAAAGCCAATTAAACGTTCTTACGGGCATTGAGAAGGTGGTTTCAGGTGAACGACCTCTGCCAATGTACGTCGTTAATTTACCACCATTGCAAGGTAATGAATCAGTTGACGAAAAAAAAGCAGAACCACTTTAAATAACGGACATAACAAATGCATCAACACGATTTACTACACTCGGCAATCTCAGTTTGCCGAGTGTTTCTCGTTTTAAGGCGTCAATATTAAGTATAATTGCATAGTAGTAAACGTGTTATGCAGGCGTTAGGCACATGGAGTAAATATGCTATTAACCGATTTAATTAGTGAAGTACAAAGGAAAATAGGTCGAAATATCATTTTATTTCAACAGCTTGAAGGGTTATTGAAGTATGTTCTTACATTTCGGGAAATTGATGGCCGTATAAGTGAACTGCAAGATATTATTGAATTTAAAAAAGCTTCCATAAGTAGACAAACGATGGGGCAATTAGTTGGACAGTTTATAGAGAATAAGAGTCAAAACGAAAGTATAAGAAGTGCTGATGACCATGAAGAACCTTATATATCTTTCAAATTTTGGATTGATAATGAGGATTTTTATTTAAATAAAAAAGAATCATTATCCAAATTAGTTCAAGAAAGGAATAAATTAGTTCATCATTTACTTCTTGAGCTTGATTTAAAATCGATTGATAGCTGTGAACACATTAGCAAAAGGCTAGATATACAATGTGAGCATATACGTTCAGAAATCAATGCGACTCAGTCTTTTATTAAAGCATTAGCAGACGGTAAAAAAACAATGTCGGAATTTATTTCTTCAGATGCCTATAAGCAAGAGCTAATAATTCAAGTTTTACGGTTAAATAGTTTGGTACTTATGCTTACTAAAATTGCAAAGGAAACAGCTAGAAAGGATGGTTGGACTTTATTGCATTCAGCTAGTTATTTATTAAAAAAATATGAACCCGAAGAGTGGGAATCACTTCGTAAAAGTACGGAACATAAATCATTAAAGTCATTGATGCTTAAAACAGAATTGTTTGAATTTAGTGAAGAGAAAACTAGAAAAGGCGGCATTAGAGTTTTATACAAGCTAAAAACTGATAGTGGGTTGGCATATGCCTAACAAATGCATCAACACGATTTATTACACTCGGCGTTCTGGGTTTGCCTTTAGTTTTGTGATTAGTGCGGTTAAATTCGGTTGGTTTGCATGGTAATAAACGTGTTATGCAAGCGTTATATGCTTTTTTAAGCTCACTGCTTAATTTATTGGAATGGTAGGTAATGGAATATTTATTGGTTCTTCTTCATGTGGCTTTAATTTGGATGTTAGCTGTTGCGACTCCTGGTGCTAATGTACTTTTAACGATTAACACTGCACTTAATTACGACCGTAAAATTGCGGCTTTTTCTGCTTTCGGTGTTAGTTGTGCGACGTTACTGTGGTCGTTTTTTGGTGGCTCTGGCTTAGTTATTCTCTTTTCTCATTTTCCTCAATTATTTGGTTTAATGAAAATGGTAGGTGGCGGTTATTTATTGTATTTGGGAATGCGTCAGATTTATCTAACTCGAAAAATAAAAAGGTTAGGTGAGTCAACCGAAATCAATAAAACGATATCACCATCGAAAAGAAAGGTTTTCATTTCAGCTTTTATCACCAGTATTTTAAATCCGAAAACGGGTTTCTTTGTCGTCAGTTTATTCAGTGTTTCCATGCCTGAAAACATGAGTTCAACGATGATATTAGCAATCATGCTAACAATGGCTTCAATTACGCTTAGTTGGCACTTATTCTTAGCTACGGCGTTTTCCCATGAATCAGTTAAAAGCGTTTATGCTCGCATCTCTGGGTTTATGGATTATGTCACTGGTGGATTGTTTACCATTTTTGGCATTAAAGTAATGACCTCATAGTAAGAATGGTTGTTTGCATATAACAAATGCATCAACACGATTTGCTACATTCGGCATTCTAGGTTTCTTTCAGTTTACCGTGTTAAGTGGTAAATTTGGGTTTAATTTGCATGGTAGCAAACGTGTTATGCAGGCGTTATAAGCTTAAATTGAAATGGTAATTACAGCGGTTTCTTGGTTATTTTAAACTAGGCCAAGATATGGAAGTAAAAGGTTGAATTAATGGAGATATCGTGGAAATTCTAATCATAATAGCTTTGATTTTTGTTCTGGTTTTGTTTTTTATTACTAAGCTTAAATTAAGCCAATCATCGACTAAAAGTGAACATTCTTATCGTCAACTCGGGGCATTATTTACTCCCGCAGAACGTTCATTTTTTGGTGTACTACAACAAACCGTTGCTACTGATAATGTGCTAGTTTTTGGTAAAGTTCGAGTTGCTGATGTTATTGCGCCTGAAAAAGGAATGACAAAATCAGCATGGCAGATCGCGTTTAATAAAATATCAGCTAAGCACTTTGATTTTGTTTTGTGTAATCAAGATGACTTGTCAGTTATCTGTGCAATCGAATTAGACGACAGTTCTCATAATAATGCTAAACGAAAGTCTAGAGACCAGTTTTTAGAGAGCGCTTGTGAATCGGCTTATTTCCCACTTATTCGTATACCAGCTAAACAAGCTTATAGTATCGAAAGTATCAGACTCAGTTTACAAAGTGTTTTATCAAATGCTGAACCTGAAATGCCTAGTTTTGAACTTGATTCCACCGATAAACAGTGCCCTAAATGTTCATCGAATATGGTTCTTAAAGTGGCTAAAAAGGGTAAATCAGTTGGCAATGAATTTTGGGGTTGTAGTTCATTTCCAACATGTAGGCATATCGAACAGAAAATATCTGAATAATCACTACGCTTATAACAAATGCATCAACACGATTTGCTACACTCGGCGTTGTCATTTTGTCTTTAGTTCAGTGATTAAGGCAGTAAAATTCAGTTTGGTCTGCATAGTAGCAAACGTGTTATGCAGGCGTTATACCGTAATCGAATGTAGTTAACTGAAATAAGTGAATTATCATGCTAATCTAGCCTTCTTTATCATTTTAAGTAAGTAGTGATGCGATGTCAGAACATTTTGAAGGTAAGTTTGAAGTTGAATTGAAATATAGGTTGAAGTCTAAATCTCAGTTTTTAACTATATTGAATTCAATGACGTATGAAGTCATGCTTGAAGATAACTTAGAATCAGATTGTTACTTTGATACTCCTGAACAAGTACTTTTGGCTGAAAATAAAAGTCTTTGTATTCGTGAAATGGAACCGTCCGGAATTAAGCTTTGGATAGTTAAAGGGCCAGAGGCTGACCGTTGTGAAGCAACGAATATCACCGATGCCAATAAAGCGAAAAGTATGCTTAATACAATGGGCTATGATGTTGTTTTAGCCATGAAGAAAACGCGTAGTATTTACTTTGTTGGTGAATTTCATATTACTGTCGATACTCTTAGTGGGTTAGGTGATTTTGCTGAATTTGCCATAATGACTGACGATGAGAGCCTACTTGAAAGTTATCGGTTTGAACTGATTATTTTAGCAAGTAAGTTTGGTCTAAGTTCTACGGACTTAGAACATCGTTCATACCGAAAAATGTACTCAGAAAGTCTTACGGTATAACAAATGCATCAACACGATTTACTACACTCGGCATCTCAGGTTGTCGGGTGTTTCTCGTTTTAAGGCGTCAATATTAAGTATAATCGCATAGTAGTAAACGTGTTATGCAGGCGTTATGTTTCGGTCTGAACTGGGAGGTTAAATACTTGTGGATAATTGTTTTTATAATATATGTTTTGAAACGATCAATGCGGAAGCGGGTAAGTTTTTTGGGTTTTCTGAATACTTAGCTAGTCTTGCTATAATGGTATTAGCTTGGAATATAATTGATATTCGTTATAAGTTTAGGTTATATAGCACCATTTAATTTACATAAAAGTAGTTTTTATGTCATGTCTTTTATTGGCATTTTTTGTTTGATGATGGAAATCTGGCTCTTAAAAGGATTTCCGGTTATAAAAGACAGTCCGGTAACATTTGAAGACTTGCAGATAATCCTTGCTTTTACTTATCTTAGTGTTTTTGTTTTATGGGCAAGGTTTGCATTTATTAAACCTCCGCGATTTGGTAGGCGTAATGCAGAAAAATATGTTGGTTATGTCGGTAATATATTTATATCTAGAAATGCTGATAGTATATCAGTAATGCTAGATGAAATATTATACTCAATCAAAGAGGTAGTAGAGTTAGCATCAGAAATAGACAAGCAGAATATAAAAATTGAAGAAAAATATGCTAATACACTTATAGCTCTAATTTCAGATAAACTTATATGTAGGATTATGCTTGATAAGCATCCAATACTTTTTAGCAAGATATATGAATTAGCTAATGAAAAAGAAAAATTCAATATGGATTTGGGCCTATTGTCTATGAATTTCATTACCTGTGCACTTGATAATCGAGAATCATTTATTTATCGTGAAAGTAACGAATTTTCTTCTAGTTATTTTAGTATATTTAAACCAATTTGTAGTGGTATCTATGATAACTATAAAATAGTTAACAATTATAGTTTTTTGCTAACTCCAGATATTAATGATGCAGATCAAGATTACGAAAAGTGGCGAGCTTACCTATTTTTGCTTAATATGTCTATTAAAGCATTTCTTGAGAGTAGTGACGTAGATGAAAGTACCAGTTTTCTTCATTGGCCAAAGTTTACAGTTCAGTCTATTTTTCACAGTTTAAAATATATCGATAGTAGTAATGAATTAAACTATAGGCATGATTCTTTTAAAACAATGCAGGAGCTTTCTAACTTCTTTAATTCTACTTCAAAATTAACATGTGCCATTAATGTTAATGGAGTTAGTAAGCGTTATGTAGACGATTTTCTCTCATGCTTGCTATTCGAAGCAATAACATATGCCTCTAATATCAGCTCAGATTATAAAGTCAGGAAGTTTATTCAAAAAAGAATAGTGTGGGATGAGCTTTACCGTACTAGCGGTTTTATTCGGGATGAGGATTGCATTGTTTTGTCAAAAGTTAATAATTTAATTTACGATAAGATCAAGGAAATTGAAAAAAATCCGAATGTCGATTCTGTTGAAATGTTGGTTTATATTTTATTTGTTCTAGGGCTGGAGCCGGTTAGTGAAGGGGTGTATGGAAAATCATGGCGAGCTTTACATATCAAAGTGTTAAACTGGTGCGAAAATAAACTTTCAAGTATTTTAGATCGTTATCCAAATATTGTTCTGGAATGTTTTCCAGAAAATATAACTTACCATTCAGAAATCCAAGAATTACGTTTTAGCTATGGAAATAAATACGATCCTGTTTGTTTTAAGCTAACAAAAGGTCCTGATTCAGAAACATAACAAATGCATCAACACGATTTGCTACATTCGGCATTCTAGGTTTCTTTGAGTTCACTGTATTAAGTGGTAAATTTGAGCTTAATTTGCATAGTAGCAAACGTGTTATGCAGGCGTTATATTGCGAAAATAATTAAGAGGATTTCATGGAAGAACAGTCTCAAATCTACTTGAATAAGTACCTAAGTTCACTTTCTGAAACTGAGCGTAAAAAATATCAATCATTCAGTTCTGACTATTTCTGCGCTGATGAGCATAATGCCAATTTATGTGCAGAATTAATCCGAATTGGTCAAAAGACAGCAACTTGTAGCTTAAATGTTTGGTATGAATCTGGTGAAGAACCAATGCCAACTGTTGGTCATTTACAAGTGGTCGTTGATTGGAATGGGAACCCAATTTGTATCATTGAAATAGATTCAGTTGAAACGTGTAAATATAACGAAGTTACGGCTGAGTTTGCTCATGCAGAAGGCGAGGGCGACCGTTCATTAAAATGGTGGCGTGAAGCTCATTGGCGTTTCTTTGCTGCTGAATGTTCAGAGTTAAATATTAAGCCTAGTGAGGACATGGTTCTTGTATTGGAACGATTTCATGTTGTTTATCAATAGGCAATATAACAAAGCAATCAACACGATGCTAATTACACTCGGCGTTTGTGGTTTGAAGTATAATTGGTTTGGAAAGTAAGGTGTTCGCACGTGTTATTGCGGCGTTATAAAAATCCGATAAACTTAATGAAGTAAGATATGAAACTCTTTCATTTGAACGAAAATATTCACTATAAAAACAATATGTTATTAAACACTTATGGAATGGTAAGGCATACCGAACCTGAGTTAAATGGTGTGACTGAAATATACATATTGAAAATGCATTTGTGTATTGAAAGGCTATTAGGTGAAATAATTTTCAAATCACCAAGTATCAGTAATAAAATGATAAATAATTCATTTTCAAGTAAACGTAAGTTGGTTGTAAACTTGTTTAATCCTAATGTATATTGTGGGCTTTTCAAAAAAGTATACGTATTAAATAAGATACGTAATGAAATTGCTCATAATTTGGAGAGTACTAGTTATCAACAATTACTTCATATGCTAGATGAACGTATAGAAGTAGAAAAGGGCTATGAATTAACACCGGATTCTATGCATACTCGTAAAAAGCAATTGGGTGATTTATATTCTCTTTTACTTGTAATTAAAGAAAGTATGTAGTTGTGAGAAGATATTTTTATAACAAATGCATCAACACGATTTGCTACATTCGGCATTCTAGGTTTCTTTGGGTTTACCGTATCAAGTGGTAAATTTGAGTTTAATCTGCCTGGTAGCAAACGTGTTATGCAGGCGTTATATTTTTTATCTCTGGTAAGATTTGCTATCTTTATTTTTTAGTATAAATTGAAGTTTGATAATTTATAACTATATGAAATTAAAAATGAATAAAGAATCCACAGTTGCTGGACAAGCTGTCTACTCGAAGAAAGTACTCTCAATATATGATTTCTGGGTTTTAGGAGTCTCAAATAACTATTTTTGGAAATGCCCAACTAGATTTATTAGCGAACAATTTTCAATGTTAGTTTCATCTAATCATTTAGATGTTGGTGTTGGCTCAGGTTATTACCTCAAGAATTATCTACCTCAATCAACAAAACGTATCGCTTTGCTAGATTTAAATCAAAATAGTCTTGATACAACTTCAAAAGCAATAAATCATTTCCAACCTGAGGTTTACTGCGGGGACGTACTTGAGCCTCTTGAGTTAAATATCGATAAATTTGACTCAATTAGTGTTAATTACTTGCTTCATTGTTTACCTGGAAATTTGATTGATAAGGGTATTATGTTTAAGCATCTAAAAGAACATCTGAATGATGGTGGGGTTTTGTTTGGTAGTACAATTTTGGGCAAGGATACAAAACTAAACTTTTTCGCTAAAAAATTGATGGGTGTTTACAATAAAAAAGGAATATTTAGTAACTATAACGATGACTTAAAATCATTAGTGGCATCGTTAAACGAGCACTTTACGGATGTAAAAGTGGAAATGATAGGATGTGTTGCGTTGTTCTCAGGTAAAAAATATAACAAATGCATCAACACAATTTACTACACTCGGCATCTCAGGTGTCGGGTGTATCTCGTTTTAAGGCGTCAATTTTGAGTATAATTGCATAGTAGCAAACGTGTTATTGCGGCGTTAACTGCTTCTCGGTTTAAATTAATTCACCGATACTAGCTCTAATGTCTGCAATTGTAATAAACAGTTTGTTATCAGCGTCTTTGAATGCGGTAAAACCGTATTTTTCATAGAAATATTCAGCGCCATCTTTTGCATCAACAATGACAACAGGGAAGGCCACTGTTTCACTTGCCATTAATAGTTTTCTAAGCGCATCAATCAAAAGCCACTCACCGAAATCTTGACCTTTGTATCTATGGTCGACGGCTAAGCGGGCAATTAAACCACCAGAAGTTACACTGTGATGTTTCTTTTGTAATTTAGAAGGTAAATCCTGAATATCAATAGGTGTCATGGTTAATGTGTAATAACCAATAATATGTTCAGGACATTGTTTATCTTCAAGAACAAAGGTACGAGTATTGTCTTTCTTAGCTTGTTGGCTTGCCATAACTTTTAAGTAATTATTGAATGCGGTAATGCCACAATCAAAACGACTTCGGTCATGTTTAGCTTTTTCTAATTGGACAGTATTCATTATTGAGTTTTATCCATATAACGTGAAGCTGCTTTTTGTAAATTGCTATTTGGTTTACCTGGTTGGTCTAACGCAGTCATTAACGTCATAGAATCTTGCTGACTTAGTTGTAGAGCACGTTCACGTTCCATAATAGTTTTAGCTTTTTCTACAGCCGCACTAAGCACAAATGAGTTAATACTAGACATACCAGCAATAGCCGCAGCTTGAGATAGTAGTTCTTGTGTATCAATATCTACACGTGCTGTAATACGAGGTAATGCAGTTGCCATAATAATCTCCATTCAGTGTCAAAGTAGCACAAATAAATTGTAGTTTAATTATTATACGCTGACAAGTTCCGTGTCACTTTGGCACATAATTAACAAATGCGTCAACTGGATTTGCTACACTCGGCATTCTAGATTTCTTTGGGTTTACCAATTTGAGCCTAACCTGCATAGTAAGTAAAGGTGCTATACAAGCTTATACGTTAATTTAGTGAGGTCAATTCTGTGCTAAAGAGAATTTATGATGAAATGTGGGATTCTTCGTATTCAAAAATAGAAAGCGGACAGTGCAATATTGATAAGTTAATTAGTGACCCTAACGATACTCGAAGAGGTATCACGGCTTTAACTTATCTACAAAATAATGAGAGTAAAGTTAGCCGAAAAATAACTGAATTCTTATGTGAATTAAAGAAAGTCGAACCTAAGCAATATTACTATCCTGAAGAAGAATTACATTTAACTATTCTCTCTATTATTAGCTGCATATCTGGATTCCAACTGGCTGATATCGATACCTTTTCATATGTTCAAATTTTCAAACAATGCATGCAAGACACAGAATCGATAAGTATTAAATTTGAATGAATAACAATATCAACATCTTGCATTTTAATTCAAGGATTTCCTATTGGAGAAGGTTTAAATGAGTTACGAAATAAATTGAGAAATAGATATCAAGAATCTTTATTACACACCACGATTGATAGCAGATATAGACTTAGTACAGCTCATGTAACAGCAGTCAGATTTACGTCTCAATTAATTAATAGAGATAAAGTGATCGATGTATTAAATCGATACAAATTTTATGATTTTGGTACTATGACTTTTACTGAATTTCAATTGGTTTTTAATAACTGGTATCAAAACTTATCAGAGACTAAACAATTAGCTAGCAGTTTAGTTAAGCAGTGCATATAACAAAGCCATCAACACGCTATTTACAACATTCGGCGCTTTTAATTTCGAGTATGATTATCATTATAAGTTGACCGGTGTTATGAAAAAGGAGGAAAAATGGAAATTATCAACTTACAAAGTACGGATGATATATATCAACAAGTCTTAAATTTACGATACGATTTATTTTTTCGCGAACCAGGATTACCAAAAGAAATTCTAATTGATGATTTGGAAGAAAATAGTACTCATGTAGCTATCGTTGAGAAGAGCGAGTTATATGCGTATGGTCGGTTAAGTGAAATTGCAAAAGGTATTTTTAAAATATCCCAGATGGTTGTACAACCCAAAATGCAAGGTAAGGGTTTAGGGACTAGAATTTTATCAGAGTTAGTAAATTTAGCTTTGGAAAAGAAGCTGAAGAAGTGTTTTTACATGCTAGATTACATGCAGTAGTAATGTATGAAAAAATTGGCTTTGAAACGATAGGGAATTCTTATATAGCTAAAGTAACAGGTGTTCCTCACATTAAAATGGTCAAATGTTGTTAGCCGTTATGTAATTCCTAAAATTTTTATTTAGTTTATCTATTCGTTAAATCAGGGAGTTAATATGAGTCATTATACAAAATTAATATTTACATTCTTTTTATGGTTAGGTTTACTCACACCTGCTTTTTCAGTTGAGCCTGTAAACAGTGACTTTTTCGGTAAAGCTATCAAAGGGTATGATCCCGTCGCATACTTTACAGAAAGCCAAGCTATAAAAGGTAACAAAAATATTACTTACAAATGGAATGGTTCAAAATGGTACTTTTCTTCACAAAACAATCTTAAACTATTTGTATCTAATCCTACAATATATGCACCTCAATATGGTGGTTACTGCGCGTGGGCCGTGAGTGAAGGTTATACAGCAAAAATAGACCCTAATGCTTGGGATATTTTTGAAGGTAAACTGTACCTTAATTATAGTAAATCAGTCCAAAAGACTTGGAGAAAAGACATCAAAGGTAATGTTGTTAAAGCTGATGTAAATTGGCCTAAATTACTAATGGAATAAAGTCACATAACAAATGAATTAACAGGTTTTGCTGCATTCTAATTCCTTTGTGTTTACCGTATTTAGTGGTAAGTTTGCATGGCAGAAAACGTATTATATACGCGTTATATTACTTTTAAGGAATGAAGTACAAGATGAAAACAATTGGAATGTTAGGTGGCATGAGTTGGGAATCCACTGCAAGTTATTAATGAAGGCATAAAAGATGAACTTGGTGGCCTTAATTCTGCGAAAATCTGCCTATACAGCGTAAATTTTGATGACATCGAAAAGTTACAACATCAAGGTAAGTGGGATGAAACTGCATTAATACTTTCAGAAGCTGCAAAATCGGTTGAAGCTGGTGGAGCTGATTTCCTACTTATTTGTACTAACACAATGCATAAAGTTGCGCCTGAAATTGAAAGTAGCATATCAATCCCAATTCTTCATATTGCCGATGCAACAGCTAATAAATTGGTTATTGATGGCATTAAAAAAGTTGGGCTGCTTGGTACTCGTTTTACTATGGAGCAGGATTTCTATAAAAGTCGCTTGGTCGAAAAATTTGGTATTGAAGTTGTTGTACCAGAAGAGAATGATCGTACGACTGTTCATAACATTATTTACGATGAATTGTGCAGAGGCGTTATTAACTCTGACTCAAGAGAAAAGTATTTAAGTATCGTTAAAAGTTTGCATGAGCAGGGCGCTGAAGCTGTTATTTTAGGTTGTACTGAAATAGCTCTACTTATTCAGCAAGCGCATACAGAAGTCCCATTATACGACACAACTGAAATTCATGCAGCTCAAGCTGTTCAATTAGCAATTTCAGATATGGCAATATAACAAATGCATCAACACGATTTGCTACACTCGACAATCTCATTTTGCCGGGTGTTTATCGTTTTAATACGTCAATTTTGACTATGACCGAATCGTCGTAAATATGAATTTTTTCAATTTCATATGTCACTATTTTCATAGAAAAATTACTTGATTCTATAAGTTGTTTTTGCGTTTTAGTTTTTAGTATATGTGAACAATCATTACGATTGAACTCATTAAGCTTACTGCCATAAAGCGATCAAAAATATAAAAAGTCCAATCCAAAAAATTACTTTTAATAATAACCCTAGAGGGGCTCCACCATTTGGTGTTTTATTACAACATCCCATAAGTTACCTCATTAATCAATTTGTATATTTGAGTTAACTTTAAACTCTCCCCTTAGTGTAATGTCAATGATTAATGCAAATATTTATAGTTTCCAATAATAGATTTACCCCTTTCTTTAAATGCAAATAAGTAACAAGAAACTTATTAAATAATAACAGTATAAAAGCATCAAGTAAGAGTTGTAATAATCTTTAATATCAGTATGCTACCCCCTGAAATTAGGTACTAATACAAATATTAAAATCATTAAGACTGTAATATTTTACAGTTACTGAAGTTGTATTTCCGTGATTTTCTAATAATCTCCAACATGATAACTAAAGGCGAGGTAATTAAATGACTACTTATATCAATGATGAACTTTTCTATGTATTTTTTGATTTGATTGTATCTAGCTTGCTTGAAATACTATTTGTTATTTCAGGACAAATTTCATAATTCCCTAAACAACCTGAAATAAGTAAATTAAGGAGGAAAACCTGTTTTATTTAATAGTTGGTTAATAAATGACATAGTGATAAGGTGTATTTACTCCTTATTTATAAGTATTACTGTAAATGGATATTACAGATTTGGGACTCATTCGAGTCATTGAGTCCCTTTTTTTATAGTTAAGAGAGCTGTTCGGGGTTACCGTGTTATTGAATATATTCGAATCAGTTCACATTTTTATACCTGTTAGGTATTTAGCAATGTTATAAGATTTAATTAATTTAAATCAATAAGCTTTTATACGTATAAGGTGCTTACATGTTAGCAAGGATGTTTAATTTAGCCCTGATCTTGGCCCTAAGTGGATGTTCAACGACGAAAACCGAAGTGGTAACTGAAAAAGAAACAGAATTACATAATGTGAACTTTGTTATAGGTAACATTACGAGTATTTATGATATCAAATTGTCATTAGGTAAAATTGACTTTGAAAATGCGGTTTTTAAAGAAGATTGGTTTTCCTCTTTGTCTTATCAATATACAAAAGATAGACGGTATATTGTAGGGTCAGCTAAAGCGGGGAGTTTTATCGCTATTACGTCCACTAAAGCACAAGATGCAAGTGGGACGCCTTTGGGAACCTTTACTCCTTGCAATCAAACATTAGTATTTCAATTACCTTATGATGCGTTAAATGTGTACGTTACCGATGTTAATTATCAGTGGAATAATGTGTCTATTACCCCTATATATTCTAATAAGATAGAAGAAGCAATGATTGCCTTTAAAACATCATATATTAAACAAGCGGCTTTTCGCCAATTATCTGCTGATTTATACAAAGACTGCGAAACACTAAATTCAAACCCATTAATTATGACAAGACCAATTTAACAAAAAGAGTATTTAATTCACAGAGAAGTAATGTTGATGCATCTCTAGGTTATCGAATAATTAATAATATAACCGTTTGAAATTCAGTCATATTGTTCTAATATATCTTGCGTTACGATAATCTTCCCATCAGTTTTTTGGTGGCTTTTTGGGTGCTTTATGATGGCAATGTATTTGCTGTGGTAGATAGTAATCATGAAAAAAATAATCATTTTAACCACTCTTTTAGGTTTGAGTTCAGCTTCTTATGCTGGATTTAATTTTGATTCTGATAACGAGAGCCGGATATACATCTGTACTCTTCAACCGTTCCAAGACATTTTTGCAGAAGCAGGAATAACAGAGGATATTGCACGTTATAAAGTACAACGACGCTGTGAAAAATCTCAAGGTGAAGATAGTATTTTTTGTAAGTCTCGCGAAGCGAAATGCAACCAATCAACAATCATGCTTGGTTTAGAATCAAACACAAATAAGAGCATGGAGATTTACAGTCACAGTAATCAAATGGGGTCATCGATAAGTATTGAGCATAATGAACCTGATTTAAGTGATTACAATTTTGACGATAGAATGTCTTCTTATGATATCCCATCAGGTTGGACTGTTCGTTTTTATGAAGGTAAAAACTATACTGGTGGTTTTTATACTCGTAAAAGTGGGGAAGGGAATGCGAAAGGGTTTGATAATAAAATTAGCTCGATAAAAATACTGAGCACTTTTTAACAAGACAAGCCTCATTATTTACAAACGGATTTCTAGCCTTAATTAAAAGGCTAGAATGACGTATTACAGCATCAATAATTTTTATCTTCTAGAATAGCACGAGCTTTATTAACTGCATCATTAAGATCGTCAATCCTTCCTGCGCTCACCGGACCAAGCACACTTGAATATAATGCAAACTTTTTATCAAATGATAAATTAAGTTCATCATACAGTTTTTGTCGAATTTGAGCGCATTGAGTCGGCTCTGCAGTTGCTAAATTTGTGAGAGTGTTATAGATGAGTGACGTTGTATCCATTTGCATTATCTCCATATTGTTCATCTAATATTATGACTAGTATAGGAAAAAGATTTAAGGATGCCCATCACAAAACAGCTAGAACACGAAATAATAAAAATTAACTCCGCTAGGTAAGTATCATAAATGATATTGATGAAGAGCACTTGTGACTTAGTCTTAGATTGACTACAATGACGCACTTTTATTTTATAGGTCATGAACATGAACGACGCTAAAACTCAACCAACTTTACCAGACCACCTTTCTGGCAATCCTCGTAGCCCACACCACGTTGCTGAATGCTTTGAGCATCACATTGGTATTCGTTTAAATGGTAAAGAGCGTTTTGATGTTGAAGAATATTGCATCAGCGAAGGTTGGGTTAAGATCCCTTCACCTAAAGCACTTGATCGTCGTGGACAACCAATGCTAATTAAATTAAAAGGCACAGTTGAAGCTTTTTATAAATAAGCATTTACTTATTATAAGTATTGAAAGGCTTAGGTTTATTACTAAGCCTTTTTTTATCTAATAATCTAACATAATTTGTTAAATCCTATAATTGCTGATAATTCAGCACATTTTACCAAATCAAGTATCACTAATGGTATAGAAGATATATAACGCTAGCATTGTTTTTATTGTGTAACATGTTGGTCTTATATGATTTACTTCTCTTTATGGATATATATTTCATTATCATTAGGGGTCGCCGTTATAGCTAAAAGCTATGAGCGTTCAGGCCCAATAGCTTTCATTTTCTCATTATTATTCACACCAATATTATCATTTGTCTTCTATGAGTATTTAAGTCAAAAAAAAGCGACCTCATAAGAGATCGCTTTAAATAGGTGAGAGTGACGTTTAATTAGAAAATTAAATGTGCCATACCTGCAATTACTGGAAGTGTGATAATAGTACGTAAGATGAAGATAGCAAACAGTTCAAAAATGTTTACAGGGATCTTACTACCAAGTAATAAAGCACCAACTTCAGACATATAAATTAACTGTGTAACTGACATTGCAGCAATCACAAAACGAGTCATTTCACTATCGATTGATGCCGCTAAGATTGATGGAATAAACATATCAGCAAAACCAACAACAATCGTTTGAGATGCAGCAGCCGCTTCAGGAACACCTAGTAATTCAAGGAACGGAATAAACGGTTGACCAAGTACAGTGAAAACAGAAGTATATTCAGCAATAACAAGAGCGACAGTACCTAATGCCATTACCACAGGTAATACACCAAACACCATATCTACTGCATTCTTAACGCCTTCACCAAATACGCCTCTAATAGAAGTTACTTTAGCGGCTTTGTTC
Organism: Aliivibrio fischeri; assembly: GCA_038993745.2. Classification (NCBI taxonomy): domain Bacteria; kingdom Pseudomonadati; phylum Pseudomonadota; class Gammaproteobacteria; order Vibrionales; family Vibrionaceae; genus Aliivibrio; species Aliivibrio fischeri. The sequence goes on along the minus strand of CP160630.1, from coordinate 652,208 downwards.
ATCGCTTGCTCTAAACCCCAAGAAAATGTTGTGTATCCTTCTGGGATTAATTCAGCATCGGCATCACGTTCGGTACCATCAATGAACAGATCTTTTTTGCGACTTAATGGTGGTAGGCGAGGGATGATAATCGCAGCCACAACACCAGCAAGACATACTGTTAAATAAAATGGTAAGAAATAACTTTCTAGTTCAACTTGAGCAATAACAACAAGGCTGAAAGTAATTGATACTGCAGAGAAAGTCGTACCAACAACAGCAGCTTCACGCTGAGTATAAAACTTACCTTCATATTGTTTGCTTGTTAAAAGAATACCAACAGAGCCATCACCTAACCACGATGCCATACAGTCAATAGCTGAACGACCTGGTAAATTGAAAACTGGACGCATCACTTTACTTAACAAAGCACCAAATAATTCAAGTAAACCAAAATTAAGAAGAAGAGGTAATAATAAGCCTGCAAAAATGAATACAGAAAAAAGAACAGGAAGTAAATCGTTTAATACTAAACCACCAGTATTTGGTTCCCAAATAGCTTCAGGACCGAATCGAAAAAATACCATTGCTGCCGCTGCACCACCAATTAGGCGAACGACGAACCAAAGTGGGCTTGGGTTCAATAGACCAAATAGGAATTCATTGCTGGTAATAAAACTTGGTTTAAATAATTTAAACAAGATAGTTACTACTGCCATAAACATAGTGATGCCAGTAACCATAGCTACTAGGTGCTCACCGAATAAAGCTTGAATTGATTTAGCTAAAACGGCAACTGGGATAGTAATATCACCGTTATAGGTTATTGGTGCCATAAAAAGGAACAAGCCGATTAATGACGGGATAAGGAACATTAGAAGATTCTTCTTCTTGCTCATTGGTACACTCTCACTTGAATTTTGCATAAATCTCTCAAATTACCACTAGTTAATAAACTGCTATTCCTTAGCATTATTATTCACTAAATTTCCGTATTCATTCAATAAAGTGGAGATTACACTGTTTTCTAATGAAGTGGAATACTATTCATTAAAAAAAAGTAATTATTCACTTTTATTCAGTAGATAATCATTATTGAATGTTTAATTTGTAATCAAATTGATTGTTATTTGTTAAAAGAAAAGCATTGTATACAAAAAAGCCCCCTATAGAAGGAGGCTTTATAAAAGTTGTGATTTGCTATTTAAATTCAGCTACACGCATACGATTAAGTGCCGCCATTACTTCAATAACACGCGGTTTAGCTAAATCACCGTGCTTTGGCATCATTTCATACCAATTATCATGAAGTTGCTGAGCAATAAACTCAACAGGGTTCGATTCCCAACCTGGAGTTTGTGATAACTGAAACCACATCCAACCAATAGCATGAACTTGCGCTGAAGACTGAAGTTGAGAGATAGCGGTAATATCAATATATTCACGACCAAAACGTAACGAATCTTTGTTTTTCGCTTGAATACGGAACTTGCCTTCTTGAAGAATCGCTTGAAGGGAAGAACGGTTTAATTGACGCATCTCGGTTGGTAGCAAATTGTCCGAGCCTTCACGCACACGCGTAGTAGGGTGTGAAACAACCACTTCTTTCGCTTTTGAAGTAACATCAACTGCTTGGTAGTCATGCATTTGGATAACCGTGTCTGCAACATCAAGGTAATCACCAGAGCCACCCATAACAAGAATTGTAGAAACACCCATTTCATCACGTAACTGACCAATGCGATCGACAAGAGGGGTAATGGGTTCTGCACCATTATTTACTAATGCTTGCATTCGTTCATCACGGATCATGAAATTGGTTGCAGACGTATCTTCATCAATTAAAAGAGTTTTAGCCTGAGCTTCTAGTGACTCTTGAAGCCATGCTGCTTGTGATGTAGAACCTGATGCATCTTGAGTTGAGAAGCATGTTGTGTCTTTACCCATAGGTAAATGGTTAATGTAGTTCGATAAATTCAAATTATGAACACAACGTCCATCTTCTGCTTGAATTTTTGTTGTAGATTCTTCTGTTACGATATATTCACGACCATCGCCAGGGATATGATCATAAATAGAGCGTTCTAATGCATTCAATAGTGTTGATTTACCATGGAAACCACCACCCACAATTAACGTGATGCCTTTTGGAATTCCCATGCCTTTTACAGGGCCACGGTTAGGCGTCATTAGCTCGACTTCTAACGACTCAGGGCTTTGAAATGCAATCGCATCCTTCATTGGACGATCATTATTACCAGCAATTCGAGGTAAAATACTGCCATTAGCAACAAAAGCAACTAAGCCGTGCTCAGAAAGCTGACGACGAAGAGCAACTTGGTCAACGATAACTTTACAATGTTCTTTTAACTCTTCTATAGGAAGCTCGCGAGCTAAAAGTGTACGGCGTACATATTTTGGCATATGGAAAGTTAAAATATTAATCGCTTTTTTCGCTAAAATCTCACGACCATCAGCTGGTAAATTAATGTTGTAACGAAGTTCGATACCTTCATCATCAAAAATGACTGAAGTATGGTCTAAAACCGTCTGACCAGATAACGCAATTGAAAGCGTTGCATCTTTTTCTAATAACTCACTAAAGTGGCGAGCTAAAAAATCACGAGCAGCACGTTGATAATCAAGTGACGTTTCTTGAAGCCATTGAAGATGGGTTAGCGACCATGCACGTTTTGCACGAATACGTGTTGGTGGTGCATAAGGATCAGATTGAACATTATCGATATACAGAGTGAAGTCGGTAAAATCGTATTCCCCTTTAATAGAGGTATAACTACGGTAGTTTCGTTTTTCTAATTTTTTTAGTTTGGCTTCAAGCTGTTCCATTACATTCACATAATCTAATAAAGTTGTGAGCAGTATAACAAAATACAAGGATGAATAAGTACCTCTTTATAACAGCATACTGAAAATATATAAGACTATTTGCTAATTTACTTTAATCAATGAAAAAAGAGATAGTTACATAGAACACAGTAAGGAGCGTAAATATGGAATTTCTCATTGATATAGCACAGTATCTATTTATGTTGATTGGTATGGTGTGCATATTAGTCTCAATAACCCAGTATTCTCGAAGAACATCAGACATAAGTGGTGCCGTTATGCTGTTTGTAAAACGAATTGAAATGTCTGTTAATGAATATAAGTGGTATCGAATTGGGATTAGCCTACTTATCTTAGGTGTTGCTATCAGAATTATTAAATTAACCTTGTGGGGTTAAAGTTACCCACAGTTATCCACAATTTCTGTGGGTAACTGTTTGAATAACAGTTTAACTTATTGAATTATAAGTACAATACATATAGATCAAGCTTTTTCTTTCTCTATTCTATTATTTTTTTGTGACGCAAAGTAAAATAGCCAGGTTAATATAAATATTGCTTGGATTGTGGAAAATAATGGACAAAAACCTTCAAAAAAGAAAGTAGCCATCATTGGTGGTGGCGTTGCAGGCTCAACAATTGCAATGTATCTGTCAAAATTTGATATTGAAATTGATCTTTTTGAACAAGGAACCAGTTTAGTTAATGGTCCACCTATTTGTCATTTACACGCCGGCGGTAATTTGTACCGTGAGATCTCTGATGAGCAATGTATCGCTTTATTAACAGAGTCAATTCAAACCGCTCAATTTTTCCCTCATTCATTAAATATTAGACCGACAATTATCGCAGTACCTAAAGACGATAGAGCTGAAGCGAGCGATCTTTTACCGCGTTTAAATTTATTGCAAAAGCACTATCAGCAACTCATTGAACAATCTAAAAAGAATGAAGTATTTGGTAGACCAGAAGATTATTTCACGACGTTTACAAAACAAGAATTATTTGAAATCGCAAAACTTGAGCCAACAAGTCAACCTCGCTCAATGACAGAGTGGATGATCCCATTCGCTAAAACCACAGATTTAGAGCAAATAAAATACCCAGTAGTCATTGTGCAAGAGTATGGGCTAAGTGTATTTAGAATGGCATCAACTGCTCAATTAGTTCTCAGTGAACAATCCAATGTAAATTTGCATCTTTTAAGTCGAGTTGAAAAATTAAATAAGCAAGATAATGGCAATTGGTTTTTAAGTATTTCAAAAAGTGACACCGTCACCAATTGTAACTTTGATTATGTCATCAATTGTGCAGGATTTCGCACCGGTATCATAGATGATCTTGCACAACAGCAAACCAAAAGGTTGGTTGAATTCAAAGCTGCTTATGTGACTCATTGGAATAGTGACTTTTTTGGAAAATGGCCAGAAGTAATATTTCATGGAGAAAGAGGCACTCCAAAAGGAATGGCACAGTTAACTCCATACCCTAATGGTTATTTTCAATTACACGGTATGACAGAAGAAATTACCTTATTTAAAGATGGGCTATCTCGTTCTTCAGAGCTATCTTCTCAGCCACAGTTACCAGAAAAATTCATCAATAAAATTACGAATGGTTGGAAAGAAAGTATTCAGCAAGAGCGAACCGAAAAAGCCATTAAGCATCTATCACAATTTATTGCTTCGTTTGAAACTGCATCCACAGCAGGAAAACCGTTATATGGTGCTCAACAAATTCCAGGTGATGATATAACACTAAGAGCTGCGACGATTAATTATGATGGCCATGGTTATTTTAGAGCAGAGATAGTAAAAGCCTCATCTGCTATTGAATGCGCAAAACAAATTGCGCAAACAATAAAATTAAGCACAGAAATTAATACACTTACTCAACCATCTAATGATGATGTTTGTCATTTAGCCGAACAGTTTGCTATAGAAAGAGGGTATCCAGTTGAGCTTGCACAAACGTACTAAAGAACGAATGTTTAGTCATTCATATCGATGAATATAAAAAGCTGTTTACATATATGGTTTGTATAATCTTACCAAAATCAAAAATAATCCATTATACAGTGTATCATTCATGATAATTTTACTGATAATCTTGTTGAAATATCCTCGGTTTTTGTTGAGAATAAGCGCATAAAGACAAACTCAAGGTGAGATGTGGAATTTTTATTAAAGCGCCGTTGGCCCAGATTTGAGTGTAAAAAATCTGTTAATGCTAAAATATTTTGGGCACATAGATTGATGCCTTTTGTTAGCGTTAAATTAATGGATGTATCTAAAAAAGGGTTTGGTTTTACAAGTGAACGTAAATTACAAGAAGGCAGTTGTGAACTGAGAATTCGTTCATTTCCTGCAATGATTGGCGATATTGTGTATAGAAAAGAAATAAAATCAGTAAAAGGTGAAACGCTTTACCAATACGGCTTTTATTTAAGTACTCAACTACATAAAACGCAGATAGAAAATTTAGGCTGTAAAGGGGTTATTCACATAGAGCATCCAAGTAAGGATAGTGAAGAAAGTCTTGGGTAAAGCCATTAGTTATGAATATAACGAAAAAGGCTAAAACATAAAAAGTATTTAAGTAAGACATGTTGTTGATTCGACTCTAATGGATGATATATAGAGCGATTCAAACATGTCATGCTTAAGTTATTTAATTGCTTATCGAGTGTGGTTTCAGATATTAAGTTATGAATGCCTTGGTGAGTATACATCGCGTTGTCTTCAGGCATTTTGCCTGTCCACCAGAAATACAACTCTTTACTGCTTCTTGTTCTATCAAACCAATGATCACACAATACCATTAAGTGGTCATTCAATAATAAAGCATCACTTTTCTTAAGTTCTTCTATAGCCGCATATATTTGTGTTTTGGCTTCTGTTTTTGCATTTAAAAACTGAGGGTAGATCATCCATATACGTTCATCATTAATCAGTAATGAAAAAACATACAATTGATGTTCTGTATCATGCGAGAAAAGGGTTATTTCACAAGAGTAACCTTGTGCTTGGACGATCGCTTTTAGTCGACGATGAAAAGCAGAACTTAGATGTGATGGTGACATTCCGCGATTATGAATAGTAGGGTAATGATGCTTACAAATGGTTTTGTAATCATCACTAAATGCATGAAGGCATTGTATAAATATTTGTTCCAACAAGTAAAATACCCCTAAAAAGGTGAGTGTCTCCTGTGTACACTCACTTTTCAATATTCAAAAATAAGAATTATCTATTTTCAAATCGATTGTAATCTAAAAGACCTGCTTCGATTGGATATTTCATTTTATACCATTCTGTTAACTCGTCACTATAAGCCCAGAATTTATTTGAGCTGCGTCTAATTGCATAGCCATCAAGTAATGCGACGTAATCTTCTTCAGAACCCACTTTGCTTAATTGTTTAACAAAATCAGGTAATTTAGATTCTTCAATTTCTAAAAAGGCAGCAGGGTAACTACCTACAACACCGTATAGGATAGACAAGCGGTCAAGTTTAGGAATACGATTTCCTTCTTCATTAAATAAAGAAGAAATGTTCTTATGCGCACTTGTATTTAATAGGGTGAAAAATTCACTTTTTCCTTTATTAGACACAACTTTAACCGTCATGATTTGAGGTAAGTATTGCAGTCCATCGCCTTGAATGCGATCAATACTATTTAAAGCAATGTGAGACGATTTATCCAACTCAGAATTAGTTACATTGTAACGGTTGATAAACCACTACCCATGCGTTTTCTTAATTTAGTAAAGAGTTCATCTTTTGGATTATCAGAAATATATTTTATTTGTGTTGGCTGCTCAAATGGCTGTACATCACGCTGTAAGAAACGACTTAGTTGAGGTGATGGATCTTGATACCAGCTTTCAAATTCAGCCTTACGCATTTTCTTAGGTAATAAAGCTAAAAAGTTACTTTCACCTTCCATTCTTAAGAAATCCATGTACATACGAGTCATCAATTGATGGCCGAAATTACCATACACATCAAAACCAGCAACCAATAGGTAATGAATACGCTCTAATAATGCATAATCAATTACCCAAGCTGTTTTTGGAGTAGGTCCATTTAATCCTTTAATAACTGAAGCACTATCAAAATGACGGTAGATAGTTAATGCCGCATTATCATTAGTTTGATTACCATTCCAAATTAGATCGAGAGTTAAGTGCTGACCATTAGAAAAGATACTATTTAGATACGTATTTTTTGCTTCTAAATATCTTGCTTGATTTCGAGAATATTGAATCCAACTTGTAATTGGCACTGTTGTACTGTCTAACTCTGCAGGTAAAGCAAGATTCTCTTTTTGTTCACGATAGAACTTCACCACATCGGGACTATCGGTTTTGTCTGGATCGACAAAGAAAACCCAAAAATGATCATTAATCACATTAAGAGCAAGTTGACCACGACAAACCGGACCTTTAATAAAGCCTTGAATTGTATCTTGTGCTTCATCCAATAAATAGCTGTAACGCGAGTGAACGGGTAGATCCACAAAAGTAACTAGAGGATTAGCGGCAATTTCAGTTGAGTAACTTGGTAGCGATGTTACTTGATAATCTGCAGTAACAAACCACTTAGTCCATTTTTCAAAACGTTCTTGATCAAGTAAGTAGGGCATATGTGTTTTATCAACAATGCTACTTCTGACAGGAACTACACGATAATAAACACGTTCTACACCCGGATCATCATATGGGCGACGTGTTGCGATAAGTGATAAAGGTTCACCTGGAGGCGTTGCCGAGCGTACAACTTTAAAGAAGCGTAACGTATTAGGATCTTTTGTAAAATATAAATGATTTAAAAATAAGTGTTCGTATAGGTAACGAGCGGTAAGTTGTTCTTTTAATGAATTACCATTGAAAAAGGTTTCCCATTTTTCAACATTTGCAATATCAGAATCCGAAAGCGGAGCAATATCACTCATATGAGCGCCTTGCTCTAGCCAATTCATTAGTAAATCGTGTTCTGAATTAGATAACTCAGGCATTCCATAAGGCATACCCCAGCTTGGATATTGACTCTCATAATCAGACATTTCTTCGATCGTAGGGCATTGTTGGTCACGATCGATAGAAAAATCATAACCTGTTAATTGTTTCTCTTTAGCAAGTGGATTTGTCTGTTTTAAAGTCAGCATGCGTGCCATAACACCAGCTTCGGTGTTTGCAATTTCATTTTGGTCACGTTCATTAAGTACAGGAGAGAAGCCAATATCACGCCATTCTTGCGTCGTTTGAGCATCCTCAAATAAGCGAGTAGGATTTGCAGCAACTAAACGTGTTCCTTCATAAATTTTCGATTTATGCGCGCCACGATCGATACCTTCCGCTGAAGACATTTTTAATTGACAGGGCGCATCATAGCAGGCGTGACATACCACACAGCGTTTATCGATAAGAGGTTTCACATCATCAAGGTAATCAATACTCTCTGGTGACTTATATTCGTGAATACGTTCTTGAACTTGCTCCTCTCCAAACAATTGATCGTAGTTATATGTGGCGTACGTGGCACAACCGGAGAAAATAACAACAAAGGCAATTAATAATGAGCGTTTAGAGAACATAGGCAAATCCAATAAATTCAAGATAAGTTATATTGTAATAATAAAAGAGGAAAAAAACAAAAAAAGCCCGTTTACAATTGCAAACGGGCTTTGATTTTATTGAATAATATTAAACTGTAGCAGGGCTTAGTTGTTGTGCTTTCTCTTCAGAGATAGGCTTAGTAACTAGAGCTAGAATAATTGCAACACCAACCATCGCAGCAGAGATGGTGTACGCTAGAGCATAGTCGCCACCTTGAGTCATTGAGAAACCAACAACTGCAGCACCGATAGCACCACCAATACCCCATGAAGTGTATAGAACACCGTAGTTAGTACCGTAGTTTTTCAGACCGTAGAACTCAGCAGTAAGTGATGGGAATACGGCTAACAGTGTACCGTAACCAACAGCAGCAACAGCTGTACCGATGATTAGCATTACTTCATTGTCGTACATGCTAAATAGAGCCATGTTCGCACCTTGAAGCACAAATGCGATAAGTAATGTTTTAACACCACCGATCTTATCAGAAAGCATACCAGCAGCAACACGACCGCCTGAATTGAATACAGCAAGTAGAGAAGCTAAGTAAACCGCATTCGGTAGGTTTGCTTGCATGCTTGCAATTGTTGTGATGTTACCAATGATCATAAGACCAGCTGACGCTGCAAACGCATACATGATCCATAATGAGTAAAACTGTGGTGTTTTAAGCATTGCTTTCCAGTTTAGATCCATTGGCTTACGAGTTGTTACTGGCGCTTTACCAGCTTTAACTTTAGGCTCTTCTGGTTGGTAACCTTCTGGTGGGTTATTGATCGTTGTCGCTAAAGGAACAGCGATAATAAGAATGGCTACACCAAGAACTAAAAAGCTTGTTTGAATACCATACATAGAGATAAGCGCTGATGTTACAGGCGCTAAATAGATAGCAGCTAAACCAAAACCAGCAGCAATTAAGCCGTTTACCATACCTTTCTTAGAAGGGTGGAACCATTTCATTGCAGACGGAGCTAAACATGCATAACCAAAACCAATACCAGCACCAGTCATGATACCGAAAGTGATGTTAAGCATGAATACAGTTTCAGCAAAGCTTGAAGCGATCATACCTAGACCAACTAGAACCGTACCGAAAATAAGAATTAAGCGAGGACCCATGCGGTCTTGAAGAATACCGGCAACTAAAAGACAGATTGAAAAAGTGATCGTTGCAGTCGCATAAGGTTGAGACGCTTGAGACGCAGTCCATCCCATATCAGTTACAAGTGCTTTATTAAATACGCTCCATGCGTAAAGAATTCCTAAACATAGGTTAATGCAAAAGCCTGCTAGCAGGATACGCATTGCTTTATCGATATTTTTCATCGTTTTCTCAGTGAGTTGAAAGTTTATTACAATTAATTCTTGAATAATTAACTGCTGTTTTTAGAAATATGACACGTGTCACGTAAAACTGCGCGGAGTTTATCAGCACTTTTTATTTATTGGAATAGGTTGTATGAAAATTACACCACATTTTTTCAATCTAATATTTCACTTTTATTGACGTCATATATTTGACGATCATGCGGCATTATTCTGTCAGTTTTTTGTAAAATATTGATGTTGGGTCTGTTTTTACAAATAATTACTTGATAATATGCGGTGCGTTAACAACAACACTAATAAATAGAGAATATTATGAACTTTAAAAAGATGAAAATAGCTGTAGCAGTGGCGCTAGGCGTGACTACTTTAACTGGTTGTATGGGTCAAATGGGTGTTACTCAACTTGTTACTTTTGGTAACTTAAAAGCAGTTGATAACCGTTACGGCCGTGCTGGACTTTATATTCTACTTGCTCCTGTTTATGGTATTTCAGCAGCAGCTGACTTATTTATCTTTAACTCAATCGAATTCTGGACTGGTAAAAACATCATCACAGGTAAGAGCCCTGCGATCGTAGATAAAGATGTTGGCGGTGCTGTATTTAAAGTTAACGACAAAATCGACGCATCAATGACAAAAGCACCAGTTGCACCTTTACAAGTTAACAACAACGTTAAGAGCACAGCTGTTGAACAAATCGATGCAAACACGCTTGAAATGCACGTTGCATTACTAGATGGTACTCAACAAGTACTTCGTGGCGAAAAAGTAGATGATAGTGTTGCATTCTACCTAGACGGTAAACACATCACTACAGTACAAATTTCAGAATTAGAAAACTACGTAGCAGCAACTCAAGCTTAATCTGCGTTTTATCTATTTTTTAAAAGCATCCTAGAAATAGGGTGCTTTTTTTATGCCTCATTTCAAATATTTTATAAATATATTCCTCTTATTAAATTAATCAAAATTAACCATTCATTAACATATGATGCATCAATAATAAGACTTTTCTATTAGCTATCGCATCTATGGTTTGTTGTTCATTTCAATTCACTATTAATGAAACATCTATGTAACAATTATCCATTTTTTACATACTTGAATTTTAAATTAAAAGCGATAGAATGCAGCGGAAACAAAGATTTCAAATTTGAAAGGATGCTCCAATTTTTCATTTGAGGTGTTTATGAAATTACTTCTAATTTTTTTAATATCAACTATCGGTGGTGTTGCAGCTGCTGAGCATTTTCATTCTTTCATTTTAGGCTTAAGTATTGCTACATTAGCGGTAGGGTGCTGTCACTGGTTTGCATTTCGAACGACCAAGTATCCTCAACTTGCAATGTTAATGCTGGTTTTAGGCTTATTCGCAAAAATTACAGTAACCATAACGGGCGTGATCATTGGTATGAACGCAGAGTTAATCTCATCACCGTTTATTTTTGCTGTTTCATATTTATTCTTTTCCATTGTTGCAACTTACCTTTGGTTTAAGATTAAAGATGCAAAAATCTCGAAGCCATTACTAAAGAAGTACTTGAGAACAGCCTAAATAAAGTATCAAGTAACTGACGACAAAGGAGCTTTTAAGGCTCCTTTTTCATGTCTTATATATTCTTTACCGTATTCATGGCCTATAATCCTTGCTATAGTGCAGTAATAGATTTATTAATTAAGGTTCAAATAGATGGCCATTTCCATCTTAATCTGTGACGATTCCGCTCTGGCTCGTAAACAACTATCCCGTGTAATACCTGTATCATGGGGAGCAAATATCGAGTTTGCTCAACATGGTTGGGACGCTATTCATAAATTAGAAGCCAATACCTTTGATATTCTTTTTCTTGATTTAACCATGCCTGAGTTAGATGGCTACGGTACGCTTGAAGAAATTCAAAAACGTAACATTGCCATTTCTACCGTTGTTGTTTCTGGTGATATACAACCTAAAGCACAACAACGAGTTGCTGAACTGGGTGCAAAAGCCTTCATCAAAAAACCATTAGATAAAGCGACCTTAATCTCAACATTACATAATATTGGTATTCAACCAGAAAAACCTGCAAGCTATCAAGTGCAGTCGGTTCAACCAATTCAGTTGCGACGTCGAGATGTTTATCTTGAGGTGGCAAACGTAGCAATAGGGCGAGCAGCAGATTCATTAGCAAGACACTTTGATGTATTTGTGCACATGCCACTTCCAAACGTCAATTTATTCGAAATGAGTGAATTACAAATGACATTACGCCACTTAGCGACGAATGAACATATGTCAGGTGTGTGCCAAGGGTTTAGTGGTGAGGGTATCGCTGGTGAAGCTTTGATTTTATTAAGTGATTCAAGCGTATCCGATTTGTTGAGCTTAATGGATTACCCTGAAAGTGACGATGCAAGTTTAGAGCTTGAGCTATTGATGGATGTTTCAAACATTTTGGTCGGAGCTTTCCTTAAAGGGATTGGGGAGCAAGCAGAAGTGCGTTTTTTCCAAAGTGCACCAGTACTGCTTGGTCAGCATATTTCTATAGATAGTGTTGTTGAATCAACCAAAGGGACATTCAACCGTATCATGGCTTTTGAAGTGAGCTATAACATTGATGGCACACAAATTAAATGCGATATGCTATTAATGATAGTTGATGAATCATTACCAATTTTAGACAACAAACTTGCTTACCTATTGGATGACGAATAATGAATGGGATCCCAGCTGAATTTGAACAGTTTCATTGGATGGTCGATATGGTGCAAAACGTCGATATCGGACTAATCGTAGTCGATAAAGAATTTAATGTGCACTTATGGAATGGATTCATGACGCATCATAGTGGAAAGCAAGCCCATGATGTGATGACAAAATCATTGTTCGATTTATTTCCAGAAATAAACGAAGCTTGGTTTAAGGCCAAAACAAAACCTGTATTTGAACTAGGAACAAGAAGTTTTATTACTTGGCGTCAAAAGCCGTACTTGTTTCGTTGTCGTAATGTTCGACCAATTACTCAACAAAGTGAGTTTATGTATCAGAATGTCACATTGAATCCAATGCGAAGTACAACTGGAGAAATCAAATCAATGTTTCTAGCGGTTGAAGACGTAACTGCAGAAGCTTTGGCTGAGCGATTAAACCAAAAATAATATCTAAGTATAAACAAAAAAAAGGAGGCAAATTTAGCCTCCTTTTTTCATCATAAATAAGCGATTATTTGTTCGCTTTTTTATCAGCTTCTGTAAGTTCACGGATCTTACGGCTGATATCACGACGAGATTTAGAGATTTCAGCACTTTTGATGATGTGATCATCAACACGGTCTTCGTAGTCAGCTTTCATGTTTTCAACAACTGCAATAACTTCAGCTGTAGTCATAGTAGGGTGAATGTAATCAAGCATGTTTTCTAGAAGCGTTACACGCTTTTGGTTATCACGAATTTTCTTTTGGTTGTCTTGAAGTTCACGCTTCAGTTTGTTTTTACGACGAGCTTGGTTGATGATTTCAAAAACGTTGTTCATTTCAATTTCCTATAATATTTAATAGCTTCTATCTTGATTAAATCATAAATGCGATAGCGAAAACAATAACAAGATCAATACAGTGTTAAAAAGATGGTATTACGCAGATTTTGAGCTATCTTCACTTGCTTCTTTGTCTAGGTCTCTGTTTGGAGAAATCTTAGTTACATTTTCAACTTCAACAACTTCAAGGTTTTCACCAATTAACAAACCACCTTTATCGATAGTAAGATGCTGAGTTTGCATGGTTCCCTTAAATTTACCTTTAGCTTGAATATTCACTTCGCCACCTTGGCAAGTTCCTTCAACCAAACCATTAATCAAAACTAATCCCGCTTTGATATCGCCCTGAACTCTCCCAGTAGGAGTAACAATCACTTCAGCTTCAGTTGCAATATTACCTTGAACATAGCCATCAATTTGGATGCTTTGTTCTGATTCTAGATTACCGATGATACGGCAACCTTTTGCAACGATAGATAAAGATGCCGAGGTAGACCGACTACTAAAAAGGCCCATGAGTGTTTCTCCAATTGATATTAATTTAACTTAAGAATACTATCATGAATAGAATATAGCGTATCTACTAATTGATTAGTTAATAACATATTTTAACCGCTTAGCTCACACTTACGTCATTTTAGGCGGTTATAAGCAAGGAAAAGATAAAATGAGAATATTTAGCGAGACTGAGATCCGTATTATCGGCTGTTTAATTGAAAAAGAAATCACAACACCAGAGCAATATCCATTAACTCTCAATGCATTAACAACTGCCTGTAATCAAAAAAGTAATCGTGACCCTGTAACATCACTAGCGGATTCTGATGTCCTAGACAGTGTGAATGCACTGATCCAAGAACGTATCATTACTGATGAAACACGAGGTAATTCACGTGTAGCGAAATACCAACACCGTTTCTGTAATACCGAATTTGGTAGTCTTAAACTCTCTAAGCAAGAACTCGCTGTTTTATGTGTTTTGTTTTTACGTGGCCCGCAAACACCAGGCGAACTTCGTACTAGAACACAGCGCTTATGTGAATTTGATAACGTAGCTCAAGTTGAAAACGTATTAAATGGTCTTTCTGCAGATGAACACAGCCCTAAAGTTATCAAATTAGCAAAAGAACCAGGAAAAAGAGAAGCACGTTTTGCTCATTTATTCTGTGGGGAAGTCAGTCAAGCAACAGCAACGGTTCAACAGGCACCTTCAGAATCACATGATAATGAACGTATTGTGGCACTCGAATCAGATGTAGCTGATTTAAAACTCGAAGTAGAAGAACTAAAGAAACTTATCAACAATTTACTTGATAAATAATGACTGAAAAAAAGAACACATGGTTTATCTACCTGATAAGAACTCGGGTAGGTAGCTTGTATTGCGGCATTACTAATAATTTAGAACGACGCTTTAAAATGCATCAAAATGGGAAAGGGGCAAAATACCTTAAAGGAAAAGGGCCTTTGACCTTAGTTTGGCAACACGACGTTGAAAATAAATCCATTGCTTTAAAATACGAATATCGTATAAAAAAGATGACTAAAGCCTCAAAAGAAGCCTTAGTCATTAATCAAATACCATTACCAACTATTAATGATTAATCATAAATAGTTGGGATAGGCTTACGTTTATGCTGAGACATTTGGTAGATTTTAATTAATCGAGCTTCTGCATCAGCATCAATTTTTTTACCTTCCAAAAAGTCATCAATTTGATCATAGCTAACAGATAAAGCATCTTCGTCCGCTTTCTGTGGTGCTAACTCTTCTAAATCCGCAGTTGGTACTTTTTTAACTAACTGCTCTGGTGCACCTAATTGCGCTGCAACCTCACGAACTTGGCGTTTATTTAAACCAAACAAAGGCGCTAAGTCACACGCACCATCACCAAATTTAGTATAAAAGCCCGTAATATTTTCAGCAGAGTGATCAGTGCCTAATACCAAACCACCGACATAGCCTGCAACTTCGTATTGAGCAATCATACGAGCACGAGCCTTAACATTACCTTTTACAAAATCGATTTTTACGCTGTCGGTTGGCAATAAACCCGTATCTTTAAGTGCGATGTGATTAGCTGAATGTAGACCATCAACACCGTCTTTAATATTAATACTAATAGAGTGGGTCGGTTGAATAAATTGGAGTGCTAGTTGTGCTTCATCTTCATCTTGTTGGATACCATAAGGAAGACGAACTGCGATAAATTGATAATCAGAACTTTGAGTCTCAAGGTTAAGTTCGTTTACGGCAAGTTGAGCTAAACGACCACAAGTTGTCGAATCAACACCACCACTGATACCAAGAATTAACGATTTACAGTGAGCTTCAAGCAATTTACCTTTAATAAAGTCCACACGTTTTTTGATCTCTTCAACAGGGTCAATTGACACCTTTACTTTCATTTCTTCAACAATTTGCTGCTGCATTACTCATTCCTTTGCTCATTCGAGTCTTATTTACGATTAATGTTGATTAATAATACTGAAATAATGTAATTAATAATAGAGAAATGATACATGGCATAGCCTTTGACAAAATTTTCACTTATGCTGTTTATAATCAAATTGATAGGAAGTTTGTATGAAGATTGCTGTATTTGGAAGCGCGTTTAATCCGCCATCTCTTGGTCATAAAAGCGTTATCGAGCGTCTTGGGCATTTTGATAGAGTATTACTCGTACCGAGTATTGCCCATGCTTGGGGAAAAACCATGCTTTCATTTGATACTCGTGTAGAAATGTTGAATGAATTTGCTAAAGATTTAATTATCAAAAATGTCGAAATCTCGACATTAGAAAAAGAGATTTACATTCCAGATCAGAGCGTAACTACATTTTCACTGCTAAATAGACTTCAAGAAAATGAAAAAAACGCCGATATAACTTTCATAATAGGACCCGACAACCTATTACAATTTGCTAAGTTTCATAAGTCAGACGAAATAGTAAAACGTTGGTCTGTCATGGCATGTCCTGAAACAGTTGCGATCCGCAGCACAGACATAAGGAATGCAATTGGTGACAATATGGAAATTAGCCACTTAACAACACCGCATGTTGCGGATTATATAAAGAAACATCGATTATACGAGTAACAATAAATGAAGAAACAAGTGAGTTTACTTAGTCTGCTTTTCTTACTGCCTTTAAATGTGAGTGCAGGGAATAAGGCCACTTGTTTTCAGGAAAGTTACGATAGTTATTCTCGTGAAATTTACTCTTCAACCTCATCATGTTTAATCCCACTGTTTGAAGTAAATCAGTTCATTAATCAACTAACTAGTATGACCAATAGAATTGAAAGTGAAGTGTTTGAAGAGCCTACCTTCTGGGAGAACTGGGCATACAGTACTGGTGATGACCCATTACTAACAGGTTATTTAAGTGATAGTGCTGTTGGATTTACCGTTTGGCAACCAGAAGAGTATTACGATAAAAAAATTGAAGAGTTTGAATCTTATGGCGAATGGCTTGAAAGCCACGGTTTACAGTTGAGTTTAGCGTTTGGTGGCGAGAAAAAAGGCAAAAGCGCACGATTTCGTATTGATTATCGCTGGCACGATAAAGCGGATGATCAGGTCTTTATGCAATTTGAAGTGCCTTTTCAGTAACCATCAAATTCATAAAGACCTTATTAGAGCAGGGTGTTACTCACTTAAAATAGTAAAAGCCTGCTCCATTAATTGAACGTTACCCTCAAACAGTCTTTCCGCAATAACATCCATTTTACCGCCTGATTTTCTCATTTTGTCAGCTTCACGAACTTTTAATAGCATCATCATATCGGCAGATAAATTTACTTGCGAAGGAGCAGCACTTTTCGCTAATTCTGCAACATAATGCGTTATCGCACTGGATTTATCAGAAAGTGATGTGTGACAAGTCGAATCCAAGATCTCATCCTGAATCACCGATAATAGACGTTGCTGTGCTTCGTTACTGATAGTTTTCGTTTGAAGCTTATTTAAAGCAGCACAAAGCAATGGTGTCGAGTAAAGATAGCCGCCTTGGTGTGGCAAGTTTTCACGAGTTCTTATAGAAAAACAAATTCTAGAAATGGTCGAATTAGGAACCACGGTTTCTGAGATTAAAGAGTCGAACGGCAGCCAAAACATCTCTCCGGCTTCAACTAAATATTCCCACTTGCCAAGACGAATTAGCATTGCGCCAGATTCAACCGAAACCAGTTCGTAATGATTTTTCTTCTTACGAGCAGTGTAAAAAAGCGTAGTAAGTGTGTCTGACTCAAATGTAATAGCGTTTTTCATATCGACCTCTAAATTGAAGTGCGTAACTTTACTGGTTTCCATTAAAAAATCAATGCATTCTCATGCTTTATCATTGATTTGAGCCCCAATGGTACGACCTCTGAAATTGATCACGTACAACGACATAAAAATCAAGTAGAATATGCGCTTATTCCATTTTCGGTAACCAGAAGTCCAAACATGACCACACAAGATATCTATCAAGAAATTCGTCCATATAACGACAACGAAGTGCCTGCGGCTATTGAGCGATTAATTTCTGATGATGAATTTATAACAGCCATTCTTCACTACAAATTTCCATCAGCATCTAAGTTTTTGTTTTGGCTTCTTGCTCCATTACTACGTTACAAATTACGTAGCACATTATCAAAAATCAAAACAGTTGAAGATGTGCAAATTAATGTTGCAAAGTATTTGAATAAAACCATCAAAACCACAACAGGTGGTATTACTCATTCAGGTCTTGATAAATTAGATCCAGAACAATCTTACTTGTTCGTATCTAATCACCGTGATATTGCAATGGATCCAGCATTAATGAACTGGGTTTTATACAACAACAAAATGCAGACGGTACGTATTGCTATTGGTGACAACCTATTAAAGAAAGCGTGCAGTACTGAGTTAATGAAACTGAATAAAAGTTTTATTGTTAAACGCTCAGCAAAAGCACCACGTCAAATGCTTCAAGCATTAGGCTTATTATCTTCATACATCAAACATTCGCTAGAAACCAATAATTCAATTTGGATTGCCCAAAAAGAAGGTCGAGCGAAAGACGGTAATGATTTTACAGACCCAGCTATTTTAAAAATGTTTCATGTAGAAGGGCGTAAGCGTAAAGAAAGTTTCGCTGATTACATGAACGGTTTAAATATTGTTCCCGTATCGATTTCATACGAAAATGATCCACTGGATCTTCAAAAGGCGAAAGAGCTGAATGCATTAGCAACTCAAGGCTCTTATGAAAAAGGCGAGTTTGAGGATATCGATAGCATTATTAAAGGTATCATCGGCAATAAAAAACGCATCCACATTCATTTTGGTGACGTTGTAACTAACGCACCTGAAAATGCAGATGAATTAGCGGTCGAGATGGATAAGCAAATCACACAAAACTACCACTTATTCCCAATCAATTACGCTGCTGCAAATGTTGAATCAAATGATGTTAATCAAGGCGTAATCAACGAGTTGAATGAAAAACTCGCTCAATTAACAGAAGAAGAAAAGCCTTATCTACGTGCGCTTTACGCTAATCCGGTTAATAACGCACAGAAAAGCAAAACTGAACCTAGCTTATAAATCAGTTAAATAGCTTTTTATCCCAATGAGGAGGATTACCAACTTGTTGGGATAAGAAGTCAATAAAGGTTCTTACCTTAGGAGGCAAATGCTGTCTCCTTGGGTATACCGCATAAATCGGTAACTTCATATCTGCCTGCCATTCTTTTAATAATCGAACTAAACTGCCATTATCAAATTCATTTTCTAATAAATAGCTTGCTAAGTATGCGATACCTGCACCGGCTTTTGTTGCGTCTAAAATGGCAGAAGCATTATCAATTTTAAAGTTACTTTGAACATTAACTACTTGGTGTACACCATCGCGGGTGAACTCCCAATCATTAAATCTTCGTTCGTTACTTTGATAGGTAATGCATTTATGTTTTACCAATTCAGCAGGACGTGTAGGACAGCCATGTTGTTCAATGTAACCAGGAGAAGCCGCAACAACAAATCGACAATCGGCTATTTTTCTTGCGACCATACCTTCTGGTAAATCATCATGAATTGCAATCCAGCAATCTAAACCATCTTCAAGTAGTTTTGGTTTATGATCAAAAAGACTCACTTCGAGTTCAATTTCAGGAAACTGTGCTTGGAATTCAGCTAGAGCATGAATAATGTGGCTGTTGCCAAACGATTGAGCAATCCCAACTTTAAATACACCAGAGATCCTACCGTGATGGGCATCAAGTAGAGCATCAGCTTCATAAGCAATATCGATTAATTTTTGACAATACTCCGCATACTGGCTGCCTAACTCCGTAATGGAAACAGAGCGATTATTACGTTGAACCAGTTGGCAATCTAATCGCGTTTCTAACGCTTTAACTTGTTTGGATACATGAGATTTAGATATCCCAAGCTTTTCTGCTGCTCGAGTAAAATTTAATTCATTTGCTACGGTAGCAAAAATGACCATCTCGTGTAGGTTGTCTAACATAATACTGCCCATAATATTTTTTATGAGCTTATTGTAATGCTACTTAAAAATATAACCATCAACTTTTATGGTTTCTGGGAATTCAGTAATTTGTTGACCACCTAAATAAATGTTGCCTTTTACAACTAAATCATCAGGAAGCGTTGTGATTTTTGAATAACCTAAATATAGATTACCTGTAACAGTTAGCTGTTTCGGTAATTGAGTAAGGGGAGTTCTAATTACACTTAAGTCACCATTAACCGTTAATCGTTGTGGTAATTCGGTCACGCCAGAACCAGCAAAATTAATAAAGCCTGCCACTTTAATACCACGAGGGTAACGTTTTAGTTCAGTCGTACCAGCTAAGTTTAGGTAACCCTCAACCTTAGTGCCTCTAGGAATTGACTTAATCACGGTGTTAGCTAAATTTAAGTTACCTTTAACAATAAGACCTTTTGGTAGTTTTTTTATTTGGCTGTTCGCAAGATTCAAATTACCTTTAAGAACAAGGTCATCAGGTAACTCTGTATAATCTGTGTTTCTAAGCGTAATATTTCCATAACTATCAATATGATTAATTAAACGGTGCTTATTTAGCTTTTCTGCATAAACTGGATTACTTAAAAATACACAGCCAATAAGGCCAGTTAGCAGGTAATTGAATTTAGACATAATTTTCACGGTAAATGAATCTCTTCCTATATTATCGACAAATTTGCAAATAAGTTTAATCTCAAATCAGTGATATAGGTCCTTATTTTACGTTTCATTTATGAAACTACTTTTGTTATAGTGAAATTCGGTAATGGATACCGAAGCGACAAATGTGTCACTAGTAAACTCAAATTTTTAAGGTTTAAGGAAACATCATGGCTAAAGCAACTGGTACTGTTAAATGGTTTAACGAAGAAAAAGGTTTTGGTTTTATTGCTCAAGAGAATGGACCTGATGTGTTCGCTCACTTTAGCCAAATTCAATCAGAAGGCTTCAAAACGTTAAAAGAAGGCCAAGCAGTGTCTTTCGATGTTGAGCAAGGTCAAAAAGGCCCGCAAGCAGCTAATATCGTAGCTCTTTAATAATACAGAATTAATAAAAAAGGCCCTCTAGGTAACTAGTTAGGGCCTTTTTTTCATTTTGAACAAAAGTTAACGACGTAGAGAACGTGTTTTTAATTCATAAATTAGTTTTTCTGCACTGCATGAAAACTTAAGACGAGCATGCAATTCTTTTTCATCTTCGGTAATTACAATACTGTGCTCAACGTCTGCACATACTTCTTTAGCCAATGCTAAGTAGTTAGAAAATTCAGATTCTAATAATACTTTATTGTCAGCGAAGATGCTTACTTCAGCAACATCATCACCTTCTTTAATCACAAAACCCATTTCTGCACTACAACCACATGCTTCACATGGTACGTTTTGTTCAACTTCAGAACTCATTGCTTGTATCCTCAATAGTAGTAGTAGGGTAATACTATGCTGCTTTTTATCAGAACTCTACCATTTTTATCATATTGAATATCTAGTTGCATAAAAGATAACATCTGAACAAAGAATTACGCACAGTTACTTAACTTGGGATGAATTTCTCAAAAAACGAACCTATATGACAAATTTTTGTAAGAATCAGCAGGCGTTTGTTGTAATTCAATACTGTATACCGCAAACTAGACTCTAAACGCTTTTTAGGCCACAACTTCGTATTTACGTTACATTTTTTATTTCTTACTTTTGAGAACGAATTTAACGGACAAGTTGTTATATGATGTTTAGAAAGTAATACACGATAAAAATAAATTATAAAAGGATTTGAATCTTACAAATCTACTAGATTGCATTATTAGTACATTTTTATGATTGATTTCTTAATGGACTAACCACTTAGAAGAGCTTTATTATGCCAAAAAGAAGTAAAGAAGATACTGAAATCACCATCCAGAAAATCATGGATGCGGTTATTGATCAACTATTACGCTTAGGCTATGACAAAATGTCGTACACAACACTAAGTCAACAGACTGGTGTTTCTAGAACCGGCATTAGCCATCATTTTCCAAAGAAAACGGATTTTACAGCAGCGTTAGATGGTCGTATTTTCCGTCTTTTTGCTGAGCGCCTTGATATGCAAGGTGACAAACAACAATTTATTGATAGCTGGATTTCATCCCTAGAAGACGAACAATTCCGAGCTATTTTACGTCTTTTGTTCCACCATATTGTAACATCAGCAAATGCACATGAATTTGCACATAACGGTATTGAGCGTCTATATAGCATGGTTGAAGATCTATATGGCGAAGAGAGTCGTAAAGATCTAGAGTGGTTAATAGGTCTATCTCTTATCCGAATGGCAAAATAAATCTGATTAAATGTATTAAAAGGCTTATCTTATAGATAAGCTTTTTTTTGCATCTAGGTTTATTTAGAGTATATACTCTATTTAACGGAGGGTTTATGCTAAAAATGACACGTGTCTCAATCTTAATTACTACATTACTATCAATATCAGTACAGGCTAAGTCTGTTGATTTCGATTCCGCTTGGAAAAATGTATTAAATAATCACAACGGTATTGCTGCTGAACGAATGAATGTACAGAGACAAGAGTCGTTGGCATCAGGAACGTCTGATTTAAACCTTCCTTCAATCACCTTAAGCGCAAATTACACTTATCTTGATGATGATGTAACGGTTTCTGCTGAACAAGTATGGAACAGTACGAATGCATCTATTCCATTTTTGCTTCCTAATCTAACATCAACGCTTTCTGAACGAGATATTTTTACCAGTTCCATTCGAGCCATTTGGCCAATTTTTACTGGCGGTCGGATTTCTGCAGCTGAAAGTGCAGCAGAAGGAAAAACAGCAGAAGCTCGTAGCCAACTATTAATGAAGCAACAAGCGTCTTATGAAGATTTGGCAAAGTATTACTTTAGTACCGTATTAGCGAAAGAAGTGGTTAATACTTATAGTGAAGTAGAGCAAGGCTTAGCAAAACATCGAGATAATGCGATTAAACTACAACAGCAAGGTCAAATTGCGAAAGTAGAGCGTCTACAGGCTGATGCTTCTTATGATAAAGCCAAAGTTGATTTACGAAAAGCTCAGCAAGATTACGACATCGCTAATGCAGCATTGGTTAGTATGTTACAAACAACAGAAACCGTAACCCCAGAAACTCAATTATTTATAAACAAATCACTGCCACAGTTAAATGCATTTGTGGATAGCACCCTCGATACTTATCCGGGCTTAGCGCTCTTAGATGCCAAAGAATTACAAGCAGAAAGCTTAGTTAAAGCAGAAAAGGGGCGTTATTACCCCGACGTCTACTTATATGGTAACTATAATCTGTATGAAGGCGACAGTTTATCAGCAGAAATAACACCTGATTGGCTTGTTGGTGTAGGAGTTAATGTCCCATTACTGGATAACAAAGGTCGCTCAGACAAAGTGGTTGCAGCACACAGTGCGATTCAACAGGTTAAATACTTAAAAACCCAAGCTAAACAAGACCTTGCGTTATTGGTTGAAAAGACATATCGAGAAGCACTCCAAGCGATTGATGAATATAACGGTTTGGCTTCAAGCTTAGAATTAGCCAAAGAAAATGTACAACTTCGTGAGAAAGCCTTCAAACAAGGGCTATCTACTTCTCTAGATGTGGTCGATGCTGAACTTTATCTTGCTAGCATTAAGACTCAACGTTCTTTAGCTTCATTTAATTATGTGATTTCTTTAGTTAAATTATTAGCACTAAGTAATCAAACAGACACTTTTGTACAATATCAACTACAGGCAAGACAAGGGTAAATATATGAGTAACTCAAAAAAAATTATTAGCATTGTTACTTTATCGGTTGTTATTGGATGGATTGGCTACAGCTTTTGGTCTGCTTATCAACCACGCCCTGAATTATTGCAAGGTCAAATTGAAGCGGAACAATACAATATTTCATCTAAAGTCCCTGGACGTATCGAAAACATTTACGTTAAAAAGGGCGATATGATTGAAAAAGGCCAAGCGGTATTTTCACTTTATAGCCCTGAAATTGAAGCTAAATTAGCACAAGCAAAAGCCGGTGAAGCCGCAGCTAGCGCATTAGCAGAAGAAGCAGAACAAGGGGCAAGAACTCAACAAGTTGCCGCAGCAAGAGATCAATGGCGTAAAGCAAAAGCGGCTAGTCAACTACTTGAAAAAACTTATGCTCGTGTAAATAACTTATATAAAGATGGTGTTGTTGCTGAGCAGAAAAAAGACGAAACCTATACGCAATGGCAAGCAGCCAAATACACAGAAAGTGCTGCATACCAAATGTATCAAATGGCTAAAGAGGGTGCTCGTACTGAGACCAAGCGTGCAGCTAACGAAAAAGTAAAAATGGCCATGGGTTCAGTTGCAGAAGTTGAAGCCTATGTAGCTGATACAAAAATTGACAGCTGGTATCAAGGTGAAGTGTCACAAGTTTTATTAAATGAAGGCGAAATCGCTCCTCAAGGATTTCCTGTTGTTAGTGTCATTGATATGAATGAAGCATGGGCTCTATTTCATGTTCGTGAAGACAAGCTAAAAAATTACACAAAAGGCGAGATATTAAAAGTATACCTTCCTGCACTTGATCGCACTGAAGATTTCAAAATCACTCATGTTTCCGTTTTAGGTGATTATGCTACATGGCGTGCAACTGATAATAGTCAGGGCTTTGATCTTAAAACTTTTGAAATAGAAGCGCACCCAGTTAATCCTATTTCCGATCTTCGAGTTGGTATGAGTGCCATCGTTACGGTTGAAAGTAAATAAGAATCAAGTGCAAAATACGATGATATCAATCAAAACATATTGGCGGTCATACTTTACAAGCCCTTGGGTTATGGCGGTAACTTTTGTTTTACCGCTACTTATCTCGCTTGTGATTTGGTGGATATTCTCTTCAAATGTAGTTAGAGAATTACCCATTGATGTCGTCGATCTCGATCAATCTCATTTGTCAAGAATGATGATCCGTGATTACGATGCAACACCAACACTTTCAGTTAAAAGTATTCAACCGGATAAAGAAAAAGCCAACCTCGCATTAACCAAAGGTGATAATTATGGCTATATTATTATCCTCATGATTTTGAAAAGAACGTAATGCTAGGTAAAAGCCCCAAAATAACAGGTTTTTACAATGGCCAGTTCATTCTTATCGCTAAGCAAATAAACTCGGCATTAATGCAAACAGACATGACAGCACAAGCCAAACTGTCAGTAATTAAACAATTAAGCATTAAAGAAACCACCTGGACTCAGGCCATTAATTCAGCCGTTCCGATTAAGGTACAGGTTACACCATTGTTTAACCTTGGTAGTAATTATAATCAATTCCTTGTTTCTGCCATCTTACCTGCTATTTGGCAAATGGCGGTTATTGTTGGCATGCTTTGGGCTATGCAAAACGAATCGGTACGAACAGGATGTAACTCGCTTCGTGAGTGGTTTGATAAACAAGATCGCTTAAGTATTTTCAACTTTACCTTGGTTTATTTTTGCATAGCGATGATGCTAGGCGCTGTGCTGTTTTATTTTTTATACGGTGTAATTGGATTTCCATTTAATGGTTCAATCACTGCATTTATTTTAAACATGAGTTTGATGAGCTTTGCTTGCATCAGTCTAGGTATTGCCATTGGCTATGGTACAAATGACATTGTAAAAGCAATGAGCATTTCAGGTGCTTATACTGCGCCGAGTTTTGCATTTTTAGGGGTAACATTTCCCGTAACTGATATGAACTCATTAGCAACGTTTTGGCATTCTATTTTACCAGCAAGCCATTTTGTTCGAGCTCAAATTGAATTATCAAATTACGGAGATTCTTTAGTTAGTGCATTTCCTAACATTGGGGTGCTGACTTTATTTACTCTTCCTTTGTTATTACTTTCTCTTAAGCTAAAGAAATAAATTATGTCGCTATTTCTACTTATTCAAAAAGAAGCAAAAGCCATATTCAGTAACACTACGATTGTACTAGCAATGATTGGTGGTGTACTTTTCTATGCCTTCTTGTATCCATTACCGTATCAGCATCAAAGCCCTGAAGAGCAAAAGATCTCAGTGGTGGATCTCGATAAATCGGAACTAAGTAGAAAGTTTGCTCGAATGGTCAATACCTCACAACAAGTTAATGTGGTGGAACAAGCAAACAGTATTGAGCAGGCTAAAAGTCAATTTTTAAACAATGAGATAACCGGTTTTTTAGTTATCCCATCAGAGTTTTCAAAAAAGCTTCAATTAGGAGAAGCGCCAACGGTTGGTTATGCTGGTGACGCCTCTTATTTCTTGATTTACGGTACCATCGTGGAAGGATTAATGACCGCTGGTGGAACTATTTCAGCAGAATATCGAATTGCTCACTTAGCTATAGATGGTACACCGATGAATGCGGCTATTCATTCATTTAGGCCATTCCAATCCAATTACATTCCTGTATTTAACCATTACATGGGTATGTTCAATATGTCGTTCCGGCGGTATTTGTGCTTATTCTTCAGCAAACCTTACTAATGGCTGTAGGGGTAAGACAAAAACAATCATCAGCTAATGAAAATACAGTCACACATCTGATCGTTAGATTTGGAATATTCCTCTTTACCGAATTATTACTAGCGTGTTTGTATTTTGGTTATTTCTTTGATTTTTATTCTATCAGTCGATTTGGCACACCATTAGAAATACTGGTTTTATTGGTGCCATTCATATCGTCTGTGATTTTACTTGGCTTATTCCTTGGTAAGGTACTTCCAACATCTGAAAGTATTTTATTACTTGTTTTGTTTAGCTCTATGCCAATTGTGTTTAGTGCAGGCTTTATTTGGCCAGCAGAAATGGTGCCAAGTATTATTACCGATATCATGCATCTATTGCCTAGTGGTTTTGCCATTAACGGATTTTTAAAACTGAATCAGCAAGGGGCAGGGTTAAGCGGTGTATTAACGAATTTAAGTGGTCTATACGCACTGTGTATCCTTTATGCTTTTCTATTTTTCGTTACTCGAAATAAAAACAATCTCAAAGGTGATACTGAGTAACATCATAATTTCAAAAGTAAATGAAGTGACTCGATTTCATTTTTACTGAGTGAGTAACTGTATAAGAAGTTTGATAAATTGTTCTTAGTTTGGACTAGGGATACTTATAATGAAAAAACAGCTACTTGGAATTATCATATCAGCAAGTTTATTAATGGGGTGCCAGAGCACATCAGATGATGAAATGGCAGATATTGCAGAAACACCAACCGTTGCGTCATTTGTTGATTACCACAATGAACAGCTACAGCAATTTGTTACAGAAGATATTGGCAGTGTTGCTCAAACAAATGAAGAGATTATCATTTTACTAAATGGTGATAAGAGCTTCGATTCGGGCAGTATAGAAATAAAAAATGAGAGCAAACTTGTACTATCACAGTTAGCTAAATTACTGAATGATAAACCAGAGTCAGAAGTATTTATAGCTGGTCATACT
The DNA here is from genome assembly GCA_038993745.2 of Aliivibrio fischeri. Classification (NCBI taxonomy): domain Bacteria; kingdom Pseudomonadati; phylum Pseudomonadota; class Gammaproteobacteria; order Vibrionales; family Vibrionaceae; genus Aliivibrio; species Aliivibrio fischeri. Next base: position 624,919 of record CP160630.1, on the reverse strand, counting down.
GATAGCCGTGGCAGTAAAAAATTCAATATGTCTCTCTCAAATCAACGTGCTGATTCTGTTCTGGCTTTACTAGAAGAAAATGGTGTTGATGGAAATCGAATTAATACCTATGGTTTTGGTGAATCAGAGCCCATTGCTACTAACATAAATGCAGAAGGGCGCAAAAAGAACCGCCGTATTGAGATCAGAATAACGCCAATCACTGAGCTCTTTGACGAAGAATAATCTCAGTTTATTAGAATCGATCTACTTAATAATTAACTCTCTCATGTATAATAAGCCTTATTTCAAAAAGGAAAATGAAATGGGGCTTTTTTCACGTCTATTTGGCTCATCAACTGCAACTGAACCTACTGTTGAACCAGTTGAGTACAAATCTTTTCTCATCTATCCAAACTCAGAACCTGATGGTTCGCAATTTCGAATTGCTGGAAAACTCACCAAAGAAATCAACGGCGAAATAAAAGAACATCGCTTTATTCGCTCCGATGTTATCTCATCAAAAGCCAACGCCGATGAACTCATGGTAAGTAAAGCAAAAGTACTGATCGATCAACTTGGTGATTCATTATTTAAATAATGTAACTAGATTGATATTAAAAAATAAACAATTTGATTGTTTTTTCGACTTATTCTTGAAAATCAATAAGTAACAATTAGTGGTTTGACCTCTTTTTTGTCACCAAAATGTTGTTTTTTTACTAAATAGCGGTGAGAATAAGGTCGTATAAAATTTTAAGTAATGAAAATATGTCATTTTATTACAAAACACTTGAATTAATCGGTTAGCTTGGATAAAACTAACTGATAAATTCATGCCAATAGTCAAGGAATTACTATGCAAATTGGTGTACCTAGAGAAGTCTTCGCGGGTGAAACCCGTGTTGCTGCAACGCCTAAAACGGTTGAGCAGCTTATCAAGCTTGGTTTTACAGTTGCTGTAGAATCAAACGCTGGTATCTTAGCGAGCTTTGATGATTCAGCTTTTGAACAAGCTGGCGCAACTGTTGTTTCAACAGATGATGTATGGAAATCAGAACTGATTCTGAAAGTAAATGCACCTCAAGTAAATGAAGCAACGGGTGTTGATGAGTTCGATTTAATTCAAGATGGCGCAAGCTTAATCAGCTTTATTTGGCCTGCACAAAATGAAGAACTACTAGCGAAGTTAGCAACAAAGAACATTAACGTTCTTGCTATGGATTCGGTTCCTCGTATTTCTCGTGCTCAGGCGCTTGATGCCCTAAGTTCAATGGCAAACATTGCAGGTTACCGTGCTGTAGTTGAAGCTGCGCATGAATTTGGCCGCTTCTTTACCGGTCAAATTACAGCGGCTGGTAAAGTTCCACCGGCTAAAGTACTTGTTGCTGGTGCTGGTGTTGCAGGTCTTGCTGCTATCGGTGCTGCTGGTAGCCTTGGTGCAATCGTTCGTGCATTTGACGTTCGTCCAGAAGTAAAAGAACAAGTGCAATCAATGGGTGCAGAATTCCTTGAAGTTGATTTCAAAGAAAACTCTGGCTCAGGTGATGGCTACGCTAAAGAAATGTCTGATGAGTTCAACAAAAAAGCAGAAGAGCTATATGCGGCTCAAGCTAAAGACGTTGATATCATCATCACAACAGCGCTTATCCCAGGTCGTCCAGCGCCGAAGCTAATCACCAAAGAAATGGTTGATAGCATGAAAGCGGGCAGTGTTATTGTCGATTTAGCGGCAGCAAACGGCGGTAACTGTGAATACACAGTAAAAGACGAAGTTTTCGTAACAGAAAATGGCGTTAAGATCGTTGGTTATACTGATATGGTTGGTCGTCTACCAACTCAATCATCTCAGCTATACGGCACAAACCTAGTAAACCTTCTAAAACTTTTATGTAAAGAAAAAGATGGCAACATCAACATCGATTTTGAAGACGTTGTTCTTCGTGGTGTAACAGTTGTTAAAGAAGGTGAAGTAACTTGGCCTGCGCCACCAATTCAAGTGTCAGCACAACCACAAGCGAAAGCAGCGCCAAAAGCTAAGGTTGAGCCAAAAGTTGAAGAGCCAACATCACCAATTAAGAAATTTGCAATGATCGGTGCTGGTATTGCAGCATTCGGTTGGGTTGCATCTGTCGCTCCAGCAGCATTCTTAGCACACTTTACTGTATTCGTACTTGCGTGTGTGGTTGGTTATTACGTGGTATGGAATGTAAGTCATTCACTTCATACACCACTAATGTCAGTAACAAACGCTATCTCAGGCATCATCATTGTAGGAGCATTACTGCAAGTGGGTCAGGGTAATGGTGTCGTTTCATTTTTAGCATTTATCGCAGTTCTTATCGCAAGTATTAATATATTTGGCGGTTTCGCTGTAACCAAGCGTATGCTTGAAATGTTCCGTAAAGATAAATAAGGAGTAGGACAATGTCAGCAGGATTAGTTCAAGCAGCGTATATTGTATCTGCCGTTCTATTTATCATGAGTTTAGCAGGTCTGTCTAAACAAGAGACAGCTCGTAGCGGTAACTACTACGGTATTACTGGTATGGCTATCGCACTTATCGCAACCATCTTTGGCCCTGATTCAACAGGGACAGGCTGGATCATCGTAGCAATGGCTATGGGTGGCGCGATTGGTCTTTACTATGCGAAAAAAGTTGAAATGACTGAAATGCCAGAACTTGTGGCAATTCTTCACAGCTTTGTTGGTATGGCTGCGGTTCTTGTTGGTTTCAACAGTTACATCGACCACGGTGTTCTTGTTGGTGCTATGCTAAATATCCACCTTGTAGAGGTATTCTTAGGCGTCTTCATTGGTGCGGTTACTTTCACAGGTTCTTTAGTTGCATTCGGTAAACTACGTGGAGTGATTAACTCATCTGCACTTCAATTACCTCACCGCCATAAGCTGAACTTACTAGCATTAGTTGTATCTGCAGGTCTTCTTTACCACTTCGTAAGTGTTGAAGGCAGCATGTTCGCACTTATTCTAGTAACACTGATCGCATTTGCATTCGGTTATCACTTGGTTGCTTCAATCGGTGGTGCGGATATGCCAGTAGTTGTTTCAATGCTTAACTCATACTCTGGTTGGGCAGCGGCAGCGGCAGGTTTCATGCTATCAAACGATCTACTGATTGTTACTGGTGCATTAGTAGGTTCATCAGGTGCAATTCTGTCTTACATCATGTGTAAAGCAATGAACCGTTCTTTCATCAGCGTAATTGCTGGTGGCTTCGGTCAAGACGTTGTTGCTTCATCTGGTGATGAAGAGCAGGGTGAGCATCGTGAAACAACCGCTGAAGAAGTAGCAGAAATGCTTAAAAACTCTAAGTCTGTTGTTATCACTCCAGGATACGGCATGGCAGTAGCTCAAGCTCAGTACCCAGTTCACGAAATCACTGAAAAACTTCGTGCTCAAGGTGTTGAAGTGCGCTTTGGTATCCACCCTGTTGCAGGTCGTTTACCGGGTCACATGAATGTTCTTCTTGCAGAAGCTAAAGTACCTTATGATATCGTTCTAGAAATGGACGAGATCAACGATGACTTATCTGAAACAGATACAGTTCTAGTTATTGGTGCTAACGATACAGTTAACCCTGCAGCAATGGAAGATCCAAACAGCCCAATCGCTGGTATGCCAGTTCTAGAAGTATGGAATGCGAAAAACGTAATCGTATTCAAACGTTCTATGAACACAGGTTATGCTGGTGTTCAAAACCCACTGTTCTTTAAAGAAAATACTGAAATGCTTTTCGGTGACGCTAAAGAAAGTTGTGTGGAAATCAGCAAACATATCTAATATGTTAATCTGATAGAGTCGATAAGCCGAGATGTAATGTCTCGGCTTTTTTGTATCTGTAATATATTAATAAGCATAAAAATTCAGTTAGTTAGAAAAATTGCCGGGGTTATACAAAGGCATTTGACTATTCATGCATTTTAATGAATATGTTAGTTCCCATATCTTCCATATGGTAAACTCTCAAGATCGTTCATTAATCAGTATCCATCATGTTTTCAGTCACTTCTTTTTTCAAAGCTTTCTCTGTTGCGCTCATTTTAGGTGTCTGCGCTGTTTTATTTGCTTTATGGCAACACTCATCATCTCAACTTAATTACGCATCACGAGACATGGATTGGGAATGGTCATGGATGTACTACGAACCGTTTTCTAATGGAATTCAAACCACACGCACTAAAGACACTAAGCAGCTGTTATTTAGACGCGTGGATACCAGTTCAAAACTCACTACTGTGGTAAATATTACTTATACCAATAAGCTAGAAATCATAGTGACGTATGAAGACTCGTGTCTATCTGGTTCATTTTTTCCTGCTAAGCTAAAGTTAAATCAAACTCCGCAAGAACAGATCAATTTCCAATGTGAGAAAAATGGCCGAGGTTATCTATTTAGACGTACCGCAAATCAACTTACATCAGTACAAATCAAATCAGATAAATTTGAGCTAAAAGAAAACTTTTCTGAGTGGCCAATTGATGAATTAAAGAAAGATCAGTTTATACAACAACATTCTAATTTCTTTAAAGGAAAAGGACAGAGTGACGTGTATGAATGGAGTAGGGACTAGCTATTTCAATAATATACAGACATAAAAAAAGACGCATATTCGCGTCTTTTTTATGTCACTTTAGTAATTAATCAATTACTTTTTACGACAGAACTCAGCGATTACATACATAGATTGACCGCCGTTAGCTTTACCAGAAACTAAACGAGGATCGTCACCAAGGCTGATACCACGGATAACTGTACCTTGCTTGATTACTTGGTTAGTACCTTTAACTGGTAGGTCTTTAATTACTGTTACGTCGTCACCTTTTTTAAGTTCAACGCCGTTAACATCACGTGGTTTTTCACCGTCAGAAAGAAGTGCTTTCTCAGCCCATTCTTTAACGTCTTCTTCAACGTACATCATATCAAGCGCATCTTGAGCCCAAGATTCAGAAGCAAGTTTGCTTAAAAGAACGTAAGAAATAACTTGAACAGTTGGTACTTGGCTCCACATAGAGTCGTTTAAACAACGCCAGTGGTTAACATCCATTTTATCAGCGTCTTCGATTTGTGCTGTACATGTATCACAAATCATTACACAGTTATCAACCGTGATATCTGTTTTAGGCGGAACTGCAAATGGAGCTAGTGAGTTAGTTGAACCACATAGTTCACATTTAGAATCGCAACGAGTTAATAGAGTTTTTGCAATGCTCATAAAATAGTGCCTGTTTGTTTAGTGATGTTTATATTATGGCAAGTTTATACCACAAGAAAAAGGATTGCGGTGAGAATACTGTAATTTTTCTCATTTCTTTTGGTTTAAGTATCCTATACGTAAACAGTGGTTTTCAATTAGGTGAACCAGATGGGTAAAAGCGGTTAAAAATGGGCATTGTTGGTAAAAAATCTCATTCTTATGTAAAGCAAAGTAAATACGTTTTTATGCAGAAAAATACCGTGGATAATGAATATGAAACGTCAAATCTGCATAAAAAAGGAATAAATAATGAAAAAAATAATCGTAATAATTGCTGCCGTTTTTGCATTATCAGTTGGAACCGCTTACGCATTTAATGGACATCTAGGCCATAGAATGGATATATCTATGCCACATTTTAATCTGCTTCATGACTCAGATTGTGGAGATCACCACTAAAATTATTTCAATATAAAATAGAGCCAGTACGAAACTGGCTCTTAGTAACTAGCTAACACCCAGTACATGCAGCATAGCAACAGAGTTCACATGGCCAAAGACTGCATGATCTTGAAAATTCTTCATCTGACATATGCTCAGTTTTTTTTGAACGTTCAAATCCTTGTAAATTTTCCTTGCCTTGTTTTAAGCAGGAAGGCATTTCAATTGGCTCTGTTAACGTTGGTGAAATAGTACTAATCCCTTGAGTTGGAACAGTCACAGATTCTTGTTCACTAAAGGAATAACTAGAAAACATCAATAACAGCATTGTAAAAAGTAATTTTTTCATTTGTGTACCTCATATAATTATTTACGTACGAATGATTGTTGTTGCTTAATTAGTATTGGAAGAAGCGACAAAATAATCTCGCCAATTTTTAAATTATGTGAAGGCTGATACATAATACGAAGGTTAGAATAAACATAAAATTCAGAGTTTCAACACTGACAGAAGCTATAAATTACCCTGTAGTAACAATATACCTTAGTGCGCATTATATATCTTATGTTAAATGGTATTTAGTAATGGATAGTATATTATTACGAATTCTCCCCTTTGTTCTTAATGCTTTCTCAACGTATTTAACCATAAGGTTATTTACCATAAAATAGCTAATAATCATTCAATAATACTTCGTATTCATCGTTTGATTATTAGCTTAACTCTAACAACGTTCTATTAGCCACCAGCTAATTTAACTGTGTGGCCTTGTTTCGTTAGAAAGTCTCTAATCTTTTCACGGTTATCGCCCTGAATTTCAATGTCGCCATCTTTTACAGAACCGCCACAGCCACATACTTTTTTAAGCTGAGCTGCAAGTAACTTAAGTTGAGTATCTTCCATATCCAAACCCGTTACAACGCAAACGCCTTTACCTTTGCGTCCTTTGGTTTCACGTTGAATACGAACAATGCCGTCGCCTTTTGGACGTTCTGCTTTTGGTACTTCTTGTTTGATTCGGCCAACATCTGTTGAATATACTAAAGACATAATTAATCTCGGATTTTTTAAAGATATTAAGATTGTAATTTATTTTTCATGTTTATCCAAAAAGCTTTTAATTGCAGTTAACGAGCCTTTTGCTAATTTACCTTGATATAAGCAGTACCAAGTCTTAGGTTCACCGGTATCATTCTTAATGGTAAATCCTTTGTATTCTTCGGATTTAAATTGACTACGCTTTTCATTAAGCGCTGATTCACCCATATCACCAAATTCTTTTGGATCGATAATCGTGCCGGTTTCATTCCACCAATCAATGCTTTTCTTTACCGCACTTAAGTGACCGTGTAACACATGAGTTCTTATCAAAACCTTCCAATCATCTGGAATTCCTGTTTTGTTTTCAATAAAGAATCCTTTGTATAATGTCTTCTTCATAGGTTTTCTCTTCGTGTTTCAACATAAGTTAAGGGTTAAATAAATCTTCTCTAAATACTAGTTAATTCTTTGTTTTTCGTGATCTTACCTCAAATATGAAACTGTGTTATATTAATTAAAGGCGTAAGTTATGGTGCACCAGAATGAACAAAAAACACTTTTTATCAGCACAATTAGATATCGATACACTAGCAGCGTGTTTAACAAAGCAATACTCAAATAACAGTCTTATTTCATTTAAAAATGATTGGAATAATTTTGTCGAATTTTGCCAGTTGAATAATGTTATTGCTCTACCCGCCTCTACAACGGCTATACGCATCTTCATAGAAAAACAAGCAAAAGTGAAAAAGCTTGCTTCGATAAAACGTGCACTGATTTCGATATCTCATATTCATACGGCATTTGAGTATAAAGACCCAACACAATCCATTCAGGTAAAGTCTGCACTAGGAAAAATAAGAGTCGATAAGGTCAATGATAATAAACAAACGGAAGGTATTTCCTCTGATATGCTTGATGAACTCAAACATCAATTATTCAACTCAGTTGAACTCAAAGACATTCGTGATCTTGCCATTTGGTATTTAATGTTTGAATTACTACTAAAGCGCGGAGAACTTCGAGACTTACAACTTGACGATATTTGTTTTAACGACGAAACAAATTCATGCTTGGTACAAATCCATCAGAATTATTACGCTATTTCAGAAGAAACAACCGAGTTACTCAATAGATGGCTTCAACATTCAAATATCCATGATGGTCATTTATTTAGAGCTATAGATAGACATCAAAATGTGGCAGTTAACGGTTTAAATGATTCTTCTATATACCGTATATTTCGTAGAGCAAATGAGTTATTGAACCTTGAAATAAACTTTTCAGGTTTATCTGCACGTGTAGGTGCAACAAAAGAACTCGCACAGCGTGGTTATTCTATTCACGAGATACAAGAAATGGGTCGTTGGGTAAGTCCTGCAATGCCAAACCAATATATTGGTAATACGGAACGTTCTGAGAGACAAAAGTCTGTATTTAAAACAAAAAAAGCCTGAATTATCAGGCCTTTTTCATTTAAACCAAACTTACTTAATCGCGTTAAGTACTGCTTTTTGTAAGAAGGTTTTGAAACAATCGCCATTATGTTCTAATAATTTAGGGAACATAGAAATTGGCGTCATTCCTGGGAATGTATTCACTTCATTTAAGTAAATTTCATTGTCATCCGTTAGGAAGAAATCAATACGAGAAAGATCTTTAAGTTTCATTTGAGTGAACACTTTACGACTGTATTGATCGATTAACTTAACTTGCTCTTCAGTAAGATTCTGTGCATCTAAAGATGTTGTTGAATGGCTACCGCTACCGTATTTCTCATCATAAGTGTAGAAAGCGCCGTCTGGTGCCGTTACTTCACCTGGAGCCGTCGTAAATAGTTGACCATCGATTTCGTATGCTGCAACTTCAAGCTCACGAGGTTTAACTGCTTTTTCAACAAGTACTTGTTGTGAATAACCAAATGCATCATTAATTGCTTTTGATAATTCAGCTTCTGACGTTACCTTGTAACAACCAACTGAAGACCCCTGACATGCAGCTTTTACAAATAGTCCGCCCCATTGCTTAAATGCCGCTAATGCTGACTGATGAGTTTCTTCATTATTCTCAGTTAAGAATAAGTACGGTGTATTTGGGATACCAAGCGCATCATACCAAAGTTTAGATGTGATCTTATTGAAGCTATTTGTACTTGATTCAGCGTCACATCCTAAATAAGGAATACTAAGCATATCTAGCATAGATTGAATATCGCCGGTTTCACCAGGGTAACCATGAATACACGGAACAACGTAATCTACTGGAGAGCTAACTGTCTCACCGCTTAATAATGTTTTGTCTGAACGTAGTTCGTACTTCAAGCCAGATTCAATATGAAACCAACCTTCATCTTTAATCTCAAGATGCGTAATTTCAAATGCATCAAGTTCAGAAAGTTGTTGAGAGATATATTTTGAAGAAACTAATGAAACTTCGTGTTCAGTGCCGCCACCGCCACAAAGTAAAAGGATATGAGTCATAATTTTCACTATAAAAAGCAATCGGTGCATATTTAGATGCACCGATTATGATTAATTTAACTTATGTAATTCAGGGTTATCTGATTGTTTAATGCTATTAATACTTCTTACAAACGGGCCGTACGCTTGAATGTCAGCAGGAAGTTGTTTAATTGCAGCACGTGCTTCTGCAGGTGTTGCGTAATCACCGTATAAAATTGTATACCAAGGCATATTATTTACTGTTTTACGGTTCATCCACACAGGCTGCTCACCAGAAAGTTTAGCAGCGTAAGTAGAAAGATCAGTCTTACGACTTAGAGCCAGAATTTGAAGTGTATAACCATAGCGGTTATGCATATCTTGCTGCTTTTCTGTTGGTGGTAAAATCTTAACAGCAGCGTCTGTTGCTTCAGGGGAAGCCGCTTCTTCTGGTGTTAATTTTACAACAGGTTTTTCTACTTCAGCTTCAGATACAGCAACAACCTCTGTTTCTTCAAAAGTGGTTTCTTCTTGCTCAATCGGCTGAGAAACTTGATACACCTCTTCAGATGAATCAGTAGTAATGTTTGTGGTATACGAACTGCTTGTACATCCTGCTAGCAGTGCGGTTAACGTAATAGGAATGATTCTTTTCATTTTAATTCACAATAATTGTCATGCTGTTGTCGTAATTCTGCACCCGATAGTACTGACAATCAAGTCTTTAGCTAATGAAGTACCAAATTACTCATATCTTTGTGCTCAATACTTGATTTTTTTGGTTATTTTGTGCGCTGGTCTTCGTTTATTTGCTTTTAACAGCGTCAAATCTATTCTAGTCAGCTATCTTATTCTTATATAAAGGAATAAAGGACGTTTATATGCCAGATTTAAAACAATTACTACGCCCGGAATCCATTGCTGTTATTGGTGCTTCTATTCACCCTGATAGAGCCGGACATATTGTGATGCGTAACTTATTAGAAGGTGGGTTTGATGGACCAATAATGCCTGTTCATCCAAGTTATAAATCCGTTTGTGGCATCTTGGCATATAAACAAATTTCTGAATTACCTATTACACCTGATTTTGCCATTTTATGTACAGAAGCAAAAAAGAACATCGCCATTATTGAAGAGTTAGGAAAGAAAGGCGTTCGTTGCGCTATCATTTTATCTTCTGACATGAATTTGTATTGTAATGGCATTGGTGAGCCTTTGCCTTATGAAGCAAAACGTATTGCGGCAAAATATAACATGAGGATCTTAGGGCCAAACAGTTTAGGTATTATCCTTCCTTGGATTAATTTAAACGCATCATTTTCACCAATAAACGCCAACAAAGGAAACATTGCTTTTATATCTCAATCAGCTGCTGTATGTACGACAATTTTAGATTGGGCAAATGAAAAAAACATCGGGTTTTCAGCTTTTGTTTCACTAGGTGATGGGCTTGATATTGATTTCAGTGAATTGCTAGATACCCTTTGTACTGATTCAAAAACAGAAGCCATACTTTTATATATCGATTCAATTAAAGATGCTCGTCAATTCATGTCTGCCGCTCGTGCAGCAGCTCGTAATCGACGTATTTTGGTTGTAAAAAGTGGTCGTTCTGTCGCTGGAAGTAAAGCGGCTCAGTTACATACCAATGGTCAATTGAGCTTGGATGCGGTTTACGATTCTGCAATCAGACGGGCTGGAATGCTTAGAGTATCTAATACTCACGAGCTCTTCGCTGCTGTAGAAACACTTGCACACCCTATCCCATTTAGAGGTCATCGATTAGCAATTGTGACTAATGGTGGCGGCCCAGCAATAATGGCAGTTGATAGTCTCATGCAGCAAGGTGGCAAATTAGCTGAGTTTAGTGAATCACTAATCCAAAAGTTAAATAAGACACTACCAGAAAACTGGTCCCATGCTAATCCTATTGATATCGGGGGTGATGCCAATGACGTACGTTACTGTGATGCGGTTAATGCCCTGCTAGACAGTGATGATTGCGATGCCATACTCATTATGCACAGCCCATCAGCGGTTTCAAACGCAACAAGAACCGCTGAAAAATTAATAAGCTTAATTCAAAACCATAAACGCAAAGCTAAATTTACCATATTAACGAACTGGTCAGGAGAAACCTCTTCAAAAGAAGCTCGATTACTCTTTACGCAAGCCGGAATACCAACATATAGAACACCTGAAAGCTCTGTATCTGCATTTTTGCATCTGGTTGAATATCATAGAAACCAAGGTTTATTGATAGAAACTCCAGTGTCATCAGGTCACATTAGTAAACATGACGCACAAATGGCTCGTGAATGGTTAGAAAACTGTGTTACGCATAACCTTACTGAATTAGATACGCATGAAACCCAAGCTCTTTACTCTTGCTATGGTTTCAAAACATTGGACACATGGATAACAGAAGATCCAGTTGAAACCGGCTATGTCGCAGACAAGATCGGTTATCCTGTCGCAGTAAAATTGCGATCACCCGACATTCCACATAAATCTGACATACAAGGTGTCGTATTAAACTTAAACACCAATGAAGAAGTGATAACCGCTGCACAATCAATACTCGACCGAGTTTCATTAAGCTATCCATCCGCACGAATTTCAGGATTAAGTGTTCAAAAGATGGCAGCAAGAGCAGGATCACAAGAACTAAGAATAAAGGTCTGCCAAGATCCTGTCTTTGGTCCTGTGATCTTATTGGGTGAAGGTGGATCTGAGTGGGATCTTAATAATAATGCAGCGGTAGCCTTGCCACCTTTGAATATGGCATTGGCTGAAAACCTAATTAAGCATGCGATTAAAGAAAATATCATTCATAACCGCAACTCTCCTAACAAAATGAGTTTATTTGATTTAAGTGCTTTTCTCGTTCGCTTGTCACAAATGATACTTGATTGTCCTGAGATTGTTGAACTTGATATACACCCACTTCTTGTTTCTGGTATGGATCTCACGATTATAGATTCTTCAATGAAAGTACAACATTTTAACGGAGATATTCATAAGCGATTAGCAATCAGACCTTATCCTAATGAATTAGAAGAATTTGCACAGCTTAAAGATGGCAGCTCTGTTTTACTTCGCCCTATTCTTCCTGAAGATGAACCCAAACATGCTTCTTTTATTTCTCAAGTATCGCATGATGATTTATATAAACGTTTCTTCTCAGAAGTTGGTGAGTTTAATCACGAAGCCCTTGCCAATTTTACGCAGATTGATTACGACCGAGAAATGGCGTTCGTTGCAACCAAACAAATAGATGGTCAAGAAATTATTATTGCTGTTGTTCGAGCTCTTTCCGATCCGAATCATACAAACACTGAATTTGCCGTGTTAGTTAGATCCGATCTAAAAGGTCTAGGCTTAGGAAAAATCTTAATGGAGAAAATTATTCGTTATTGCCAAAGTATTGGTATTAAAGTAATGACGGGAATGACAATGCCAGCAAACCACGGAATGATCGGGCTTGCACAACATCTAGGCTTCTCAGTAGATATTCAAATGAGCGATGGTGTTGTTGATATGTTTTTGGAACTGTAAAACCAAACATAGTAAATACTTCATGAGGCATAAAAAAACCAAGATAAACACTTGATTTATCTTGGTTTAATATAGATACAAAAATTGTTTTATAAAAGGGATATCTATATTACTTAGATTGCTCTGCTTTTTCTTTCTTTACCATAATTGCACCAGCGATAACAAATGCAACCAATAATAAAATTTCCATTAAACTTACCTTATTTCGTGTTGAAAATTAAAAGACCTGATTAATATAACATCATATGGCATTAATTAAATAGATATAACTCAATTTTGTAAAACTTTTGTCAAATTTTGTGAAACATATACTTTCCTTTGCCTGTTAATTTTGCCTCATACATGGCCTTGTCTGATTCTTTTAACAATGCATCTACATCTTTACCATCATTATAATCCGAGACTGTAATACCTATGCTGACATTAACCGACAATAAAGTACCTTTATATGAAATGGGGGCTTGTATCGAATAAATAACCCTATCAGCTAACTCTATCAGTTGCTCTCTATTTGCAACCGGATTAATAAATAGCACAAACTCATCACCAGCTAAACGCGATGCCAAATCATTCGCTCTTACCGCATGTTCTAAGCGCTTTGCAACCACTCTTAACACTTCATCACCAGCATCATGCCCATAAGTGTCATTAATTTGTTTAAAACCATCAAGATCAAGGTAGCAAAGTCCCATCTGCCCTATGCTCCCTTCTTTCAGCAATATTGTGTCATTCGCTGCTTGATAAAATTTTGCTCTATTAGGCAGACCTGTTAATACGTCATGATGTGCTAAATGATCCAGTCTCTCTTTTTCTTTAACATCAGATAAGTTAGTAAATATAAATATATAGCTATTTTGGCCATATTGTTCAGTATCAATTATCTTACTTGCCTTAACATACAAAGGAAGCTCCGCACCGTATTTATCTTTTTCTAAAACTTCCCCATGCCATTGTCCAAAACGCTGAATTGACTCTGTAATCAAACTCGTCGATGTTGTGAAATGATGACCATCGAATAACGTTAACATGGGTATATTACTTAACTCACTCATTTGATAGCCAAAGATATCGGTAAATGCAGGATTCATCAGTGTTAGCTTTCCATCCGAGTCGTATATCAACACACCATCTTGGCTATTTTTAAACACATTTGCCGCCAATTTCTGTTGAGTACGACTTCTTAATGCTTCAGTTACATCAACCATTGAAAGTAATACTTGATTTTGATTCGATAACACTCTTGATGTGATTTGTAGTGTCTTGCTATCACATGTCTGAATAAGTAAATCATCCACTTCTTTACGGTTATCGATAATCTCCAATAAATCTTCTTCATTACTTGGTTGTATTACATCCAGTAAATTACGACTTTCAAGTAAATTAATCGACAAACTAGGAAACATCACTTTCGATGCTTCATTACTTAAAATAATAAGCCCTTTTTTATCAATAACAAAAAGTGCATGTTGGACAGCAGTGATAATTTGCTCACCAAAATCTCTCTCATGCTCCACTTTTTTTAATACATAACTTAATTGCTGACGTTCTTCAAGTTTACTTGTCATTTTATTAAATGAAGCGGTCAAATCACCTAATTCATCTTGTGTAACAACCTGTGGGCGCTCATCGAACACTCCTCTCGTAATGATCCCTTGCATTGCATGATTCAAGCTACTGACAGGAGTAATAACCCACTTTTGTATTTTGGATATAATGAAGTAGCCACAAATAACAAAAAACAGAAGCATAAAGATAAACATCTTTAATGCGGTATCTCGAGTTTCTTCTAGTATGTCTTTTGAAACAATCAGATTCATTTGTGCTATTTCTTGAGGATTTAAAGCAAACGGAATAGACACATAAATAAAATGGTCACCTATAGCATACCCATCGATTAACATTTGTTGTTTTAATTCGGCATTAGGTGCATGTGATAATTGGGTTGTGTTTTTATATTCGATAAATATTTGACCGTCATTGTCCATCACGACAGCCTGTAATATTGCTTCGTCTGCACTAAACGCATCTAAAATTTTACTGGCAGTTTCTTTATCATCTAAAATTAAAGCTGGTTTTAGGTTAAGACTGACTCCAATCGATAAAATCTTAATACGATTAATTAAATTATCTTTTTCCGTTTTATACGTGCTTACATAGTTATAACCATGAAACATAACGAATAAACTCAGTGCAAATATGATTATTGGTAAAGATAAACGCTGGCGCAATGATGCATTTTCTATCCACTTCATCCGCGTTAACTCTCCTCATAAACCAATTTAATTATTTTAGAAACTAAGATATTTAATTGAATATAAATCTTTAGGATTTTATTAATTAAATTATTAATAGATATAACTTAATCGTATTTGGTGAGTATAACTAAAAATACTCTATACGGTTCAGCAATTGCAAACAAATCATCGACAAAGTGATCTAAGTAACACTTATAACTTTATTAATTACCATTCACAACTTGAATATTTCTTTTCATTCGAAATTTTTGATACGAAAACTTACTTTATGCCGCTTTCTTATATACTAGTTCTTATTTTATAAGGTGATCGTATGCGAACTCTCATTATCTTTTTAACTGTTTTATGCTCTTTTCCATCATCAGCAAAATCAGTTCAAAAATACTACAAAGAACATCAACCAAAACGTTGTGAGACATTAAATAGAACATTAACTCATGTGAATAAGCTACTTAGCTTTAGTGAGGGAAAGGAATACAAAGAGAGATTAAAAGAAAAAAAGGCACTAAAGAAATTAAGGAAAGAAAAAGGATGTTAAAAAGCCAACAGTTACGTTGGCTTTTTATTGATTATTTTGCTTTTGGTCTAAATGGTTTAATCACTTCTTCATTACACTCAAGAAATGGCCCTTCCATTAGATCGATACAATATGGAATTGCAGGAAAAACCGCATCTAAACATTCACGAATTGATTTTGGTTTACCAGGTAGATTTACAATTAATGAATCTTTACGTAAACCCGCAGTTTGACGAGATAAAATAGCTGTTGGCACAAACTTTAATGATTCTGCACGCATTAATTCACCAAAACCTGGCATCATACGGTCACATACAGCTTCAGTTGCTTCTGGAGTGACATCACGCTTGGCTGGACCTGTACCACCTGTCGTAACAACTAAACAACAGTTTTTTTCATCAGCTAATTCAATCAGTGTTTTTTCAATTACATCCTGCTCATCTGGAATAACCACATACACAGGTTCCCACTCAGATGTTAGATAATCGTTTAGTGTTTCAATAATAGCTGGTCCTGAAATATCTTCATAAATACCAACACTTGCACGATCACTTACGGTTACAATGCCGATTTTCGCTTTTTGAGTCATAATCTGTATCTTTTTAAAGTAAGGTAACCACTATTATTACAAGCGGTTACTCATTTTTCTACTAAAAAGGCGTTTTATCTAGTATTCGTAAGCCATGTTCACAGATACACCATAGGTTGAATCTACTGAATAGATCGCTGCTAAGTCAAAATGGAACATGTTAAGTGGCGAGAAACCAATACCTGCGGTAAATGCGTCATCATAAGTACCCGCAAGATCTTTCTTGAATCCACCACGTAGCTGAATTTGGTACAGTAAGTCGATTTCTGCACCCGCTCTGAACATTTGAACATTATCATCTAAACCAACAAAACGCTCTTGCTCATTTAAGTCTAAATCTGCAGTAACAATAAAGTAGTTAGTCATGAATGCTACGCCCGCAGTGTAAGTCGGGGTAAGTTCATAGTTATATTTATATGTTTTGCTACCGTAACTACGACCATGATTTTGACTATCAGCAAAATTAACAGTGATTTCTTTGGTTTCAATTTCATTTTTAATCAGGTTTTTACCTGCTGCTGCAAAACGCCAAGGACCGTAAAACCATACTGCACCAACATCTACATTAAATGAGTTATCTGTTGTTTTATTTTTATCAAAGTCTTTAAAGTCAAAATTGTTTACAGCTTCTACATAGGTATACGTTAAGTAACTTTGAATTTTTGGTGTTACACCAATAGTGATATTTTGTCCTAGGAAATTTGTGTAACCCGCAAAGGCAACACCAGCTTCTGCTAAGCCTAAAGCAACAGTACCTACCGCAGTAGTATCTGCAAGTTGAAGTGGTTTAGTTGGATCTGCCGGTAAACCAAGCGCATCAACATCAGGTAACGTAATGCCCTCAACTGAAGTTTTGCCATAAAATGCCATTGATAAATAACGGTTAGGAATAGCTACAGCCATCCCAGCTCCCATACTAAAGCTCAGAGCATCACCATTTAAATTTCTTAGACCATTTTCAATATCAGCAGCACCTGAAGGATCGCTATTAGCGAGTTTACTAAAACCTTTCTGTACTTGGTCAACATCATCAACCATACCGCCTTGATCCATGACTTGTAGACCGGCACTTGGTAACAAAAGACCCGCATCATCTTTACGGCTATATATTGCAACTAAAGCTGGATTATAAAAAACACCAGTAAGATAGTCAGCGGCTGCAGTACCAGCGCCACCCATAGCATCAATTCGACCATCAACGCTGAAATTTGTTGCTGATACTTGAGAAGAAGCTACCGTCGCACACGAAAGTAAGCCAATTTTTATCCACTGTTTCATTTGATTAACCCATTAAAAAAATCACTTCCCTACTTATCGACATAGAAAAAGTTAACTTTAATGAAATAAATCAAAATATTGATACTAATGATGTCTTTTTGAAATTTGGTTTTAATATTAATACATAAAGAAAAAGCCGAGGGATTAGCTCGGCTTTAAAATAGTAATTAATTAGAGTTTTTTTTCTCTTTTTCTGCAATTTCAGCTCTAATTTGGTCTGAAATAATTTTAATGGCCTCTCCACTACCAACGCCTTGGCGCATCAGTTCTTGGATTTTCTCTACTGCTTGTTGCTGTTCTTCATGGGTTAATGTTGGTAAATCTAACATTATTTACTCTCTGTATTTTCATCTGAACCAAAATTCATTACTTTGGTTATTGCCTGAATTTCTTGGATGGAAATCGGTCCTTGAAACCTTTTATGATTAAACGACACACTTAAAATATAGCTGCCTGGTAACACATTTGTCGAAGGTAATGATTTAGGAAACTTCTCTTCGTAGGTCTGTTCCCATAACTTTATATACTCATTATCTTGATGGTCATAAATACCAACAGCCATTTCAGGTAATGGACAATTCGATTTAAGTAAACCTGTTTGTGTCGTTTTCCATTTATCTTTGCCTTGCCACGCCACTTGCATTTCTGTTTTTGGTGTCGTTAAAACAACCCATGATTCCCATTGTGTTTTTTCTTTATCATCCGCAATAATTATCAGCTTATACAGTCCATTTTGAATTCGATTATTCAAAGACTCACTGGCATAAGTGTATTGCGTGATTCTTTCATCTTGTGTCGGTGTCGTTTTAATTGACGGGTTAGTGAGCTGCTCTTCTTGTGGCCATTTAATAAATGAAAGACTTGATATAGGTTTTTTCGTATCAAACTTAACAATTAATCGATGATGCAACCTTCCCGGGCTTTGAATAATAACACGTTGTACACTTACTGATTTTAACCAGTTCGGTATTACTTTATTAGATAAATCTCTCCCACAGTTTACTGAAATGGCAGAGCTAAGTAATTTATCTATATTATTGGTGATATTCTCATTAGCCGAGTTCTGCAAAACTTCTATTGAAGTGGCAAAGCCTTTTCTTGCATGACCCTCTAAAAATTGCTTATGCGCAGTATACAATGCGGATTGCTCATTGAACCAATCCACCGAATTTGCAAAAGATGTGTATGATGCACAAACTAATGAGCAAAAAACGAAAAACTTACGCATAAACATAATAAAATTACGCTTTCATTTTGTAGCCAACGCCACGCAATGTTTCAATTTCTATTCCAACAATCTTTTGACGTAACTGAAGAATATGGGTATCTACCGTACGTGTTGTAGGAAAATGGTTGTAACCCCAAACTTGGTCTAAGAGCTCATCACGAGTAAACACTTTTCCAAGGTTTGATGCTAAGAAAAGTAAAAGATCAAACTCAGTTCGAGTTAATGTAACGTTCTCACCTGAATTAACCACATCACGAGTAGAAGTATCAATGGCTAGGTTACCCACTACCAATTTAGATTTTACTTCATCGGTTTCTGGTGAACGTAAGTGTGCACGTAGACGAGCCAGTAATTCCGCTTCAGCAAAAGGCTTAGTTAAATAGTCATTAGCACCTGAGTCTAAACCCGTTACTTTGTCTCTAACAGAAACAAGTGCAGTTAATAAAATAACTGGTACATCTTTTATTTGTTTCCATTGGCTTAACCAAGTTAATGAATCGCCTTCAGGTAGCTGACGGTCAAGAATTACAATATCAGCTTCGCTCCAAAGACCAGATACATTTGCCGCATTTTCAGAATGTAAACAGCGATAACCCGCTTCTTCTAAGCTGACAATCAGTCCGTCCGCTAAATTTTTATCGTCTTCAACAAGTAGGATTGTCTGTTTCACAAGGTATCTCCAATATAAATGTCGTTGGTGGCCCCTGAAGAGTCATGGTTCCGCCCATTCTTTTAATCATTGACTCAACAATAGTTAGACCAAGGCCTAATCCTGCTTTGCTAACAAAAGGTGTTTTTAATTCTTTCCAATCACGTTTTGTTAATTGTCCGCCATCAATGACTTCAATTCTTAATTTTTTCTGTTCTACAGTAACGTTCAAAATAACTGGTGGTACACCGTATTTATGAGCATTACTAACTAAATTATCTATACAATTGCCTAACCAATATAAATTAACTTTTATTGAGGCATCTTTATTTATCTTAAATTCAACTGGTTGAGTATACTCCAAACAACGATAGCTGAGCCATTCTTCAACAGACGGTATCCAATCTGTTGAGAACCCTTTATCATCCGATTGTAAATAATCTTTACTTGCTTCAGCTAATTGACGTAAACGTCTTGAATCTTCACATAAACGTCTAAATTCATCGTACAAGGATTCCGGCAATGCTTCAAACTGTCGTCGAAACCCTTCAACGGTTAATCCCAAACTTGCGATTGGCGTTCTCAATTCGTGTGTTAGAATTTGTAAGACTAACATTCGACTTCTCATCTCTCTACGTTTACCGTTCCACTGAGAGATACCCCAACCTATCGCCAAACAGACATTAATGAACACCAAAAACAATACAATATAAGACAATGTCTTGGAGTCTGTTTGATCTTGCCAACACACATTACCATTTCTTACATAGCAATTTGCCCCTTGCTTAAATAAGGTCGCTTCAAGTTGGTAATTTTCTAAATACTTATTCTTTAACTCTGTTGGGTATAAATAATAACGACTGCCTTTACGTAGCCACAATAAATCGTCAGCAATGATAGTATCTGAACCACTAATGATGGCTCTAATTGCTGTATCATCCATCATTTGTAAATGATGCAATAATGTTCCTTCACTAGCGACAGCTCTTTCTTTTATATGCATATACGGCGACAAATGCGCTTTTGCATCTGGGTGTAATTGAACATATCGATATGCATAAGAGCCACCACCAGGGTGAATCATTCCTGATCGTGCAAACCAACTTGTTGGTAATTTTATACCTCGACACATTGCACGGATCAAAACAAGAGGCTCACCCACTAATGGACTTACAGGCCACGGTCCCGTACATGTTTGCGCACTATGGTACAGTCTTTGTAATTGCTTAAATGGGTATGAAGCCGTCTGAGGTAACAAAGTATCAGGTGACAATAATACGGTAGGATATTCTTTTTGTATTAAGCGAATGTCATATATTTCGACAGCTTGTTGCTTTTTAAACGCTTTTTTAAAGTTATCGATCTTTGTTGCTAAGCTATCTGCATGAGATGAGAAGCTTAATAGCAATAAAGTCGAGAATAGAAAGCGCTTATTGAGCAACGTAAACTCCTAAGAGAAAAAAATATAATAAAGCATAAGTTATCAGTATATTATAGTTCCAAATGAATACGAATAGTTTATTTTTACAACTGTTCATCTTTTCTTCAAAGTGGGCTTAAATTGACAAAGTCTTACTTTGCCATGACTTTACCACCTATCATTTTATATGCGGGAGTTCCTCTAATAAGGGTATCTCTAGCAAAGATTGATTGACAGTTGGGGCATTCACATTTTTTATCCGTATGATCTTCAACTATCCTCTCAACAAAACATTTCACTAGAGCCCCTTTACCACCTTTTCTATATTTATATAAAGGTGTCCTACATTTTGCACAAAAGATCATAATGGTTTTTGTGGGACCTTTCTTATTTGGTTTCGCCATTTCTTTCCATTTCATAGGTTGCTATATACAAAGGCTTTATTTTACACTCAATTAATAAGTGTTTAACCTTTTCTATATTACTTGGTTTATTAAGGTCTTTTTATGCGGATTTATGCTAAAAACCCCGATGCTCAAAGTGCATTACAACTGCTCAGAAGTATTCAATCTTATTTTAAATCTGAGCTTTTAAAAGCAAGCAGTCTAACATCACAATCAACTGAATTTAAAACCGTAGAATGGCTAAGAGATAATGGAAGTCATGGTGGTGGCGAGCGCTTTGAAGCCATTGATGGTGGAATATTTAATCGAGCATCCATCAATGTTTCACAAATTCAATACGAAGACGATGTTAGCAAACATTATAACAGCGCTACTGCTCTTTCTACCATTATCCACCCTAATAACCCCCTCGCACCATCGATTCATATGCATTTTAGTTTGACGGAATTAAAAGATGGTACTAGTTATTGGCGAATCATGGCTGATTTGAACCCTTCTCACTTTGATAAAGAAGACAAAGAATACTTCGATCAAACAGTAAAAGTTGCAGCAAAATCGTACTACTTAGAAGGGACTAAGGCTGGTAATCACTATTTCGATATCCCAGCATTAAAAAAACGCAGAGGTGTTAGTCATTTTTATTTGGAAGGATTTAATCCAGAAGGCGAAAATGGTGAGCTATTTACAAAACAATTCGCAACGAAAGTGATTGATACTTATGTGCATATTCTTAGCTCACACTTATTGAAAACAAGTGAAATAACCAAAGAACAAAAACAAACTCAATTGAATTACCACACTCTTTATTTCTATCAGGTATTGACCTTAGACAAAGGAACCACGGCAGGCTTATTAGTTCACGATCAAAATGATGTCGGAACACTGGGTTCTCTACCTTCACATATCAACCGTACATTACTTGAAGAATGGCAAGCTTTAACACCTCAACCAACAGACCGATTAGTTTCAGACTTATTAGCAGCGCTTCCTTGTGAAAATACGTGTTCAATAACAAAAGAAGTTAAGGCTAACCTAGCTCAAGCCATTCGCGCATTTTACAAGAAATAACATGCATAGTGCCACCACGCATTAAATCGTGGTGGTAAGCATTCTTATTATAAAGTTGGCTTAATCCAAACCTTCTCAAAATCAAACCAACCTAATCCATTGCATGAAGCATTTTGAATGCTGTTATTTGTGTCTTCACTTATTCCCATCCAGCCATGAAATAATGGATTAATTTGGCCACAATCAACTAAAAATCGACAAATATCGTTTACTGGAAAGTGACACTGTGACGTTGATTGCCATTTTTCAATCATATCAGACACAGTTTTAAAATCGTTCTCAGGCATTGCACGTTCAATTTCATCAAAGGCAAATAACCACGATAGTAACGCTTCAGGACATTGAGTCCCCAAGCTCATACCTCGTAGCCAAATATCAATGGTGGCAGCCTTATCTAAATCAAGTAAATCTAGGGTATCAAATTGATGTATCTTTAAAATGATCCCATCTTTATCTAATCGCTGCTTTATGATCTTCCCTAGTAATGGGTATAGTGGATGTTCATTCTCAAAACCTAAGTGAACGACACTCCCTCTTTCTGGTAGTTCAAATGGCGCTATATTTCGATTTAAACAATGCTGAAAACCAGGTAATAATCCATATGCGTTAAACAGTCCAATACCATTCATAGATGAGTTTTGAAGCTCATTCAATAAGAATAACGGGGTGATCGTATTTAATAGATAACTTAACCAATTTTGATCTTTTGCGATGCCATTTTTCCGATTAAATAATAAGTAGCTACAACCACGATCGACATCAACAGTTTCACCATATGAATCAAGAGATTGTTCATTTCCTTCGTACACTTCCAACCCCAACTTGAGTTGAATAGGTGCAATCTCAGGTAATGTCCATACTTCCACAGAATCGATAAGCGGTCGATAACCAAAATACTGCTCATTGGCAACTAAGATTAATTTTTTATCTGTATTTTCAGCGACTTTATAAGGGCCACTTCCAATGGGTAAACGCTGTTGTTCTTGATTATCATGACTGGTCGTTGGAACTAACTTAGCGTTAAATTGAGCTAATTTTGAATCAAAGTAATAGTCGTCTTTATTCAACACAAAATCGATTATGTTTAAGTTTGGGCTAACTATCTCTTCAATATGACTAAACACATAATTATTTTTTAAATGATTAAACGTTTCTTTAATGTCTTCAAAGGTAAGTGGCTTTCCATCATGAAAATAGATACTTGGTCTTAAATAAAAACGCCAATGTGTAGGTGAAAGCATTTCCCAATGGTGGGCAATGTCCCCTTCAACTTCACCATTTTTATTCCACTGAGTAAGCCCATTGAAAATTTGCTGCATTAAATGCTGCTCTGAACGACGAATAGCTAACGATGGTTTTAACAGATTCAGTTGGCGGTAATATGGCAGTTTAACAACTTGTTTGCCCTTTTCATGAGATACACCCAATACTTTATGGATCAAATCCAGTAGTGCATCTTGGTTACCATCCAAAATATCAAGTGCGACGTCTAGTTTACCTTCTTCAATATTACGTCGAGCAAGGGAGAGATAGACCGTATCAGGCGTAGATAAGAATTCAAGAACAGAACTCTTGCCTCGACCAACCGCAGGGATCCAATCAATCCATTTTTCTTCAGACATTTTTTTAAGAACCATGCGGGTATTACGGCGTGTACAGCACAGCAGATCAGCAATATCGTCAATTTGAACACCTTCTGACGATAGGTGATAATGACCATATAGTTTTTCAAATTGCTTTCGTAATCGTGGGCTACCCATATAATTCCATTCTGTAGGTTGAAGTAAGTCTTAATTTTCTATTCATTTTTCAAGACTTCAAACTAATACTCTTGATTTTTCAATAAGTAAGTTTACACTATTTTTCAATGATAATAGAGGGAAATCATGATGTCTCCAGTCCAGTTACACGAGTTTAATACTCATACCAGAAGAAAGTCAGATCGCTACCCTGTTGAGCGTAATGGTATTTTCATTGTAACTTCTGGTCAATTTCATTACCGAGATAGAACAGGTGACGATATTACCCTTAATACTGGTGATTTTTTGTTATACAGCTCTGGCGATATTTCAAAAATAAAAATGACAAATGAGAACAATAATTTTAAAGCACAATCTGTTGTTATCGACGTTGCCTTATTTCAAAAGTTTTTGTCCTACAGTAATGCCCCTGCTCATACACCATGTAATTCAGATACCTTCATCTTTACTGCTAACGATACGTCAGTAGTCAAACTACTCGAATTGCTAAAGGAACAATTAGCTAATAACGACAACAGCGACACTCTAGAGTTTTTGACCCTAGCACTGCTTAGTGAAATGGTAAATAAACAGCCATGTCTTATTCCTGTTATCCAAAAAATATCGGTATTAACGACCTCTCAGCAACTTATAAGATACGTAGAAGAGCATATATCAGCAGATTTAACCATTGATATGGTTGCTCCCAAATTAGGGATGTCTGCATCAACATTAAAACGCAAACTTCAATCAGATCAACTTTCTTTTGCTCATTTGGTTAAAGTTAAACGAATTAATTATGCGGCTACGCAACTTAGATTGACTCGAAAAACCATCACTGAAATCGCCTATGACACAGGTTTTAAAACAGCGGCTCACTTTAGTACGAGTTTTAAGTCCGTAAAAGGGATCACCCCCAAAGAATTTCGTGATTCACTTCAAGGTTAATTTGTCACAATGGTGTAACACTTCCCGACTATGATGCTTTTTTTTCATTATGGATTTAGATCATGTTCAAAGCGTTTAGTTACACCACCATATTTACAGCGTTACTTTTTAGCTCCTCAACTTTTGCTGCAAATACAGTAATTGCAGGTTCTACATCTGTTTCTACACTATTAGAACCCTTTATTGATGAATACAATAAAGACAATAAACCACTTGTTGATTTGCAAAGTATTGGTTCAAGTGCAGGCATTAAACTACTGGTTGATGACACAGTAAATCTTGCTATCAGTTCTCGTGAGTTAACAGACAAAGAAAAAGAGACATTAAGTTCAACCCTTATCGCTTATGATGCCATCGCAATTGTTGTCCACCCTGACAACCCAATTACTGAATTATCTACAGAGAACATCTGGAAAATCTATCACGGTGATATTAAAAACTGGAAAGAATTGGGTGGCACCGATCGTAAGATCTCTGTAATTTCACGTGAAATTGCTTCAGGCTCTCGCTTCTCGTTTGAAAAACACTTTGGTTTAACACAAGAAATCAACTCATTCACTGTATCAGATATTAGCGATAACGCTCTTGTTGTTAATGGTACGGGTATGGTTAAGAGCATTGTTTCACGCAACCCTTATGCTATTGGCTATGTATCTGCTGGAACACTTGGTGATCTTGCTCAACTCCGAGTACTAAAAGTAGATAACGTACTACCAAGTCAAGAAGCTATTATGGAAAATAAATACTCTCTTTCTCACCCTTTCTTATTTGTATACAAGAACCAAAAAGTATCTAAAGAATCGACAGAGTTTATGAATTACATTGCTTCACCAGAAGCAACTAAAACCATTCAATCACTTGGTTATATCAAGTAACTATTGAAAATAATGGTCGAATAACATATTGTTTACTCGATTTTAATTTCAAGGATGTCACATGTTAACCGTAAATAGCTATTTTGAAGATAAAGTAAAATCTATTGGATTTGAACAAAACAGTAACGCGATTTCTGTAGGTGTAATGTTACCGGGTAACTACACTTTTGGCACAGCTGCTGCTGAAAAAATGAGTGTTATTACTGGTGCTCTTACCATTAAACGCTCAACAGATGCTGACTGGGTTACTTTCTCTTCTGGTGAAGATTTCTCAGTTGAAGGTAACTCTTCATTCGAAGTAAAAGTAGAAATCGAAACTGCGTATTTATGTGAGTATTTGTAATACGAGTAACTAACCAAATTAGTATTAAATCACAATACTGATTTCACACTATTACTCGTTTATAGTTTAAAAAAATGACAAGGAAGTTCGCTCCCTTGTCATTTTTTATTTCTGATTTACTCTATAAAAGTAAACTAGATAGCTTACTCGTCATCAACCACAATTTGCTTTGGCTTTTTCTTCGGCATAAATACCTGATCGCCAACCGCCACATTTGTATGGAACGAGTTATCACGTTTCTTAGGCGCTTTAGGTTTGTTTTGATTACCCTTCGCTTTAAATTTCTTAGGATCGCCTTTTTTCACAAACGTACGTTTATGTTTCGGTTTCAATCCTTTAAATTTGCCTTTTAATTCTTCAAATACAGAGAAAGACAAATCTTGCTGTAAGAAGGTTTCTACACGCTTAAAGCTTTCCCAGTCTTTTGGACCAACAAGAGAAATCGCAGTACCTTTCTTACCTGCACGGCCTGTACGACCAACACGGTGAACATACTCTTCCATATGCTTAGGCATATCAAAGTTAATTACGTGCGTTACGCTTGTTAAGTCTAAACCACGAGAAGCAACATCGGTTGTTACTAAGATTTTGTGAACACGACGTTCAAACTGACTCATAATGTTATTACGAGCGGTTTGGTTCATATCACCACTTAGCGCTACTGCTTTTAAGTTTTCTTCGTTTAATAGTTTAGTTAAACGATCAGTATCGGAGCGTGTTGCTGTGAAAATCATGATTTGGAAGTAATCTTCAGTCTCAATGATTTTGTTTAAGATCGCTTGTTTGTGATCTAAATGATCACATAAGTAGAAACGTTGCGTAATGTCTTTGTGCTCATCATTCGATAAACCTACAGAGATACGCTTTGGATTATCTAGCATGTTACCTGCGAACTTATTCACTGCATCGTGATCAAGCGTTGCTGAGAACATTAATGTTTGACGACGACGGTGACTTGCTGCTTTATGAATCTTTTGCAAATGCTCTGCAAAACCAAGATCTAACATACGGTCAGCTTCATCAAGTATCAGTGTTTCTAAACCATCAAGGTACAGAGATTGATGCTCAAGGTGGTCAGCTAAACGTCCTGGAGTGGCAACAATGAACTTAGGGTGCTTGCGTAATGCATTCACTTGGTCATTAAAGTTCTCACCGCCTGTAATCAATGTCGCGTCATAAGTTAAGCCACCAAGCATTGCACGTAAATGACTGTATACTTGTTTTGCTAATTCACGTGTAGGCGCAAGAATCACTGCTCGAGGATCATTCTTTGAGAAAGATTTTGTTTTCAGTGATTTGTGAAGCATTGGTAAAACGAATGCCAGTGTTTTACCTGAACCTGTTTTTGACGACGCAAGAACATCTTTACCTGCAATAGCAACAGGAACAGCTTTACGTTGAATTTCAGTTGGTGTTTTAATGTTCTGGTGAGCGAGATTTTTTAATAGGCGATTATCTAAACCTAAATCTTTAAATTGCAAAAGCTGCACTCCAATTTCGAGTATTATTGATAAATAACCAGTCATTCTGGTCTAATGTGACGAGTATATCATAATTGTCGTTTATCCTTGCATATAAATCTTCATTTGAACTCTTACACTCTCTCATGACTTTGTTACAATGGTTTTATTCTAATAAACATTCATTTATAAAAATAAAAGTAGAAAGTTCATGAGCATTCAAATTACTGGAACATTAGCAAAAATGCGTTCTTCTTTATCTGAAGGAACCGTCCAATATCGTCTACCTGTCGGAGATGAAGAAATCAGCTTAAACCCTTTAATCGGTAAAACGCTAACTCTTACTCATACAGGTAATATCTTTTGTTGCTCATGCGGCAAGAAAACCAAAAAAAGCTACTCCCAAGGTCATTGCTTTGTATGTATGAAAAAGCTAGCAAGTTGCGATATGTGCATAATGAAACCTGAAACATGCCATTTCTCAGAAGGTACATGTCGTGAGCCTCAATGGGGTGAAGATAATTGTTTTGTTGATCACTATGTTTATCTTTCAAATACATCGAGTATGAAAGTCGGCATTACCCGTCACACTCAAATTCCTACACGCTGGATTGATCAAGGCGCAACTCAAGGTTTGCCTATCGCTAAAGTGAAAAACCGCTTAATTTCAGGCCTAGTTGAGATTGAGTTAGCAAAACTCATTGCAGATAAAACCAATTGGCGCACGCTATTAAAAGGTAACGGTGATCCACTTCCTTTAAAAGAAGCGGCTTTAGAACTATTGCCTCAAGTTGAAACGGCAATTGCAAAGATTCAAGCTGAGCATGGTGACGATTCTGTTGAATTATTAGACGAGCACATTCTTGATATCGCGTTTCCTGTTAATGAGTTCCCGACAAAAATCGTCAGCCATAACTTTGATAAAAACCCTGAAGTCACAGGCGTTCTTAATGGCATTAAAGGTCAATACCTACTGTTTGATACAGGTGTTATCAATATCCGTAAATTTGGCTCTTACGAAGTTACCGTGACAGCGTAACTAATAAAAGCCCATTTATGATGTAAATGGGCTTCTAATTTCTTAACTTTGAAACACTTAATCTGTGATTTCACTCGATTTTTCCTTTTCGTTCATTTGCTTAATTTAATTGATTCAGATATCAATACTGGAACGTATAAGGAGTTACGAATGCTATTGGCAACACAGGACGAGTTTCAAACTCATTTATTCATTGATGACGCAGGTTCATATTGCGCTCAATATGACGGCTTCATTTTGAGAAGTGTTTTCCAACCAATATTTGATAAACAAATGAATATTTTTGGTTATGAAGCATTACTTAGAATTCAAGACTCAAATGATCAACCAATCAGACCCGACCTTTTCTTTTCGGACTTATCTCGCACTTTAGAACAGATACTAAATATCGAGCGCTTAAGCCGTGTTATTCATATTCGGAATTTTTCTACCTTTGCGCCATTAGGTTGCAAGCTGTTTTTAAATGTTTTACCTGAATCCGCAGTCCTTCTTTATACCAGTCATTTACCTGATATAAATGCAATGCTATTAGAGTCACGGATCAGTGCTTTAAACCTATCTCCACAAAACATCGTATTTGAATTAGTAGAATTTCATTATCAAGATGAAAAAAGGCTAATTAATGCTATTGAAATGATCAAAAAACACGATTTTTTTGTTGCTATTGACGATTATGGATCGGAAGCCTCTTCTGCACATAGAGTTTCACAATTAAATCCAAACGTAATTAAAATCGATAGAGAGCTCTTATTAAAGTATGAAGCTGGCGTCAAAGCCCCTCTGTTATCTGCCCTTTCTATCGCAAAAAAACAAGAGGCATTAACTATTGTTGAAGGCGTTGAAACACCTCATCAATATGAGCTAATGAAAAAATTAAACATTGGTTATTTCCAAGGTTTTTTACTTGGGAAACCACTTCCATTACACGAACAAAATCACCAAGCCGCGTAAATTTTCACATTTATAAGTAACTGACTAGTGATACATTAATCAGTTACTTTGAATACCAATAACATTTTCAAAACAGATTCTCATATTGATTCTTATTTTGAATATAGCATTATCCTTCTGAATTACCATTTTCCCACCGAGTACAACAAATCAAATAAAAACATTATTAATCAACAAGATAAATAAAACTTATTTTATTTACAATTGATGGTATGCATATTGCTAGATTCAAAGAACTGAATAAAACAATGCTTAGAACGATTAGCGAATACAACTAATTAGTATGGTGTTTTTACAGTTAAATGAACGTATTTATGCTCAAACCAGTTGTTTTATTTATTCCGTAGTTTCAGATGCTACATCTATACATTTTGCTGAGATCACATGAATCTCATTCAAACAGAATAGAGGCTTATTATGAAATACAAACAACTAATACCAATTATTGCTCTCGCTACTACGAGCATTCCTATTCATGCAACCGTCGTCGATTTGGACTTTTCAAATCATATTGAAGACACAAATTTAAATAATAGTTTTGGTCCCTCATATGATGGCCCTGTTATGCACTTCCTAAATGTTGGTGTTCATAACGGTAAAACTATTGATGCGAAGATAAGCAGCCGAATTATTGGTGATGCCACTTTCCTATACCACACACCTAATTATAAAGAAGGTTCAACACAACCTAGTGGAGATATTGGTTTCCTCTACCAAACAAACTCTCCAGGCCCTGCTGGTCTTATTTATACTTTTGAATTTTTTGATGGAACCGATGGATTATCTGGTACTTTTTCAATCCCTTATACTATCCCTGAATTTGAGATGATTGGTTACGATATCGATGGTGAGCCAGTACAATCAGAGCAAGTTCGTGTATATAAAAACGAAGGGTTTTTCAGCTATCAAACCGGTTCTGCTGGAGCAAGTCTAACAGCAGAAGAAAGTCCTGATGGTCTTTCTGTTTTATTCACAGGTCCTGGCACAAACTATAATGAAACCGACACTTCAGGTGCTGTAAAATTCACCTATAAAAACACGTCTATTGTGACTCTTCAATTTGAAACCGTTACCGCTAGCAACAGCCCTTTGCCAAACCCAATTTTTTCTGCTTTTGATGGTAACTGGGATCTTGATGACTTTACTCCACCAATTGGAAGCTCTGATGAATCTGATTTTGGTGATGCTCCAGATAGTTACAACACTTTAAAATCAAATAACGGTGCAGAGCATGCTATGACAAGTACCCTTTACTTAGGTAGTAGCGTCGATGCAGATACCGATGGCCAACCAGGGATTGCATCAAATGGTGATGATCTTGATGTTGACGGTAACGACGATGACGGTATCACTATCTTGACCAGTTTAGAAAAAGGCTTAGACGCCTTAATTAATGTAAATGCCAGTGGCAGTGGTTATTTACAAGCATGGGCTGATTGGGATATGAACGGTTCATTTGATGAAGGGGAACAAATTTTAACAAACCACCCAGTTGTGAGTGGCGTACAAATCGTTCCAATTAGAGTCAGCGATAGCGCAACTATAGGTTCTGTACAAACTCGTTTCCGTTTATCAAGCAACCCTAATATACCAAGCTCGGGTTACGTTGGTGATGGTGAGGTCGAAGACTATGTATTTGACGTTACTGACCCGGGAACAACAATTCAGCATTCTGGTTATTATACTGCAGCATTTGAGGATAACTGGCCTGAAATTGGTGATTTTGACTTAAATGATGTGGTTGCCTATTACCGAACTACTATTGTGAGTAAAGATGGTGAAGTATTACGATTTGATATCACTGGGACCATCATGGCATACGGCGCATCTTATGGTAACGGTCTAGGTTGGAAACTGAATGGTTTCTCTGAATCGGATATAAACCTATCGTTGGCTCGTTTAGAAAAAAATGGCGTGACTCGAGCGAATATTTCACCATTTACTGGCAAAGACAAATCTATCGCCTCTCCTGGTGGAGACTTGGTTGTTGTTGCCTCATTAAATCTACGAGAAGACATAATCATTAACGAAGAGTGTAAATTCCACCGTACAAATCCATCATGTAGTGCATCACTTGAATCAGAGCAGATGACATTTAGTATCTCACTTCCTTTCAATGATGGTAGTGAGCCTAGTGTAAGTTCACTATTGCCTCTAAATGGTGCTGACCCATTCATCTTTGCTGCAGGCTATGGCTTGTATCACGGTGATAGCTTCTCTACAGCGCCAGGGACAGATTTAGAAATTCACACAGCGGATTTCCCACCGACAAGTAGAGGGACATTGGTGAGCAGTTTCTATGGTATTGCTCAGGATGATTCAGACCCTGCAACAAGTAAATACTACCGTACAACCGGAAATCTTCCATGGGGATATTAATTTCATCACCTTGGAATCATCCATCAGAATATATTGATATTGGTGATGCTTACCCAGACTTCGCTGAATGGGCAACATCAGGCGGTACAGAAAAAACAACTTGGTACCTTAACCCTACAGCTAGTAATACTTGGTCAACTGCTGACTAACAAGGAGGATTTATGAAACGAATTAATATATTACTAAGTATCGCCATCATTACTTTTCTTTCTGCATGTAGTGATTCGTCATCTGGTACATCGGGGGAGCAGCACCTGCAGCGGCAGATGTACCTAAAAAAGAAAGTGGTATTAAAACAAGTGAGTTGTCGGTGCCAGAAGGCTTTACATTCTCAACAGAGCGAGAAGTCACTTTCGACCTTTCTGTTGCAAGCTCTCAAAGTGATCGAGGTTTTATGTCTATCTACACTGAATTTAATGAAGGTGCCGTAGACTATACATCTCAAATCATTCTAACCCCAATGAATGACAGTACCGAATTTAAAAGCAGTATGATGCTTCCAAACCACGTCGATAAGGTTTGGGTGGAAATTTGGTACCCTTCAGCACTAGGCAGTGAAATAAAACAAATGATAGATATCGTTGATAATACTGTTGTTGCAACTTTATAAACATCATCAACCCTAAGCATTAATTTAAACGGCCTATTTAGGCCGTTTTTTTTCATACTAAATCACCAAGCAATACAAGGAGCTCTTTACACTTTCCACTTTACCGTTAAAATAACTCTTTTCGTTTTTTAAAGGATTCACGCCATGTCCATCCAATGGTTCCCGGGACACATGCACAAAGCTCGTAAAGAGATTGAAGAAGTTGTGCCAAAAATCGATGTTATCATTGAAGTTCTTGACGCCCGTATTCCTTTTAGTAGTGAAAATCCGCTTATCTCTTCTATTCGTAAAGACAAACCGTGTGTAAAAGTACTCAATAAGCGTGATTTATCGGATCCAGAAGTGACTCAACTTTGGATTGAGCATTTAGAAAAAGAGCAAGGCGTAACCGCAATGGCGGTTACAACCGAAAACCCTGAAGAAATTCATAAAATCATGGAAGTATGCCGTAAGCTTGTTCCTCACAGAGAGGCAATGGGCAAAAACGTTCGTACTATGATCATGGGTATTCCTAATGTTGGGAAATCAACCATCATTAATACTTTAGCCGGTCGTACAATTGCTGTAACAGGTAACCAACCAGCGGTTACTCGCCGTCAACAACGTATTAATCTTCAAAATGGTGTCGTACTTTCTGATACTCCAGGAATTTTATGGCCAAAAGTTGAAAACCCACACAGTGGATTCCGTCTAGCGGCAACTGGTGCAGTAAAAGATACAGCAATGGAATATGACGAAGTTGCATTCTACACCGTTGAGTATCTTGCGAAACAATACCCAGAGCGTTTAAAAGAGCGTTACAAATTAGATGAACTACCAGACAATGATTTAGAACTAATGGAAGCGATTGGTCGCAGCCGTGGTTGCTTACAAGCTGGTGGTCGAATCAACCTTTACAAAGCGTCTGAGATTTTACTTCATGAATTACGTTCAGGTGTTCTAGGTCAAGTGACTCTTGAATTACCAGAAATGATCACAGAAGAGTTAATTCAAGTTGAAATTGATGCCGCTCGTAAAGAAGAAGAAAAAGCGAAGAAAAAAGAAGAGCGTCGTAAGCGTTACCTGAAAAATAAACGCTAATACTCAATGGCAAAAATACAAATGGGGAGCACTTCGCTCCCCATTTTTTATAACTTATTTTTCGATGATCAAACTTAATAAAATCGTTTCTAACTGATCCCATGGAAGCAATTGAGTATCGATAACTTCAAGTTTCGACTCCATACCTTCAATACTTAATTGATTAACTGAGACAACACGGTTAGCCACATTAAATGCATAACAACCTTTATCAGTAT
This sequence comes from Aliivibrio fischeri, assembly GCA_038993745.2. NCBI lineage: Bacteria > Pseudomonadati > Pseudomonadota > Gammaproteobacteria > Vibrionales > Vibrionaceae > Aliivibrio > Aliivibrio fischeri. The sequence continues at coordinate 591,187 of CP160630.1, read as the reverse complement.
TCATTACCGCTTTAATTCGTTCTGCATTCAAATCAGATAGCATTGAAAACAACTCTTCAAAATCAAATACGGACTCTGCACCAAAAAACCATCCGCAACTTACATAGCCTTGGCCTTTATTCTCTTTACGACAAAATTTTTGTCCTGGTTCTAATGCCATCTCTACAATATCTTGTTCAGCATGGTGATGATGATGTTCTTCAATCGTTAACTCAATAGTACGATCTTCATCTAACCAAGATTGTGGTAGATCACCATGATTTATCTTTGTCGTTTTAGGCTGCGTTGATAGCTCTTTTGCCCATGAGTCGAATAAGCACTCATCGTAATCTGAGACCATGTCCATCTTAGTTGCAACAACAACATCAGAAATACCCAATTGATCATTAAAGTTTTGATTAGATACATACTTTTCATCAGATAGGTTTCGTGGGTCAACAAGGCCAATCGTTGCTTTCAAATCGATATACTTTTCATAGTTTTCTGATTGTAAAATAGCAATGATCTTTTTAGGGTGCCCTAACCCTGTTGGTTCAATAATTAAACGGTCTGGTTTTTGTCTCAGTAACGCGTTAATACCAACAGACATAGGAAGGCCAGCAGTACAGCACATACAGCCACCAGGAACTTCTTTCACCATGGCACCGCCTTCAGCAAGAAAAGCTCCATCAATGCCAACTTCACCAAATTCATTTACTAATACAGCCCAAGATTCATTCTCTGGTTTGTTTTTTAGTAGTTGTAAGATGGTGGTGGTTTTTCCTACACCTAGAAAACCCGTAATAATATTCGTTGGTATTTTTTTCATTTTCTTACTCTGTTGTGATGGTATTTTTTCATGATACCTCTACTGAGTCTCAACCTACTAATTTTTTTAATAAACAGCTCTACTTATCTTAGAAAAACATTACAATAAGCACTTGATTTAGGTTATGTTAACAATATGTAGAAATAACCGTCATTTCGTCGAAAGTTAGCTCATTATTTAAGGTTTCGTTATGTTTAAATTCTTTGAGCGGTTAACCACTGCTTTTCCAGAACAAGAGCCAAATCAGCCCCCAAAAGGCCTATACGCTTTTTGTCGTCATTATACTAAAGGGTTCGAAGTTCCATTAATTAGCATGTCATTATTAAGTGCCGTTATTGCCATGATCGAAGTGTCATTATTTGGCTTTATGGGACAGCTAGTTGATTGGCTATCAACTCATGATAGAGAAACCTTTTTAGCTCAAGAAGGACAAACATTACTGCTACTTGGTTTTTTAATTGTTGTTATTGTTCCTATCCTTTTATTTATACATTCTTTGCTGACACACCAAACGTTATTAGGTAACTACCCAATGGCAATTCGTTGGCAAGCACACCGTTACTTATTAAAACAAAGTGTTTCATTTTACTCAGATGACTTTGCTGGTCGTATTGCAACAAAAGTAATGCAAACCGCTTTAGCCGTTCGTGAAACGGTAATGAAGCTATTAGATGTATTGGTTTATGTCTCTGTTTACTTTACTTCCATGGTTGTGATGGTTGGCCAAGCGGATTGGCGCTTAATGCTGCCAATGCTAGTTTGGTTTGCAGCTTATGTAGCAATTCAATTTCACTTTGTACCTAAACTAAAAGCCATTTCAGAACAACAAGCTGATGCCCGTTCAACAATGACAGGACGTGTGGTTGATAGTTACACCAACATCAACACAGTGAAACTCTTTAGCCACAGTAAGCGTGAGACTCAATACGCTGAAGAAGGTATGGAAGAGTTTTTAGGCACAGTTCACAAGCAAATGCGTTTAGCTACAGGCATCAATATTTCTGTTGAAATCATTAACTACTTATTGGTTTTCTCAATTGCAGCTGTATCTATTACCCTTTGGTTAGATAACGTTCTCAGTGTTGGTGCTATCGCTATTGCTATTAGTTTAGCTCTTCGTGTAAATGGCATGTCACACTGGATAATGTGGGAAATTAGCTCACTATTTGAAAACCTTGGAACGGTTACTGATGGTATTAACACCCTCTCTAAGCCTATTGAAATCACAGATAAAGAAAATGCTTCAGAGCTTAATGTGTCTAAAGGAACCATTAAGTTTGACAGTGTGAACTTTAACTATGGTGAAAATAAGAGCGTGATTAATGATTTGAACCTGGAAATTAAACCCGGTGAAAAAATTGGTTTAGTTGGCCGTTCAGGTGCAGGTAAATCAACACTTGTTAATCTACTACTCCGTTTTCATGATGTTGAGTCAGGTTCGATATCTATTGACGGTCAAGATATTAGAGATGTCACGCAGGACTCATTAAGAAGTCAAATTGGTATGGTAAGCCAAGATACCTCCCTACTTCATCGTTCTATTCGCGATAATATAAAGTATGGCCGTCCAGATGCTACGGATGAAGATCTATTCGCAGCAACTAAACAAGCGCAAGCTCACGAGTTCATTGAAACCTTAACGGATTCTTTTGGTAGCAAAGGCTATGATGCGCAAGTTGGTGAGCGTGGTGTGAAATTATCTGGTGGCCAACGCCAACGTATCGCTATTTCACGTGTATTATTAAAAGATGCACCTTTACTTATTTTAGATGAAGCAACTTCAGCATTAGATTCTGAAGTTGAAGCAGCGATCCAAGATAGTCTTGATGAACTAATGCAAGGCAAAACCGTTATTGCTATTGCACACCGTCTATCTACTATTGCTGCAATGGATCGCTTATTAGTAATGGATAAAGGTCAAGTTGTTGAGCAAGGCACACATAAAGAGCTCGTTGCATTAGGTGGCATTTACGCTCAACTTTGGAACCATCAAACAGGTGGGTTCATTAGCGAATAACATAAGTTCTAAGATAAATAAACACGCTGCTAACGTTCATGTAGCGTGTTTATCTTACCTGGAATAATTTTATCTCGATTATCATTTAAGATACTGATTTAAAGTAGATTAATACTTGATTTTGAACTAAATTGTATCTAGATATTTATAAATTAACGATATAAGGTTATAAACGAATGATAAGGCTACGTCCTTCACTGCTTGTTATGATATTGCTTTATTTAGCATACAATAAAGCTGAAGCTCGTAACTTTACTCCTGCAAGCCAATTTGAAGAAGCCTTCGCAACATCATTAGTTTTATCAGACAGTAATATGATCACTTTTGGTATTGCTGACTTCAACCCAAACCGCTATTTATCTAAAGATGAAAATAACCCTGATAATGGCTTAGGCAGCAATGATTCCATTCAGCTGCGTAACCAAATGACGGTATATTCTTTACCTTATACTTTTGAACTCACTGAAGATCCTGACTCTCGTTGGTCACATGAAATCACAGTAAGAGCTTCATATGTTAATACAGATATTGATGTCGAGTTCAAAGATAAAAGCTCCCCTGATTCTGATTTAGATGAAATATTTGGTTTATATGCGGAATACGCGCAAAACTACGATTTCTATGAGAATTGGACCATTTCTGTCGGTAATGCGTTTCATTTAATGCATTATAGAAACACTCATACTTACAATTCTGATTTCAGTCAGAGTTTCGCTCCCGTTTTAGACGGTTTGTACTACAACGTATCAAGTAATGCGTTCATTATTGAACCCAAAATTACCTTCCAATATAAAAAAGAAACCGATTGGGGTGAATGGCGTTTTAACAATAGTTACCACTATGCTTATGGACAAGGTTTTGGTGGCTCATCAGATTACAGCTCTGATGCAAATCCTGAGGTTTGGCGTTTCGTAAACAGTATTCAACTGCGATATAACATGGCACATTGGAATCGTTTAGCACAAGTTTTATACCTAAAAGCCAAACGAGTTGATCTTGGTGGAGACGCAAATGAACCACTCGGAACAGACTTTTATTATGAGTTCAATATTGCATGGTTAATCGATACGAGAAAGTGGATTTCTTTAGTTGATAATGTTGGAATCGGCTTCACATTTAACGTGGGTAGCGCCCTACGCGGCGGCAGCATTGTACTTTTTTACGATGAATAGCAACCAAATTTTTCATACTTATTTTCAATATTAACAGTGCATTCATATGTTTTACCATGCGCTAACCCAACTCTATTAATAAAAATGATACTATCAGTCCCTGAAATCAGACAATATCTAGATTAAGAATGCATTAAAATACATGTATTCTTCATTTATTTTCGCATAATTTAAAATTGTGGACGAAACTATAAATTAGATATTTCAACTTAGGAGTACTATGTCACACACTCTATCTATTGGTGCGCTTGAATCATTTTTAATTGCAATTGCCGTGTTATTCCTCGGCCACTTGATCAATTCAAAAGTCGTACTATTCAAAAAATACAATATCCCAGAGCCAATTGTAGGTGGATTAATCGTAGCTTTTTTCATTACGATCCTACATTTCCAAGGGATTAACTTAAAGTTCTCACTACCATTACAAAGCACATTCATGTTGATGTTCTTTAGTACAGTAGGACTTGCTGCAAACTATAAACAATTAATTAAAGGCGGAAGTAAAGTATTTATCTTCCTTGCTGTAGCTTCTGTTTATATCATTATTCAAAATGGTATTGGCGTCAGCCTTGCTAGCTTAATGGGACTTGACCCTCTAATGGGTTTAATCGCAGGTTCAATTACACTATCTGGCGGTCATGGTACAGGTGCAGCTTGGTCACATACATTTGCTGAGACATACCATTTAAATACGCTTGAGCTTGCAATGGCTTCAGCTACATTTGGTTTAATCATGGGTGGATTAATTGGTAGCCCTATCGCACAAAAATTAATTCATAAGCATAATTTAGAATCAGAATACGGCACTGGCATTGATACACATTCACGCTTCCCTGAAGTTGTTACCTACAATGAGCGTGAAGAAGAAAAAGTAACAGCAAAAAAAGTAATCGAGACATTATTTGTATTACTGCTTTGTGTGGTTGGTGCAGGCCATCTTGGTGACTTCATTGCAACATTTGACATCGCATGGTTAAAAATACCTGATTTTGTATACGCTCTATTCATTGGTGTATTCATTACAAATATTACCGAAGTCACTAAAGTACATAAAATCGACACAGAAACTGTCGATATTTTAGGTACTGTTTCATTGGCACTGTTTTTAGCAATGGCTTTGATGAGTCTTAAGCTGTGGAATATCTTTGATTTAGCGATTCCATTACTTATCATTCTTTCAATTCAAACAGTGGTACTTGCTTTATTCTCATACTTTGTAACCTTCAAAGTAATGGGTTCAAATTATGATGCGGCTGTAATGGCTGGTGGTCATTGTGGTTTTGGTCTTGGTGCTACACCGACTGCAGTAATGAACATGGGCTCATTAGTTTCTCGCTTCGGCCCTTCTCCACAAGCATTTATGGTCGTTCCAATTGTTGGTGCTTTCTTTATTGATATTGTAAATTTAATCATTTTACAAACTTACATCAGTTTTATCGGATAAGAAAAAACCAAGAAAAAAGCCCTACCTCTCATAGAGTTAGGGCTTTTTTTATATTAATAGATTAACTTTTAATAACTCAGGCTTTATTGATGTTATTAATCTGGATATTCAAGTCGAATATCAATAAAACTGTATATGTTATCGAGAAATAATTGAGATAAGTTTGGGTCAAATTGTTGACCTCGTTCTTGTTTAAACAGGTCAATAACCCTTTCCAATGGCCACGCTTCTTTATAACAACGTTTACTCATAAGAGCATCAAAGACATCAACAATGGCTGTTATTCTTGCGAAAATATGAATTTCTTCACCCTTTAACTGATTTGGGTACCCTTTCCCATCCCATCTTTCATGGTGTTCTAGTGCAATTCGAGCTGCTGATTGCATTATTTCGCCATCACCAGACATCAATAATTTGTATCCCATAATAGTATGGGTCTCGATAATGGTTCTTTCTTCTGGTGTTAACTTGCCGGGTTTATCTAAAATAGCTTCAGGGATCCCTATCTTTCCAACATCATGCATAGGGCTAATAACTTCAAGCAATTGATATTCTGATTTTGGTAACTCATATAAACGCCCAAGCAAAGAAGACATTTTTGCCACACGCTTTACGTGATTTCCCGTTTCACCAGAACGAGTCTCAATTGCTTCACCAAGGACGTTGATCATCTCTTTTTGGACGTTCAGTGTCTTCTTTTGTAATTTAAGAATATGTGTTTTATTTTCGTCTAATTCTTTTTTACGTAAAATCGCAATGTACTGAGTAACTATGATCCCTAGCATCATGATAATCAGCAGAGCCGTTACGGATATAATATTTCTGTTTTTATATAAGTATGATTCAGGCTCATTAACAATGCTCGAAGCGTAAGGCAAATCGTCTCTATCTATATTGAATTTATCTACAATTCCATAATCAAAAACATAACCTTCCCACGCCACAGGATACGCTGATACCTTTTCGTTAACAGTAAAATGAAGTTTATTTGATAGAGATAAAATGGATTGGATCCCTAAAGCGTAAGAGCGGTTAACATAACCACCTAACACACCATAACCAATATAATGCTCCCAAAATACAAAAATCGGTATGTTGCTTTCCTTAGATAACACTGAAGCTATCGCCCCATAGTCATAGTAATTCCCTTTTTTTAACTCAGTATTAAAATGAGTTAAGAAAGCGACCGAATCATCACCCGCCTTTGCCAAGAACTGCTCTGCTTCTTTTAAAGATAAATCATCAATGATTTTAATCGTTAGGTTGGGAAATACCTTAGCGTCTTCTATGAATTGTTTTCTTACAAGCTGGGAAGTTAAGCTATTATCACTAAACAAATATACTGTTTTTCTTTCAGGAAAAAGTGACTGGGAGAGCTTTAAATTTTTTACGATATGGTCACGTTCATAGTAAACGGTTGTTCTATCTTCAATCTCAGCTAAATCGATTGACAGATTATTGATACCTACAGCAACGATAGGTAGCTTTGGAAAAGTTTTGTTTGCGTTTTTAATTAAGAAATTAAGTGCGTTATCATCCGAGGCAATGATCGCATCAAAGTAGCCTTCCGAATATTTGTGCTTCAAATAAGTTAGATATTGCGCTTTGTAGTCGTTACCGTTTACACGCTTAGAATCCATGTACTCAACAGAAAGTCGAACATTTCGATCAACTTTAGCAATGGATTCTGAAATTCCCTGTTGTATATTCATTGTCCATTCATAAGATGGGCTATATGAATGCAACACAAGTATGTTTAGTGGTTTCATTTCATGAGCAAACAAACTCATTGGTGCAAATAAGAAAATAAAACCACAAACTAGAGATAGGTAATGACGCATGTTTCAAGACTCTGAAGATGTATTAGGCTTTAATACAAGTTGTAAAAGTAGTCCCATGTAAACTTGATTGCTGCTCCATTACAGATCCTAAGAATCCATCAACATCAAGGGTATTATCCGTAATAACAATATCTGAAATAAATAATTCGCCATCAACAACTTGCGATAAACACGCAGCGATTGGCATCATTCCATTTAAAGCAACAAATAACTGATATTCTTCTGACAATTCGATTTGAGTCAAAAACTCAAGAACATCGTCATATTCTTGATCCCATTGTTTTGCAACAATCATTGCCCAACGAATGGTAAGCCTATGCTCTGTAACAGGTAAAACAAATACACCATCAGGAATGTTTGAATTAACAAACTCAAGCTTACTTGGTACACATGCACTTTGATTTAGATAGATATCTCTGCCTCTAAGGCTTTCAGGTGTTGGGAAATCCACATTCACCTGCTCTGCTAACCAAGTTAGCTTATTCTTATTAAAAATTTCGCTACTCATATCACCTACAAAAAAGGATGGTACCCCATCCTTTATTTAAATTAAAAGTTTAAAAATGCATAACCTGTTTCGTAGGCATCTTGTTGGTAACCTTTTAAACCAACTTCTTTTACGCGGATCATTTCTGGTGCGCGTTTCAGGCTTGCTTTTTGATCTGCAGCGCTAAGTACTTCAACTTCAACATCTTCAATTAGTTGAATTGCAGCTTCTAATTTAAAGCCAACAGCACCACCTGCAAATTTACCTTTCATTAAACGTTCTTTAATAACAACCGTTTCAACTTGGTAATCTTGCATTAATTTTTTAAATTTAAATTGAAAATCACGGATTGATTCCGTTTTAGATGGCTCAACAATATCAAATTTAGCTACTCGACAATCAGGTAAGTCGATCATGCCATCTGATTTATTAACTAAACAGATGATTGCTTCATTACCTTTAAGCTCTACGCCACATACTTTCATTCTAAAATCCTAACAATGTCTTGAACCGGTTGATTATAGGCTTAAATTAATGAAATTGATACGTTGAATCGAAGATAAAAATAATCAGGCCAGAATCATTGGCCCCATATATTACAAAAATCAGGAACGCACATGCGAGGTTGGGATGGAGAGCTACAAGCCGTCAATAGAAGAGCCATTAAAACGACAGTAATTATTTGTTTTTTCAAGTTATTTCTCCACTCATATATTTTATCCGACGCATATTAATACATATCACCTGATTTCAAAAATCCAATTAAGGTCTTTATGCATAAGATCGTTTACTTATGCTAAAGTGATGACATGGCTTATTTTTTTAGTATAACGTCAGAGCTTAAATCAAATCACGTTTATGCTACACTCTTTTATATCGTTTAAAATCAGAGAATCTTTAATGAAAAAAATCATTTTTGCACTTGCTATCACAACATTGCTTAGCGCTTGTTCTGATAACGAAGTTGGTGATGTATCACTAGGTATGTTCACTATGAAAGACATCAAAATTTCAAACTTGGATGATGAAAAGATCCCTGGTGTTACTTGCCACATCGCATCAGTTGAAGCAAATTTAAGCCTTTCGGATCCAAGTGACAGCTCTATCTCATGTCGTCAAACAGGTGAAATCACGCCTGAAATGATCGCTCAAATTGACAGAAGTAAATCTGGTGAGGTTGTTTTCAAGCAATCTAAAAGTATCTTCTTTAAATCAATGAAAGTTAGACGTATTTACGATGCTGAAAACCAAACATTACTGTACTTGTCATACACAACAAAAGAAACAGAAGGTAGCTTTAAGCATAGTTTATCAACTGTGCCATTGTGGGGAACAAAAGCTTACGTTGAACAACCAGTTACTGCTAACTAATTTATAAATATCTACAAAATGGCCCTCAATAATGAGGGCCATTTTTTATACTGTTACCAGTGAATTTTTAAGATGGTAATTTCCACTCTTCGATTACATTTACGACCTAGGATCGTATCGTTATCACATAACGGTAGATATTCACCAAAACCTCGAGAGTATAATTGACTCGCATTTAGTTTATTCGCTAGTAAATAGCGACGTACTTCGTTTGAACGTTGTTCAGATAAGTTCTGATTCTTAATCGGATCACCAGTCACATCCGTATGACCATCAAGTACTAGAGCTAGCTCTGGTTTACTCGCCATAACAACAATCAGTTTATTAAGTAGTGAACGTGCTAGTGGCGTTAATTCAGCTTTAGCGCTAGAAAAATGCACTTTTTCTTGAATGCTTATCACCAGTTGGTCATTACCTACTTTGTGATATTGAATACCCATATTTGTTAATTGTTGAGCGACTTGGCGCATGTCATCGTCTTTTAACTCACCATTAGGTCCAGTTAATGCACGTGTCATTTCTGATGTTTCCATCTCTTCAACAGGTGCCGTTTCAGGATTTTCAAAATCAGGGAACGGTGTATCTTCTTTCGTCTTTGGTGCGGTATCTAATAAACTACTTCCTTGTGGTGCACACCCTACAAATAGTAATGAAGCAAATAATGGTAAAAGTCTTAGCATGATCAATCCGAGTAATATAATTCCTACTCTTGATATCGACGTTTATAATCGTTTCTTTAATGAAAAACGGTGATAAATGTGATGTTGATTCCTGCTTTTCGCTTATTAAAACCACGATTTCTTATCAAATGTCCCTTATAGGAATGAATAAAATTGACATTTCTGATGGTCTAGTTACCATTTCCTTTTTATATGACGAGAAATTCCCATGTCTGAAGTTGAAAACACACAAAAAGAAGCTATCGATCTAGAAACGATCTCTCCTGAACTTAAAAAAGTTATCGAATTTGAAAACGTTCCTGAAGAAATGTGGCACATGCTTGTTTCTGTGCACGAAGTAGCTGAAATCGCAGTTCGTGAATCTTGGGATGCAATGCCAGCTAGTGCTCAAAAAGTTCTAGATAACTTTGAGCAATTCCACGCATTAGTTTCTCTAAGCCAAAGCTACGCTGGTTATGATTTCATGGCTGAGTTCGAAAACTTAGACCTACCAGAAAACATGGACGAAGATGCTCAAGCTGAATACCGTTCACAACTTCTTGATCAAGTTTTACACAACTGTGTGAAAGATCTAGTTAAGCAAATCAAAAAAGCACGTCGTGATCCAATCATGAAACGTGAACTTGCTGAAATCTTCAAAAAATAATTAATATTGGATGGCTTTAGCGCCATCCTTTTTCGGAGAAATAATGGCTCGTATCGTTCGTTATACTTACAAGTCTGAAACAAAAGAGATCCCTTTCTCTTTTCGTGAATTTCACGGCCCATTTGAAGCTGCAGCGGCTGCTGAAGGTATTGATATCTCAGATTTCGATACTATGTTGAAGCAAGTTGAAATGGCCTCAAATAACCCTGGTGCGGTTAAAGATTTCCGTCACAGCTACTTTACAAAGCTTGGCTTTTCAAAAGTACGTTTCGTGAAAGAAGACTAATTAGCGAATTTGCGTTAGTCTCCCTAGCATTGATGGATGATATGCCCATGTGTGGTCAAACATCGCCATTAATGCTGGATTTCCATATTTTGATAAACACACCGCATGAAATCGGTTCTGATGTTTTTTCAAATCCCCTACCATTGCATCTATCTTTTCTGAATGTGTCGGTGCAATAAAATCAGACAATACCACTAAATCTGCGTTTTTATATTTATCCTCATGCATCAATTGAATTGATTTTTCCAGCACGGGCTCTAAATCTGTACCACCATGAAATTTATACGATAAGAAATCAGCGACTTCTTTCAAGCCATCCTGTTTACTTAATTCATATGTGATTTGCTGAGTCGAAAACAGAATGACATAACAATCTCGCTCTTCTGCCAATGCGATCTGCATTAATCCATAAGCTAACGCTTTTGCACATTGCTCTGGGAATCCACTCATAGAACCTGATGCATCTACACAAACAACAAACGGCCCTTTTTCAATAAGCGCATTACTTGCAGCTCTCGATTGAGTTGTGACTTTGCGTAACTTTCGATCAGCCCCCTGCATGCGATAGTTCATTAAACGTTTATCAATAAGGTGCTGATAAAAAATAACTTCAAGTTCTGGATGCGATAAAAATAAAGTTTCATTAGGAAGTAGACGACTTAAATCATCGCCTTCATGAACACCAACAATATCGTCAGTTACAAAATCACTCTTCTCTTCCACCACTTTGACTTCTTCAGCCATAGCTTGTGATTTATCACTATGTTCAGCTTCATTGGCCATACGTCCAAGCTTAGAGGCGATGTCTTGTAACCCTTTATTTTTCTTCAGAAACCGCGCATGTAGTTTCATGATATCTACATTAGATTTGGTCAGTTTTGCTGATGCCATATCCCACAGTTTACCGATTTGAGCTTCATCACCCTCAGCAGTAACAGACTCCATGGTTTTTAGTGTTTCAATTCGTCGATACAAATCAGCAAGGAGTTTTTCTTTATCTTCTTTTAATTCACTTAACTGCGCTTTTTTTATTGCATCCGATAAACTTTGATACCAACGTTCACAAAAGAACCTAGGGAACATAGGGTTCATTAACCCTTTGTTATCATTAGCCAATTGTTTTGCTTCAACGTAAAATGCAGAGTGCCACTTTAGCTTAGATACGATCTCATCAATGCGTTGATAAAACTCGTTCTCGCTCCAATGAATCACATCCTGATATAAAGCCAGTTCATCTTGAATACGCTCAGTTTCGCATACTTTGGTCATTTTATGCTTAACTTTGCCACGCCATTTCAAAATATGATTCTTAATAGTTGGTTTTATATTAGGGTTTGATTTAGCAGCGGTCAGAAATTGTGGACGTGAAAGGACCTCAGCGATCGAAGAATCAATCATCCCTGATTCTGCTACCATCATGACCAAGTTTAAGGCATCAGCACCTAACATATTTGTCCCTATTACTTATTAAGAATAATAATCGCTAAATTTCATTACGCGTCGACTAGAGTTATTAAATTGAGTTTTGCATCCCTCAATACGCTGAGTTAATAACTGTAGACTGTTTTCAATCACTGAAGGTAAGCTTTCTTCAATAAAGTTATGTGGTAGCGCTGCGTGAAATTGTGTTCGGCTTTTTAGTAATTGATGTTCAGCTTCGTCTAATTTCTTTTGATTTACAGAAACTTGCTCTGCCCACGCATCAAATTGACTTTCAGTTGGATCATTATGACCGACCATACCGACAAGAACAGAACGATTTGCGATATCTTTGATTACTAATCTGGAATCAGCATCTAATTCAAAATTAAGCATACACAGACTTGGGTTCTGGTTTACATAACCATATACCGATGCCTTACCTTCTTTCATCTGTTTTTCGATGTCATCAGGGTTAACATAAACCCAGCGGCTATCGCCCTTTTCACCTTCTGATACTGACATATTAGATTGAAGCATCACTAATTTTATTAATTGATGCGCGTTGCCAACACTAAAGCGTTTGCCCTTTTGAAAATCGAACTCATAGCTTTCTTTTTTCATTAAGCGGTTACCGGCCGTTTCCATATGCAATTCAACACTGTGCTTTGCCAAGATCTCCGCTTCCATTTCCGCCATATCCGTTAAGATCATATCGATATTCATCAATACCGCTTGTTGATCAAACGCTTTTTCTGATGCAAAGACTCGAATACTTTCACGTACTTGTTCTCTGTTCTCAGGTGTCGTCCATAAACAATCTTGTAATAACAACAAATCCATCGGATTAATTTCATCACGGCCACTAAAGAAAGCGGATGCTTTTAGTAATTTAACGGACTTTTTCCAGCGTCGATCAGATACATACAGATCTTCATCATAAGCCGTATTGTTTTGTTCAAGCATGGTCTTTAATTCAAATAGCTTTTCAAAGACTTGATCGGATAAGGTTAATCCATCCAATTCTTTTTGCCATTGATGGTACTCGCTGTCCGTTACAACTAATGATGGATCGATTTCTGTTTCTTGAATCGTCCCTGTCATCAACATGGATTTAAAGTTATTTTTATTTTGAATACGGTTAACAAATACGCGTACTAACATTCGGTCATAGAGTGCATCTAAGCCGCTGTCTTCATCGGGTAATTCGTTTGATGCCGAAATAAGAAGTCGCATTGGGACAGGAGAAATTTCATTACCGTTTTTAAATGTTTTTTCATTTACAACGGTCAGTAGTGTATTAAGAATTGCGGGACCTGCTTTCCAAATTTCATCTAAGAAAACAACTTGAGCATCAGGTAAGTAACCTTGAGTTAATCGAACGTATTTACCGTTATCTTTTAATTCTTGAATTGAGAGAGGACCAAACACTTCTTCTGGTGTCGAAAAGCGTGTCATTAGATATTCAAAATAACGGCTGTTATCAAACGCTTTAATTAATCGTTTTGCTATTAAGCTTTTTGCAATACCTGGAGGACCTAATAAAAATACGCTTTCACCAGACAAAGCGGCAAGTAAGCATAGTCGCATTGTATCTTCACGTTCATACACACCATCAGATAATGCGGTAGTGAGTTTTTGAATTCGTTCAGATAGCAGCGCACGTGCAGCGCTTGTTCTCGTTGAGGTTCCTTGCATTACATTCCCTTACACTTAAGATAACTGCTTTCTCTTGAGTATAATGTAAATTTCAGAGTCGTTATAGTTACATATTGCCTCAATTGTTTGATTAATAACCATATACACTCATCAATTAGTCGAATCCCTCTACTTTAGAGGTAATAAATTGCACTCTTCTTAATATATAAATCACCATACTCGTTATTTTTTTGTAAAACCCAAATAACATTGTTTTCATGGATACAAGCTGTGTGCTAGGTTATCTATCTATATAAAAATAAGTGCAGTAAAGGATATACCATGATTGATTTTCGCTCTGATACGGTTACTCGCCCAACACCAAATATGCGTGAAGCTATCGCTAATGCTCTGGTTGGTGATGATGTTTATGGAGATGATCCAACCACAAACGAATTAGAACAATGGGCTGCTGAGCGCCATGGTTTTGAAGCGGCAATGTTCACTTCATCAGGAACACAAGCAAACCTATTAGGGCTTATGTCTCACTGTGAACGTGGCGATGAGTATTTGTGTGGCCAACAAGCCCATAACTATAAATATGAAGCTGGTGGCGCAGCGGTATTAGGGTCAATCCAACCCCAGCCAATTGAAAATAATCCTGATGGTACTTTATGCTTTGAAAAACTGGCTGCTGCAATAAAAGCGGATGACTTCCATTTTGCTAGAACCAAACTATTGAGCTTAGAAAACACCATTAATGGCAAGGTTCTTCCGTTAAGCTACCTAGCTCAAGCTCGAGAATTTGTGAACAAACATCAACTTGCTCTGCATTTAGATGGTGCTCGCGTCTATAATGCCGCAGTTGCGTTAGATGTTGATATAAAAGAGATTTCTCAACATTTTGATAGTATGACGATTTGTTTATCAAAAGGCCTATCAGCACCAATTGGTTCTTTGCTACTTGGCACAAAAGAATACATCAAAAAAGCTCGCCGTATTAGAAAGATGCTGGGGGGCGGTATGCGTCAAACGGGCATTCTTGCTGCTGCTGGAAAACTCGCATTAACCGAGCAAGTGCCGCAACTGGCCGTAGACCATACCAATGCTAAATATTTAGCTGAACAGTTAAATACGGTAAATGGATTTTCAGTGAATGTTGAGCATATTCAAACTAATATTGTTTTTGCTAAATTAGACAACAAAGTAGATATCAAAACAATTTGCGATAAAGCACTTGAACAGGATATTTTACTTTCTGCTGGCAACCCTATTCGCTTTGTGACTCATAAAGACATCACAAAACAAAATATTGATACCTTAATTGAGTTCTTAAAACAGAACTAATCTTATCCGTTCCATCAATATAAAAAGAAAAGAGCAGCCAAATTCGCTGCTCTTTTTTATTACTTTACGGTGAAGTGTTAACCTTCTATCACCTTCATTAGCAATGAACCATCACACATTGCTTGCTTAACCAGTGCAGCTCCTGGCATGGTTGCTTGAGTATAAAAGCGACTCTCAACCAATTGCGTGTCTTTTGCATATAGTGGCAATACTTGGTTTTGAATAGAATCCATGATGATTGGGTACAAAATGTCTTTCGAAAGGTTAATTTCCCCACCTATCAATATCATTTCTGGGTTAAATAGATTGACCATAATAGCTATGGCTTCACCCAAATTATGTCCAAGCTCAGTAATGACTTGTTTTGCTAATACATCACCTTGGTTTGCGGCAAGACAAATGTTTTCAATCGTAATCGTCTGATCTTTCAAGACGGTTTGATGACCATTATTAATCAAGTTTTTTACTTGATCACGAATCGCCTTTGCACTCGCAACAGTCTCTAAACAGCCAGCATTACCACAATGACAACGTGCACCCAATTTATTGATCTTGATGTGCCCCATTTCACCGATATTACCTGTTCTACCTTGCAGCACTTCACCATTCATAATGATGCCAGCACCAACACCATGATGAATGGACACTAAAATAGAATTATCGATATTTTTTGAATTACCAAACAGCTTTTCTGCTAATGCCCAACTTCTTGTATCATTCCCTATAAATACTGGTAAGCCTGTAGATTCGTAGATCTTAGGGCCCAAAGGTAAATTTTTCACATTATAGTGAGGCATTTGAATGATCAGACCTTGTGAAGAAATCACTAATCCCGGTAATGACACCGCAATGCTAGTAATTCGTCCCAAAATCTTAGAATGCTTTTGAAAGAACACGTTAATTTCATTTAATAATTTAGCAAGTAGCTCATCTTGCTCAATCTCTTTGATTAACTGTCTTTCTTCAATGATCTGCTCTCCACCAAGACTGTGCAAAGCGATAGTTAAGTAGCCACGACCTAATCGAAGAGATAAGAATTGCCAGCCTTCATTATCCACTTCAAGGCCAATTGCCGGTCTACCACGACTATTTGCTTCTTGTACTTGAGTTTCTTTGATAAGGTGTGCGTCAAGAAGTTCGCGTGTGATTTTGGTAATACTAGCCGGCGCTAGATTACTCTCTTTAGAAAGATCGATTCGCGAGATAGGGCCAAGTTGATCAATTAACTTATACACCCGGCCCGCATTTACTTGTTTTAAATGATCAATGTGTCCGGGTTGGGCCACGTACATACGTATCTCCAGTAAAAAATATATCAATTAATTGAATTTTTTTACTTTGCGAACAAATTGTGAAGCTTAAGTATTTGCCTACGTGATATCTATCACGAAGATTATGAAATATTTACGAAAAATGCGACTTCACAACGAATTTTAACGCCAAATTTTATAGTTTTTTATTTGAGTAAAATAATTATGTCAGCACCATTATTTAAAATTAACGAGTTATTCGAGACCATTCAAGGCGAAGGAACATTTACCGGTGTTCCATCTATATTTTTACGCTTACAAGGTTGCCCTGTTGGTTGTTCTTGGTGTGATACAAAGCAAACTTGGGATATTGAATTAAGTGATAAAACAGATTTACAGACCATTTTAGCAAAAACGGAAGATACCCCTAGTTGGACAGAACTGTCGAGCACTCAAATAATTGAAATGTTGGAAAATCAAGGTTATACCGCAAAGCACATGGTGATTACTGGTGGTGAACCATGTATGTATGATCTAACTTCATTAACTCAAGAACTAGAGCTGCACGGTTATCGCTGCCAAATAGAAACCAGTGGTACTTACCCTATTCTTGCTTCAGAGAATACTTGGGTGACAGTGTCACCAAAAATCAACATGAAAGGCAAATTACCTGTTCTGCCAGTCGCCCTATCTCGTGCAAATGAGATTAAACACCCAGTTGGTACAACAAAAGATATTGAGCAACTTGATGCATTATTAGAAGGTGTTGAGTTACTCGAAGATGTCACTATCGCTCTTCAACCAATTAGCCAAAAACCAAGAGCTACCGAACTTTGTATTGAAACGTGTATCAAAAGAAATTGGCGACTTTCTATTCAAACGCACAAATATTTAGCGATTGCGTGAGAATTTTTTACATTTACCCTGTTTGAGTCATGGTATTGTCACTATTGCCGATATATGTTTAAGCATAGGAAAAATAAAACAACATCCACTTTGGAGATTATATGTCTAACAGACTACGTAGAACAAAAATCGTTACCACTCTTGGCCCTGCAACAGATCGTGATAATAACCTAGAAAAAATCATTGCCGCTGGTGCAAACGTTGTTCGTATGAACTTCTCTCACGGTAGCCCAGAAGATCACATTGAGCGTACACGCAAAGTTCGTGAAATCGCAGCAAAACTTGGCACTCACGTCGCTATTCTAGGTGACTTACAAGGTCCTAAAATCCGTGTTTCTACGTTTAAAGAAGGTAAAATCCAATTAGCTATTGGTGATAAATTCACACTAGATAGCGATTTACCTAAAGGTGAAGGTAATCAAGACTCTGTTGGCCTTGATTACAAAGAACTACCTCAAGATGTAACTACTGGCGACGTTCTTCTTCTTGATGACGGTCGTGTACAACTTCGTGTAACTGCTGTTGAAGGCAACAAAGTACACACAGAAGTAACAGTTGCTGGTCCTCTATCAAACAATAAAGGCATCAACAAACAAGGTGGTGGCCTTTCTGCTGACGCACTAACTGAAAAAGACAAAGCTGACATCATTACAGCTGCTGCAATGAAAGTTGATTACCTAGCGGTTTCTTTCCCACGTAACGGCGAAGACATGAACTACGCTCGTCGTCTAGCTCGTGATGCAGGTCTTGAAGCGCAATTAGTTGCTAAAGTTGAACGTGCTGAAACGGTAGCGTCTGAAGAAGCACTGGATGACATCATCCTTGCATCTGATGTTGTTATGGTTGCACGTGGTGACCTAGGTGTTGAAATTGGCGATCCAGAGCTAGTTGGTGTTCAAAAGCAACTGATCCGTCGTGCTCGTAGCCTTAACCGTACGGTTATTACTGCAACACAAATGATGGAATCAATGATTTCTAGCCCAATGCCTACTCGTGCTGAAGTAATGGACGTTGCTAACGCCGTTCTTGATGGTACAGATGCGGTAATGCTTTCTGCTGAAACAGCGGCTGGTGACTTCCCTGTTGAAACAGTAACTTCAATGGCTGGCGTTTGTATGGGTGCTGAAAAAGTACCTACAGTTAACGTATCTAACCACCGTTTAGACCGTCGCTTCACGACACCAGAAGAAACAATCGCAATGTCTACTATGTATGCAGCAAACCACATGGAAGGCATCACTGCGATGATCACACTTACAGAGTCTGGTCGTACTCCACTTATGATGTCTCGTCTAAGCTCTGGTCTACCTATCTTTGCTCTATCTCGCAACGAAGGTACGCTAAACCGTGCAGCGCTTTACCGTGGTGTGACTCCAGTATTCTTTGATGAGAAAGCAGATTCAGGTCTTCCATCAACTTATGCTGCAATCAACACGCTAAAATCTAAAGGTTTACTATCAACTGGCGACCAAGTAATCATCACTCAAGGTGACGTTATGGACATCGTTGGTTCAACAAACTGTATGCGTATTATTACTGTTGAGTAATTAAACATCGCATAAAATAAAAGCCCCGCAGTTAAATCAACATCGGGGCTTTTTTATTTCATTCAAATAACGATATTTGGTTATGATTTCCAACCATCATAAGCACGAGTGATAAGCTCATTCGCTTCTTTCCACTCTCTTGTGCCTAGCAATGTTTTTCTATCAAAATGCTGTGTTTTTAATAATGCATCCGCTTTGGCTACTGACTGAATAGCAAGATTATCCAATACTTCTACCGCTGACTTACGGTTATTACACATCAATAGCATATCACAGCCAGCATCTAACGCTTGTTGAGAGCGCTCTGCTGGGCCACCCATGATAGTTGCCCCTTCCATACTTAGATCATCTGAAAAGACTAAACCATTGAAGTTAAGTTGCTTACGAAGCACGTCTTTTAACCAATATGATGATCCACTTGCTGGTGATGAATCGTATTCAGGATAAATAACATGAGCAGGCATCATTGCATCTAAAATTCCCGCTTCAATTTGAGCTTTAAAGATTGCCATATCAAGCTCAAAAATATTATTACGATTATCGTAAGGTGTTTCTAGATGCGAATCAGCAATAACACCACCATGACCTGGGAAATGTTTACCAGTCGTTGAGGTTCCTGCCGATTTCATACCTTGCATGAATGCTGTGCTGTACTTAACAATCGTATTAATATCATCGCCAAAAGCACGATTACCAATAGCTTTACAATCAAACCCATTATCTAAAACTGGAGCAAAAGTAAGGTCAATATCATGAGCGACTAGCTCTGCACATAATAACCAACCAGCCGTTTTAGCCAGTTCAAGTCCGTTATCCATTTCAGCATAGGCTTGTGCTGGTGGAATAAGAGTAAACTCATCTCTAAAGCGCTGAACACGTCCACCTTCCTGATCGACACCGATAAGAATTGGTCGACCTGCTGCTTTACGAATGGATGCAGTCAGTGCCGCTAACTGTTTTGGATCATGATAATTTCGAGCAAATAAAATCAATCCCCCAACAGTTGGGTGCTGAAGTAACTCACACTCTTCTGCATCAATTTCATACCCTTCAACATCTAGCCATAACGGGCCCATAGCATTCTCCAAATCATCTTAATTTTTATAAGCTTAAAGTATCATGCTCGTTATCATTTTGAAATCTCATATATGGCAATTTTATGTCAATAGTGTGAGTAATATAGATATAATCTTATGACTTTATGGCACAATAAAACCGTTAATAAATCCGTAGTTATGGAGTATATACATGGAAAAATACATTGGCTTAATGTCTGGAACCAGTTTGGATGGTGTGGATGCTGTCATCGTTGAGACTAACGGTACAACAATCAATCTACTTGGTTATGCTGATTATCCTATGGATCCACAACTAAAAGCGGATTTACTTGCTGTATGCACAGGACAACAAACCAACTTAAAAGTGATTGGTGAAATAGACCATCGTCTTGGTCATCTTTTTGCCGACGCAACTCTGCATTTACTAAATACTTTAAATATTGCCTCCTCTGACATCACAGCGATTGGCAGTCATGGTCAAACGGTGTTTCACTCACCTGATGCAGAATACCCTTTCACTATGCAACTTGGTGATAGCAATATTATTGCTGCAAAAACAGGGATTGATACGGTTGCCGATTTTCGTAGAAAAGACATGGCATTAGGAGGCCAAGGAGCACCTTTAGTTCCTGCTTTTCATAACACTTTATTTGGAAAGCCAGAGAGCACCAATGTAATTCTAAATATTGGCGGTATCTCTAATATCTCTATTTTACAAAAAGACTCTCCTGTTATTGGTTATGACACAGGCCCTGGCAATATGTTGATGGATTCATGGATTACTGAGCATAAAGGGGAAAGTTACGATAAAGATGGCGCATGGGCTCGTTCTGGTCAAATTATAGATGAGCTGCTCAACCAGCTAAAAACACACGATTATTTTGCGCGCCCATACCCGAAAAGCACCGGACGAGAGCTGTTTAATTTAGATTGGTTTGCACAATACATCGAAAATAAACCGTATCAACCACAAGATGTTCAAGCAACGCTATTAGAATTCACCGTGACAACTATTGTTGATCAAGTGATCCGATTCCAAGTTGGCAATGACACTAAGCTATTAGTCTGTGGTGGCGGAGCTCATAACCAGTTTTTAATGGAACGGCTGCAATATCATTTACCTAATTGGGCAGTTTCCACCACTAACGACTACAATGTAGATAGTGACAATATGGAAGCAATGGCCTTTGCATGGCTTGCTCATCAAAGAATTCATGGCTTGCCAAGTAATGAACCTGATGTGACAGGTGCTTCTCGTTATGCGAGTTTAGGTGTAATCTACCCGGCTAATTAAAACTAATAAAAACAATTAAGAACTTGCTTATATTATGCATATTTCAGCTCAACTACAGCCACTTTGGCGCAACAAAAAATCATCAGAATCATGCCATTCTTTAAAAGACCAATTGGCGTGGCTGCATGATGCTGACGATAATTTTAAACTTAAAGCCACAAACCAAGACAAACTGGATGATAAGCACCAGCCTCTTAATACTTGGTTATCCGCTAACTTAACTCAGGCTATTAAGTTATTTTCAAAGAAAACAGAAGTTAATCATAATGTTGCAGCCTCTATGTGGCTAAAATCGTTTAACAACCAATTCTTCACCAGTTTGGTGGCGCTTCGTTTAAAGTTTAACCGAGTTCCTGTTATTCAATTTAATGATATTTTCATTTCGACTCCTAACGGAGAAAAAATAAAGTCCTTACAAATCAATAATAATTGTCATTTTGTTTGCTTAGAGAGTGACCCGTTAGCATCAAGTTCACAATCAACGGTAGTAGCAAGTCACGAACAACTGGATGACGCTTTTACTCACCTCATTCAGCAAATTGGAGGTGGTTTAAGTGTATTATTTGAAAAAGAACGATTAAAACACCGTCCATTTTGGGGAAGCATTTCACTGGCTGTCAGTGTCTTCTTTATGCGCTTAACCGAAAAAGGACTTTCTGCGGATCTTGCAAAACAAATACTCCCTAATGCACAGCAATGGTTATCTAATATCATGCCTGATATAGGGAAAGATCTTGCGCATATTCATGTAGCAGAGAAAAAAGAACGAGCCATTTTGTACGTTCAGCGTGAAACTTGTTGTTTAAAATATAAAATCGACGGCAAGAAAAAATGCGCAACCTGTCACCTGTTATCTGATGAAGAACGAATCAAGAAAAACAGTAAACGTATCCCTTCATAATCCTTTCTCCTACTAATGTGTCATCTCAACGTTGTCACACAGATGACACATTAGTTTTATAAATACTAAATAAAACTTACATCAATCTTTAATATGAGTTTTCTATCTTAGATCCCAAGCAAATAACTAGGCCAAAACGGGGTGTTTTGGTTAATTTAAAGGTATGGAATCTAATGAAAAAATTACTACTATCAACGGCTATCGTTTCATCTTTTGTATCAACTCCTCTTTTAGCAGCAACGGTTTACGATCAAGATGACACTCAATTAAAAGTTGGTGGCAGAGCCGAAGCACGTGCAAATATTTCTGATAATAATGAATCAGCAACCGAGAGCTCATTTCAAGATAAGAGCCGTGCACGCATTAATTTAAAAGGTAAAACCAAAATTAATGAAGATTTAGGTGCGTTTGGTACTTATGAAGTCGAAATTGCTGATGGAAAAAACAATCTAGTGAATACCCGTTATCTATTTGCTGGTCTAAGTACTGCCTTTGGCAATTTCTCATACGGACAACAAGATTCTGCACAAGTAATGCTTACTGATTATACTGATATTTTAGCCACTTTTGGTGGTGATGCTGCAGACTTAACGGATGGTAACAAAGATAAACGTGAGAATAACTTTGTATACTCTGGTGAATTCGATGCTCTAACCGTGCAAGCAAACTACATTGCAAGTAATACTAAGAAAAGTGATAGCTTTGGCCTATCTGGCATGTATGCCCTACCAATTGGCTTAGATTTGGGTTTAGGTTATACCTCTGGTGAACAAGCTGGGCTAGATGCCGACCAAATTAACCTTGCCCTTCGCTACACACTTGATGCGTTCATGGTTTCAGGTTTATTCACAACAGGTGAAATTGACAAGATCGATGCTGCCGGTTACGAACTCGCCGCCGCTTATAAAATGGATAAATGGGTGTTTCAAGGCGTTTATAACTACCAAGAAGTTGATAGCAAAGACACTGAAAACAACGTTGCTATTGAAGCTATCTACAAGCTAAACAAAAGTTTCCGCACATATGCAGGATACAAATTTGAACAAATTGATGATTTAGATGATCAAATTCAATTTGGTCTACGCTACGATTTCTAAGTTTTATGAATTTTAGCACTCTGGGTGGAGGGCTAAAACCAAATCCGAAATGGTTTAATCGCTATTTCGGATTTTCTATTTTGCATATACCCAGAACCGAATTTCTGCTATAACGTACTCTTAAATCACTATTATATGGTTAATCATGAAATTACTTGTTCGCAATCTTCCTCGTACTATGTCTGAATTTGAACTACGTGAAATGTTTAAAAAGCACGGAGAATTTAAATACTGCAAAATAGTATTAGACGAAATTACAGGTGAATCAAAAGGATTTGGTTTTGTTGAAATGCTTGACGAAGAAGAAGCATTAGCAGCAATCGCCGCTGAAGATGGCAAAAAGTTTGGTAAACTTAAAATCCGCGTAAAAGCAGCTGAATAATCATTTGCTTTTTATCAATGACCATCAATCGCTATTCATCCATTAATGGTCATTGGTATTGCTGTGGTTTGATATAATATCTAACCACGCACTCTTCTTTACCCCTATTCATTTGCTTTCAAATATAAAACTATTATGCCTATCTCCAATCCTTGTTTTACTTCATTTACTCAGTCTATCGACGGTTATACACTTCCTGAAAAATTCACTTTCCCTTTTTGTTATGAACCACATCCTTTATGTGAACTTGCAGCAGAAGAGTTACAACGTCACTTAGAAACACAACAAGAATGGCATCATAATTTCGGCCTATCTGGTGATAAAAGCAATGCGATTGGTAAAATGTTTGGCGTATTATTAGTGAAAGCACCAACGGGGGAAATTGGCTATTTATCCGCTTTCTCAGGCAAAATTGCTGACAGTAATCATCTCCCTCATTTTGTACCACCTGTATTTGATATGCTGGAAGAAGACGGTTTTTTCAAAACAGAACTTGCAGAAATTACAGAGATCAATGCAACAATTAAACAACTCGAAGCTAATCCGCAATTATCTCACTTAACGACCTCTATCCAATCCGAAACTAATGCCTCACTTCAACAGATAGAAATGCAACGCCAAGTAATGATTGAAGGGCGAAAATCTCGTAAAGCACAACGAGCAGCGGCTGAAATCACAGCTCAAGATGGTACTCAAAAAAGTGCAGAAGAATTAGAACAACTCAAAGTTGTACTTGGCAAAGAAAGCGTTAAAGAAAAAAATACCTTACGTGATATTAAACTCATTTGGGACGAAAAATTAAACGCCCTTCAATGCCAACTTAATGAGTTAGAAGACGCACTTAATGAATTAAAAACCAAGCGAAAAAATCTATCTAACGGATTACAAAAGAAATTATTTCAGCAATACAAGTTTTTAAATACGCATGGTATTGAGAAAGATCTTAACGATATTTTCAAAGATACACCAAACCAGATCCCACCAGCCGGTTCTGGCGAATGCGCTGCACCTAAATTACTTCAATATGCCTTTGCACATGGTTTCACACCACTTGCACTGGCGGAATTTTGGTGGGGCATTGCCCCAAAATCTGAAATCCGCCAACATAAAAAATTCTATGCGTCATGTCAGAGTAAATGCCAGCCAATTTTAGGTCATATGCTTGATGGAATAGAAATGGATGAGAACCCACTGCTTATCAACCCAGCAGAAGGGAAAGATCTTGAAATCGTCTATGAAGATGAATTTATGGTTGTTGTCAATAAACCAGCTGACTTCTTATCTGTTCCAGGTAAAAACATTCAGGATTCGGTTTATGCACGCATACAGCAACGTTACCCCGATGCAACTGGCGGGTTAATCATTCATCGCTTGGACATGGCGACATCAGGATTACTGGTTTTAGGCCTTACGCCAAAAGCACACAAACGCTTACAACAGCAATTTATTAATCGAACGGTAGAAAAGCGCTACACAGCTCTACTTGATGGCGTTTTAGAACAAGATGAAGGGCTGATTACTTTGCCTATGCGTGGTGATTTATATGATCGCCCTCGACAATTAGTGTGTTTTGAGCATGGGAAACCAGCGGAAACCACCTACCAAGTAATTGAGCGTAAAGAGAATAAAACCAAAGTCTATCTTTACCCTAAAACAGGTCGAACGCATCAACTTAGAGTGCATTGTGCTCATTATCTTGGTTTAAATATGCCAATCACCGGTGATGGTTTATATGGAAAAAAGGCAAATCGCTTGCATCTGCATGCAGGTTATTTGTCGTTAGTTCATCCTATCACTAAAGAACCGATGGAATTTAATGTCGAAGCGGAATTTTAATGTCATGTCTAACAATACATTAACCCACAAATTTATTCGTTTATCCGGTGACATTGACGGTATTGCTCTGCCTCAACATTTTACGTTCCCGTATTATTATGCACCTCATCCATTAGCAAGATTAGCAATGGATGATCTGCAACTCTATTTAGATACTCAAAATGAGTGGCAACACGACTTTACCGTTAACGGAAAAATGTTTGGTGTATTGGTAGTTAAAAACCAAGATGGCGAGATTGGTTATCTTGCTTCTTTTGCTGCTCAAGAAGCAGATAAACGACCTGAATTAGATCACACGCCTGATTTTTTTGTTGATGCTATTTTTGATAAAACGAATCACGATTCTCTTTGTGCTCAACAAAGAACAGAGTTACAACATCTAAAAAGTCATATTCATCAATTAAAAAATGACCCCGAGTTTATTGAGCTAAAAGAAAAACTGTCCGCTAATCAACAGCAAGCTGAACATGAAATCACACAGTTTCAACAGGCTATGACGGACGCTAAAAAGCAACGTAAGCAACAACGTGCAGAGGCAGAGTCAAACACTCTATCTCCTCTGACTCCTGATGATTTAAGTGCTCTTATCTCTGAGCTTGGAAACCAAAGCAGTCGAGAAAAAAGAGCATTTAAACAATTAAAGCAAGATTGGCAAAACACGCTTTTGACGCTCTCTACTCAACTCAAAGAAAATGAGTATCGCATTTCACAAGCGGAATTAACGTATGATAATTTGGTACAACAACGTCATATTGATACGTTAAAAACAACCCAATTTCTTAATTCAAGTGGCGTAACTAAAAGCCTATTTGACTTATTTAAGCACAGTGATTCAGACCAACTGAAACAAGAGCCTATTACCAATTCCAGTGAACAAAACTGCCCTAAACTTTTACAAGCTGCATTTACATTGGGTTATACGCCTTTAGCCTTAGGAGAATTTTGGTGGGGAGCGTCTCCTTATGATCAAATTCGCCAGCATAAAAACCTTTATCCGGTATGCCAAAGTAAATGCTTTGAAATTCTAGAGCACATGCTTGAAGGAATAAGCACAGACGACAGCCCATTAGAGCAAACTCCGTCTTATGGTAAAGAATTAGAGATCGTATATGAAGACGATGTGCTTGTTGTCGTCAATAAGCCCGCCGAGTTTTTATCCGTATCTGGAAAATACATTTCAGATTCTGTTCATGCTCGTATTCAAGCTCGTTACCCTAACGCAACAGGACCATTGATTGTTCATCGTTTAGATATGTCAACTTCTGGTTTATTGGTTCTTACATTAACTGCTGAATCGAATAAACAGGTTCAAAAACAATTTATCGAACGTACGGTTGAAAAGCGTTATACCGCATTACTTGAAGGTAATATTGATACCGATAATGGGACGATTAATTTACCGTTAACAGGTGATATGGAAGATCGTCCTCGCCAAATGGTCAGCCATAAAAGTGGCCGTAAAGCAAAAACACACTACCAACTCATAGCTCAAGAAGGCAAACGAACCAAAGTGCATCTTTACCCACATACGGGGCGAACGCATCAATTGCGTGTTCATTGCGCTCATCAAGCGGGATTAAATACCCCTATTGTGGGTGATGATTTGTATGGTTTTAAAGCAGATAGGCTGCATTTACATGCTGGATATTTAAAATTCAAACACCCGACAACCAATGAGACGGTTGAATTCTCGTGCCCTGAAGATTTTTAACCCGTCATATTTTACCTATTTTTGTCTCCTAACTGCATAAAATAACCCATCATTAAGCGAAATGTTGGGTTATCCCTTTCATTACGGCATTAATATATTGCATTTATTTATAAAGAGGTTAATTTAGGTCTCCTTATCAACACCGCAAACACAGTGCATTTTCACTTTGTCTGATGAATTAACATTATGTATGACTACAAACCACGAATAGACTACGCTTTACTTGCTGCAATTTTAGTATTAATTGTGCTTGGCTCTTTAACCGTTTGGAGCGCAAGTGGTTTTAGTGAGCCTATGTTAGAGCGCCACTTAATACGAGCAATGATCGCTGTTGGTTGTATCGTCGTGATGTCGGGCATATCCCCTATGCACTATCAACGCTCGGCCCCCTTTCTATATGGGTTAGCTGTTGTTCTTCTCATTGGAGTAATTATTGCTGGTGATAGCACTAACGGTTCACAACGTTGGTTAGTCATAGGTCCAATTCGATTTCAACCTTCCGAATTAGTCAAAGTTGCAATTCCTCTTATGGTTGCTTGGATATTAGCAGCAGAAGCCACACGCCCTGATTTAAAAAAAATAGGGGTTTGTTTACTTGTAACTGCTGTGCCTGCCGGTTTGATTTTTATTCAACCCGACCTTGATGGTGCCATTTTTACTGTTATATATGCCCTGTTTGTCCTGTATTTTGCCGGTATGAGTTGGAAAATCATCGGCTCTTTTCTAGCAACCGTTGCGACTGCCGTCCCGCTTTTGTGGATCTTTGTTATGGAGGCGTATCAGAAGAAGCGTGTTACTCAGTTTCTTGACCCTGAGTCGGATCCCCTTGGAGCAGGTTACCAAATTATTCAATCTTTAATCGCTATTGGCTCTGGCGGGATACGTGGTAAAGGCTGGATGAATGCGACACAAGGACACCTCGGGTTCATTCCAGAAAGTCATACTGACTTCATTTTTTCTACTTATGCAGAAGAATGGGGATTTTTTGGCTGTGCTCTACTGCTATCACTGTATTTATTTATCACTGGACGAGTAATTTGGTTAGCTTATCAAAGTGAAAGCACCTTTACTCGTTTGGTAAGTAGTACCTTTGCATTAAGCTTTTTCTTATATGCTTTCATTAATATGGGTATGGTAAGTGGTTTACTTCCAGTTATGGGTAGCCCACTGCCTTTCTTCAGTTATGGTGGTACGGCAATGATAACCCAAGGTATTTGCTTTGGTATTGTCATGTCATTGTGTTTATACAAACCATACAAGCCAAACCGTCCAGATAGACTCTAATGCTTTTTTACTGTCATAAGTCGTTCATTATTCACTCATTTGAATTATGAACTTTTTATGACAGTGAATATTTATAGTGACATTATCAATAACTTGGCATAATCTCGATCTTTCCCGTCACACCTCTTGGTTTGATATATTTATTTCGAGCTATTATGACAAACTCACTATCAATCGGCGCATTAGAATCGTTTCTAATAGCAATCGCTGTGCTTTTTCTGGGTCATTTCATCAACTCAAAAATTGACCTTTTCAAAAAATATAATATCCCTGAACCTATCGTTGGGGGATTAATTGTCGCCTTTGCAATTACGGCTTTGCATTTTCAAGGAATTAGCCTTGAGTTTTCTCTGCCACTTCAAAATACCTTCATGCTAATGTTTTTTAGTACCGTTGGTCTTGCAGCAAATTACACTCAATTGCTTAAAGGTGGCACTAAAGTCTTTCTATTTTTAGCTGTCGCATCGTTTTATATCATCATACAAAATGCCGTAGGTGTTGGGCTTGCCTCTGCTATGGGTTTAGATCCGCTGTTAGGCTTAATTGCAGGTTCTATCACTTTATCTGGCGGACACGGTACAGGTGCAGCTTGGTCACAAACCTTTGCTGATGCTTATCAATTAAATACGCTTGAACTTGCAATGGCGTCAGCTACATTTGGTCTGATTATGGGTGGTTTAATTGGTAGCCCTATCGCACAACGATTAATTCAAAAACATAAATTAGAATCTGAATACGGCGCAGGTACAAATACTCATGACCGTTTTCCTGAGTTGATTACCTATAACGAACGTGAAGAAGACAAAGTGACAGCCAAAAAAGTCATTGAAATCTTATTCATCTTACTTATCTGTGTTACCGGCTCTAAGCATTTAAGTAATTTTGTAAACAGTTTCGATATTGCTTGGCTTAAAATTCCTGATTTTGTTTATGCGTTATTTATTGGTGTTTTCATTACTAATATTTGTGAAGTAACAAAAGTTAAAAAGATAGATAATGAAACCGTAGATATCCTTGGGACCGTTTCTTTGTCTCTATTTTTAGCAATGGCGCTAATGAGTTTAAAACTATGGAATATCTTTGATCTTGCGATTCCATTTTTAATTATCTTAACGATTCAAACGATTGTTTTAGCCCTGTTCTCTTATTTCATTACTTTTAGAGTCATGGGTTCAAATTATGATGCTGCAGTCATGGTTGGAGGACATTGTGGATTTGGACTTGGAGCTACGCCAACAGCAGTAATGAACATGGGTTCTTTAGTATCTCGCTTTGGACCTTCACCTCAAGCTTTCATGGTGGTTCCTATTGTAGGTGCATTCTTCATTGATATTACGAACTTAATTATCTTACAAGCTTATATTAGCTTTATTGGATAAATAAATCGGTAAATAAAAAAGCTATAAGGCACCACGCCTTATAGCTTTATCTTCATCACTACAATTTAAACTGCTCTACGTTTTTCGACAAATTAGAAATGCTCTTATTCATGTTCTTAACTTGTTCAGAAATCACACTCGATACATCCATACACACTTGAGACATGTCTCTCACATTAATCGCATTTCCGTTAATTTCTTCAATAACACAGCTCTGCTCTTCACTTGCTGTGGATATTTGGTGGCTCATATCTGAAATTGAGTTTAAGTTGTTATCTACAATTTCAATATTATTTCGAGAAATTGTCGACTGTTCTACACACTCTTTAATCGTTGTCTGACTCAACTCCATTTTTTCACTTACATCATGAGTTTTAGCCTGTAAGTTTGAAATGATATTATTAATCTCAATCGTAGAGTGTTGTGTTTTTTGCGCTAATACACGAACTTCATCAGCAACTACCGCAAAACCTCTTCCTTGCTCCCCAGCTCTTGCCGCTTCAATTGCAGCGTTTAGTGCTAATAAGTTTGTTTGATCTGCAATATTACTGATCATATCTAAAACACTTGAAATTTTATTACTATCGTTACGTAATTCCGCAATCAAGGCATTACATTCATCAATCTCACTTGAAGCTAGATTAATCACTTCTGAGGTATTAGAAACCATTTGCTTAGTTTGATTACACTCTTTAGATGCGTCAGAAGTAAAGTTCGCGGAGTTATTGATATTATTTGTAATCTCACCTGATGCGCATTGC
Organism: Aliivibrio fischeri; assembly: GCA_038993745.2. Classification (NCBI taxonomy): domain Bacteria; kingdom Pseudomonadati; phylum Pseudomonadota; class Gammaproteobacteria; order Vibrionales; family Vibrionaceae; genus Aliivibrio; species Aliivibrio fischeri. Next base: position 560,625 of record CP160630.1, on the reverse strand, counting down.
ATTTCATTGATCGCTGTTGCAAGCATATCAACAGAGTTAAGCTGTTGAACAATGGCCTTCTCGTTTTCTTTAGACTGCTCATTCATCAAACTAAATGCATCATTACTAACCTCAATACTCTCTTTAACTGCATTAATTACTGTCACAATTTTTAATCTGAAAGAGCGAATAGACATCATAATGCTACCGATTTCGTCATTAATAAAATCGTTACTATCAATGAAGCTACACACTTTCCCACTTCTTAAATCTAACGAAATAAACTGATCTAATGATGAGTTAATTAACGCGATACGTCGATTTAAATCTTTTGAGATGTATAGACCACTTAAGATTGATACCAGTGTTATCGATACAATAACAAATATTGCAAAATACAGTGTGTTCAATCGGTCTTGTTTAGATGTCTGTCTGTATTCTTCAAGGAAGATATTTATCTTATTAGATAAGTAACTAATATTATTATTAATTTCTTCATATAATCCGAGGCTATCACCAACTAGTTTCGCTCTTGGCTCTGATAATCGACGATCTCTAATATCGTTGATGTAATTAACATATGCGTTAATTTCATTGTTTAGCGTTGCTAATTGTGTTTTCTCTTTTTTTATCACATCTAAATCAAACTCACTATATGAATTTAATAATGAATTAATGTCATAGATTAACTTATCTCTTGCTGTTACCTCTTCTTCATCTTCAAATCGAATAGATATCAAAGCTAAATCTGTTCTTCTTAACGAAATTAGTTTCTTTTCGAAATTATCAAAAATTTCTGACGATTGAATTACCTGTCTAAATAGAAATTGTTCAGTCTTATCATTATCTACATAGTTCATATAAATAATATTAAGAGCCACAAATAAACCTGTTGCATTAAATGCTACTAGGAAGAGTATTTTATTTCTCAATGAAATGTTTTTCATATTACACGCGTCCATAATCCTAATAGAATATTAAGATTCTAATTTATAATAGTAAGTGTTTTTATTTTATAGAGCTAATCTAACTTCTTTAGTATTTCACTAAGAGTTAAACAATTTTGTAGCATTAATTCACGCTGTTCATCTTTAAGATTAGAGTTTGATAACTCACTAATAAGCCAATCATTAAGACTTATTAATTTTAATATTGTCTCTTTGTTATTTTTAAATAATTCATTATCTTTCTCTATTGCGAACCTTAAAAATTCACATGAATCTAAAATTTTATTTGTTAAGTAAATATAATCTACTTTCATTTTCTAACCTCTATCTATAAATAAAATGTATCGTCGCTTCCTCTTATTTTATTAACCTTATAGTTATATTAAAAAGAAACTTGTACTGGCATCCCCTCTACCCATTGCTCTTTAGTTATTTTTTTCTTTAATGTGACTTTAACTTTTAACAACGATTTTGGTCCCTCAAACGGTTTAGCCAACTGAGCTGGTAATTTAGTTGTGGTTTCGATAGCTAAAGATACGTTACCCTTTAATCTTTCACGATTTGGAAGTATGACGGTAACGACACTACCTTCTTTCGCCTTTTCAATAAATTTAGGTTCTAAGTACGCTATGACAAATGGATCAGCCTTAGATGCAATCGTCGCTAATACATCAGCCTTTTTTATTCTTTGTCCTACTACCGTATTAATTTCTAAGATATTTCCGTCATATGGAGAATGAATACTTAGTAGTTTTTTCTGACTTAACTTAGTAACTAACTCTTGATTTAATGAACGAACTACTTGAGCAATACCACCAGCTAATTCAACTTGCACACTGTCTAATAGTGCCTTTTGGTATCCTATGTCCGCACTAGTTAACGTATTTTGCGCACTATTGTACATACCAATGATATTGGCATAATCAACTTGTGATACTTTCCCTTCTTTAATGAACTTGTCATAATTCAGTTTTATTTTCTTTATGCTTTCTAAATTATCTTTCGCATTTCTAATTGCTAACAAATAAGACTTTAGATCATGTTGTACTTTAGACTTCCTTTTATTTAAATTAGTTAACTCTGTTTTAATAAACTGAATATCTGAATCTAATACAGGATCATTTAACTCTAAAACATTTCGACCATAGGAAATTTCATTCCCCTCTTTGACATTTATAGCTGTAACCATACTGTCTTGAGGAGCGGTTATCACTACTGGACTTGTTGTAATAATCCCTGGAGCTAAAGTAAGTATATATTGTTGAAAAAAAACGTATGCCATTATTAATATAGGACTTAACACTAATGCTAAAATACAATACCAACGAAATCGATATCCGCCTCTCTTAGCACTTCCGTATATAATTTTCATTCCATTATCAGATGTTGGTTGCTTATCTTTTTCTAAGTGAAATTTTACTTTCATAATATTTAAAATCTTTTTCCACGTTTAAGTACCCACCAAGGTGCCATGCTTGACTCCTCATGACTTCTTCTGGTTATTTCATTCACCATTGAAAATGCAGTTATTAATCTCATAAAAAATGCATATATAGGATAAAGAGGTAACCATATTGATAATTTAATATCTTCTTTAGGTCTTTCTGAAACAAGACCAATGTAAATTGAAAAAGTTAAAACAATAAATGTTATGTATATGAGATAAATAAACAAAAGCATTGAGAGTACAAATGTAATTGGATAACTTAAACAAACATATAAACTAAACAATGCCATTAATAACGGTAGAACCACGTTTTGAATCACACCATAAACTAATGTATAAACAAAGTTGCCCCAACCTAATAAACTCGGGCTTAGTCCCTGTTTATGTTTTCTTAAAAAGAGAAAAAGTAAATCGCCATCCCATCGTAACCGCTGCATTAACAATATTTTTAACGTATCTGGAGCATCAGTATGGCCAACAGAATGAGGAGTAAATGCTAAACGACTATTTGGATGCCGTCCTTTATATTGTTTTAATCGCATGGTTAAATCGAGATCTTCAGCCGTATGAGTATCCCAACCACCAACTCGTTTAATCACTTCAATCCGAAATGCACCAAAAGCACCAGAAATATTGTTTAAGACTCCCCAATTACTCATTCCGGTTTTACCCGTCTGCATGGACATCATATATTCAAGGGATTGCATTCTGGTTAATAAATTAGCATCCCAATTTCGGACACGAAGTGCACCTCCAGAGGCTAAAACGTTTGGATCTGAAAACTGCTTAGCCATTTCCCATGCCATGTTGTTGTCAAATGAAGTATCTCCATCAACATTAATGACTAAATCATTTTTTGCTTCCGATAAACCAGCATTTAATGTAGATACACGGCCACCTCTTTGCCATTTAGCGATGACTTTAACTGTCCGCATTTGCTTATGCTGATGTTTTTTAGCACCGTATAAGGCTGCTTGATAAGTCTCTGCATTTTGTTTGGCACCATCCACTACAACTAAAATTTCTATCTTATTAGGATAAACCTGCTCAACAAGTGTATCGATCGTTTCACTAATGGCTTCCCCTTCTCCATAACAAGTAATAATAAAACTAATTGAAGGACATGACGTTGCTTCTAGTTCTGATAAGTTAACAGACCAACGCAAAACACCGCTCGCAACTAAAATAAATAGAGGCATTTCGATTAAGATCATGATTGGAAATAATATAAATATTAATTCTGTATCTTCACTTATCATCCCTATTATTGAGTAAAAAATGTATTCAAATTCACTCATTACTCAATAGTACCAAGCTCATCAACTAACCACTTTGCAGCATCATCCTGAAGGGATACATTAGGCAAAGACCATATATGAACATTCAGAAGCACTAACTCTGACTCAATTTTTCCAGCAATAAGTTCAATCTTCTTTTGCAACACCGGTAATGAGTCAATTGGAGTCATCGGCATCAATAATAGGATCATATCTGATCGATACTGGCAGCAAATATCGGTATCACGCAGTATTGAGTTAAGATCATTTGATATCTGGTCAATCAATTGCATCAATTTAGTTTCACCAAATTGAGCAGAATATTCTTCAATACCTGCGAGCTTTATACCTAATAAAATATGTGAGTGTTGATGACGGATTGCCAATTTATTTATCCATACAAGCAAATTATCAAACGAATCCTCGTCAATAAGTCCTTTTAACGTCAACTCTTGATGAAAAGATTGATGACCATACATCATTAAGTTTTTTACTTGATCGCCTGCTTTATAGGTACTTATATGACGGGTGATTAAATCATCAATCTCATTACTGTCGGTACAAGACAAACAACGAACACGAGCAACCGATTCTGAAAAACTATAATCACAATCTAAACACTTATAGCTTTCAAGCGGCCTGTCGTAATCCACTCCAATATGACGCAACTGTGTTAAACAAGTAGGACACTCTAATTTCCCACGTTGCATAAAGTGGTCTTGTTTCCCTACATGCCCGCAAGTAAAACAATGTAGAGAAACCATCTCTTCTATATCGACACTCTTACATGATGGACATGTTTCAATATAGTTTTGATGGCCGCTATTGCACGATGGACATAATCGAATTCGATCCACTGTATACTCTTTCTTTAGAAAACCTCTTTTAGTTTCTAATTGAAGATAATTATTGGACGCATTTTTATAACCAATGTACGCAGTAATCAGAGGGTAGTGATAAAGTTCTTTTTTACTGCTATCACACAATGGTTTTAAACACCTTTCAGTACCTAACCAAAGCCAAGCAAGAAGTTTATCCAGAGGTTCATCTTTTATCAGAGCTAACTTCGCTTTATGTAGCATCCACTGTTCAGCCACATTAGTCGGTGTCCATACTCCATCGGAAAGATGAGAGCTTAACTTACTCGCTTTTAATACATATACATGCCAATTCCATAGCTGTAATTTAGAATGCAGATATTCTAATGTTCTATCTTGTTCTTCAGGTGGTAATGACACAATACAAATAGCTGGCTCGTGTAATAAAAGAGCATCAGCACTCTTAACATGAATTATATTAATATCACTTCCATACACTGATTTAGATTCACCGATAACATAAACAGGAATAGACACTGAACTTTCCATCTTCATAAAATAACCATTTGTGCAGCAAACCAAAAATAATTGGTATTAACGTTTGATAAAAAATAGTCACTCCAAAAATGAAATGACCATCTATATAAGATAAATAAGAAAAAGAACTTTAGATTTATACTTTATTTCTATTTTTATATTGAAACTTTGCTTGATACATTCTTTTATCAGCTATACGGATTAAATCCTCTAGAATTAAGCCATCAACTGGATAAACACTGTAACCTGTACTAATGCCTATATTTATTACAACATCACTAATTGATAAAGACTCAGATATCATTTCAAATAACTCATTAATAAATACATGAACATCAACATTTTCATTCTTATTTAAGAGTATTGAAAATTCATCACCGCCTAATCTATATATAGTTCCTTTACTATCGATAAAAGAGCGCATCCTTTTAGATACTTCAATGAGTAGTTGGTCTCCGACTTCATGACCATAAATATCATTGATCTTTTTAAAACCATTTAAATCACAGAAAAACAAAATTGAACTCTTAAAACTCTTTTTAGCATCTTTATCAAATGCCCTTCGATTATAAAGGCCTGTTAAGGAATCAATATAAGACAGTTCATACATTTTTTCTTTTTTTATCAACAACCGGTAAAACATGTAGGTTATAAGTGATAAAGCAAAGACAAAGAAAACTAAAATATACGTTTTGTAGGTATATTCTAATTCATTAATCCATTTACCTGGAGAACCCACTGATATCAGCCAATTTTGATTAAGAACACTAAATTCATGTTCAACTGCATTTACTAAGTCATCAGATGATGATTCACTAATAACAATTTTGTTATTGCTATTTTTTTGTATAACACTCAGTTTATAGTTATATCCACCATCACATAACTCAGGTAATGATAAAGTATTTAAAAAATCATTTACCTTAAGTATAACGATGCTAAAACCCCAAAATGTATTAAAATCCTTGCCGACAAAAATAGGAGTCCGAATTATTAGTCCAATCCCACCTTGAAATAGCTCAAGTGGTTCAGACATGATACTTACTCTATTATCTCTGGCATAAATAGCATCTCCCCTTCTTTTTTTATCTGCAAACAAATCAATATACACGTTTTCATTTCCTTTCTCAGGATATGCATATGTCACTGTACCATTAGGCGCTAATTGTAAACTCTTAATTACTTTGTTTTTTTCGATTAAGTTCTTAGATATTGAAGTGAAGTCGTTTTTTGATATAAAAGAATCATTCTTAAAAAGCATATACTTATAAACCTTTGATAAAGTTAAGTATTCATTTACTTTTATTAAAATTTCACTTTCATATTTTTTCAATAAGTGTCGCATATTCGTCTTATTTCTTTCTTCAGTAAGGTTATTACTTAAATCAAAAATAAAATACCCGACACTCATATAAATAAACGATAGCATCACTACAATGCCGATTCTTTTTAGTCTTAATGCTTTATATCTAATAGAACTCACTGTAATTTTCTGCTTTTGTCAGCATACATTTTTTCATCCGCACAGTTAATCGCAATTTCCATACCTTTTGATAAATCTTCAATGCCATATGAAAATGACAAGTCTATGTTGTTTGATTTAAACAGCTTTTCGACTTTATTCCTTATCAGATTTAAGCGACTTTCAAATGTATGTCGGTCATCCCATTGAGTAAAAATCAAAATTCATCACCACCGTATCTAATGATAAGGTCTTCCTTTCTTAATTCATGTTTTAAATACATAACAAATTTGCTTAAACAGTCGTCACCTAGCTTATGACTGAAGTTATCATTAATCTTTTTAAACCCATCCATATCAATGAAAGCAACCATGTTAAATTGATTCATGTAGTAGCTGTTCAAAATGGTTCTATCAAAACAATCTGTTAAGGCATCCCTAGGAAACGAATCTCTATCATCTTCATCATAAACAATCGTAATTATTAGTGTTTTTCCATAATGGTTAATTTTCTGCCTAAACGTATAATACGATTTAGTTTGCCCATCAAAGTCGACAACTTCTCTTACCGCTAAGAAGTTGGATTTTGATTCAATCAACTCCTTATCTATTGCAATACAGCCTTCGTATTGTTCAAATTTTTCATAAATGCTTTCTAGAGGCATTCCTACCAAGTCCACATTCATAAAATTAATATGGGCTTGATTATTGAATAAAGCATTACCTTCAGAATCTCGGATTATGACTAAGCGACTCATACAATTAAGATATGATTTGAAAAACAAATTTTCAGGACTATTCGGGTTAAGCGCTATCTTATTGTATTTTTTTAGTATGCTTTTTTTTACTTCTGTTATAGTTAAACTGTCACAAACCTTAGAACCAAGATTATTAAATATATCTACAGAGTGAATATCATTAACTAACTGTGCGCACTTATTATCATTATCTGTTTTGATCAACTCATAAATCAATTTTTCTAACAATAACTTAGGTTCATGTTTTTCTTCTTTATGCGGTTCTGGTGTCGCGATTGTTAAGTCAAATAAATTCATTGGTTTATAAAAAAAGTATCCTTGGTATGATACTTTTTTTCCAAGGGATTCAATTAAGTTAACTTGTTTTTTATTCTCAACCCGCTCAATAACAATATTAAAGTTACTGATATCTTCTAATTCATCTAGCGTATATTTTAAATGCCTAAACTTATAAAAATTGTTTTCAATATCATTAACTAAAGAACCATCCACTTTGATTTCATCAAGGTCTAATGACAATACTTGTTCAATATCTGAAAAGCCTTTACCAAAGTCATCTAAAGAAAACTTAACACCTAATGATTTAAGTATTCCCATCGATTCTTTAACACGTTCTAAAGATAAATAACTGTCATTTTCAGTTATCTCCAACGTTACATTAGGTTCATTTTTCAATAACTTAGATGTTTTATTAATAAAATAATCTGATTCTAAACTCTGTATCGAAATGTTTATAGATACAGGGAAAGAGTAACCAATGTTTTCGTGATATTCCCTTCTATCTGATAATACTTTCCTTATTATTGTATAATCAAACAAAGGTTTATTTGTTACCATCGAAACATAGCTCTCAATATTTGTAACACCAGGAACTCTTAGTAAAGCTTCAACACTGATAATACTTCCATTCTGTACTTTTGGTTGATATAAGAAAGAAATTGTTGAATTCAATTATGTACCCTAAACACACTCTATAAATAACAATCAAATTATTGAAAATAAATTAATTATTGTATTTGCAAGAAAAACCAATTTTTTTGAGACTACCACTTCCTGCTTGAAGAGTTACAAAACAAGAGTCCCCTAATGAATATATATTTAAAATATAATAATTTGTTCCATCATATGCATATAATTTACCTTGAGATAAATTATAATCGACAAAATACTTTGTTGCGGTACTTGTTGCAGGAACAGCTATATCATCACTATACTTAGTATTAACTACATTGACAGAATCTAAATACTTTTCATACTTTACATAGTTAACTTGTTTTTCATTTATTGTTATTGTTCCAACTAAATCGACTCGATAAAATTTATGCCATATTATTATTATGAGTAAATTAATTACAGAAAAAACAATTAATGTTTTCGATATTTGACTTTTCATATTTTACATCGAGCAATTTTATTTTTAAGGTTCAATTCACACTCTTGGTCTTTAGTCTTAATTAAAAACTTATCTTCAGAGATTTTAATTAAATCAAAATCTTTGACTTTTTTTATCTCTTCTAAAGGAATTAGATCGTAAAACACATGTTTTTCTATACAAAAGATTAATGCTGAACTAGATAAAATGAAAATGATGATTGAAAATAAAAAAATAGATGTTTCTTTTAGTTTAGAATGTGACTTTTTTTCTCTGTGCATTGTATGCTATTTGAATTTATTCTAATCTCTTCTACATTGTTTATTTTATAACCATTGCCTTTTACATTTTCGATAACATGTCTATTCGTATCTTTTATTGATACTCTTGTTCTTTTAATTAACTGAGGAATGCTTTCATTTGATATCCACTGAGTCCCCAAAGAGCATCTTTAATATGTTCATTTTTACAAATAGAAGGATGTTCTTTTATTAACAAAGTCAGAATTGCAGAAACTAAAGGCGTTGTTGAACCATATTCGTTATTACCATTAACTGCATCTTCTAGCGTATCGTACAATTTTTTTGTTGCTGGATCCCAATAGATTTCATTGAGTTTAAAAACCATATCATCCTGACTTAACAGTTATCGAATTAAATACAAGTCATAAATAAACCTATTCATCTTTATTGTCAATATATTGAGACCAACTTATCTATATTCGTTAACTTTGTTCAAAACCAAAACCAATAAAAAACAAAGTATAAACACAAAAAGAACAAACGTAATACAGAAATGCTGTTTATACTTAATTTTTGAGCAAATATAGAGCAGCCTATTTCATAACAGAAATAGGCAATACCCTACTTCATTGTTAATTAGTTTACGTCTTATTTACAAGGTAAAATCTAAACTTAAAAAATAAGACTATAAATAATTAGAATGAATAACCCATACCAATATACATGGTACTTACCGATCCTACATTTGTATAGTCCGACAATTGATGGTTATTTGGTTTATTCGTAAACTCGGCTAAGTCATCACCAAAGATATGCTCGAAGCTAGCGTTAATCGCAAAGTTATCTGTAATGTTATACGATGCACCTAAACCGATTTTTGGCAATACTTTCGATTCTTTTTTATTAAAAACGTTTACATTACTTGTTAGCTCTTGAACTGTATAAGCTGCACCCGCTTTACCAAAAATACTCCACTTATTATTGAAGTTGTACTTTGCTACACCTAATGCAGCAATGTTGTAGCCATCATAGTCAAACTTCAAATTTTCAAAACGATTTTCATTTGTTGCATAAGTCGAATAACTCACTTCTGCACCGTATTGAAATTTATTATTCATTTTTGAATTAAATAATAGACCAGTATTCAAGCTCCAAGCAAACTTTCCTGATTCTTGAGAATAGTTCATATTGTCAATATCAGCATCTGGTGAAGTAATACCACCAATACCAATATTTCCCCAACATAAGGCATCATTTCAGCTGAAGACGATACAGAAAAAACACCAAATACAAACGCAGCTAAATATATTTTTTTCATCTTTTTATTTCCGGTAGTTAATGATTAACACTACTTAATGCTCTCTTCATTAATTTGAAGTAAACATGGTTATATGAAACAAAATCTAACTAACAATAAATCTATTATTATTGATTTGATTAATTGGTTTAGTTAGGTGAGAGAAATATACTCCATACGAATAATCAATCAAATTATACGTAATTACTTAGTTAATTATATTGTTTGAATTAGAGGGAACAGTTGAAGAATAATCACCAACACAATAAAAACCATTAAATACAATAGCTTAGGAGACTACCAGTGTTTATATAAAAATATATTTTTTGATATTATATGCAACATTGCATTACATATAATAATTGTCATTAATTTTATTTCTAAAAACGAAAATATAAAAACAGTTAATTTTCGATAAGTGTCTCTATCGCTTCACCAAAAATGTAAACCTACTATCTATTGGTAACAATTTACGCACATTTGTAAGGAAATGTTGACCCAACTTGTTGAATCATCTAGTTTATCTACCTTATGTGAACTTTTTATGACAGTGAAAATTCTTAGTGACTTTATCTATCACTTACCTTACTCTCGACCTATCTGTCACAACAAGTTTCGGCTTAATTTTCGTCTGGAGAATGGCGATGTTTGATTCATTTATTTCGATTCTAACGGCTTTATGGCAACAAGATTTCACAATTCTACAAAACCCAGCAAGTATGACGATGATCTACTTTTGTTTGATTCTATTTATTTGGTTAGAAAGTGCTTTTATTCCAGCTGCACCACTACCTTGCGATAGTGTTGTTATTCTTGCAGGTTCTCTAGCTGCTGCTAATGTAATTAGCTACCCTGTAATTGTTGCCGGTCTTATCATGGCCGCGGCAATTGGTAGTCAATTGGCTTTTATACAAGGTCGTTGGTTACATAAATTTCCAACAATTCAGAAATGGATTAATGCAGTTCCACCACACAGATTACAGACAGTTGACTCTTTGTTAACTAAACATGGGCTAATTGCTCTTTTTGTAGCTCGTTTTATTCCTGTTGTTCGCCCTCTTTTACCGTTAATGATGGGACTACGAATGCAACAAGCAGCTCGCTTCCATTATTTTGCTTGGATGAGCGCTATTATTTGGATTTTATTACTAACTGGTTTCGGTTATTCATTATCATTTTTACCGGAAAAGCTGTCGAAATATATCACCATGGCACTAATGGCAGCACCAGTCATCACACTGGCGATTGCAGTATGTAGTTTTATCAGTGGTTACTGTTTAAAAAAATACCGTCGTAAAAAAATCTGTTAAATTAATTCGATATAAAAAGCCCCTAACTCATACAAGTTAGGGGCTTTTTTATTTTATCGATGAAAGGTAACAGCTACGAGTTATACGTTGTCGATGATACATCACCGCCTTTACCTGTCCAATTCGTATGGAAAAACTCACCTTTTGGTTTATCTACACGCTCGTAAGTATGAGCACCAAAATAATCACGTTGTGCTTGCAGTAAGTTTGCAGGAAGACGAGCGGTTGTATAACCATCAAGGAAAGTCAATGCTGATGTCATTGATGGCATTGGGATCCCTACTTCCATTGATTTTGCTGCTACTTTTCTCCATGCAGACATACTATTTTCTAGAATACCTTTGAAGTAGCTATCTGAACCTAAAAAGGAAAGTTCAGGATCAATATCGTACGCATCACGAATATTACTTAAGAATGCAGAACGGATAATACAACCACCACGCCACATCAATGCCACGTTACCGTAATTTAGATCCCAACCATTCTCGTTTGACGCTTCACGCATCAACATAAAGCCTTGTGCATATGAGATGATTTTCGATGCTAAAAGTGCTTGGCGTAATGCTTCTATCCAAACTTGTTTATCACCTTCAACAATTGATTCTTTCTTACCAAATAACTCTTCAGCCTCTACACGTTGATCTTTTAATGATGATAAACAGCGTGCAAATACAGATTCTGTAATTAGCGTTAATGGGATCCCCATATCTAATGCATTAATTCCTGTCCACTTACCTGTGCCTTTTTGGCCAGCAGTATCAAGAATTTTTTCTACTAATGGTTCACCATCTGTATCTTTATAACCTAAGATGTCTGAAGTGATTTCTACTAAGTAACTATTTAGCTCGGTTTTGTTCCACTCAATAAAAACAGACTGCATTTCATCATGCGTCATACCAAGGCCGTCTTTCATGAACTGGTATGCTTCGGTGATAAGCTGCATATCGCCATATTCAATGCCGTTATGAACCATTTTTACAAAGTGGCCAGCACCATCGTTACCAACCCAATCACAACAAGGCTCATCATTTTCAGTTTTTGCTGAGATTGCTTGAAAAATTGGTTTAACAAATGGCCATGCTTCTGGTGAACCGCCAGGCATAATCGAAGGACCAAAGCGTGCGCCTTCTTCACCACCAGAAACACCAGAACCAATAAAGTGAATTCCTTTCTCTTTCAGCGCAGCAACACGACGGTTAGTATCTGGGAAATTTGTATTACCACCATCAATGATGATGTCGCCTTTATCTAATAAAGGAACCAACTTGTCGATAAATGAATCAACAACATCACCAGCTCGTACCATTAACATAATTTTGCGTGGTGATTCTAATTTATCGACTAACTCTTGAAGCGAATATGCACCAACAATATTTGTCCCTTTTGCAGGACCTTGTAAGAACTCATCTACTTTTTCAGCAGTTCGGTTATGTGCTACCACTTTATAACCGTGATCGTTCATATTTAGAATTAGGTTCTGGCCCATTACTGCAAGACCAATTACGCCAATATCGCCTTTCATATCTTTACTCCAAAAATTTGCGTTATGCTCGAACTTCTATTTATTAATAATGCGAGCCGCTGCATCTATATCTAAAAACCATTCAGTTTCACCCAATGCTGAGTGAATTTTTGCTGCCGGGTATGGCAACTCATTAACTGGTTTAGTATGAATTTCTTGAACAATTTCAGCTTTACCACTACCTAACACTAGATAGCTAATACGTTTAGCTGCTTCTAATACTTTTGCTGTCTTCGATACTCTTTGTTGACCTGACTCTGGGTGAGTCGCAATAACGGCTAAGTTTGTATCGTTATAATCTGTCTTATTAGGAAATAATGATGCAGTATGACCATCTGCTCCTACGCCTAATAAAATCCAATCAAAAACTGGGATTCCATTTTCTAACGGAATCAATTCTCTCATCTCATTAGAGAAGCGATTCACTTCTTCCAAAGGTTCATTTTCGCCTTCAATACGATGAATATTTTCTAACGGAATATCGATACGAGAGAACAATAATTCATTTGCTTCTCCATAATTACTCTCAGGATCAGTAGGAGTAACGCAACGCTCATCCCCCCACCAAAAATGAAGATTATTCCATTGAATATTTTTAGCATAAGCCTCTGATGCTAAAAGTGAAAAAAGCATCTTTGGTGTGCTACCACCGGATAATGAAATGTGAACAGGTTTTCCTTGCTCACCTAATTGCTTTAGCTCATCCGCTAGCGTTGTCACTACATCTTGTGGTGTTTCAAATATTTTATGGTTAATCATAATTCACAGTAATCCGTATCTGTTAAGTTCTTACAAGGAAAACGCCACTTTCTATTATCACGTTCCAATAATTGATCGGCTTCTTTTGGTCCCCAAGTGCCACATGCATAGCCAAATAAGGCTTGTGGGTCTTGTTTAAAATCGAGTATCGGTTGAACAAATTTCCAACATGCATTTACAGCATCACTTCGTGCAAATAACGTAGCATCTCCATTTAACGCATCTAATAACAAACGTTCATAAGCTGTCAGCATTTGCGTTTCTGCCAGTGATTGATAATGGAAGTCCATTGATACATCTTTCACATTAAAGCCTGAACCTGGCTCTTTCAAGCCGAAACGCATTTGAATACCTTCATCAGGCTGAATGCGGATCACTAATTTATTTTCAGGAGCATTTTCTGCAAACGCTGGATGCGGCGTCTTTTTAAAATGAACAACAACTTCTGTTACACGGGTTGGAAGACGTTTACCAGTACGGACATAAAATGGAACCCCATTCCATCGCCAGTTATTGATAAACATTTTTAAGCCAACATAAGTTTCAGTACGAGAGTCATCTGCCACACCATGTTCATCACGATAACTTGGTAAAAACTGCCCTCTTACTTCAGATTCAGTATATTGACCTAATACAAGGTTATTACGTAGATCTTGTTCTGTCAGAGGCTGTAGGCTTTGTAATACTTTAGCAATCTCATCACGCATCGAATCTGCATTAATTGCTGAAGGCGATTCCATTCCAACCATTGCCAATACTTGTAACAAATGGTTTTGGAACATATCACGCATTGCCCCTGAGCCATCATAGTAACCACCACGCTCTTCTACTCCAAGAAACTCAGAGCCTGTGATCTCAACATAATCAATAAAATTACGGTTCCACAGAGGTTCAAACATTACATTTGAAAAACGCAGTACTAATAAGTTTTGAACGGTTTCTTTACCAAGATAATGGTCAATACGATATATTTGATGCTCTTCAAAATATTGATGAATTTGTTTACCAAGTTCTAGCGCTGACGCCAAATCATAACCAAATGGTTTTTCGATGATTAAACGTTTCCAGCCATTAGATTCATCATTTAATCCATGAGCGGCTAAACACGAAGGGATCACACCATAAAGACTTGGCGGTGTTGCCAAGTAAAAAAGTGTATTTTGTTGTTCTAATTGGTATTTATCAGCAAGCTGGTCTAATTTACACACCAATTTTGAATATTCATCAACATCTGATGTGTTCAGTGCTTGGTAATGCAAATGATGACAAAACGCATCTAAAATTTCAGGTTCCGTTTTCTCTAACTCTCTTAATGATTGTTTCATTTTTTCTCTATATGACTCGTCATCATATTGAGTTCGGCTTACACCTAAAATGGAAAACGTAGAAGGAAGTTGGTTACTGGCATACAAATGATATAAAGCCGGGATCAACTTTCGATAAGTGAGATCGCCCGAAGCGCCAAAAATTACGATGGTATTGTTGTCCGAAATTGTCATTATTTTTCTATCCGATACACAGCAAAGTATCTCTGTATAATAAGAACAACTTCTCTTTATTACTAATCAGTTTTAGTTATTGTATTGATAGGTAAAAACTAACGTTGTTCATTAATTATACTAACTTAATAAAAATACTAAAAATACACCTCTACCGGCATGCCTTCTACCCACTCTTTTTCTAATAACCCCCTAAAAATGTAATTTTAACCTTGAGTAAAGCTTTAGCACCTTCAAAAGGTTTTGCTAACTGAATAGGAAGTTTTGAGGTTAAACCTATGGCAGATGACACTCTCGCCTCTACTTTTTTACCATTAGGAAGTTTAACCGTTACTAATGCTCCTAGTTTTGCTTTTTCAATGTGCTTAGGGTCTAAATAACTAATGACATAAGGAGCAACATCTGGTGATACAGTGACCAGTGGATCCCCAATGCTAATTTGTTGTCCTTTCAAGGCATTAATATCAATCACCAATCCCATATACGGAGCTCTAATTGACAATGCATCAAGTTGATTTTTTTTCGTTGTTAATGCTTGGTTTAATTCACGAGTAACTTGAGCAACACCGCCAGCCAATAGGCGTTGCTTTTGTGCGATTTCAGCTTGATTCAATGCAATATAAGCATTAGTAAGATTATTTTGTGCGGTGTTATAAATACCAACAATTGCGGCATAATCCACTTGGGATACTTTCCCCTCTTTTGCGTATTGATCATAATTGACTTTGATTTTCGTTATCTTTTTTAAATTAAGCTTTGCAGCTCCAATCGCACTAATATACGGACCAAAATCTTCTGTAATTTTTTGCGTTTGCTCTTGGTATAATTGCTCTAATTCATTTTCTATAAATTCAATTTCTTGCTCTAAAATGGGCGCATCTAATTCCATTAGCAATTGATCTTCCAAAACAAATTCACTGTCTTTCACATCAATTAACTTTACTGTTCCATTTTGAGATGCTGTGATGATCACAGGCCCTGTGGTGATTATTCCAGGAGCTACAGTAAATAAATGTTGTTTTGCAAAGGTGTAAATCATAAAAAATATAGGACTAAGAATAATAGCCAGTATCAGATACCATCGAAAACGATACGCTCCACGTTTTTCCATTCCATACAACACTTTCATACCGTTGTCTGAGGTCGGTTTATTCTTTTTTTCTAAATGAAATTTAACATCCATAATCGTTAAAACCTCTTACCACGTTTGAGTACCCACCATGGAGCCATGCTTGACTCCTCATGACTTCGTCTAACAATTTCATTTATCATGGCAAATGCAGTAACAAACCGCATAAACAATGCATAGAATGGATATATCAATAACCATAAAAGCATTTCACGGTCTTCTTGGATCCGTTCGGAAATCAAGCTGAGATAGATAAGAAAGGTCATGGCAATGAATACCAAATAAATGACGTATAAACAGCTTAGGACTGCGAGAACCACTGTTGTTGGATAAAATATAAATATATAAAAATTAAACAGTGTCATTAATACCGGTAATAATACAGCTTGTAAAACACCATAAACTAAGGTGTAACCAAAACTTCCCCATCCATACAATTTTGGGCGTAACCCATGTTTATGTTTTCGTAAATACACAAACAGAAGATCGCCATCCCAACGTAATCTTTGGCTCATTAAACCTTTAAATGTATCTGGTACATCAGTATGTCCAATCGCTCTAGGGGAAAAGTTAAGCCGAGTTCCTGGGTATCGTTTTTTGTATTGTTTTAAACGAATCGTTAAATCAAGATCTTCTGCTGTATGTGTATTCCAGCCACCGACCTGTTTCAATACTGAACGCCTAAAACCACCAAATGCACCAGAAATATTATTCAATAAGCCCCATGTTGCCATTCCTGTTTTACTGCTCTGCATCGACATCATATATTCGAGTGAC
Source organism: Aliivibrio fischeri (assembly GCA_038993745.2). NCBI lineage: Bacteria > Pseudomonadati > Pseudomonadota > Gammaproteobacteria > Vibrionales > Vibrionaceae > Aliivibrio > Aliivibrio fischeri. Next base: position 543,494 of record CP160630.1, on the reverse strand, counting down.
TGCATTTTTGTCCAGAAACTGCTCTCTCGATTTCTTACCCTTAACGCACCTCCACAAGCAATAACATTAGGATTTGCAAATGTTCGCGCCATTTTAAGCGCCATATTGTTATCAAAAGAGGTGTCTCCATCCACATTGATAACCAATTCATATTTTGCTTCTGATAGCCCGGCATTAAGAGTCGATACACGTCCACCACGTTGCCATTTAGGAAGAATTTTAATGGTCTTATTCGGTATATTTTTGTATTTTTTAATCAAAGATATAGCTGTTCTATACGTCTCTTTATTCTCTTTAGCACCATCAATCACAACTAAGATTTCAATGTGGTTTGGATAGATTTGCTCAACCAAAGTAGCAATGGTTTTTTCTATCTCTTTACCTTCTGCATAACAGGTAACAATAAAACTGATTGATGGATGTTCATGTTTCCTGACTTCATTCGCTCCCCATGACCAATGCAAAATACCAATAAAAATGAGCAATAAAAGCGGGACTTCAACAAGCAATAATATAGGCAAAAAAGTTAGCATTAACTCCCAATATGTCGTCAACGTACCGGTTATTAAATAAAGAATATATTGAAATTCAGCCATCATATATCCTTAAGCAAATCAGCTAACCATACTGAGGCACTATTACTCAATGAAGGGTCAGGCAATTCCCAGATGTACAAATGAAGAGTCACCAGTTCAGACTCAATATCACTGGCAATATTGGCGATTTTATCTTCAATAATTTTATGCGAACTTCTTGGTGTCATTGGCATAAGAAGTAACATCAACTCTGAATTGTATTGACAGCAAATGTCTGTATCTCTCAGCAACCCATTAAAATGAGATGATATTTCATCGATTAACTGTATCCGCTTTATCTCACCAAACTCTTTTGAGTAGCTATCAATTCCGGATAATTGAACCCCTAATAATAAATGGTGCTGTTCATGTCTTATTGCTAACTTATTTATCCATACCAACAAATTATGAAATGAATTTTGGTCAATTAAACCGTTAAGTGAGAGCGCTTGCTCTATCGGTCGACGACCATACATCATAAGACCTTTAACCTGCTCACCCACTTTAAATTGATTAATTGGCCTTGCTATTAACTCACTGGTTTCATTCATATGGAAACAAGAAAGACATCGAACTCTCACTACCGATTCTGAAAATGATAACTGACAATCTCGACATTGATAGCGCTCCAACGGCCTATCATAATCAACACCAATATGACGTAACTTAGTAAAACAATTTGGGCACTGCAGTTTATCTTGTTTAACAAAACGTTGCTCTTTACCCACATGACCACAAGTGAAACAATGCAGAGATAATATTTCTTCGATGTTTGTACTTTTACAGTCGGGGCAAGTCTCGATGTAATTTAAATGTCCGCTATGACAAGATGAGCATAATCTTATTTTATCTACGGTATTAAGCTTTTCTAAATACCCTCTTTTTTCCTCTAATTGAAAATAATGATAAGGCTCATAATCCTCACCAAAATAACAATGTAATAATGGATAATAATATAGTTCTCTTTTCTCACTTTGGCATAAAGGCAATAAACGTCGATCCAACCCAAGCCATAACCACGCCAGTAGTTTGTCTGTTGGTTCTTCTTCAATTAAAGATAATTTACTTTGATGCTGTTTCCATTGCGCTGTAATTTTGAAGGGATCAAAAATGCCATCAGATAGGTATTCAGTCAATGTACTCTCTTGTAAAACATAGACTTGGCTATTCCAAAGTGGAAAATCTTGATGTAAGGAGAGTAATGCTTGATTCTGTTTTTTAGGCTCTAAAGCTAAAATTATTACTGAAGGAGAATCTAATGTTAATTCATCTAAATTATTAACATATATAAAATCAAGGTCCTGACAATTAATTGGAATATCATTTCCAATAACATACATTGAAATACGATTATTATCATGTATATCCATATCTAACCTCTATCAATATGAATTAACTAAATTCTATAATGCCTTTCCTTATTGCTTATATATCTAGTTTTAATATCCTATAAGTATAGTTAGGAATTTTTAAATCACATAAAAAAAGCCCTCAGAATATATCTAAGGGCTTTGTCTTACTAAAAACTTATATTTTATTTTGAGCTTAATACTGCAGCGGGTTGCAATCGACTCGCTCTACGAGCAGGATACCAAGTGGCAATGCTACTTAATAAAATCGCAGTACATGTGACAATCGCCACATCACTCCACACCAATTGCGACGGCAGAAAATCAACAAAATAGATATCCCCAGATAAAAACTGATGACCAATAAGAGATTCAAGCGCTTTAATCATTGGGGTCAAATTCAATGCCACTACCGATCCTAAAACAGAACCTGCGATACTTCCTGTTACGCCAGAGAAAATCCCTTGGCAAACAAATATCCGTTTAATCAGGCCATCGTTAGCCCCCATGGTACGAAGAATCGCGATATCTCCAGCGCGATCTTTTACCGCCATCATGAGAGTGGATACAATATTAAAACACGCCACCCCAATAACGAGCACCATGACTAAATACATAATGGAGCGTACTAATTGAATATCACGATACAGATAACCGTATTTTTGAATCCAACTGCGTAAATACACGTATTCACTTAATGTACCACCCACTTCACGTACAATATCTTGAGCATTAAGTACACTGCTTACTTGTAATGATACACCTGTGACACTGTCACCTAAGTTAATGTATTGCTGTGCATCCCTAAGAGGAACAATAGCTAAGCCATGGTCAACTTGCCCACCAAGAGAAAGTAAACCTACCACTTGTAAACGTTGGCGTTTTGGAGAGCGTAATTGCCTATCTGCATTCTCATCAGGGATCATTGCGGTTATCCAATCCCCAACTTTCACATTAAGTGTATCCGCTACGCCTTTACCTAAAATCACACTTTGTTTATTGGCTTCAAACGCATTCCAAGCAGCTTTATCAATATACTCAGGTAATTTAGATACAGAATTTTCAAGTAAAGGTTCAACACCCCTTACTTCTACTGCTTTTAATTTACTGCCTCTTTCTAATAAAGCGGTAAAACGAACATAAGGTGCCGCCCCAGTAACTTTTGGGTGTTTTTTAGCTTGGATCATCATAGATTGCCAATCAGTCACCGGTTTTTTTACGCCCTCAAGCTCAGCGTGTGGAATAACGGACAAAACACGATTTTGCAACTCACGCTCAAAGCCATTCATGGCAGATAAACCAATGATAATTACGGCTACGCCAATCGCAATACCTAACGTAGACGAGATTGAAATGAACGACACCATTTTGTTTCGTTGCTTCGCTCGTGCAAAACGACTACCGATAAAAAGAGAAAGCGGTGAAAACATTACGCCTCCATCTCTTGAACTAAACTTGAACGTACCGTTTCTGTGATAAAGCGACCATCTTGCATACTTAGTTGCTTATCTAATTTTGCGGCTAATTCATTATCGTGAGTGACAACCAAAAACGCCGTGCCTGATTCTTGGTTAAGCTCACGCATTAAATTATAAATATCTAATGCCGTTTTATGATCTAGATTACCTGTTGGTTCATCCGCTAATACTAAAGCCGGCTTATTCACCAAGGCTCTAGCAATCGCAACACGCTGACGCTCACCACCAGACAACTCTGACGGGCGGTGTTCAATACGGTGGGCTAACCCTACTTTTTCCAGTAATTCAGTGGCACGTTTCGCAGCTTCTTTCTTATTTACTCCACCAATAAGTAATGGCATCGCTACGTTTTCTAGTGCACTAAAATCAGCAAGCAGATGGTGAAATTGATAAACAAAACCAATATGCTGATTACGAATTTTAGCTTGTTTATTAGCACTCAACTTCGTCAGTTCATTCTCTTGGAAATGCACCGTACCTGCCGTTGGTTCATCCAACGCGCCTAAGATATGAAGCAGTGTACTTTTACCAGAACCTGATGAGCCAACAATCGCCACTAACTCACTTTCATTAATTTGGAAGTCCACGCCTTTAAGCACTTCAGTTTCCATCGCGCCTTCTTGGTAAACCTTACGGATACCCTGACAAACTAATAATGGATTACTCATATCTTAATGCCTCTGCTGGTTGTACGACTGCTGCTCGATAAGATGGGAATACGGTCGCTAATAAACTTAATAAAATTGCTAGGATAATGACTACACAGACCTGTAATGGTTCAACCTCTGCTGGTAATGAGCCACCTACAGTAAATAGTGACAAGCCTAAAGTAGAAAGAATCACGTTAATATTGCTAGCAAAAAGAGCCCCTAAGGTACCGCCAACAATCGCTCCAATAACGCCACTGCTTGCGCCTTGCACCATAAAGATAGCCAACACCTGATTACTCGTCATGCCTTGAGTTTTTAAAATAGCGACTTCTGCTTGTTTCTCCATCACGACCATAATCAGTGCTGAGATAATATTAAATGCCGCAATAGCGACGATTAACCCTAGCATCAATCCCATCATGTTTTTTTCCATTTTTACTGCTTGGAATAACTCACCACGTTGATCACGCCAATCACTCCATGTCATCTCGTGCTCTAATGGCATTTTCGCTAATTCGGTCACTTGAAATGGGTCTTCAAAAAATAAACGCCAACCCGTTATATTGCCTTTTTTCAGCTTCATTAAACGAGCGGTATCTTGAATATTAGCAACCATCAGCTGACCATCAACATCAGAACCGGTATTAAATACCCCAACAACTTTAAAATTGCGTTGGCTAGGAATACGCCCTAACGGTGTATATTGACTCGCATTGGTCACCATAATACGAACGGTGTCGCCATAACGCACACTTAACTCTCGTGCTAATTTCGACCCTAAGAAAATGCCGTATTCACCTGCTGCAAGTTGACGAACATTTCCTGATATTAATTCATAAGCAATAGGATCGTATTCATTCGGGTCAATACCAACCAGCATTCCCGCACTTAACCCACGAGCACTTTGAATGATGGCTTCACCACGTACAACAGGCGTAACTTGAGTCACATGAGGTAAACTTGTTGCATACTCACGCTCGTCATCTAATGGCGTAATTTGATTATCCGTACTAGAGATAACCGCTTGAGGTAATACCCCCAAAATACGGTCTTTTAATTGGCCTTCAAAACCATTCATCACAGACAATACTGTCACCAAAGAAAGCACGCCTATGGTGATACCTGCTGTGGACATATAAGAGATAAAGCGACTAAATCTATCGCCAGAACGACCTCTTAAATATCGTAATCCTATAAATACTGATACTGGATGAAACATAAATTCTCTCAATCGCGCATATACAAGCTATAATCCTATAGTCTATCACGTAAAATACTGGTATTTATTCCTTTTTTACACTTCTTCCTCTCATTCAAAAAGATTAAACACTTGCTGATATTCAGTGACTTCGCCATAATTAATGAATAATAAATAGAGGGACGCTTATGTCGCACGATGAATATTTTTCGGTTCACTATGATTTAACCATCAATGTAGAACCACTTGCTGTTGATACTCCACTACCAAACATGGAAACGTTTGAGCGAGAAATCCCCGCTCCATTTCGTGTAGCTCAAGAATGCAGCGCTTTAGACGACGTATCAGAAAGTGAATTGTCATTTTTAAAACAAGACGATGGAAAGCGTCTAGCTAACTATTTAAATAATCAAAATCAAAAACTTAATCTACTTCTTTCTTACTTGTTAATTCAACAAGACGAAGCGATGTATCGCCATAAAACCTTAACTTTTGGTGCAAGTAAATTTACTTACGAGACTGATACCGCGTTAACCATAGGTCAAATGGCCAAAGTTAAACTGTTTTTAGAGCACCCGCCTTCAGCCATTTATTGCTATGCAACGGTGACTCAGTGTACTGAGACAGAAAACGGCTTTATTATTGAAATGGCGTATCAACTGCTACGAGATATCGATCAAGACTTATTGATAAAAGCGGCGCTTTTCCAACAGCAGAAAGTATTAAAACTTCGTGCGCAAGAAAGAAACTTAACTTAATAATTGAATATCCTGATGCCTATTAAAAATTTACTGTCACTTTCATTACCAACAAAAGCAAATGATACCCGCTCTGTTGGTAATCTTACGGGTTCTTCTCTTGCTCTCGCGATTGCCGAGATCGAGCAGCAGCACCAAGGGCCTATCATCGTTGCCGTTACTGAGCCTCAATTGGCATTTCGTTTACAAAATGAAATTAACCAATTTTCTCAAAATGCAGTTGATGTCTTTCCTGATTGGGAAACCTTGCCTTATGACAGTTTTTCTCCGCATCAGGATATCATTTCAGACCGTCTATCACGTCTTTATCATCTTCCACAACAGAAGAATGGGACTCTTATCGTTCCAGTAAGCACATTACTGCAACGTCAGTCTCCTCAATCTTTTCTACACAAACATGCGTTAGTGGTTAATGTTGGTGATCGTCTATCATTCGACAAATTAAAGCTGCAATTAGAAAAGTCTGGATACCTACATGTCGATCAAGTAATGAGTCATGGTGAATATGCAAGCCGTGGTTCCATTATTGATCTTTTCCCAATGGGGAATGGTCACCCATTTAGAATCGACTTTTTTGATGATGAAATTGATTCGATCCGTCAATTTGATCCTGAAAATCAACGCACGATTGAAGAAGTTAAATCGATCAACCTACTGCCAGCTCATGAATTTCCAACCGATGATGAAGCAATAGAAGATTTCCGTATTCGTTGGCGTCAACGCTTTGATGCTCGACGTGAACCAGAATCGGTATATCAACAAATCAGTAAAGGTGCATGGCCTGCTGGTGTCGAATATTGGCAACCATTATTTTTTGATGAGACAGAAACCTTATTTGATTACCTACCAGACAACACATTATTGGTTACTATTGGTGACATTGAAAAGGCAGCCGACGATTTCTTAGCCGATGCTGAATATCGATATGATCAACGTCGAGTTGATCCGCTTCGCCCTCTTCTTCCTGTTAATGAACTTTGGCTAAATACCGCCGATATGTTTGCTTTATTTAAGCAGTATCCGCGCGTAAAACTCTCTAAAGAACCAGAGAAAGAAAAAGCAGGTCGTTTTAATCCCGATCTGCTTGAGCTACCTGAAATTGCAATTCAGCATCAAAACAAAGAACCGTTTGCTCAATTTCGTCAATTTTACGAGAAATTCAGTGGACAAGTTATCTTCTCTGTTGAATCAGAAGGTCGCCGTGAAGCATTATTAGAACTATTAGCTCGCATTAAGCTCAAACCTACAATTTGTGAAACCATGAAAGAAGCCATGTCGCATAAAAACAAAGCGACCTTGGTTATCGGCTCTGCCGAACGTGGTTTTATTCTTCAAGATCCGTGCGTTGCTTTCATCTGTGAAAGTGATTTATTGGGTGAGCGTGTCATACAACGCCGTCGTCGTGGTGATAAGCAATCTGCTAGCAGCGACACCATTATTCGCAACCTTGCTGAGCTAAAAATTGGACAACCTGTTGTTCATTTAGACCACGGTATTGGTCGTTACATGGGGCTTCAAACTCTAGATGTTGGTGATATGCCAGCAGAATACATGATGCTTGAGTACCAAGACCAAGCCAAATTGTACGTTCCTGTTTCTTCATTAAACCTCATCAGTCGCTATTCAGCCGGAGCTGATGAAACCGCTCCTATTCATAAATTAGGTGGGGAAGCGTGGACCAAAGCACGTCGCAAAGCCGCAGAAAAAGTGCGTGATGTTGCTGCTGAACTATTAGATGTATACGCAAAACGCGCCATTAAACCCGGTTTTGCCTTCAAACAGGATCGTGAAGCTTATGCTGATTTTAAAGCGAGTTTCCCATTTGAAGAGACACACGATCAAGATATCGCGATTAATGCCGTATTATCGGATATGTGCCAAGCTAAAGCCATGGATCGCCTTGTGTGTGGTGATGTAGGCTTTGGTAAAACAGAAGTTGCCATGCGTGCTGCTTTCTTAGCTACACACAATGAAAAACAAGTTGCCGTATTAGTTCCGACAACCTTGCTTGCTCAGCAACACTTTGAAAACTTCCGAGATCGTTTTGCGAATTTCCCTATTCGTGTTGAAGTGCTTTCTCGCTTTAAATCGGCCAAAGAGCAAAAAGAAATCCTAGCAGCAACCGCTGAAGGTAAAGTAGATATTCTGATCGGCACGCACAAATTGCTGCAAGACAGCATCAAATTTGATGATTTAGGCTTACTTATTGTTGATGAAGAACACCGCTTTGGTGTGCGTCAGAAAGAGAAAGTAAAAGCCATGCGTGCCGACGTTGATATTTTAACGCTAACAGCAACACCAATTCCAAGAACTTTGAATATGGCAATGAGCGGTATGCGTGATCTTTCCATCATTGCTACACCACCGGCTCGACGCTTAGCTATTAAAACGTTTGTTCGTGAAAAAGCCGATGATGTTATTAAAGAAGCCATCCTGCGCGAAATTAAGCGTGGTGGCCAAGTTTATGTACTTCATAACAACGTAGATACGATTCAAAACGCAGCAGAAGAGATCGAAAAATTGATCCCAGAAGCTCGTGTTACGTTAGCTCATGGCCAAATGCGTGAACGCGAGCTAGAAAAAATCATGGGAGATTTTTACCATCAACGCTTTAATGTGTTGGTTTGTACCACCATTATTGAAACCGGTATTGATGTACCAACAGCCAACACCATTATTATGGATAGAGCTGACAAACTAGGTTTAGCACAACTACACCAATTACGAGGCCGTGTTGGTCGTTCGCATCACCAAGCGTATGCTTATTTATTAACACCGCATCCTAAAGCGTTAAGCAAAGATGCAAGAAAGCGTTTAGATGCTATTGCTTCACTTGAAGATCTAGGTGCAGGCTTTACCTTAGCAACACACGATTTAGAAATTCGTGGTGCAGGAGAATTGTTGGGTGACGGTCAAAGTGGTCAAATTCAATCCGTTGGCTTTACGCTTTATATGGAAATGTTAGAGCAAGCCGTTGAAGCATTAAAAGAAGGTAAAGAGCCCTCTTTAGATGATCTACTACGTGAACAAACCGAAGTTGAACTACGTTTGCCGTCATTAATTCCAGAAGATTACATACCAGATGTTAATACTCGTCTATCTCTATATAAACGTATTGCAAGTGTATCGAGCAACGGTGAATTAGATGAGCTAAAAGTAGAAATCATTGACCGATTCGGCACTCTACCAGAAGCAACGCAAACATTATTGATCAGCTCAGAAGTGAAAATGTTAGCCGCTTCATTAAAAGTGAAGAAATTAGAAGCACATGGTAATGGTGGTTACATTGAATTTGAACCTACTGCTGACATAAACCCTATGTTCCTTGTGTCATTATTACAGAAAGACCCTACGGGATTTGCTCTAGATGGCCCAACCAAAGTCAAATTTATAAAAGACTTAACAGAGAGACAAACACGAATTAAATACGTAATGGACTTGCTCAAACTGTTCAACGAAAATAGAATCTAGTTATTAAGTTTAAATTATAAGAAAAACCAAATTTTTAGCTTCAGTTATGGATGATTGAAGCTTTAGAGCCCTTTTTCACCGGAGTATGAATGAAAAAAATAATTTACGCGTTGATTTTACTAGCAAGTTGGCCTTCTTTTGCTCGCCAATTTGATATTGAAGTTATTATTTTTAAACGCAATGTAGAACCATCATCTTATCAAGAGGCTTGGCCTGATGTTTTGGATCCAATTAATTTGGATCGCGCTTTCTCATATCGCGACAAAGCTATGATGAGCAAAAATGGTGCTTTTTTAATTTCGCAATACAAGCTAAATGACGTTTATCAAAAACTTCAGAATCATGCTGGTTTTAAACCATTAGTGCATGTAGCTTGGCGTCAAGGAGATTCAGGCTCTTCTCGTTCTCCTATTTTCCATATCCAAGCAGGTCAAGATTTCTCAGATCGTTTTGTTGCGGATGGCCGAACCATTGCTGATGCTAAAGCAGACTTATCTTTAGTGCCTTTAGACGCTCCAGCACCGACACCAGCACTTGTTGAAGGTGATGAAAACCTAGCGCCAGAAACGCCAACGGTTCAATCAGGTCCAATTCTAGAACTTGATGGAACAATGCAAGTTTACGTACAACATTATTTATACGTAAAAACAGAGCTAGATCTTAAAGTTCCAGGTAAACATGAATTTATTGTAAATACGCCTGAGGAAAAAGAAGCGGTAGTTGAAGAATCAACAGATGTTGTTACAAATGATGAAAACAACGAAGAAGCCGTTGAAGTAACAGCAACAGAATTAGAACCAACTCAACCAATGAATGAAAACATTCAACTTGGTCACCTTGAAGATGTAACCCCAGATACAGAGATTAAAGAATTTCTTAAATCTTACCGTATGAAAGAGAAACGTCAGATGCGTAGTGGAGAAACTCACTATATCGACCACCCTCTTATGGGTATGATTATCCAAGTGCGTAAAGTCTAATTATATAAAATCTTTACACATATTTACCAAAATAGGACAACATTTGTTGTCCTATTTCATTTCTACTTTCTTCATTTCATGCTATTTTCATTCGAAATCATAAACTATGAGAATTCTTATGAAATCCTTTATCAAACCACTGTTACTGATCCTTTCTTCTGCTCTTTTCTTAACAGCGTGTAGCGACAATAACGATCCAAAAGAAGGCGTACAATACGAAGTTTTATCAACATCATTAGAAAATGATGGCATGGCTCCAGTTACTGAAGTATTCGCTCTTTCTTGTGGTCACTGCCGTAATATGGAAAACTTTTTACCAGTAATCAGCCAAGAAGCTGGAACCGACATTGGTAAAATGCACATTACTTTTAACCAATCAGCACACATCGCATCAATGTTTTACTATGCAGCTGAAATGCAAGTAGATGGCGCACCCGATCACGCATTCATGGAAGATTTATTCGCAGCAACCCAAATGGGCGAAGGTACAACATTAACAGAACAGCAAGAAGCTTACTCTAAAGCCTTCACTTCACGCGGCCTAGTAAGTCCATACGATTTCAATGAAGAGCAACGTGATACTCTAATTAAGAAAGTAGATAAAGCTAAAATGCTATCTGAAAAATCAGGTATTAGCTCTGTACCGACGTTTGTTGTTAATGGAAAATACAACGTATTAATCGGTGGTCATGACGATCCTAAGCAAATCGCTGATACAATCCGTTACCTATTAGAAAAATAATTGATTTAAATATAAGGAAATAATGTGTCTAAAATCATTATCACACTAGCTGTAATCGTTTTAGGTTATATGCTGTTTCAACATTTTGTGAATAACCCAAAAGCGGCTAAAGCAAATATTGAACTTGGCAACGCATTTCTTGCTGAAAATGCGACGAAAGAAGGTGTTCAAACTACAGCTTCTGGTCTTCAATATCTTGTACTTGAAGAAGGTACAGGTACTGAGCACCCTACAGCGAAAAGTAAAGTGAAAGTTCACTACCATGGAACAACTATCGACGGTAAAGTGTTTGATAGCTCTGTTGAGCGTGGCGAGCCGATTGAATTCGGTTTAAATCAAGTGATCAAAGGTTGGACTGAAGGTGTTCAATTAATGGTTGTTGGCCAAAAGATGCGTTTCTTTATCCCTAGCGATTTAGCTTACGGTAATCGCTCAGCTGGCTCTATCCAACCAGGTTCAGTTCTTATTTTCGATGTTGAGCTACTCGATTTTAAATAATCCAAATTCATCTCAATAAGATAAAAATAAAATGGCTAATCACTTCGATTAGCCATTTTTGTATTGGTTATTTACTACTATTGGTATGCCGCATTACGATTGTGAAATCTTCATCTGCATAATCGGTTATTAATTCACTGTCTGGACAAAAGCTTAAACAGTATTTCAACACCTGCTGTGGGTCATGCGCTTCTAATAAATTCGATGATTTAAAGTGTTCACTATTCAATAAGTTAAAAATAACGGCCTCTTCCGCTCTCTCATACATCTCTTTAATCACTTTTGCATGATAAGTTTTATTTCTAGCTCGATAATTTAAAGATCCACTTGCAACAACGATATCGGCCTTTGGTAAAGTCGTTGCAGAAAAATCGGCTTTAATAAACTCACAATTTGTATGGTGCTTAAATAATGATTTCGCCTGCTTGATAAAACTGCTCTGTTGATCAACACCGGTATAGCTCTTAATACAACAACTCATATCTAAAAATGTTTTAAAATCACCGTAACCACAGCCCAAATCCAACACCGTTTTTTGCTCAAAGTTGATTGCTTGCGTCATCGTTTTAAAACGCAAAAATTGAGATTCAGTAGAACTCCACCCCAAACTTCTCGCATGATCACCTGAAAACTGCTTCTGTCTTTCATCATGAAAAAGACGAATGGTTAATCTGTCTAATAAATGCATTGATAATGCTCTAATCATTTTGAATTGGTTTCAGGCACAGTTTACTCTGAGTATGAAATGATTTCATCTAACTTACTCTGATCTAATAAATAACAATTTAACTTGAAAGTTATTCAAAAAATTGCTTTTATTTGTATAGTCAATTTAAAAGTAGAACACTATGAGCCAACCTCGTTACTTACTGATAAAGCAATATCTTAATGAAAAAATTCAAACAAGAACTTGGCCTATTGGCTATAAAATACCAACAGAGATAGATCTTGCTAATGAATTTTCAGTCAGTCGTATGACAGCAAACAAAGCCATTAAAGAGCTTGTAAATGAAGGCTTATTAGAGCGAACACCGCGCTTAGGCACCTTTGTTTGTCATAAAAAAGCTGAATCTCCTCTGATGGAAATTCGTAATATAGCAACAGAAGTACACCAACGTGGTCACCATTACAGTAGTAAAGTAATTAAAAAAGAAGAAGTAATAGCTAAAGATGATATTGCTTTAAAAATTGGAGTTCGTAATGATACTTCGATTTATTTTACTCAAATCGTTCATTACGAAAATGATGTTCCCATTCAATTAGAAGACCGATGGGTTAATCCGTTATTTGTAAAAGATTATTTAAAACAAGATTTTACAAATCAAACGCCGAATGAATATTTGGTTCAGATTTGCCCTTTAAGTGATATAGAACATTCTGTGGAGGCAATCATTCCAAATGAACACGTCTCCGAACTTTTGCATATGGATAATAAAACGCCCTGCTTATTACTGAATCGTCGAACTTGGAGTGAAGACAAATTAGTTAGCATTGCACTTTTATATCATCCAGGTGACAGATATAAATTGACGTCTCGCAGTAAAGTATAATTTTCTAAGCTCACACTTCATCGATTTCCCTCCTCACAATTATAAAAGTGCAATGGTTAATAATTGTACTTTTGATCACAACTTCATTACATCCCATCTTGTCTTTTCATCAAAAACAGACTATTTATTTGTATATACATATAGTTTTTTATCACGATAACCAGATAAAAATGGACATGACGTATGGACAGAGTTTTTATTAATTTACATCTTGTTTCTATGGTAGATAAACAGCAGACGGATTCTGGTGGCTACCAAGTGCTGAAAGATGCCATGATTGGAGTAAGAAACGGGAAAGTTGAATATGTTGGTGAACCCTGCCCTTCTATTTTACATGGCCACCCAGATATTATTGATTGTGCACACGCATTAGTTACTCCCGGCTTTATTGACTGCCATACACATCTCATTTTTGCAGGAAATCGTGCAAATGAATTCGAACAACGTTTGCAAGGCATACCTTATGAAGAGATAGCAAAACAAGGTGGCGGAATTTTATCTACCGTTCAAGCAACACGTGAAGCAAGTGAAGATGAGCTTTATCACCTAGCGGTACAGCGCCTAGAAGGACTCAAACGTGACGGTGTCACTACGATTGAGATCAAATCAGGTTATGGTCTAACTCTTGATGATGAAATAAAAATGCTCAAGGTAGCTAAACGTATATCAGAATTACCTGATATGAAGGTATCAACCACTCTTCTTGCTGCTCATGCTGTCCCTCCTGAATACAAAAACCGCTCCGATGAATATATTGATTTAATTTGCGATAGCATCATTCCTCAAGTGGTTAAATTGAATCTTGCCAATCATGTTGATGTTTTTTGCGAAGGCATTGGATTTTCACCCAAACAATGTGAACGTGTTTTTCGTGCAGCACTAAATCATGGATTACGAATTAAAGGACATACAGAGCAATTATCTAACCTTGAAGGAGTGCATTAGCGGCCTCTATGGGAGCAGACTCTGTTGATCACATCGAATACCTTGATGAAAATGGTGTTAAAGCATTAGCAAAAAATAATACCGTAGCAACTCTACTTCCCGGAGCCTTCTATTATCTAAAAGAAAGCAAACTCCCCCCAATTCCTTTATTAAGGCAATATAAGGTACCAATGGCCATTGCGACGGATTTTAACCCCGGAACCTCTCCTATTGCGTCATTGCGAACAATAATGAACATGGCCTGTACCTTATTTAAATTAACGCCAGAAGAGTCATTACGAGGTGTCACTTGTCATGCAGCTCAAGCACTTGGGTTACAACATCTCAGAGGAAAAATAGCGGTTGGTATGGAGGCTGATTTTGCCATTTGGCAGTTGGAGTCACCCGCTGAACTTTCCTATCGATTAGGAGTACCTGACCTAATAGCTAGGGTTGTCGATGGAGAGATCTTTCATGAAAAATAATACATCGGTCAATATGACAAGCTGGTTGGGAAGAGTGGATCATGAAGATGGTGAACTTGGTTTACGATGGCATCAAAAAGTAAAAGCGGCAAACAGTACAAACCAAGATGGCATAATGCTATTAGGCTTTGCCTCTGATGAAGGCGTTATTCGTAATAAAGGGCGTAAGGGAGCTTATGCCGCTCCTCAGGTCATTCGCCGTGCATTAGCTAATTTAGCTTGGCACCATCAAAGCGATGTTTATGATGGAGGAGATATTCAGTGTAATGATGGCGACCTTGAATTAGCTCAAAAGCAACTTGGGATCAAAATAAAATCAGCCTTAGCCAATAGGCATCAAGTTATTGTTCTCGGAGGTGGTCATGAAGTGGCGTGGGGATCATTTCAAGGCATTGCTCGTTATTTACAAAACAGAGCTGTTTTAACATCACCCATTATTCCACCACGTATTGGTATCATTAATTTCGATGCACATTTTGATTTGAGGAACTTACCGCAATCACCATCAAGTTCAGCGTCTCAATCAAGTAAACAATACGGTAGCTCTGGAACCCCATTCCATCAAATATCAGAATTTTGTCATGTTCAACATTGGCCTTTCCACTATGCCTGTTTAGGTCTAAATAAAGGCAGTAATACTCAAGCTCTTTATCACAAAGCAAAACAGTTAGGTGTGCTTCATTTTGATGATATTGAAATGAACCTATTAAATTTACCTCAAATTAAACAGGCTCTTTCCGAATTCATTGAACAAAACGACTTTCTTTATCTCACTATCGATATCGACGTATTTCCAGCGTCATGCGCACCGGGTGTTAGCGCTCCTGCAGTGCGTGGTGTTTCATTAGACATTATAGAATCACTGTTACCCGATATTTTAAAAGCTAAAAACCAACACGGTGAATCCAAATTACTACTGGCGGATCTCGCTGAGTTTAATCCTACCTTTGATATTGATAATCAAACGGCACGTTTAGTTGCTCGGCTCGTTTGGACCATCGCTCACGGTATGAAATCAAATATGTAATAGCAAGGAGAAGCAATAATGACACAAACATCATCTAACCCTAGACTGGATGAGTCTCGTACTATCATTGCACCGACAGGAATCGAGTTAACGGCTAAATCATGGTTAACAGAAGCCCCACTTCGAATGCTCATGAATAATTTACATCCTGACGTCGCAGAACATCCCCACGCTTTGGTCGTTTATGGCGGTATTGGTCGTGCTGCACGAAACTGGCAATGCTACGATAAAATCATCGAAGTGTTAACTCGTCTAGAAGATGATGAAACCTTAATGGTGCAATCAGGTAAACCCGTTGGAGTATTTAAAACTCACACTAACGCACCACGAGTATTAATCGCTAATTCCAATTTAGTCCCTCATTGGGCTAATTGGGCACATTTTAATGAACTCGATAAGCAAGGTTTGATGATGTACGGTCAAATGACGGCAGGCAGTTGGATCTACATTGGGTCACAAGGTATTGTTCAAGGAACTTACGAAACTTTTATTGCAATGGCAAAGCAGCATTTTAATGGTGATACACAAGGTCGCTGGATCCTAACTGGTGGGCTTGGCGGTATGGGAGGTGCTCAACCTCTTGCTGCAACCATGGCTGGCTTCTCAATGCTAGCGGTTGAGTGTGATGAATCTCGTATCGATTACCGTCTCCGTACAGGCTATGTAGACCGTAAAGCGACAACACTCAGTGAAGCCCTCTCTATCATTGAAGAAGCAAAACGTTCTAGCTCTCCTATTTCTGTTGGTTTATTAGGTAATGCTGCTGATGTCTATGCTGAAATTGTAAAACGTGGAATTGTTCCTGACATTACCACTGACCAAACATCTGCTCACGACCCTCTTAATGGTTATTTACCTCAAGGGTGGTCAATGGATCACGCAGCAAAAATGCGCTTAAAAGATGAAATCAATGTAGTGAATGCAGCAAAACAATCAATGGCTGTTCAAGTAGAGGCAATGCTATCTCTTCAAAAATCAGGCTCAGCAACGGTAGATTATGGCAACAATATTCGACAAATGGCTTTTGAAGAAGGCATCACTAATGCCTTTGATTTCCCTGGATTCGTCCCAGCTTATATTCGTCCTCTATTTTGTGAAGGTATAGGACCATTTCGCTGGGCAGCTCTATCTGGTGATCCTGAAGATATTTACAAAACCGACCAAAAAGTAAAAGAACTGATCCCTGATAATCCACACCTTCACAATTGGTTAGACATGGCACGTGAACGCATTCAATTTCAAGGGTTACCTGCACGTATCTGCTGGGTTGGACTAAAAGATCGTGCTCGTCTCGGTAAAGCATTCAATGAGATGGTAAAAAATGGAGAGTTAAAAGCTCCTATCGTCATTGGTCGTGATCATCTTGACTCCGGCTCTGTCGCCAGCCCAAACCGTGAGACCGAAGATATGATGGATGGTTCTGATGCTGTTTCCGATTGGCCATTATTAAACGCCCTGCTCAATACTGCCTCAGGAGCAACGTGGGTATCCTTACATCACGGTGGAGGCGTAGGCATGGGTTTCTCACAACATTCAGGCATGGTCATCGTATGTGATGGAACTGATGAGACAACTGAACGTGTCAGTCGAGTATTACATAATGACCCAGCAACTGGCGTAATGCGACATGCTGATGCAGGTTATGGTATAGCGATCAATTGTGCAAAAGAACAAAACCTAGATTTACCTATGTTATCCATACCTAACAAATAAATTAATACTAATAAAAATAAAACTATAATGAGAAGAAAACTATGTATTCATTAGAAATTATTCCAGGTAAATTATCACTAAAACAATTACGTGAAGTTAGCCGTCACCCTACAAAATTGTCGTTAGACCCTAGCGCTCTGCCTGATATGCTCATCAGTGCAGATGTTGTCGCTCAAGTCATAGAAGAAGGTAAAACCGTTTACGGTATTAATACAGGGTTTGGTTTACTCGCTAATACGCGTATTGCTGAAAAAGATTTAGAAACACTACAGCGAAGTATTGTACTTTCTCATGCAGCTGGTATTAGTGAGTTTATGGATGATGCGACTGTTCGCTTGATGATGGTACTCAAAATAAATAGTCTTGCTAGAGGTTATTCAGGTATTCGCCCTTTAGTTATTGACGCTTTAATACAATTAGTCAATTCAGAAGTCTATCCGTGCATCCCCAAAAAGGGTCTGTTGGGGCTTCTGGGGATCTTGCCCCATTAGCTCACATGAGTACCGTTCTATTAGGAGAAGGTGAGGCTCGCTATCGAGGTGAAGTAATCACAGGAAAAACAGCATTAGAAATAGCTGGGTTAACTCCAATAACACTGGCACCAAAAGAAGGACTAGCCCTACTTAATGGCACCCAAGCCTCTACAGCATTTGCACTTGAAGGTTTATTTGCGGCTGAAGACCTTTACGCTTCAGCCACTGTCTGTGGTGCCATGTCTGTAGAAGCCGCTCTTGGTAGTCGTAAACCATTTGATCCACGAATTCATCGTGTACGTGGTCATCGCAGCCAAATGGATGCCGCACTTGCTTATCGACACCTTTTAGGTCAAAGCAGTGACATAGGCCTGTCTCACCAATGTTGTGAACGAGTACAAGACCCCTATTCACTTCGATGCCAACCACAGGTAATGGGAGCTTGTTTACAGCAGATCCGAAACTCTGCTGATATATTAGAGATTGAAGCCAATTCAGTCTCTGACAATCCGCTTGTCTTTGCGGATGATGGCGACATTATTTCTGGTGGTAATTTTCATGCAGAACCAGTCGCCATGGCCGCAGATAATCTTGCTTTAGCCATTTCAGAAATAGGCAGTTTATCAGAGCGTAGAATGGCGCTTTTAATTGACAGTGGATTAAGCAAATTACCTCCATTTTTGGTGGATAATGGTGGTGTAAACTCTGGCTTTATGATTGCACAAGTAACCGCTGCAGCATTAGCTAGTGAAAACAAGACGCTAGCACACCCGCCTCAATTGATAGTTTACCAACTTCAGCAAACCAAGAAGATCATGTCTCTATGGCGACATTTGCAGGACGTCGATTAGACGATATGGCAGAAAACACACGTGGTATTTTGGCCGTTGAACTATTAGCCGCAGCTCAAGGTCTCGATTTTAGAGCGCCAAACAAAAGCTCAAATAGAATAGAAAAAGCAAAAGAACTGCTACGTGAACGTGTTGATTTTTATGATAAAGATCGTTACTTCGCACCAGATATCGCAAAAGCCAACTCGTTATTAAAAGAAGCCGTATATAATCATTTAATGCCCGATACCTTACTTCCTAGTATATAAAAACTCATACCCTTGGAGATAATACTATCTCTAAGGGTATTCTTTCCCAATTTGAGTCTTCACTTTTTATCAGTACAATATCAATACATTCAATAAATCAAGGAAGTACAATGCCAACGATTGATATTCCTAAGAACAAACGTGACGAATTAATCCAACAATTTCAGCGCTATTTTGAACAAGAACTTGATCATGAATTAGGTCAATTTGATGGGGAGTTCTTATTAGATTTCATTATTAAGCAAACAGGACCTGTCTTTTATAATCAGGGATTAGCCGATGCTCAAGCTATTATTGAACGTAAAACTCAAGATATTGCTGATGAAATATATGAAATTGAAATGGCGGAAAACTAAATAAATATAAATAAAGAACTCTTATTTAAACAGCAGGTTAACCAGTAAAAGCTAACCTAAAGACAAAAAAGCCCATAAATTGTTACATTTGCCATCGACAAAAGTGTGACAAAAGTCTAAAATTCGAGAAAATGCAAAATAAATGTAAATTTACAATCATTTTCTCAAATTTAAGAGGCTTTAATGCAATTTTCATTAAAAAATACGTCTATACGTATTCAAGTTTTACTACCCGTTGTACTCACCGCACTAGCTCTGTTCATTTCTTTAGGTTTCACCGCCTCTACACTTGAGGAAGAACAAGATATTATTGCTAGCAATACTGACTCTTTCGTCTTCTATAAAGACCAACTTGCAAAAGTTGATGATGAAATCTATCCCCTACGTATCAGTGCTGTTTATGCCATTTATGATACGGATCGTCGTGCAAACTTCACGAATGAATTACGAAATAAAGTAGATGATATCAATGTATTATTGGATGAACTAGAAGCAAGAAAAACATTCGCTAAAGAAGTTAGTCTAGTTCGTACTAATATCAATAACTACGTTCAGTTTTCCCATAAGGTTATTGAGTATCTGAATAAAAAAGAAAGTGGTCAGGCTGTTTCTCAAAGTTACGATGCGCTTATCTCGCAATACCGTAATATTGGTAATAGTATGGTTTCTTCTATCAATGCTCTTTCTCAACGTGTGAATGAGTTTTCTGATATTGCAATGAAAGAAAGCTATGAGAAAAACACTCAAGTGAAGACCACAGCAGGTTTAACTATTTTAGCTGTCTTTATTATTTCGATGATCACTGCATGGTGGCTTTCAGGCTTAATTGTTAATCCAATTCAACAAATTCAATTAATTATCCGTCGCTTAGCTGAAGGTGATTTAACGGTACGAGCTAATGCCGATGGCGATAATGAGATTGCAACATTAAGCAAAGACATTAATACCACAGCATCTCAACTACAAACCACAGTAGAAGCATTATCACGCATAAGTGAAGATGTTGCAGCAGCCTCAACAGAACTAGCGGCTGTGATGACTGAAGCGGAAAACAACTCACAACAAGAACTAAGTGAAATCGAACAAGTCGCTTCTGCTGTTAATGAACTATCAAGTACAGCTAATAACGTAAGTGACAATGCATTAGCGGCAGATAAAACCGCACGTGAAACAAATGAATTGGCTCATAATGGATTAGATATCTTTACTCAAAGTAATAAAGCAAGTGAAGAAATGGGTTCAGCGCTAACAGACGCGGCAGTGGTCGTTAATCGCCTGAAAGAACAGTCTGAGCAGATAAACAATGTCGTTGAAGTTATTCGTGGCGTGTCTGATCAAACTAACCTACTCGCATTGAATGCGGCAATTGAAGCTGCTCGTGCTGGTGAATCTGGTCGAGGTTTTGCGGTTGTTGCTGATGAAGTTCGTATGCTTGCAGCTCGTACGCAAGATTCAACCCAAGAAATTCAAACGATTATTGAATCACTTCAAGAGCAATCTAATCTTGCTAATGCAAGCATGGAGTCAAGCTTAGATAAATTGGAATTAAATAAAGAACTAACAGCGAAAGCTGGTGATGCCCTACTTCAAATTACCAATTCAATTGCATCGATCAATGATATGAATACGCAAGTTGCAACAGCTGCTGAAGAACAATCTCAAGTAACTCAAGACATTAACCGCAACGTGGTAAACATGTCTGAATTAGTCAATCAGAATGTTACAGGCATCAGCCAAAGCGCAAGTGCAAGTAATGAACTATCAAAGCTGGCTGAACAACAAAAAGAACAGTTATCATTCTTCAAGTTGTAATGTAAGCACCCATAATGAATTAAAGCAGCAAGGTTAATCTCTTGCTGCTTTTTTGTATCTATAGAAAATGAATTTGCATTCAATTAATCTAGATCAATTAAAAATACACATTTAGTTACAATTTCAATCGACAAGAATGTGACAAAGGTCTATATTTCGAGAAAATTCTAATAATGAGACATATCTAACGATATTTTTTCGAATTACAGAGGCTGAAAATGCAATTTTCACTTAAAAATACGTCTATTCGCGTTCAAGTTTTACTGCCAGTATTATTTACAGCATTGGCTTTGTTCTTTTCTCTTTGGTATACGTCAGTAAGCCTTGATAAAGAGCAAGATATTCTAAATAGTAATACGACTTCATTTATTTTCTACAAAGATCAATTGGCAAAAATTGATGATCATATGTACCCAATGCGTATCAGCGCTGTTTATGCCATCTATGATCACGAACGTAGAATCGATTTCTTAAAGAGTTTAAGCCAAAATGAGAAGATCCTAAACGAACTTCTTGTTGAAATCTCTGCTCATAAAACCTTCAGCTCTGACGCTGCAATAGTTAAAAAAGCGGTTCATGACTATTTAGATTTCTCTAAAAAGATTCTTAACTTTCAAGAACAAAAAGAGCAAGGAATAACAACTGGCGAAGATTACCATTCACTAATTGCTCAATACAGCAAGTTAGGGAATATTATGGCGGAATCAATTAATACGCTATCTGCAAAAATTAATGATACCTCTACCAATGAAATAAACAAAAGCACAGAAAGAAACACGCAAGTTCAACACAATGCAATTATCACTGTTCTTATTGTTTTTGTTATTTCATTAGTCACATCTTGGTGGCTATCAGGCTTGATCGTTCACCCGATCCAAAAACTTCAATTGGTTATCCGTAAATTAGCAGAAGGTAACTTAACGGTTCGTACTGATATTGATGGCGAGAACGAAATTGCTCAATTAAGCCAAGACATCAACACCACTGCTATTCAACTTCAAGCAACCATTGAAGAACTTCACAACATCAACCAAAGCGTGGCTTCAGCATCGACTGAGCTTGCAGCCGTAATGAATGAAGCTGAGCTTAACTCTCAAAAAGAGTTGTGTGAAATTGAACAAGTTGCTTCTGCGGTAAACGAGCTATCAAGCACAGCAAATAACGTAAGTGATAATGCATTAGCGGCAGATAAAACTGCTCAAAACACCAGTGATTTAGCCAAAGCAGGTTTAGATGTATTTACTCAAAGTACGGATGCAAGCGAAAAAATGGCGGTTGCACTAACGGATGCTGCAGTCGTTGTTAATCGCCTAAAAGAGCAATCTGAGCAAATTAATAACGTTATTGAAGTGATCCGTAGCGTCTCAGAGCAAACTAACCTACTTGCCTTGAATGCGGCAATTGAAGCGGCACGTGCTGGTGAATCTGGTCGTGGTTTTGCTGTGGTAGCAGATGAAGTTCGTTTACTTGCTGCACGTACGCAATCTTCAACTCAAGAGATCCAAACCATTATTGAAGCCCTTCAAGAGCAATCTGGTTTGGCTAATGAAAGTATGCAAACTAGCCTTGATATGCTGGAGTTAAATAAAGAACTAACGGCAAAAGCTGGCGATGCATTAATTGGTATTACTGAATCAATCAATGCCATTAACGACATGAACACTCAAGTTGCTACAGCTGCTGAAGAGCAATCGCAAGTAACTCAAGACATTAACCGTAACGTCGTTAATATGTCTGAATTAGTGAACCAAAACGTCACAGGCATCAGCCAAAGTGCCATTGCAAGTTCAGAACTGTCTCGATTAGCTGAAGAGCAGAAACAACAACTGTCATTCTTTAAGTTATAGTGTTCTCTTAATGAAAGAAAGCGCTAAGGCCACCCTCCTTAGCGCTTTTTCATATCATCTAGTTGTTTACATTGGTATTACAATGTAATTTTCTTTACCATGCCCGCTTCTGCGTGTCCTGGCATATTACAGGCAAATTCCACATTCTTATCACCATGAAAATGCCAAATAATTTGTTTTGCTTTACCCGGTTTTACAGTTACTGCACTGCCGCTATCATGCGCATGACCAGAAGACATTTTCTTCATCATCTCACGATGTTCTAATTGTTCAGCTTCATTACCAATAGCAAATTCATGGTCAATTTTACCTGTATTCATGATCACAAATTGTACAATATCATTTGGTTCAATATTCACTTCTTTCTTAAAGGTAATTTTCATATCATCAGATAAAATTACATGTACTACTTTATCTGGTTTCATACCTGTTGCTGGCATACCTACCGCATTCATATCCTTCATAGACATGCCTTCCATCTTACTCATATCCATGTCTTTCATATTCATTTTTGAATGATCCATTTGACTCATGTCCATCCCTTCCATATCCATTGAACCATGATCCATTTTACTGTGGTCCATCTCTGCCATTGCTGAACTTGCAACAAGTGTTAATGCAATTGCTAATACTGTCTTTTTCATATTATTTTCCTTTTCATTTCTTAATTAATATATGGCTTACTACTTATTTCGTAGGCCATTAATAAATGGTTTGAGCACCAATAAAAATGGTATAAACCTTATTTACACTGAGATTGTTTCCATAATTTAAATACCGCGGGCAATACAAGTAGCGTTAATAATAAAGCTGACGCCATACCTCCAATCATTGGAGCTGCTATTCGTTGCATCACTTCAGAACCAGTACCTGAGCCATACATAATTGGGATTAAACCGATAATCACGGTTAGTACCGTCATCATCACAGGACGCACACGTAAACCAGCGCCATCTTCAATCGCATGAGTTAAATCTTGTTGAGTTAATATGTTGTTTTGCTCTTGTGCTGTGATCTGTTTTTCATGCCATGCCTGATTCAAATAAACCAGCATGATCACGCCGATTTCAACAGCAACACCCGCTAATGCAATAAACCCAACACCCACCGCTATCGAGAAGTTAAAATTAAGCAAATGCATTAACCAGAGCCCACCAACCATTGCTAACGGTAATGTCCCCATGATAATTAACACCTCACCAAATCGTCTAAAACTCAAATATAAAAGCAGCATAATGATGCCTATCGTAATCGGGACGACTGTGGTCAAACGCTCTTTAGCACGCTCCATGTATTCATACTGCCCTGACCATCCAAGAGAATAACCGGCAGGAAGATCCAGTTGGTCATGTACTGCTTGCTGTGCTTCATGAACATATGAACCAAGATCTCTTCCATCAATATCAACGAATACCCAGCCATTTGGACGTGCATTTTCAGTTTTGATCATAGGTGGCCCATCTTCATAACGGATCTCCGCTACATCACCTAGAGCAATTCGAGCACCACTTGATGTGATAAGAGGTAAGTTTTGTAATTTAACGACTGAGTCTCGATACGATTGCGGGTACCGAACGTTAATTGGATAACGCTCTAGGCCCTCAATGGTTTCACCAACATTCATTCCACCAACGGCTGTTGATATAACCTGCTGAATATCTTTAATATTTAATCCATATCGAGCAGCTTGACGGCGTTTAATATCAATAGTGACATAGCGACCACCAGCAACACGCTCTGCATAAACAGAAGTCGTTCCTTGAATGTTATTTAAAATAGGCTCTAACTCTGCCCCTATCTTTTCAATAACATTAAGATCTGGCCCTGCGATTTTTATTCCTATTGGTGTTTTAATCCCTGTCGCCAACATATCGATGCGAGTTTTAATCGGCATTACCCATGCATTTGTAATTCCGGGAAATTGAATCAATTGATCTAGTTCGTTTTTAATTGATTCAGTTGTGACGCCGTCACGCCACTCATCTTTAGGTTTGAACTGAATCACCGTCTCTATCATGGTTAACGGTGCAGGATCGGTCGCTGTCTCTGCTCGACCTATTTTTCCCCATACCGTATCTACCTCTGGTACCGTTTTAATTAACTTATTGGTTTGCTGTAATAATTCACGCGCTTTACCAATGGATATACCAGGATACGTCGTTGGCATATACATTAAATCACCTTCATCTAATGGAGGAATAAATTCACTTCCCATCTTAGATATTGGGTAATAAGCGGAGCCCATCAGTACCATAGCAACAAGTAACATCGTTTTAGGGAAACGCAAGCTCACATTAAGTAACGGTCGATATAATGAAACCAATGTTTTATTAATTGGGTTCTTATGCTCAGGTAAGATCTTTCCTCGTACAAAATAGCCCATTAATACGGGTACCAACGTAATAGCTAAGCCAGCAGATGCCGCCATCGCAAAGGTTTTAGTAAAGGCTAATGGAGAAAACATTTTTCCTTCTTGCCCTTCAAGAGCAAAGACAGGCACAAAACTTAAGGTTATGATAAGTAATGAGAAAAATAGCGGAGGACCGACTTCTTCTGCCGCTTTACCAATCACTTGCCAACGATTTTTATCCGTTAATGGTGTTTTTTCTATATGCTTATGTACGTTTTCAATCATTACAATCGCACCATCAACCATCGCCCCTATGGCTATCGCAATACCACCTAAGGACATGATGTTGGCGTTAATACCTTGCCAATGCATCACAATAAAAGCACTCAAGATCCCAACGGGTAAACTTAATGCGATGACCAATGAAGACCGTATGTGGAATAAGAACAGAGCACAAACAATAGCAACAACAATGAACTCTTCAGCTAATTTCTCCCAAAGGTTCTTCACGGCGTGATCGATTAATGTGGAACGATCGTAAGTGGCTTTTATTTCAACGCCATCTGGCAACCCTTTTTGAAGTTGAGCTAACTTTTCTTTCACGTTAGCAATAACTTCGCTGGCATTCTCACCAAATCGCATCACAATCACACCACCAACGGCTTCCCCTTCTCCATTAAACTCAGAGATCCCTCGACGCATTTGTGGGCCCAAATTAATATCAGCAATATCACCTAATAACAGAGGCGTACCTTTATCTGTTACTTTTAGTGGCAAAGATTGGATATCTTCAATACTACTTAAGTAACCTGATGTACGTACCATATGTTCAGCTTCTGCCACTTCAATAACGGATGCTCCGTTTCTTGATTTCCCTCTTTAATGGCTTTATTAACCTGTTGTAAGGTTAAGTTGTAAGCTCTTAACTTATCAGGATCAATTTCAACCTGATATTGCTTTACCATTCCGCCTACCGTAGCAACTTCTGATACACCATCAACCGTTTGTAATTCATATTTTAAAAACCAATCTTGCAAACTGCGCAATTCAGCAAGATCATGCTGACCGGTTTTATCTTGTAATACATAGCTATACACCCAACCAACACCGGTTGCATCTGGGCCTAATGTCGGTTTTGCTTCTGCTGGTAACTTAGGTGCAACTTGACTTAGATACTCTAAAACACGCGAACGTGCCCAGTACATGTCTGTATCATCGTTAAAAATGATATATACGTAAGAATCACCAAAGAAGGAATAACCTCGAACCGTCTCTGCTCCGGGTACGGCTAACATGGCCGTCGTTAAAGGATAAGTCACTTGATCTTCCACCACTTGTGGTGCTTGCCCTGGATAACTTGTTTTGATGATCACTTGAACATCTGAAAGATCCGGCAAAGCATCAACAGGCGTATTCTTTACACTGTAAATTCCAGCAACAACAAGGGCAAAAGTAGCAACTAAAACTAAAAATCGATTTTTAATAGACCAACGTATAATTGCGGGGATCATAATGCTTCCCTTCTTTTTCAATTTCTAGTAATTTGAATTCATCATTGTCTTTTTGCACTAAAAAATGAACAGCTTCACCTTCATGAAAAGCAGAAAGGTCAATGTTATTTTCAACCGAGAAGTTCATTTCTCCTGCTTTCCAATCCCATTGTGAAACGGCTTTATGCTCAAAAGTAACCATGCCAAAATCAGCCATTAACATCGTAATATCACCAGAGATCCAAATACTGTTTTCTGGGCCATTAATTCGGCTTAGTTCTGCGGTTTTACTTGATTCTGAATCTAATAAGAATTGAGCAGATGTAACTACTTTATCGTTTTCTTTCAGTCCCTTAACGACTTCTGCTTTATTGCCTGCTTCTCGTCCAATCACTATTCGAGCAGAACGATACTTACCATTTCCTTCATCTAATACCACTCGTGTCATACCACCTGAACGGATAACAGACTGGCGAGGAATGGTTAACACTTCTTCTTTGGTTTTTGGTTGTATTGTTATATTGGCAAACATATTTGGTTTTAATGCGCCATCTTGATTATCAAACTTCAAGCGCATACGCATAGTACGAGTTTTTGGATCTAGAATGGGATAAACATAATCCACTTCGCCTTCCCACATTTTTCCTGGGATCGCATCCAGTGTCATCACCGCTTTATTTCCCGAAGATAACCAATGAGCTTGACGTTCAAATACCTCAGCATCAACCCATATATCTTCAAGTGGACCAGCGGTTATCACGATTTGTGAAGGTGACAAATAGCCTCCCTCTCGGATATTTAAACTCGCGATCACACCATTAGAACTTGCTTTTATCTCTATGTTTTTATTAGCCTTCCCAGACCTAACAATAGAGTTAACTTGGACTTTATCAACACCTAATGAATACAAACGTTCTCTCGCACCTTTAACCAAACCTTTACGACCTGTTCGATAGGCATTCAACAACTCTTCTTGTGCTTTAACTAACTCCGGTGAATAAAGTGTAAATAGTACATCACCTTTATTTACCCGCTCGCCAATCGCGTTGATATTCAATTTCTCAACCCAACCCGCCGCTCGTACGTTGACTTGCCATAATTTACTTTCATCAAAAGCAATGTAACCGACAGTATCTATATTTGGAGAGAGAATTGATTTCTCTACAAACGCACTTTTCACACCAAGATTATTAACAACGCTTGGATCAATCGTCACGGTTCCTACCGGTGCTTTCTCACCTTGAGCATCATCGGCATACACTGGAACTAAATCCATTCCCATAGGTGACTTACCCGGTTTATCACGACGATAATTTGCATCCATTGGAGCCACCCAATACAAAGGTTCATTACTCGAACTTACTGATGGTGTATCCTGATTCTTCGGCATCATATTCATTGAATGTGCTGAATAGAAATTCATGCTTCCAGCACCAATTACACCACCAATAACAACTGAAAGTACGGCGATTTTAAATGACTTCATATTTTCTTCCTTAATTCTCAGATGGTGCTAGTTGTGGTGCTGATATGTGGTAATCAAACCCATTAAGATAAAATGCTAAGTTACTGTTTGTTTTATCTAAATCACTCATTAAACGTTGTTTTTCTAGTTCTAAACTTAACTCATCATTAGAGGCTATAATGACGTCATTAAATTGAGCGGTATTATTCTCATAACCGCGCTCGACCGCTTTCGTTCTCTCTTTTGATTGAGGCAATAACGTTTCGTTGTAACGAGAAAGACGCTGTTCCAAATTACTTTTATCCACTAATAATGCGTTCACTTTTGCGTTCATTTGACGCAGTAACACATCACGCTGTGATTTCGCAGAGCCAACTTGATATTGAGCTGCTGCATAATTCTGATCTTGGCGCTTGTCTGTAAATAAAGGGATATCCATAGTGACATAAGCACTAACTAAATCTGATGCGGGTTGACCACCCATACCATTAGCTTGACGATAGGCATACATCACTTCTACACCAAATTGAGGCGAATAAGATTCATCAGCAATATCGACTTTTGTTTTTGTCGCAACAATTGCTAATTCACTCATTTTTATTGTTGGGTTGGTTTTTAATAACTCATAAAAATCAGTAGAACTATGAGCATTTCTCTCCAAAATTTGCTCTAAATAATCCCAGTTAAGTGACCTGATTTTATCTAATTGCTGCTGAGGTAAATTCGGTAACCACTCTGATAGCTGTGCATAAATTCGCTCTTGTGATTGCTTATTGGTCTGCACTTTTTCATCTAAACGAGTGAGTTGTAATTGCGCTTGCAATAAGTCTTGGCTTTCACTTTTACCGATAGAGTAATTAGTATTGATATACGATTCCATTTCAGTCAGTAAACGACGATTTTCATGTAAGATCGCTTCTGCTTTTTGTAAAAATCCAAGTTCAATCCACAACTGACTAATTGCATTGGCAACCTCTAATTCACGAACTTGAACTTGCATTGCTAATACATCTGCTTGTTGCCCCATTTGCTTTTGTTGTAGGTCCAAACTTGAGCCACGACCAAATTTCTGCATTAATCCAACGGATATATTCGTCATTGGATCTTCATCGAACTTGAAGCTATCAACAGGTAAACCGCCAAATCCTACTTTGAGAGTGGGATCCGCTAGAGTTGAATTTGCAATACCTGTTGCTCGCATTGCTTGAGATTGTGCGTATATCTGCTCTCTGCTTGCATCAGAAGACAATGCTTGTTCTATCAATTGTGTTAATTGTTCTTCTGCCATCACTTGATGTGATAGAACTATAGAGATAGCAGAAACTAACCACGCTTTTTTAAAACGTATAAGTGGTAATTTTTCATAAGATCATTCCAATAATGGCGCAATCTATCTACAGATCATCACCATAATTAAACCGTTAAATAGAAAGGAAAAACTATTTAGCTAATTGATTTAATGAGTTTTATATCAACCACAGTAAGCAAGCGTTCAGAATTAACGAAGTAAACTATTTACTGAGATTGGTATTCATTGGAATTAAAGAATAGGAGGTCGAAACAAAGAGGAAGAAACAAATGAACGAGGCTGTTCATTATATTGGATGTAATTAATTACTGATTCTGCTGAATGAATATAAGCATATAAATTTGAAGGTAAAGCGCAGATTGAAGTGACGCACGCCGTCTTACAACAAGTTTCCCCTTTACCTGAACAATGATGATCAATACTCATTTTCATAGAGCCCATATTACACTCTACAGTATCACTTTGTGTTGAATGGCAATCAGATGCCATACTTGCATGATGCTGCATATCAGTGTTTGTCACTTCCATTTTCATTGGGTAGCTATACGCAACACTAGATAGCACTAATGCCATCAGCGTAACGCTTGTCACTAACCATTTAGAAAAAGAAGTAATCACAAATAACACTCTACATTAAAGAATTGAACCCATACTAAAGCCTCCACTTAGGGGAAGGTCAATGCGTTTATCAAATAATTTCATTTTTAAAAGTAAACCTTATATGTGAAAGCAATCTCAATTTCGTAAACATCTTCTGCTCAACCTCTACAAAATTAATCTATCTCATATTTTATTAAAAAACAGATTGGTAGATTGTCGAAAAATTTAATGGTATTCATAATGGAAAATACAAATAAAATCGCTAGCTTAGAGTTAGGACGCCTTCTTGCTATGTTCGCGATCATCGCTTTACACTCACAAGTTTTCATGACTTATCTACTAATGGATGATTTCCCAGTTTTCGGCAATATATTTAACCAGCTGACCCGTTTTGCGGTTCCTTTCTTTTTCATTTTATCTGGTTATTTTATCCAACCTAAATTGACGCATACTCCTTTAAAAACGATCCAATCTTACTGTGCTCCTTTATTTAAAATATGGATTGTATGGAGCGCATTGAGTTTAGCTTTGCCTTTTCATTGGAGAAAAGTCGCTGAAAATGGGTATCTAGCAGAGCGCACTGGATATTGGAATTGGTTAACTCAGAATCCATTAAACGCTTTATTTGAAGGTGGCATGGTACATTTATGGTTTATTCCTGCACTCATTATCGCCGTTTCAATTATTGGGTTATTAATTCACTTTAAAAAAACGACATGGATTGTTCCTGTCGCTGTGATCTTATATGTATACGGTCTTGCTGGTGGTAGCTATCAAACACTCACTGAAGTTTGGACTCCATTTTTTACTCGAAATGGCCCTTTCTTTAGTACCTTAATGGTGGTCATCGGATTTGAATTACGAAGAAAAGAGATTACGCTTTCATCAACTAACGCTTTGATCTTATTACTGGTTGGTTTTGCTATTCATTTTAGTGAGGCGTATTGGTTAACTCAGTTTGATGTACCTTTTAACTTGCATGACTTTTTAATTGGCACTCCATTAATGGGAATTGGCGTGTTTTTTCTTTTATTATCTAAACCACAACTTGGCCATCACCCTATCACTTTCACGTTAAGTAAACATGTTCTTGGCATTTACGTTTGCCATTTGCTATTTGTGGTCGTGTTCTTAAATATTACCGGAATGATGGGAATAACATTAGCAATGCGAGATTTTGTCATTGTATTTGGTACAGCAACAGCATCTACCTTATTTGTTTTAATCATGGATAAAACACCATTCAAACAAATGTTATTCCGATAATAAAAAAGCCGGTGCATATTGTTTTTTTATGCATCGGCTTTTTTATTCAGCCTATTATTTACGAATAACTGAAGCAAAAATCATAAAAGCTTAATTCGACTTAGATAACTCATCAAACGCTTTTTTAGCCTCTTCACTTGCCATTACACGCCCATGACCTAAACCGATTGTTGGGTATAAAATTACTTGTTCAATATGTTCTGTTGCCGCTTTTGAAAGCTCAAAACTAGAAAAACGATCTTCTTTATCATGTACGATAATTGTTTGAGTTTCTCTTTGTTGTAATCGTTGATACGGATTAAAACTGTCGATGGTTCTCTGATACTGCTCCTCAATATCCCCAACGATGGCTGTAAACAGCTTCATTGAATAGCCTGAACGCTCAATGCTACTAAACAAGTTTTCGGTATAATTTAATACCGGCGCAATCAATAACAATGGGGTCTGTTCCAATTGATAATGACGACATTCCAATACCGCTGATGTCCCCATACTATGTGCAATGACACCTGCAACTTCATCACAAGAGTCCAATACCGCATTTAAGCCCTCAATAAATGCAGGTAAATGAGCGTGTTTTCCTTCACTCTCACCATGAGCAGGATGATCAAACGCAATGGCTGTAAACCCCTTCGATGCAATGTATTCCATCAATGGATAAAATTGACTCGAATTACCTGACCAACCATGAGCCAATACCCAAATAGGACCTTGCCCCAGCTTATATAAACTAAGAGTTCCTTCGGTAGAGGTTAATTTACTTTTAATTAATCCATTTGGCTCAGTGTTTTTCGGCTTTGTTCTTACTGGTGTCAGTAATAATTTCCTTCCCATTTTCTTTGCATGACTTGGAATTAGCAAATGATGCAAACGAGTAACGACATTCAAAGCGCTGCGCTTAACACTGAATTTGTTTTCAGTACCAAAGTAAATCTTCTGACTCATACATTATTCCATTTATTGCTTTTATGGATTCATCTTAACTGATGATTTAGTAAAGTCGAGTTATTGCTCCAATTAATTAACATTTAAACAACAATCACAAAGGGACAAGAATGATCCAACTTAAACATGCATAAAAAATACATGTTATTATTTTCCCTTTGCGTTATACTTGTTTTGTCACTAAAAATTGAGAACAAATTATGATAAATATTACTGATAAAACCATTGAAGAAAAGATCCCACCGATCCTACGCTTAGGCTTTCGTCCTTTCTTCTTACTAGGCAGCATTTATGCAATTATCGCCGTCGTAATTTGGGTTTGGGCTTTCCAAACGGGTCAACCGGCTTACCTACAAGTTCCTGCACTGTGGTGGCATGTTCACGAAATGTTGTTTGGTTTTTCTATGGCTATTGTTGCCGGCTTTGTTTTAAGTGCGGTTCAAAACTGGACTGGAGTTAAAGGTACATCCAATAAACGTCTCGGGTTCATTGTCTTATTATGGTTATTACCAAGAGTTTTATTTTGGACTCCGGCTCCACTATGGCTAACATCAAGCATAGAGGCCCTATTTATACTAGCTATTGCCTATGAAGTAGGTTTCCGTGTAATCAAAACAAAAGGTGTGAGAAACTTCTTTTTCATTCCATTATTTTTAGTGGCTATCGCAGCCAACTTTGCTAGTTATGCAACGATCAAGGGAATGCCTCCTTTCACTTCTGCTGCAGTTTGGGAATCTATGCTTTGGTGGTTTACTTTATTACTTTCTGTAATGGGCGCGCGCGTTATTCCTTTCTTCACAGCCCGTCGTTTTCAGTTTGAAAAGGCACAACCAATTCTTTGGTTAGATGCGTTATGTAATATCCCATTAGCTATGCTCTTTATTTTGAGCTTTTTCCCTCTAACGTCAGAACAAGTAAGTCCATATTTAATGATCATTGCAGGCATTGCTCAATTAATCAGAATGATACGTTGGAAAGGATATAAAACATTAAGTGAGCCGCTTGTTTGGTCTCTTCACGCTGGCTATTTATGTATCCCGCTGAGTTTATTGTTACGTGGATTAAGCACTGATTACTTTACATCTCATACCGGAATTCATTTATTTGCAATTGGTGCCTTAGGCGGTGTTATTCTCGCAATGATTGCTCGAGTTACTATGGGTCATACTGGGCGTGAGATCTATAAAGGTCCGTCAATGTGGGTTGCTTATAGTGCTATCATTTTAGCGGCATTTATTCGCTCATTTGGAGTGATTGCATTTCCAGAATATATGCTCGATATAATCAACATTACTGCCGTTCTTTGGACAATTGCATTTGGATTATTCATTTGGCATTTTGCGCCTATGCTATGCTCAAAACGCGTAGATGGTCATCCAGGTTAATTTACTCCTCGAATTAATTAGATCTCACTCACATTTTAATTCTTAAAGTGCCAACATTAACTAAAGTTAATGTTGGCACAATCTTTTGTTAATCCACCCTTTTGTATTCTTCTCTTAGTTTAAAAAATAATAGATTAATTTTTGAGGAATACGATATGAGTGTATTAGGTTACATGCAAAAAGTCGGTAAAGCGTTGATGGTTCCCGTCGCTACGCTTCCTGCTGCTGCAATATTAATGGGTGTTGGTTACTGGATGGATCCAACTGGTTGGGGTGCAAACAGTGTTTTTGCTGCTTTCTTAATCAAATCAGGTGGTGCTATTATTGATGTAATGCCAATGCTTTTTGCTATTGGTGTGGCATTTGGTTTAAGTAAAGATAAAAACGGTTCTGCAGCATTAGCTGGTTTCATTTGTTTTACCGTAGTAACAACCCTTCTTTCTCCTGCTGTAGTGGCTCAACTTGAAAATATTCCATTAGATCAAGTTCCTGCTGCATTTGGCAAAATCAATAACCAATTTGTTGGTATTATCGTTGGTATTATTTCAGCTGAAATTTACAACAAATACTCGACAGTTGAACTACCTAAAGCATTAGCTTTCTTCAGTGGTAAACGTCTGGTTCCGATCCTTACTTCAATTGCAGGTATGGCTTTATCATTCGTTCTTCTGTACGTATGGCCTGCTATTTTTGATGCATTGATCGCTTTTGGTACACAACTTCAATCTATGGGAGCTGTTGGCGCTGGCCTATTTGGTTTCTTTAACCGCTTAATGCTAACTGTTGGTATGCACCATGCGCTTTACCCTGTATTCTGGTTTGATGTTGTTGGTATTAACGATATTCCAAACTTCTTAGGTGGCGCACAATCTATTGCTAATGGTACTGGTATTCCAGGTCAAACAGGTATGTACCAAGCTGGTTTCTTCCCTATCATGATGTTTGGTCTTCCAGGCGCTGCACTTGCTATTTACCACTGTGCTGAAAAGCGTAACAAAGCTGCGGTATTCTCTATCATGCTTGCAGCTGCAATGGCTTCATTCTTTACAGGTATCACTGAACCTCTAGAGTTTAGCTTCATGTTCCTTGCACCTTGGTTATACTTAATTCATGCAATCTTAACGGGCATCTCTCTATTTATCGCAGCAAGTATGCAATGGATGGCAGGATTTGGTTTCTCTGCAGGTTTAGTTGACTTTGTTCTTTCAAGTCAAAACCCACTAGCAGTGAAATGGTACATGTTGATCCCACAAGGTCTTGTATTCTTTGTTCTTTACTACACTATCTTTAGATTTGCGATTAAGAAATTTAACTTCCTAACTCCAGGTCGTGGCGAAGACATGAACAAAGATGAGCAAACAGAGAACATCACTGAAGTAACAAATGCGTATATCGAAGCGATTGGTGGTGCAGATAACATCGTTGAAGTAGATAACTGTATTACTCGCTTACGCCTAACAGTTAAAGACTCAGGTCTTGCTGACAGTGAAAAATTAAAAGCTCTTGGCGCAGCAGGTGTTGTTCCAATGGGTAAAGGTGGTTTACAAGTCATTATTGGCTTAGGAAAAGTAGACAAAGTTGCAGCAGAAATGAAGGCAATTTTGAACGCTTAACTTCATAATATTCGTACCAGATATTATGTTGTAAACTCAGAGCCTTAATGTTCCCCCGTTAAGGCTCTTTATCTTTACAATGCAACCTGATGTTTCCGCCAATCAAAGCCCTCTTCAATAGCCAGTAACATAGCTTGATACGCTTCAGCTTCATTTATTCCATTGCCATAAATCCCACAGCATTGGCATTCATACCTAAATAATTCTCTCGTAAAATGGTAGATATTTAATTCTGTCTCATTACAGTGTGGACATTCTTCAATTCTTGATAAAAACTCGAGCTTTAATTCTCTTTGCTCACGTTCTTCTTGCTCAATTAACGCCTTGCTCGCTTCTTCTAGTGTTATTATTTCTGATGTCGCTTCATCACTAGATTCTTGTTGTTCACGAAAATACTGCGCTAATTCAAAATTGAATTGTTTCCCTACCCCATTTTTCGGATTCTCTTCAGGAAAATCGTCAAAATAATTACTCATATTATTTCTCCACCACGATATAAGATTATTTTTAACTTACTCAATAGCCATAGGTTTTATAAACAATCGATTAATATCGCACTAGAGTTAAATGTTCATTTTTGCTTATATTTACGCAAAAATTGAAAGTCGTATTATTTCTAGTCCTTAGAATTGAGAGTCATTACTTAGTTTTTTCTATAATTGTGAATCAACACTTTTTTCTTGTTATAATAAAATCTCTAAATAAGAGAGTAAGTTATGAAGATATTGGTTATTGAAGACGACCAAACAACTCGAGATTTTGTGACAAAAGCGCTAGAACAAGAAGGCTTCATTGTTGATAGTTCTGATGACGGCAAAGAAGGTTTAATGATGGCGATAAGTTGTGATTATCAATTAATCATTCTTGACCGCATGCTACCTAATCTTGATGGGTTAAAAATCCTATCAGCAATTCGTGCTACAGGAAATAATACCCCTGTGCTTATTCTTAGTGCATTAGATAGCGTCGATCAAAGGGTTGAAGGACTTACTGCAGGTAGTGACGATTACCTAACCAAACCTTTTGCTTTAGCTGAGCTATTAGCTCGTATCAATATCATATTACGTCGAAATAGACCGATTGAAAGTGCTTCTAACGAACTGAAAATTAAGAATTTAAACATCAATTTACGTTCGCAAAAAGTCACGATCAATGACAACATTGTTCCATTACAAAATAAAGAGTTTATTTTATTACGTTATCTTGCGGAAAATGCTGATGAAGTGGTTTCTCGAATGCGATTATTTGAAGCTGCATGGGATTATCACTTTGATCCAAAAACCAATGTTATTGATGTTCATATTGCTAAGTTACGCAAAAAATTAGATAACTCTGGAGCAGTGGATCTCATCGAAACCGTACGTGGAGCTGGTTATGTTCTTAGAACAACGTGATGAGCTTTACCGTTCCTCCATTTTAAAATTATTAATATGGTTTGCTATCGGGTTATTTTTAGTTATGGGGTTGATTATTTACCAACTCTATTCAACTTCTGTTCAACTGTATAACCACAACCTTGATGAATGGCTTAGAGCTGAAACGGCGCAACTACAAGCGATTGTCGATACAGAGGGTGTCGATGCCATTCAACAAAATATTAATAATACTCAAGGTGATAGCCGATACATTTATCAATTCGTTCATCATGCATCGCCAACACCAACGAATACTGCAGCAACGGCTTATCCTGTTATTGCACAAATAAAACAATCTTCTACAAATACTGACCTTCCAGATATGCGGGCAACCAAAATAAATCTGCCTGATGGTTCGGAACTTGTCGTTGGTATTGACCAAAATCGCTATCAGAGCTTTAAGAAGCAATTAGATTCATCGGTAATTTGGGGAACGTTCTTTCCTTTTATTGCCCTGTGTTTAATCGCAATTCTCATTGCTGTCTACATTCTAAAGCGCCTTAACCTCGTTAATGCAACAATGAATCGAGTGATGCTTGGTGAGCGTAATGTACGGTTAAAAGTCGGTCCTGATATGAACGAATTCGATTTACTGGCTCTTCATTTAAATTCGATGCTTGAGCAAATGGAGCAAAGTGAGTCTAAGTTAAAATCATTAACTGTCGATATTGCTCATGATCTCAGAACCCCTATGGGGCGAATAAAATTAAGAATAGAAGATCTGCTCTATGACGAGTCTCTTTCTCAACAACACACCGAACAATTAGATAATATACAGTCTGACTTTTCTTTATTACTTGAAACCTTCAATGGCATGATGGAGCTATATCATCTTGAAAATGGAGGTACTCCTATCAATAAAGAAATGTGCGATTTAAGTAAAATTGTACGTGATGCCATTGAATTTGCAGAGCCTACAGTAGCGGATAAAAAACAAACTCTTCATTTCACAGAAGAAATGCCTTGTTTACTTTACGCTAATCCTAGCCTTATTTTCCGTGCCGTATTCAACATTATTGATAACGCCATTAAGTACACTCATGAAGGTGGCGTTATCGAAGTTATTGTCGATTGTTTTGGTGTGGTGGTTGCTGATAATGGTAGAGGCATAAAACCGGAAGATAGAGAGCGCGCCTTAGGTCAATTAGTTAGATTAGACCCGAGTCGCACTCAACATGGTTTTGGTTTAGGACTCGCATTAGTTAATACGGTCATGAAACTACACGATGGACAGATCAGTTTAAGTGATAATTATCCAGGATTAAGAGCTCGATTGCTGTTCCAAGAAAAATTAGAACCTGAGTTATAACAACCTCTATCTCAATATATTCCACGCTTCGCACATTATTCTAAAAGTATTAGCATCACCGGTTTCTCTGTCTGGGTGGTGCTTCATTCCTAGTTTTCGCCACTGCCTACGGATTTCCTTTGACGTTGCACTTTCTGATAAGCCAAATAACTTTAATGCTTGGTGGCGATCCATCGTTTTAATACTATTCCACCAAGATAACGTCGATAACTGCTCCAAAACTCATTTAATAATCGTTTTACTTCATCTTCATTCGCTTGGTAATTTGACCAATCTAAATAGTATTCACGCAAAGGATGTGTTTTATCTATAACACATTCCGCTTCTGTTGTTTTTGAAACTTGAAACAACAAAATATTCATGGATTCTACTTGTAACCATTGCTCTGGATACAGCTCACTTTGCAATTGATAAAGTGCATTCATGATCAAAAAATTGCGTTTAAATAAGTCTTTCTCAGGATTTTCATCTAAATGATTAAGTAATCCCTTTTCCATCAGATGAGTTGATAACGTATGCACTTTCCATACTTGTTTTGACTCTTGCAACACCTCAAATAATGACCACACTAATGGGTTTTCAAATTCACCATTAGCGTTATCTATGTTTGTGTTTTCTGTCAATTTTTCATCCTTTTTATTATTTAAAGTTAACGGTAGAAGCTATGCAATTATCTTTCCAAAAAAAATGGCAGCCATTTCTGACTGCCATTCACTTATTAACGTTATTTAACGCTTATTCTGCTATCTCTGCTTCTTCTAGCGTTTGTTGAGTACGGCTTGCTGCTGACTCTTGTCCAAAACCTTTAAGACCAACCACATGAACGTGCTCGCGATCTTTAAAGATCTTACGAACCAGTTTGTAGGTTGTCCCCTTCTCTGGACTGATGTTTTCTGGTGCCGCAATAAGAAGTTGCATGTCCAAACGGTCACACAATTCAAATAGCGTAGCGATAGACTTACCATCTAGACGCGCCGCTTCATCCAAGAATAATAGACGACAAGGCATAATATCTTTACTACGAAGACGACGAGACTCTTCTTCCCAGCTTTGAATAACCATTAGTAGGATCGCTTGACCAGTACCAATCGCTTCACCTGTTGATAGAGCGCCTGACTCTGCTTGTAGCCAACCATCTGCACCACGGTTTACTTCAATGTTTAGTTCAAGGTAGTTACGGTAATCCAGTAACTCTTCACCTAAGGTTTGTGGTGAACGTTGACCAACATCGATATGCGGGTTAATACGTTGGAACAATTTCGCAATCGCTTCAGAGAAGGTTAAACGAGCATTACCAAATAGATCTTGGTGTTGTGCTTGATGCTCACACAGACCCGCTAGTAGTGTTGCGTGAGTTTCACGAATACCTACGTTTAGACGAACACCCGTTACTTGACCAAAACCAATTTGTGATAAACCTTGGTTCAACATACGAATACGGTTTTGCTCACGTTGAATAGTCTTACGAATAATGTTCGCAACACTTTCAGAGCTTAGTGCTAAACGGTTTTCACGAGATGTCAGCTCTTCAGTCAGACGACCAAGCTCAGTTTCCATCTCTTCAATTGCTTCAACTGGATCATCAGTGTGGATGATATCTTGACGAATACGCTCACGAAGATGTTGGTATACAGCAATGTAGAACAGAACTTTACGCTCTGGCTTACTTGTGTCTTCAGAAGCACGCAGTGAATCACGTAGGTCTTCGTTATCTGCAACTGCTAGACGAAGCGCACCTAACGATTTATCCGACATTGAACGTAATTCTTCAGCACTTAAGTACGCAAGTTCACGTTTATGTAGACGACGTTCAACATCGTTCTCACGAGCTAAGCGTAGAACTGAACACCAGCCCGCTTTTGCATTAACAACAAAAGTACGTAAGTCTTTGTACAGTTTTTCAACTTTGCGTGATTGCTTAACTAGACCTTTAATCTCAAGTTCATTTGACGTGATGCCTTTTTCTAGCTCACTCTTACGACCACGAGAGCTGTGTAGACGCTCATTTAGCTCACTCTTACGAACTTCAGCACGCTCTAATGCACTGTGATCAGCATGAACACCAAGTTCTTGAAGTTCACGTTTAAACTCTTGAACCGTTTCTTGTTTTGCTTGATGCGAACTCTTAAGCGATGCCATTACTTGATTGTATTGGTTTGCTTGAGATTGAGCTTGTTTCTGCTGCTCTTTCGCTTTAGTACGTGCTTGTTCTGCTTGTACTAATTTCGCTTTAAGTTGTTCATTCAGTTCGCTGCTCTTATTCAGTAGTGCAACGGCATCCTCATAACCAAAGTGATGACGACGTTCTACTAAATCAGAAATAGCAAATAATTGTGCTTTTAAGCTTTGTAACTGTGCATCAATTTGCTCATGCTCTGCTTTTAAGGCATCAAATTGCTCAGGGTCTACTTCTAATGCACGTTGTAGTGTTTCTAGTTCTGCAATGGCTTTACCATTTTGACGTAAGAAACTTTCTGCTTCTGATACTTGTTCAACTTGAACACTGATCTCTTCAAAACGCTCTGTGATGGTTTCATCTTCAAGCACATTGATATGAGGTGCGATCTTAGCAAGTTGAGATAACGCTTCTTTAGACGCTGAAATTTGTGATTTATGCTGCTGCTCTGTCGCCACTAATTCTGTTAACTGACGGCTAACTTGTGCTAGTTGTTCACGAGCTTGTTTTAATTCAACTTCTGGATCCGCATCAAATGCCACAGCAAGGTGTGTTGATACAAAACCATTAAAGCTTTGGTACAGACGCTGTAATTTTTGTGAATCAAACGCCGCTTTTGCGTGTTCTTCAACTGCAATCTCACGCTCTTCACGTAATGTTTCTAAACGCTGTTCACGGGCTGCACGACCAAATAATGGTAATTCAGGGAAGCGAGAGTAACGCATTTGACGATCATTTAAGTGAACGCAAACTGCATTTTCCATCTCTTCAGCATCAAATACGCTATCATCAAACGCGTCAATATCGCCTTCGATGATGTAAAGATCATCCGGACAATCTTCAAGATCAACCAGTTTATCTTTGATACCTGATAAATCAGAAACAACGATCGCGTGACGAGCTGGACCGTAAAGTGAACTGAAGTATGGCGCATCACTTAATGTAATGTCATCGTAAATCTCAGAAAGCAGTACACCACCTAATGTATCAGCAAGACCTTTAAGACGTGCATCACCACTACCACCAGGGGCAGCTAAGCGCTCAATTTCAGACTCTAGTTCTTCTTTACGAGCAGCTAGACGATCTTTGTTTGTCGATAATACACGCTCATTTTCTAGCGTTTCTTGCATTTGGCTGATAACCATTTGGCTATCTTCCAGTTCAACACCACACTGCTCATTCAGTTTGTGTAGAGCGTCATTTGCTGCAATCCATTTAGGTGCAATAGACTCTAAACGGTGTGCTTCTGAACGATGTTGTTGTTCTTGGCGTTTTAGCTCTGAACGTTTATCAACGATATTTTCTTGCTGTTCTTGAACCGTTTCAAGCATCTCTTCATGACGTGCTTGCTCTTCTTCAAGAACCATTTCAGAATCAATCGTGATATTGAAACGTTTTGCATATTCTTCCGCAAGTTCTTGAGCTTGACGTTGCAGTCGAACCGCACGCTCAAGATCTTTATACTGTGCTTTAAGTTGTTCTGCACGCTCTGCAATATTGTTGAACTGGCGAGCTTGTTCAATTAAAGCTTTTGCCTTATCTGATGCTTCATTACGCTCAACATGACCTGCAATCGAAGTTACTAATGCTAAGCCGCGTTCAAACTGTTGAACTGCCGCAGAAGAAAGATCCAACTTATGTTTAATCGCAAGTAATGCGGTAGTTTGAAGTTCTTCTTTTGCTTTTAATTCGCTTTGAAGATCAATGGCATTATCTTGAGTTAACGACTCATTTGCTGTTAATTGCTGCGCTTTTTCAAGTGCTTTAACCGCTTGTTGGTATTGAAGTGCACGAGTTTGCTGCATATCCAACGCTTGTTGGTAATCAGCAAGCTGTGTTTTAAGACTATCAACTTCTTCTTCCGTTAATAGTGCTTGCTCTTCAGCCATTGCAAGTTGTTCTGCGGCTTCTTCCACCACCATCACTTGTTCTTCTAGACGCTCTGTTAGCTCTTCTAGATCTTCAGAGTAACGCTCAATCTTCTCTTGTTGACGAACCGCAGTTTGTACTAATTGAAGATGATCTGACGCTGCTTGGTAATCTTGCTCAAGGCCTGATTCTGATTCAGTAAGAAGCTCTAATTCACTCTGCATATTATTTAATACAGATGATAGATCCACTAAGCTGCGTTGCGCATTCATTAACTCAACACGATGCGTTAATGTTTGCTCAACTTTCTTACGGCGATCATTAGCATGACGCATGTAATCTGAAGCAACGTAATTCGTTGATTCTGTGATTAAATGTTTGAATAAATCACGATCAGACTGAGTCGTCTTAATCGCTTCTAATGTCATACGGTTTTCACGTAGTGCTGCTTCCATATCTTGGAAGGCTTTCTTAACACCACCATTTTGTGGCAATAAGTAATCACGCAGTGAACGCGTGATCGCACTTGAGATACCACCGTATAAAGAGGCTTCGATTAAACGATAGAACTTAGAACGATCGCTTGTGTTACGAAGTTTCTTCGGTAATACACCATAATCAAACATTTGAGCGTGATAATCCGTTACAGAATTAAACGCTTTAAATTGAACACCTTCGTACTGTGAAACTATCTCTTTTACGTCATTGATTTGACGAACACGAGCTTGATTTTCAGAAACCGATTCAATCATTAAGTCTGTTGGTTTTACATGGCTTGGTAGACCAACAACGATGAATGGTTTGATATCAACTTTCTTATCACGACCTGCTACTTGCTGTAATTTAACTGCAAAAAGTACACGTTGCTTACGAGAGTTAACAATATCTAGCGCTGCATAACATGCACCCGGTTTTAATTTACCGTGTAGACCTTTATCACGAGAAGCTTGAGAGCTACCCGCTTCTGTTGTGTTACGGAAATGCAGTAATGACTGGTCAGGAATAAGCGTAGTAATAAACGCCGCCATTGTGGTCGACTTACCAGCACCGTTACCACCAGAAAGTGTAGTTACTAGATTATCAATGTCAAAAGTACGGGCAAAAAAGCCGTTCCAGTTAACCATGGTGAGTGATTGATATTTACCACGTTCAATCATACTCATAGATCACCTTCCAATTCTAATTCATGTTGCTCTTCAGCCGGTTTTTCATTGCTATCTGCATCAAGATCTAAGCTAGATTGACTCGCTTCTTCTTGATGAACAACCACCGCTTCACCATCACGGATTAAACGTAATTGCGCTTCTTTCATATCATCGCTTGTACGTACATCTGCACCGAAACGGAAAACCGCTTCACTGATACGGAATTTACCTTGTTCACCAACAGGGATAATCATTCCTAGACGTTTTAAA
The DNA here is from genome assembly GCA_038993745.2 of Aliivibrio fischeri. Lineage (NCBI taxonomy): Bacteria > Pseudomonadati > Pseudomonadota > Gammaproteobacteria > Vibrionales > Vibrionaceae > Aliivibrio > Aliivibrio fischeri. The sequence goes on along the minus strand of CP160630.1, from coordinate 499,902 downwards.
CGACGAAGAGAGGTTCTTACTTTATCAAACAGCTTTTCTTTATCTAAGTCAGAACCAGAAGCACGATTTGTTACTAGCTTCATTAGCTTTTGTTCATCAGCTAATACCAATAGCTCATCGAATAGCTCTTGATTAGTAAAGATACCTTCGTGAGCCAAACGCTCAGGACTTAGGTATAAGAAACACAATACTTTACCAACAAGCATATCAATTTCAGCTAAAACGCTACGTGCAATGAAAGACGTTGAACGTGGACGTAGGTAGAAAAAGCCCTCTGGAGCCTTTACCAGTTCAGCGTTATAACGTTGGTAAAACAGGCCTAGCTCATGTTCAAACTCACATAACAATGCGTGATTATCTAAATCTTCACTGGCAACATGACGACCAGAACGTAATAAACTGTCTAGCTCTGGGAATAATGGATTAGCAATCGCTTTTGCTAACTTCTCAGGCATAAATTCTTCAATATTTGTCAATGACATTTGCTTGTACCTTCGCACCGAATTCGTTAATAGACTGCCAATCAGGTTGAACGGCTTGGAAATCGGCTTCTGAATAACCGAGGCGCACCGCTTGATCTACCACAAGACGGGCAAGATCAAAGTGCTGAGAATGTGGGTATGTTGATAGGTAATTCTTAAGAATCGTACCTAACTCAATTGCTTCACCCGTATCTTTATGGTGTTGAAGCATCTCTGCTACACGCTCTGCAAGAATATCTGTGATCACACTTAATTCTTCGTATTCCATTTCATCTGGAACAATACCGGTTACTTCATCATCACGCAGTATTAGTGCTTCATCACGCATGTCACGAAGACGAGCAGCATCAGCGTAAGTCAGTAACCAAGGTGCATCAAAGTAACCTTTAACAGAATCACGTAAGCGTTGGCTAAATGCTCGGTTCTTATCCATATCAATTGCGGTACGGATAAACTTATGAACATGTCGGTCATAACCGATCCAAAGATCAATCGCTTGCTGACCCCAACTTACAATACGGTCTAACTTCATTTGTAATGAATACAACAGAGCGTCAATAAACTCGAGCTCTTCATTACCGTAAACAATTTCTTGAATATTCAACAGTTCTGTTTGCAGCTGATCGCCCGCAGCCTGCAATGAATCTTGCAGTTCACGTAAATTACCTGATGTTTCATCAAGCAATTTTTCACAGCTAGAAATCGCTTCACGCCAATTTTGGTTTAACAGCTCCGCAATTTCTTCTTTTACCGATTGCTGTTGTTCATCCATCACACGTTGGTTTAAATCGATACGATCAAAGATCTCACCAACGGAATATTTCAGAACACCATAAACATTTTTACGCCAGTGTTTTGCTTCACCGCCCTTTTCGGCTGCTTCTGATGCTTTTTGGATCTCTTCTGCAACCATCGCCAATTGAATAGAAAGCTTCAATTTAGAGAATTGACGGTGGCGCACATAATAATCAGTGATCCCGATAGCTAATGGCGTAAGACGATAGATGTTCATTCCATCAGTACTTTCACCACTAAAGCGGCTAATTAAACGTTGTTTTACTAATTCATTGATTGCATTGTTCGCACGAAAAGCAATGGTGTCACTGGATTGTCCAAATAACCCACTGATGATTCCAAACGCATCGTGAAGTTCGCCTTCACCTAGCTCATCATCAAATCTTTCATTACTGAGAACAGCAATGGCCAACAAAAATGCCAAACGCTCAGTTGGCAAATTCAATGAGAAATCGTGCTGTTTTACCCAACCAACCAGTTCATCAACAGTTTGGTCTGTAACAGCATTAGAAAACTCACTCATTGTGTATCCTTTGTGTACATCATTATTATTTTCTCTTCGCCCATACGTGAATATAACGGCCAAGAGAGAGATAAGGTTCTTGACGGCATAACTGCTCTTCGAGCTTTAGTACGTCTTCTATTTGGTAATCGCCCATGTATTCCATATTACCAATGTAATCATGAAATGAACGAATGCCTGATTTTCCTTTAATTTCATAACCTGCATCTTCAATCCACTGATACACGTCATTAGGCATTAGACCTTTTTGAGGTTGTAACTTAAACCTTTTTCGATGAGGCATACCATCTAAAACATGAGGAATATTGCCACAAATCACATTTTTGAGCACAAGGCCGTGATGGTTATAAAACATGATGGACGCATATCCACCCGGTTTTACTTGTTTTAAAAGAATATCTAGTGCTTCTTTTGGATTATCCAACCATTCCATAACCGCATGGAAAAGAAGAATATCAACCTCCCCGACATTATACTGTTCAATTTGTTGTACAGCAGTATGAATAAATTGATATTGCGGTAATAAACCGTTATCTTCGACCGCTTCTTTGGCTAATTTCAGCATTTCTGAAGAAATATCACATAACGTAACTGAATGACCACGTTTTGCAATTTGCTGAGAAACTTGTCCAATTCCACCACCGGCATCTAAAACGGTAAGTGGCTCAGATTTTGCATTATTTTCAGCTAAGATAGTTTCCATATCTTGCCATATAATTGTTTGACGGATCCCGCCCTTGTCGGAACCATAAATGTTCTTCGCAAATTTGTGGGCGATGTCGTCGAAATTACGGTCTTTATTCACAGTGGTTAAGTTATGATATTATCTATTGGAAACATGCATTGTCGCATAAGAGCTCAAGGAAGTAACAGCATGACGCTGTTTTTTGTTCTCAAGTGGTGATTTTTCATTCTATATCAGCGGTAATAGTTAAAAAATATGTTTGAGTTAAAGAAGTTTTTATCATCCATGTTAATGCCCCTACCTGGTTTTCTCCTAATTGGGTTTATTGGATTATTGATTTTATGGTTTTCAAAAAGGAAAGGATTTGCCTCTTTTTTATTAACTTTATCTCTTTTGGGTATTTTTCTGCTCTCTTTTCAACCAATCACAACACCATTATTAAAATCGACTGAACGAATTTATCCTTCGTTTATTGCGCCAGAGACGCCAGTTGAGTACGTACTTGTTCTTGGTAATGGTCACGTTGTAGATGACGAAATATCTCCTATTTCAGAGCTGTCGAGAGCAGCAGTAATGAGATTAACTGAAGGGATCCGTATATATCGTATGTATCCTGGTTCTAAAATGATTCTTTCAGGTTATAACGGTGGAACAACGGTAAGTCACGCGCGTATGATGGCTCGCGTTGCTCTGTCTTTAGGTGTCCAGAAATCAGATATTTTACTGTTAGAAAGCGCACGAGACACACACGAAGAAGCCATTCAAACCTTCAATTCGGTAGGTAAAAGTACACTTGTATTGGTTACTTCTGCGAGTCATATGCCAAGAGCGATGTCTGAATTCCATCAGCTAGGTATGGACCCTGTACCAGCTCCAACCAATTACCTTGCACATTCAGAAGTTAAACAACCTTGGGATAAGTACGCACCTAAAGCAAAATATTTAGAGCAAAGTGAACGTTTCTGGTATGAGCAAATGGGTCGTTGGTTTATGCAGCTAAAAGATTTAGTGATGAAGAAAGAGCAACAAGCTCAAGAGACGCCTAAACTGGAAATCGAAGATGTCATGGAAAAAGTAGACGAATTAAAAGATTCCCTACCTTTATCTGACGAAAAATAAAAACGTATATAAATAAAAAAGCACATACTGTTTAAAACGGTATGTGCTTTTTTTATATAAAATTGATACTACTTAGATAGAATCGTGCGTACTTTCTCTAAATCTTCTGGTGTATCAACTCCTGCCGCAGGCGCTTCTTTTGCTACTGCAACGTGAATTTTTTCACCATACCAAAGAACACGGAGTTGCTCTAAGCATTCAATTTTCTCAAGAACACTTGGTTGCCAATTAATGTATGTATTAATAAAGCCAGCACGATACGCATAAATACCAATATGACGAAGTAAAGGGTTTGCAGTAAGCGTCTCACCTTGAGCAAAAGCATCGCGATCCCACGGGATAGAAGCGCGACTAAAATACAACGCATAGCCTTCGGCATCCGTAACAACTTTAACGGCATTAGGATTAAACACATCGTCTTCTTCATCAATAGTTACAGCCAATGTTGCCATTGGTGCTACTGAATCTGACAAGTTTTGAGCCACTTGCTGAATAATACTAGGTGGAATTAGTGGTTCATCACCTTGTACATTTACAACGATCTCATCAGCTGAAATTCCGCATTTTTCGATCACTTCAGCAAGACGTTCTGTACCTGATTCGTGGTTTGGTGACGTCATGCATACATCACCACCAAAACCTTTCACTACAGCTTCAATACGGCTGTCATCCGTTGCGATGATCACACGGTCTGCCCCTGCCTTTGATGCTTGTTCGTAAACCCATTGAATCATCGGCTTACCACAAATGTCAGCTAACGGTTTACCCGGTAAACGAGTTGATTGGTAACGTGCAGGAATTATGACTGTGAACGACATGATTCAACCTCTTCCATTGTCATACGACGAGCTTCAGGCTCAAGCATTACAGGAATGCCATCTTTAATTGGGTAAGCAAGACGATCAATTTTACAAATAAGCTCTTGCTTATCTTTATCGTAGTTCAATTTTCCTTTACATACCGGGCAAGCTACGATTTCAAGAAGACGATAATCCATATTATTCTTTTACCTCAATAATTTTATTTAATATTTGTTGTGCTTTTTCTTCTGGGAAGGTCGCATCAACAGGCAAGTACCACCATGACGATTGAGCAAAAGACTGGCATTTAACTGCATCTTTTTCTGTCATGATTAACTGCTCGCCATACTGCATTAGTTGTTCAATTTCTGTTGGTTCAAACGCTTTATGATCTTCAAAACCTTGGGTATGAACCACATTCGCTTTCAGCTGATTAAGAGTCTCAAAAAATCGTGGAGGATGCCCTATTCCAGCAAAAGCAACTAAATTTGATAACGATGAAACACTGCGTCTTTCACCAGTGACTAAATTAATCGCTTCACTTGGTTGAAGTCGCATTGATACCTCATTTTCTTGAGGCTCTCCACCATTACAAATTAAGAAATCAACACTAGATAGACGCTCTACTCCCTCTCTTAATGGGCCTAGAGGAATATAACGCTGATTACCAAAACGACGCTTTCCATCAATAACAATAAACTCTATGTCTCGTTGAAGTGCATAGTGCTGTAGGCCATCATCAGTAATAATAAAATCAACGCCTTGCTGTTCAAGCATTTTAACTGCTTCACTGCGAACTGGGGCAACAGCAACTTCTGCTTTAGTACGTTGTTTAATTAAGACCGGCTCATCACCTGAAATATCTGGCGTTGTCGTTTCTGTTAATAAATAAGGATAATGCGGCGCTTTACCACCGTAACCACGAGAGGCAACACCTACTTTGTACCCTTTTGATTGCAGCTGCTCAACAAGCCACACTACAACTGGCGTCTTACCATTACCGCCAGCGGTAATATTACCAACAACGACAACAGGAACCGAAGAACGGTAGCTTTGTTTCTTACCACTTTGGTAATCTGATTTTCGTTTTGTGGCTATCCATTTGAATAGGCAACTAAGTGGCCACAATAATGGCCACAATAGCTTTCCTAAAAAATGGTTATCAAACCAAATTTTTTCAATCATTAATCACCAAACTGAATACGATGTAATTGAGCATAAGCTCCATCATGAGCGATAAGTTCAGCATGATTACCACGTTCAACCACTTCACCCTCATCCACAACTAAGATCTGATCGGCATCTTCAATTGTTGATAAGCGGTGAGCAATAACCAATACTGTTTTGTCTTTTTGCAGTTCATCTAGTGCAGATTGAATCGCTTTTTCAGATTCGGTATCAAGTGCAGATGTCGCCTCATCAAGAATTAATACTGGTGCGTTTTGTAATAATGCTCGAGCAATCGCAATACGCTGACGTTGGCCACCAGATAAACTTGCGCCATTTTCACCAATCATGGTGTCAAAACCGTCATCCATCTTATTAATAAAGTCAGAAGCGTAAGCAAGCTCTGCTGCTTTCTCTATTTCTAAACGGGTAAACTTACCTTCAGATGCATAGGCAATATTATTTGCAACCGTATCATTAAATAAATGAACATTTTGAGATACTAAAGCAAAGTGCTTACGTAAGTTTGGTAAGCGGTAATCTTCAATCTTATCGCCATCAAGACTTATTTCACCAGAATCAACATCATAGAAACGAGTAAATAAGTTCGCGATAGTACTCTTGCCTGAGCCAGAACGACCAACTAAAGCAATTGTCTTACCCGCAGGTAAATCAAAGCTAACATTACGTAGTGCTGGGCCGTCTGCTGTTGGATAAGTAAAAGTCACATTATCAACTTTAATGTCACCCTTTACTGTGTCTTTTTCAATCGTACCGTCGTCTTTTTCTTTATCCATATCCATTAATTCGAACAAAGTCTGACATGCTGCCATACCACGTTGGAAATCAGAGGTAACACTTGTTAATCCCTTCAATGGACGTAATAAACCAAACATTGCAGAGAAAACAACAGTGAAAGTACCTGGAGTCAATGTCTCTTTAATTGAATCAACACTTGCTAAATAAAGCACTGTAACTAAAGCAAACGACGCAATCATTTGAATAATCGGGTTAGCTAAACCTTGAGCAACAACCATTTTCATGTTTTGCTGACGCATGTGGTTACTGATGTTATCAAAGCGCTCAGATTCAACTTTTTGGCCACCGTAGCTAAGTACTACTTTATGTCCCTTTAGCATTTGCTCAGACGTTGCTGTTAAAGAGCCCATCGCCGTTTGCATATTTTTACTGATCTTTCTAAAGCGTTTAGAAACATTGCTAATAGCGAACGCAACAACTGGAGCAATAACCACTAATACCAATGAAAGCTGCCAACTGTTCCAAAACATCAGACCTAATAAACCAATAATGCTCGCAGATTCACGTACAATATTAACCAGCGCTTTACTCGTTGCCGCTGCTACTTGCTCTGAATCATAGGTAATTCGAGAAAGTAAACGTCCTGTTGATTCTTGATCAAAATAACTGACAGGCATATGCATAAAATGGTTAAAAATCTGGCGACGAATACGCATAACAACGTTACTCGCAACCCAACTCATACAATAACCAGAAACAAAACCACTTAGACCACGAATAAACATCATAGCTAAAATAATAAATGGCATTTTCTTCAAGAAGTCAGAATCTGCACTACCAAAACCTTCATCTAAAAGTGGTTTTAGTAAAGAGATCATGTAGGTATCACTTAAGGCATTAATCACAAGAGCGACAACAGCAACGCCTAGTCCCGCTTTATACAGAGAAATATGCGGCCATAAACGTTTGAATGTTGCCCATGTAGATTCGTCTTTTTCAATAGTCATAAGTACTTATTCTTCATATACAATTACCTTTATTCTACTCTGAATTTAAGTTATCGCCAAATAGCTTTCTGTACCAAACGTTCTGATTCACTTCTGAATACCTATTAATGTGTAATTTATCATTAATTACATAAAGGCTTATTTGACCAGATTGAGCAGTATCTAACCAAGTTATATTATTTTCGCTGTATTTTTGTTTTATTTGTTTACTAGGTAAATTCCATGGGCTAAACCGCCCTGTTGATACAATTGCTGTTTTATTCTTCATTGCATTAACCCAACGATCTGTTGACGATGTTGTGGAACCATGGTGTGGAACTAAGAGAACATCCACAGAGCCAAAATCATTTTGATTTAATATCAACATTTCTGAAATAGCATCAATGTCCCCAGTTAATAAAAATGTCCATTTATCAATATCAAGTTTAATCACACAAGAATGTGGATTATAAGCTCTTTTCACCAATTTTGGTGGCCATAAAACCTCAAACTCTATACTTCCTTCTCGCCATTTTTCACCTTGAATGCAAGGCATTGTTATGTCACTTACCTCACTAGTACGAACCCAATTTGGTGTAAATCGCTCGATTAAATAATCCTTACCTCCAGCATGATCATTATCTAGATGACTTAAAATTAAACCGGTGATCGATTGTATCCCTCGACGATGCAAAATTGGCTCTATAACACTCTCAGCAATACTTCCGTTACTCCACTTCATCCCAGTATCGTAAATAATCGTTTTATCGTTAGCTTCAATAAGCACAGCCAAGCCATGGCCAACATCTAAAAAATCAACTTGCCATTTCTTATCTGGCCTTATAAAAGCCGCAGAGATGAGTAGTATAAATAATGGATTAACTAATGCTTTAAGTGGCATAAAAAGTTTAAGCATTAACAATATAAGAATAAAAATAATGACTTGATTAAATACAGTAGGAAGCAAAAGCCAAGAATGCTCTGCTTGTTTAGCTAACCACCAAATCGGCTTTAATGAACCATTAGCCCTTTCCAGAACCACGAGCTAATTGGTAAACTCAGCATATCAAATGCGACAGCCACAAGACTAAGAGGAACCGTAAATAAACTCACCCACGGAACGGCTATCAAGTTGATGAATGGAGATAGATAACTTATTCCTGAGAAAAAATACCCTTGGATAGGAATCAACAACGTAAATAAACCAAATTGAATAAAAACAACTTGGGTTACTTTTTTTACTCTTCCATTTAATTTATCTGTTCCTATTTTTTGATAGATATACAAAGAAAATAGAACAACACTGACCGCACAAAAAGAAAGCCAAAAACTCATCGATAATGATGAAAATGGGTTTATAACTAAGCAAAGCAGTAAACACCATAAGAAAAAGAGATGTTTTGGCCATTTAATACGTAATATCAATAATATTGAAACTAAAAAACACGCAATTAATGCTCGAATGGTTGGTAATGAAAAATCAGCTAACCACGCATAAGTTGTCGCAAAAATACCTCCAAATAAAACAGGTAGCCAAACATGATAATGCGTAGGATTTAATGATCTAAAACCTCTTCCTACAAACCATCCGATTCCATAAACAAAACCAATATGCAAACCTGATATCGCAATAAGATGAGCTAACCCTGAGTTACGTAAAATTTGCCACTCACTCGCAGCAATATCTCCTTTATATCCAAATGTTAGTGCCAATAACAATGATTGATAATCATAACTAATTGTCTTGTTATAAGACTCTATAAACAAATTACTTCGATAAGATGTTGAAGGCATTAAGCGTGTTGCTGCCTTTATTTTCCCATAGGCATGTATGCCTTTTGATAATGCATACCCTTCCAGTTTATATCCAACTTCATTATGACGTCCTATCGGTGGTCTCAACGAAACATCAAACTGCCATACCTCACCTTGCTTAAAGAGAATGGATGCATCATCAGTCAGTTGCTTTTTAAAATCTCGAATCGACAGCCTTACTAGCGGGGAAAAATTAGGTAAAAACTTATTACTATTAAACTCAGTAACTTGTACTAAAATTGAAGATGTCGTTTCTTTAAATGCAATTAGACTTTGAATTTCACCTTTGATGGTAATATCATGTCCTTGACTATAAAGACTTTTATTTAAGTTTTGATAGTAAGTTATGTGTAAGGATGTGATGATTAATCCCAAAAAGATACCTTGTATCACTTTTAATTGGGAATATTTTAAAGCTGCTAAATAGCTAATAATACACAAAAAAAATACAGACGACGGCAGGTTTATCGGCCAAAAAGTCGATGAAAAAAGAATAAGAATTACGACAACGATCTTTATACGTATGTCATTTAACAGAAGCATAAACTAATGCCAAGAAAACTCATTAAACGTTTTTTACCAAACCACGAAACCATTAAGCGCCAAAAAGCCTTAAAAATATTTGGTAATGTTTTATACAATCCAAACTTATGGTGCTTAAATCGTCGCTCAGCAGCAGGCGCGTTTGCTGTCGGATTATTTATGGCTTTCGTTCCTCTTCCTAGTCAAATGATCATGGCAGCAGGCTTAGCAATTCTATGTAGTGTCAACCTTCCCCTTTCTATTGCTCTAGTTTGGGTTAGTAATCCTGTAACTATGCCGGTACTTTTTTATGGTGCTTATAAGCTTGGTGCATGGGTTTTATCAACTCCTGCTCAACATTTCCATTTTGAGCTTTCTTGGGAGTTTATTGGCTCTCAGATGTCGACGATTGGTCCTCCATTCTTATTAGGGTGCGCTATTTGTGGTATTTCATCCGCTCTAATCGGTTACTTTGGTATTCGTGGACTTTGGCGCTACTCGGTAGTTAGAAGTTGGCAAAAGCGAACTTTACGAATCAAACTATCTCGATAGGCATTTAATTAATACCCTTTTTTAATATCTCCATATACTGGCAGTAAATCTTTGCTGTCAGTTCACAAAAATCCCCTTTCATAAAATCAATACTTAGCCATCTTTAATTTATAATGATTTCATTGATTCGCATCTCAATAATCGAACAATCTCATTTTTGGTATTTAATCTCATCTTCCATTAAGAGAAACTAACTATACAAACTAAATAAGATCTATTAATGCTCAACAACAACAACACTTGCTAAGGGGAACATTTATGAATGAAGTACAAGAATGCCCAGTATGTCTATCAAATGAACTACTCATTTCTGATAGCCAAGAGACCATTATCTGTTCTGAATGCGGTGTGATAAAAAAGGATGGGATCTTTCTAGATAAACGAAAACTAGAATTAGAAGAAGCGGTTTAAAGACAATAAAAAAGCCCATACATATTTGCATGGGCTTTTATCTATTACTTAATATTTAAAGATTAAGCAAATACTTCTTGTAGTTGAGGAACAACTTGTTTCTTACGGCTTAGAACACCATCAAGCCATACACGGCCATTTACAGACGCTTTACCATATGCTTTTTCTGTTAGTTCTTCGTTATCACTGATAACTAACATTTCTGAGCCTTCTTTCATGATATCTGTTAATAGAAGAATCATAGTGTGGCGGTTACCTTCAGCTTTCATTGCTGCGATATCAGCTTCTAACTCTTCTTTAATTTCATCAAATACAGAAAGATCGATCACTTCTAATTGGCCAATACCAACAAGATCGCCATTCATGTTGAAATCTTTAAAATCACGCATAACAAGATCACGTACTGGTGTACCTTCTACTGCTGATTTTACTTTAAACATTTCCATGCCTAGTGCTTTGAAATCTTCAACACCAGCAATTTCAGCTAGTGCTTCAACACACTTGATATCAGCCGTTGTACATGTTGGTGATTTGAAAATTACAGTGTCACTTAAAATTGCACATAACATGATACCAGCAATGTTTTGTGGAATTTCTACATTGTAAAAATCATACATCATCTTAATAACTGTGTTACTACAACCAACAGGACGAATCCAGCACTCAAGAGGAGTTGAAGTAGTTAAGTCACCTAGTTTATGGTGATCAACAATACCTACGATAGTTGCTTCTGCAATATCGTCAGGTGCTTGAGTTAACTCTGAATGGTCAACAATGTACACTTCTTCACCAGCGTAACTTGTTTTTAATTCTGGCGTTTCAAGGCCAAATTTTTCTAGGATAAATGCAGTCTCAGGAGATACTTCACCTAAACGAGTAGGAATCGCTGCTTCACCAATCTGATTTTTTAAGTAAGCTAGTGCAATCGCACCACAAATTGAATCTGAATCTGGAACCTTATGGCCCACTACATACATTGACATTGTATTACTCTCCTTTAAATATGCGCGATATTCTAACAAATTGGAGGCATTTTAAAAGAAAAAGCTAATAACTTTCGATGTACATCTGCTTTCATATTCAAGCAAACTCACTCCCTTTTCTTAAGTCGTAGAAAGTAAAAAGGCTCTTTTCTTAAATATCAGATAGCAAAAAGGCTCATACCTTTCGATATAAGCCTTTTCTAAATATGGCAGGGGTGGAGAGATTCGAACTCCCAACACGCGGATTTGGAATCCGCTGCTCTGCCAATTGGAGCTACACCCCTGTAGTTTTTTTAAAGACTTAACTTTGTCTAACTCTTATTTAATTAAAAATAAGAAGAATTAAAGCCTGGCGATGTCCTACTCTCACATGGGGAAACCCCACACTACCATCGGCGCTATTACGTTTCACTTCTGAGTTCGGCATGGGATCAGGTGGGTCCATAACGCTATGGTCGCCAAGCAAAATTTGTTTATTAATCATACTAATGATTAATAATAATCTGGAAAACTGTTCTAATTTAAAACTAATTCTTAATCACATTCAATATTGTGTCTTGGTTAACGAATCCGTTAAAACCCCTTGGGTGTTGTATGGTTAAGCCTCACGGGCAATTAGTATCAGTTAGCTCAATGCCTCGCAGCACTTACACACCTGACCTATCTACGTCGTAGTCTCCAACAACCCTTTAGGATACTTAAAGTATCAGGGATGACTCATCTCAGGGCTCGCTTCACGCTTAGATGCTTTCAGCGTTTATCGATTCCGAACTTAGCTACCGGGCAATGCCACTGGCGTGACAACCCGAACACCAGAGGTTCGTCCACTCCGGTCCTCTCGTACTAGGAGCAGCCCCCTTCAATCATCCAACGCCCACGGCAGATAGGGACCGAACTGTCTCACGACGTTCTAAACCCAGCTCGCGTACCACTTTAAATGGCGAACAGCCATACCCTTGGGACCGACTTCAGCCCCAGGATGTGATGAGCCGACATCGAGGTGCCAAACACCGCCGTCGATATGAACTCTTGGGCGGTATCAGCCTGTTATCCCCGGAGTACCTTTTATCCGTTGAGCGATGGCCCTTCCATTCAGAACCACCGGATCACTATGACCTGCTTTCGCACCTGCTCGAATTGTCATTCTCGCAGTCAAGCGGGCTTATGCCATTGCACTAACCTCACGATGTCCAACCGTGATTAGCCCACCTTCGTGCTCCTCCGTTACTCTTTGGGAGGAGACCGCCCCAGTCAAACTACCCACCAGGCACTGTCCGCAACCCGATAAGGGGCCAACGTTAGAACATCAAGCATACAAGGGTGGTATTTCAAGATTGCCTCCACACATACTGGCGTACGTGCTTCAAAGGCTCCACCTATCCTACACATGTAGGGTCAATGTTCAGTGCCAAGCTGTAGTAAAGGTTCACGGGGTCTTTCCGTCTAGCCGCGGGTACACTGCATCTTCACAGCGATTTCAATTTCACTGAGTCTCGGGTGGAGACAGCGTGGCCATCATTACGCCATTCGTGCAGGTCGGAACTTACCCGACAAGGAATTTCGCTACCTTAGGACCGTTATAGTTACGGCCGCCGTTTACTTGGGCTTCGATCAAGAGCTTCGACCGAAGTCTAACCCATCAATTAACCTTCAAGCACCGGGCAGGCGTCACACCGTATACGTCATCTTACGATTTAGCACAGTGCTATGTTTTTAATAAACAGTTGCAGCCACCTGGTATCTGCGACTCCCGGCAGCTTAGAGAGCAAGTCTCATCACCGCTAGGAGCGTACCTTCTCCGAAGTTACGGTACCATTTTGCCTAGTTCCTTCACCCGAGTTCTCTCAAGCGCCTTAGTATTCTCTACTCGACCACCTGTGTCGGTTTGGGGTACGATTCCTTACAATCTGAAGCTTAGAGGCTTTTCCTGGAAGCATGGCATCAATGGCTTCACTACCGTAGTAGCTCGACATCGTATCTCAGCCTAGTGTGATCCCGGATTTGCCTAAGATCACAGCCTACATACTTGAACTTGGACGACCGTCGCCAAGCCCACCTAGCCTTCTCCGTCCCCCCATCGCAATTGTAAGAAGTACGGGAATATTAACCCGTTTCCCATCGACTACGCCTTTCGGCCTCGCCTTAGGGGTCGACTTACCCTGCCCCGATTAACGTTGGACAGGAACCCTTGGTCTTCCGGCGAGCGGGTTTTTCACCCGCTTTATCGTTACTCATGTCAGCATTCGCACTTCTGATACGTCCAGCACGCTTTACAACGCACCTTCAACCGCTTACAGAACGCTCCCCTACCCAATACAGTAAACTGTATTGCCGCAGCTTCGGTGTATAGTTTAGCCCCGTTACATCTTCCGCGCAGGCCGACTCGACCAGTGAGCTATTACGCTTTCTTTAAATGATGGCTGCTTCTAAGCCAACATCCTGGCTGTCTGAGCCTTCCCACATCGTTTCCCACTTAACTATAACTTTGGGACCTTAGCTGGCGGTCTGGGTTGTTTCCCTCTCCACGACGGACGTTAGCACCCGCCGTGTGTCTCCCGGATAGTACTTACTGGTATTCGGAGTTTGCAAAGGGTTGGTAAGTCGGGATGACCCCCTAGCCTTAACAGTGCTCTACCCCCAGTAGTATTCGTCCGAGGCTCTACCTAAATAGATTTCGGGGAGAACCAGCTATCTCCAGGTTTGATTGGCCTTTCACCCCTAGCCACAAGTCATCCGCTAATTTTTCAACATTAGTCGGTTCGGTCCTCCAATTGATGTTACTCAATCTTCAACCTGCCCATGGCTAGATCACCTGGTTTCGGGTCTATATCCAGAGACTGAACGCCCAGTTAAGACTCGGTTTCCCTACGGCTCCCCTAAACGGTTAACCTTGCCACTGAATATAAGTCGCTGACCCATTATACAAAAGGTACGCAGTCACACCACGAAGGTGCTCCTACTGCTTGTACGTACACGGTTTCAGGTTCTATTTCACTCCCCTCACAGGGGTTCTTTTCGCCTTTCCCTCACGGTACTGGTTCACTATCGGTCAGTCAGTAGTATTTAGCCTTGGAGGATGGTCCCCCCATATTCAGACAGGATATCACGTGTCCCGCCTTACTCGTTTTCACTGATGATGAGATGTCGGTTACGGGGCTATCACCCTGTATCGCGGCACTTTCCAGAGCCTTCACCTGTCTCATTAAAAGCTTAAGGGCTAACCCAATTTCGCTCGCCGCTACTTTCGGGATCTCGGTTGATTTCTCTTCCTCGGGTACTTAGATGTTTCAGTTCTCCCGGTTCGCCTCGCTACGCTATGTATTCACGTAGCGATACATGCTTATGCATGTGGGTTTCCCCATTCAGAAATCCCAGACTCAAATGGTTTTTACTACCTAATCTGGGCTTATCGCAAGTTAATACGTCTTTCATCGCCTCTGACTGCCAAGGCATCCACCGTGTACGCTTAGTCACTTAACCATACAACCCCAAGAGGTTTCGTATGGACCATTTGCTTTCACTTTTGAAAGTGAAGACAAAACAGCAACCAAGGTTGAACTCGTCGCTATCTCTGTATAAAAGATAGGGAGTTCTGATTTTTCGCCGGATTCGCTCTTTATTTCTACTTTAAAAGTAGAAACAAAATAATACCAAGAACACTTGAATGTGTTGTTCTTCGTTTTACAGAGTAAAATAAAGGATATTAAGAACTTTTAAATTTTGATTTAACTTAATCTCAGCCTGAGCTGTGATTAAGCTGAATCAGTCAGCTTTCCAAATTGTTAAAGAGCAGTATAACGTCACTACTTTTGTAGTGATAAAATACTTTTTAATCATTCTCAGACGGCAAAAATCCTAACCAGGGTCAATTTCTTGAACTGGTTTGGAATCCTTCCAAAAATATTTAAAGAGTATATCCATATGAAATGGTGGGCGATACCGGGCTCGAACCAGTGACCCCCTCCTTGTAAGGGAGGTGCTCTCCCAACTGAGCTAATCGCCCACATAGTATTTCAACTTATTCCTGACTCTATCAGGAATAAACCCATTCTCTGTGGAAAGAATGGTGGGTCGTGCAGGATTCGAACCTGCGACCAATTGATTAAAAGTCAACTGCTCTACCAACTGAGCTAACGACCCAATGGTATCCCGTAGGGGAGTCGAACCCCTGTTACCGCCGTGAAAGGGCGGTGTCCTAGGCCTCTAGACGAACGGGACACTGCGAAGGTGTTGGGCACCTTCTAAATCTCTTTACTTTTCAACCTTGCAATCTGTGTGAACACTCATAAATCGTAATCTATCGTTTAAGGAGGTGATCCAGCCCCAGGTTCCCCTAGGGCTACCTTGTTACGACTTCACCCCAGTCATGAACCACAAAGTGGTGAGCGTCCTCCGAAGGTTAAACTACCCACTTCTTTTGCAGCCCACTCCCATGGTGTGACGGGCGGTGTGTACAAGGCCGGGAACGTATTCACCGTAGCATTCTGATCTACGATTACTAGCGATTCCGACTTCATGGAGTCGAGTTGCAGACTCCAATCCGGACTACGACGCACTTTTTGGGATTCGCTCACTATCGCTAGCTTGCAGCCCTCTGTATGCGCCATTGTAGCACGTGTGTAGCCCTACTCGTAAGGGCCATGATGACTTGACGTCGTCCCCACCTTCCTCCGGTTTATCACCGGCAGTCTCCCTGGAGTTCCCACCATTACGTGCTGGCAAACAAGGATAAGGGTTGCGCTCGTTGCGGGACTTAACCCAACATTTCACAACACGAGCTGACGACAGCCATGCAGCACCTGTCTCAGAGCTCCCGAAGGCACTAAGCTATCTCTAGCAAATTCTCTGGATGTCAAGAGTAGGTAAGGTTCTTCGCGTTGCATCGAATTAAACCACATGCTCCACCGCTTGTGCGGGCCCCGTCAATTCATTTGAGTTTTAATCTTGCGACCGTACTCCCCAGGCGGTCTACTTAACGCGTTAGCTCCGAAAGCCACTCCTCAAGGGAACAACCTCCAAGTAGACATCGTTTACGGCGTGGACTACCAGGGTATCTAATCCTGTTTGCTCCCCACGCTTTCGCATCTGAGTGTCAGTGTCTGTCCAGGGGGCCGCCTTCGCCACTGGTATTCCTTCAGATCTCTACGCATTTCACCGCTACACCTGAAATTCTACCCCCTCTACAGCACTCTAGTTCACCAGTTTCAAATGCGGTTCCGAGGTTGAGCCCCGGGCTTTCACATCTGACTTAATGAACCACCTGCATGCGCTTTACGCCCAGTAATTCCGATTAACGCTCGCACCCTCCGTATTACCGCGGCTGCTGGCACGGAGTTAGCCGGTGCTTCTTCTGTAGGTAACGTCAAATGCTGCAGCTATTAACTACAACACCTTCCTCCCTACTGAAAGTACTTTACAACCCGAAGGCCTTCTTCATACACGCGGCATGGCTGCATCAGGCTTTCGCCCATTGTGCAATATTCCCCACTGCTGCCTCCCGTAGGAGTCTGGACCGTGTCTCAGTTCCAGTGTGGCTGATCATCCTCTCAGACCAGCTAGAGATCGTCGCCTTGGTGAGCTCTTACCTCACCAACTAGCTAATCTCACCTGGGCTAATCTTAGCGCGAGAGGCCCGAAGGTCCCCTCTTTGGTCCGAAGACATTATGCGGTATTAGCTATCGTTTCCAATAGTTATCCCCCACACTAAGGCATATTCCCAGGCATTACTCACCCGTCCGCCGCTCGACGCCCTTAACGTTCCCCGAAGGTTCAGTTAAGTCGTTTCCGCTCGACTTGCATGTGTTAGGCCTGCCGCCAGCGTTCAATCTGAGCCATGATCAAACTCTTCAATTAAAGTTTTGACTCAATGATTAATACTGATTGTTACATAAATTAATTTGTGTATTCACTCAGTTCATTGATAGTTGCTCACTCAATAATGAGTAAAGCTATTGTGACTACCAACTCATAAGTGTCCACACAGATTGCTAAGGTCAAATTATTAAAGAGCTCAAAACTAAGCGTTGCTTAATTTTGCGTGAAGTGTCATTTAAATTACTAAAAGTAAGTTACAAGTAACTTTTTAAAACTCCGTTCGCGTCAATGTTTCACTTCTTTGTTGAACCTCAACTCTTTCTAAGAAAGCTTTGCTGTGTCAACGGAAGCGAAGTATAGAGATTTCGATTTTTGTTGCAAGTATTTTTTTCAAAAAAACTTTTAAGCGTTCAAAAAACAAACATCTTGTTTTGAAAATCATCAATTCGAATAATATTTATTCTTCCCATTCGCGTTTCATCCGGCTAATCACTTGCTCAGGAACATTGTGAATACTTTTAAATTTCCCCTTACAGACATCTATCTTAATCTTAGCTCCAAATTTTTGAGCTATTTTTCTATACACATCAATTTCCCAGTGTTTAACAAATGTATTTGCAACCACGACACTTCTATTATGATAAAGGTGATATTCACATTGAGATTGACACCATTGATGCGCAGACCCTAATAACTTTCCATCAAAACAGTATTCTCCTGCTTCATTCATAAAAAACTGATCAGCTTCAATATGGATCAAACCTAAAGACTGAGCTAATGTCGTTTTACCACTGCCAGGTAGCCCTCTTAGTAAACGTAACTCAAGTTCTTTCATCATTTACCTTTGATTTCATCAAGTTTTCTTTTACAAACTCAGTAAATACTTTCAACCTTGATGGTATGTATTTATTTTGTGCGTATTGCATTGCGATAACACCGTGGTAATTCCCTTTAATTTGCCAATCAGATAAAACAGATATGACTTCATTATTCGCTAATGCTTCTTTTATAACAAAGTCTGGGAAAATCCCAATACCAAAGCCATCCTTTACACCATTTAACCTCATTTGCGAATGATTCACGGCATATCTACCGCTTACTGCAATGACATGACTTTCTGTGCCTTTAACAAATTCCCAAATATGGTCCGTTGTTGTTTCACCTAAAAATAAGCAGTCATGATTGGCTAACTCTTGCGGAAGATGAGGAATCCCTCTCTCTTCTAAATAAGTAGGACTTGCACATAGGCTTAAATTAACTTTACCTATTTCTTTCATAACCAAGCCTTCAGTCGGCTTATCTGTCAGCCTAAATACCACATCAATACCTTGAGCAATCATATCGATATCACCATCTGATGCTCTAAGTTTTAATTGAATCTTTGGGTATTTAGTTAAAAAAGGAGTAATCAACGGCTGAAGTACGATAGTTAAAAATGCTTTTGGGGCTGCAACAGTTAAACTTCCTGAAGGAACTGTATGTTCAGAGCTTGAAATATCAACAGCCTGTTGCGCAGCTTCAACCATGATGACTGATTGCTGATATATTTTTTTTCCTGATTCAGTGATCAGTAAACTACGAGTCGTTCGTTCAAACAACTTTACTGAAAGTGCATTCTCTAACCGAGTAATTAATTTACTCAATGCAGATGGAGTAACACCTAGCTTCTTTGCTGCAGCGGTAAAACTCCCTTCATTTACAACAACAATAAACGTCGCTAAATCCGGTAATAAAGTAATAAGTTTATTTGTGACCATGATTCACTAATGCTTTTCCATTTTTAGGGATAATAGTCGTAATTGATTTGAATTAGAATCTATTTATCGGATTTTGATTACACTTTTACGTGCAACAAACATAACTAAAAAAAGGAACCGCAATGTCTTCTGCATTCTACACACAGATTCAAAACCAAATTGAAGAAGTAAAAAACGAAGGTTTATATAAATCAGAACGTATTATTACTTCAGCTCAAAAAGCATCAGTTTCTATTTCTACTGGCCAAGAAGTACTAAATTTCTGTGCAAATAACTACTTAGGTTTAGCTAACCACCCTGCTCTTATTGAAGCAGCAAAAGATGGAATGGATGAGCATGGCTTTGGTATGGCATCAGTTCGTTTTATTTGTGGTACTCAAGATTCACATAAAGAATTAGAACAAAAGCTATCTACTTTCTTAGGTAAAGAAGACACTATTCTTTACACATCATGTTTTGATGCAAATGCTGGTTTGTTTGAAACCATTCTAGGTGCAGAAGATGCGATTATCTCAGATGCACTAAACCACGCATCAATCATTGATGGTGTGCGTCTATGTAAAGCAATGCGTTTCCGCTACGCAAACAACAACATGACTGAACTTGAAGAGCAATTAATTGCAGCAAAAGAAGCTGGCGCTCGTCATACGCTTATCGTAACTGATGGTGTGTTCTCAATGGATGGCGTTGTTGCAAACCTTCCTGCAATCTGTGACTTAGCAGATAAATACGACGCCCTTGTGATGGTTGATGACTCTCACGCAGTTGGCTTTATGGGTGAAAACGGTGCTGGTACTCATGAGTATCACGATGTAATCGACCGTATCGATATCATCACAGGCACACTTGGTAAAGCAATGGGTGGCGCATCAGGCGGCTACACTTCAGGTAAAAAAGAAGTGATTGACTGGCTTCGTCAGCGTTCTCGCCCTTACCTATTCTCAAACTCTGTTGCTCCGGCCATTGTATCTGCATCTATTCGTGTTTTAGATCTTCTGGCTGAATCAGGTGACCTGCGTTCTAAATTATGGGAGAACTCAGCGCATTTCCGTACACGTATGGAAGCAGCAGGCTTTACTATGGGCGGTGCTGATCACGCAATTATTCCAATCATGCTTGGAGATGCAAAAATCGCTGTTGAGTTTGCTGAACGTGCACTAGAAAAAGGGATTTATGTTATTGCATTCTCTTTCCCAGTAGTACCAAAAGGCCAAGCTCGTATTCGTACACAAATGTCCGCTGCTCACACTCGTGAACAGCTAGATCGTGCAATTGATGCCTTTATCGAAGTAGGTAAAGACATGGAGATCATTAAATAATGAAAATTAAAGCGCTTTCAAAATTAAAACCTGAAGAAGGTATCTGGCTAACTGAGGTTGAAAAACCTGAGATGGGTCATAACGATCTTCTTATCCGCATTAAGAAAACTGCCATCTGTGGTACCGATGTACATATCTACAACTGGGACGAATGGTCACAAAAAACAATTCCAGTACCTATGGTTGTTGGTCACGAGTATGTAGGTGAAGTTGTTGGTATTGGTCAAGAAGTGCGTGGTTTTGAAATTGGAGACCGCGTTTCAGGTGAAGGTCACATAACTTGTGGTCATTGTCGTAACTGTCGTGGCGGCCGTACTCACCTTTGTCGTAATACAACAGGCGTAGGTGTAAACCGTACTGGTGCTTTTTCTGAATACCTAGTGATTCCTGCTTTCAATGCATTTAAGATCCCTGCTGGCATTTCAGATGACTTAGCATCAATCTTTGACCCATTTGGAAACGCAGTTCACACTGCTCTATCATTTGATTTAGTTGGTGAAGACGTTCTAATCACGGGTGCTGGTCCTATTGGCATCATGGCGGCGGCTGTTGCAAAACATGTTGGTGCACGTCACGTCGTGATTACTGATGTGAATGAATACCGCTTAGATCTTGCTAAGAAAATGGGCGTAACTCGTGCCGTAAACGTAATGAACGAGAAGCTTGAAGATGTGATGTCTGAGCTTGGCATGACAGAAGGCTTTGATGTCGGTTTGGAAATGTCTGGTAATCCATCAGCATTTAATAGCATGCTAACTAACATGAACCATGGCGGTAAAATATCTCTTCTAGGTATTCCACCATCAGACATGACTGTTGATTGGAACCAAGTTATCTTTAAAGGCTTAGTCATCAAAGGCATTTACGGACGCGAGATGTTTGAAACTTGGTATAAGATGGCAAGCTTAATTCAATCAGGCTTAGATCTAACACCAATTATCACGCACCACTATAAGATTGATGACTTCCAAGCAGGCTTCGATATGATGCGCTCTGGTATGTCTGGTAAAGTTATTCTAGATTGGGAATAATCATTCTCATTTAAAATGAACTATAATAAGGCTAAACTTCGGTTTGGCCTTTTTTATTTTCATTTTTAGAGAACTATTTCACATGCCGCAATTAGATATCCATGGTTATCATATCCATGTTTACTTTGACGAAAGTAATATTGACTATGCCATCGCATTAACCGAAAGCGTACATAAAGAGTATGGTTATGAATTAGGACGCATTAATAAAAAACCAGTAGGACCGCATCCTGTATGGAGTCGTCAAGTTTCATTTAAACAAGAAAATTATGATGAAGTACTTGCGTATTTAACTCTGCATCAAAATGGATTAAGTATTCTTATTCACCCATTAACTGATGATGAATATCTTGACCACACTCAATCAGCCGTTTGGCTTGGAACACCTCTTAAGCTTGATATAAGCATATTCACAAAAAAGTAAAAAATAAAGCTCCTCTCGTTTTAAGATAAAACTAAGGAGCTTCTATTTTTTAGGTTATCTTAAATTAAGATTTATTAACTCGCTTGATATAAATTAAATTCTTTTGTTAATTTATAATCAGACCATGATTCATTTTCAATTACTTCAATAAATGCCTGTTTCGCGGCGATAAAAGCTTGTTTTTCAGTCATTGAATTAGTCGAAAATGTTTTAAATTTATAACTGTTTCTTGGTGTCTGACCAATAATACCTTTAAAAATGGTCTCATTATCCGTCTTCTTAACCACCACACCCACGATACCTGATGAAGGATGAGCAATTTTAAAATACTTACCTTTTGCTGATTCTTCTTTTCTTTCGGTTTTAAAATTAGCCCAATTATAATTCGCTTTCATTAAGGCAACTTTTCTTAAAACATGTGTAGGATGAGTACAAGCCTTAAACTTATCTAACTTAATTACAGTACCGATTTTTGTATGTTCTTTCTTTACAGTAAAAGATGATTTATCTTCTGCTTCAATCATTTGAATTTGTTTTGGTTTTCTTTTAAATTCAAACCACGTTTTATCAAATTCTTTTCTACACCCGTCCATTGATTTCTGAACGAGTTGATCCGCAATATTACGCATTGCAAATTTTGATAATGGAACGGTCACCAACTTCTTACTTGGTTTAAATTTCTTTATATCCGCATCTTTAGTTTGTAGGAAAGCATCAATTTCTTTTCCTATCGCATTCAAATCAGACAAGAACAATGCCAAATCATCAAAATTTAAACTGTATAAGCTACGCGAGAAGTTATGTGAACGATAACAACGTTTACTTTCATGACGCTCAAAATGGCTATTAATGTAAGGCGTTCCATTTACCATAGACACTTTTAATTGAATATTTGGATGTAATCCTTCATAAACAGACTTAGCAGTAAACGTCTTTGTTTTTCGTGCATCATCTGCCGTTTCATATTCATTTTGTTCTACAAGTTCAGCGATAGACCATGCAGCTTCAATAATAGCCTCAGAACGAGCTTCTAAGTCGTCATCTTCGTTATCGAAATCAGCATAATAAGCTTTACTGTAATAAGGCTGTCCCTTACGAGCAAATCGTACCTGTGCAAACTCCATTCTTCTGCGTTTAGTCGATTGACCACTATTCCAGTTAATACCGATAGGAACCCAATATTCCGTTCCATCAATATCGATTGGCTTAACTCGCAGCAATAAGTTCTCTTCTATATATGTCTTTTTTCCTCGAACCAACAGAAAAGAGCCTAAATCAAGATTAGGAGAGAGAGGGTGATACATAAAATCCTCATTACATTAATTGAAAACAAGATGCATGATTAACCAATGGCTATTGTGTTAGAAAAGCCATTAACTATATTGTTATCCATACCGTTCATTATATCACCGTCTGAACTATAATTTCAATTTACAAATAACATATAAAAAAAATGTACAGAACACACCTGTACATTTTTATAATATCTTTAACAACTACTAGGCTAATTTTTGTTTAATTAAATCATAAATGCCTGTTTGTTCATTATTTTCAAGTTGCATTCCAGTAAATAATACAACAGCTTCACTTACGTGTTTCACTGGCCAAATTGAAAATTCTCCTTTCTCAATTGCTTGAACAATTTCAGCGCTCAGCATTAAATTTTGAACATTTGATTCAGGAATGATTACCCCTTGGTTTTTATTAAGCCCTTTAATTTTGCAAACTTCATAAAATCCCTCAATCTTTTCATTTACTCCGCCTATTGGCTGTGCCTCACCAAATTGATTCATAGAACCGGTAATTGCTAAGTCTTGTCGAGCAGCAATATCTGAATAAGCAGAAATAATAGAACAAAACTCAGCCATCGATGCACTATCACCATCAACACCACCGTAGGATTGCTCAAACGTAATATAGGTTTTTAATGGTATTGCTTTATTTTTACCAAACAATGAAGCTAAGTAAGCGCTTAATATGAATACTCCTTTAGAGTGAATACTCCCTCCGAGTTCAACTTTTCTTTCAATATCAAACACTTCACCTTTACCGAATGAAGTTATTGCTGTGATGCGGTTTGGCATACCAAACTGATGGTTAGATGTGCTTAATACAGACAACGCATTAATCTGCCCTATGACAGCACCTCCGGTTTGCATTAATGTCGTGCCATTTTTGAAGCTTTGCATAACACCATCTTGAACACGATTTACACGATGTTCTTTATTGGAAAGCGCTTGTTCTACATGTTTTAAGCGGATCATATTTGAGTTTGCCGCTCTTGCTATGTAGTTAGTCTCTTTCAATAAATTCGAGATGTCTTCTGAATGCAAGGACAGTCTATTTTGATCACCCGATTGACGTGAACTGTATTCAATAATTCGTTCAATCGCTCTCTTGTCACATTGCAATAACTTGCCATCTTGCACAATACTCGAAATAAATTGAGCATAATGGAATTCCGATGCCGCCGTTCTTGGCATGTCGTCTTCAAAATCGGCCGTGACTTTAAACAATTCACTAAACTCTGAATCGTAATGTTGTAGCAACTGGTACGTTTGATGGTCACCAAATAGAATAATTTTCACATTAAGTGGAATAGGCTCAGGCTCCAACGAAACAGTTCCAGATAATGTCACTTCTTTTTCTAGCGAGCTTAAATTTAAATTTTGTGCTCTCAATGCTCGTTTAAGTCCATCCCAAACATAAGGCCGCTCTAGCACTTTTACCGCATCCATTAATAACACTCCACCATTTGCTTTGTGCAAACTGCCTGGACGAATCAATGAAAAATCAGTGAAAACCGTTCCTTTATAGGTCGCATTTTCAATATAACCAAATAAGTTGTGATAACTAGGGCTTTCTTCAACGATTAATGGAAATTGCTCATTATCTTGATTCACTAATAAGTTAATTTGGTATCGACGTGGTAGCTTTTTCTCTAATGATGCATAAGCCAGCTCGGTCTCTTCGTTACCTTCTTGAATAAAGATATCAAAATTCTCAATGATGTCTTTTTCCATATCCTTTAAATGCTGGATAATGACTTTTGAGTCTTTATATTTAGTTTTGATCGTTTCAAAATTAACCGTTAACACCTGAGAAATAACATCTTCATTCAGCTTTTCAATCTTCGCTGAATATTTATCTTCCCACTCTGTTAATTGACGAACCAAACTACGAAGTTTAATTTCAAGCTCATCAATGGATGATTCGAGACTTCGTTGCTCTTGTCGATCTAAGGCTTCAAACGTTTCTTCTGTATGTAGTTCTTCACCATTTAAAGCAATAAATTGATACTCACCTTGTGTTGTTACTGCAAGGCTGATCCCTTTCCCTTTTGCTTCTTTAGTTAAAGTGGCAAGTAAAGACTCTTGTTGATCCGTTAACTGATTTTTCAATGTACCAGTTCGGGTGTAATACAGCTCATTATCAAAAGCCAATGGAATGGCCTTCACTAACTTTAACGTGATTTTTTCAATTTCTTTTTTAAATTCAGTCCCTGTACCCATAGGTAATTTAAGTACTTTAGGCCGACGAGTATCATCAAAATTAGTAACATAGCACCAATCATACATACCATTTCCAACAGGTTTGTGGCGCTTCAAATAACGCAACACCATGGTTCTTTTACCTAAACCATTTTGGCCGACAGCATAGATATTATAACCACGGTCAGGAATTGACATCGCAAACTCAACCGCTTGTTGCGCTCTATCTTGTCCGACAATTTCATCAATTGGAGTTATGTTTTTAGTGGATTTACACAGCTCGTCATCCAGAGCTGCTGGACGGTATGCTAGTTTGTAAGAGAGAGGTGAAGTAGACATAAGGCGACCTCTTAATTTCAGTGATTTTCATCAGTATAGATAGAAAATGAACTAGATTTAGTGATCGACTCTTAAATATTTGAAAAAGAAACAATTTTAATATTTGTATAAATTACAGGCATAAAAAAGCTCTCGTTAATACGAGAGCTTTTTTTATAGAATTTGGAGCGTACAGCGGGAATCGAACCCGCATCATCAGCTTGGAAGGCTGAGGTAATAGCCATTATACGATGTACGCACATCGTTGGAACGAGATAGATAATGCCATACTGAGCGCAGAGGTAAAGCACTTTTTTACACTTAACTCATTGATTGATGGTTCTTTAACCTCATCGACTAAAAAAACACAATATTGATCACAAAAAAAGCCCTATTCAAACTCAACATTTTTATGCTGCTTTTGAATAGAGCTCTTTACCTCCTCTCCCTTTTCGTGAATAGCTGCCCTTTCCTTTTTTCGCTTTTACTATTCGAGTTCTAAATAATTGGCTAGTTACGACAGCTTTTAATGCATTATCTTTAATTTGGCCTCTACCATGCTCCAGTTCATCTGTGGCAGTTAGCCTTAATTTAGCTTTATTTTTCATAAAAGATTCTTTCTATTTTGTATAAAAACACAGCGATTGTGTTTATTTTAAGAGCTTTCGTCAATAATATTCCTTAGCAGACATTTCTATTTAGCCAGTACATATTTTTAAAACGAAAAGTAATCTATTCATTTTTTCTTACGTATTATTGTGTCTTCTTTGTTGTAAATTATAACTTTTTCTATCGTTCTCTTTTATTTTGCTTTAGAATCCTACCGCCTAAGCAAACGATTAACTTCATTATTTAGGCTCCTTAATTATTCTTTTACTGGTGGAGCAGCAAATGACAACTTTAACAATTACTCGTCCTGATGATTGGCATTTACACTTACGTGATGGTGATGTGTTAACTGACACAGTTCGTGACTCTGGTCGTTACAACGGCAGAGCTTTAATCATGCCAAACCTTGTACCACCTGTAACAACTACCGAACAAGCATTAAGTTACCGTGAACGCATTCAGGCTGAAAACAAATCTGATTCTTTTGCTCCTCTTATGTCTCTTTATCTAACAGAAAAGACAACATCAGAAGAGATCCGAAAAGCGAAAGCGACTGGACATATCGTAGCAGCAAAACTGTATCCAGCGGGTGCTACAACAAACTCAGACTCTGGTGTAAGCGACGTTAAAAACGTTTACCCTATTCTAAAAACGATGCAAGAAGAAGGCATGCTTTTACTTATTCATGGGGAAGTAACAACTCATGATGTTGATATCTTCGATCGTGAAAAGACTTTCCTTGATACAGTTTTAGCGCCTATCGTTAATGATTTTCCTGAGCTAAAAATTGTACTTGAGCACATCACAACTAAAGATGCTGCAGATTTTGTTAAAAACGCAGGTCCAAACGTTGCTGCAACCATTACAGCGCATCACTTATTGTTTAACCGTAACCACATGTTAGTTGGTGGTATTAAACCTCACTTCTACTGTTTACCAATTTTAAAACGCAATACACACCAACAAGCTCTAGTGGAAGCTGCAACAAGCGGTAATCCTAAATTTTTCTTAGGTACTGATTCAGCACCTCATGCAAAAGACAAAAAAGAAGCGGCTTGTGGTTGTGCTGGTTCATATACTGCCCACGCTTCAATCGAGCTTTATGCAGAAGTATTTGAAAACGAAGGTAAGTTAGAAAACCTAGAAGCATTCGCAAGCTTTAATGGTCCAGATTTTTATAACCTACCTCGCAACACTGACACAATAACGCTTGTAAAAGAAGCGTGGATTGCACCAGAGACAATGGCATTTGGAAATGACTTTGTTGTACCAATTCGTGCTGGTGAAGCTGTTGAGTGGCTAGTAAAGTAAGTCATAGATAAAATAAGCTAACAATAAAAATGGGATGCCAAATTGCATCCCATTTTTGTTTCTTACTTAATCACAGAAGAGCTCTACGGCACACCGTGACCTTTTGATTCAACCCACACTCGATACCATTGTTCACGAGTAAGTTCTATATTCATTGCATCAACAGCCGCTTTCACACGCTCAATGTTACCAGAGCCAATAATTGGTAGTGGACTTGATGGTAATTTTCGAACCCAAGCATAAATAACTTGATCAATACTTTGTGCTCCAACCTCTTCTTTTAACTCTTCAAGCACATTACGTACACGTATTGCTTGCTCTGATTGTCCAAAGAAAATCTCACCACCCGCTAAGCATGACCAAGCCATTGGTTTAATTCGATTCATTTGAAGTTGATCTAGTGTGCCATCATGCGCTACTTCAAAATTAAGTGGATTAATCTCTACTTGGTTAGTCACTAATGGTTTATCTAATCGGGATTGAAGCAGATCAAAATGACTTGGTGTAAAGTTTGAAACACCAAAGTGTTTAACCTTCCCTTCTTTTTGTAACTGATTAAACGTATCAGCTACTTCATCAGCGTTCATTAATACATCCAATCGATGAATTAATAGCACATCAATTTCGGTAATATTTAAACGTGTTAAAGAGTTATTTACCGAATTAAGAATGTGTGCTTTTGATGTATCATAATGATTAATCTTTCGATTCGGGAAATCTGGCGTACATAAATTAATATCGCATTTAGTCACGATCTCCATGCTATCGCGCAATGATGGCTCTAACGCTAATGCTTCACCAAATAAAGTCTCACATTGGTATCCACCATAAATGTCAGCATGGTCAACAGTCGTGATCCCAAGTTCAATATGCTGTTTTAAAAAACGCAATCTTTCTTGCGGAGTCATTCCCCAATCCCCAAGACGCCAATACCCTTGAACAAGTTCTGAAAATTGCGGTCCTTGTGGTGCGATTGTCGTTTTATTAATCATATTATTCTCTACCGTATACTAAATTTATTAACGCTGTATATAGTATGTAGCAATAGAAAATTTGCAGTGATAGAAGTCGAATTATCAACATAGTGAGTTAATAAGTTCATCAATAAATTAAATTTATACCGATTGGCAAAATGTCTGAACGACTTTTTTAAACCAAAATCAATTTATTAATGATAAAGATTGCACTCAATGTACGCTATCCGTAAAATCCACTCGTAATTAAGAATAAGGTCAATAACATAATGAAAAAACACTTTTTTTACGCCTTATTAATGGGGCTAACTTCTTCTTACGCTTTTGCGGATATCGTTGCGACACCTGAGAATGAAGATATCTGTAAGCAAAAATATGTTAAAGCCGTGTTTGACCAACAAGTCCAATACAGCAACCCTCAGAATGATCCACAAGTACGTAGAACCGCTGAACGTCATATTGATCGCTCTCGTGAGGTCTATGATGAAACAAATAGCTTTTGTTCTGCACTAAGCTACTTATTGAATGATGCCCCCAAGAAGAATTAACGGAAGATTTTCAACGAGCAAAAAAAGGGGAATCTCAATTCAAATAACCATTGAGACTATGATTGAAATCTAGAGGTTCAATTAACAAACATCATTATGTTAATTGAACCATCTAAAGTTAACGACGATATTTTAATGGTCGAATAACTTCATCAAGCCCTTCGATTTTCATCGCGAGACTTAAAGCCATTAACTCACCCAACTCTCCTTTTGGAAAGCCATCTTTACGCTCAAACCATAATAAATATTCTTCAGGTAAATCGATTAACACTCTTCCTGAATACTTTCCAAATGGCATGGTCACTTGAGTAAGTTTAATGATTTGTTCTTTATTCAACATTCAAACACTCTTTAGCAATCAAATGCAAAAGAAACGTTTCTCGCTCAATGCTCATTCCTTTTTTATCACTATTTGAAATAATGTCTTCGTTATGAGCGATCGCCTCATGAATATTAATCCATACAGGCTTCATACCATTTCTGATTTCGTAACTTTCGTAGTTAGTTTCACCTAACTCTCTATCACATTCGCAAGTGTAACAATAAGAAATCATATGCAACACATTGCACTCATGTTTATACCAAGGGCGAAATTCTTCATACATACCAAATGGTTCGATATTTGAGATGTTTTTTGCACCTGTCTCTTCTTCGATCTCTCTAACTAAACCAGCAATAACATCTTCGCCGTCATCTAATCCACCACCAGGTAATGAATAATCTTGATAACGCTCAGTGTATAAAAGAAGGATCTCTTCGCCTTTTAAAATAATTCCGCGAGTTGCATTACGATGAAGAATTTTATGGTTATCTAAACGCTCTAAATCTGGATGCGTTGTAATATTTAAAATTCGCATAAAAAACTGATAAACCTAATTTGAAAAATACAATGTCATTATACGCAATTTGTTTCCAGATGCAGCTAACAATTAATTTCTACTTAATGAGATAATGTAAAGATTATGTAAATGTCGTGATATTCATCTACTTCTTTTATGCATCATTTTATATAATAAATGCGAAAAATAATTACAATTCAAGGACAGCTCAATATGAAAAAATTTCAATCACTGGTTATTGCATCATCACTTTTAGCATCTACTTCCGTTTTTGCGCATACTTTTAATGAAGCAGATAAAGCCATTGCATACCGTCAAGCTGCATTCACAATGATCGCTGGTAACGTAAGTGAAATGGGTGATATGGTCAAAGGAAAGACAGATTGGAGTGATGTTATTTTTGCTAAAAGAGCAAATCAACTCTCACAACTTTCGCTAATGACTCTTGATGCTTTTTACGTAGAAGGCTCAGATAAGGGAAAAACAAATGCACTTCCAAAAGTATGGGTTAATTTCCCTGATTTTGAAGCTCGTTTAGCTCAATTCCAAGAAGACGCAGCTGCACTTGCAGAAATTTCAGATAAAGGTGATAAAGCGGCGATTCGTAAAGCTTTTGGGAAAACAGTGAAAAACTGTAAAGCTTGCCACTCTGATTACAAAGCACGTTAATCTGGAGACTAACACGTGAAAATTTGGGATGGTTTTGTCCGAATTTACCACTGGAGCCAAGTCGTTATACTTGGCTCTTTATGGTATACCGCTGAAGAAGGGCTAATGGAGTTACATTTCACTCTAGCTTATCTTTTAATGGCCCTACTCTTA
The DNA here is from genome assembly GCA_038993745.2 of Aliivibrio fischeri. Taxonomy (NCBI): domain Bacteria; kingdom Pseudomonadati; phylum Pseudomonadota; class Gammaproteobacteria; order Vibrionales; family Vibrionaceae; genus Aliivibrio; species Aliivibrio fischeri. Next base: position 469,046 of record CP160630.1, on the reverse strand, counting down.
ACAAGAATCCTTTGGGGCTTTATTGGAAGTGATACAGCTCGATTTTCTCACTTTCTAGGCTCTCCACAAACTGTTATTACCTATCTGAAAACCTCACATACCAATGGTTTGCACTACTCAAAAGGCCATAATCCTGCAGGTGGTTACATGGTATTGGCATTATTGCTTCTATTATTAGTGCAATTAGTGACAGGGTTATTTAGCAATGATGATATTCTTTCTGAAGGTCCATTAGCTTATCTTGTTAGTTATGATACAAGTGGCTTTCTTACTAGGATCCATCACCTAAATTTTGATTTAATATTAGGTTTTACTGCTGTTCATGTAATTGCAGTTATCTTATATCGATTAAAAGGCGTTAATTTAATACTTCCTATGTTTACAGGGAAAGTAGATTTAGATGAAACAGAACCAAAAATGAAACATCCGTTTAAAGCTTGGAGCATTTTTGCTGTCATATCTGTGTTTATCTACTTTATTTGGGCTGATGAAGTGATAAGCTACCTCTTTTAGAATAAAAGAGAACTTTCAATGACACGTTTCCTTGATTGGTGGAATACGCTTTTAGAGTTTAAAGATCACGATTGGGCACAAAATATTATCGTGATCACTCTATTTAGTGCATTTCTTTGGCTATCTTGGCGAGTAATCATTAAACGCCTTCATCATATTGCAGCAAAAACTCAACTACCTTGGGACGATGCTGTCATTACCGCTATCTCCGCTCCTGTAACTCTTGTTATTTGGCTTTGGCCTGCAACTGCTTCACTTAAGATTTTACTGTCAACTCAGACTCATTTCAGTTCGACATGGCTTCCTGAGTTACAAGTATTTATTTTAATATGGGGTTTTATTTGGTCTGCATTAAGGTTAACAAGCTTAATTGAAAAACAGTTTTTAACGAACCCTAAACATGACGAAACCACTGTTTTAGCTCTTGGCAAAGTAGTACGCCTTATTTTTATCACCTTGGGCGTTCTCTCTTTAATGCAAGGGGTTGGACTGAGTTTATCAGGCCTACTCACTTTTGGTGGTGTTGGTGGGTTAGTCGTCGGTCTAGCTGCTAAAGATCTTCTCTCGAATTTCTTCGGTGGGATGATGATTTATTTTGACCGCCCATTCAAAGTTGGTGATTGGATTCGCTCTCCTGATCGTTCTTTAGAAGGAACGGTTGAAAGAATTGGTTGGCGTATGACGGTAATAAGAACCTTTGATAAGCGCCCTCTTTATGTCCCTAACTCAGTATTTAGCAATATTGTCGTAGAAAACCCATCACGCATGCTTAATCGTCGAATTAAAGAGGATATTGGCATTAGATATGATGATATTCATAGCATTGAGCGCATTGTTGATGAAATAAAAACGATGTTACAAGAGCATAATGATATCGATAGTAACCAGACACTCATTGTGAATTTTAACGGTTTTGGTCCTTCGTCTTTGGACTTATTAGTTTATACCTTTACTAAAACGGTCAATTGGATTGAATACCATAAAGTAAAACAAGACGTACTGATAAAAATTGGGGATATTATTGCTCAAAATAATGCTGAAATAGCCTTCCCTACACAAACTCTAAAAGTTGAACAGATCCCTTCTGAATAAAAATACGATCTGAAAAACATAAAAAAGGCATACACTATTTTGTATGCCTTTTCTTTTATGGATTGAACTATACCAATCCGGATAAGTAGTTGATGAGATAATTGCGTAGGAAAAATCGATTAAAGCAAGGCATAAATTGCAGTAACTAGTGGCTCTAATTGCAAAATTTATAACGCAGATATAATCGATTTTAACAAGCAAGAATGATCAAATATTTATGTGGATTGGTATTATTACCCCGTCAATACATTCTCTTCAGGATATTTCACCCTCGACACTTCAGGTCTTGCAAGCATGTAAGCTAAAGTTAAGGGACCGATACGACCTATAATCATAACAATGACCATAATGAACTTACCAGGCTCAGATAACTCTGCAGTTAAACCGCTGTTAATCCCACAGTAGCAAAAGCAGAAATAACTTCAAACATGACTTTATCAAACCCTGCTTTTTCAGTGAGCATTAGGGAAAACATAGCTATTGATAATAGTGAACCACTAACAACGATAATGGCTAACGATTTAGTTACTATTGGCCAACCAATGGTTCTCTTAAACATCACCACATTTTTCTTTTGACGTAAAAATGTCCATGTAGCGACTGCGGCAACAGTAATTGTTGACACTTTTAGACCACCACCAGTCGATGTTGAACCTGCACCAATCAACATTAATATGATCATAATTAACAAGGCTGGTTGAGTGAACTGTGTTAAATCAACACTGTTGAAACCCGCAGTTCGAGCACTTGCCGATTGAAAAAATGCAGCTAACCATTTATCGCCACTGGATAATGCACCCAGTGTATTAGGATTTTGATATTCTAAAATATAAAAGAACAACGTCCCGACTAATAACAATGTTGGCGTTGCAATTAACATTATCTTAGTGTGTAGCTGTAGACGTTTAAATCCTTTTGAGCCATTTTTAACCAGATCAACAATGACAGTGAAACCTAAACCACCACCAATAAATAATAATGAGAGCGTGAAAATGACAAGGGGATCTCCAACATAACCCATCAAACTATCAGAGAAAAGTGAAAATCCAGCATTGTTAAATGCTGACACAGAATGAAACGCAGCGTAGAACAAGCCTTCCGCAATACCAAACTCTGGTACCCAACGAAAGGAAAGCACTATCATTCCAATCAATTCTGCAATTAAAGCAAAACAAATAATGCCTTTAATCAACTTTCTTAAATTAACTTTCTTTTCTTGTCCTAATGCCTCTTTTGCTAAGGCTTGTTGACGTAAACTCAACCTTAAACCGAATATATACAGTAGAACAGCAGATAAAGTCATTTGACCTAATCCACCTATCTGCATTAAAAACATTAAGACAATTTTGCCACTAGTGGTGAAATGGGTTCCCGTATCTACCACACCTAAGCCCGTTACACTGATGGCGGATGTTGCTGTAAACAACGCATCCATAAAGCTTAAGCCTGTAACGGAAAATACAGGCAAAGTTAAAAGCAATGCAGATGGTAATAGAATAGCCAAAAATGAAGAAAGGATAATCTTTGGTTCAGACCACCCTTTCTCTTCATTATTATGCTGAAGAGGATATAACCCTCTTTTAGGTAAATAACTCATAACGTTCTAATTTTTTTAGCTAATTGAACTTCAGGTCCAACGATAATCAAAATATCGCCAATCTCTAATTCTTTACTCCAATCTGGTGCTGTTTCAATTTCTGGTCCGCGTTTTATCGCAAGTACCTTTACATCGGACATTTGACAAAAATCCAATTGCCCTAATGATTTACCCATATTTTGACCACCGATAACAATCTCAGTCATAGCCAGTCCACTACCGAGTTCATGGAATTCAAACACACGTCTGTCTAGCATTTTACGTGCAACCCGAATCCCCATATCTCGCTCTGGCATAATAATATGGTCTGCCCCTATTTTTGTTAAGATTTTGGCATGAAACTTATCATTAGCCTTAACCCAAACAGTCTTAACACCAGCTTCTTTCAATACTAAGGTGGTTAATATACTGGCATTAATATCTGAACCAATTGCAACCATAACCATGTCATAGTCATCAAGTTTAAGCTCTGCAACTGTTTCTTCACTTGCACAGTTAGCAACAATAGCGGTAGAGACAAAGTCCATTGCCTTCTTAACACGCTCTTCATTTATATCAATTGCTAAAACCTGAGAGCCATACTGATGCAACTCTTCGCACACCGTAAGTCCAAAGCGACCTAATCCAATTACTGCATATTGTTTATTTTCTGCTTTCATCAATTTACTCACTTTACTATTAATGACACTAAGGGGAATTACCCTTCAAGAGCATCATCCTCCTCGAACGCCATAAGTTCAATCTAATTAAGGATCGGTTATAAGAAAACCATTCCAAGTATTAAAACTAAGATAGCCGAAAAGAATGCGATTGCCCCTTAAGTTTCAACAAAATTAGTTATCAATTATGGAAATAATGTAGAATCAGGTAGAAAATGTGACACCAATCTCATGACACCTTAAAATATAGGCCTAAAATAGCCACATATCGAACAGGAATGTTCAACAATTTTAGTTACACTCAATTTTTATTTGTAAACTGGAGACCTTATTATGGCTACCCACACATTAATGCTCAAGCTGGTGATTTCGCAGAAACAGTTCTAATGCCTGGTGACCCTCTTCGTGCAAAGTTCATTGCTGAAAACTTCCTAGAAGACGTAAAGCAAGTATGTGACGTACGTAATATGTTCGGTTACACAGGTACTTACAAAGGTAAAAAAATATCTGTAATGGGCCACGGTATGGGTATCCCTTCATGTTGTATCTATGTTCACGAGTTAATCGCTGAATATGGTGTTAAAAACGTAATTCGTGTAGGTAGCTGTGGTGCGGTACACGATGACGTTAAACTGATGGATGTTGTTATCGGTATGGGTGCATCAACTGACTCTAAAGTTAACCGTATCCGCTTTAACAATCATGACTTCGCTGCAATTGCTGATTTTGGTCTACTAGAGACAGCTGTTGGTCAAGCTCGTGAGCTTAATGTTCCGGTTAAAGTTGGTAATGTATTCTCTGCTGACCTTTTCTACTCACCAGAAGCTGATCTATTCGACAAAATGGAAAAATTAGGCATCCTTGGTGTTGATATGGAAGCGGCAGGCATTTATGGTGTGGCAGCTGACCTAGGAGCAAAAGCACTGACTATCCTTACTGTTTCTGATCACATTAAACGTGGTGAGAAATTAAGCTCTGAAGACCGTCAAAAATCATTTAATGACATGATGACAGTTGCATTAGAAACTGCAATTAAACTGTAATCAGATGTTTGCGCCAGTCATCAATACTGGCGCCATAAAATCCATAAGGGGAGTCTAGTGCCGACTGAAAAACTGCCGTTGGCTGCTAAAGGGTTACAACTCAATTTTTGTAAAACATTGGCGTGTGACAATTTTGGTGATAGCGATGAACAACATTATTTAGTTCAACGTACGAACCCTAAGCGACCTGCATTAGTTTGCCGGAAATGTGGTGCTTTTCCTCCTTAATCAATAACCAAGAGGTATTGAACGAACTTGCACGTCAACAACAAGTTCAATCACACTCCTTACCCTCTTGTAATAACTCAGAATGCGAACATTTTGGTTTCGATGTATTAACCCATCGCGAGCTATATCATGCATTTGGTTACAGTGGTGATAGACAACGTTATCGCTGCAAATCTTGTGCGTCTACCTTTGTAGATAAATGGTCTGGTGAAAACCAAAAGAGTCTTATTCAACAAAAGCTTTTAGGCTTTTTATTTACTGGTTATTCCGTTCGTGAAATTTGCCGTCGTTTACATATAAATCCTAAAACCTTTTACGATCATATCAATCAAATTGCCAGTCGTTGCCGTCGTCATATGTCATTATTTGACTCAAGACTTCAGCATGATAGAACAAGTATCCAACTTGCCTCTAATGCCACCCCACTGCAACCACTGAGCAATAATGGCGTGTTTTGGTATGCCAGCGCAGAAGTAACCTCTGGATATGTCATTGCACAACATATCAATTACTCGGAAACCGATGAACCTGGCACACTGTTGGATCACGACCCTTTCCAAGAAAACGCACAATATTTATCAAATACGTTTGTTAATGAAGCCAATTCACAACCAGCCATTGGCTCAAAATCCATTTTCAAACGTGTTGATCATAAATATCAAGAAATTTTAGCGCGTGCGAACGTTGAAGATCCGCTGGGTAATTACGTCTCTCTCAATTACCCTTCTAAAGGAGCGATAATTCGTCCTCCTTATACTTCGCATGCGCATTTTTTAGAAATTCAAAAAGCATTCTCACATTGTGACTCTATTGAAATCTATATGCCGCAAGAACCTATGCTTCGTTCTGCCGCTATGTCTATCTTTTTAGAACGAATCAAAGAGAATAGCATCGACCTACTCTATGTGACTCAAGATATTGCGTTTCCTACTGAAGAAAGCGGTGATAAGATCGATATACATTTGGTTGGTTGGTGGCGTGATCGCTGGGCATTTACCGAAATCAACGGACAACATAAAGGCATATGCCATTTAAATGGTGCAGAACATAATGAAGCGTATTGGCTAAAACGAGCATCCGCGACCGTTGCTAATGAATATCAAACTCGTTTCTATAACCAATTTACCAATTTGGTTAATGAACCAAGACGCAAACTACGTCCTGCAAGCCTACTTCCTCTATTAGATATTTTTAGAGCTTGGCATAATTTATGTCATCAAGATAAACTAGGCATAACTCCGGCACAAAAGTTAGGGTTAATATCAAAACCAATTACACTTGCAGAATTATTAAGTTAGGACAAGTTATGACGATGTCACCCTCTCAAGATCAAACAGAAAACACAGATATGTTGACTGAAATTGCGATTCTTTATTATCAAGAAGGCGCAACTCAGGAAGAAATATCCAAAAAGTTTGGTTTATCTCGAGCGAAAGTTGGTCGCATGCTAAGAAAGGCGCGAGAAGAAGGCATTGTTGAAATAACCGTAAAATTTCACCCTGTATACAGTGTTCAGCTTGAACAGAAACTGGTTGAAAAATTTAACCTAAAACGTGCATTAATTTCGTTAGACCAACCAATACAAATGAACAACGAAAGCAAGTTGCAGCACTTGTAAGTTCATACCTTAACAATAACTTACAAGAAGGAATGGCTGTTGCGGTTGGTCAAGGCCAAAATGTTGCAGCAGTAGCAGATCATGCAGGCATTGTTACGCAGCGTAATGCACGCTTCGTATCAGCGATTGGTGGAACCCATCGCAGCGGTGATATTATTAATGCTGACCATATCTGCCGTCGTCTAGCCAAAAAATACGGTGGAAGCAGCGAAACCTTATACGCGCCAGCTTATGTAAATGACCCAAGCTTACGATCAGCATTTATGGAGCATGCCACCATCAAAGAAACATTAAGCCAAGCTAGAAAAGCGGAATTTGCCTTAGTTGGTATTGGTGATATGGACGAAAATAGCCATATGGTCAAACTCGGGTTCTTCACACCTAAAGAATTTGTTGAAGCCCGATTAAACGATGGCATCGTGGGTGATATTGGCGGTTTTGATTTCTTCAAACTTGATGGTACGGACGCAGACACTCTTATGCGAGCCGTGTTATTGGTCTTGAAATGGAAGACCTACGTCAAATTCCAAATGTTGTGGCAATGGCCAGCGAAAGTCGTAAAGCCTTATCAATTATGGGAGCTTTACGCACAGGCGTTATAGACGTACTTGCTACCAGCGTAAGTTGTGCCATGGCTTTATTGAATTTAGCGGAAAATGAAGAGTAACCCACACTTATTCCCTTTCACAATATAACATACCGTAGCACGATCGCAGTTCTATAATTTAGTTCGTGACATCAATAGATTAGCAAGATTATATTGATGTCATGAAGTAAGGAATACCACTGTGAACCAATCAAAAAGAACCATTATTTCCGCTCTTAAGCTATTAGAGTCACAATTAGAATCTTGTATAGATAACGCTGATAAAATTAAATCTGAAGCGGAAACGTTATTAGTTCGTGCAGAACAAATGCACTTCAAATATGGCGAAGCTTATTCAAAACTGATCATCTCTTTAGCGTATTGGCATTTGATGCAATACCCTATTGGTTTCAAAATTGCCCGTGAATTGTTGCATATGCATCAAGAACTTGAAGATGACGATCTCTTACCTAAGATTCTACATGTTTTGGCATCTCATTCATGGGGCCAAGCCAAACTGTTTAGTGCACAACAGTTCTGGATTCAAGCACTAGAACAAGCCTCGCTGCTTGGTGATAATGAGATAGAAATTGAAGCACTTATTGGGTTAGGGAATATTTGGCGCATGACAAATAACCTTAATGACGCTAACTTTGCTCATAACATTGCCGCACAAAGAGCCAAATTTTACCGGATTCCTCATCTCGAAGCTAAGGCCTATATATTACAAGCGTGGGATTACTACCTGCTTGGTAACTATCAAGAAATGTTACCTATTCTAATAAAATCCGAAGAATTGCTTGTTCATCATTCCAACTTAACATGGAAAGCTGAAATCTATGATTTTAGAGGCTTAGCATTTCTTGGTTAAACGATTTGAGCTTGGCTCAACAAAGCTGCAGCTACGCCTACCAACTAGCTCAACAACATCAACTAACTTGGATGATGGCACACTCTTCTATTAGCTTAGCAAGAGTCGCTTCGGCTCAATCTCATTACCTGCCAGCCTATGAATTATTAACCGAAGCAGAGTTAATTGCTGAACAATTTGATAAAGGAGAACTGCGCTCTCAAATTTGTCTAGAACAATCACGAATTGCTGAATTAACTAACGATTATGAACATGCGCTTTACTCTTATAAACGTTATCGACAATATGAAATTGCTTTATTACAAGAACAATCCAATAGTTTAGGTCGTGATAAATCTAATTCATCAAAAGAGCAACTTGATTCTAGAGCAAGAAAGCTAATTAATCGGATCCAACTGCAATTAGAATTAAACAGCATATCAGCCCTAATATACTTACAACCTTTTAATAAATGGGCACAACATTTATCCTCTGTTTATAACTCTAATGATCTTAAAAATCATTATGTTATTAGTATTATTGAAAACTCTGAAGAAAAGCTCGATACCATTACAAGTCTTATCCACCACTACTGTAAACACGGTGATTTACTAACACGTAAAGGGGATAACGAAGTGCTATTACTGCTTAATGATTCAAAAGAAAAATGTGATGATATTTGTCGCTCGTTAAGCTCACTTTTTACCATTTACCATGGCAACGTTACTCTTTTGAGGCATCTTCCCCAATGATTAACTATTTCACAATTACGGAATATTTTGCGACGGTGCGGCCTTCTCAAACACCAATGGAAATATGATATGGACAGTCTTTTAAATCGAATAGCTGAAAATAACATTAATTTATTAAAGCTAAACACACACCAGTGCCTAGAGTTTTGGTTATATATTGTAGACAACTTCGCTGAAACAAAAACCGAAAAGCATACGCCCTATTAATGAGTTCTGAGTATGAAGTCGAATTCAATAACCTGACAAACAGCATCAAACATTTACACCGTGCTTTATTGTTATTAGATCCATCTAAAGACATCGAATTAATGCTGCAAATATATTCGGCATTAAGTTATCGTTATACTGATATTGGACAGTACCAAAAAGCATTAAAGTACCTTCATTCGCTTTCTGAACTCGCCGTAGAATACGGTGATAATGAATTTTATATACAAGCTATTTTAGGTATAGGAAATTTATGCTCTATTTATGGTGATCACCTAAAAGCACTGCGCTATTACCAAAAGTTAGAAGCGTTAAGCAACAGTATTAATAGCAATAATCTCTCGCTTCGTTACCGACTTTACATGATTGCTTGCCTTCTCGATTTAAAAAGACTTTCCAAAGCTAAAGAGCTTCTTGATGAATGTTATGCTTTAAAATACGTTTCTGATGACCCCCAATTAACAGCGCAAGTATTGCTTTATTCCGCAAAACTATTGCGCCTGAAAAACCAACCTGAAACGGCACTTAACCTACTGATACAATATAGACAAGAGTATAGCGACCAACACTCTTTTCCTTGGTTAAACAAGTTATTTGCTGTTGAATCAGCCTACTGTCTTATTAAGCAACAGCGTGGGGAAATTGCCGATGTGATCATTTCACATCAATTAAAGCGAACAATAAAATACTCTTATGGCTACTATATTCGCCAATTACTTGAAGTGAAAAGCGATGCTCTAGCAAGTTGTAAAAACTTTGCTCTTGCACTTGAATGTGAAAAAAAGCGCAGCAGTTAACTGTCGAAATAATCAAAAACTTCCCAATTAATGAACTTGGTGGTCACTCTTTAAGACGATTAACTCGATTAGAACTTCAATTACGCTTAAATATTTCTGAAACTGAAAACTTAAAATTAAAAAAAGTATCTGATCAACAAAAAGACACGGTAGCCAAGTTACAACAAGATGTTTTTCATGACAGTTTAACGAAGCTATATAACGAAGATGGTTTGAATCTACGTTTATAAAAGAGATTTTACCTACGATTAAACACTATCAGTTATTGGTTATTGATATCGATGATTTTAAATCAATAAATGATGAATATTCCCACCTAAAAGGCGATATTGTATTAAAACTAGTTAGTAAAATTTTGCAAAATTCAGTTTCACCTTCTCACTATATACTACGTTATGGAGGAGAAGAGTTTCTTATTATTATTCCTTCTGACGACCTTGAGCATGGGAAAAAAATCGCAGAACAATGCCGATCAGAAATTGCAAATTACGATTGGCGAGATACCCTTAAAGACCGCTCAATTACCGTTAGTATCGGCTTAACATTGAATCGAAATAAAGAAGATCATAAAGCTACGTTTCTTCGTGCAGATAAAGCGCTTTACCAAGCAAAACGCTCCGGAAAAATAAAGTATGCTCTTATTAAACAAATAACTTTTATTAAGGTATAAAAAAAGCTAGCAAACTTGCTAGCTTTTTCCATTCGTCTATATCTTAACGATAAAGACCTAAATCTTTTTGTAAGTGCTCTGATAGTTCAGATGTATATTGTGCAGATACAGTTTGATCTTTACCAAACAAAACATCCACAAGATGAGCAATCAATCCTTTGATACTTACTGAATAGGCCTTCTTTTGTGAAGAAGTAGCGATGTTATTAACGTTCATTGCTGCTTGTGCCATGATTGCCTCACTTAAATTAATCAATTTCAATGAGCGCATAATAAAGCTTAATTTATTGGTCAAAAAATGACTTTTTCTTCAATGTAATATTAGTTTTTCTAATGTAAAAATTACACCAATCAATAACTTAAATTAGCGCATATAGATGCACTTTTCATACACATTAACGAATAAAAAATCAAATTAACATAATTTAAACAATTTACGTTAACCTAAATATGACAATAAAAACTTTTATATCATCAATAAAGGATAAGTTTTATTAACGCTAATAAAAAAGGCTTCCTAATTAATTAGAAAGCCTTTTAAATGTCACCCTGCAAAAGGGACGAAGTAAACAATTAATGCCCAAGCGAACACCCAGCTTACGACTAGCAATTTGTCTGACCAATCACTGTCCATGCTATTACCTATAAAACTGTACAACTCATCTCAGTTATTTAATAGCAATTAGCATGCCACTAAATGATAGCAGTACTGTTTTTATTATATCGATTCAGTGTCATCTTAGTTTTGTTAAATTAGGGTAATGCATTAAATAATCAATGAAGCAATCAGCCATTGAAAGGTTGGTTGTTATCACCTCATCTTCTTTATTGAGTAAAGGAGCGTAACCTTCCTTCCCTTTTATAGTATAAGCTGTTGATGTTCCATAATATATTTGCTCATCTAAAACAGGCTCCCATCCAGAAACCGAGTTAAATATGTCAAACTCGGTAATACGCTGCCCGGTAGGATTACACGCTTCATATTGATAACTTAATTGTGATACATAAGGAAAACTTCCAGATCCACTTCCTATCACTCCATTGTTAGTCGCATTATCTATTGCTCCCTCAATAGCAGCTTTAAGGTATTTACCTTTGATACTATAAATGACAATCGGAATTGCAAATGGCAAAACTTTTCCGGCAATATCGGCATATGTGATGGCTCCTTGGTTTAAACCAGAGCGAACTCCACCAGCATTATGCATAGCAAACTGTACTCTACCATCTACTTGGTGCGCTTTAGAATAAAAGGCCTCCACCACCCAAGGGGCAATATCACTTTGCCCTTTCTCATTTGGCACTCTGCGATGAGCTAAATCCATCGAACTGTGTCCAATCACCTGTTGAGATAGTCGAACAACCTCACCACGATATTTATCGATCAGTAACTCTTCAATTTTTTGATCTTTTGTACAAAATTCAGCGCCTATAAACTCATTCAAAGCGTTGTATATTACTTTTTGTTTTTCTTCATCTACAGGAGCTTCACAAGCTTTATCCTGATAAGCAATATCGTCTAATAGCAACATATTTCGTCCATTAAACGAAATTAACTCACCACTATCTGAATACTCTAAATCACAATAGCCTAACGCTAAAGCATGGCAACCAGCTTGAACTATATAGGTGTTATTTACCTTCTCACCATATAAAGCGATAGTTTCTAAGCCAATACCGGCAAAGTCCCCTTGCAATACATGACTATGCCCACCAATGATAAGATCTATTCCTGAGATAGATTCTGCGAGTTGTTTATCAGCGTCATATCCCAAATGACTAATAATAATGACATTATTAATTCCATTTACTTTTAAATATTCAATGGTTTTTTCCGCAGTTTCAATCGCATTCAAAAATGGTGTATCTGGATCTGGGCTTGCCAATACATCCATTTTATCTATGGTTAAACCAAATACAGCAATATCGACGTTGCCTGCATGTTTAATCATATAATTGGCTATCTCACGCTCTGTATCATAAGACAACACATTATCTTCGTATTTTAGTTTTTGACCTTTGCTTTGGTCTTCCTCACTTAAATCCCAGTTTCCCATTAAAATTGGAAAGTTAACTTGGGAAACAAAATGACTAACTAATTCATTTCCTAAATCAAACTCATGATTACCAAGTACCATACCATCCAACGGTAATTGGTTAAGCAACTCCGCATTGGCCTTGCCTTTATATAGAGAAAAATAGAGTGTCCCTTGAAAGCAATCTCCAGCATGATAAGTCGCAACATTGCCACCTTCTGCTTTCATTTCATCACTAAGTAAAGTCATTTGGTGTGATAGTCGCGAAAAGCCACCACACTTTATATAAAATTTGTCAACGCTTTCACAATTCAAAGCAATTACAGATTCATCAAAATAAGAGTGCGTATCATTAATATGCATAACTCTTAATTTATTGCTTTGCTTATCACTCATCTTCTTTCCCTTTTCGAAGCTTTAAAACTCAATTGCGCAAGCTTCATCAAACAACCTGCCACTATCATATCACTTATTGTTCTTTTTCGTTTTTGAAGATAAAGAAAATTGCACTATCAAAGAAATTTATTCAAAAAAATCAATTCTATAATTGTGATATCCATAATGCTTTACTCTCGTTACATGCTATATAGTTACTTATACAAGTATCTGATGAGGAAGTCATATGCTCTTAGAACGAATAGAAGTTTCAGGATTTCGAGGCATTAAACGCTTATCACTTTCTTTTGAACAACTCACCACTTTGATAGGCGAAAATACATGGGGCAAGTCATCATTGCTTGATGCGCTTTCTATTGCCCTGCCCATTTCAGGCGAATTACATCAATTTACACTTAAAGATTTTCACCAAGACCACTCTATTTCATACACTCAAGACCAACATATTCAAATCATTATTACTTGGCAAACCACAGAAAAAAACGAACATAAAGCGGGTCGCTATAGAAAACTCTCCTCACTGTGGCAACATGATGCAAATAGCAATACACAACGTATTTACTATCGTGTAAGTGCGACAAATAATGATGGAAAGATAACTTCTTCAAGCTCATTTTTAGATAAAGATGGTAATGTGTTACGTTATCACCGTATTGAATGCTTGGTTTATGATCTCATCAAGTTACATCCTGTTATTCGGATCCGAGATTCACGCCGACTTAGCCCTGGCCCTTTTACTGATCACGTTCCCGATGATCGAATTGAGCGACGAATTAATAATACCTGCCGACGCCTATTAACAGCTCCAGGGCAAGTAAGCAGTGGAGAAATAAAAAGCGCCTTACAATCAATGCAATCTCTCGTTGATCATTACTTTTCTTTTAGAAATCATAGACGACATGGTCAACATAAAGTACGTGATGACTTATTCTTTGGACAAAAAGCAGAAGGTGTTTCTTTAAACCAATTTGTGAATCAAAATCAAAGCAAACAGACTAAATTATTATTATTAGGCTTACTTAATACCTACTTACGAGCAAAAGGACCGAATACATTAAAACAATCAGCACGACCTGTCATGATTGTAGAAGATCCAGAAGGTCGTCTTCACCCTACACAATTAATTCAAGCATGGACATTACTCAACCACATTCCCATGCAAAAAATACTCACAACAAACAGCAGTGAATTGCTTAGCGCCGTTCCATTATCATCCATAAGACGTTTAGTTAGAGAGTCTGATTCTACCTCTAGTTACGCCTTAACCCCGACAAGTTTATCTCGTGATGATTTGCGTCGAATTACGTTTCATATTCGATTTCAACGCTCTAATGCTTTATTTGCTCGTTGTTGGCTACTTGTTGAAGGTGAAACTGAAGTATGGTTATTTAATGAAATGGCTCGAATTCTTGGTTATAACCTTGCCGCTGAAGGAGTACAAATCATAGAGTTTGCTCAGTCAGGGTTAAAATCATTAATAAAAATGGCCAAAGCACTTCATATTGAGTGGCATGTGGTTACTGATGGTGATCCAGCTGGGAAAAAATACGCCTTTGCAGTAAAAAACCAGCTCGAAAACGAACATGAGCGTCACCGTTTAACAGAACTACCACATAAAGATATTGAGCATTATTTATATCATCACGGCTTTGAAGAGTTATTCAGAACACTATCAAATATTTCAGCCGATCAACCTGTTCCACCTAAAAAGATCATAGTAAAAACGTTAAAAAAATACGCAAAACCGGATGTCGCATTAGCTATTGTGGAGCATTGCGAAGAAATGGGACCTGAGAGTATTCCTTTATTACTGCGATGGACATTAAAACGTACGGTTACAATGGCAAAAGGACAAGGATAAAAAAACGCCAACAGCATACACTGTTGGCGTTTATGTTTTATAAAGAACTCTTATTTATTACGTCGTGCCGTTACTGAATCAGCTAATTGACGAAGTACTTTTTCAGTATCATCCCAACCAATACAAGCATCTGTAATCGATTGACCATAAGTTTCTACTTTGCCGTTAACTAAATCTTGGCGACCTTCTACTAAATGGCTTTCAATCATGACACCGAAAACAGCATCTTCACCACCTGAGATTTGGCCACAAACATCATCTGCAACAACCATTTGACGTTTAAAGTCTTTTGAACTGTTTGCATGGCTGAAATCAATCATCACTTTTTGCGGTAAACCAGAAGCAGCAAGTTGCTCTTTAACTGGTTTAACGTGCTCTGCGCTGTAGTTCGGCTCTTTACCACCGCGAAGAATGATATGACAATCAGGGTTACCTGCTGTTTCTACAATTGCAGAATGGCCATATTTCGTTACTGATAAAAAGTGGTGTGATGAACCTGCTGAACGAATCGCATCCGTTGCAATCTTGATATTACCATCCGTTCCGTTTTTAAATCCTACCGGGCATGAAAGACCAGAAGACAACTCACGGTGAACTTGAGATTCGGTTGTACGAGCGCCAATTGCTCCCCAACTGATTAGGTCACCCATGTATTGAGGAGTGATCATATCTAAAAATTCACCAGCTGTTGGCAATCCCATATCCGTTAGATCAAGCAACAATTTACGACCAATGCGTAGACCATCATTCAATTTAAATGAATCATCCATATAAGGGTCATTGATTAACCCTTTCCATCCAACTGTGGTACGCGGTTTTTCAAAATAAACACGCATCACTACTTCTAAACGATCACCCAACTCATCACGCAATACTTTTAGCTTTTCACCATACTCTAGTGCCGCTTTTGGATCATGAATAGAACATGGTCCTATAATTACTAAAAGACGGTCATCCTCACCTTGAAGAATATTATGAATAGCTTGACGAGACTGAAACACCGTTTTAGCAGCAGTTTCAGTTGTCGGAAATTTTTCTAGTACAGCAACAGGCGGTAAAAGTTCTTTTACTTGTTTAATTCGTACATCATCAGTTTGATACATTGCTTATTCTTCCATCTCTGTTATACAGGTTATCTTCCTGCATCTTTATTCTCCATTCTGTTAACGTAACGTGTCTTGTTCTGTTGTGCAATGGTTAATTTAATATAACTTACTACTCATACCTCTTTTGACATGAACCACACATAACCTCATTTTTTGCGCAATAAACAATCAAAGAAACAAGAATCACTTCTTTAGTTTAATGAATATGTTACAGTAACTTTGGCTAGTAACTGAAAGGACTAATTGTGACGATAAAAAATACAAAGAGAACAAATGTCATTACTTTTGAAGCTGTTGATAAATTTTACGACCAATTTCATGCTCTAAAAAATATCAACTTAGCCATTCAAGAAGGTGAAAAAGTCGTTATTTGTGGTCCTTCTGGTTCAGGAAAATCTACGCTTATTCGCTGCATTAATGCATTAGAGTCCATCCAGAATGGTCAGCTTTCACTTTTTGATGAGGTGTTATCACCAAAGCACCTTGATAAAGGGAAAATTGGCATGGTATTTCAACACTTTAATCTTTTCCCACATTTAACCGTGTTAGAGAACCTAACCCTATCTCCAATCAAAACGTTAAAACTTTCTAAGGCTCAAGCAAAAGAGCGTGCATTAACGTATTTAAAACGCGTCAATATCGCTGAACAAGCTGATAAGTACCCATCACAGCTTTCTGGTGGCCAACAACAACGCGTCGCTATTGCTCGTTCATTGTGTATGGAACCTAAAATTCTCTTATTTGATGAACCCACTTCTGCTCTTGATCCTGAAATGATCAGTGAGGTGCTTGATGTAATGTCGGATTTAGCTAAAGAAGGCATCACAATGGTTTGTGTTACCCATGAAATGGGATTTGCCAAAAAGGTAGCAGACAGAGTCGTTTTTATGGATGAAGGTGAAATTGTTGAGGTTGCAGAGCCTCTCCAGTTTTTTGAATCCCCGCAACACGCTCGAACTCAACGCTTTTTAAACCAAATATTAAGCTATTAAGATGAATTACTTTACTCGTATTTTTACACCAGTTCTCTCTGCAACTCTTCAGATCGTATTACTTAGTTTAGGTCTTTTTTGGGTTTTGGACAGTGGTGCTCAAGCCATGAACTATCAATGGCAATGGGATCGAGTTCCTGACTTCATTTTCTTTTATGAAGATGGTGAATGGTTTCCTGCAGAACTAATTGAAGGTTTGGTGGTTACTTTAAAAATATCCGCCATCAGTGCGATTGCAACACTTGCTATTGCTCTGGTAACTGCATTATTGCGCCTATCAAACTCCATTGTAGGTAAAACAATATCAACGCTATACATTGAGTTGATCCGTAATACCCCATTATTGGTTCAAATCTATTTATTGTATTTCGTTTTTGGTCCTTTTTTAGGCTTAGAGCGTTTCACTACTGCCGTCTTAGCTTTAGCTTTGTTTCAAGGTGCATATACAGCCGAAATCTTACGTTCAGGTTTAATCAATCTACCTAAAGGACAATTTGAGGCGTGTAAGACATTAGGACTTTCTCAATTCAACAGCTATCGATATGTTGTTTTACCTCAAGTAATTAGAAAAACCTTACCCTCACTAACCAACGAATTAGTTTCCTTAGTTAAAAACTCTTCTATAGTCAGTGTAATGGCTATTTTTGACCTTACTACTGAGGGAAGAAATATTGTATCGGATACAGCCATGCCATTTGAAATTTGGTTTACAGTGGCCGCCATCTATTTAATGATTACATTAAGCCTTTCTGCTTTATCAGCATGGCTAGAATACAGAATGCACAACGCACACTAAGGAGAACAACTCGCATGAAGCACCTATTACTTTCGTTTTTTGGATTAAGTTTACTATTTAGTAGTTCAGTATTTTCCGCAACGACAACCGACAGCACACCCAATTTAGACAAGATTCAAGAGCGTGGTACATTAAAAGTAGGCTTAAGTACTTTTGTTCCATGGGCGATGAGAAATCAACAAGGTGAGTTAATTGGTTTTGAAGTCGATGTGGCAAAGCGTCTTGCTGAAGACTCTGGTTTAAAAGTTGAGTTTATACCTACAGCTTGGGATGGCATTATTCCCTCTCTTATTTCTGGTAAATTTGACGTCATTATCGGTGGATTAACAATTACTGATGAACGTTCAAAAAGTGTTCTGTTTACTATTCCATATTCACACTCAGGTGTACAGGTTGCTGCTAATAAAGAGTTAACGGACGGCTTTACTCGTGAAGATTTCAATTCAAGACGCGTAAAATTTGCAGCACGCCGTGGTTCAATTACCGTTGCAGCTATCAAAGAACACTTTCCAAAAGCAAAAGTTCTACAATTTGATGATGAAGCACAAGCCTTCCAAGAAGTATTAAATGCTAATGCTCACGCCGTAGCAGCATCAACGCCTAAACCAGAATTCGATACGCTTAAACACGCTGATATTCTTTACTTACCATTTAAAGAGCGTTTATCACAAGGCAATGAAGCCTTTGCTGTTCGTTTAGGTGAAGAAGATAAAAAAGCGTATTTTGATGAGTGGATCAAAGCTCGTACCGACGACGGTTGGTTAAAAGAGCGTTACGACTATTGGTTTACAAGCCTAGATTGGCAATCACAAACAGCGAAATAAAAAATGTATCAAAGAGCATCTTTTAGGCTCAATCGATTAGATTGGGGATTACTGATCATTATCATAGGGTTTGTCACTTGGTTATTGACCAAAGACAGTGGTACCTTGGCTTATCATTGGCAGTGGTCTAAAGCCATTCAGCTTTTATTTACTCCAAAAGCGGATGGTTCTCTCCCTTACTTTTTTGATGGTTTGTTTTCAACATTACGTTTAACGTTTTGGGGATGCTCTTTGCCATTTGTTTCGGTATCTTATTAGGCTTAGGACGCCGTTCAAATTTTACGGTGATTAGAGCGTTATCAAATAGCTATATCCAACTGATCAGAAACATTCCACCTTTGGTCTTTATTTTCATATTTTACTTTTTTATTGCCAACCAACTGGTTCCTTTATTAGGTCTTGAGAGCTTATTACGCGAACACTCTGGTGACATTAACTTACTGCAACAATTTCTTTTTGGCTCAGCTAATCTGTGGGAAAACTTAACGGCGGGAGTATTGTGTATTGGTATGATCTCTGCCGCTTATATTGGTGAAGTCGTACGTTCAGGCTTGGATGCAATACCTAAAGGTCAACATGAAGCAGCAAAAACACTGGGGTTATCAACTTGGCATCGATATCGATACATTATTGCCCCGCAAGTATTTAAAGTGATCATTCCACCTCTAGCTGGGCAATGTATCTCTTTAGTTAAAGATTCTTCTATTATCTCTTTAATTTCAATACAAGAGTTAACTTTTGTAGGTACTGAAATCGCGAACTCAAGCGGTATGATTTTTGAAATTTGGATTTTTGTAGCACTTAGTTATTTCGTTCTCTGTTTTATTCTCTCTCAACTATTTAATTACTGGGAACGCCAATAGCTAGCATAACTAAAAAAGCTCAAGAATACTCTTGAGCTTTTATATCAATTTAATTGATAGTTATACGTCAGTTACACTGTAAACTTATTCATTATCTTTTCTTGGCTTTCAACCACACTTACCTGTTCATTAATGGCAACCGCAGCACCTTGTGCCGCTTCATGAACCAATACTGACAAATCTTTAATATTCACGGTCTTTCCATTTATTTCTTCAGCAACATGACTTTGCTCTTCCGCTGCAGAAGCTATATGAATATTCATATCATTAATTTGTTGAATTGTTTCTCTTATCTGAGTTAATGCTTCAGCGGTTTGTTTTGCTTTATCAACGGTAGAATCCGCCCTTTGTTGGCTACTTAGCATTGAAGAAGAAACACTTGCTGCACCTGATTGTAATTGTTCAATCATTGTCGCTATTTCTGTTGTCGATTCTTGCGTACGCTTAGCAAGGGTTCTGACTTCATCAGCAACAACAGCAAAACCACGACCAGCCTCTCCTGCTCTTGCCGATTCTATTGCCGCATTCAGAGCCAGCAAATTGGTTTGCTCTGCAATATCATTGATAACACGCAAAATTGTACCAATGCTGTCCGTCGCTTTTTCTAGTTTTCCAACTTCTTCTACAGCTTGATTAATGTTCGTTGATAGATCAGTAATTTCTTCTGATGTTTGATTTACAACCGTCATACCATGCTCGGTTGCACTGTCCGCTTTTTTGGCATATTCAGCGGCACTTTGTACGTTTCCAGCCACATCAACCGATGTAGCAGCCATCTCATTCATGGCCGTTGCCAGTTGCTCTAACTCCATCATTTGCGTATTCATTGCAGTTTCTGAGTCATTTGCGCCTACTAAGATCTTCTGAGCCCCTTGATTTAATTGGTGACTTAACGCTTTGGTTTCTGTTACTTGAGTTTGAAGATTAATAATAAACTGATTAAAGCCTTCCGCTAGAGGCGCAAATTCAGGATCAATTTTGGTATCCAGTCGCTGTGTTAAATCCGCTTCTCCTGATGCTACGTTCTGAATTGCAGAATTTAATGTTTGAACAGGACGAATAAGATGAGTAATAAACAACAGCATCAAAATAATTGAAACAATAACCGCAATGACTGAATATATTAATGAATCATTTTTTAATTCATTAATTTGTTTAAAAACTTTGCCTTCATCCAGAACAACACCAATCGACCAAGGGTACCCATCAATAGAGGTAAATGAGACGTCATGTGTCGCCCCATTAATCTCTATTGTTTGTAATTTTGAACTTAATTGAATATTTGGTAAGAATGACGCCATAGATTGACCATTATATTGACTATCAGGATGAGCGATAACAATTCCTGCCTTATCAACAATAAATAAGTATCCAGCATCAAATAGTTCAACTTGATTCACTAACTCAGCCAAACTTCCTAAGCTCAAATCGAAAAAAACAGACCCAATAAACTGATTATCTGATTTTACTGCCGTTGCAATTGAAATCAGAATTTCTCCAGTAAGGGCATCCTCGTAAGGCTCTGTGATTATTGTGCCATTTTCTTGCTTTGCGGATTTATACCAACCTCGAGTCCTTGCATCATACCCCTGTGGATCCCACGTTGGATCATTACTAACAAAATCATGCCCATCTTCAAAACCGATGCCTGCGAGTACAAACGCTTTTTTTACTTGAGGTTGGCTTAAGATTGTCTCAAGCGTTTTTGAGTTCAAATCTCTTTCAGCAATTTCTGTTACGTATTCGGCTAATAACGTTTTTCCCGCTAGTTCTGAATTCACCGTTGTGCGTACACCATCAACAATCTCATGAATACTTGATTGAACTTCATGCTCTACTTCTTTTTTCATATTAAGGTATTGAACAGTACTTAATAGAGCCAAAGTCACTGTCATAATAATTGAAAAAGCTAAAATAATTTTGTGTCGAAACTTCATAGAAACATCCTAAATCCGATATTTACATTTACATTTCGAAACATCATGTCATCTAAAATTTGCACAGACCAACAGAATGCAACATTTTTGCAACAGCTGTCTCATTAATAATTTTACATAAAAAAACGGTCAACCTTATAAAGTTGACCGTTTTTATAATAAATAATGATAAAAATATTAATTATTCAATAGCTTGGATTTCTTCTAGTTTAGTCGTATTAACTGTAAACACTCTAAAGATAAAAATCGTGTTCATCATTGATAAAACCACTTCAGAAATAGAAAAAATGAAAGACAATACTGGCGATTGCAAGCCAATTAAACCAAGTCCATATTCTAGTGCCCACATCAAACCAGTAGTAAAACCAAAAATAATAACTAAACCTTTAAATAACACCCAGTAATTGTCTTTTGTATCATGCCAACCCAATTTAATCGCATCATTTGTTTTTTCTTTATAGAGAACACAATAGATCTCTGTAAATGAGAAACGAGCCATCAAATACAAACCTGGTAGAATAAGCGCCATGAACCCCATTAAAATCGCTAATCCCAAAATCATGTTCATCAATACAAACGAAAACCATGTTTTGGCCGGTATTTGATACAGTTGACTAAATGGAACTCTTCTTCCATCAAATGAATAAGCGATATAATAAAGAATCGCTCCTTTATAAAAAGGATAGATAGTCAAAATAAATAGCATATATACTAAAAACTTACCTGGACCATCGTTCTCATTAAAGCTTAATGCTATCCCATTAGTGATAAGCGCGAATGGAAGGACAAGCATACAAAAGGCAATAAAATGCTTTTTGAAGTAGTTGAAACTATCCATCAATAAAACTGATAATGCTGGCATATCTTTCTATCCCTAAGAATAAATATAATAAATAACGGTTATTTAATGAGAATAACAAATATCAAACAAACTAAGAAGTTAATTTTTCTTATCACTTATCGTATAACGTTATGATTCTTAATCATTCTTATACCCTCTCTTCTTATGCAATCGCTGATCGGATTTTGATCCATTGATGATCGCCAAATAAATGAAAGTGTTCTTTCCATATTCAGTTCAGGTACGTTTAATGCGACTAATTCACCGCGTTCAATGTATTTCACTACATCTAAATAAGGTAAACAGCTTAAATATTGTCCATTTGCTACTAATGTTCGTAATACTGGAACGTATTCGTACTCACGCCATACGTCTAAATCAGGAATTTTGCCATGAATAGCACTATCAAAAATAGTTCGTGTTCCTGCACCATGCTCACGTAATACCCATTTTGCTTGCTCTAATTGGGCTAAACTGACTTTTTCATGCTTAGCAAAAGGATGATGAGCTGCTGCAACAATGATCAAATGATCTGTACAAAAAACTTCTTGATGAATTCGGCTATCATCACAGCGCCCTTCGATAATTCCTAGTTCATATTTGTAATCTAATACCCCTTCAATAATACCAGAGGTGTTTTTTACACCTAAAGAGATTCGAATTTCTGGGAAATCATTATCAATATTACTGATAAGGTTTGGAACTAAGTGTTCAGCTGCGGTTTGGCTCGCACCTAATGAGATTTCACCACTGATCAAATGCTGATCATAAAAGCCTAATTCAATCTGTTGTGCATCATGAATCAGCTTTTTAGCTTTAGGACGAAGCCATACACCCCAATGAGTGAGCGCCATTCGTTTTCCGTGACGTTCAAATAATGAACGCCCCAACATTTTTTCTAATTGCGACAACGACATACTGGTAGCTGATTGAGTCAAAGACAATAATTCAGCCGCTTGACTGACGCTTCCTGTTGTCGCTACTGCATCAAAAACTGCCAACTGTTTTAATGAATAACGCATAACCATCTCTTTTATAAGAACTTATTTTGTGTAAATCATACCATTTTAGTTTCATAAGGAAAACTGATATAGAACCTAAAAACAATCAATTTTACCCCAAGCACTTTTGCTCATAATCTAACTGGGCTTAAGCAAGACGGGTTAGCTCATATTCCTTAAGCATTTTTATAACCAATACTTAAGGAGGACAAATGAGTTCTAATCTCAGTCCAAACACAACTGGACAATTTAATCCCAGCGAAATGATGGAACAAGCAGCTTATTACGCACTTGCTAAGTCTAAGAAGCCAACAAGCATGGTAATTGGCTTAGCCATTATGGCTGGTGTCTTTATCGGGATAGCATTCATTTTCTATACAACGGTAACGACAGGCAATACAGAAACTGGTTGGGGTATCAGTCGTTTTGCTGGTGGCTTAGCTTTTAGTTTAGGTTTGATCCTAGTTGTTATCGGTGGCGGTGAATTATTTACAAGCTCGGTTTTATCAGCAATCGCTGTAGCAAATAGACAAATCAGTTTTGGCAAAATGCTAGGGATCTGGGGAAAAGTATATATCGGCAACTTTATTGGTGCTGGTCTATTACTTGCTCTTGTGGTTTCTGCTGGTATGTACCAAAACGACGGTGGTCAATGGGGTTTGAACGCACTAAATATCGCTCAACATAAATTGCACCACCAACCGTTAGAAGCATTTGCTCTGGGTATTTTATGTAATTTATTAGTGTGTTTGGCTGTGTGGTTAACCTTCTGCTCAACCAATATGCTCACTAAAGCAGTAATGGTTATTTTACCTGTTGCAATGTTTGTTAGTAGTGGCTTTGAGCACTGTGTTGCAAACATGTTTATGGTTCCTTTAGGTATTGCGATTCAACAACTTGCTCCGCCTGAGTTTTGGCTTGCAGTCGGTGCAACACCTGAACAATACGCAGACTTAAATATCGTTAATTTTATTACAGCAAACTTAATCCCTGTAACGTTAGGAAATATCGTTGGTGGTGCAGGTCTTGTTGGTTTGGCTTACTGGTCAATCTTCACTCGCCCTCAATTAAAAGCAGTAGAAACATCACAAATTACACCACTATTTACAGATTCAGACTCTAAGGAAATGATCAAAATGAACGCGAACAAAACAGTAAATCAATTTATGGATGTTAACACTTACGTTCTTCAACCAGAAATGCCTGTAGAAGTTGCACTGGATAACCTATTAGACCGCCATCTTTCAGGTGCAATCGTTGTAAACAGTCATAGTGAAGTGGTTGGTTTCTTCTCTGAGCATGATGTATTAGTTGAACTATGGTGTGAAGATTATCTACCAGAAAAAGGTCGTACAGTTGCTGATTTAATGAAAACAGACATCACAAGCATCTCACCTAAAGACACATTATTGCAGTTAGCTGAGTTCTACGCGATTGATAAACCAAAGCTTTACCCAACAACAGACATGGGCATTGCAACAAGCTACAGCACACTATCAATTAATGACCGCGCTCGTGACATGCGTGTAT
Organism: Aliivibrio fischeri; assembly: GCA_038993745.2. Classification (NCBI taxonomy): domain Bacteria; kingdom Pseudomonadati; phylum Pseudomonadota; class Gammaproteobacteria; order Vibrionales; family Vibrionaceae; genus Aliivibrio; species Aliivibrio fischeri. The sequence goes on along the minus strand of CP160630.1, from coordinate 444,251 downwards.
CTAAACCACGTATCTTACCTGTAATTGAAAACAATCAATTAGTTGGCGTTGTTACTCGTGAAGATGTTGTTAGCCAGTTACGCTCTATTTACGGTGAACGTATGGAAGCAGTAAAAGCTGAAGAAGTAGATGCAATCGTAGCTTAAAAAAATAACAACGTACGGTTGGCACATAAAAAGGGCTTCTAATATTAGAAGCCCTTTTCTATTAATTATGACGGTTCTTTATATATGTATCTTGAAGAATATACATGCGCTTAATGTCACTGTATTCTCCATTTACGAAAATCTCTTTAATCAAATGCCCTTCTTCAACAAATCCACATTTTTCATATAAATGAATCGCTTTTTCATTGTTTACCGCAACGTGCAAATAAACTTTATGTAAATTCAAAATAGTAAATGCGTAATTTAAGGCTTTATTGATTAATCCACGCGCATAACCACAACCTTGAAAATCTGGTGCGATGATAATTTGAAATTCAGCATTACGGTGAATGGAGTTAATTTCAACTAATTCCACTAAACCAATTGATTGTTGCTGTGCATTTTCAGCGATAAAACGACGCTCATTACTATCATGAATATGCTTACGAAATAGGTCTTCGAGTTCGTAATACGATTCATACGGTTCTTCAAACCAGTATGACATAATTGATCTATTGTTGTTCAGTTGGTGAATAAAACGAAGATCGGTTTGCTCAAGAGCACGTAATCGGATTTCATTATCCATGTTATTTTCCATTTATGAATAAAAAGAGTATTCACAGCAGTCAATATCGCAAGCCCTGCTGATTTTTCAAAAAATATCACTATTTATTGAAAACAGAAACAACTATTTCACTTATAAATAATTAAATCATCATCGCCTATTTGCCTACTCTAATCATGTAGTTAAGATATTAACGGCACACTACTATTGCCTTTATATACTTTTTTATAAGCTTGAAACAATATAAAACCATTTTATGCAGACATAAAAAAACCGAGCTACATGAGCTCGGTTTTTATTTTGATTATTTGCTAAGGATTAACCTTCGCTACGCTCGCTGCGACCACGGCCACGGCCGCCTGGTGCACGCTCGCCACGGTGACTACCACGGTGATCACCACCTTTGTTGCGATCGAAACGACGCTCGCCACCACGGCCACCTTCACGGTTTTCACGATTACCACGGTAACCGCCACGGCCATTGCCACCACGGTTATCATCACGACCACCACCAGTGCGAGGACGACGTTCGATTGTTAGGTCAACACCTTCAACAACAACTGCTTTTGTCTCGTTTTGACGAATACGTAGTTTCTTAAGTTTACCAGCAACATCTGCAGACATTTTCTTAGGAAGTTGTACGTATGTGTGGCCAGGAGCAAGTTTAATTGCACCGATAGAACCTTTTGTGAAACCAAGTTCGTTAGCTAGAGCACCTACGATGTCTTTAACTTGAACGCCTTGCTCACGACCTACTTCTAATTGGTATGTATCGAAGTCATCGTTATTGTATTGACGACGTTCACCACGCTCAGGACGATCACCACGGCCACCGCGCTCACCACGTTCGCCACGATCAGAACGACGATTCTTAGCACGTTCCATAGCAGCGATCATTGGGTCTGGACCTTTGTAGAATAAAGGACGCTTGCCTTGCTGACGCTTAAGTAGCATTGCAGCAATTGTAGTTGCATCGATTTCTAGTGTTTCTTGAAGTTTATTGATTAGATCAGTAAACGCATCAAGAGCAACAAATTCTTTATCCGCTTGAAGTTCAGCAGCTAAAGCAGCTAAACGACATTCTGCAACTTGGTCACGATGTGGAAGTTGAATTTCTTCCATTGTTGACTTAGTTACACGCTCGATTGTACGAAGCATACGCATTTGGTTTGTGCGAACTAGAAGGATCGCTTTACCTTTACGTCCAGCACGACCTGTACGACCGATACGGTGGATGTAAGATTCAACATCAAATGGGATATCGTAGTTAAATACGTGAGTAATACGTGGAACATCAAGACCACGTGCAACTACGTCAGTAGCAACTAGGATATCGATAACGCCGTTTTTGATGTTATCAACAGTACGTTCACGTTGAGACTGAGGGATATCACCGTGCAGTGCAGCAGCTTTAAAGCCACGAGCAGATAACCAATCAGCTAGACGCTCAGTATCTTGACGAGTACGAACGAATACGATTGACGCATCAGTTTCTTCAGTTTCAAGTAGACGAGACATTGCTTCGTCTTTTTCTACGCCTTTAACAACCCAGAAGTTTTGCTCTACTTTATCAACCGTGTGGTTAGTACCAGCAACGTCTACACGAGCAGGTTCACGTAGGTAACGATCAACGATTGTTTTAACCATTGGAGGCATAGTTGCAGAGAAAAGGATACGTTGAGCTGTATCTGGTGCTTTTTCAAGAATCCAAGTTACATCATCAACAAAACCCATTTTAAGCATTTCATCTGCTTCATCTAGGATGAACGTATGAACTTCGCCTAGGTTTAGACGGTCACGATTTAGTAAATCTTTAACACGGCCAGGAGTACCAACGATGATATGAGCACCGCGACTTAGAGCACGCATTTGATCAACGATAGATGCACCACCGTAGATCTCTAAAACTTTAAGACCCTTGATGTTACGACCAAGGTTTTTAACTTCAGCAGCAACCTGAATAGCAAGTTCACGAGTTGGAGCCATGATAATTGCTTGTGGGTTATGTTGCTTAAGATTGATTTTGTTTAATAGTGGTAAAGAGAATGCAGCTGTTTTACCAGTACCTGTTTGCGCTTTACCAAGAGCATCACGGCCTTCTAGAAGTAGAGGAATCGAAGCTGCTTGAATAGGAGTTGGAGCTACAAAGCCCATATCATCAAGTGCAGATAAGATTGATTCGTCTAAAGCCAGTTGGCGAAATTCAGTAATAGATTCTGACATTGGGATCCCAATAATTAATCATATAAAAAAGGTCCCATTTGCTCAGCAAGTTCCATACACACACACAAGCTCTCGGGACAGGACAGGTCAATTCCACTCAATTATAGAAAGTGGATTAACTCAGGGCGCGCATAATGCCCTAATACGGCAAGAATTACCAGAAAAAATTGAGCGAGTTCACAAATTTAGCTTCATTTTCTTAGATTTGGTAGTTTTTTGTACTTTAAATGTTCTTTTTTGTACATTTCGTCCAAGTTTTCTAGTAATCAATTAGGTGCAATAGTAAAATTACTTCGTTATTTCTCTATTATAATGAAGGCTCATGTTTCAAGATAACCCACTACTTGCGCAATTGAAGCAGCAAATACAAGAAAAACTTCCAAAAAAAGAAGGCACTATTAAAGCAACTGAACGTGGCTTTGGCTTCTTAGAATCAGATGATAAGAAAAAAAGCATCTTTATCCCACCAGCACAAATGAAAAAAGTTATGCATGGTGACAAAGTAGTGGCTCTTATTCGTACAGAGAATGAAAAAGAGCAAGCAGAACCAGATCAATTAATCGAACAATCAATTACCCGGTTCATTGGCCGTATTCAGATGTTTAAAAAACGTCTACAAGTAATGCCTGATCACCCTAGTTTAAAAAATGCTATTAAGGCAAAAACTCGCAAAGGCGTAAACCCAGAGACACTTAAAGAAGGTGACTGGGTTGTTGCAGAGTTAACTCAACACCCATTAAAAGGGGATCAAGGCTTTCAATGTGATATTACCCATAAAATCACTGACAGCGATGACAAAATTGCACCTTGGTGGGTAACTCTAGCTCAAAACGATTTACCTAACTCAGAGCCTGAAGGTATTGAACATTGGGAAATCAAAGACGACGCTGATTTAGTTCGTGTCGATATGACAGCAACCCCATTCGTAACCATTGATGGCGAATCAACCAAAGACATGGATGATGCGTTATATATCAAAAAGCTTGAAAATGGTTCATTTGAACTAACTATTGCTATTGCAGATCCTACCGCTTATATCACACCAGATGACAGTATGGATAAAGTGGCACGTGAACGTGGTTATACGATCTACCTACCAGGTCGTAATATTCCTATGTTACCTCGTGATTTAAGTGATGAGTTATGTTCTTTAATTGAAGGCCAAGAACGCCCTGCTCTTTGCTGTACAGTATTGGTTGATGCAAACGGCAATATCCAAGAAGACAGCATCAACTTTTTTGCAGCAACGATCAAATCACACGCTCGTTTAGCTTATGACCATGTTTCTGATTTCTTAGAAACGGGCTCTTGTGATAAATGGCAACCAAATGACACCATCGCACAAGTAGTAACGGAGCTGTATGAGTTTGCTCAAGTACGTACAACTTGGAGAGAAACTCACGCGGTTATTTTCCCAGATCGTCCTGATTACCGTTTTGAATTAAGCGAAGACAACGATGTTATCGCTATTCATGCTGATATGCGCCGTACAGCGAACAAGCTTGTTGAAGAAGCAATGGTAACGGCAAACATTTGTGCAGGTAAAACATTACGTGCAGCATTTAATATGGGCGTATTTAACTCTCATGCTGGTATCAAATCTGACAAATTAAAAGACGTTGTTGAAATTGTTAATCAATTAGATGGTGTCGAATTTACGGAAGAACAAATTTCTACCCTTGAAGGCTTCAGTGAATTACGCCGTCTATTAGGAAAGCAACCAACGTCTTATTTAGATGCGCGTATTCGTAAATTCCAAACCTACAGCGAGACAGGTAATGAACCACTACCTCACTACGCTATGGGATTAGATATTTACGCAACATGGACTTCTCCAATCCGTAAGTACAGCGATATGATTAATCATCGTATGCTTAAAGCTCACATTTTAGGAAAAGAGCCTGTTCAACGCCCTGATGATATCGTTGGAGAAGAACTAGCACTTAGCCGCCGCTTCCATCGTATGGCAGAACGAAATGTAAGTGATTGGTTATACTGCAGAACATTAGCATCAGAAGTTGAAAAAGAGACTAAATACACTGCTGAAATTTTTGATATTAATCGTGCAGGTATGCGTGTACGTTTAATTGAAAATGGCGCAGCAGCATTTATTCCGGGTTCATTAATCGTTGATAATAAAGAACGTATCGAATGCAATGCTGACCAAGGCATTATCTCTATTGATAAACATGAAACGTTTAAACTTGGCGATCAACTTCCAGTTGTATTAGCTGAAGTGAAAGAAGACACTCGTAATATGGTTGCGAAACCACTTCAGGCTTTTCCTGCTCCAGAACCAGAAGAAACACCTGTTGTTGAAAATGAAGATGCAACAACAAATGCAACTACAAGTGCAGACGCATAAGTAACCTTTTTATTTAGAACAAACAAAAACCCATACTTTATAGTATGGGTTTTCTTTTTATTACTTAGCACTAATCTAAATTCAATTTGCCTGAAAATGGATCTTCTTCGTCCTCTAACTCGAAACGATCTTTAGGGCGATATATCACAATATCATCAAAGTCATCTTTTCTTTCTCTTCTATCATTTGCGATCATTTTTTCCGCATTTTCAACCGCAGCTGCAACCATTTCGTCATATTGCATTAATTTTTCTGAGAAGTTGCCGCTAACATATCCAAGCTATAACGAATATAAAGTGTAGGAAGTTGATTAAGTGCAATGCACTTCATGTCAGCGATTTGATCAAGCGTATAAATCTGGTGGAATTCCAATGCAAAAAATCGTTTATTGACGAGAACTTCCATATAATTATGAATGTTTGATTCCATAGAGGCACCTTATTGTTGTTTAATGCATTAAGTGTATCGTAAGCATATGAATAGAGTCACGTTATTGATAGAATAACAAATTGTCTCATCAGTTCAGTGACACACTCTTTCTTTTTTAGTTTTATAGGATTAGTTAAAAAAATAATGTCTTTTAACCTTCTCAGCCATCCTTTATTTAAATTATTGCTCCCTATTATCATAGTTGTATCTGTGATTACTGGAATGGATGGCATAATCCAACTCTCATCTGAGAATCAAGGGTTCTCCTATATACTGCCCTATATTGTATTATCTATCGTTTTACTACTAAGTCAGCCTTTTAACCAAGGACGAATTGGTATGATAGCGATAAGTATGGCTATTGCTTATTGGATAATTCAAGAAAGGTTGCAAGTACCATTATCATACGGTACGACACGAATTGAATTTACATTAACCGCCTTTTTATTACCTATCTGCATGATGGCTACATTTATTTTCCCTGAACGTCGAATTTTCTCTAAGTTCGGTGCGGGTTATTTATGCATATTACTCTTCATGTTTTTCTGGTGCTGGATAATAACGGTACACTTTGCTGATAATGACATGACTGAAATATGGCAAACCTATTTGCTCAATATTCCAGAAATCTCACCTCTGCCTGTTATTGTTGTTCTTTATAGTATTGTAATGTGTGGCTTATCCGCTATTTTCGTTTTAACTCGAAGTAACAATACGGATCTGGCGTCTTACACGTGCTTACTTTATTCATCACTGACTTTTTCATTATTTAGTGTTGATTACATCTCAAGCACGATGTTTTCAATTGCTGGCTTACTTCTGCTTCTTTACATTATTTCAGCAAGCCATGAATTGGCGTTTATCGATCAGTTAACTGGGATTCCGGGGCGACGAGCTCTAGAATCTGAAATGAAACACCTTGGTCGCACCTACACCATTGCAATGCTTGATGTCGACCATTTTAAAAAGTTTAATGATACTTATGGACACGATACTGGTGATGACGTGCTTAAGTTAGTTGCCAGTATCATGGCTCAAACTGGTGGTAACGCGAAAGTTTATCGTTATGGTGGCGAAGAATTTACGGTTTTATTTAAAGGTAAAACAGCGAAGCAAAGTTTAGAATATCTTGAAGAGTTACGAGAAGACATCGCTGATTATGATTTAATTATTCGTGATACTTCTACTCGTCCTAAAGATAACAAAGAAGGACAAGCTAAGCGTGGTAAAGCGAATAAAACAAAAGTCGTAAACGTAACCATTAGTATTGGTGTTGCCGATAGCGAAGATTTAAGAAAGCCACAGCTAGTTATTAAAGCTGCCGACGAAGCGTTATACAGAGCCAAAGAAGGCGGACGTAACTGCGTCAGCGAATAACCAACCCAGTATAAAAAACAAACAAAAAACCGACTCATTTGCTTATAGTCGGTTTTTTTGTTTCTAAAAACTTATTAACCTTGCGTATTGTTCTTACAAATGCCAAACTCAAGTTATTAAAAAATATAGTTTTTGTTAACAATAAAGGTAAACAAGGATACGTTTATGTTTTTAGATTATTTTGCACTTGGTTTATTGGTCTTCGTTGCCCTTGTCATTTTCTATGGCATCATTGTCATTCATGATATTCCTTATGAGATAGCTCACAAACGCAACCACCCACATTCTGATGCAATTCATGTCGCTGGCTGGGTAAGTCTGTTTACTCTCCATGTTTTATGGCCATTTCTTTGGATCTGGGCAACGCTATGGCGTGAAGATCGTGGTTGGGGCTTCCATAAAATCGAAAACAATCAATTAGAGCTACAAACTCGTGTTAATCATCTTAATGACCAAGTAGAGCTATTAACTGAAAAACTCTCTCAAATAGAAGTCAATCAAGTTAAACAGGCGCCTCAAAAACCATCTCAAGAGGAGCAAGCATAATGGATTTATTGCTTATTTTGACGTACACCGCGTTATGTATTGCGGTATTTAAAATCTTTAATATTCCACTAAACAAATGGACAGTGCCTACCGCAGGTTTAGGCGGCGTTGTATTAGTTGGAACTCTAGTTCTATTAATGAACTACAACCACCCATTTACTCAATTTGGTGGACAATTTTATGTAACCACGCCAATTGTTCCAAGTGTTAGAGGCAAAGTTATCGAGGTTAACGTTACACCAAACCAACCTGTTGCCGCTGGTGATGTTTTATTCAAAATTGACCCAATTCCTTTTCAAGCTGAAGTTATTCGTAAACAAGCTGCTTTAAGTGAAGCTGAACAAGCAGCACTTCAGTTAGAATCAGTTTATAAGTCAGCACAATCAAACACAATAAAAGCGACAGCAGATAAAGATAAAGCCTATCGTGAATTTAAACGTTATGAAAAAGGCTATAAAAAAGGTGCTTTCACTGCTCAACAACTTGATACTCGTAAACAAACATACAAAGCTTCTGAAGCAACATTAGAATCGGTTCAAGCTCAAGAGCAGCAAGCAAAGCTTGCACTAGAGTCTGAAATAAACGGTGAAAACACTACTGTAGCTCGTATGCGTGCAGAGTTAGAACAAGCGCAATTTAATCTTGACGAAACAATTGTAAAAGCACCAACAGATGGGTATGTAACTCAAATGGCGCTACGTCCTGGTATGATGGCAGTCCCTATTCCACTTCGTCCTGTAATGACGTTTGTACATACAGAAGATCAATACTTTGTAGGTGCTTTCAGACAAAACTCATTACAACGATTACGAGCAGGATTCGAAGCTGAGTTTCTTTTTAGAGCGATTCCTGGACGTGTATTTAAAGGGGAAGTTGTAGAAGTGATCCCTGCTATTGGTGAAGGTCAAATACAAGCATCTGGTGCGCTTTTAGGAACAAATGCTATTCGTACAAACGGTCGAGCATTAGTAAAACTGAAACTGACTGATGATGTATCCGAATTTCACCTCCCAGCGGGTTCAAATGCTGAAATTTCCGTTTACTCTGATAGCTTCGAACATGTGTCGATTATGCGTAAAGTATTAATTCGTATGAAGTCTTGGCAAAACTATCTATACCTTGACCACTAACCACCTTTAACCTATATCATAAACGCCTTAAAGCACTGTTTTAAGGCGTTTTTATTTATATCAACAAAAAAATTATATATGTTATTGAATTCTCAACTCTGATATCATCCTCATGAAAAAACTGTTACATTGATGTTGCAGTCGTTTGATGGTCTCCAATGGGAGCCATTATATTTTAATGTGAGGACACATGAGTACTACGGATAAGTACAGTATAGACAGTACTGACTACGAGGTTGGACAGGACAATATCCAAAAATGGGGTTTTGATATTCATAATCAGGTTTTTGGTATTAGTGCTGGTTCCATTATTCTTTTTCTTACTGTGCTTCTAGTTATGGACCCAACAGAAGCAAAATCCCTTCTTGACGGTGTTAAGTGGCAAATCATCAACAATTTTGATGGCCTCTTTATGTGGTCTAGTAATATCTTTCTGATATTCTGTTTAGCGCTAATCATTTCTCCTTTTGGCAAAATTCGCATTGGTGGCGACAAGGCAAAACCTGAACACTCTACAATCTCATGGATGGCAATGCTATTTGCTGCTGGTATGGGTATTGGTTTAATGTTCTATGGCGTTGCTGAGCCTCTTGCTTATTTTACTGATTGGTATGGCACCCCTTTAGATGTTGAACCATTTACCGAAGAAGCTAAAAAACTAGCATTGGGCGGCACTATGTACCACTGGGGTATCCACCCATGGGCAATATATGGCTTAGTGGCCCTCTCTTTAGCATTCTTTACTTTTAATAAAGGCTTACCACTATCAATGCGCTCTGTCTTCTATCCAATTTTAGGTGATAGAACATGGGGTTGGTTCGGTCATATCATTGATATTCTAACCGTACTAGCGACACTATTTGGCCTTGCAACCTCTCTTGGTCTAGGAGCTCAACAAGCTGCTGGTGGTATCAATCATGTATTTGGTACCGATGGTGGCGTTAACATGCAAATTGGCGTAATCATTTTTGTGACCATGCTTGCTATGATCTCGGTAATACGAGGCATTGATGGCGGTGTAAAACTATTAAGTAACGTCAACATGCTTGTGGCTGTTGCTTTATTATTCTTCATTATTTTCATTGGTTTCTCTGATGTAATGAGTGCATTACCATTAACAGTGACAGGGTATATTGAAAACATCATTCCACTAAGTAATCCTCATGGTCGTGAAGATGAAGGTTGGATGCACGGTTGGACAGTATTCTACTGGGCTTGGTGGATTTCATGGTCCCCATTCGTAGGTATGTTCATTGCTCGTGTATCTAAAGGTCGTACCGTTCGCCAATTCTTGATCTCTGTAATGATCATTCCGACGTTGGCAACTGCATTATGGATGTCTGCATTCGGTGGTATTGCAATTGAACAAGTCGTAAATAAAATTGGTGAGTTGGGTGAGAATGGTCTACAAGACATCACTATAGCACTGTTTAATATGTATGATGCGATTCCTATGAGCACTGCTCTTTCAGTTATTTCTATCGTACTGATTATGGTGTTCTTTGTAACATCATCAGATTCTGGCTCATTAGTTATCGATAGTATTACTGCTGGTGGTAAAGTTGATGCACCAGTTCCTCAGCGTATTTTCTGGGCAACTGTTCAAGGATCGATTGCAGCGGTACTACTGTGGGTTGGTGGTACAGAAGCTATGCAAGCGCTACAAGCAGGTACTGTATCAACAGCACTACCATTTACGTTTATTCTTCTTATGATGTGTGTCAGTTTAATTAAAGGCTTTAGCACTGAAAAATTTGGTACGACACCAAATATGGGTAAAGCAAAAGCGTAAGTTGTTTAATGTTATAATTAAAAATAAAGCCCTGATACGAGAAATCGAAACAGGGCTTTTATTATTAATAAAGCGATATTATTTATTTTTTGCTTGCTCTTTTTCGTCTTGCGCCTTAGCAAAATCGGCTATCGTTTGGAAATCGCTTGGAGTCCAATAAGCTTTATTTCTCAAAGCTTCAGGTAACGCATTAAACGCTTTATCATTTTTATTATGGATTAACTTAAACGTAGCTAACGCTTCATATTCCGTTGATAAGCTCTCTTCCACTCCATTTTTAAAACCATTTGGTCGAAGATCTGTCCCTAAGTGATATTCACGATGAATAACAACCCATTTATTTGGTAATCGCTTATCGCTATCCCACCATACTCCATCCATGCTTTTGATTTGAGCTTTTGACTCTTCTTTCGATACTATACCAAGCTCAATAAATTTAGCTTCAATGGCTTTTGTCATCGCTTTTGAAAAATCATCTTTTGACAAATTTGGATTTTTAGCAATAACAGAACTCGCTATTTTTGCACCAAGCATATTCGAATATAAATCTTCCGGCGAAAATGCAGAGGCCAACTCTTTAAAACCACCAACCGATTCCATACCAAACCATTGAGCTATTTCATGCCATTGAGCAAGGCGATATGCAGTTAAAGCCGCTAGTTCCACACTGATATTTTGTTTCTCTTCAAAAGTAAAATTGCTTTTTGATTCAGTTAATTGGATCACTCTATCTTTTAACTCAGGCGATAAGGTAATCGAGTAATCAGTTCCTAAATGAGCTTTAAATTCAGTATATAAATAGTAAGTAAAATCTGCGGTATCACGAACGTGTGCTGAATCTAAAAATCCACCTTTTTCAGAATAAAAAATACCATTACTCTCATCACCAAGCCCCATCAAACTGCTTGCTACGCTTTGGCTACCATCGTTGTATATATGATCACCAAGATCATCAATATTTAATACATTTTCTACAGAGACAAATGGGACAGGAATCCCCCCTACTTCTGTTTGTAAATTAGTGCCAAATGCACAACATGGCCTCACACCAACTGGAGCATCCGCATATACTGAAAATGAGCTTCCGAAAAGAAGACTGGTCGCTATCATGAATAAAGATTTGTTATTCATATTCCCGCCCTTAAAATGCTTCGTTAATTTGAAAATACACGGCTTGGCTATCTTTACCTATACCGTAATCAAGTCTGACATTGACTCTTGGTTTGAAAGCAAACCGGTAACCTACTCCATACGTAGGTAGCCATTTACTATCAAATAACTGTTGATAAGAATCAGCAACATTACCACCACCAACCCATGCAACCATGCCATGACGGTGATTAAACTGATGACGCACTTCGATTTGAGCTGATGCTTGTGTATTATCCCTATACTGTCCGCTGTAATAGCCTCGCATACGCTTATCACTACCTAATGAAGACAAAGCAAACCAAGGAACATCGCCTTGCACTGTTTCGCTGTATGCTTCCCAAGCCAGTACAGTATCGCTTGTTACTCTGTAATATTGGCGATAGTTAAAGGTCGCTTTATTAAATTCATAATCCGAGCCTAGCGACTTACTGTATTCATTCCAGTTAATACTGAGTAACGTACCGCTGTATGCATTAAGTTCAAAGTCTCGGCTATCATATTCAAGACTAATGGTTGCTGCTGTTAAGAGTGTATCCTCTAAGTCTTTTGAATTAAGAAGCAACGAATCTGTCGTCTGCTTACGATGGCTTTCCAAATCAAAACCCGCTAGCAAATAGGTATTAGGATAAAATTGATACGCTATTTTCGGAGTAAACCCAAAGATTTCAGCTTCAACTAAAGTTTTGTTTCCTTCATTCTCAGCTTGCTCTTTCCCAATCCCCCAATAGTATTCGGGCGTATGACTTGCTTTTGCTTGAACTAAAAATCGAAGTTCATCGTTTTCAAAATAAGTTCGGTTATTAACCCCTATTCCATAGGAACCAGAGCTCGAACCATAACCCGTAATACTAACCGTAGATAATGGAGCGCTGTCTTTATCTTCTAATGGCGAATATAAGCCAACAGCGGCAATACCGAGACCAAAGCCTTGCTCAGGGTTAGCAAAAGGGCCAGGTAGCACTGCCCAATCAACACCTTGGCTAACATCGATATCTTCAGATGAACCTAATTCTTCAAGAAAAGTGTCGACCCAACTTTGTGGTTCTTCTTTTGCCGAGATCGACAATGCGTAGCAGCTCAATAATACTGCCGTCGATATTTTTAAAAGTGTCATTGCTTAAAATCGCATATCAACGGTAAAGAAAATGCTTTTACGATCACCAAGTCCAGCTTCACCGAGCAAATACAATCGATCATGTAGTTTATATTGCATACCAATTAAAGGGTTCCATGGTGTCACTAGATGCTGTTCAACATTAAAACGGCCGTTATCCACTTTACCAACTAGACTACCCAAACTACCCGTTAAACCAATATCGGTTAAATTACCAGATAATGACTGCTCTACATCTTGATACATAGCACCAACCCACAAACGAAGTGGTGCGCCTAAACGATTAAAGTCATAACCAATACGTGGAGAAATAACAATGGAGCTAATAGTACCATCAATAACATTAAGCTCTGTTTCCGTATAACTGGCATCAGCCAAAGCAAATACATCTTTATATCCACCCGCTAATACAAAACCAGCGCCATAAAGTGTGCCATTTAAATCTAGGCGAAATGGCATTTTTATACCCGCTTCTTTACCAAACGGTTTAACATTAATCGTGGTTTCCGAGTACCCTTTTAACTGACCAACAATTCCATACAAATTCAAAAAAGGAAAAAGCCAAACATCACCGCGTAATGTCAGCACTTCACTCATTTGTTTACCGTTTCCTATAGGTTCAACTTCCACTAAATCACTAATTTGATGAGGTGGATTCCAAGGCAATAACGCAGGAACAGTTCCTTCAAAACCCACACTATCTACAGAGATATCCTGAGTTTGTTTCATATAACTAATATTTAATCCAAATGCTTCAGGTAAATCATAACCACGAGCTTCTGCTTCATCTTTCCAAATAGGTAACGTAAAGGACTCTGCAAACAATGAAGATGAATAAGATAAGAATAACAAGCAAAGTACAGTAAGTGCTCTTTGCGACATAAAAACTCCAAATACTGAAGGTAAGTAATCCAAAAGCGGCTTCAGTTTTCGATGAATAATACTCTCCAGCTTTTCATAATCAATCTTCTTTTACACTGATTTACAAATAGATAGAATCTGTATTAAAAATGAGATACCACTGCGTTTTTTAGAATCAAATCACAGAATACTTAGAAGCAACCGATAGATATTAGCAATGTTTTTAACGAACACAAACATTGTAGTAACATTTACATTTAAAAAAAGGTGCTGTACGCACCTTTTTTATTTGTTTTTATCGCTTATTTTTTCCGCGATTTGCATGAATTTTTAATTTTGCTTTCATTTTTCGTTTATCTGACGAGCGACCACGACTCTGTCTTGGACGATCTTCTCTTAACGGAGCGTTTGGATCGGGTTCATACCCTTGTAACCACTCTTGAGGTAAGCGTGTATCTAATAACGTTTCAATCGCCTTTAATAAATACTCTTCATCCATACTCATTAAAGAAATTGCTTTACCCGTATGCCCTGCTCTGCCTGTACGTCCTATACGGTGTACATAATCTTCAGCCTTAAATGGCAATTCATAGTTAATCACGCATTCAAGTTGTTCTATATCTAAACCACGAGCAGCAACATCTGTTGCTATTAATGCACGAACCTTACCTGTCTTAAACTCTTCTAAAGCTCTCAGGCGTGCTCCTTGGCTTTTATCTCCATTAATAGAAGCGGCTTTTATCCCATCTTTTTTTAGCTCTTTTACTAATTCATCAGAGCCTTGTTTGGTTTTAGTAAAGACCAACACTTGCTGCCAATTACGAGAACCAATTAAATAAGCCAGCAATTCACTCTTACGATGTTTATCTACTGGGTAAACCATCTGCTCAACGGTTTCTGCTGTGCTATTGTCGGAGTCACTTGAACTTCTTTAGGCTTGTTCAGCATGTAATAAGCTATTTCTCTTACTTTTTTACTGAAAGTTGCAGAGAAGAACAGAGTTTGACATTCATCAGGCATTTTACGCAGAATCTTTTTAATATCAGGAATAAAGCCCATATCTAACATACGGTCAGCTTCATCTAACACTAAATACTCAGCTTGATTTAAGGTGATAGTTTTTATATGCAGATGATCTAACAAACGCCCTGGTGTTGCGATTAATATATCTGCCCCACCAAGCAAATTCTCTTTTTGTACATTAATACTTGTACCGCCATACGCCACTACAACCTTTAATTCGGTATTTTGAGTGTAACTTACCAAACTATCAAAAACTTGTTGTGCTAATTCACGAGTAGGCGTAAGAATTAAGCTTCGCACCACTTTGGATTCTTCATGACGTTCAATTGGACTTTCAATCAAACGTTGGATCAGCGGTAGACCAAACGCTGCTGTTTTACCTGTACCAGTTTGTGCTCCAGCCAGTACATCATGTCCTTGTAATACTAGTGGAATAGCTTGTTTCTGAATGGGTGTTGCTTCTTTAAAACCTAATTCTGCAACCGTTGTTAGGATTTGTTCTGTTAATCCTAGAGACGCAAATGACATGATGAACCTATGCATAGACAATAATTGGCGCTGATTGTAGCAAACCATTCATATTAACCCTACGGTAAGTCGCCATCATTTATGGATTTATTTTCTAAACATAAGAAAAATCCAGTGTACTTTGCAGATACACTGGATTAATTAGAAAGTAATGGATTTAATCAATAAAGATTATAGGTAATAACGAGCCCCTAACATCAATTATGATAAATGCTGAGAATTGATAGAAGCAAGTGATAACACATCATGTCCACTTAAGGCTTGATAAGGACGCAAATCGAATAACGGCATAATAGAATATATGTGATCAAAGAGATCAGCTTGAACCCCCTCATAAAAGACCCAATCCGTATTATTGGTAAAAGCATAAATCTGCAATGGTAATCCCTCAGGGGTTGGGTCTAGTTGACGCACCATAAACATCATATAAGAATGAATGTCTTTATTTGTTCGTAAATAAGCGGCTAAATACGCACGAAAAATCCCTAAATTGGTCATCTGACGTGTATTGCCCAAATGTGGGATCTCATCTAGTTCATCATTATATGCTTTAATTTCTTTTGATTTTTCAAATAAATACTCTCTTAAAATTCGAATATCTTTCAATGACTCAATCTCTTCATCGGTCATGAAACGAATTGAATTTACATCTATATTTACAGCTCGTTTAATACGTCTACCACCAGAATCAGACATTCCTTGCCAGTTCACAAACGCATTTTGAACCAAAGCATAAGCTGGGATCATGCTGACTGTATTATCAAAGTTCCGAACTTTGACCGTCGTTAGTGAAATTTCTTCAACTGAACCGTTCGCTTTGAACGAATCCATCTCAATCCAATCATTTAACGAGATCATACGGTTTGCTGAAAGCTGAATACCTGCCACGAAACCCAAGATCGTATCTTTAAATACCAACATGACAAAACCAGTCGCAACCCCTAGCCCACTCAAGAAAATAACTGGTGATTCATTGGCAAGGATAGACATGGATACCACAAGGCCAACAAAAAAGGTAAATAACTTTATGAGTTGAACAAAGCTCTTAACTGGCATTCGACGAGTAATGCCTTTGAAAGTAGCAACATCATTAAGCGCATCAAGTAATGCAAAAACGAGCCTTATAAAACTGATAAGAATAGAGATACTGAGAACTTTATCTGCAATGGCTGATAGTAATGTGTAATGCCCAAGTGCCAATGGGATTAATAGATCCAATACCATTACAGGGACAAGAAGCGTTAATTTTTCAAGTACTTTATATTTAGAAAACGCATCAGATAAGGGTTCATTTGTTCGATGAAGTACATTTCTAATGGTGCGAACAATAATATGATGAGTAATTAGATGACCAATAATAGCAATACCGATTACCACCGATACAAATACGATAGTCAACTCAACCCCATAAGGATCACTATTGATCCCTAGAACACTTAATTTATCTGAAATATAATCTCGTACATGATGCTCTAACACGCAGCCATCCTTAATTTATTCAATCATTTTATATGTTAATAATCATAGACTTTTAGCCTGTTTCCACAAGCACTATTTTAAGTATAGGTTCTATAGCCATGGCAAATCACAAATAAATATATAGCATCCAAAAAATAGTATTTTTCTTATACAAAAAGAGTAAAACACACGCACAATCACAAATTTTGAAAACTTAGATTGTTTTAAGTCAAATCTACTTTTTAGGACTACAATCTCGAGGTCTCTTACATTTAACTCAGAGGTTAAAATGGAAAATCAAACTCCAAGTCAGGCTTTAATTTCCAAAGGTTGGAAATATTTTATTATTGTTGGCGTCATTGTCGCGCTTGCTGGATTAGGAGCAACTAGCCTACCTGTTATGGCTGGTGTGACGATTTCAACAATCATCGGCACCCTATTATTAATTACAGGGTTAGTTCAGGTTTACCATACTTTTCGTATTCACTCTTGGAAAGAAAAATTATGGTATGTATTAAGTGCTTTATTTTATATTGTTGGTGCTCTATTTATTCTCTTTAAGCCACTAGAAGGGCTTATGACCATCACTACCATCATGATTGTGGTTATGATCTTTAATGGCCTAACACGCATGATTTTTGGGTTTACCAATAGAAACCTTCCTGGTAGCGGAATGGTTATTTTGAGTGGATTACTTTCTGTCATTATCGGTGGGTACTTCTTTAGCCTATTCGATAATCCTGAGTTTTCTCTATCCTTATTAGGTACTTTTGTTGGTGTATCGCTAATCTTTGAAGGAATGAGTTTTCTATTCATTGGTTTACGGCTCAGAAATGCATCAAAGGCATAATAAATAGATTCTAGATCTGCCAGTAATGAACGACTGAGTTCCGAATTAAAAAAGATAGCCCGCAGTATAAGGAAATAATGCGGGCTTTTTATTGTTAATAGCAAAAAGCCTCTTAGGGGGAGTAAGAGGCTTTTAATTAACTTAGAGCAAACTATTATTTAAGGTTATCTTGAATTAATGATAATGCCGTTTTCATTGCACCTTTTGTTGAACATTCAACTTGGCGAATGTTAGTAAAACGTTCTGCTTCTTTTACTGGAATATCATGAGCAAGAATAATGAATTTAGCGTTTTCTACATCTTTTGCGGTTAGCTTATTCATTAGGCCATTAGAGCCTTGAGTTTCAACTTTAATCTTGATACCAGCTGCCGCACCTGCTTTTTCTAGTGCTTTTGCTGCCATGAATGTGTGAGCTACACCAGACGGACAACAAGTCACAGCTAGAACATCATACTCACCTTCACCAGCCTCTGGTGCTGCTGCTTGTGTTTCTGACGGAGCAGCAACAACAACTTCATCTTCTTCGATAACAACAGGTTTCCAGAAACCTACGATTAATGCTGTTGTTAACGAACCTAGTGCAATACCTACAACATACATTGGAATGTTGCTAGATACAGGAGCTGTAATTAAACCACCCCATGGAGCATGAAGTAACACGTCAGTTAAGAAACCAAACACACAACCAACCATACCGCCAATTACGATAGATGGTAGAACACGTACTGGATCGTTTGCTGCGAATGGGATTGCACCTTCAGAGATACCAATTGAGCCCATGATTGCCGCTGCTTTACCTGCTTCTTGCTCTTCTTTAGAGAATTTCTTCTTAAATAAGAAAGTTGCAAGCGCCATACCTAGCGGTGGAGTACAAATCGCGATACCAACACCACCCATTAACCATGGTTGTGTATTTACTTGTGTTTGAGCGAACAGAGTTGCTACTTTGTTGATTGGACCGCCCATATCAAACGCTGTCATACCACCAAGAATCGCACCAAGTACCGCTTTAGAAGAACCTGCCATTGATGCTAGGAATTCATTCATGCCAACCATGAAAGAAGAGATAGCAGCACCTAAGCCCCACATTACGATACCCGCAGATACTAATGTACCAACTAGAGGGTAAATAAAGTATACACCTAATGCACTTAAATGAGCTGGAATTGGAAGTTTCTTAAGTTGAAGAACCACACCACCAGCAATGAAACCTGCGACGATACAACCTAGGAAGCCACCGCCTAAATCAGCCATAATGCCTGATGCAATAAATGCTGGCGCTAATGCTGGTTTGTCCGCAATTGAGTAACCAATAAAACCACCAAGAATAATAGGGAAAAGTACTAGGCCCTTAATCGCAATGGTTGATATATCAGCTAAAATACCTGTATCAGGAACCGCACCTTTACCTGTAGCCATTACCGCTAAAGCTAACAGAACCCCACCAGCAACCACGAATGGAAGCATGTGAGAAGTACCAAAAAGTAAGTGTCCTTTTAATTTTGATAGTGTTTGTTTCCAATCACTTTGATTATGCGTTGCAGTCATCGTTGACATAAAAGTAATCCTAAAAGTTAGTTAGTCAATAGATCTAAAATTTGTTGTTTAGTGGTCGCTTTTTGCATATCTGCAATCAGGTCATCACCAAATTTTTCAAATAACGCTTGTAGTGCATAAATGTGGTGATCGCCGCTTTCTGGTGAGGCAATCATAAAAAATACGCTTGGCTGTTCATCATCAGCTTGATATTCAATAGGCTCTTTAGATACCCCAACCGCAATTGCAGGTGTGATAACTGACGGGCTTTTAGCGTGCGGATAGGCAATACCCATGTCACTAGTTACACATTGTGATTCACGTGTATAAATATCAGTTAAGAAATTTTCTTTATTATTAATGCGACCATTTTGAAGCAGTGTTTCAGCAAGTTCAGAAAAAACACCATCTTTTGTAGTTGATTTTAAATCCAATGTAATTAAGTCGGTATTAACTAATGATGTAATCATTTTTATTTCCTACGCTCATGTTTGAGCTAATATTTTAAAAACATAAAACCATTACATTTCAAAAAGTTAACTTCTAGAGCAATTCAATTTTAAATGCGTTGGGTTTCATTCGATGAGGAAATAATATGAATAAATGACACGGTTGGTAAGTTGATATTTCAAGCATTTACTGGACTTTTGTACCCTCAGATCCAAAGTGTGAGTTCAGTAACAATTACGCATATAAAAAAACCGCTAACTCAAATTAGCGGCTTAATCAGTGGGAATAATTGATAATAATTTAATAGATACTGTCGTTCAAAATAACATTTTTGCTTGTACGCTTTGCGTTATAAAGCAATTCATCAGCTAGTTTATACGTGTTTTTTTCTTTACCAGAGAAACTCAACCCACCGCTAATTGTTACCTTAAGGTCATGATTCCACTGTAAGTTCTCAACACTTCTACGTATATCTTCAGCCAATTCAATACAATCTAGAGGCTCAACCAAAGTAAAAAGAACAACAAATTCTTCACCGCCTATCCGGTAACATTTATGATGATTCCCAAGTATTAGAGCGATTTCACTTGCGACTTTTTCTAATACTTCATCTCCAACCTCATGACCAAGACTGTCATTAATTGCCTTAAATCCATCAATGTCTAAGATTAAAAACGCATGATCCTTCAGTGCAATCCCCTCATAATCAATCATAAACTTTCTTCGGTTTAATGAACGAGTGAGTGGATCCGTATACGTTTCAATATTCAGATACTTTATTTTAACTACCATCATTAATAATAATGATGAGATAACAAGTAATATGACAAATGCAATTTTTAAAAATAACAACGATTGTTGATGGTCTTCATTCAAATGACTATTTTCACTTTGCTTTAATTTATTTGAAATTAAAAGATGATAACTGGCACTCTGTCTTTCATCACGTACAGCATTGTACCTTTTATTTAAATTGTAAAATTCGATTGTATTATTCGTTTTAAGGTAATAATCAAAAAGAGTTGAATACACTAATTTAGTAAATCTTATTTGATTCGTCCTATCTGCTATTTTTAATAGCTCTTCTTTCTTACTTTCAATCAATGAATAATTTTCATTTTTTAATGCTAATTTGAATTCAATTATCTTTATTAAAATATGTTTATCTAATAATAAGCTAACTTTATCTTTCTCTAACTCAACCTGAGCAAGTATTAGACATTGATTTGCTTTCTCGCTCAAACCAACCTCATCATAAGCTTCAGCTCTCAGAGATAATAGATAAACATGATAATCACGCCAATCTTCTTCGTTGTAAGCGGCTTGGTATTGATCTACATTTTCAAGGAGATCCAATGCTTTTTTAGGTTTATTTATTGCTAATTTATTTTCAGCTAAACTTAATGTTGCTCTAGTTTTTAATTTTTTCCACTCATCTGAGCTATCTTTATATTGAATAGAATTAATGATTTTATTTGCAAAATCATAACCTTTAAAATAAGTAATAATTAATGCTAAGCTAAATTCTCCAGTGGCAACTTTTAATTCATCTCCACTTTCATGAGCAATGTCTATATATTTTAATGATGGGTCGATCATTCCATAAAGATCATTATCTTTATATCTTAACGTCGCTATTTTATCTAAAACTAATAATTGAGAGTCTTCATTTAGATCGCCATCTTGTAATGCAATATTTAAGATTGCAGTACCAATTTTAGGACCATTTTGATAATTAATAATTGGTCGAATACTTTCAGCTATATCTTCAATATTATTTTGATATTCGTTTTTATTAAAGCGGTTAAAATCGGCAATAACTTGGCATTCAAGTGACTTACATACCGTTGATAGTTCAATGAGCTGCTTCTTATAATCAACAGATCTATCACTAACATCATGGGAGTGAAGCGTTTCATTCACAACAAAAGCAGTCGCAACTGAAATAATGATGATACCTGCAAGCAGCAAGATTAATTTTTTCATTTTTGGTTTTTAAAAAAAGAAAGGAGTATACGCTTTTATTTTTCATAACAATACAAAAATAAAGAAAAAAACCAGATGATAAAACAAACGTCTAAAAAGGAAAATAAATCTTTTAAATCATAAAGTTAAAAAACAATATAATTTCTTTCTCTACAGCCAACAACAATTCCCCTTCCATCTCGTCAGATTGGTGACACTGTCACGAGCCTTGTTAAAACTTAATTAACAAATGCACGTATCAATTGCAAATGCGGTTCAACTAAGTCTTCGTGATTACTCCTGTATCCACCACCAACAACACAAGCAATAGGGATCCCCTTTTGTGCTGTAATATTCCTCATAAATTTATCTCGTTGATACAATCCTTCTGTTGATATATTTAAATAACCTAATTCATCATCAATATGAATATCTACACCTGCATCATAAATAATAAGATCAGGCTGATGATGATTAATTGCCATTTCAACAATCTGCTCAAACGCCTCTAAAAATTCATTATCTTGAGTGCCAATAGCTAACGGGACGTCATAATCAGAGGTAGGTTTTCGCGCTGGAAAGTTTTTATCACAATGAAAAGAGAGCGTGATGATGTCACCTCTGTCTGCACAAAGTGTCGCGGTTCCATCACCATGGTGAACATCACTATCAATAATTAATACTTTATCTATGCTGTCTTTGTTTAATCCGTGATGTGCTGCAATAACTAAATCATTAACTAAACAGAAACCGCTACCAAAATCATAATGAGCATGATGGTAGCCACCGCTTAAATGTATAGCACTGCCATTTTCTAATGCTTTATCAACAGTTAGACAAGTACCAGAGGCTGACAGTAGTGTTCTCTCAATTAATGATTTGCTCCAAGGAAAACCAATTCGTCGCATTTTAGCTGCAGGTAAAGTTCCAGTAACTAACGCATTTACATAGTTTTCTTCATGGATTTGTTTAATTGCTTCAATAGATAACGGTATTGGTTCGAAACAGCAGTAAAGCTCATCAGAATAATGAGACTGAATAGCTTGATACAAACGCTGATACTTTTGAATAGGATAACGGTGCCCATCAGGCAGAGCCAACTGAGAATATATCGGATGATAAATTAACGCCAACATGTACGAAAAGCCCTATTCCAAAAACAAAAAGAGCAACCATTATGGCTGCTCTTTATCAATACGCAAAATAATACTAATTATTTACTGCAACGTTCTTTAACACTGTTTTATTAAACAGCTTATGAACAAAAATAGTTATAAAGACAGGTAATAGCCAAGATGTATGTGATGAGAACAACGGTAGCCATTGTTCACAAAACGCTGTCATACTTTCAGGCAACTTACCTAAAATATGTAAGGCATCAATTGTACCAAACAGCGCTGCAATACATACAACAGCAGTGTGGCTCATTGAAATCGTTAACGCATTTGATTCTGATTTTTCAAAAATTAACACCATAGCGATGATCAATGAAATCGCAATAGGACACAAAATTAAAATCGCTGGAAGACTTACTTCAATGATAGTTTCTAGACCGAAGTTTGAAATAATTGCCGTTAATACCATGATCACTGTTGCACTAACTTTAAATGTAACTCCGTAAGTATTTTTATAATACTCTGAGTTTGCATTTGTTAGGCCGATGGTTGTCGTTAAGCAAGCCATTAATGTAATTGCAGCTAATAAAATTTGACCTAACATACCAAACTCACCTGCAGCATAACGCGTTAAGATCTCACCACCATTGGTTGCACTTGGTGCAATTTCAGATGATGTAGAACCCAAATAGCCCATAGCTAAATAACATAACGACATTAAAACAGAATAAATAACCGCAATACGAATGGTGTAATAAGAAATCGCTTTTTTCTCTTCAATTCCTTTACTGCGAATAGTTTGAATAATCACCCAACCAAACGCAACTGCAGCAATAGCATCTAATGTCATGTAACCCTGAATTAAACCATTCACCGCAGGAGCTTGTTGATATACTTCAATCGCTTGGCTTGGTTCCCCTAAAGGATTTACTAA
Organism: Aliivibrio fischeri; assembly: GCA_038993745.2. NCBI lineage: Bacteria > Pseudomonadati > Pseudomonadota > Gammaproteobacteria > Vibrionales > Vibrionaceae > Aliivibrio > Aliivibrio fischeri. The sequence goes on along the minus strand of CP160630.1, from coordinate 420,691 downwards.
TGCTGCAATAACCAATACTGCTAGCATAGCGATTAAAGCAGGTGTCATCACTTTACCAATATAATCAACTAACTTACCCGGCTTTAGTGCTAACCACAGCGTTAATGCACAAAATAAAGCAGAAAAAACCATTAAGCCATTACCAGAATAGAAAGGCTTTACCCCCATTTCATAAGCAACAGTTACAGCTCGAGGTAATACAAATGCAGGGCCTAAAGTGGTTAAAACTAAAAACCAAAATGAACGGTCCATCCATTTAGGTAATAGCGCTGTTAATTTATCAGCAGAAGATAAACGCCCTAACACGACAAGTGTAAATGCAGGTAGACCAACGGCAGTAAGTAAAAAGCCAACAATAGCAATCAACCAGTTTTCACCTGCTTGTTGAGCCATTAATGGTGGATAAATTAGATTGCCAGCACCTAAAAACAAGGCGAAGGTCATAAAGCCAATAGCAGCGAGATCTCTTCTGTTCACACAACATACCTTATAAGTTTACTTGGTATCAGTTGGGCTAGAAGATATAAAAGGAGTGCTCTATCCGCCAGCCTAACTGACGAATAAAAAAGCCGTCAGTATCAGTGAATGACAACGACGACAGAGACAAGTGTATACGCAATCTTGCTCGATTCTGCTTGATAAGCAGTCAGATTGTTTTTAATGTTCGTAAACATAACTTATACACTCTATAAAATAATTGTTGTTAAACTAAATCAAAGCCCGAAGATTGTAAAGCATATTTATTGATAATAAGCATTTCATTATAAACAGAAGCAAACAACAACTGAATAAATCTGTATTTATGCCACTAAATAGTCTTCCTATTTAGCGACATAATCATTACTTAACTGCTGCAACGAATGCGATTTCAACTAAGTAATTAGGATCAGCAAGCTCTACTTTTAAACACGCACGGCTTGGAGCACACCCTTCTGGTAACCACTTTATCCATGCTTCATTAAATACGGCTAGATTAGCAAAATCAGTTACATAAATAGTAACCGATACTAAACGAGACTTATCACTATTTACACTTGCTAGCATCGCTTCAGCTTGAGCGAATACTTGCTCAGTTTGGCCTAGCATATCTGCCGTTTCATCTTCTGCCACTTCAACAAAATGAGCCATTTTATTAAATACTGTTACATCAGACCATTTTTCGCTTGGGTTAATACGTTGAATATCCATGTTTATACTTCTTGGTTAACAAAAAAATGAGCTCTGATTTTACCATAGGCATTAGCAATGCCATATAAAATGTATAGTGATTATTCGATCTCTTTTAACGCTGATAATGCCAACTCAGCCTTACTAGATTGAACAAAAATATGATCATGATAAAACGCAGCCACCACATTCGCACTTATCCCTTTTGATGCTAATTTGGTTGATACAGCGGCAGTGAGACCTACAGCATCTAAACTTGAATGAACCGTTAACGTTATTTGACGAAATACCCCTTCAAATGGGATGTTTTCCTTAAGAGCAACGTCTTTCTCTAAAACTAAGGTTAATCCTTCTTGCTCAACAAAACTCCCAATAGAGTTTAAGCTAATATATTCTTTCAGCTCCCCTTTCACACAGCAAAACACATACTCTTGAGTTAACAGTTCTGGCTTCATTGTTTTAAGCAGTTTATCTAATTCTAAAATTCCTGACATGGTGTACTCCATATTTAATTGATATAAAAAATGCCGTTACATTAACGGCATTTTTCTTATTTTAGATAGCAATCTTATTTATTTTTCTCTGGATTTCTTATTGTTTCTTTCTAACTTTTGTTCCCAATAAGTTGCGCCTTTAATTCCTAGTTTTACAGGGTCGAAAGTAAAACTTTTTACACCTTGTTTTTGCTGTTCTTCATAATCTTTTAGCGCTTTTAATGCAGGTTTTGACAAGAAGAAAATAATCAGAATACCAATGATATTTAACCAAGCCATTACCCCAACACCAACGTCACCCATGGCCCAAGCAAGGTTAGCCGTTTTAATCGTACCGTAAAATACCGCAGACATGATCACCACTTTAAGAACAAACATCATTCCATCAATTTTTAATGTTCGACGTATATAAGCAATGTTCGTTTCAGCAATATAGTAATAAGCTAAAATTGTTGTGAATGCGAAAAAGAATAATGCAAAAGCAATAAAGATTTTACCGATACCAGGGAGAGTGCTTTCAATCGCCATTTGAGTGAACATAGGGCCATTTGCACCAATGGTTTCAGAGATATTTTGAACTAAGAAAACACCCTCTCCACTACCATGTACATTGTAAGCACCAGTGATTAAAATCATAAATGCAGTAGCAGAACAAACTAACAAGGTATCAATGTAAATAGAGAATGACTGAACTAACCCTTGTTGTGCAGGATGCTCAACACTTGCCGCAGCAGCTGCGTGTGGACCGGTACCTTGACCCGCTTCGTTTGAATAAACACCTCGCTTAACACCCCAACCGATAGCAGCACCAAACCCTGCCATTGGCGTAAATGCATCACCAATGATCAGTGCAAAAATCGCTGGAACTTCATTAATGTTCAGCAGAATAATGACAAACGCTAAGATAATATAAGCCAGAGCCATGAACGGGACGACAATTTGCGTGAAGTTGGCAATACGTTTCACTCCACCAAAAATGATGAAGCCAAGAATTATCGAGATAACTGCACCGGTGAAGATCTTAGCAAAACTAAATACACCCAACCCAGTATCAATCATACTACCTGATCCAAAAGCCGTTTCGACTGCATTACCAATACTGTTTGATTGAACGCCAGGAAGTAAAACACCACAAGCAAAAATAGTCGCAATAGCAAAAATCCACGCATACCACTTTTGCCCCATTGCTTTCTCTATATAATAAGCAGGGCCACCACGAAACTGCCCTTCATCTTCTTCTTTATAGATTTGAGCAAGCGTAGACTCCGCATAAGCCGTTGCCGCCCCTAAAAAAGCAACAACCCACATCCAAAATACGGCACCAGGGCCACCAAAGCCAATCGCCGCCGCAACACCTGCGATATTACCTGTACCCACTCGTCCAGACAGAGATACTGCTAACGCTTGAAATGAACTGATCCCTTTACTGGATTCTTTGTTTGAAATTAATAAACGACACATTTCTTTAAAATGTCGAACTTGAACAAACCGAGTCTGAATTGAATAAAACAGACCAGCCCCCAAACATAAATAAATGAGAAATGGACTCCAAATAATCCCATTTAAAAAATCAACTACACCCTGCATAAAAATCCCTTTAATTGTAAGTGTTGGTATAAAATACAACCAACCATACACCAGAAATTAACAACAAGTTAACAATGAGAGCTTAAATAGAGCAAAAATGTGAAATGCAACACTAAATAACAGAATGAATTGATTTAACAAATGAAAGATTCACTTCATATTTCAATACTGTGTTTTTATGCTGTAGAGGAAGTTTAAAAGATGACTTTTATTTTAAAGCGCCATTATGTTTTCGTAATGGCACTTAATTTTAAAGGTATTAAACGATTTTGACTCCTGTTGACATCATACGTTCAGGAGTCAATAACACGCTTTCAGATTCATCGTCGGTTTCAGCACATAACAGCATACATTCTGAAGTTTCACCACGCATTTTTGCTTTTGCTAAATTACAAAGCACAACAACTTGCTTATTCATCAGCTCTTCTTCTGTATAGTATGGAACAAGGCTTGTTACTGTTTGTAAACTTCTCTCACCAACATCAATCTGAACGATATATAGTTTATCTGCGTTTTCATGACGTTTTACTTCTGTGATCTTTCCTACGCGAATATCTAATTTAGCAAAATCACCGTATGCTATTGTTTCCATTTTAATTTATCCTTACAATTAATTAATGATAACGTTTACAAAATCAATCCTATTGCATTAAGATTGAAAACGAAATAAAAGTTTACTAAAACTTTAACTCGATCAAATTAATAATAACTAAGGCTCCATTATGGCAACCATTAAAGACGTAGCAAAAGAAGCTGGTGTATCTGTTGCCACCGTTTCTCGTGTAGTAAATAAATCACCTAAAGCCAGTAAAGCAGCCATAAAATCTGTTAATGCTGCAATGACAAAACTCGGCTACCGACCTAATGCTAATGCTCGTGCTTTAGTCAGTAAAAGTACCAATACTATTGGGGTATTAGTTGCAGATGTTTCTGACCCATTTTTTGGATCTTTAATCAAAGCCGTTGATGGTGTAGCTAGAGCCAACAACAAGCATTTATTAATTGGTAATGGCTATCACAATGCTGAAGTTGAGAAAGAGGCCATAGAACTATTAATCCACAACCGTTGTGAATCTCTGATTATTCACTCTAAAGGATTAAGTGATGAGGAATTAATTCAATTTTCACAAGAAGTACCTGGATTAGTCATTATTAATCGTCATATCCCTCAAATAGCTAATAAATGTATTTATCTAGATAACCAACTTGGGTCAAGACTTGCCACAGAACACCTTATTGAAAGTGGTCACCAACATTTAGCCTACATTAACTCTAATCAACAAATTGATGATTGTATTGATCGAAAGCACGGTTTTATTCAAGCCTTAGAAAAGCATGAACTGACCATTAATAATTCTTTATTGAGTGAAGATGAACCCACTGACGAAGGGGGTGAAAAAGCGATGAATGAATTAATTAAAAATAAACAATCATTTACGGGTGTTGTTTGTTATAACGATTACATGGCAGCTGGAGCTATTGCTGCTCTTGAAAAAGCAGGTATTTCAGTACCAGAACAGGTTTCCATTATTGGTTTCGATAACGGTCTAATTGCCAAATATCTACACCCTAAATTAACAACCATTGACTACCCTATTAGTGAGATGGCCTCACAAGCTGCCATGTTATCGCTATTGCTAGCAAAAGATGAAAAACCAGAAACAGAGAAAAAAGTATATACACCAACACTCATTAAACGTAACTCAGTACATACTCTATAGAAACAATGAGCGTATATATAAATTATTACTTATGTATACGCTTCCAGTTTTTCTAGTATAAGCTCTTTTCTAAATGGTTTTGCTACATAATCATCCATGCCCGATTGGTAGCATTTGTCTATATCTTCAACGAAAACACTTGCGGTTAGCGCAATGATAGGTAAACGTTTCTGTTCTTGATTCTCTTCCCACTTTCTTATCGCTTCAGTCGCAGCAAATCCATCCATTATAGGCATCATACAATCCATAAGAACCAAACTATAAGACGACGTTTTTGCCATAACCATATCTAATGCTTCTTGCCCATTATTAGCGATTTCAACAGAAAATCCGGCTTTTTTAAGTAATAATGACGCTACTTTTTGATTAATGGCGTTATCTTCAACAACAAGAACGGTTTTTTCAACACTTGATGTATTTCCTATTTCATGTGGTTCTTTTATAACTTGGTCAATCTCTAATTTATCGCATTGTGTATTTTCTTGCTCTATTTCAGAGAAAGATCCACTCGCAATAAACGCTTGCTTCATTACCTTATAAAAACGTTTACCAAGTAATGGATAAGTAATGACACCTTCAATTGTACGTTCAAAATCCACCTTTTCATCTTGATGCTTTTTACAAATGATAATCGCTGGTCGATGCTTATACTCATTCATTAACCTCACATGATTTAATGCCTCTGAAGAGGATTTTTGACAATAAATAACCACATCACTTTGACTGATTAGATCATCCTGCGGAACAAATTTTTGGACGATTCTGCTATTAATTCCCAACTTTTTACATTCCATCTCAAGCTGAGTTGCATAAAGCATATGATTACCCACAATGACACATGAGGACTGAGCATATTCTTCTAATCCTTTATGTGTTGGCTCAATCACCTCAACATCTAATATGAAATGAAATTTACTTCCAAACCCTTTTTCTGAATCAACTTTCAACTCACCACCAAGCATTTCAACTAACTGGCGACATATTGCCAACCCTAGACCCGTTCCACCAAACTGACGAGTTATTGAGCTATCTTCTTGCGTAAACGGTTCAAAAATCTGTTCACATTTATCTTTGCTAATTCCAATGCCCGTATCTTTAATTGAAAAGAATAATAACCCTCTTCCATTCTCTTTCTGTTGATAATTAATGGATAAAATGACGGCTCCATCCTGAGTAAATTTAACGGCATTAGACATTAAGTTCATCAGTACTTGGCGCAATCGATGTTCATCAAGCATGACGAGTTCAGGTAAATCATTAGCAATGTCAACTTGTAACGCCAAGCCTTTTTCCGTCGCTTTGCTCAAAATGACAGTCAGAGTATCGTAGGCAACTTCTTCAACATTCGATTCTTGAGGGACAATAACTAAATTTCCAGATTCTATTTTTGATAAATCAAGAATGTCATTAATTAATAAAAGCAATGTTTGTGATGAAGTATCAATGGTTTCAACATATTCAGACTGAACCGGTGTTAAATCAGTTTCTGCTAAAATATCTGACATACCAATAATGCCATTTAATGGTGTTCGTATTTCATGAGACATATTGGCTAAAAACGAACTTTTGGCTTTTGCTAACGCTTCTGCTTTTGTTTTTTCAATTTCTAAATATTCTGTTTTCTGATTAAATGAATATATCAAATCACCAATTTCATCTTTATAGCTATAATTAATATCAATTTTTTCACTTGATTCTCTTTCATTTACTTGTCGTGAAATCAAGACGATTGGATTAATTAAGCTTCGGTTAATAAAGTAATAAGCCAAAATCACACAAGCCAACAAAATAGGTACAATACCTAATTCAATATTGACAACCTGAGCAAAAGTCTCATCAGCTACAGTAAGAACGGAATTAACAACTTTCAACTCCCAATTAAGTTCACTCATTAGACGTTCAACAACGTACATGTTTTTATTAACGGAAAACTTATACTCTGTAATGATTGTACGCCCATCATAAATAGATATACCTAACTGATGCTTCTCTGCTTGTGATTCAATAACACCTATTAATCCTTTCAATGAAATATCAATGGTTGCCACACCAACAAATTGATTATTTTCAAAATAAGGTTGTGATGCGGTAATCATTTTCTGTTTAGTAAAAGGATCTATGTAAACTTCTGACCATGAAATGTTCTGACTGCTGTTTTCATGAGACACTGACGTATACCATGATTCTTGTTGGTAAGGCGTGTTACTTGAAAGGTTGTAATCATTTATAAGACTAATTTTCCCTGCATCATCTCGTGAGAAGAAAATACTGGCTAGCTTCTTAGATGGCTCAAGCGTATTTGGCTCAGGCCAGATCCCACCACTAATTATAATGTCGTCACTTTCTTTAAAAACAGAATAAATCATATCTTCAAGAACATTTTTAGAGTAACCACTTACAGCAACACCGACAAGAGCATGCAGCGTTGAAAGAGATTGATTCAGTGGGTCCTCAATTTCTCTTGCTAAAAGCTGAGTGCGTAAATCGAGGTTATTCTCAAGGTTTTCACGAATAGGAGGTTCAACAACATAATAGGTAACACTACCAATAACCGCAATTAAGAAGCAAACATAGCAAGCTAAAGCAAGAATGCTCTTTTTCTTTAATGACATATTATTATTCATAAAAACCTAGCACTTTATTTGTAGATATAATTATTAACTATAATCTTCCTAGGTATTTTGTCGCATAAAAACACGATTAATTATGATCTAAGCCTCATTAATTTTTGTTAACAATAAAGCGAAATTGCATTAGTGATGCAAATGGTCTAGCTCATTTTATTTCATAGCTTTGAATAAAAATGCTGGTTAATGTTTCTATTTTTTGACTTAGCTCTTCCCCGTGAGGCTCTAGATCTAAATGCATTACTTGAGGCCAAAAAAATAACCCTTGAAACAAACTGACATACACATCTGTCATTAGTTTTGGATCTGCATCTTTAAGTCTTTTCGCTTCAATTGCACTTCTAAACCACTGGGTAATAGCTCGGATACTATAGATATTTTGGATAAGCGTTTTGGCCATTTCTGGTTGACGTAGAAACTCCATCACGATTGTTCGAGCTAAAGCTATCCCATAAGTATTATAAAGAACATCAATCTCTTTATAAGCAATCTCTGTTAACTGCTCTTCCGTACTCTTATTTGGGTCAAAATGATAAGAGATACTTTCGTTCACTGAGTCATTAATAATGGTCAATACTGATTCAAACAATACTTCTTTACTTTCAAAGTGTCGATAAAGCGTTCGTTTAGACACTTCTGCAGACGCGGTAATCCTATCCATATTCGCGGCTAAAAAGCCGAATTCAATAAACTCTTCTTTTGCTGCGTTAATGATATCTAAGTGTTTTTGCTGCGATCTTGTCAATTTCTTTTGCATGTCCCCTCCAAGCTATATGACCTAGTCTAACCATTCCAAAAACAAATGTATACTTTTGAGTTTACTTTATAGTTTTTACGTATAAAATAAACTCAAGAGTTTACTTTATAACTGTAAAACTCCTTCAATCAATTTATTGGATTAATCGCTCTTTCATGAGGACTGAGTAAATGCGTTCTACCACTTCTACATTAATGTTAATTAAAAAAACGGCCATCGCTGTAAGTCTTGCTGTTGGCTCCATAGTAATTTCTGGTTGTGACACTAATGAAGTAGCTAAAGAGATCTCACAACCAACAATTAGACCAGCACTGACTGAGATAGTATCTCCTAGTGCTAACGCACAACTGCGTTTTAATGGCGTAGTTCGTTCAGCACAACGCGCAGATTTAGCTTTTAGAATGAGCGGTCGTGTGATCAGTGTGTTGGTTGATGAAGGTCAACAAGTTAAAAAAGGACAACTATTAGCTCAACTTGATCCTCGTGATGCACAAACAGCACTAGAATCTGCTCGTGTTGAATACAAAAACAGTAAAGCTGAATACACTCGTGGCAAAGCCATTTATGAAAAAAGCCAAGCGATAGCAAAAAGTGATTTAGATACCTTAACCACTCGTCATCAACTAGCCAAAAATCGTTTAGATGAAGCACAACGCCAGCTTGAATATACGCAGTTGCATGCACCATTTGATGGTGTAATTGGCAAAAAAATGATTGATAATCACGTCCAAATTCAAGCGAATAGTCCAGTATTAACGGTTCATAATGTTGATGATTTAGAAGTACTCATCAATATTCCTGATAGCGTAATGTTAGGGGATTTAAAAGGCTCGAAAGCACTGGCTCAAATCAGTGCACTTCGTAATGAAACCTTCCCTCTTGTGCTTAGCACTTATGGAACGCAAGCGGATCCAATTACACAAACTTACCCTGTGGTTCTTACATTTGAAGATCTTCGTGGCTTCAATGTACTTCCAGGCATGACCGTTAAAGTCGTACCTGTTTATTCAGATAAACAAGATCAAGCGTCATTACTCATTACTGTACCATTAACAGCGGTTGTACCGGACAACCAAGGTGGTCAATTTGTATGGGTTGTAACTCAAGAGAATAAAGTTCAAAAACGCATTATTAGCGCAGGTACCTTAGTATCAAATCGAATTGTCATTAATGATGGTTTGCATACTGGTGAGCGTATTATTACTGCAGGAGCTTCTAGCTTAAAAGAAGGCATGGAAGTGAGACCATATACCGACACACTTTCTTCACAGGTTGAGAAATAACAAATGGATATCGCACGTTACACTATTGCTAAGCGTACCTCCGTGTGGGTGCTTATTGCGTTAATTTTATTTGGTGGCTATTTAAGTTACTTAAAACTCGGACGATTTGAAGATCCTGAATTTGTTATTCGCCAAGCGGTGATAAATACCCCTTATTCAGGTGCGACTGCACAAGAAGTCTCTGATGAAGTTACTGATATCATTGAAGGTGCCGTTCAATCTCTTCAAGAAGTGAAAGAGATAAAGTCGGTATCGAAACAAGGCATGTCTGAAGTGACTGTTGAGATCAAACTTGAATTTGCAGGTAGTCAAGCCGCATTACAACAAGTGTGGGACAAATTACGCCGTAAAGTGGGTGATGCACAACGTATGTTACCTCCGGGTGCTGGTGCCTCCATCGTTAACGATGATTTCTCAGACGTTTACGCCCTATTCTTCGCCGTTACTGGTGATGGGTTTAGTGATAAACAGCTGCAAGATTATGTTGATGATCTCAGACGAGAACTGGTATTGGTTCCAGGTGTAGCAAAAACAGCCACGTTAGGTGAACGCCAAGAGACCATTTTTATTGAAATGTCTGGCGAGCGTATGGCTAAGTTTGGTGTTTCAGCAGAAAAAGTGTACCAAGTATTGCAAAAGCAGAACATGGTAACGGTTGCAGGAAGTATTGAAACCGATTCAATGCGTATCCCTGTTATTCCAAGCTCAAATGTGAACTCGTTTAATGATCTCATTAATCTGCAAATCAATCTTGGAGATAACAATGCGGTACTTCGCTTAGGTGATATTGCAACGGTAACTCGTGGTTATCAAGAACCGCAAAGTATGATGGTTCGCTACAATGGTCAACGAGCGGTTGGATTTGGTATTTCGAATGTCGCAGGTGGCAACGTAGTTGATATGGGTGATGCCGTAAAAGCACGTATTGCTGAATTAGAAAACCAACGTCCTTTAGGCATTGAGCTCAATGTTATTTCAATGCAATCAGATTCGGTTCGAGCGTCGGTAACAAACTTTATCGATAACTTGATTGCTGCGGTTGTGATCGTATTTATTGTACTTCTTCTCTTTATGGGCGTTCGCTCAGGGATCATCATCGGCTTTGTATTGCTACTAACCGTTGCTGGAACCTTATGCATAATGTTGATTGAAGACATTGCGATGCAACGCATTTCATTAGGCGCCTTAATCATCGCATTAGGGATGCTAGTGGATAACGCCATTGTAGTGACTGATGGGATTTTGGTTCGCTTACAAACCACGCCAAACGATAGCCGAGATGACATCGTATCTGATGTGGTTAATGCCACCAAATGGCCTCTACTTGGTGGTACGGTTGTTGGTATCTGTGCATTCAGTGCAATTGGTTTATCTCCATCTGATATGGGGGAATATGCTGGTTCGCTATTTTGGGTAATCCTATACTCTATGTTACTAAGCTGGGTATTTGCCGTTACCATTACACCGATGCTGTGTTATGACTTTTTGAAAGTAAAACCAGTAGACACACAAGCACCTGTTGGTCGAGTAAGCCGTTGGTATCGTCAATTATTAACTTGGGTAATTAAACACAGAGTAATTAGCCTAAGCCTACTATTGATGGTGTTATTTACCTCTATTTACGGAGCGAAATATATTCCACCAGGTTTTATGCCCGAATCTCAACGTGCACAATTTGTTGTTGATGTGTATTTACCTCAAGGCTCAGATATAAAACGTACAGAGCAAACTATTGCAAGTATTGAGCAAGACATAAAACAAAAAGCAGGCATTACTAACATCACCAGCTTTGTTGGTGGCGGTGGTCTACGCTTTATGCTGACTTATTCTCCAGAGGCGCGTAATCCAAGTTACGGTCAATTATTAATTGATATTGATGATTACCAAAACATTGCGCCATTATTGGGAGAATTACAAAGTGAGCTTGATGAAAAATACACAGATGCATCAATCAAAGTATGGAAGTTCATGCTGGGTCGTGGGGCGGTAAAAAAATTGAAGCTGGCTTTAAAGGTCCAGACAGTGCCGTACTTCGTCAATTAGCGGAACAAGCAAAAACCATCATGCTAAATGATCCACAATTGATTGCAGTTCAAGATGATTGGCGTCAACAAGTACCTGTGCTACGTCCTCGTTATTCAGAAGAAAAAGCACAACAATTTGGCTTAACAACACAAGAAATTAACCAGGCCATTGCACAGACCTTATCTGGACGTAATATCGGTGTTTACCGTGAAGGTAATGATCTTATCCGATTGTGGCACGTTCACCAGAAACAGAGCGTAGTCACCAACGTGCAATTGAAAACACAGAAGTATACAGCCATGCTGTTGGTGGTTTTATCTCTGTTAGCCAATTAGTTGAATCCACTGATGTGGTTTGGGAAGATGCGATTTTGCGTCGTATTGATAGAATGCCGACGATTCTGGTGCAAGCGGACCCCGCTCCGGGCGTATTAACCGCTGATGCATTTAATCAAGTTCGTCAAAAAATCGAAGCGATCGAGCTGCCATCAGGATACGAGTTAATTTGGTATGGTGAATATAAAGCGTCTAAAGATGCGAATGAAGGATTAGTAATTTCAGCTCCTTATGGTTTTGCTGCAATGATCTTATCGGTTATTTTCATGTTTAATGCGCTACGTCAGCCACTCGTAATTTGGTTAACTGCTCCACTTGCTATCATTGGGGTTACGGTTGGATTGATCATATTCCAAACCCCATTTGAGTTTATGGCGATATTAGGTTTCTTAAGCTTAATTGGTATGATGGTGAAGAATGCCATTGTATTAGTAGACCAAGCCGATGCTGAAATTAGAGAAGGTAAGCTGCCATATAATGCCATTATCGACGCCTCTTTAAGTCGTGCTCGACCAGTATTACTTGGCGCATTAACCACTATCTTAGGGGTTGCACCATTACTGATTGACCCATTCTTCAAGAGTATGGCAGTAACCATTATGTTTGGTTTGTTATTTGCAACAATCCTGACGTTAATCGTGATTCCATTGTTCTATGCCATGTTCTTCAGAATCAAAGCGATTGAAGAGTAACATCGTCCATAAAAAGAACGAAATCAAAAGGAGCGAATGATCGCTCCTTTTTTCTATCTAATGACCTTAACTATCAAACAATAAATTGATAGCAAGTTTGATGTTGATACGTTTCATTTGGTTGCAAAATGGTACTTGGGTGATCCCATTCTGGGTGATTTAACGCATCAGGCAGGAATTGAGTCTCTAATGCAATACCAGAATAATCCTGATACTCCCTCCCACTCGATTTGGTGTGCTAGCTAACCAATTTCCGGTATACAGCTGCATTGCCGGCTTAGTGGTAAATACATGCATGGTTACCAAGCTGTCTGGAGAGGTTAAACTCGCAGCGCTCTCTCCCTTAGAACAAGATTTATCAAGAACAAAAGAGTGATCGTATCCCTTGGCTTTTTCTTGGTCTTTATCGAGCATGAAATCTTGCGAAATCACTTTAGGTGAAGTGAAATCAAAATTCGTGTTTTTAACTCGTTTCCATTGCCCTTTAGGAATACCAAACTCTGTCGTTGGTACAAACTCTTGCGAATTAATACTTAAGATATGATCTATCCCTAAGTGTCCACTGTCCGCTCCAAGTAAATTAAAATAAGCATGATTAGTTAAGTTAACCGGTGTTGTCTTATTCGTTTTCGCTTTGTAGCTAATGGCTACTTCATTATCATTGGTAAGTTGATATTTTACGGTCACATCGAGATCACCGGGAAAACCTTGATCCCCATCTGATGATACCAAACCAAATTCAACACTGTTTTCTGTTACTTCTACTACGTTCCAACGACGTTTATTAAACCCTTCAGGCCCACCATGTAAGGTGTTTCCTGCTTGATTAGTTTCAACTTGATGTTTAATACCATCAATTTTAAATTGGCCATTTGCGATACGATTTGCATAGCGGCCAACAGTGACCCCCATATAACTTTGTTGTTCTAAAAAATCAGCCATGGTTGACTGCCCTAACAACACTTCACGTAATTGACCTTTAACCGGCACTTTGCAACTTAACCACGTTGCGCCAATATCCATAAATACGGCACACATTCCATGTTGATTTTTCAGTTCGAATAACTGAGCAAGGCGACCATCGCTGGTCGCCTCCTTAGTCATGGTTTCGAACAATGTTGATTGTTCTATCATCTTTATTCCTTATAAAACCAGACCGGCACCATTGGTTGCTTGGCAAACATAAATGGATTCTTTTAAGCCTGTTTTCGCTTCATATAATTCTTCAACGGCCGCTTTCACTTCATCCACTAACATAGGTGGAACTAAGGCAACAATACATCCACCAAAACCACCACCTGTCATACGTACACCACCTTCTGCGCCAATCACGTTTTTAACGATATCAACCAAGGTGTCCACTTCACTAACCGTGATTTCAAAATCATCACGCATTGAGGCATGAGATTCAGCCATTAAAACCGCCATGCGTTTCATGTCCCCTGACGCTAACACTTTTGCCGCTTCTTCGGTACGATCATTTTCTGTAATCACGTGGCGCGCACGTTTTGCGACCATTTCATCCAATTCATGTGCTTTTGCGTTAAATTCTTCGATAGTCACATCACGCAGTGCTTTCACACCAAAGATACGAGCCGCTTCTTCACATTGCTCGCGACGAGTGTTGTATTCCGAATCCACTAATCCACGTTTTTTATTTGAGTTAATAATAACCACTGACATGTCTTCTGGCATGGATACCGCAGTAGTTTCTAATGAACGACAATCCAATAACATCGCGTGGTTTTCGTTGCCTTCTGCTGAGATCATTTGATCCATGATACCGCAGTTACAACCAACAAATTCGTTCTCAGCTTGCTGACCATTCAGTGCGATTTCTGCTTGGCTAATGTTTAGGTTATACAGTTCTTTAAACGTCTGACCAATAACGACTTCTAATGCGGCTGATGAACTAAGACCGGCACCTTGAGGTACGTTACCCGATACCGAAATATCCGCACCTTTAAACTCATAGCCACGACCAATTAAACATTTCACTACGCCTCGAATGTAATTCGACCACATTTTGTTTTCTTGGAAAGTGATCTCTTGGGTAATATCAAACTCATCCGTTTCATTACCATAATCAACCGACACCACGCGAACGATGTTGTCATCACGCTTTGCCGCTGCCACTACCGTTTGATAATTGATCGCACAAGGTAATACGAAACCGTCATTATAATCGGTGTGTTCACCAATTAAATTTACACGACCCGGCGCTTGGACAATGTGCGTTGGTGCGTAAGAAAGTACTGAGTTGAATGCGTCTTTTACGTTTTTAATTAGGTTTGTCATAGTCTTTTCTCAAAATTTTGTAGGGAATTCTATTTTTAGGTTTCAGGTCGGTCGCAAGCTTCCTTGCAGGTTTCAGGGTGACCTTCGTTAGATACCATAGTCACAAAAAATACCCCTGAACCCTTTAGCGAAGCGTCCTCGTCCCTAATCCTTATAATGCACATCACTCACATCACGCAGTTTTTGCGCGGCTTGCTCTGCAGTTAAGTCTCGTTGGCTTTCGGCTAACATTTCGTAGCCCACCATGAATTTACGAACCGATGCAGAACGAAGCAGTGGCGGATAAAACAATGCATGTAATTGCCAATGCTCAATGTCAGTGCCCTCTTCAAAGAAAGGCGCATAATGCCAACCCATTGAATATGGGAATGAACACTGGAATAAGTTGTCGTAACGGCTGGTTAGTTTTTTAATGGCTAACGCCAAATCATCACGTTGTTCGTCTGTCAGTTCACTCATACGACGAATGTGTGTTTTTGGTAATAACATGGTTTCAAATGGCCATGCAGCCCAATAAGGAACAACTGCAATCCAATGTTCCGTTTCTACGACTGTGCGCTCGCCATCTTTTCGTTCTGATTCAACATAATCAACTAACAAGTTTGAACCGTGTTCTTGGTAATACTCTTTAAGGTGTTTTTCTTTACGTTCAATCTCATTAGGTAAGAAGCTGTTTGCCCAGATTTGGCCGTGAGGATGCGGTTGAGAGCAGCCCATTGTCTCGCCTTTATTCTCAAATGCTTGAACCCAAAGGTATTCTTTTCCTAACTCTTCAATTTGATCATTCCATGTATCAATCACATTACGAATTTGACCTACAGGTAATTCAGGCAAGGTTTTACTGTGATCTGGCGAGAAACAAATCACTCGACTTAATCCACGAACCCCTTGTGTTTTAAATAGCGGATTAGATGATTGCGGCGCTTCTGGTGAATCTGTCATCAGTGCAGCAAAATCATTACTGAATACGTAAGTGCCTTTATAATCTGGGTTGGTGTCACCAGAGATACGAGCATTGGTTGGGCATAAGAAACAGCCTTTGTCGTATTGTGGTAGTTGCTCTGTCGATGGCTTTTCATCTTGACCACTCCATGGGCGTTTCGCACGATGTGGTGATACTAAAATCCATTGACCCGTTAATGGGTTATAACGACGATGCGGATGATCGACAGGATTAAACTCAACATTTGACATAATTTTTATACTCAATTCTTTAAAAGTGATTAGCTAATTCAAGGAAGAGCTATCTTATAAATCTCCTCCCTGAAGCCTGAAGCCTGAAACCTGAAACCTTAGCTCTTTTAATAACCTTCAGGATTATTCGACTGCCAGCGCCATGTGTCTGCGCTCATTTCCATTACATTGCGAGTCGCTTTCCATCCCAATTCTTTTTCTGCTTTTTCTGTACTGGCCCAACATTCAGCAATATCACCTGCACGACGTGGGCACAATGTATAAGGAACTGGCTTACCTGATGCTTGAGAAAATGCCTCAACCATTTCTAATACACTTGAGCCTTTACCAGTACCTAAGTTGTAAATATGCAGGCCTGATTTTTCACCCACCGCTTTTAATGCGGCGATGTGCCCATCGGCTAAATCCATTACATGAATGTAATCACGAACCCCTGTTCCATCTGGTGTCGGATAATCATTACCAAATACAGACAATGATTCACGACGACCGACAGCAACTTGAGCAATAAATGGCATTAGATTATTTGGAATACCTTGAGGATCTTCACCCATAGTGCCTGATGGGTGTGCACCTACTGGGTTGAAATAGCGAAGTAAGGTGATGCTCCAATCGTTCTCTGCATTAAACAAATCAGAGAAACACTCTTCAACCATGTATTTACTGCGGCCATATGGGTTGGTTGTTGCACCTGTTGGTGAACTTTCAGTAATAGGAACAATGGCAGGATCACCATAGACGGTTGCAGATGAGCTAAATACGATGCTCTTTACATTCGCTTTCCGCATTGAGCGAGCTAAAACCAATGAGCCGTTAACGTTGTTGTCGTAATACTCTAGAGGTTTAGCAACAGACTCACCGACGGCTTTCAATCCTGCAAAGTGAATAACCGATGAAATAGAATGCTCTGCAAAAATACTATCTAGAAAGGCTTCATCACGAATATCTCCCTGATAAAAGACAGGACGAACGTGAGTTAACGCTTCAATGCGATCAAGCACTGCAACTTTACTGTTCCCTAAATTATCCAAAATGATTGGTTCAATACCTGCTTCAATCATTTGAATACACGTATGGCTACCGATATAACCCATTCCACCAGTTACTAATACTTTCATGGTTAAACCTTCCTGCTAAATTTTAGTAAAGTTTATCAGCGAATTTAAAATAATATCGTGATCAGTTTCAAAAAATGTAAACGTTTACACTAAAGTAAAAAAAAGCACATAAATACAACTAATGAAACCAGCAAACCATAATATAAGTTAATAAAAACAGCAACTTAAAAAATCACAAAGAAAATAACACCATTTGTAACATTTTGTGACAGCTATCACCACCACGATAATTGTAAACGTTTACAATCCAACCTCAAATCAAAACAATAAGTGGTAGGTTAATACAATGTCTCATGTAGAAAATGGATTAGGTATTGTCGATATCATCGTTTTTGCTCTCTATGTAGCAATCATTATCGGCGTTGGCCTCTGGGTATCCAGAGATAAAAAAGGCTCTCAAAAAAGTACAGAAGATTATTTCCTCGCAGGGAAATCGCTACCTTGGTGGGCGGTTGGTTCATCCTTAATCGCCGCTAATATTTCAGCGGAACAATTTATTGGAATGTCAGGATCTGGCTTTTCTATCGGTTTAGCGATTGCTTCCTATGAATGGATGGCAGCACTAACCTTAATCATTGTTGGTAAGTATTTCTTGCCTATTTTTATCGATAAAGGCATCTACACGATTCCAGAATTTGTAGAAAAACGCTTTAACAAAAACTTAAAAACCATTTTGGCGGTATTTTGGATTTGCTTGTATGTCTTTGTAAACCTAACCTCAGTTCTATACTTAGGCGGCCTTGCACTGCAAACGATTCTTGGTATTCCACTCATGTACTCAATTATTGGCTTAGCATTATTTGCATTGGCCTACTCTATTTACGGTGGGTTATCAGCGGTTGTTTGGACTGACGTGATTCAAGTATTCTTCTTGATCCTTGGTGGCCTATTAACCACTTACATGGCTGTTGATTTCATCGGCGGTACTGACGGTTGTTTAGTGGTTTATCAAAAATGGCGACGGCTGCACCAGGCCACTTTGAAATGATTTTAGATCAAAGTAATCCTCAATATATGAACTTACCGGGTATCGCAGTTCTTATTGGTGGTCTATGGGTTGCAAACCTATACTACTGGGCTTTAACCAATACATCATTCAAAGAACATTAGCGGCTAAATCTATTGCTGAAGCTCAAAAAGGGATTATTTTCGCTGCTTTCTTAAAATTACTCGTACCATTCCTAGTCGTCGTTCCGGGGATCGCTGCTTACGTAATTACCACTTCTCCAGAGCTGATGTCACAACTTGGAAGTATTGCAACGTCCAACGTTCCTACGCTTGCTCATGCAGATAAAGCTTATCCATGGCTAACACAATTCTTACCTGTTGGATTTAAAGGCATTGTATTTGCCGCATTAGCCGCAGCAATTGTGTCATCATTAGCTTCGATGCTGAACTCAACGGCTACCATATTCACAATGGATATCTACAAAGAATTTGTTGGTAAAAAAGCAGGCGATCACAAGCTTGTAAACGTGGGTCGTATTTCAGCTATCGTGGCTTTAGTTGTCGCTTGTTTAATCGCTCCAATGCTAAGTAACCTTGGTCAAGCATTCCAATATATTCAAGAATACACAGGTTTAGTAAGCCCAGGTATCTTGGCGGTCTTCTTACTAGGTCTATTTTGGAAGAAAACCAACAGTAAAGGTGCAGTTATTGGTGTAATTGTATCAATCCCATTTGCACTGTTCTTAAAATTTATGCCATTAAACATGCCGTTTATGGATCAAATGCTATACACACTTCTGTTTACTATGGCAGTGATTGCATTCACGAGTCTAAGTTACTCAGATCATGATGATGATCCTAAAGCTATCGCATTAGACTCTTCCATGTTTGCGACAGAACGTAATTTTAATATTGCAGCTTACGTTGTTGTGATTATTCTTGCAGTGCTGTACTCAGTATTCTGGTAATCTTCTCTAGCCTCATCCAATGATGGGGCTATTCATATTAATTATCAGTTGGTTGCAATTAATATGAATAGCCTGCAATGTTTACTGGGCGTAACGTCATAATCAATCAAAATAGACCGTAATAAGAAGGTATGAACAATATGAATAATGAACTCCTCCCGAATATTGTTTCCTTCTTACAAACAATACCTCCTTTTGATTTACTGCCACAAACAACACTCAATGATATTGCTCAAACTGTCGATATCTTATTGCTTGGTCCTGAAGAAACCATTTCTCATGAAGATAACGCTACCCATCTCTATATTATTCGTACAGGTGTAGTACAACAGAATAATCTTGATGGAACATTGCGTGCCAAACTAGGCTCTGAAGATATCTTTGGCTTTAACCTACAGCAAAATGACTCAGAATTTGGCTATTCCATTTTTGCCATAGAAAATACGCTTCTATATCGCTTTGACTACACATCACTAATGGCGTCAGTGGAGGCTTATCCTCAAGTCGCTTCATCTCTTGCTTTAAGTTTAAAAACGCGTTTGCGAGCGCAGGATAGTAAACAAGACAACCAACAGCATGCGCATCAAAACTACCTTCGTCCTAACAGTGATATTGCGGATTCAACCATAGCGATTGCCTCCCCTACCGATACGATTCAAGCTGTAGCTCATCAAATGCGTAATGTGGTTGGCGTTTCATGTGCTTTTATTGTCGATGAAAATAAACATCTAATTGGAATGATCACCGATAAGGACATGACGAAACGTGTAGTTGCTCAAGCAAAAAATGTTAATGACCCTATCTCAACTATCATGACCAAAGAAATTCATACCGTGTATGAAGATGATTTAGTGATGTCGGCTGTTCAATTGATGATGAAACATAATATTCAAAATATTCCTGTACTTAATCATCAAAAGCAAGTTACAGGCTTCATCACCCCACAACATTTAATTCAAAATGACAGTGTTCAATCTATTTTCTTGCTAGATAAAATTCGTCACGCTGACTCCATCTCGACGTTAATTGATTTATCCAAACAACGAAGTGCTGTGTTTCAGGGGATGATGGAAAGCAATTCATCACCAAGTATTATTGGGCAAGTACTGAGTATGATTTATGATGCATTTACGTACCGGTTAATCGAACTTGCCATTGAACAATTCGGTCAGCCACCTTGTAAATTTACATGGATAGTCGCAGGCTCTCATGCTCGAAATGAAGTTCATTTAGCATCAGATCAAGATAATGCCATTATCCTTGCTAACGATGCGACAGAATCAGACAGAATCTATTTTAATCATTTCTCGATGTACGTATGTAAAGCACTCTCAGAATTAGATTACACCTTATGTAAAGGTCGCTTTATGGCAGCTACACCGAAATGGTGCCAAAAAGCTGAGATCTGGCAAGAATATTACCGTAAATGGAGTAATAACCCTGAATACGAGTTATTGCTTAATCTGAATGTATTTTTAGAAATTCGTCCAATTTATGGGGATGAAGCACTCTTTGACTCTGTTGATTCCTGCCGCCATGAACTGGTAAGCAATAATATGCAGTTAACCGTTGCCCTTGTACGTAATACATTAAGAACTCGCCCACCACTGGGCATCTTTAAGCATTTGGTATTAGAAAAAGATGGTAACAATAATAAGGTGTTGAATATCAAAAAAGCCGCAATTTCTTGTATGGTTGATTTCATCCGTATTTATTCACTACTACAAGAAGGTACTGCATTAAATACCACAGAGCGCATGGAATTTTTACACCAAGTCGGTGTTCTTAACGATTCAACATATCAAGATCTCAATGAAACTTATCATTATGCAAATCGCTTGCGTTTCCAACACCAATTAAAAGCGATTCAAAATGACACACCCATTGATAGTCAACTACAGCCTGATTTATTTGGTAGTTTTGAACGTCAGCATTTAAAAGATGCGTTTCGTATCGTTTCAAACTTTCAAGAATTAATGAAAATGAAATTTGGTGTCTAGTACATGCCTGATAAATCATTAAAGAACAAAAATATCATCACTCATATGATGGATCTATTCTCTAATCGCCATCCATTGCACCGTTTAGAGGAGCAGAGACAAGCATTAATTGAACAAAATTTAACGCTACCTAATTATTTAGCCCATTTTCTTAAATCACCTTATCCAGGCCCAAAAGAAAACAGCAGTGATATGGCATTCACCGTTGTGGATTTTGAAACCTCAGGGTTAAATCCGAAACCGATCATATCGTGAGCATTGGTTGGGTTCATATTATTGATGGCGTAATCAAACTCAGCAGTGCCCAGCACCATATCATCAATGAACCAACCTCAATAAGTGCAGAGAATAAACGTGAAGAAAGAGAGCATACTGCACGCTCATTGCATCACATTTTACCTGAGCAACAAAAAATGGGGATTTCACTCGAAGAGGCAATGGAATGTTTCTTTTCAAATTTACCCAGCAATATTCTTGTTGTTCATGGTGCAACCATTGAGCAGCGGTTTTTAGAGCAATTTTTCCTTTCTCTACAATTGCCCAATTTGCCTATAATTTGGCTAGATACGCTTAGAATTGAACAAAATACAATTCAACAAAACCGTTATCAAAGAGATTTCCGTTTATTTTCCCTTAGACGTCAATACAAGCTACCGGACTACCCCGCTCATCACGCTTTAGTCGATGCTATTTCAACTGCTGAGCTTTTTTTAGCTCAAAAAAAACGTCTATTTAATCAAGCTATTGCCCCTATTGGCTTCCTATATCAAAAATCTCAATAGCAACCACAGTAAAACTTTAGTAAAAGCCATTTTTAAGTATCAAAATCATCATTTATTAAGTAACATGGAGCAATATTATAAAATTAAAGGCTGGAGGATGAATGGCAACGTTAAAGGAAATAGCCAACGAAGCTGAAGTTTCATTGGCAACGGTTTCTCGTGTCTTGAATGAAGACCCGACGCTAAGCGTAAAAGAAGAAACAAAGCGACGTATTTTTGAAATAGCAGAAAAGCTTGAATATAAAACAAGCTCGACTCGCAAGTTAGCCAGTGCATTACCCAAAATAGCAAAAGAGCAATTACACTTTCTTGCTCTATACAATTACAAGCAAGAGACCGAAGTAAACGACCCATATTACCTTGCTATTCGCCATGGTATTGAAACCCAATGTGATAAGTTTGATATTACATTAACCAATAGTTATGAAAGCAGCTTAGACATCAAGAACTCAAAAGTTGATGGTATTTTACTGGTTGGTCGTCAAACTAAAGAACAATTAAAAGCGATTCAAAAAATCAGCAAAAACATTGTTTATATTGATTATACCGATCATGAACAAAACTTTGATTCTGTCGATATCGATCTTGCTCGTATCAGTAAAGAAGTAATTAACTACTTCATGAATCAAGGTTACCAACGTATTGGTTTTATTGGTGGTCAAGATGATGAAAACTGTTCAGACATTCGTGAAGAAGTATTCGCTGAATATGGTCAACTAAAAGGCGTGGTATCCGAATCGGATCTCTATCGTGGTGATTTCTCTAGTTCATCGGGTTACAAGCTTGCAAAAGAGATGCTAGAAACAGATTACCCAAATGCGTGGTTTATTGCCTCAGATTCGATTGCTATTGGCGTTTTACGTGCTATCCATGAAAAAGGATTACGTATCCCTGAAGACATTGCTTTAATCAGTGTTAATGATATTCCAACAGCTAAATTTACTTTCCCTTCTTTATCAACGGTTCGAATCCACTCTGAACTAATGGGAAGCCAAGGCATTAACTTATTACTTGAACGTCGTCGTGATGAACGTGCGATCCCAGTACGTGTTTATATTCCAAGTAAATTACGCTTACGTGATACGACTAAAAAGTAAAATATTCCAATAAGTTTACTACCTACATTAAGCAACGTTTATGGCGTTGCTTTTTTTATATTAATAACTCCCCCTTTACTCCTCCTATCCTTTTCGAACACATATTCATCACTTTGTTCTTATATCATCCAAAAGCAGCCATTTAAGTTAATGAATTGTATCAATACACTTGATTAACGTTACCACGCTCACAAAGCTCAGTTCATTATGTGACCAAGTTAAAAGTAAAAGAATTTACCGATTTGTTTTACTAAAACTTTAGTTAATATCTTTTACCAGAGAGTTATTTACTACGATTTATATTTACCTATTTATAAGAACTATCGGCACTGACCGGGAGGCTACACGTGAACAATTGGGAAAACTTCTTCCGCTTAAATGAGAACCGCATGGCTCCACGCGCTTACTTCTTCTCATATGACTCAGTTCAAGCTGCTCGTACATTCCAACGTGAATTAAGCAGTCATTACCAATTATTAAGTGGTCAATGGACATTCAATTTCTTTACTAATCCTTTACTTGTTCCTGAAGAATTTTATTCTCAACACATGAGTGATTGGGGCAATATTACGGTTCCTAACATGTGGCAAATGGAAGGTCATGGCGATCTTCAATACACAGATGAAGGTTTTCCTTTCCCGATTGATGTTCCTTTTGTACCAAGCGATAACCCAACAGGTGCTTACCAACGCACGTTCACTTTAGGTGAAACATGGAACAACAAACAAACCATCATCAAATTTGATGGTGTAGAGACTTACTTTGAAGTCTACGTAAATGGTAATTATGTTGGTTTTAGTAAAGGCAGTCGTTTAACCGCTGAATTTGATATCTCTGAATTTGCACAACAAGGTGAAAACCTGCTATCTGTTCGTGTTATGCAATGGGCTGACTCCACTTACATTGAAGACCAAGACATGTGGTGGACTGGCGGTATCTTCCGTGATGTTTACTTAGTAGGTAAAGAGCAAGTACACGTTCAAGACATTACTATCCGCACTGATTTTGATGAAAACTACCAAAGTGCAACATTATCTTGTAAAGCAGATTTAGAAAACCTAACAAATAACTCAGTATCTAATTATTCACTAGGTTACGCACTGTTTGATGGTCAAACTGTCGTTTCTGAAGGCACAGTCAATTCGCTTTCTTTTGATGCGAACCATTGCGTTGATATCAATATCGATATGGAAAGCCCTACGCATTGGACAGCAGAAAACCCTTACCTATACCAACTAATCCTAACTCTAAAAGATGAAAACGGTAAAACACTAGAAATCATTCCAAATCGAGTTGGTTTCCGTGATATTAAAGTACGCGACGGTCTGTTCTACATCAATAACAAATACGTCATGCTTCATGGTGTGAACCGCCACGATAACGACCATTTAAAAGGTCGCGCTGTAGGTATGGACCGTGTTGAGAAAGACATTGTTTTAATGAAACAACACAACATCAACTCGGTACGTACTGCACACTACCCTAACGACCCACGTTTTTATGAACTGTGTGATGTGTACGGTCTGTTTGTTATGGGTGAAACCGATGTAGAAACGCACGGCTTTGCTAACGTTGGTGATTTAAGCCGCATTACCAATGATCCTGCATGGGAGCATGTATTTGTAGAGCGTATTGAGCGTCACATTCACGCCCAAAAGAACCACGCATCTATCATCATGTGGTCACTGGGTAACGAATCAGGCTATGGTTGTAACATCAAATCTATGTACGATGCAGCAAAAGCAATTGATGACACTCGTCTAGTTCATTATGAAGAAGATCGTGATGCTGAAGTCGTTGATATCATCAGTACTATGTATTCTCGTGCTCAACTAATGAATGCTTTTGGTGAACATCCACACAATAAACCACGTATTATTTGTGAATACGCACACGCAATGGGTAATGGCCCTGGCGGATTAACTGAATACCAAAACGTATTCTACAAGCATGATTCTATTCAAGGTCATTACGTATGGGAATGGTGTGATCACGGTATTCTTGCTAAAGATGAAAACGGCACAGAGTTCTTAAAATACGGCGGTGATTACGGCGATTATCCAAACAACTACAACTTCTGTATGGATGGCTTAGTTTATTCAGACCAAACTCCGGGTCCTGGCTTAAAAGAATATAAGCAAGTTATCGCGCCAGTTAAAATCCGTGCAAAAGACGCAGCAAACGGTGTTTTCACTGTCGATAACAAGCTATGGTTCTCAAACCTTGATGACTACACCATTACCGCTGAGATCCGTGCTGAAGGCGAAACGCTACAAAGCACAACATTCAAAGTGGAAGGCTTAACTGAAAACTCAAGCCGAGATATTGAAATAACACTACCTGAACTGGATGGACGCGAAACATTCGTTAATTTCACAGTACGTAAAGATTCTCGCACTCTATACAGCGAAGCGAATCACGATATTGCGGTTTACCAAGTTCAATTAAAAGAGAACACAGAGCAACTGCCTGTCTTCACAAACAGCAATGCAATCGCACTTGATATCACAGCGTCTCGTTTGGATTATGTAGTAAAAGGGCTGAACTTCGCACTTACTTTCTCGAAAGTGAACGGTAAACTAACCTCGTGGGTTGTGAATGGTGATGAGTTAATTGCAAGCGCACCTAAACTGAACTTCTTTAAACCAATGGTTGATAACCATAAGCAGGAACATGAAGGTCTGTGGGAGCCTGCGCATCTTCAAATCATGCAAGAGCATTTCCGCTCTATTGAACTTGATGCCTCAAACGGTAAAGCGACTTTCACAGTAACCAGCATTATTGCCCCACCTGTGTTTGATTTTGGCATGCGTTGTACTTACGTTTACGAAATTAACAAAGAAGGTCAGCTAAACATTCAACTCTCTGGTGAGCGTTACGGTGATTACCCTCATGTTATCCCTGTAATTGGTTTGGATCTTGGTATCAACAATGACTTTGACCAAGTTCAATACTATGGTCGTGGCCCAGAAGAAAACTATCAAGACAGCCAACAAGCAAACATGATTGATGTATACCAAACCACCGTTGCTGATATGTTTGAGAACTACCCGTTCCCACAAAATAATGGCAACCGTCAACAAGTTCGTTGGGCATCGCTTGCTAACCGTCATGGTAGTGGTCTGTTTGTTAAACCTGAGCAAGAAATCAACTTCAGTGCTTGGTTCTACACTAACCAAAACATTCATGAAGCGCAGCACACCATTGAGCTTGAGAAGAGTGGTTATATCACTTTAAACCTTGACCATAAGTTAATGGGGTTAGGTTCAAATTCATGGGGTTCAGAAGTATTAGATTCATACCGTGTTTACATGGATAAATTCCAATACGCACTGACTTTGGTTCCATTTCAACAAGGTGGCTGTTCACCAAAAGCATTGGCGAATCACACATTCATCTCAAACACAGCATTCACTTCAAAAACAACAATTGAAGGCGGAGAAAAGTAATGATCATTTTAGACAACTTAGAACAATTTAAAGTGGTATATCGCGACGGCCGTAAATGGAATCGTTGTGTAGAAGCAATTGAAAACATTGGCAATCTACGTGATGGAATAATGTATTCCATTGGCGATTCTCTGGTTTACATGATTGAAGATGGCATTGCTAAAAATACAGAAACCTTTGTTGGTAACCGCCGATACTTTGATATCCATTACTACCTAGAAGGTCGTGAAACCGTTGAAGTGGCGAGTAAATCTGAACTAGAAAGTGTGCAAGCGTATTCAGATGAAACCGACCGTGAGCATCTAAACGGTAATGGTCAAAAACACCAGCTTTGTGAAGGTCAAGTAGCCGTATTTGATAACACCAAAGCCTATAAATTCCATGGTGATAATCGTGTTCGTAAAGTGGTATTAAAAGTCACAATCGAAGATGGCTATTTCCTGAATAAGTAAACTAAGCAACACCGTAATAAAACAATAATAAAACGGTATCTGAAACTACATTCAGAGCCAAAAAATAAGGAGGGATTGGTTCCAACCATGACCAAATCCCTCCACACCAATACCATTACTTATATAATAAATGGATTGGTATCCCTACAATATGTGATTCATCGGAGTACCTTATGTCTACATCAACTCGTGGCACGATAGGCAAATTCGCTTTACTGTCTATGACTTTTGCTGCAGTTTATAGCTTCAATAATATCATTAACAACAATATTGAAATCGGGCTATCTTCTGCACCCATGTTCTTCTTAGCTACCCTCTTCTATTTTGTTCCATTCTGTTTAATCGTAGCCGAATTTGTATCTTTAAATAAAAACTCAGAAGCCGGCGTATACGCTTGGGTAAAAAGTTCATTAGGTGGTCGTTGGGCTTTCATTACCGCTTATACTTATTGGTTTGTTAACCTATTTTTCTTCACCTCACTTCTACCAAGAATCATCGCTTATGCCTCTTATGCATTCTTAGGGTTTGAATACATATTTACTCCACTAACTACGGCAGTATTAAGTACCTTATTATTTGCAGTAGCGACTCATGTATCCAATAACGGTGCAAAATTATTAGGCCCAATTACTTCTTTAACCTCATCATTAATGCTTCTGCTTACTCTGTCTTACATTCTATTATCAGGTGGAGCATTAATTGGCGGTATTGAACCTGCAGATCCGATTACCATTGAAGCAATGACTCCATCATTTAACTGGGCATTCCTTGGTGTAATCACATGGATCTTCATGGCAGCTGGCGGTGCTGAATCGGTAGCGGTTTACGTTAACGACATCAAAGGTGGTCATAAGTCTTTCGTTAAAGTTATCATCATCGCAGGTATCTTTATCGGTGCGCTTTACTCTGTTGGCTCTATCTTAGCGAACGTATTTGTACCTCGTGAAGTTCTTAAGTTTACTGGTGGTTCAGTTCAAGTATTTGAAGGTTTAGCAAGACACTTTGGTTTATCTGAAATCTTAATGAATCGCTTTGTTGGTGTGGTTTCATTTACAGCAATGCTTGGCTCGCTACTAATGTGGACTGCAACACCAGTTAAAATCTTCTTCTCTGAAATTCCAAAAGGTATTTTTGGTGAAAAAACAGTAGCTTTAAACAAACAAGGGGTTCCAGAACGTGCTGCATGGATTCAATTCTTAATCGTAATTCCACTGATGTTCATCCCAACATTGGCATCAGATACGGTACAAGACTTAATGAGTACTATCATTAACATGACAGCGGCGGCTTCTATGCTTCCACCACTGTTCATCATGATTGCTTACTTAAACCTACGTTTAAAACTGGATCACCTAGAGCGTGATTTCAGAATGGGCTCTCGCTTTACTGGTTTAGTCGTAGTTTCTATTCTTATTAGTATTTTTACGGTTGGTTTCTTTGCTTCAACCTTCCCAACAGGTGCTGACATTATGACTATCATTTTCTACAACGTTGGTGGCATCGTAATCTTCCTTGGGTTTGCATGGTGGAAATACAGCCAATATGAAAAATCGCTAACAAAAGAACAGCTAATTGAAGAATCAAAAGCGGCCGTTCAACAATAATTAATACCTTAGCACCTAAAGATCCGTGAATAATATTCTCGGATCTTTTTTCATTTATAAACTACGTTTATTTATAGGTTAATGATAAATGGTGCATTATGAAACAAATAATAAGAACAATAAGAGCTAAACTCATCTTTCCATTGCATGTCCATATCTCTACATTATTTATAATGATGATCGCTATCATATGTACAACACAAATCTTGCTAGCCAATAAGAGCATGAATGACATTCTACTTGAAGCAAACTCAACCATCTTTGACCGAATAGCCAATGAGACTCGCTTTTCAATGCAAGATGAGTATCGACCAGCCTTTAATGCCATTGAAGAGTTATCCAAAAAAGAAATAATAAAAACCAATACATTAGAAGAGCGCAAAGCTTACTTTTCTGAACTATTAATGCTTTTAAAACTGCATAATCATGTATCAACCTATCGTATTACTTACCCTAATGGGGACTGGTTTGGTGTCGGTATTATTGAAAACCAATCTTTAAGAAAGGAATTAAATGCCCCAGCTTCCGCTCACTTTTACTTTATAGATATCCCCTTACGAACAAAAGTAACAAGTACCATCTATTTTTATGATAAAACCAATAAGCTCATTGATTCTCAGATATTTGAGATCCCTAGAAAGGATCCTAGAAATGAAGATTGGTTTAAAAATTCAACGGTAAATCAAACCATTTTATCTAAACCTCGTTATTTCAGCGCCATTAACCAGTTTGGCTTAACCATTCATCAAAAAGCGGACAATGATGTGGTTGTTAGTGCAGATCTACTCATGTTCAAGGTCGATGAGGTATTAAAAAGCACCTCAAATCACAACTCATCGGTAAGAGTACTTTATGATGAAGAGAGTACTGTTTATGCCAGCAACTACAACGCTCATGCTGAAATAAATAATAAAGCCGTTATGTTAAAAGACATATTCAATCAAAGTGCACTGACGGCATTAAAACAACTTCATTTAGACCAAGAAATACAACGATACCAACATAACGATGAAGATTGGTATGGAAAAATCTTTTCTGTCCCTATTAATCAAGAACGAACGTTAAATTTATTAGTCGCGGTAAAAGCATCAGAGCTTTTATCAAGTGCATCCGTTATTCGCAATCAAGCTATCTTATGGTCTTTTTTAGTACTTTGTCTTTCCATTCCTTGTGTCTATTTTGTATCACAACGCATTTCCAAACCTATCAAACAAGCAACAGAACAAGCTCAATTAATATCAAAATTCGATTTTTCTCAGCTCAAGCAATCACCAACAAAAATATTAGAAATAGATAACCTCAATAAATCCGTTACGAGCATGAAATCCGCTATTGAAAACTACTTCAACTTAACCAATACCATATTGGAAGAGCATGAGATTGATGAACTAATACAAATCATTGGACGGAATACAGCTGACGCAACACAAGCGGCAGGAGCCTACCTTTATCTCATTAATGATGATGAAACACACATAGAGCCTCATTTTGCATGGCGTGCAAACACAAAAAATGAAGATATTAGCGAATTAAAACGTTACTCTCTCGACGACAAAGAGATAGCTAAAAATCTGGAATACATCCTAGTTAAAAAGAAACCTTTTGAAGATTTAAGTATTCAAAAACTCGACATAAATGAACAAGAAAAACTGGGACTAAAAGACGAAGATACATGGTCACTCACTTTCCCATTATTCACAAAAGGAAAGCAAACTATTGGCGCTATGGTATTAGTTTTTGATATTAAGGATAGTGAAGCTATACGTAATAATAAACTTGATTACTTTGAATCATTAATGAATTTTACTGCCATCGCTCTCCATGGCCGGAAAATGTTACAAAACCAAAAAAACTTACTTGAATCATTCATTCAAGTCATGGCTAGTGCTATCGATACTAAGTCACCTTATACGGGGAATCACTGTCAAAAAGTACCAGTATTAACACAATGGATCGCAGAAGTTGCAGATCAATCTTCATCACCCAAATTTAAACATTTCACATTAAACAGCATACAAAAAGAAGAATTAAGAATGGCGTCGTGGTTACATGACTGCGGCAAAATAACAACGCCAGAACACATTGTTGATAAAGCGACAAAACTAGAAACTATCTACAACCGCATCCATGAGATAAGAACTCGGTTCGAAGTATTAAAGCGTGATGCCGAAATCGAACAATGGAAGCGAGCATTTAATCCAGAACTCCCTCAAGAGAATAAAGAAAAATTACACAGTGAGTGGCAGAAACTTGATGACGAATTTACTTTCATTGCAAAAATGAATGTCGGTGAGGAGTTCTTATCTGAACAAGACGCAATGCAAATACAAGAGATTAGCCAACGAACATGGATACAAACTTTGGATTCCAGTCTTGGCCTTGCATTGGAAGAAAAGGAGCGACTAAATGACTCCGACAACCAAAAAGTACCTTCCAAGGTAAACCTGTTACAAGATAATCTATCCCACTTAATCCCAAGAGAAATTGATCTTCCCCATGATGAGCGATTCACATTACAACCAACTCAATATGAAAATAATCTCGGTGAAATCTACAATTTGTTAATTCAACGAGGAACACTGAATAACGAAGAGCGCTTTGTAATAAACAACCATATAATTCAAACAATTCAAATGTTAGAAGCCCTTCCCTTTCCAAAAACAATGAAGGACATTGCAAAGATAGCCGGCGGTCATCATGAGAAAGTGAATGGTACAGGCTACCCTATGGGCCTTACGTCAGAACAAATGCCATTAACCGCAAAAATGATGGCGATAGCTGATATTTTTGAAGCCTTAACCAGTCACGATCGTCCATATAAGAAAGCCAAAACCTTAACGGAATCTCTCAAAATAATGCACTTTATGGTAAAAGATCAACACATTGATAGTGATCTATTTGATTTATTCTTAACCTCTGGTTTATATAAAAAGTATGCAGATGCCTATTTAAAACCAGAACAATGTGATGACGTTGATATAGAAAAATTCTTAAGTTAACTAGACTACTACCTAATCCTGATGCAAAAATAAAAAAAGGGAAATAAACATCATTTATTTCCCTCTTCTGTTTTAATCACGCATTATGGAATGAAAATTATCCAAAGGCATTGGCTTAAAATAATAAAATCCTTGCTGTGCTGAAATGTTCAAATCATTAAGAATTTTCTTTTGTCGATGGTTCTCAACACCTTCCGCAACTAATTGAATATCTAAATTATTGGCTAATAAGATAATGTTCTCGATAATTTTGATAGAGTGCTGATTCGTTTCTATATCATCAATAAATGATTTATCAATTTTGATAACATCAAACTGGTAATAGTTTAGATATTTCAATGATGAATAGCCTGTTCCATAATCATCAAGGGAAAATTGAACGCCAATTTTTCTAAACTTTTCCATGTACGAAATTATCTTATTTTTATCTGCAAATTCCATAGATTCTGTAAATTCTAAAATCAATATAAAGTGTCCCGATAACTCTTTACACAATTCGTACATTTCTTCATCATAAAGACAGCTTTCAGTAAAATTTACGCTTACTTTTAATCCATGAACCTGATGCTCATTTACATACACTTTAAGCTGATTTAATAAGGATTTCGTCATTGCGTTAATTAAACCAAACTTTTCTATTTTAGGAATAAAAGACAACGGCGGAATAACCTCACCTGAAGAGGTAATCCATCGAGCTAATACCTCCCCTCCAATGATATTTTCATTAGCATCAACAATAGGTTGTATGAAAGGAACTATCTTATTGTTTTTAATTGCTTTTTTTAGCCTTATCAATTCAATATCTAATAACGAAAGCTTAAATGATAATACTTTAATAAGCATGATTAGCAGTAAGACGATAACAATCGTAAGCACATGACTAATAAGATAATTTTTTATTGATAGTTCAGCATTATAGTCCAGTAAAATTACAAAATCGTATTTTTCTGATTTATGTGTCTGCTTTTCATTTGGCACATACACACTAAATACATTGTTTTTTGATATCACGTATTCTTTATTTGATAAAGATAGATGGCCAACCGGACTATCGCCTAAATCGACAGAGATCCCCTTCATGTAAAATTGAACCCCATGATCATCATTATACTGATGATAATAAGAAAAACTTGGCATTCCAGTTAAGTAATTCTTTTCATGTATATGAATCTCTCTTTTAGGTAATACCGCAGAAGACACCTTCTTACCAGCAATAGAGCTACAATAGTAAGCACCATCGCGAACAAATGAAATGCTATTTATCATTGGGTTTAAAGCAACAATCTTTTGTAAAGGTAACATCATTTCTTCACAATTTTTCTCTTTAAACTTTTGTAACTCACCGACTGTTTCTTTGGCAGAATCAAGTTTATATTCAATACTCTCGATTGTACTTCTAACATTCTTATCAACAAAATTCTCGTAATCTTTAACGACGAAAAATTGTACAAAAGCTACAAAGATCAACAAATAAACAATATATTTATTAGTAATAAATTTCATATATATTATCCTTCAAATACCGTCACTTTGTTTCTTCCTGCATTTTTTGATTGATACAATGCAGTATCCGCCATTTTTAGCGTACGTTTAAAAGAAGATTTCTTCCCTATTGCTGCCCCTATAGATACAGAAACATTCATACCAGCAATTGGGCTTTCTGACACTGATACCCTTATTGCTTCAGAGCGATTAAATAAATCAATACTAGAAACATTACTTAAAACAATAACAAACTCTTCACCGCCCCAACGAATGGCTAAATCATCACCTCTAATGCATTGCCTTAAGCGACGGCATACCTCAGTTATGACTTCATCACCTTTAGAGTGACCATATTTATCATTGATGCTTTTAAATTTATCAATATCAACAATGATAATGGATTTATCTAATAAATGATTAAGCTTCATTTCATAGAAATCACGACGATAAAGGCCAGTCATATCATCGAGAGTGCAATAAAAAATAAACTTTCGTAGTGTTTTTTCAATAAAAATGAACCCGCCTGTAATAACAGACGCAAATAGCAAGCTCCATATCATTATTTTGTTTATATTTATTGATAATCCCAATATGTTTTCAATTGGAGAACAAGGAATATCTATTGAATCATCTAAAGAAAAAAATGGATTTTCATTATTGATATAATATAAAAAACTAAATCTATCTGTGTTAAATTCATTCAACCAACTATCAAATACGGAATCTTTAATATCCAATAAAAACATTGCGGTTAGATTTTTATTAACATATATAGGGTAAAATATGCTCCTAACTTTTTGCTCTGAGATTTTCTCAACATATGGTTCTGTTAACTTCAAATCGCATAATGATAAAACATGATAGTTACTTGATATTTTTTCATTGATTAATATTCTGTCTATCCAGTTTCTATCATATTTCATATCTGAATTTAAATTAACATGGATGTCACGTAATGGCTTAAAATGTGCGGTATTTGAATCTGTATTTGTGTCTGACTTTTGTATAATTGCAATACTCCAATAGTCATCACCGATATACTTCCTTATCTCTGTTTCTAATAAATTTATACCTAAAGACAACTCCTTTACCTTACTATTTTCATTTACCATCACAGAAACTTCATCAATAGTATACGTTCCTTTATATAGCTCTACTGTATTAGTATTTAAATAATATGGTGTTATTTTCCTAATTGTATCATAAAGCCTATTTATATTGCTTTGAAACTCCATTTTAAACGATTCTATTTCTAACCTGTTATATTGATACAATATATATCCTGACAGTATAAATGAGCATAAGAAAAACTTTACATACATATTATTATTATCAACATTGCTAAAAATCATAATTGTTCTTATCTAATGTAACTATGTTACGGCCTGCATTTTTAGAATAATAAAGCGCAATATCAGCTCTCTTTATTGCATCACTAACGGCTTCAAAGTCTCTTTGGGTGGCTCCACCAATAGATATCGTAATTTCTATTCCATCAATTGATTTGCTTTCTATTACTTCTCTAATGGATTCCGCCTTATTCATAAGGTCATCTTGATTTATTTTTTGAAAGATAATAATGAACTCTTCGCCACCCCAACGAATAGCAATATCATTTACTCTAATGCAGTTTTGTATACGATGCGCTACTTCTTGAATAACAACATCACCAAAGTCATGCCCATAAGTATCATTTACTCGCTTAAAATGGTCGATATCTATCATTAAAAAAGAAGCTGATTCTAATGCTTTCAATTTTGGTTCATAAAAATCACGACGATAAAACCCCGTCATATGATCGTAGCTTCTCATTATAGTTACTTTTACATAAAAATAATAACCACATAATGCGGCAAAGAAGACAACACAAGATATATAAAAGCTACCTATCAATATTGAAAGAAGATCAATACTTACATCTGGTGAATATTTATCCGATGTATATGGCAATGCAAGAGTAAATGTTGCCCAATTAACACCTTTTCCATAATAAAAATGAGTCCAACGTTTCTGATTAAACTTTTCAATTAAAAGAGAATTCCAGCCTCTTTTAATATCTACAATAATAACCGAAGTTAACCTTGTATCTAAATAAATAGGATAAATAACTGAGTATATTTTTTCACCTGTCCATTGCTCTTTATATATCTCAGTAATTCTCACATCATCATGATGGAAAGATTTATAGCTAACTTTCAAGCTTTCTAAATTAACTATGCTTTCTAATATGTTTGAATCATGCAATGACTTATTGTTAAATCTAAGATAACCATCTCTTAAAGGCTTAAAGTATGAGTTCTCTGTATTTTCATTATGCAACTTATCTATAACAGCAACAGTCCATATATATTTTGATTCTATCACTCCAGATAAGCTCTTATAAAGCTGATTTATAGCTGGAGATAATACTTTAACGTCCCCTAGTTTATTAACAATAACGCCTACGCCATCATTATCATGAACGCCTTTTTTTAAAGATATCGTATCCGAATTTATGTAATAGCCATGAAACCGCTTTGTTACGTCAACAACCTTTTGGTAATTAATGTGAATACTTTTCTCTAAAATTGATATGGAATATATATGATAATAAATTATCGATGCAAAAATGCACAAAAACAAAACCACAAATAAGAAAAGCTTATCTAATCCAAATAATTTAACATTAAACATTTTTTAATTTACATACTACAAGTACAGATAAATCACTTATGAAAATAAATGAATCACCTTTTGATGACCAAACCATTACTATTTTTAATGAAACCAATAAAATAAAAACTCAAAACAGCTCTATCAGTTTAACCTTCTGTTGTCTCTGTATTAAATAAAAATGATTTTATCTCTGATGCAGTCGATAAAAATAAATTCATGTCATATAACTTAAAGCTACGAATTCTTCTGTATATCTTTAAAGCATGAAACTTGTCTATAAAACTCACTTCATTAGAAATTTTAATACATCGATATCGTTCCATTCAAATTTCTAATCATTGCTATCTAGTATGTAAAAAAAGACATGCTAAAAAAAATAAATTATAAAATTAATAACTTAACCCTTATATGAGGCACTTAAAATTTCCCTACCTTATATTCTGCAATTACAACAAGGTCAATATTTTTATTTTGTTTGCTCCAAATAATTTACCACCAAACATAAATAATTTCATATCTTTGCACTTATTGAAATATTTACTTATTTATCCTCCAAATAAGTTTGAATTATTTAGATTAATCTCGTTTATCTAAATAATTAGCGATCAACGGCACAACACATCTTCAGACTAAGTGGTGAGTATTTGTTCTAAAGTGACCATAACAATCGACAGAACAAAAAAATGCCTCCTCGCATTACCACTACAATGTCATTACGAACATTCACCTTTTTAACGATACCTTATTTAAGAATAACCACTAACCTAACTATCGTTTCATCACATTAGAATAGATCATCATCACATTTTGCTTATTTTTTCTTCATTATTTAATGACACATCTCACAGTAACTTTTAGTAAAATTAATTACTATAATTTTACTAAAAGTTACCTTACATACAAAAAATAACATTCACGCAAACAAATAGGAATGCAATAACTATGTCTGAATCTGTACGAGGCACAATAGGTAAGTTTGCCTTGCTGTCTATGACAATGGCCGCCGTTTTTAACGTGCGTAACATTGTAAATAACAATATTGAGTTGGGATTAAGCTCTGCTCCTATCTTTTTGCTCGCCACTATCGTCTACTTTATCCCATTCGTTTTTATTATTGCCGAATTTGTATCAGCAAATAAAAACTCTGAATCAGGCATGTATGATTGGCTAAAACAACCTCTAGGTACAAAAATGGCCTACTTAGGTTCATTCTTGTACTGGTTTGTAAATTTATTTTGGTTTGTTTCCCTACTTCCGAACGTTATCGCTTACGCTTCATACGCTATGCTAGGGTATGAATATTCTTTCTCTCCAATGGTGACATCAATTATTTCGATTGTTCTCTTTGCTGCTGCAACTCATATTTCAACGAAAGGAGCGACGTGGCTAGGGAAAATATCAGAAATGGTTGCTTATGGCGTATTTGCCCTGTTTGGTATCTATGTCATTGGTGCATTAATGGCGCTTGGTGGCGATCATACCCCTGCTCAACCAATTACGATGGAAGCAATGACACCAACCATTAACTGGGCAACACTTGGTATTATGTGTTGGATCTTCCAAGCTGCTGGTGGTGCAGAAACCGCTGCGGCTTACTTAAAAGACGTAAAAGGTGGTCAAAAAACCTTTATTAAAGTCATTATCGCAGCGGGTATCTTAATTGGTGTTATGTACGCTGTTGGCTCTTTACTTGTAAATGTGTTCATTCCACGTGAAAGCTTAACGTATGCTGGTGGTATGGTTGAAATCTTTACGGGTATGGCTCAGTACTTCAATATTTCTGAAGCTCTAGTCGGTCGTTTTGTTGGTATCGTTCTATTCATCGCAATGTTTGGTTCAATGATGATGTGGACTGCAGCACCAGTTAAAATCCACTTTTCTGAAATTCCAAAAGGTGTCTATGGTGAAAAAACAACGGAGTTAAATGAGCATGGTGTTCCTGTTCGCGCAGCTTGGTGGCAATTTGCTTTTGTATTTGTCATGCTTGTTGTTAATGGATTTGGCTCTGAGTCAGTACAAGAGATGATGAATACTGCAATTAACCTAACTGCAGGTACTGCAATGCTACCGCCTATTTTCATCATGGTTGCCTACTTTGTTTTCCGTCTAAA
Organism: Aliivibrio fischeri; assembly: GCA_038993745.2. Lineage (NCBI taxonomy): Bacteria > Pseudomonadati > Pseudomonadota > Gammaproteobacteria > Vibrionales > Vibrionaceae > Aliivibrio > Aliivibrio fischeri. The sequence continues at coordinate 382,843 of CP160630.1, read as the reverse complement.
ATTTGATGATACACCTCGTGACTTCCGTATGGGTTCTCGTCATTTCGGTATGGGTGTTGTATCTGTCCTTATTCTTATCTTTGTTGTAAGTATGACAGCTTCAGCTTTCCCAACTGGTGTAGATTTAATGAAAGCCTTCTTTATTAATGTCTTTATGACGATGGTCTTCTCCGCTCTTGCTTACTGGTGGATATCTCGCTTCGAGAAAAAACAGGCAAAGAGTCCAGAACTCAAAACAGCAACATCAACCAAGTAACACGAAACAAATTAGCACTTAGTTTCCCCTAGATATGACAAAAGGCACTGATAATATTCAGTGCCTTTTTTATTCAATCAATCTATGCAGATACATATTAACGCTTAATTTTCATTGCTAAAACGGTAATCATAGCGATTCTAAAAATCAAATCATGTGATTTCTTCAGAAGTAAAAATTTAGGTAAATATAAGTAAAAACCGTCTTAACATACTCACACTTTTCCCTTTAGAGCCTACTATTTCAACCTTCTCATCGATATTCTTTCTCTTATTGGTCATCGCTACAAACACAATTACAGAAGCGTTGTTTCCCAATATTTACCTATAAAAATGAATTCTACTACAGTGAGAATATTTACATATGAAACCTACTTTTGCGAAGCTGTCACTACTTTCAACTCTACTTTTAACAGCGAACGTTCACGCCATTGAAACTGATTTTTACGGTGAAATGGGGATTGGGGGAAGAACTTTTTTTGATGGTAACGATAAAGGCCGTTACAGCGATGGAACATATATTGAAGGCGGTCTTGCCATTGAAGAAGGAAATTGGTTTGGCCTAATTTATGGTGAAGGTTGGACCGTCCAAGCAGATGACAATGGTAATGCATGGGCTACTGGTCATGGTTGGGGTGGTTTTGAAGGAGGTATAAATCGATTTTATGCTGGGTATCGAACCGATGCAGGAACCGAGTTTATTGCTGGGCGCATTGACTCTTCACTCGATGATATTCAATGGTGGGGAGATGCAACACCAGAAAATGGTTATACCTTACCAAATACTCGAGACGTACACGTAGGGATCAAGCTCCGTAATGAAGTTGGCGCACTTCGCTATAGTATCTCAGCAGCACCAGAATCTGACTTTACAGAAGATGATGCGCCTGTTCATTTTGGTAAATATGATGAATACGCTAATAAATATACCTATGACGCTTTTGTGAATGGTTATATCCAATACGATATTGCCGATGATTTAACATTACTTGGTGGTGCTGAATTTACTGACGGTTCCGGTGAAATGTATTTACTAGGTGCTGAGTATAAAACCTTAGCTGCTCGTGTTTGGCACCATACAGACCAAGGTAATGAATACAGTGAAGGAACAGAAACAGGTATTATGACTAGTGCCTATTATGAAGTTACAAAAGGTGTTTACTTATCTGCCGCATACAACTATGCAAACACAAAAATGGATACAGCAGAAGATGAAACTACTTCATATATCAATGGTGGTATTTGGTATGAATATGCTGATGGTAAATTCGCTACCGCCATTGATTCTAAGTTTTTCATGAATAATGACACTACTGACTCATCCAACGAAATATTCATCATGCAATATTACTATTGGTAAGTAGGTCACACCGTTTATGAAGCTTGTTTAATTTTGTGAGACAAGCTTCACTGAAACTCCTCTCATTTATAACTACTATGCAAAAGTTAAATTTAGTAAAACTTTACTTAACTGAGAATAAGAATCCACTATGAATTTAAAAATTTCTGCACTTGCTGTTGCTACTGCTCTTTTTGCTGTTGGATGTACCCAAACGACATCAACGACCAATACTTCTGATTTAAAAGCGGCTCAATATAAAAACGTTATCGATCGTACAGGCTCCCCTGATTACATGCGTGATTACGATTTTGATGATCATCAACGCTTTAACCCTTTCTTTGATATGGGAGCATGGCACGGCCACCTACTACCAGATAATGACGATGGTATGGGAGGTTTTCCAGGTACAGCGCTACTAACTGAAGAATACATTAACTTTATGGCGAATAATTTTGATCGCTTAAGTATATATAAAGATGGTAAAAAAGTTGAATTCAGCATGGAGGCATACAGCCTTCCAGGAGCTTTAGTTCAAATATTAACATCTGATGATGTGACGATTGAAATGACACTTCGCTTTGCAACGAACCGTACCTCGTTAGTTGAAACCAAAATTATCACAAACACTCCTGTTGAACTGATTTGGGACGGTCAATTAATCGAAGGAAATCACGCTAAAGAAGAAAAAAGCCAATCAGAAAAAACAATTGCTGAAGAGTACCCAAATTATAATCGAACCATTGTACCTACAGATGACGGTTTGAAGGTGACTTTTGGTAAAGTGAGAGCGACTTGGTCACTGCTAACATCTGGTGAATCAGAGTATCAAATTCACAAATCGATACCTACAACGACAAAAGTTGAGGGGTTAAGCTTTAATTCTACGGCAAGAATTGAACAATCCACCACAATCTACACCACTTATTCTCACGTCTTAACTGCTGAAGAAAATCAAGAAGAACAAATTAAGATCTTGGATATTTTCGCCCACCCACAACAATACTTAACGGCAAGTGAACAACGTTGGGAAAATTATCTAGAAAAAGGATTAACAAACCCTAACGCAACACCAGCCCAAGAGCGTGTAGCTGTAAAAGCAATGGAAACCTTAAATGCCAACTGGCGTGGGGCAGCTGGTGCAATGCAATTTGATTCGGTAACGCCATCAGTTACTGCTCGCTGGTTCTCTGGAAATCAAACATGGCCTTGGGATACATGGAAGCAAGCTTATGCAATGGCACACTTCAACCCTGAAGTCGCTAAAAACAACATTCGAGCGATGTTTGCTTATCAAATCCAAGCTGATGATGCTGTTCGCCCATGGGATAAAGGCTTTATACCTGACTTAGTTGCCTACAACACAAGTCCAGAGCGAGGCGGTGACGGTGGTAACTGGAATGAAAGAAACACCAAACCAAGTCTTGCAGCATGGGCAGTAATGGAAGTGTACAAAACCACTGAAGATAAAGCATGGTTAGAAGAAATGTACCCTAAATTGGTTGCTTATCATGATTGGTGGTTACGTAACCGTGACAATAATGGTAACGGCGTTCCTGAATACGGCGCTTCACGCGATAAAGCACACAATACCGACAATGGCGATATGCTATTTACAGTTGAACATGGTAATAAAAAAGAAGAACTTGCTGGTTTAGATAAATACCAAGAGATCATTAAATCTGGTAACTATGACCATATTGAGATCCCGGCACAAACTGCGGCCTCTTGGGAATCAGGTCGTGATGATGCAGCAGCGTTTGGGTTTATCGATAAAGAGCAACTGGACGCTTATGTTAAAAATGGAGGTAAACGCTCTGATTGGGAAGTTAAATTTGCTCAAAATCGAGATAAAAATGGCACACTACTAGGATATTCATTACTGCAAGAATCTGTTGACCAAGCAAGCTATATGTATAGTGATAACCAATACCTAGCTGAAATGGCCGATATATTAGGTAAAACATCTGAGGCAAAAGACTTTAGAGAAAAAGCAGATAAGTTAGCCAACTACATTAATACCTGTATGTTTGATGAAGATACTGGATTCTTCTACGATATTCGTATCGAAGACAAACCACTAGCCAATGGTTGTGCTGGTAAACCTATTGTTGAACGAGGAAAAGGTCCTGAAGGTTGGTCTCCTCTCTTCAACAAAGCGGCAACTCAATCTCATGCCGATGCCATTGTTAAAGTAATGAAAGATCCTAAAGAATTTAATACGTATGTACCTTTAGGAACGGCAGCATTAACAAGCCCTGCTTTCGGTCCTGATATTTACTGGCGTGGCCGTGTTTGGGTTGATCAATTCTATTTCGGATTAAAAGGAATGGAAAGTTATGGTTATCGTGATGATGCGGTACAAATGGCGAGTGCTTTCTTTGACCATGCTGATGGCTTAGTTGGTGACGGTCCTATTCGTGAAAACTACAACCCACTAACGGGTGATCAACAAGGTGCTCCAAATTTCTCTTGGAGCTCTGCTCACCTCTACATGCTTTATAATGATTTCTTTACTGCTGAAAAGTAAGTAGATCACATTAACTAATTAATAAAAAAAGGGATATGGTTAATTTCATATCCCTTTCTTCATTGTGCTACTCACGTTTTATTATGACTTCTTTTTTGTCTTGCAACACTCAGGCATAGAGTGACCTGAAAGCACGAGTAAACCAGCAAAAATGCCTAAGTTTTTAATGAAATTTTGCATTTCATGCGCGCCTTCCATCCCTGAATAATTCCAGAAATCATGTAAAGAGACATTAATCACAAGTACTAAGCCAGCTAATAACAAAGCAACGATCCACGTAAAGCGATTTGCAATCAATAAAATCGCGGCACCAATCTGGAAAACACCAGCGAGCCCTAGCAAAACAGGCACAAACGGCATCTCATGCTTTTCCATCAACTGGATGTGCATATCCCAAGATACAAACTTCATGATACCTGGGATCAAAAAGTACAAAGCAAGAAGTACACGCCCTGCCGTCAATAATAACGTGTTCATTTAATCATTCCTTACGAGTTAAAGAGCTACGCCATTTACAGAGAGTTTTACATCAATATTCCCTTTAACCGCATTCGAATATGGACAAACTTGATGCGCTGTTTTTACTAATTGCTGTGCTTGTTGATCTTCTAAATCAAGCACAACAGCAAACGCAACCGTTAAAGCAAAACCACCCGCACTATTTGGGCCTATACCAACTTCAGCAGTCACAGGAGCTTGAGTTAACTTAATTTTCATTTCACGAGCCACATGAAGAATCGCATTTGAAAAACACGCTGAATAACCTGCTGCAAACAACTGCTCAGGGTTCGTTGCTTCCCCTGTACCACCCATTTCTTTTGGATAACTTAATGCGAGATCAAGCATATTATCATCTGTTTTTACTTGACCATTACGTCCAGCCAAAGCCGTTGCTTTTGTTGTATACAATGTTGTCATGATGGTGCCCCTTTATTCTAAATTCTATTTAATCTATAAAAATTGCCAACAATTAGATTGCGTGCAATTTAATTTCCTTCAGTATATGTCGATTCTTAAATGAAATACAAGTATATTGTGCACAATCTATTTTTATTTAAAGAGGCATCAATGGAAAAACAAAACAAAACCCAAGATAAAAATAATGTTGATTCCCCTCAATTATTACTTAAGAATCAAGTATGTTTCTCTTTATACAGCGCATCTAATGCCATGATCAGAGCCTATCGTCCATTACTCAATACATTGGATCTTACCTATCCTCAATATCTCGCAATGATGGTTATTTGGGAAAAAAATGGCATTAATGTAAAAGATCTAGGACATGATCTACACCTTGACTCTGGCACCCTAACCCCTTTACTTAAGCGATTAGAATCAAAAGGGATAGTCACAAGAGAGCGCAGCAAAGAAGACGAACGCATCCGTTTGGTTTTCCTTACAAAACAAGGTATTGAACTAAAAAATAAAGCCCTATCTGTACCTAATGGTATTTTTTGTAAAAGCCAATTACAACTTGAAGAATTGCAACAGTTAAAAGCGACCTGTGAAAAGCTATTAGCAAATCTAGAAAAATAAGTTATTTATTTTCTTAAAGATAAGGTGACACTTATCACGTTATTATCAGTATTTTTGTCAATAACCTTTCATATAAAGCATTGATTTTTGATCATCTAGGAGTAAACTGCGCGCCACAGATGTACATAACTAGAGAAAAACATGAAAAAAATCACAATTGCGCTTGCATTACTTATTTCATTAACTGGCTGTCAGGCAACTCAACGCCAAAACGCAACAACTGGTGAGTCTGAAACAAACTCAGCAACTAAAGGCGTTCTTGCTGGTGCACTTGCAGGTGTTGCAATTGGTCTTGCAACAGGTGATAACGCAAAAGAGCGTCGTAAAAACGCATTAATTGGTGCTGCTGCAGGTGGTGCTGTGGGTGGTGGTGTTGGTTACTACTTCGACCAACAAGAAAAGGCACTACGTAATGAGCTTAAGAGCTCTGGTGTTCAAGTTGAACGTGTAGGCAAAAACGAACTTAAACTAGTAATGGACAACGGTATTGGTTTCCAATCTAGCTCATACCAATTAGATGCTAGTATCTACAACACATTAAACGGTGTTGCACGTATCCTTGTTGAATACCCAGATACAGCTCTTCAAATTGATGGTCATACTGACAGTTCTGGTAATGCAACTAAAAACCAAACACTATCAGAGCAACGTGCTGATTCAGTGCGTACCTACCTAATTAAGCAAGACGTTGCCGCTGGTCGAGTTAATGCTCGTGGTTACGGTGCTCGTTACCCAGTTTGTGATAACTCTACAAAACAAGGCCGTGCTTGTAACCGCCGTGTAGAAATCACAATTTTACCGCTTAAATAAGTTAGTTCACGCATCATTAGCCGTGAATTTAACCAAAACAGAAAATAACTGTATATAAAAACAGTTAACCTCTTGTTTTCATGGTTCGTTTGTATAGAATCAAAAATCCCCACGATATTGCTATCAAGGGGGATTTTTATTTTATTCATCGAACATGCTAACTATTACTGAACAGCATCTTCAATTTTTTCAATCACAAGATCTTTTCCATCAACCAAAGTATCTTGTACTTGCTCAAAGGCATCTGAATCCATAACACTTTGAACTTCATCGCCGTAATTCATTCCGATATAGATACCTAACGCGATGAACAGTAATGCAAATATTTTAAACATAATTTCTTATCTCAATTAATCAGCCTTCATATTACAAAAGAATTCTTAGAAAACCTATGGCAAATTTCAGCACACATTTAAATGTCGCCGCATTAACATCTGGTGCCGCCTCTGCAGCACTTCTTTCCGCTAACCATATCGATCTTGATACGGCATTATGGCTTTGGTTTTTAGGTACCATTGGTGGCCTGCTGCCTGATATTGACTCAGACAATTCCACCTCTCTCGATATTATTTTTAATCTTTTTACTGTGTGTATTGTTTTACTCAGTATTCGCTACTTTACGAGTGATGCCATTAATGAAAGGCAATTTATGCTTTTAATTGGTTTACCTGTTGTAATACACCTAATTATAAAATATGGGATCCGAAACGTATTCGAGTGGCAAACGATTCATAGAGGCATATGTCATTCATTGTTATTTTTGCTCTTTTGCGGCTTACTAACCACAAACACAACCGCTTTTATTATCAATGACAAATTTAAAAATGCGGATCTATTTGCTTGGTTATCCGGCATCTTTGTATTCTGTGGTGGTGTCATTCATCTTCTATTAGACGAAATATACAGTGTTGATTTGGCCAATGTTCGTATTAAACGCTCATTTGGTTCAGCATTAAAACTGACTGATTTTTCAAACTTATCACTATCTGCAATATTCGTAATTGCTACGGTGATTTTAGCTTTTTTAGCCCCTCCAATTGATTCAAGTATTGAAGCGTTAAGTAATTGGGATACCTTTAAATTATGGTAATAAAAAAGCACAAGATCTCATCAATCTTGTGCTTTTATGTATTAATTAACGTATCGATTAAAGTGTAAAACGCTCAACTAATTCTGACAGTTCGTTGGCTTTTTGGTTTAACACAATACCACCAGAGCGGTTTTGACTCGCTAAATCTGCGGATTCTGAGCTCTGATCAGATACCGACACAATACGCTCTGAGATCTCTTGACCAACCAAACTCTGCTCTTGGGTCGCTGTCGCTATTAATGAGTTCATTTCCATGATCGTATTAACCGACACTAAAATTTGGCTTAACGACTCAGATGCAGCGACCGCTTTAGTTACCGTCAATGTACTGAAGTTTTTACTTGCCGCCATCACTTGTACTGCCGAATCAGAACCGGACTTAAGCGCTTCAATTCGTTGATGAATTTGTGCTGTACTCTCTTGAGTACGACTCGCCAATTTACGAACTTCATCAGCAACAACGGCAAATCCACGCCCTTGTTCCCCCGCCCTTGCCGCTTCAATGGCCGCATTAAGAGCTAACAAGTTAGTTTGTTCAGCGATATCTTGAATAACGGATAACGTACTTGCGATATTTTGTACATCACCTTCTAATTTTGAAATAACATCACTTGCTTCATCTAATTCTGCAGCTAGCGTCTTCACTGATTCTGATGCTTCATTTACGGTTTGCATTGCAACTTGTGCATTATTATCAGCATCTTGAGCTGAATTAGCCGCTTGCTCAGCATTAGCAGATATCTCATGAGAAGACGTCGTTAGTTCTGTCATCGCTGTTGCAATTTGCTCAGTTTCTGAACGTTGATTAGTTACTACAGCATTAACTTGTGCTGAACGCTCTGACATTCGAGTGGTTTCAGCGACAACATCTTGACTCACTAGTGATACATTACTAATGATTTGATGTAGAGAATTAACGAATAAGTTAAAATTATGACTCAATTGATTAAACTCAGGAACAGTAAACTCAGGCATTCTTGCCGTTAAATCTGCATCACCCGAAGCAAATGAACGAATTGATTCATCAAATTTTTGAATTGGAGCCATAATGCTTCTATTGATATAAAAGCCGATCATTGCAACAACAGCCACAATAACTAATGTGAACAACACAATCGCTTTCATACTTTGTGCAAGCTGCTCATCACTAAGCGCTTTCATATCCGCAATAACGGCATCAACATCATCAGTATAGAAACCAGTACCTACAATCAAATCCCATGTTGGAAAATAAACACTGTAAGCCAGTTTAGGTAAAGCAACAGTTTCATTTAATTTAGGGTAGTAATATGTTGAATATCCAGACTTATTTTTAGCGGCAGTAATGATATCTTGGATCAAATAGTTGCCTCTTTTGTCTTTCGAATTCCACATATTGTTACCAATATCATTGGTATTACCTTGTAAAATTCGTACACCATTGGATTGGAAACCAAATAAATAACCTGTATCAGCAAATTGAATCGGTTTTAGTGTTTCGAGCACTTCATCTATGGATTTCCCTTGTTTTTCAAGGTGTTCTAATTCTGATGAAACGATATCTAAATACGATTTCAATTCTACGCGTTTCATCTCCATCATTTGTGTGCGCGTCATATCCATTTGTGCTTGGTTAAGCGCATTCGTTTCCTTGTATGTCATTAACATGATTAACAAAGAGGTTAAAACTATTGGTAATATTGCAAGCAAATATAATCTTGATTTGATTGATAAATTCATAACTTTTCTCTCAGGTAGTTCCATCTACATCTTTGCTATAAGTTGCAGTAGATACATAATTATTATTTCATTTTATTATCAATTTTCATGCCAACAATTCACGGAACTAATATTAAACGTAGTTATTTCACAATAGGTTTATATTTGTTACGAGGAACAATTGACCTTTTAAGTTTTAAACATAAAATACCAAAAGAATTTACGTTATTGAGTTAGACTTTTTGAGATTCACACTCTTACAATATCAACAAAAAACCATTGCTTCTTGGATGCTTTTATTAGTAGCTACCGTTCTATGCGTTTGCTTATCTCAAAACCTAGCTAGATCATATCCATGCCCTGCAGCCCCAACAAGTACAGAGCTCAACGAACAAGCCACACACAATCAAAGTAATATCAGTGAAAAATGCACAAGTAGTGAGCATCTTATTAAAGCTCATACTTCATATTTTGATGTAGCTCTTGTTATGTTTCTCTTGGTGCTTGCAATTATTTCAGCAATTCAAAAACAAGTAGATAAAATCAACCTCTTCACAGAACCTCACACTTCTTATAGGGTGCGGCGACATTTAGCATTTTGTATTTTCCACGAGTAAGAATTCCGCAATAACTTATATCTTTCATATAATTATTTTCGGAGTAAAACCATGTTTATCATTCAAAAAGTAAAATCGTTCAATCGATGTCAATTTATCATTTTAATGACTCTTTTTTTTCTATCGCTTTTTTCAGTTTCTGCGATAGCCCAACCTACTGATGAAATACAATCAAATAATATATTTAACATTATTGGTATCGCATTATTGGGAGGCTTAATCCTTAATATTATGCCTTGTGTACTGCCGGTTTTAGGTATGAAATTGAGCAATATGCTCGCTCTATCCTCTACGAATAGCCAATCTATACGTTTACAATTTTTAGCTTCTGCCTCAGGAATATTGGTTTCATTTTGGTTACTCGCTTTTAGCGTACTTATTTTAAGAATTACAGGTGGAATGATTGGTTGGGGCATCCAATATCAAAACCCACTATTTATAGGCTTTATGGCTATCACAATGGGCCTGTTTACAGCTAACCTTTTAGGATTATTCGAAATACAACTTTCGCATCGATTTTCAACGTTTATTGCCCAAAAAGGCGACAATTCAACACTCGGAAATTTTATACAAGGGATGTTTGCGACACTATTAGCTACACCATGTAGTGCCCATTTTTAGGAACAGCTATCGCTTTTGCTTTAGGTGCTAGCACATTAGAAATGCTATTAATTTTTACTTTCTTAGGATTGGGCATGGCCTTGCCTTGGTTATTCTTTGCTGTTTTTCCTCACTTAATTTCATATATGCCAAAATCAGGCCCATGGATGAACAAAGTCAAAATCGTCTTTGGTTTAATGATGCTGAGTTCAACATTGTGGTTATTGAGCTTACTTTCACCATTCATTGGAGTCTTATTAACCGTAATTATTGCGTTACTTTTTAGTATTTATTTACTCTATAAAATTGCTCATATACATGGAAAAAATACGGTAATCACAATTATTGCTGTCATTATTTTTTTAAGCAGTTCAATACTTATTGTTGGCAGCATGACCACCAAATATTGGGTTACTCCAACGGAAGATAACTTACACTGGGAATCATTAGATGAACGTACTATTGATGACTATGTGAAACAAGGAAAAACCGTCTTTGTTAATGTCAGCGCTGATTGGTGTATTACTTGTAAAACCAATAAAATCGGCGTGATATTACAAAACCCTGTCTACCCTGCATTACAGCAAGAAAACGTAATTACCATGCAGGGAGACTGGACTCATCCAAGCCATAAAATAACGGAGTATTTAAAAAAACACCAACGATATGGCGTTCCTCTGACCGTTGTGTATGGGCCTAATACTCCACAAGGTCTAACTCTTCCAGTTTTATTAGATGGCGATGAAGTCATTCATGCACTTAATTACGCAAAAGGCAGCTCGAATCAATAATACGGAATAGCAAAACTCAAATCGTTACATTAAAAAGTGAATACCCACTCAAAAAGCTGCTGTTTATTTCTAATCGCAGCTTTTTCTTTATATTTCACAACAAATCAACGATAAAATCGCCTTCGCACCTTGTTTTTTATCGTAAACTAAGTTGTTATACTTAACAGCACCCCATAAACAATGGTTAATGATCATGACAAATAAGAAAATGCCCTTCATCGTTGTTACGATTCTCTTCATTTTTCTTTTTGTCTGTGTGTTTTTTTATAACGATATTGGGTTTGAGTCCTCATCAGATCTTGGTTTTGAAGGCTTAACTCTTATTTTGCTTACTTATATTTTTTTAACCACTATTAACGCCTTCAAAAAATATCCATTTCTTCATGCTGGTGCTTGTCTTCTTTTATTTAATAAAGCTTATGATTTATTAACAGAGTTTCCTCAGATTGAATTTTATGCCGATCATTTTGAAGTTATAGATACCCTGTTAGATGATGGTTCCTTGTTTATTGCGTTTTTACTCATTGCCGTTGGCATTACTCAAATGATGCAAATGTTAGCAAAACAAACCATGAAAGATGAACTCACAAATCTATATAATAGAAGGAAACTTTCTGAAATAAAGTTAACGGAATTTGACCTTATTTATTTTGATTTAAATGATTTAAAAAAGTGAATGACTTAAAAGGACATCAAGTTGGTGATTTGATGATCATTCGTTTTTCTCAAGCTCTTAGAAATGCATGTCTTAAACAAGAAATGGCTTTTCGTGTCGGAGGAGATGAATTTATCGTAACGACTCATAAAGGTCGTTCAAGCGCGTTTATTAAACACATACATGAACAACTCTGTAATGAACAAATTTCTTTTGCTTATGGCATAAAAACATCAACTAAAGATGATTTAGAAAACGCGCTAATTTGTTCCGATAAACGCATGTATAATATGAAAGAAGAGCAAAAAAAAGAGCACCCAAAAAAGTGCTCTGATTCTATATAATTGAATTACTTTTTCAATTCTACGTCATCATTCATTAAACCCAACAATGCTTGGCTCGCTTGTTTTGGAGAAGAAGCATGACAAATTGCAGAAACCAAAGCGATCCCATCAACGCCGGTATCAACAACCTCTCGAATATTTGAGTCATTAATCCCACCAATGGCAACAAGTGGTAATTGACTCTCTTTTACCGCAAAAGCCAACCCCTGAATTCCCCACTCTTTAATTATATTAGTCTTAGTTGGTGTCGAAAATATCGCGCTAATACCAAGATAATCAACAGGTAGTTCTTGGGCGTTACACAATTGTGTTTCATTTTCGACAGATAGTCCTAGAATCATATCATGGCCTATCAATTGACGGGCTATTTGTGCTGGCATATCAGATTGACCTAAATGAACGCCATCCGCTTGAACTGCCAATGCCACATCAACACGATCGTTTATGATTAGTGGTACACCACTATCTTTTAGTATTTCTTTTATCGCTAAAGAACGTTGAATAAAAGCACGTACATCGCCATGTTTCTCACGAACTTGCACCATGGTGACACCGCCTTTTACCGCCTCAGCAACAACATGGCACAATGTATCAATATCTTGTTTTTCATCTGTCACTAAATACAATGTATAAGGATTATTCATACTATAAAACCTAAGCATTAACCGTTAATTTCAAACGACGAGTGAGTGTTTCTTCATCTAACTGATACAGCGTATCTAATAGATTCATTTGCAAACTCCCCGGACCTGCTGATTGCTCTGCAGCAATCTCTCCCGCAACCCCTAAAACGGCAGTTGCAACAACACCAGACTCATCACCGATTGCAGCAAAGGCACCAGTTAACGCAGTATGCGTACAACCCATACCTGTAACAAACGGCATCATTGCATGACCATTATTCAATTTGTATTGTGCATCTTGAGTTACGATGTAGTCTGTTTCACCAGAAATTACCACACTACATTGATACTTTTGTGCAACGTAACACGCCGCCCCCACAGCAGAATCACTACTATCTAGTGCATCGACCCCTTTACTTTGTGCATTTTCACCAGCGAGGGCGATAACTTCAGACGCATTAGCACGAATAATTAACTTGTTTGCAGCTTCAGCTATTTGACGAGCAACTTGTGTTCGTAACTGGCTAGCACCACAACCGACAGGATCAAGAACCACGACTTTATTATTTAAATTAGCCTGCTCAACAGCAAAGTGCATTCGTGGTGTCCATACACTATCTAGTGTTCCAATGTTAATAACTAACGCACCAGAGAAACTCATCATCTCTGCCATTTCTTGCTGACTATGTGCCATGATAGGTGATGCACCTAATGCTAACAAAGCATTCGCTGTATTATTCATCACAACGTAATTAGTAATATTAACAACTAGCGGTTTTTTCTCACGCAATAAAGCTAAGCATTCTACAATGTATTGTATGTTCATGATTGTCATTATTCTCTTTCCTATTCTTATTAATACACGCTTTATGCGTCATCCAACCCTTGCTGCCAAAATGCCACTTCCATACGAGTTGCCGTTTTAAAAATATGACATAAACGCTGTCCACGCTGGCTTTCTAACTCAATATCATTCAGTAGGATATCTAATTGTTTAACACTTTTTTCGACACCTTTTTGAAACTCTTCTCCACCATACATTTTTATCCAATTCGCATAAGGGTTACCCTCTAATACGGTAGATTCACTCGCTAATAATTGCGCACCAATAACAGCATAACCAATAGAACACGGTGCCAGTGCTGCATAGAGATCAATCACATCTCCTGACATTCCTGTATCAAGGACAAAACGTGTATATGCAACGGTACCAAAAGCTTCTGGTTCTTCCTCCATCTCTGACTCTGAGATCCCCCATTCGCCACAATAAGCGACATGATGTGCAATTTCAGAATCTAATAATGCTTGAACACTAGGTAAAGCCATTCGCATTTCCGCTAACGTCCTCGCCTTATAAATCGCAAGTGCATATGCTCTGGTGTATTGCTTCAAAAATAAAAATCTTGTTTTAAATAATGCAAAAATGATGAATGTGCTAATTCACCAAGTGCTAATTGCTGAACAAAATTATGTTCCGTGTATTCATTCCATTCGCTTTGACACGCTTGAATCAAGTCTTGATGGTTCATATTTCCTCCATAGAAATTTTATAGAACAGGAACAAAATTTTGGGCTTTTGGTTGTGTTTTTATCATTTGATGTCGATACATGAAGTCAGAAAATCGGTCATAACGCTGCAAATCTACCGCAGATGGACGTAATGCAAAACGAGTTAGTGTGTCATTCCATGCGCGTTTATTTAATTCATTATTTAATGTATCCGGCGCATAAGAAATAAAGGTCTTCCATGATTCTTCAGGGTGATTCACAATAAATTGCGTTGCTTTTTCGATAGCGTGGTTAAACTTCTTTAATGCATCTGCATCGTAAGTTTTAGCATTTGCAACAAAAACAAGCTCATCATACGATGGGACACCGTGCTCTTCTGGGAAGAACGATTTCGCTTTATACCCTTCCAACGCCAGTTGGTTAGTTTCGAAATTACGTAATCCCCCCAAATTGCATCGACTTTACCTGATGCTAATGACGAAGAGAGAGCCCAACCAACATTGATAATATTAACGTCCGAAAAATTCACATTTTCTGTTTTTAACATGGTTCCAATTGTGGCTTCTTCATTGCCAGCAATCGCAATACCAATTTTCTTACCTTTCAAATCAGCCAGTGAATTAATTTTTCCATTATCAAGTACCATCAAGGTATTCAGAGGGGTTGCAATCAAGGTAGCTGAGCGAATCAACGGTAAACCAGCAGCAACGTCAATGGTTAAACTGGTTTGATACGAAATCGCCAGATCGATATTATTTGCAGCAACCAATTTAGCAGGCATACTTGGATCCGCTGGTTCTTGAATCGTAATATTCAAGCCTTCTTCTTTAAAATACCCCTTTTGTTGTGCCACCACTACTGGCCCGTGATTTGGGTTTACAAACCAATCCAACATTAATGTTATGGTTTTATCTTCTGCACTTACTATCATGGAATAACTAGAAAGGAGCAGAGCCATAGCGCCTTTAATTAATACCTTCTTCATTTTTCATTGAGTCCTTTTACTTATACATTATTTATCGTGTTGCCACGGTATGAGTTTTTTAATTAATACATCTGCTAAAAAATACAAGCTGACAGATAACCCGCGAGAATGAATAACGCAGCAAACATTTCATCTATCATCATTCGGGCATTTGCTTGCAACATTAAATAGCCTAACCCCTTGCTTGAACCGACCCATTCCCCAACGACTGCTCCAATCGGTGCAACAACAACAGCGACACGAATACCTGAAGCCAATGTAGGTAAAGCCGCAGGAAGACGAACGTATTTAAGGATTGCCCACTTAGAAGCTCCCATGGTATGAGCTAAATCAAGATAACCTGTCGGGGTATTACGTAAGCCGTCATAACAGCAGGTAGTAACTGGAAAAAAAATAATTAAGGCAGCCATCACCACTTTTGACGCAATACCGTAACCTAGCCAAAGCATCAAAATAGGTGCAATAGCAAACACAGGGATTGCTTGACTGGCTATTAATATAGGTAATAGCCAACGTCTGAGTGGGTCAAATAGCAACATTTGTAAGGCAAACAATAGTCCCATGGATAGCCCTAAACCAAGACCAAGTAAGATCTCTTGAGCCGTTATCCATGAATGCTCAAGCAACACGTCGTATCTTTCTATTAATTGAGAAAATACACTAAATGGACTAGGTAAAATGAAACTAGGTAAAGCAAAAGCCATCACAATGAATTGCCATAATCCCAAAATAACAATCGCACTAATTACATTCCTTATCATAGCGCTGATGCTTTTTTGTAACGGTTTTTCTTTTACCTGATTTGGCGTTGGTGAAGGTTGCTTTATAGGAAGAGATTTAGACATAATCGACCTCTAAAGTATCAATTATTTGTTGCTGAAGAACCGCCAGCTCTGCACTGATTTTTCTAGGTATCGGCGTATTTGGGACCGTTAAAGAAATGGAAGAAGCGGGCTGGCCTTTCATTATATAAATCCTATCACTCAATCTTAATGCTTCTTGTGGATCATGAGTAATCAATAAAACCGTCTTACCTACTAAAACCTGAGCAGCAAGATCTTGTAGTCGATAACGATTAACCGCATCTAGCGCAGAGAACGGTTCATCCATCAGTACCAACGGCTTATCTTGCATGAGTGTCCTAGCTAACGCCACCCGCTGACGCATTCCGCCAGATAACTGTGACGGCATACTTCTTTCTTGGCCTTTTAAACCAACAAGCTCTAACAACTCAAATGCTCGATTCTTATCTTCTGTCCTATCCTCTGAAAACTTGCTAGCAAAACAAACATTATCAATAACATTTAGCCATGGCATCAATAAGTCTTGCTGTGCCATATAAGCAATATTTCCTTCTATGCCTTCTGCCCCATCAATGTGGATATCACCTGACCATACGACTTTATTTTTCAGTAATCCCGCTAAATAACGAAGAATAGACGTTTTACCGCAGCCACTTCTTCAAGAATTGCAGTCCACTTCCCTTTAGGTATCGTCATCTTCAATCCGGAAATAATAGGACTATGGCTATCTGTATACCGTAAAGTACCATTAGAAATGATTACTCCAATGCCGTTATTCATCACGCAACTCTTTTACATTCAACGCAAAAAAATGATTAACTGGCCCATGTCCCTGACCAATATTCAAGTCATCCGCATGAATAATTGCCTGAGTAATGTAATGCTTACCTAATGTCACAGCGGTTTGTAATTCATGACCTTGAGCTAAATACGAAGCAATCGCAGAAGATAAAGTACATCCAGTTCCGTGAGTATTGCGAGTTTCAATACGTGCCGTTGATAAACGCTCAACGGTATCAGAAAGAATAAGTAAATCGGTACTATTGGTATCATCTTCTAGATGCCCGCCTTTCAATAAAACCGACTTAGCACCTAATTGACGAAGTTGATTGATCATTGCTGTCATTTCGACTTCATTTTTTGGCACTTGAGCATTAATTAATGCTGCGGCTTCAGGGAGGTTTGGAGTGATTACATCGGCAAGAGGAAGTAGTTCAGACTTAAGGCTATCAATTGCAGATGCTTGAAGAAGTAAATCTCCACTAGTTGCTACCATAACAGGGTCAACCACTAGAAATTGAGGAGCATATTGTTTAATTTTTTTAGCTACAGAGTGAATAATATCAGAGTCACTCAACATTCCAATTTTAACGGCAATCACATTTAAATCAGAAAAAACGGCATCAATCTGTTGTTCAACAAATTCACCACTAACTGGATAAATTCCTGTTACCCCTTGAGTATTTTGAGCCGTTAATGCCGTAAGAACAGAGCAGGCATATCCCCCTGTAGCTGAAATAGCTTTAATATCAGCTTGAATACCGGCACCACCACCACTATCAGATCCAGCAATGGTTAATACTATAGGAGTTGCTGCTAAATTATTTAGAATGGATGATTTAGAAGAAGTTATCGCTGTGAATGTAGACATGTTAATTTCCCTAACTGACGTCTAGGAAAAACAGTCAAATGAGATTACTCCTACGTATAAGCGTAAGATCTCACCAAAAGAAACGGATCTAAAAAGATCGTGTCAAAAGGACCATTAGTTCCCTACGTCAGTACTAACTGAATCAGGTTCAACGGGTTCGCTATTGCGATCTCAGCCTATTGGCTCCCCGACTAATGGCGTCATACTATCATTAATTGATTTGTAAATAGTATGATTTTTTATGAAGATGCTAATTAGTTTTAATTTTGAGTACCTAACTTTGATGCCAGCTGAGTAACTATCGTTTTACGCATATCAGATAATTTAGGGCTTCATCATTCATCCAAGGCAATGGACGCATTAAGTTCATGGTTTTCAAACCAAAACGAGCCGTAATTAAACCAATGCCTAAACCTTGAGCTGCACGAGTTGATAATTTTCCTGCTAAACCAGTAGAAAGCATATCAACACCAACATCCGTTGCTATTTCTGTTGCTCCAGCAAAAGCCATATTTTGTAAAACCATTTTAAACAGACGCAAGCGGCCCCAATAGCCTAATTCAACCCCGTAAACTTCGGATACTTGCTCTATTAATCGGATATTACGCCATGCAACTAATAACATATCGACCACGGCTAAAGGGCTTAATGCAACCATTAGAGCAGATTCACCAGCATGCTTACTTATTAACGCTTTTGCTCGTTTATCTTGAACAGAGATGACCATGCTGTCATACATTTCAAATACTTCAGCATTGCTATGATGTGGTTCAATACTATTTTGCCAGCGAGTATATTCAATAGGGTTAAGTTTCAAGTTTTTTCTAGCTAAACCTTCACAAAACACCTTTGCTTGCCCTATGCCATTACCATCAATCAGTTCAGTAACTTGCTCTTGAAGCTCTGCACGATCTTTTAACTTACGAAGTGTCAATAACTCTCGACCAATAGCCGTCACACCCAGTAATGCTGCAAAACTGATTAATCCAGCCCACCCTAATGAAAGAAAATCTGCCGATTGAATTGCAGTAATGACATGATCAATACTCTGCCAAAGCGTTAAACCTAAAAAACCAATAATCAGAGTTTTAATGCTCCAATGCGTTCTCTTTTTTATCAATGACATTTCTATATCAGAGCTATCTAGCTCCTCTTCATCCTCAGTCTTCTGAGGAATAAATGTCACATTATCATTAAACAATTTTTGAGTGTTCAGCGATTCAATTACATCTTGTTGTTTTAGTTCCTGCGATTGAAAAACACGCTGTTTTTTTAATTCACTCATATCAATTTATCTCCCAATAAGAACTGTATCGCTTTATCCATTCGAATATGCTGTAACGGTCTATCATTCTCATTTTTTAATGGCTGAAAACTCATAAAATTAAATGGTTCTGTTTCCCAGTACGCTTTACTTGGTATACGTTTTGGTACTTCTCCAGGAAACATCATCATTGGTTGTTGAGCTGTATTTATTCCAGAAATTGCCGCAAAGATCTCACCATCTTCATCAATCATTCCCGCAGTCGTTGCCTGAATAGAAGCAATGCTCATGCACTCCATCTTAATTCCTTCATAAGCGGTTTCTTGCCATGTTTGATAAATCATTTGTTGAAGCAACGACACCATATTAGGGTGCTGTTCTGGAGTAACATGATCCGCTTTTGTTGCGGCAAATAATACCTTGTCTATTTTTGGCGAAAATAAACGCTTAAGTAATGAGCTCTTGCCATATTGAAAGCTGTGCATTAATTGATCTATTGCTTGTCGCATATCATTAAATGAATTTTCCCCTGCATTTAATGGCTGCAAACAGTCAACTAAAACAATCTGACGATCAAAATGGCGAAAGTGGTCGTTATAGAATGTTTTAACCACATTCTGTTGGTAATGCTTATAACGTTGCTTGAGCACAGTAATATTTGACCCTTTCTTTGCTTTTGCTAACTCTTCTTCTGTGTGTTTATGTAAAAACATAAACGGAAAAAATTGCAAAACTGGCGCACCAGCAAGCTCTCCAGGTAACACAAAGCGACCAGGTTGTACCCAATGCAGTCCCTTTTCATTTTTACAAGTGTGCAAATAATCAGTAAATGCATCAGCAATACGTGCCAATTGTTTTTCATCAACAGGTGCCAGAGGATCTAACTGTTTCGCTTCTTGCAACCACGCCTCTGAAAGTACTTTTCTATGTCCTGTTAAATTAGCTTGCTGTTGCTTTGACCATGCCAAATAATCCATATCCAACAAAGGCAGATCTAATAACCACTCACCGGGATAGTCAACAATATCCACAAACAGAGTTGCGCTATCCTGAAAATGCTTAAGCACCCCAGACTTAGGTTTAAATTTAATGGCTAAACGTAGTTCACTAACGTCTCTTGTTGGTTCTGGCCAAGTTGGTGGATCAGATAACAGTGAATCCATTCCGTCATCATAAGTAAAACTTGGAATAGATAGGTTAGATTGCGGAACTCGTTTGGCTCCAATCATTCGCCCTTCACGACTCGCAGATAACAAGGGTAGCTTGTCACTTGTAGAGGCATGCAAGCATTGATTAACTAAAGAGGTGATAAATGCAGTCTTACCTGCACGAGAAAGTCCTGTGACAGCCAATTTTACATGGCGATCCATACTACGACTAACCCATCTGTTCATTTCTTTAGCTAATTTACTCATTTATTGTTCTCACTTTATTCATTCATACAAAGTGGAGTGTACAGAACCTAATCTGAACACTCCATGAACAAGGTATTACTTTGTTATAAATAAGGTTATAAGTTACGAAACTCTTTACGTACTTTATATTCAGAAGAGGTTACATAGCCTTCCATACGGCGAATTTTCTCTTCCATTCTTGCCATATCACGATCAACACGCTTAATTACCTCTGATGCAGATTGCCCTGCCTGCCATGGCTTACTTTTTACTGTATGCTCACGACTTTCTTCTGCTCGGTAATACATTTCGATAGGTGCTTTATCCAAAAATAGCATCCCAGCGAAATACGCTAGCATAACTAAAAAGCCCGCACTAAAAAGCGCAGCGGAAACCACTAATATGCGTACAATCCAAGGTTCTACTCCAAAGTATTGAGCAATACCGGCGCATACTCCTCCAATTTTTCCGTTTCGAGTATCTCTATATAACTCTCGTGACATTAGCGCTCCCTCCAACTTGGGGACTCCGAATCTAGGATTTTCTCTAACGTTTCAATGCGTTTTTGCATTTTATCTGCACGTTCTGTCATTGATTTCAATAACTGACCATCTTCGTATGACAAACCTTGGCCTGCTTTGCCTTTATTTCGGTAATGCAAAAACAACCATAAAGGTGCAACAAAAATAAAAAATACAGCCAATGGGAAAGCAAAAAAGCTACTCATTGTTTTCTCCTAAATAATTATTAACTCTCTACCCATTCAGATAATTGTTGCTCAGGTAGAAGACTATGCGTCTTTCTTCATTTGTTCTTTTAGACGCTCAATTTCTTTATCAATTTCATCTTGCGCTTGCAGTTCAGCAAACTCTTGTTCTAATGAATTTGCTTTTCCAATAGAGTAACTGTCTGCTTTAGCATCTAACTCATCAATTCGGCGTTCATATTGCTCAAATTTAGCCATAGCACGTTCTGTCTTACCCGAATGTGTATGTGATTTTATGTCATTCCTATGCTGTGCAGTTTGTTGGCGAATGACTAATGCTTGTTGTCTTGCTCTTGTTTCTGTCAGTTTAGTTTCTAACTCAATTAATTCTGCGCTCAGCTTCTCAATACTCTCTTCAACCAAAATAAATTCGGTTTTTAAGCTAGAAAGAATATCCTGAACTTTTTGTTTTTCAATTAATGCTGAACGCGCAAGATCTTCTCTTTGTTTAAGTAATGCCAAACTTGCTTTATCTTGCCAATCAGCAACTTGTGCTTCAATAGAGCTAATTTTGCGAGTTAACTCTTTTTTATCTGCCAACGCTTTTGCTGATGCAGTGCGTACCTCAACTAACGTATCTTCCATCTCTTGAATGATCAAACGGATCATTTTTTCTGGATTTTCAGCCTTATCCAATAAAGAAGTTACATTAGAATTAACGATATCTGCAAAACGTGAAAAAATACCCATAATTGAATCCTCACTAAATAAACGATTTTGCTTTTAATATAGCTATTACACAATGCATGCCACTTTTTCACTCCATAAAAATCAATAACTTATTTAAAATTGACCACACAACAAAAATAAGTCATGATTAAAACCACTACTTTTTGGTCAAAATAACCATAAGAATGGAGATCTGATGAGAAAAGACAGTTTAGTTGGGGAGTCTGATGCATTCTTATCTGCGTTAGACCATGCTTCACAATTAGCGACAATTGATAGACCGATACTAATCCTTGGTGAAAGAGGAACAGGTAAAGAGTTAATTGCTCAGCGTTTGCATTTTTTATCTAGACGCTGGAATGAGCCATTGATTAGCTTAAATTGTGCAGCTCTAAACTCCGGAACTCTCGATTCGGAACTTTTCGGCCACGATGCAGGATCTTTTACGGGTGCAAAGCAACGTCATCAAGGTCGATTTGAACGTGCCGATGGCGGCTCTTTATTTTTAGATGAACTCACAACTGCTCCTCTTACTGTACAAGAAAAGCTACTTAGAGTGATTGAGTATGGTGAATATGAACGAGTTGGTGGGTCACAAACATTAAAAGCCAATGTTCGTCTAATTTGTGCTACTAATCAAAACCCTCAAGAGATGGTTAATGATAAAAAATTTCGAGCAGATCTATTAGATAGACTCTCTTTTGATGTCATTCATCTACCACCCCTACGATACCGTGAAAACGATGTTTTATTACTTGCAGAACATTTTGCAATCAAAATGTGTCAAGAAATGAACCTTACTTATTTCGCAGGTTTCTCGCACCAAGCTAAACATCAAATTTTAGATTATGACTGGCCAGGTAATGTTCGCGAACTTCGTAATTGCATAGAAAGAGCAGTATTTAAGCATAACCATGAAGAAGCTCAGATAGAATCAATTCAAATAAACCCATTTATTGCACCTTGGGAAAACGCGCCAACAAAAAATTCTTCAACTATAATCAACAAGACGATAACGCAAGATAACAAACCATCTTTACCTTTGAATCTAAAGCAATTTCAATTAGAACAAGAAAAAGAATTACTGCAACAAGCATTAACTGAAACACAGTACCACCAACGAAAAGCTGCTGAAGAATTAGGCATTACTTACCATCAATTTCGTGGATTATTAAAAAAACATCAACTCTTGACCACAATCAAGGGATATTCTTAGATATTTGAGTGCAGAACCAGTCACTTGGGTATAAAATGGCAGGTTCATTAATTTAAATCGATAAAACTACGGTCATTATGAAGATTATTGCGCGCCTACTCATAGCTGCTACTGGATTATTTAATCTAACAGCTTGTTATGATGCGGGGATCAAACAAACGATTCATGACACAGGATTCATTTATTGTGAATCTGGAAATGTGGATTTTTTCAACCCACAGATTTCTGACGGCAACAGCATTCTTGAGGCCATAAGCGCTCAAGTTTATGACCGTTTGCTTATCATAGATCCTGTTACGCAAAAACCTTCAGCTAACCTCGCGACTTCTTGGCAGGTTGATGATACAGGGACAGTTTATACATTTGATTTAAAAGAAAATGTTCAATTTCATACAACCGAATGGTTTACCCCATCCCGAGCTTTAACAGCTAATGATGTGGCATTCAGTTTTAATCGAATCTTAGATAAAAATAACGCATTTCATAACGTTAATTCAGGAGACTACCCTTGGTTTAACAGCATAAACTTTTCTCAAATGGTTACATCTGTTGAAGCAATCACCCCTCATCAAGTGCGATTTACTTTATCAACACCAGATAACACTTTCTTATCAGTTCTCGCTGCAAGCTATGCGGTTATTCATTCAGAAGAGTACGCACAACAATTAGCAGTAATAGACGAAAAAACATTAATTGATGTTAAGCCAGTAGGTACTGGTCCATTTAAGTTAGCTCAATTCCAAAGAAGTGAATTAGTTCGCTTGAAGCGTCATGAACAATATTGGCAAGGTCCTGCAAACATGTCTCAAGTTGTCTTTGATATCTCTAGCAGAGGGACAGGCTCTTTAGCAAAATTACTGCGCCAAGAATGCGATGTTGTTGCCAATCCAATATCAAGCCAACTACCAATCATTATTGATAATGATGCATTGACTTTATACTCACAAACAGCAATGAATGTCGCTTATATCGCAATTAATATGCGAGAACCGATATTACAAGATCAACGAGTTCGAAAGGCGCTCAGTTTTGCTATCGACCGTTCTAGCCTAATTAATTCGGTTTATTACAATTCAGGAATTGAAGCAAAATCCATTTTACCTCCCGCATCATGGGCTTATGGTAATGACAGCTCACACATTCGCTATGATCTCAATTACGCTAAAGGCTTGTTACGAGAAGCCGGCGTTAAAGATGGGTTAGAACTCACCATGTGGGTCCCGCTGGATAATAACTCATACAATCCAAGTCCGAAAAAATCTGCAGAGATTATCCAAAGTGACTTTGCAAAATTAGGCATAGATTTAAAACTGATCACCTCAGATATTTTAAATCCGAATGAACTAAAAGATGCTGATATCGATTTGGTGCTTACTGGCTGGAATGCAAACAGTTCAGATCCTGATTCATTACTCAGACCGTTACTTTCGTGTGATGCTAAACAAGCGGGTTTTGGTGTTGCAAACTGGTGTAACGAGGAGTTTGATCTGTTATTAGATTTAGCTAAAGAAACAAATCAACCAAGATATCGTATTAATATTTATCGCCAAATCCAAAATGTACTCAGTGAAGAGTTACCCGTTATCCCTCTGGCTCACGGCGTTAAATATCAAGCCAATCAATCTTCTTTAACAGGCTTCACATTAAGCCCTTTTAATACTTACTCTTTCCATAACGTTGTTAGAGTTAAGGAGTTGAACTAATGTGGATTTATACCATTAGACGCTTTAATTTATTTATTATTACCTTACTCATTTTAACTCTGATTGGTTTTAATATTTTACGTCTAGATGAAGCATCAACTTGGGCGAAAACACCCTTTTTATCTGGTTGGTTTACTTATCTTGGCCAACTATTAAACGGTAATTTAGGTATTAATCAATATGGCGTAAAGATGCTTGATGAAATACTTCGAGTCTTCCCTGCGACTATCGAACTTTGCTTCTTTGCTTTCTTTATTGCACTGATTATAGGTACGCCGATTGGTACCATTGCTGGGATGCGTAGAGGTAAACCTTTAGATACACTAATCTCATCAATCGCATTAGTTGGTTATTCCATGCCTTTATTCTGGATTGCTTTATTAGTATTAATGTTTTTCAGTTTACAACTAGGCGTAACTCCAGTTTCAGGTCGTTACAGCTTATTGTATGAATTCGATGCTAAAACAGGATTTGCCTTTATTGATGTGCTTGCCTCAAAATCACCTTATCGGGCAGAAATGCTTGAGAACATCATTCAGCATTTAATCTTACCCACATTAGTACTTTCCATTGCGCCGATGACAG
This sequence comes from Aliivibrio fischeri, assembly GCA_038993745.2. Taxonomy (NCBI): domain Bacteria; kingdom Pseudomonadati; phylum Pseudomonadota; class Gammaproteobacteria; order Vibrionales; family Vibrionaceae; genus Aliivibrio; species Aliivibrio fischeri. Next base: position 357,410 of record CP160630.1, on the reverse strand, counting down.
AAGTTGTTCGTTTAATGCGCTCGTCCGTCGCAACGGTTATTACACAAAACTACATCAAAGTCGCTCATACTAAAGGCCTATCTAAATTTGAAATCATGGTCAAGCACATAATCCGTAATGCCTTACCTCCAATTATTCCAAAATTAGGTGTTCAATTATCTGGCTTATTTACCGCAGCGATCTTAACTGAATCCATTTTTAATTGGCCTGGTGTTGGGCGCTGGCTACTTGATGCCATCATTAATCAAGATTTTGTCGCCATTCAGGCTGGCGTTATTACTGTTGCGTCATTCATTTTATTAGCCAACATTTTATCTGATTTACTGGGTGCAGCAGTTAACCCGTTAGTAAGGAAAGAGTTCTATGCTCTCAAATAATGTTTATCAAGAAGAACATATCCCTACTCAAATGGAACGTTTCTGGTTGAGTTATCGAGCGAATTCACTCGCGATGTTCGGTTTTTGGTGCTTATTACTGATTGTAATTATCACTGTCACCTCGCCATGGTTAAGTCCATATGATCCACAATGGCAGTCAGATTATTTACTGATGCCGCCATCATGGAGCTCTGAGGGGGACGTTATCTTTTTCTTAGGTACTGATGACCTAGGTAGAGATATCTTGTCACGATTACTTATGGGTTCACAATTAACTTTCGGTTATGCGGTTATCGTTGCCCTGCTATCAGGGTTTGTTGGCTGCGTAATTGGTATTTTTGCAGGTATGACAAAGGGATTACTGTCCAGTACATTAAACCACCTACTCGATACCATTTTATCTATTCCATCTTTATTGCTTGCGATCATTTTCGTTGCATTTTTAGGATTTGGTGAATTTAATATTTTATTAGCTATTTGGCTCGCGCTTATCCCACGCTTTGTTCGAGCTGTTTATACAGCGGTTCATAATGAAGTTGAAAAGGATTATATTCTTGCTGCACGACTAGATGGAGCAAACAACTTCTATCTTTTATGGAATTCCATATTACCTAATATTCTTGTCGTTATGGTTGCAGAAATGACGCTTGCTATCTCTATTGCCATTTTAGATATCACTGCGTTAGGTTTTCTAGGTTTAGGAGCACAGGCTCCTAGTCCCGAGTGGGGAGCCATGTTAGGAGATTCTGTTGAGTTAATTTATACAGCACCATGGACAGTGACCTTACCTGGAATTGTAATTACCTTTACAGTCATCATCATCAACTTAGTTGGTGACGGTATTCAACGTGCGTTAAATGCGGGGACAGAATAATGCCATTATTAGATATTCGCCATTTAACCATTGAGTTAGAAACACCTCAAGGCATGGTAAAAGCCGTTGACCGCATGAGCTTAACCTTAAATGAAGGTGAGATTCGTGGTTTAGTGGGAGAATCTGGCTCAGGGAAATCTCTTGTTGCTAAAGCCATTTTAGGTATCACCAAAGATAACTGGAAAATCAGTGCAGACCGTATGCGTCTAGGTAACATTGATTTATTAGCCCTATCTCCTAAAGAGCGACGCCGAGTTATCGGACGTGAAATGGCAATGATCTTCCAAGAGCCATCAACCTGCCTTGACCCATCAGAACAAGTGGGTAACCAACTAAAAGAAGCGATTCCTTCCAAATACTTTACTGGTAGCTGGTGGCAAAGATGGAATTGGCGAACGAAAGGTGCAATAGCCCTACTCCACAAGGTTGGTATTAAAGATCATAAACACATAATGAAATGCTATCCATATGAATTAACGGATGGTGAATGTCAAAAAGTGATGATCGCAATGGCGATTGCCAACAAACCACGTATCTTAATTGCAGATGAACCAACCGATGAATTGGATGCTGTGACACAGTCACAAATATTCCGTCTACTAAGTCGAATGAATCAGGTTAATAACACGACAATTTTATTAATCAGCCACGACTTAATCACCCTTACTCAATGGGTAGACCGAATCACGGTAATGTATTGTGGTCAATCTGTAGAATCAGCTTGTCGTAAAGATATCCTTGAAGCACCAAAGCACCCCTATACCAATGCCCTGCTTCGTGCTATGCCTGATTTTAGTAAAGATGGGATCCCACACAAAGCTAAGTTAGAATCACTACCTGGTACAATTCCGCCTCTACAACATTTACCCATTGGCTGTCGTCTTGGACCTCGTTGTCCATATGCACAACGTAAATGTGTGCAAGTACCAGAGAGACAAAAAGTGAAAGATCACAAATTTAGCTGCCATTTCCCATTAAATTTTGAGGAGAAGAAGAATGACTGCGCTTCTTGAAGTTACTGATCTTAAAAAAGACTATGTATTTCGTACTGGATTATTTCGTAAACAAGTACGTGAAGCAGTTAAACCCGTTAGTTTTTCTTTAGAAGCGGGGCAGACTCTTGGTTTTATTGGAGCGAATGGCTCAGGTAAATCCACACTTGCTCGTATGTTAGCAGGTGTTGTTGAACCAACATCTGGGATCATAAAAGTTAATGGTGAAGTATTAGATTACAAAGACTTCCAAACTCGCTGTAAATTGATTCGAATGATTTTTCAGGATCCAAATTCCTCATTAAATCCTAGAATTCAAATTGGACGTATTTTAGAAGGCCCATTAAAACGTAATACCAGCATGCCACCAGAAGCACGTCAACAACGAGTAAAAGACACCTTGCTTCGCGTTGGCTTATTACCTGAGCATGCGTATTTTTACCCGCAAATGCTTGCAACAGGCCAAAAACAGCGTGTTTGTTTGGCTCGTGCATTAATTCTTCAACCATCAATTATCGTTGCTGATGAAGCGTTAAACGGTTTAGATATGGCGATGCGTTCTCAAATCATTAATTTATTTTTGGAACTGCAACAAGAAATGGCCATTTCATTTATTTATGTATCACAACACATTGGTGTAGTGAAACACATTACCGATAAAGTAATGGTGATGCATGAAGGGGAAGTTGTTGAAAAAGGTCCGACACAAGAGATCTTTGCTAACCCTCAACATTCAATCACACAGCGTCTTTTAGAAAGCCATTTTGATGCTCCGACTCACGATAGAAAACAGCGCATTAGTGCTGCAACGCCAAAAATCGAATGCTAAAGGATAATAATGAATAAAAAAGAGATAGTTAAAACCCAAAATCTCACAATTGATTACAGCAGTTTAACTGTTGTAATCAATCGTACTAAAGAAGAAATAAAAATAAGCCTTAATGAGGCTAATTTATTGTTTCTTCTTTATAGTAATCCGAATAAAATTTATACAAAAGATGAAATATATACACAATGTTGGGAAGATGGTTCAGTTGCAAATAGTGTCGTAACCCAGACAATATCCTTATTAAGGAAAAAATTCTTAACCCATAACATCTCAATCATCGATACTATAAAAAATAAAGGTTATAAATCAGGAGATCGCCTACTCTCAAAACCAATTAAAAAGTTCTATTTTCTCTTCTTCTCTGTGCTCATTCTTGTTTCTCTTTTTTTCATATTCCCTATTTTCAAACAAGTTGCACCTAGCTCAATAACGCAAAACCTTAATAAAGTATCAGATAACATATATATGTTATCCACTTCTAAAGCTATTGATATAACAAAGTTAAATATTCAACCTAATTACTTATACTTTTTGCATCTTGGCGAAGATAAATTATCTTTATCTCAGTGTTTATTTATCGAACATAAATGTAATGATGTTACGAATAAAATTATTTTTCTTGAAACAAATGAAGATAATATTGAGACTCTCATAAATCAAAACCTTACTAGTGGTTTAGAACAAGATAATCATCCTATCATTCAAAAAGACAACGATCAGGATGGTAATTTTAACCTTCATACTAATGTTCAATTTACATCAAATGATGATAAAGATTACATTGCATTTGCGACGTATAATTTCTACTTTAATCTTCAAGAAGATAAAAGCTATGACTTAGATATGTCAATTAACATCTCAGAATCTGGATATAACGGTAAATATACTTATTTTAGTGATTTTAAAGCACAATTTGATAAAGATACGTTAATTTCAAATGTTATTAATGAAGATGAGCAAAGTAGCTTAATTCAACATGGGCATATTGAAGATCAAACGAAACTAAAAATGTTCCCAAAAACATTTAAAAATGACAATAAGTATAACTACCTGCACTTTTATATTATAGATAAAGGCTTCAGCCTTACTTATAGTGAACAACAAGATATTTCATTTATTGTTAAAGAGTTTTATTAAAATGCACACCATAGCAGCATACCTTTGCTGCTATGGCATTTAGTTTATTTACTTCTCTGTATCTTCTTTTTTTGACGTTTGATTAAATGGAAAACAAAACACTTTATAAAGGAAATCCCTCTCTTCCGCAGTTAAACCATTAGAAATAGACGCTTCTTTCTGAGGATAGCCTGTTTTTTTTGTATTACTTTTCATGATCTTTATCTATTAAAGTGAAGAATTTAAGTTGCTCTACTTGTGATGTCGATAGCTCGGATAATTTATCGGCGTTAGAGCTGATTTTATTCATTTCATCAATATTTTTATTAATATTCTCCGTCATTAAATTAATGCTTTCACTTATAGATAAAATGGCCTGATTTTGCTCATTTGCAGCGGTCGCAACTTCTGTATTTGAACAAGTTATTTCTTCTATTTCTTTCGATATATCAAGTAATTGTGAATTTGTTTTCTCTGTCATTTCTTGAGTTTCATTAATTATCTTGATTGATTTCGAAACAGATTCAACCACATCATTAGATGTACTTTGCAAACGATCGATGACCTCTTGAATGGTTAATGTTGATTGTTGCGTTTTTGCAGCAAGCATCCTAACTTCATCAGCAACAACAGCAAAGCCTCGCCCACTCTCACCTGCTCTTGCCGCTTCGATCGCTGCATTTAATGCTAATAAATTAGTTTGGTCTGATATTGAGTCTATGACCGTAATAACCTCACTAATTTGCTCTGATTGAACCTTTAATGACTCAACTTCTTTAGCCGTTAATCCCATTTGTTTCACCAGTTCTTGGCTTAACTGACTGCTTACTGAAGCCGTATCTGATCCAGAACGGCTCAAGTTCAATGCCTCTTTTGCTCTTTCATCTGCATTCATAGCAACGTGATCAACTTGAGTTGCTGCTGCCGATAATTCAGTAACAGCCGCTGCGATTAATTCAATCTGAGATTTCTCTTCTAATATATTTTTTTCATTCGTATTCATTAACACATTAAGGCTTAATGAGGACGTAGACACCTCTGAGGCGATATCACGTAGAGCATTCACTATCTGATGTAAATGATGTGCCGTTTTATCTGTATTTTGACAAAGTTCGGCGACTTCATTGCTGCCAATTAAGTTATTCAACTCATTCAGTTTTCCTTCGGAAAGAAACTCTATCTGATCCTTCAAAATCCTTATAGGCATCACAATCGTTCGAATCGTAATCCATGTGATCAGCATGGTTAATAACGTAAAGCAAATCATAGAAATAATAATCATTTGCTTGCTAGAAAAAACAAGCTCAATACTATCTTTTGATAAAGTACTACTAATTTCATTAATTCTTGAACTTTGATTTTTTATCAAGTAATTAATGCTATTTTCAATTTTGAATAGATCCGATTTATTGTTATTTAGATTAGTAATTAACTCAGAAAATTGATGATAAATTGATTGTAAATTACTAATATTTAGTTGTATTTTTCTTTTTGCATCACTTTCATGAATATCATCAATTACTTGGTTTATTTTTATAAATTCAGCATCAATAATCTCAAAATCTTCCTTATCTATATTAAAGTTATATAGCGAATTTAACTTTATTTGTAATATCTCAGATGAAGAGTACAGTGCCTCTTCCATTTCGATCCAATGGTGTTCCTCATTATCCTGAACTTCTTTACTTAAAAGCTCTATCGAGTCACTTAAATAAGGTAACTTAGCCCATTCCGTTTGCATCTTTTTTGAAATGGTTTGATTCGATTCAATAATGTCTTTCATGTTTTCTAATAAAACAGAAACTTTGTTTAAATCTATGATCAATTGCTGTGTTGTATGCTTTTGACCTTTTATCTTGTTGTGCTCTTCTTCAATATAATTGAAATCATAATTAATCAATTCAATTTGTTCAAAAACATAATCATCTACATTTTCTAAGGCTTCGGGATTTGATAGAGAACGATTAATTTCACTAAATATCTGCAAAATTTTTGTTTCACTACTAGATAAATGCGTCATTTCTTGCAAGCGAACATTTAATACTTCCGAGTTCTTAACCGATTGGTTCATCGCAGATGAAATGATCAACATAGAGATAATCATAACCATAATAGCGAAAAGCGGAGGAAAGAGTATTTGATATCGTAGAGGGATATTCAGTAAGAAACGATTGATAGCATTCATATAATAACTCTATTTATGATTTAAAATGGGAATCGGATTATATGGATACCAATAGTCGTCTTCAAATGAACAAAAACGAAGAAAAAAGTAGTTAATTAATTTAAATCAAATAGTTAAATCTAGTTATTCTTGTATATTTTAGAAGTTTTTAGGCATAAAAAAAGACAAGTGTAAATTTAAACATTACACCTGCCTTATTTCTGATTTTTAACTGAGATTTTAATTTGAAACTAAAATAGCTTTACTGTTCAATCCGCTATCTAAAGTTAAAATTAACATCTGTGTTGGTTCTTCATTTAGCTGCTCCCCCGTCCAGAAATCTCGCCAAATAGATGGCTGATCAGCAACAAGGGTGTGCTCCATTGCTTCATCGTCATAATTAAATAAACAATGCAGTTCATGCTGATGATTGAGTGTTAATGTGCAATGTTTATTACTCAATGAAGTAAACTGAGCCGCCTCTTGAGTTAAACGAAGACGAGACAAAATATTCTTCCATGTTTTCTTTGCGAACTTATTCAAATCTGGTAACGGATCACCCGACAATGCAAGTCCACCAGAAGCTAAAATCACATTTCGATGAAATTCATAATATTTTCGTTCAGTCCCTTGATTAGACAATGAGATCAACGTGACGCAATCAGGATCAATTTGCCATAATTTACGGTGCTGCCAGCTACGGTAAAATGTCTCTTTTGCTATCTGTTCAAAACGTTGAGGATTACGTTCAACATCATCAGATACTCGCATTGCGTCAACTAAACCCAATGATGGCCACATTGGCGCATTACAGCCAAGAATTAACGCATCACCAGCCCCATTGGTAATAGCTTGCATACCTAATCGATAAGCCTCAATACCCGTGATCCCAGATTGTGTTCGCTTGCCTTTAAGCGTACCCCAATAATTAGCATCCAGTTTAAACAGCTCTACTCCCCACTCTTCCCTCATGGTGTGGATAACTTCTGTTAAATGGATTTGAACTTCTTGTTTTGAAGTATCAAGGATATACCAAGGCGTACAACGCCAGCCACCATAAGTAATATCTTCTGCTTTTAATAATTCACCATTCTCGTGATGAACAAACCAATCTGGGTGATTTTTAAAAATATCTGATTCAGGTTGTGCAATAAATGGAGCTATCCAAATAGCCGGTTTCTTTCCTTTTGCTTTTATATTTTGTAATAGTGCTTTTATACCATTAGGGAATTTATCTGAAGGTGTTAACCAGTCTCCCATGAAAGCTTGATATCCGTCGTCAAGAAGCACCCACTCAAATTCAGAGTCTTTTTGGCACATGACCTCAACATTATCTAAAACGTTTTTCTCTGTAACGTCTGCATAGTAGGCATACCATGAGCACCAACCAATTGGAGCGTCTTGTTTTACGCCTGGTCGAATTGGGTGCTGCTGTTGTACTTTGGCTGCATAAAGCTCATATAACTCAGCTAAAGACTCAGCCTTAATAACCGTTAATGACTCCATTCGATTACTAGCCCAATCTTGTGGATGAGTAAACTCACCATCAAGAAATGCCATTACATTCATTGAACCTTGATATTCATGTATCTCGAAATAACCTGCAAATCGATAACAAGAAGTAAAACCAAAGAGAGTAAATCCGTCTGATTGTTCAATCACTAAATAATTATAAAATCTTTTTTTTGCGTGCTCTGAATAAATTCGATAACTAGGACTATTATCAGGACAGCGGCCGATCTCTTGTGGTGAGTCAACTTTTCCGCCTGTCTGAGCAAGCATTTGAAAACCATCCCCCAAAATTTTTGCGTCATGCTCTAATTGGGTTGGAAATTGCAGAATAAGGTAATGATCATTAATTGGAAGATTATGAATACCTGAAAAATGCATCGATATTTGATCATTTTGGAATTCATAGATTAAATCGGTTTGTACCGGGATACTTTCTTGTCCACATAAGAAAAATAGTGGGTTCATCATTCACTTCCTAGTGTTGACTGCTGCATTAACTAAAATCAGATAATTCTGTAATTTACATAGAATACTACTATTAAGAATACAATCAACAAGAACAAATGAAAGTGAAAAGTCTTACTGATTATTAGTATTAAATATATGAATTACATCAACAATAGAGAGTGGTTATTTTACTTTTTTAGGTAGCCTTACCCCATCAAATTTAACGCTAATTATTACAGTTCAAGTTCAAATATAGTTAATATATATTCGATTTCTTCGTCTGTAAGTCCTAAAGCCAGCAATGATTCTTTGCTAACAGTCGTAATATAATCGTTGTTTATATTATGCATAATAATTCCAAAGAATGTTAATCAATAAGATGAGGAGCAGACAACCTTAGCTGCCTGCTCGGTTTTGGTTATAATTTGAAGAACAATAGTTGTTCTCTTTGATTCTCTGATAACTCTGACAAGTGTTGGCTTGCTTGAGTTGACTCTTTGATCCCTTCAACGTTTTGACTGATGGTTTCAGTGATCATATTTACATTTTCACTAATCGATTCAATTGCACGGTTTTGTTCATTCGCCGCTGTTGCCATCTCAGAATTCGTTACAGAAATGAGTTCAATTGACTCTGAAATATTAAGCAATTGATTGTTTGTATCAATGCTCATTTGAGCCGTTTGATGGATCATATCTATTGATTGATTTACCGATTCAACAACATTCAATGATTTCTGTTGTAGCTCATTAATGATATTTTGAATGTTCTGAGTTGATTGTTGTGTCTTTGCCGCTAATACACGAACTTCATCTGCAACCACTGCGAATCCACGACCACTTTCTCCTGCTCGTGCCGCCTCTATCGCCGCATTCAACGCAAGTAAGTTCGTTTGCTCAGAGATTGAATCAATAACAGTAATAACTTCGCTAATACGGTCAGTTTGATCTTTAAGTATCATTACCTCACCAGAGGTTGCATCCATTTGAGATGCTAAGTCTTGACTTAATTTTACGCCTTCAGAAGCAGAACGCGCACCATCACGGCTCATGTTCAGCACTTCTTTTGCTTTTGCATCAGCTTGGTTAGCTGACTCATCAACTTGATTTGCTGATGCTGCCAATTGCGTAATTGCTGTTGCGATCAGATCAACCTGCGATTTTTGATCAGAGGCATTAGCTTCACTTTGCACCATGATTGCTGCAAGTTCTGTTGATGAAGAAGAAACTTCCTCTCCGACATTTCGTAAGTTACTAATCATTTCTTGCAAACGAATGACAGTGCCATCTGTATTTTTACATAACTCACCAATCTCATTATCGCTTGATTGTTCATTTAATGAATCTAAGCGACCTTCTGATATATCAGACATTTGTTTCTGTAGAATTAAAATCGGTCTTGTTACTATTTGAGCAATAAATATTCCGATAATCAAAGAAATAATAACCGTAATCGTAATTGCCATTAATAATAGATTCTGACTTTCTGCTATTAATTGCATATTATGATCTGAAATTTTTCCATTCATTTCAGTTAAACGATTTTTCTCATCATTTAATTCTTGGTAAATAAGACTACCAAGTTCGGTCAATGCTTTCTTATTTTTATTAATATCAGCCGTTGCATTCCATAAAGACATATTTAATTCTGATTGAACCTTAAATGCTGAAACCAGAATCTCTTTTGCTTTTTTATTTTCTAGTGGTGCAATTAATTTAGCTAATGCGTCAAAATCCTTTTCAACAAGTTCAATTCTTGGTGTCTTACTTACTGATGTGTATAAATCATCATTAAATAAAGACGTCATTTGAATTTCAATTTTTGCAGCTCGACTATAAACCTCAGGAACTACCTTGCTCCAATACTGCTTTGATTCTTCACTTTGAGAGGCTGTAAATATTAATTCACTTGCTTGTTGAATAGGCGTTGTTAAATACAGTGAATTACCCCATTCCTCTATTTTCGCATCATTAGATTTAGAAATGTTTTCAGCATATTTTTTATAACTGTTAAGCTGAGAAATCAATACGTTAACTTCAGTTTGAAGTTGTTCAGGTGTTTTAACCGCAGCTTTCATTTCTTGTAGTTTACGCTGTTCTTCTACCATACTTTTAAAATTGGCGCTAAGTTCAGCGGTAATTCCATCAAAATCAATTGATTTTAAGACTTCATAATTAGTGAAGCCTGAAGATACGCTTAATCGTAAGAAAAGAAGACGTGATTCTGCAATTGAAACATTGCTCAATTGGAGGCTACGATGATCAGAAATCTGAACATTTCTGTTTGTTGACTCTAATTTAGAGTTAACCAGATAAATCGCTACCACCATTACTATAATGGTTGCTAATACAGGACTAATATTTGATATTTTGTTTTTAGATTAGTTAATAATTTGTGTGACATTCTTGCTATATCCTGCACATTTCACGCAATGTGAAATTTCGGCGAGAGAATAATACAAGTTTATGATTTCTCATAGAGAAATAACACGAGTTTAGAAAAAAAACGGCATTAGATAAGTTCTGTGAATATGTTATTTAGTTATCAATTTAACTTGAATATATATATTATAAATCATGAATTATATATATAAAAAAGCACCTAAATTAGGTGCTTTTTAATATTATTTATTATTATGATTATTCGATAATAATTGGGCCACCGAATGACGTTACTGGTGGAACTTTACCTGTGAACTTCTCATAATCAACCAAACATGTGTTTGCAGATGTCGCCTGAGCTAGCTCAGATGATGGGATATCTTGCGTTAATGTGTTTGGATCACCGTAAGTACAAATAGCACCTACTTTTTCGTTCAATGGACCGTACCATGCGCCTTCTTCAATACGGATAACACCACGTGGGTAGCTATCAGTTAGAACAGCACCAGCTAGTAGTTGACCACGATCATTAAATACGCGTACTAAATCACCATCTTTGATGCCTTTTTCTTTAGCATCTTGTGGGTTTAAGTATACCGGCTCACGACCTTGAACTGTGTAAGTTGCACGGAACTCTTCTGAATCACACATTTGTGAGTGCAGACGCTTGTCAGGGTGACAAGATTGCATCCAGAATGGGTGTTTCTTAGAACCAGGACCACCATGTGAACGTTCTGATTTTTCGAACCACATTGGGTGACCTTGACAGTGCTCATAACCGAAACGTTCAATCTTACGACTTGAAATTTCGATGAAGCCTGATGGTGTACCTAATGCGTTAACTTCTGGGTCTTCACGGAACGCAGCATGACGTACCCATGGCTTACCTTCACCGAAGTCTAGAACACCTTTTTCCCAGAACTCATCAAACTCAGGCATTTCAAACTTGCCTTCGTTCGCTGTGCGACATTCTGCATAAAGTGAACGGATCCACTCCATTTCATCCATACCACGAGTGTATTCTTTATGACGGCCAAAACGACGTGTTAGCTCAGTCATGATCTCGAAGTCTGATTTTGATTGATACAGAGGATCAACCAGTTTATGCATTGCAATTAGACCACGTGCAGAGTATGAACCGTATTGGTCAATATCATTACGTTCCCATTGCGTACACGCTGGTAGCACGATGTCTGAAAAACGACATGTTGCAGTCCAAGTGAAATCAATTGTCACAACCGTTTGAAGTTTTTGGAACGCTTTCTTCATACGGTTACGATCTTGGTGGTGATGCCAAGGGTTGTTACCAGAGATAACCATCATTTTGAAATCAGGCAGTACAACTTTAGAACCGTTGTAACGGATCTCTTTACCTGGTTCTAATAGACAGTCGATCCAACGAGCAACAGGAATTGTACTGCTGTAACCGTTGTAGTCATTGTTATTCCACTTAGGCTCATGACCTTGGTCCACGTTACGTGGGAAACCACCAGGACCAGAGAATCCTGTTGATGGAACACCAACACTTGAGTAGTGATGACTGTAAGAAACACCACCACCAGCTAGACCGATTTGACCAGTCATTGCTGATAAAACTGTACCCATCCAGTATGGTTGTTCACCGTGTTGTTGACGTTGAATACACCAGCCGAATAGGATCTGTGTACGACCAGTAGACATCATTTTCGCGAACTCACGAATTTGCTCTGGTGATACGCCACAGATTTCAGAAGCCCACTCAGGAGTTTTAACTACTTTATCTTTAGTCTCACCCAGTACGTATTGCATGAACTCATCAAAACCTAAACAGTAAGTTTCGATGAACTTCTTATCGTACATGTCTTCTGTGTATAGCGTGTAAGCTACAGCCAGCATGAACGCCACATCAGATTGTGGGTTAATGTACATGTGGTCATTCTGTAGGTAACGCTGTGTTTTGTTCTTAACAGGGTCAACAGAAAGTACGTTGATCTCACCTTTCGCTACTTTTTCTTTAAGTTGCTCAAGGTATGCGTAAGATTCATGAGTTTCACAGTTCCAACCTACTTGTAAGTTTTTAACTGGATCCGTTGCCCATAAAATAATGTTGTCTGAGTGTTTTAGGATCTCAGACCAAGATGTACCTTGTGCGTAAACTTCTGTAGAACCCAGTACGTATGGCATGATCGTTTGACCAGCACCCGTCGAGTAGTCACCTACTTTCTTAATGAAGTTACCGTGCATACCAACCGCACGTTGCATTTGAGCTGTACAGTTGTGGAAAGAACCTGTTTGGTTCCAACCAGTTTGACCTGCGTGTAGAGCCCATGGACCGTAGTCTTTTTGAACGCGCTCTAATTCACGGTAGAAAAGATCTAATGCTTCATCCCAAGTTACACGAATAAAACGGTTGTTACCACGAGTCTCAGCTGAGTACTTATGCTTTTTCAACCAATCAAGACGAACCATTGGGTAACGTACACGGCTTGGGCTGTAGATAATACCTTTGATACCATTCAACATATCTGTTGGGTATTTATCTAATTCAATTGCTTTAAGCTCTTGAACTTTACCACCGTAAATGTGTGCACGGAATGCACCCCAGTGTGAACCAGACGTACGCCATGTACCTGTAGTTTCAGCTGCATTTGCTTTTGAAGACATTAGTAGGCTTGGACCTACTAAAGATACTGCACTTGTTGTTGCAACACCTTTTAGAAAACTTCTTCTGCTAATAGACATATTCTATCTACTCCAATTAATTCTTAGTGTTTTTCGTCAGAAAAATCTGAAGAGTGTTTTTGTAGGTATTTCAATACAAGTGACTTGCTGTCTGTATCGAAGTTAACGAATGCCATCATACCGTCAAACATACCAGGCCATGTATTTGAATCGAAGTGTGCTTCTGCAGGCTGTGTATGACATACAGAACAGTTAGTTTTGTATGATTCTTCAGCTTTCTGCCAAACCGTTGTGTAATCAGGCATGAAGTCTTCTTTCTTCATCCATAGATTCACAGTAACACGCTGCCAAGGTAGACCTGTTAATTCATCTTCTTTAGTTTCAAATTTCTGAACAAATTTGTCGTTTTGAGATACGCTCTTAAGTAAAGAACCTACAGCGATGTTCATACCAAAATCTTCTTGGATAACACGACCGAAGCCTTTAACTTTACGCCAACCGTCGATAGCAACTTTCATTGCATCGCCTTTCTCTTCAATTACAGTAACTTGAGATGCAGGATTTAATAGACCCGCTTCAACAGTTAGTTTTTCATCTTCATACATTGGTAAGTGACGAACAGAAACGTAAGTTTGACCATCTTCATACTTAGTATTGCCTGCAAGTTGAGTTAACTCGCTGATCATGCCACCAGAGCTATCCATGTTTGCTGGAAGTTTGTGTGCGATACCTTTGTGACAGTCAACACAGCTTTGATCTCGTTCTTTTGCACCTTGCATTTGAATACGAGCCGTAGGCTGCATTTTAGAGAAATCCATGCCGTCGTAGTCGTGACAGTTACGACATTCAAGAGATTTGTTTGCGCTAAAGCGATCCCACTCGTGTTGGGCTAAGATGATACGACGCTCTTCAAATTTCTCTGGAGTATCAATAAAGCCGAATACGTGTGCAAATACTTCTTTACTTGCTTGCATTTTACGAGCAATTTTTGAAGTCCAATCATGTGGAACGTGACAGTCTGGACATGTCGCACGTACACCTGAACGGTTTTTATCGTGAATAGTACCAGCGTATTCTGGTGCAATGTTGTCTGCGTGACAGCTTACACAGAATTCTTCTGTATTTGTTGCTTCTAAAGCAGTGTTAAAACCACCCCAGAAAATCACCCCGGCAACGAAACCACCAAGGGTTAAAACACCAAGCTGATATGAACACTCGGACGTGCAAAAACAGCCCAAGCTTTTTTAATAAATGACATCATAATTGTATCTCTTCTAATAATTCTAAATCGTTAGTAACAGCATTCTTTATTCAAGAATTAACCGCCGTGACCAGGCATTCCAAAAAACAGCATCTGCATGAACCATACAGAGAAACCGTAAGCACCAACCACACCCACACTTAAAATTGGGAAAAGAACAACTGTGATGAAGAAAAATGCTTTCCATTCAGAAGAGCGTTTATTTTCATCGCTTTGCTTTACTACATTGCTCATAATTATATTCCTAGTTATTTTTCTACTGTTAAATATAGAAAATGTTAACAACTTGTCGAACCTATTTGCCGTAAATTTTAATCCCTCACAAATAGTGCTTCAATTAAATTTTGAAGATAAGTCCTTTTATCCACTACTTTTTTGAGCTCATCCAGAGATGTATTTAATTGAAAAATTAAATATAAAAATATTAATAGATGTGACAAATTAATTTTATGTAGTAATTGTTAATAATGTTAATTACCCCTAAAGAGTAGCCGGATAAAAAGCCCTTAAAAATTGACTTAGATCAATCATTATAAGTTAATCCACACAGAGTAGCACATAAAAACTAGGGTACAGGCTTTTTTACTAAGCAATGTCGACAAAGGCATGTTGATGTGTCAGATGTAAGATTTACTGAGCGAGGTTCAAGCTCAAAACACCAACATGTGGCTTTACCCATAGCGATATCACATTGAGCAGAACCACCACACTCAGGGCATAAATGAGTTGTAATTTCACCACTCAAAACCCCCATAACTTTCTCTCTGCCATCTTCTCCTAAATCGCGCCATTCTAGAATTTCTTTCATGGTTCGTTTGCATCCACTGCAGATACCACCTTCATTTTTACACGCTGCACGGCAAGGGCTTTTCATCTTACTTCTCTCTATATCTTTAAATCCCATACAACTCATGGGATAATCATTTTAATTCTGCAAATATTAATTAGGAACAACATATGGCACTGAGCTTACAAGAGCAAATGCTAAAAGCTGGGTTAGTGAACCAAAAGAAAGCAGCGAAAGCAAAAAAAGCATCGAAAAAATCAAGAGTTCAAAATCGCGAAGCAAAAGCAGCGGTTGAAGCAAATAAACTCGCTCAAGCAGAAAGAGACAAAGAATTAAGCCTGCAGCAGAAACTCGAAAAAGAGCAAAAAGAATTAGCTGCTCAGATTAAGCAACTAATTAGCGTAAACAAAATTGATCGTGCACATGGTGATATCGGTTATAACTTTACTGATGGTACGTTAGTGAAGAAAATTTACGTTGATAAAGCAATGCAAGATCAACTCGTTGCAGGTCGTCTTGCTATCGTGAACTTTAATGATGATTACGAAGTCGTTCCTGCTGGTGTTGCTGACAAAATCACACTTCGTGATGAGTCTATCGTAGTGTTAAACAACGTTATTTCTGAAGAAGAAAAAGACGAAGATGACCCATACGCAGAGTTTGTTATTCCTGATGATTTAATGTGGTAATTCAATGAGTCGTAAAAAGAAAGTTAAAGACGCGATTTTAAAGAAACACCGTAAAAATCAAACTAAGCAAAGTCGCGCAAACAAGCCAAAATATATCTCGAAAGCAGATAGAGAAAAAATGGAACTTGAAGCAGAACAAGCGTCTGACAATGTGACGGATTCAGCAACTTCTGAAGAATAAGAAACACCATTGCTACCAATTCGTTTTACTGCATAAAAAGCCCTTAGGACAAAGATCCTAAGGGCTTTTTTATTTTTTTCTTATAGCGACTTAAGTATCGTTTTCAATTCCGATAAGGAAGCCACTTCATAAGTTGGCTCAACGCCCTCAGGACAGGCTTTACCATCAACATTAAGCCAACATGTATCTATACCTGCATTCATGCCTCCTAATACATCAGAGTCCGGGTTATCCCCTACCATCAGTACAGTAGACAAATCAACATTACCTATCATAGAAAAGGTATGTTCAAAAATGCGCTTATCTGGTTTTGCTATTCCTACTTGCTCTGAAATAACGATAAGCTCAAAATAATGGCTAAATTCAGTTTTCTCTAAACGAATTTTTTGTAATTCAGTGAAGCCATTAGTAATGATCCCCATCTTCACATTACTTGCTAACAATGAATCAAGTAATTCTCTTGCACCATCCAATGGTGTACAAATCTCAGCCATTGCCATCATAAAAGCACTATTCATGGCTTTTGGCGTCACGCCTACCTTTTTTGCCCACTCTTCAAAACGTGTTTCTTGTAATTGCTGAGCCGTTATTTCATTATTTTGATAATCGATCCACAAAGGTTTATTCACTAATTGGTATTCAATAAACTCTTCTTTACCAAATTCAACACCATAGCCAGCAAACATTCGTTGCAAGCCTGCAAAAGCGTCAAAGTGAAACAAGGTTTCATCTGCATCAAATAAGATCCATTGGTACTTCATTATGTTTTCCTTATTTTGAACATAGATCAGACTGTGTCACACTGACCCCTTTAATTTGAGCGAACCAAGATTGTCCTATACCTAACTGCAACTCATCACGAGCCCAAAGGGTAATATTGGCCCATAAAACATGGCCAGATAAATTTAATTTTACCGCAACAACATCATTCTCTTTATCCTCACTAAGATCTTCAATAACAACCGGTAAAATATTACGAATTGAGCTATGTTGAGGCTGCTGTTTAATGAGTGATACATCATTAGCGCGGATACGTAAACGAATTTTTTTTCCTTCTTCAACACAATCACAAGGAGACTTTACCCAAATACCTTGTTGACTATTATTGAGTGTCACTTTTGTCATAGGATGATCTGAGTGTAATTCAGAAATCGTACCTTCCAATAATGCAGAATGCTCCGAAGCGTTTAACCACGGTCTCATTAACGGAGAGCCCCAAACAGAGGTAATATCTCCTGATAAACTGACGCTACCTTGATTTAACAGCACCATATTATCGGCTAATCGTAAAATTTCATCTAAGCTGTGTGAAACATAAAGGATTGGAATTTTAATCTCTTTTGCAAGGCGCTCCAAATAAGGCATGACCTCATGTTTTCTTGGCAGATCTAAAGACGCCAATGGCTCATCCATGATTAACAGCGCTGGTTCAGATAAGATGGCTCGTCCGATGGCAACTCGTTGCTTTTCACCACCAGATAAAGAATGTGGATAACGAGTCAATAAGGACTCAATATCTAATAACTTCACTACATCGTTAAAATGCGGTGTTCTTTTTCCACCACACCCATACAACAAGTTACCTTCCACTTTATAATGAGGAAATAAACGAGCATCTTGAAAAACGTAACCGATATTACGCTTTTCTGGCGGCATCGATACTTTTGATTCTGAATCAAATAAAACACGATTATTTAATGTAATACGGCCCTCTTCAGGAGAAGTTAATCCGCTAATTACATTGGCAAGTGAGGATTTCCCTGCACCAGAACGTCCAAAGATCGCACTGATACCAGAAGAAGGAAGTGATAACTTAACGTCTAATAACAAATCACCAAGTTGTTTTTTTATATCAATCACTAACATGACTTAACCCATCAACTTCTTTTTGCTTGCACGAGCTAAAAATTCAGATAATAGCAATGAAATTAAGGCGACAATGATTGAAATAACACACAAACGTGCAGCTTCCATTTCTGCTCCAGGAATTTCAATATAGCTAAACATAGCAAGGGGTAAAGTTCGTGTTTCACCCTCAATATTAGATACAAAACTGATTGTTGCCCCAAACTCTCCCAAACTGCGTGCGAAAGCTAAAACGGCTCCAGTAAGAATACCTGGCAGCATCAAGGGAAGCGTGATAGTAGAAAAGACTTTAAAACGTGAAGCACCAAGTGTTCTTGCCGCCTGTTCCAGTTTTTGATCAACAGATTCTAACGCTAAACGAATCGCACGAACCATCAACGGCAAAGCGACAATCGCGGAGGCTAAAGCGGCACCTTTCCAGTTAAAGCTAAAGGTTAACCCAAACCATTCATAGAGCCATTTACCAATAATACCTTGTCGCCCCATTGAAATAAGCAATAAATATCCAATAACGACAGGTGGTAATACCAAAGGTAAATGAATGATACCATCTAGTATAGACTTTCCTTTGAAGTCACAACGCGCTAATAACCAAGCAAGCAAGATCCCGATGGGCAATGAAAAGCTCACCGCAATCCCAGCAATTTTTAAACTCAGCAGTAACGCTTCTATTTCGTAATCTGTCAGTATCATTTGAAAGGGGTAAATCCGTATTTCATAAATTGATCTGTTGCCTTTTTAGATAGTAAGTAATGATAAAAATCGAGCACCTCTTGTGATGATTTATCTTTAACGATAGCTACAGGATAAATAATCGGATCGTGTGTTTCATTAGGAAATTCCTCAACAATCGTCACACCTTTTGAAGAAAGCGCATCGGTTTTATATACAATACCTAATGGTGCTTCATCACGTTCTACAAACAACAGTGCAGAACGGACATTATTTCCTGATGCAATTCGATGACTGACAGACTCCCAACGTTTTTGGTTCTCTAGACTCTGTTTACCATAAATACCTGCCGGTACGTGTCTAGGATCAGCCATAGATAAACGTAAATCTTTTTGCTGTATAAACCACTGCCACGAATCCACTTTTGGTGTACTTTTTGAAGCAACGAGTACTAAACTATTTTTTAATAAATCTCGATTTGTGTTCGGCTCTATTTGATCTTGATTTAGTAAATAATCCATCCACTTAGTGTTAGCAGATAAATAAATATCAGCAGGTGCTCCGTTAGCTATCTGACGAGCAAGAGAAGATGAACCAGCATAACTTACACGAATTTTATTTCCAGTTTGGCGTTGATAAGCATAAACAATATCATCCATTACATTTGTTAATGATGATGCGGCATAAACCGTCACATTTGCAGAAGCAAAAAATGCACTCATCATTAAAGTTAAAAACAGCGTTATTCGTAACATTAGTGTTCCCTTTAATAAGCTTTATTCTTTTCAAAAACATCAGGCCAAATTAATGATAAATCTAAACTTTCTTCCATTGATTTTGCAATGCGCTCAATGGCCTCTTCTTGGATATCGTGCATATTAATTGCTTGGCATTTTTCTAATCCAGCCCACGTTAAAATCACTTCAAATGCTTCTGGTTCATCAAAAACGCCATGTAAGTACGTACCAAAAATAGAATTTTCATCGTTAATAGTACCATCATATCTCATCGCATCTTTTGTATGAATACTGATTGGTATGTGCTCTTTTCCTAACTTAGTGCTTACACCAGCATGTATCTCATACCCTTTTACTTTGACCGCATTTTGATTAGGCAGTGCTAGTGTGCCTTCCACTAACGTCAGTTGCTTCTGTTTTTGTAATTCTGTTGAAATTGATAAATACCCCAATCCTTTAACACGACACGGGACACCTTCAATACCAAGAGGGTCGGCAAGATGCTCACCAAGCATTTGATAACCGCCACAAATTCCCATTACTTTTCCGCCATATCGTAAATGGCGCTCAATATCTTTATCCCAACCTTGGGATTTTATGTATTCTAAATCCACCTGGACCGATTTGCTTCCTGGTAAAATAATAAAATCAGCGCCAGATAAAGAATCGCCTTTCCCGATAAATTGCAAATCAATCTCTGGATGCAAACGCAATGGATCAAAATCCGTATGGTTACTAATACGAGTTACCACTGGCACTTTTACGATAAATTTACCTTTATCCAATTGCTCACTTTTTATCGCATCTTCAGCTTCTAAATTTAAACCATGCAAATAAGGAATGACCCCCAATACAGGCTTACCCGTTTTTTCTTCTAGCCATTCAAGCCCAGGAACAAGAAGTGAAATATCCCACGAAAACGGTTAATAACGAAACCTTTTACTCGAGCTTGCTCTGATTCAGACAATAAAGCCAATGTGCCATAAAGATGGGCAAATACCCCACCACGATCAATATCAGCAACAATAATGACAGGAACGTCTGCCGCCTCCGCAAACCCCATATTCGCTATATCATTTTCACGTAAATTTATCTCAGCAGGGCTCCCTGCCCCTTCAATAACTACGCATTCATAGTTATTAGATAAATAAGAAAATGATTCTAATACATATGGCATTGCCAACTTTTTATAATCGTGGAAGCCCCATGCATCCATGGTTTCAATCGCCTTTCCTTGGACAATAACTTGAGCGCCAATATCTGTATTTGGTTTGAGTAAGATTGGATTCATATGAACATGCGATTTAACCCTTGCAGCATCAGCTTGAAGAGCTTGAGCTCGGCCAATCTCTCCACCATCTTCTGTCACTGCGCTATTTAACGCCATATTCTGTGGTTTAAAAGGGCAACTTGGATCCCTTTATTGGCAAGCAATCGGCATAAGCCTGCCACAAGAACTGTCTTTCCAGCATCTGATGTGGTTCCTTGAACCATCAAGGGAGAATATTTACGCATAATTCCATCTAAATTCATAAAATTTTTAAGAACAAGAATAATAACATCAATCGATTATCGCTTCTTGTTTAAAAATGAATGGAATATGAACATCTCCCTCACGCTAGATTCAAACTGTATTTGCTTTAATAGAGACAACTAAACGAGACAAGTTCTAGGTACTAGGTACTAGGTACTAGGTACTAGGTACTAGGTACTAGGTACTAGGTACTAGGTACTAGGTACTAGGTACTAGAAATTATTTACAAAAGGAAGCCATTATGAAAAAGACAATTATCGCAATCACAGCCGCTCTAATCCTATCTCCAACGATCGCACTTGCAGATGGAGGACATAATAAAGATCACGACTCTCGAACTTTTAACTATACAGGACCGGTTGAAACCACATCGGTTGCGGAACTATTAACTGATACAAGTATGTTTGCAGAACAAGACGCTATTATTGATGGAAGAATCATTCGCCACATTCGAAAAGACAAATATGTATTTACTGATGGTACAAAAGAAATTCAAATCGAGTTAGATGATGATATTTCACAACCAACTGCAATCAATGAAACAACCAAGGTTCGTATTTTTGGTGAATATGAAGGTGGTAGCACTCCAGAAATTGAAGTAGAGCGAATTCAGATACTATAAAACATACCCTCTCCTTATAAACTGGCCTGCTTTTTGCAGGCTTTTTTTATAGATAAAATTCATAAATATCAGGTTATAAGGTTATGGCATCAACAAAATTCATCAAAAAAGCGTTCTTATTAGCAACAGCGCTATCTTCTTCGACAGCAATGGCAAATAACTTTCCTTACAGCTTTTTTGAAGCACGAATTGGAACCAGTCCTGGTACTTATGGGGTTCAAGTTAACCAACAGTTCACTGAAAACTCTCACTTGATAGCAAAAGCAGACACTAAATTTTCTGGTGATTGGGATATTAGCGGTGGTATTGGTTTTAACGGTCCAGTTAACGAATTTTCTGATATTTATGGTCAATTATTACTACACAACGTGAAAGACAAAGGAAGTGATAAATTTGGCGATGAAATGCTTACCGAGATTAATATCGGTTTCCGTGTGTGGTTAATGCAACAAATTGAAGTAGGTGCACAATACGGTCAATTGTTTGATAGTAATGACAGCAAGAATATTGGTAGTGTTCATTTCCGATTCCACTCAACAGAACAATTATCTGTGGGTGCAGAAGCCAAATTTAATGGCGTATATGGCGGACAAATGATGATGACTGCTCGTTTCACATTCTAACTCCCTCTTTAACGAACATAACCATCTATATAAGTCAGCAAAAAAACTGCTGACTTATATTCACCTAGTGAATACTAAACATTTTCACTATTACTATTCCCCTCAAAAAAAAACTTAAATAATCATAAATTAAACACTTAATTGTAGCTTAGTTCATCGTTGTCGTCTCAAAAATAAAACGACAGAAAAACAGTAAAATAACGCCTTGTCTTTAACAGTATGGAAACATAAGTTGTAATCATGTTGTATCATGGATGACAAACTATGAATCTATTCCATAAGTTATTTTTACTCTACTTATTTTACCTATAAACGCTGAAGCACTTGAGCTAGCCCCTCTAAGTAACAAATCCTATAAGGGTGATTACAATGAGATATCAAAAAAAGGGGTAATTCGTGTTCTGGTTTCAATGGAAGTAGGTTTTTATCAAGTAAGTAATGGTAAACCCATCGGAATAATTTCAGAATTTCTCTCACACTTTGAGCGTCATTTAGCGAAAAAAAATGATCACACTCATATTCGAATTATTCCCGTCTCTGATGATGATTTAATATGGTCATTAAAAGCAGGGTTTGGAGACATTGCCGTTGGCCACTTAGCGATCACCAAAGCTCGATTACGCCATATCGACTTTAGTACTCCCACAATAAAAGACAGTGAAGAGTGGTTAATCACAGCTAAAGGACACGCCCCTATCACTGAGCTAGCCGATCTTTCAGGTAAAGAAATATGGGTAAAAGGCAGCTCCAGTTACTTTGAGACACTTCAAAACATTAATGAACAACTAACGTCAAATAATATGGCTCCTATGGATGTTCATTTTTTAGAAGAATCATTAGGTGATAATGAAGTTCTTGAGATGGTTGAAAATAAGTTATTGCCAGCAACCGTAATAGAAAACTATCGAGCAATACTATGGAAAAAGATCATTCCTAACATTCAATATCATGAAGAATTCCCATTAAAACAAGATATTAATATCGCATGGGCAGTACGAAAAAATAGCCCTCAGCTAACTAATGTCGTAAATCAATACATTACTAAAATAAAAAAAGGGTCATTTCTAGGCAATTTAATTTATAAGAAATACCTTAATGACGAAAAGTGGTTAGCGAAAATTCTACAAACCGATAATATCGATAAGCTTTACGAGCTGTCTGATTTATTTAAACACTACTCTAGTATGTATAACTTAGATTGGCAGCTAACTTCAGCCTTAGCTTATCAAGAATCTAGGTTGGATAATAAAGCCGTATCTCATAAAGGTGCTGTTGGAATCATGCAAGTCTTACCGAGCACAGCAAAAGATAAGCATGTTCAAATAGACAATATTTATACCTTAGAAAACAACATACATGCAGGTATTAAATACTTAAGCTTTGTGCATAAACGATATTTTGATAAACCAGAAATATCCGCAGATAATCAGCTCTACTTCTCATTAGCCGCTTATAATGCAGGACCTGCTAAAATAAGACGCATTCGAAAAAAAGCGCAAGAACAAGGTTATGACCCTAATGTTTGGTTCAATAATGTGGAATTAATGGCGTTGAAATATATCAGTAAAGAACCAGTTCATTATGTATCAAACATAAGTCGTTACTATGTGATTTATAAACAAATAGTTCAGTTAAAAGAACAAAAAGAGCAACGTAATGCGTTAAATAAAGCCACATTCGACTTTGATAATATCTAATGTAAACCGAGAGCATAGAATGAAGAGGACTTGAATTTCATCTAATTTCAACATAAATTGTTAATACACTGTTAAACAAGGACTCATAACATGGATCGTTTACGTCGCGTTTTCTGGGTATTATTACTGCTTCCTCAGCTCGCTTTTGCAATAGAGCTTTCACCGTTAACTCAGACACCTTATGTTGGCGATTTGAAAGCACTAGAGAAAAAGGAACGATACGAGTATTAGTATCTGCTGATCTTGGCTTTTACTACATAGAAAAAGGGCAACCGAAAGGGATCATTGCCGAATTTCTTCATCATTTCGAATTACATTTACGCAAAAATAAAATTCACGTTAATGTTCAAGTCATCCCTATCCCTCGGGATGACTTATTTACCGCTTTAGAACGAGGCTTTGGTGATCTTGCCGTTGCCAACCTAACGATTACCCCGCAACGACTGCAATATGTCGATTTTAGTGATCCTGTGATCAGTAACAGCCAAGAGTGGCTCGTTAGCTCACCATCTACACCTCCTTTAGAATCTCTAGAAGATTTATCGGGTAAAGAAGTATGGGTTAGACCAAGCTCAAGCTATTTTGAGAGCTTACAGCGAATTAATAAGCAGTTATCTTCCAAGGGATCTCCCCTATCAATGTTCAATTCTTAGAAGAAAACTTACAAGACTATGAATTAATGGAAATGCTCAACCAAGATATTTTACCAATTACGGTTATCGATAGTCATAAATCACGTCTTTGGTCTCAAGTCATGAAGAATATCACCATATATGAAACTCTTCCGATCAGAGAAAACGCCAATATTGGTTGGGCAATGAGAAAAAACAGCCCAGAATTAAAAACAGCAGTAAACAAATACATTAGAACCATTCGACAAGGATCTTTTTTAGGTAATGTTATTTATAAAAAATACCTTGCTAACACCAAGTGGCTAAAAAAAGCAGTAGACCCTGAAACAGTAAAACAATTTAAAAGTTTAGCGACGCTCTTTGAGCAATATGCGGATAAATATGAATTTGATTGGTTAATGATTTCAGCTCAAGCTTATCAAGAGTCCAAATTCAATAACCGTCTTGTCTCACATATGGGTGCTGTTGGAATCATGCAAGTTTTACCGAAGACGGCAAGAGAACCTTATATCAATATCAAAAACTTCAGAGAACTAGAAAATAACATCCATGCTGGTGTTAAATATATGAATTTTGTACATAAACGTTACTTTTTAAAACCAGAGATAACAGAAGAGAACCAAATGTACTTTTCTTTAGCCGCTTATAATGCTGGCCCTGCTAACGTTCGAAAAATGCGTAGAATGGCAGTAAAACACGGTTATAACCCTAATATTTGGTTTAATAACGTCGAGATAATGGCAAGGAAGTACGTAAGTAAAGAGCCTGTTCACTATGTTGCAAATATCAGTCGCTATTACGTTATTTATAAACAAATAGCTCAACTGCAAACACACAGAGAACAGAGAAACGCCTCAAATTATAAGTTATTTTAATTTCACTGTGACTAAACAAAAAAACGCCCAATCTATATTGGGCGTTTTTATTCATAAACCTACAATAAAAAATGCGTTATTTTTCAGCTTTTACTTTTGGTTGAATATATTTCTTACTTACATCAACAACGGCAACATCTCGGAAGAAAGTACGGCCAAGTAACACAGGGAATGTCATGTGTGTGCGATCATTCAGAGTGAATTCAGTTTTAGTTTTCAAATCACCAATTTGAACCCAAGCTTCAATCACAGGACGATCGGTACGTTTTTCTGTACTTGATTGTCGAATCGTAACAATACGTGATATAGGTGACTCAAACTCTTTGGTTTCTTTATCATTATGAGCCAACTTAAACTTAACCCACTTTTTACCATCACGCTCAAACATTTCAATATCTACAGCAGAAATAGAAGATGTCGTCGCTCCCGTATCAATACGAGCTTTAGCGCTATGATTGATGGCTTTAATGTAAATCCACTCTTCT
Source organism: Aliivibrio fischeri (assembly GCA_038993745.2). Lineage (NCBI taxonomy): Bacteria > Pseudomonadati > Pseudomonadota > Gammaproteobacteria > Vibrionales > Vibrionaceae > Aliivibrio > Aliivibrio fischeri. The sequence continues at coordinate 331,396 of CP160630.1, read as the reverse complement.
TCACCCAATAACAGTTTTCCATCCGCTGTTTTTAATTCATTTGCTTCAGGTTTTACAGGTGGTTTTGGATCTACTTGTGGTTTTTGCTCTGGTTTTACATCAGGCTTAGTGGATGGTTCTTCTACTGATGGATTCGTTGCGCCATCAGTTTCTGGCGTTGTTGTCGCTGTTGACATACAACCAGCAAGCAGTATTGGTAAAAGTAACGTTGACCATTTTTTTGCTATCTTCATTCGTTTTCCTTTACGGTTTATCTGTTATATTTCATTAGTATAGTTAAGATCTTTATTTTGTCTGTTACTTATTTGCAACAGAGGCAACAGATTTAGCAATATACTCAATGTGCTTTTCTTGCATTCCTGCAATATTGATTCGACCATCACCCACAGCGTAAATACCATGTTCTGATTTTAAAGATGCCATCTGCTCTGGCGTAAAACCAATTACTGAGAACATACCTTTATGCTGTTCAATAAAATCAAATGTCTCTGATTGCGTTTCATTACGTAGTGCTTCACATAAGTTAGTTCGTAAACCAACTAAGCGTTTTTGCATCTCATCCAATTCAGTGCGCCACGATAACGTTAATTGCTCATCATTTAAAATTCGACCAACAATCGCAGCACCATGATCTGGCGGCATAGTATAAGTCGCACGAGCCATTTGCAGCAGTTTCGCTTTAGCATTCATTGCTATCTCAATATTGCCAGCGATCACCATCGCCGCACCTGTTCGTTCACGATACAAACCAAAATTTTTCGAGCATGATGTTGCTATAAACATTTGAGGTACACGGTCTGCCATAAACCGTAAACCAGCAGCATCAGCTTCTAATCCATCACCAAATCCTTGGTATGCAATATCGACAAAAGGAATAAAGCCATTTTTTAATGCTAACTCTGTTATAGCTATCCAATCAGAAAGACGAATATCTGCGCCAGTCGGATTATGGCAACAACCGTGCAGTAAAATAATGTCTTTAGGACCAGCGTTTGCTAAGTCAGCAAGCATAGCTTCGCTATCCACTTGTTTTGTCAGAGGATTGAAATATGTGTAATGACGAACGTTAAGGCCAGCAGCTTCCATTACAGGCTGATGGTTAACATAACTTGGGTTACTTATCCAAACAGTTGCACCTGGCTCTGTTGATTTAATTAAATCAGCAAGCATGCGTAAAGCACCACTCGCTCCAGGAGTTTGAATCGCAGATACACGCTCATAAGCTGAGGTATCACGTAACAATAAATCAACCATGCTTTGATTAAAAACTTCACAACCAGCAAGACCAACATAAGCTTTTGTGGTTTGCTCTGCTGCAATAGATTTCGCCGAATCGCTTACGGCTTTCATGATTGGTGTTAAACCTTGATCGTTACGATAAACACCGATGCCGAGATCGACTTTATTATCACGATCATCAGCTCGGTATTCGATAGAAAGAGAAAGAATGGGATCTTTAGCAGGAGTTGCTATGTTTTGCAGCATATTTTCATATCCTTATGATCTGTAATGTATTTAAGTTACCATTCAGATAGGAAAATATCACGTTTTATTGTTTAGATTTTTACAATTTTCTTACAATACATTGAATGTATAAATAATCTGATTGCTACTACCACGCCAATCCAATGATGGATCCGCTTTGTCTTGTTCAAAACGACCGTCAATCAAGGTGTCAATTAAATCTACGATCTCTTTTTGTGTTGGATTTAGCTCACTTAGGGTGTAGCCCGTCCACATCCAAATATCTTTATTTTCACATTCAGATTTAACACGTTTTACTAACTTAAGAACAGATTCACAGTTCATTGGATGAAGAGGATCACCACCAGACAATGACAATCCTCTACGTGGAATACGTGTATCATTCAAATCAGCAATAATCTTATCTTCTAGCTCTTTAGTAAAAAGATGTCCTGAATTTGGATTAAGTGTGGATTTGTTATAGCAACCTTTACAGTTATGCTCACAACCTGAAACGAACAGGGTACAACGCGTACCCGGTCCATTAACCACATCAATTGAATGATATACGTGATAGTTCATTATAAATGTTTCACTCGACGTTGAACTTCTTCTTGTTTACCGAAGTTAAATGGACGTGCATCAGGGCTACCTAAATAACCACACACACGACGTGTTACTGATACTTTCGTTGAATCATGATTGCCACATTTAGGACAAGTGAAGCCTTTACTTGTACATTCAAATTCACCGTTATAACCACATTCGTAGCACTCATCGATCGGTGTATTTGTGCCGTAATAAGGAACACGCGTATAGCTGTAATCCCATACGTTTTCTAATGCTTCAATGTTACGTTGCATGTTAGGGAATTCACCATAACAAATGAAGCCACCACTTGAGATTTCTGGGTATGGCATTTCAAAGTCAATCTTATCGTAAGGATTCACTTTCTTCTGTACATCTAAGTGGAAACTGTTTGTGTAGTAGCCTTTATCTGTCACTTTATCAATCACACCAAATTGTGTGTTATCAAGCTTACAGAAACGAGAACATAAGTTTTCACTTGGAGTACCATACAAGCTAAAGCCAAAGCCAGTTTCTTTTGTCCATACTTGAACTGCATCTTTTAGGTACTGAATAATCTCTAATGCTTTAACTTGAAGCTCTGCATTGTCATATAGATGATCATCACTACCAAATAGTGCTTCAATTGTTTCATGCACGCCAATGTAACCAAGCGATACAGATGCTCGACCATTTTTAAAGATATTAATGATGTCATCATCTGGTTTTAGACGAACACCACACGCCCCTTCCATATAAAGGATTGGAGCAACACGAGCTTTAACACCTTCTAAACGAGAAATACGTGATTCTAGCGCACGACGACATAGCACTAAACGCTCATCAAGCAGTTTATAGAATGTATCTACATCACCTTTTGCTTCAATCGCAACGCGAGGTAGGTTTAAGCTAACAACACCTAGGTTATTACGACCATCGTGAATTTGCTCACCGTTCTCTTCATATAAATCTAGGAAGCTACGACAACCCATTGGCGTTTTAAATGAACCCGTCACTTCAACTACTTTGTCATAGTTAAGGATATCTGGGTACATGCGTTTTGACGCACATTCTAATGCTAATTGTTTAATATCGTAGTTTGGATCTGCTTTTTATGGTTTAGTCCATCACGAATCGCAAATACTAATTTAGGGAATACCGCTGTTTTACGGTTTTTACCTAGGCCAGCAATACGGTTTTCTAAAATAGAGCGCTGGATCAGTTTAGATTCCCAGCTCGTACCTAAACCAAAGCCAAATGTTACAAATGGTGTTTGTCCATTTGCTGTATGTAATGTGTTTACTTCGTATTCAAGCGATTGGAATGCGTCATAACACTCTTTTTCTGTTTGAGCTTGAGCAAAAGCTTCAGCATCAGGAATGCCCCACTTTTCAGCAAGCTTTAACGCTTTTTCATAACTCACAGTTACGTAAGGCGCTAAAATTTCATCAATACGGTTGATCGTAGTTCCGCCATAAATATGACTTGCTACTTGTGCAATAATTTGTGCCGTTACAGCAGTTGCGGTTGCAATTGATTTTGGTGTATCAATTTCCGCATTACCCATTTTAAAGCCACCCGTTAACATGCCTTTTAAATCAATCAGCATACAGTTAAACATTGGGAAAAATGGTGCGTAATCTAAATCGTGGTAATGAATTTCACCACGTTCGTGCGCTTGTACAATATCACGAGGTAAAATATGACGAGTTGCGTAGTGCTTAGCCACAATACCCGCTAATAAATCACGTTGAGTTGGAATCACTTTACCGTCTTTATTCGCGTTTTCATTCAGTAGCTCAGCATTGCTTTGTTCAATCAGGCCACTAATTTCCTTATTTAGTACGCTGATTTTTTCACGAGCAATATCTCTATCATGGCGATATTCAATATAAGCACGAGCAAGTACTTTATGTGGTCCTTGCATTAATTCGTTTTCAACCAGTTCTTGGATCTGGCGAATGCCCACTTCTTGTTGTCCCTGTAATGCAATCTCAACAGCATGAGCAACTAATTTAGCGTAACTCTCTATCTCAGGAGTCACCTGCTCTGAAGCACCTTTTACAGCGTCAATTATACGAGAACTTTTATATGCTGCGCGACTTCCATCTCGCTTGATTACAGTTATATTCACAGTGACTCCAAATACTAAATAGTGGGGGTGTTGAACTAGGCAACACAAGATGTGGTGTATTAGGCTCGATCTGAGAACAAAATACTTTGATCTAGATCAATCTAATTTTATGGGTGATTCTACTTTCACCACTGCTTTAAGATTGTTCTCACTTTCGTTGCAATGTATGAAAATGAAACATTTTTTTGTGTGCTAAGTGGTAAATTTTTAATTAAACTGCTTGCGATTTCTGGAGGACTTATGAATCAACGAATTACTCGAACACTGATTTTTTTAATGCTTACTTTTAGTACATTTTCAAGCTATGCGATCACATTATCGACATGGAATATGGAATGGTTAACGCTTTCGCCTTCTGAAAAATTTCGCTCATCAGATCGAAGTCAACAAGATTTTGAACAACTAAATTTTTATTTTTCGCAATCAAATAGCAAAATTTTAGCTTTTCAAGAAGTCGATTCAAAAGAAGCAATCCAAAAAATAGTGGGAAATGATTATAAAATCTTTCTCTCTGATCGTTCTTTGAACTCGAAACTTCAATTTACTGACATAAATCAGTACACAGGTTTCGCCGTTCATCAGTCAATTCCTGTTATAGATCCTAATGATTTTTCATTATTACCAAAGAAAAAACCAGCAAGTTACGCTACGCTACCTATATTGTGGCTAATATAGGCAAACCATCACGCCCTGTGCACCTTTTATCTGTGCATCTAAAATCCGGATGTTTAGGACAAAAGAAGAAAAACTATTCGTGTTCGACGTTAAAACAACAAACCGATGAGGTAATAGAATGGATTAACTCTCGTGAAGCCAATAATGAAAAGTATCTAATTTTAGGGGATTTCAATCATACTCTTGCGCACCCGAGAAGCTGGTTATGGAAGAATATAAAGAACAATACTTCTGATACACCATTATTACTAACTGAAGATACAAAAGCACGCTGCACAGTTAAACAATGGAAACGAGACTGGCCTAAGTACACAACATTCACTCGTTTGATCGATCACGGCATTACAAATATCTCGAATCGTTCTTTCCAAGTGACTCAGCAACAATTTATGGAAAGCGACGTCAAAAAATATCAACTGAGTGATCATTGCCCTATTTTATTTGAAATGAATGATTAACTCTCTTTATTAAACATATAAAAAAGGAGCGCACTTGGCGCTCCTTTTACACATGGAGAATTAAAACTTAGTCCCACTATCCATTTTAGTTTGGCTAAAATTCATTGGCTCTTTTATTTCTTCTTTTGTTTCTGTTACTGAAACTACATTTTCTGCATTGTCTGCTGTAATCTCATTTTCAGTCGCTGAAGTATTTGACTCTTCTCCAACCATAAATTCATTCTCATCAGGAAAATAACTTTCTCGTTGATACAGCTTATCCAAAGATTTAATGATGGCGTGCTTTTTAAGCTTACCTTTACTCATCTTTTCATAAAGTGGTTTTGCCATACTTTGCAATCCAATTACCGCATCAACCCCGACTAAATGCCCGACATGATCTCGTCGAGAAACTGCGGCTTCAATGCCATTTTAGCAGCAAGCCATAACCAGATATAGGCTATTGAATTACCTTTTTCATTGGTATCAGCCCCCATTTCACCAGCGAAGTATTGTGCTTTAGCATCACCAGATTCAGCTGCAACTTCTAACCAATATGTTGCTTTCTTCGGATCCACAGCAACACCTCTCCCTTCAGCATATTGCTTACCGATACGGATCTGCGCTTCAACATTATCAAGCATCGCTGCTCGTAGATTCCATTCCGCGGCTAATTTTGCATTCGGTTGTGGGTTTGCTTCTGCAACATACCAATCGGCAATAAACAATTGCGCTGGAATATGATTCGCTTCTGCGGCTTCTGTTATTAACGCAATGCCTTTTTCAATATTGGCCTCAACGCCTTTACCTTGTAAAAACGCAATACCAAGCGCTAATTTATCCTCAGGCCCACCTTCTTCAGCCGCTACCACTTTCCCCCAAAATGTTGATTTCTCTCTTAGCTCAGGGTTATCACGACGACTATCACATAAACGAATAACAGAACGAATAGCAATACTGTTGTTTAAATTGGCTGCCATTTCATACCAATGTAGCGCTTCTTCAAAATTACTCATTTCTGCTTCTTTAGCTAAAAAGAGTTGAGTTGAAATATGACCGGTTTGCGCTTTATATACCCGCTCTTGTCTTTCTGCTGCTCGAGCTTCTGCAAGCGCACGACGATACGAACTCTCTTCAAGCTCTTTTCTTTTTTCTATCTTCTTCTGTTTTTGATTCGCAAAGAAAAAATTGATACATACAATTGCGAGTAAAATTAACAATCCTACGACTGCTATTTGAATCCAATTCATCCGACACCATATTCTATTAAATTTAGTTACCTTTTTTATTATCGACATAAATGTTAAAAACATAAAAAAAAGTTTGTGATTTCCTCCTAACTTTCAGCTTATTATCAATTTTCTCGATAAATAAATTTCCTACGACTATTTTTTGTTTGAATTATTTAAGGATCGGGATTACTATCCAGATCATTGGGGAGTAGTCACAAGATTTAATACTTAATCTTGTTCAGATATCGTCATCCCGAAGCTTTGGCTTCCGGTATCTGTAAGTGGGCAAAGGTTGCCAATCGCTTTGACAAGACCAAAACCATAACATTAATTTTTATTGTTTGTGGTGGAAGGTCTATGCTCTTTATTCATGCCTATTCCTTTCGCCTCTATTTAAGGAATACTTATGTCACCGTTAACTTGGGAACTTTTTGGTTTCGTTGTTCTCGCTATGTTCGCTCTTGATCTATTTCAAACAAGAAAAGATACACCAAGCCTTAAAAAAGCATTAGTTTGGTCTTTATTCTGGTTTGCTCTTGCATTTGTTTTTTGTGCTGTCATTTATCTTTACTGGCCATTAATGGCTCCAGAAAGTAGTTATACACGCACCGATGCTAGTGTTGCTTTCCTTACCGGCTATTTGCTTGAAAAAATGTTAAGTGTCGATAACCTGTTTGTTTTCGCATTAATTTTTAGTCAATTTGCTGTCCCTGAATCAAGCCGTCCACGTATTCTGTTATGGGGTATTATTGGTGCCCTTGCTTTACGTGCAGTAATGATTTTTGTTGGTGCTGAATTATTAGCTCAGTACCACTGGATCCTATACATTTTTGCTGTATTCCTAATCATTACTGGTGTGAAGTTGTGGTTTGCAGATACAGAAGAAAACAGTGATTTTGCATCATCAAAATTAGTTATGTTCTTTAAAAAGCACATCCCATTTGATGACAAATACCATGGCAATCAACTGTTTGCTAAAGTAAGCGGAAAAACAATTGCAACACCTCTATTACTAGTGGTTATTGTAATTATGTTTACTGATATTATGTTCGCTTTAGACTCAATTCCTGCAATTTTTGCGATTACACAAGAACCTTTCTTGGTTTTTGCTGCAAATGTGTTTGCACTATTGGGTTTACGTTCATTGTATTTTGTTCTTCAAGGCATGCTTGATAAATTCTGCTACCTACAACCTGCATTGGCATTCATACTGAGCTTTATCGGTATAAAAATGTTCTTGGTTGGTACAAAATACGAAGTTCCAACGGTTATCTCATTATTAACTATCGTTGCAATCATTACCTTAGCGATTATCGGTTCTATCTATAAAAACCGTTCTCAGCAACAAGAAATACAAGATTAAAAGAAACTTTTAAGGCGATAGCGATAGTTATCGCCTTTTTTATATTTGTTGTTCAAACTTTTTACACAAACCTGAACTCCTTTCCAAAATAAGCGTCTACACTTCACCCTTATTGAACTTTATTTTTACTTACATAAAGGTTGTTATGAACAAAATCATTTTATCTATTAGTCTATTGTTACTATCATCTTCTGTTTTTGCTCATGAGAGCTGTTCAAATAAAACCATTGTTGGACAAATTGAAACTATTCACGTTGATGAACTTAATACCGATTATGAAGCTCGTATCGATACAGGTGCAGCAACAACGTCAATTCACGCAACCAATATCCAAATAATAAACCAAGAAGATGAAAGTGATGATATGCGTGATCATCTTGGTGATACTGTTAAGTTCACAACTTATAACGAAGACAACGTTGCAAAAGAACATACTGGACGAATCATTAAAGTAAGCAAAATCCGAAATGCACAAGGTGTAGAACGTCGATACGCAGTACGCATGCATTTACGATTCAATGGTGAAGAAAAGAAAGTAGCTGTTAACTTACGTGATCGCAGTAAGCTCGACTATAAATTACTTATTGGTAGAAACTGGTTAGAAGGCGATTATTTAGTCGATGTTGAGAAAAATGCAGAATAACGTTTATTTTTTAAACGCTTAAACTCTTTTTTCAAAAAAGTACTTTACTTAAAAACTAAAGATTACTATTATTCACCGCGTTGGAGGGATGGCTGAGTGGTCGAAAGCACCGGTCTTGAAAACCGGCAAGGGTTAATAGCCCTTCTAGGGTTCAAATCCCTATCCCTCCGCCACTTTTCGAGATTCAGATAGAGTCTGGGTTTCAAAAAATTGGAGCGGTAGTTCAGTTGGTTAGAATACCGGCCTGTCACGCCGGGGGTCGCGGGTTCGAGTCCCGTCCGCTCCGCCACTACAACGAAGGCATTGTCGAAAGATGATGCCTTTTTTGTATCTGTCGAAAATGAAAATACTTCCGAGATCTTATTAGCGCCTAGGTTTCAAAAAATCTCTTAAAACTCCTTTTTGATCACATAAAAACTGCATAATGATAGTAGTATCATTACCTATCTCACTAATGTAGCTCGTAAATTTCCCTTATTTCTCATAAAGGTATACCATATAGGTCACTGATTCACGTTCTAAGGTATTCCATGAAACCAATCCATATAGACTCAATGTATGGCGTCGTTATTCATCGAGATTTCACTCCGCTATTTGTTGATGAAAAATACGCACAACTGTTTGGTTTCGAATCAGCTCAAGAGGTGATGAACCTTAGTTCGTTATTCGATATTATCGATCCAAAATACCATCAAATAGCCCAACAAGCTTATAATGATGTTATGCAAGGTAAAGAAACACCTAAAGTCCGTTCATACGTTAACCAAGATACTCAAGGCAGAATTTTTTCTGTATTGACTGTCGATCATGTTGTTGAATGGCAAGGGTCGCCTGCACTACAAATTACAGTAATTGATATGTCAACGATTGATCAGGCTAACCAACAAATCCTTGAGCAGGAGCAGAAATACAAAGATCTTATTTGGCATTCATTACAAGGCATTCTGGTTCATAGAGATTTCAAACCACTAATGGTAAATCCTGCTTTTGTTGCTCTAATAAAAGCAAACTCTGTGGCAGAAGTGATGGCATTAGATAGTTTTATGTGCCTTATACCTGAGTACAACCAAAAAAATGCTCGCAATCTATATCAACAACTGATCTCAAAAGAATTAACCTCAACCAATGATGTTGTTGAAAACATCTGCTTTGACGGTCAAACTCGTTATTTTCAACTATTTGAAAGTGTCATTGATTGGGGAGGCCTACCGGCAATACAGACCTCAATTATTGATGTGACTGAAAAATACCATCTTGAACGTCAAATAGAATATCAAGCATCACATGATGACTTAACAGGTCTATTTAATCGCAGAGCGATAACTGAAAAGCTTAACCAAAAAATCATCGATAGTGACACTTGTTCTGAAATCTGCTTGCTCATCGATATTGATGATTTTAAATGGATTAATGATCAATTTGGGCACGCTTCAGGTGATGAAGTGATCGTCCGTTTTGCTAATTTATGTAAAAAAGCCGTTGGCGAATCGGGTATTGTCGGTCGCTGGGGGGGAGAAGAATTTATTGTTTTTCTTTCAAATCATAGTTTGAAACAAGCAAAAGCTATTGCCACAACCATTTTAAAAAAATGTGAATTAGAAGTATATCAATTTTCTGATCATCACCACATCGTAACTGCCAGTATTGGCATAAGCCAGTGTCAAACTAGTAATTGTAATATTGAATCCTTGATTCAAACGGCGGACAAGAATATGTATCAAGCGAAACAACAAGGGAAAAACCAAATTGTTTCACCTGAGGATTAATATTGTCAATTAATAGTATTCAACTGCAATACCGATCTCTTCGGCCAATTGTTGCAGTTGCACTTCATCATCTAGCTTAACTGACCATTTTGCACCACTGCCTACAGCATTAATAACATTTGCTCCACCAATTAAAGTAATTGCATCCACTTCGGCTTGTAGAGTTGTTCTTGATTTATTGCTTAATCGAATAACTATCTCACGTTGATTAGCAATAATATCCCCTTCAGAAAATGAGATTTTCATGTTGTTTCCCTAAACTTAATTCGACTTGAATTATATCGCATTTGTTACATATTCTTAAATGTCTGTTCTTGACTATAATTTAATCTCAAACTATTCTAGCGCACAACTGTACGCTTAAATGGATATTACAAAATGAATCAAGGAACCAAACCATCAATTATTTGGCTAAATGTATTTATTTTTACATCTAGCTTCCTACTCGCATTTGTTGCGACCCCTATTTATGCTTATTACAATCCACTAGGCAGTGAACATTGGATCTGGTTACTTTTAACTTTTAGCTTCTGTAACCTATCCATAACTGCTGGTTATCACCGTTTATGGTCGCACAAAGCATATAACGCCCATCCAGCATTACGTTTCATTTTTGCTCTAGGTGGGGCTTTTGCATTACAAAATAGCGCACTTCATTGGTCATCTGATCATCGTATTCATCATCGTCATGTTGATGATAATGACAAAGACCCCTACTCAGCTAAGCGTGGTTTTTGGTTCTCTCATATTGGTTGGATGCTACGTCATTATAAACCAGCTACCTATGACGATTATGGCAACTGTCGAGATTTACAAAAAGACAATATCCTCATGTGGCAACACAAACACTATATTGTCTTAGCGCTTATAATGAATATTAGCGTACCTCTATTATTAGGCGTTATCTATGGCGATATCATAGGCATGCTATTAATGGTAGGAGCTGTTCGTCTAACATTAAGTCATCACACAACGTTCTTTATTAACTCATTAGCTCACATCTGGGGATCTCAACCTTATACAGAAAAAAATACAGCTCGAGATAACGGATTTTTAGCTATTTTCACTTTTGGTGAAGGCTATCATAATTACCACCACATTTTTGAAAATGACTACCGAAATGGAATTTACTGGTGGCAATATGATCCAACAAAATGGTTTATTAAAACCTGCTCATTGCTAGGCCTAGCTCATAAACTTCGTGTTAGTCCACAAGCAAAAATAGAAAAGCCAAAGCGCTCATGTTACGTAAAAAAGCAGAAAGTAAAATTGCTACATTACATAATTACCATGCAATTAAAGAGCATTTAGAAGCTGAGTATGACGCATTAATTGAAAGGATGGCTGAATACTACGATTCAAAAAAGCAGTTAATCGAGAATAAAAAAGACACGTTATCGAAAAAATATGAATTAGCACTTTTAAATGTCCAACATAAACAAATAAAAATGCAATTTGAACATCAAAAGAGAGTTTGGAATCGTCTTGTTCTTCAATACATATAAGCATTCTTAATACTAAAAAGGCATAGTCGAATACTATGCCTTTTCTATTTATTCCAACATTAAAAGCTCGTTTTTCTTCGTCGGTACAAACCAAATGCAACGAGACTAACAAAGCTAGCAAAAGAGATTGAACCACCCGATCCACCACCGCTGCTTGCTGTAATAGTTGGAGCTATTTCTCCATTTTGTGCTTGTCGTATCCATGACTTATATTGGCTTACATCAGTAAACACTGACTGTGCTACTAAAGCTTCATCACCGCACACACCAGGACCAAAACTAACGATACCTATTTGAGTTTTAACTCCATTATTGTCCCAAACCAATGGTCCGCCCGAGTCTCCTTGGCAAGTAGCCGTTACTAGTCCGTTCCCAAGTGAGCTTCCGGTTGTACATACTTGTTTGTTTGAAGTCGTAAAATTAGACCAAATATCGCACGCAGCTGGATCAACATATTTCACTGTAGCTGATAAGAAATCTACGTTTGAATTTGCTTGATTAGAGCCTAAGCGCCCATAGCCGACAATAGTAAAATCTGTATCAGCAGTACGGTATCCTTGTTCAGCTAAATCCCCTAATTCTGCAACATGTCCCGACGTATAATTAGTTAATGGGCGACTCAGTTTTAAAACAGCAACATCATTTAATAATGAATCATCATCATAATCACTTGGATAATAAATTTTCTCAACGGGAACTTTGTCGGCAGACAACATATCTTGGCCATCATTTGCTTCAATAACCACTTTCATATCACCAACAGTAAAATTAGGAACATCATAGACACAATGCGCTGCGGTTAAAATATGCATACTATCCAAGACAGAGCCACCACAAAACGGGTAAATAGTACCAGGTTGATTATCATACTCGTACATTAAGGATGCCATAAACGCATAATCAGCAACGTTAGCATCACTACCACCAACAATATATGGGCTAATAGTATAATCAGAATCTTCTTCTGCGCTTATTGAACACGCAAAAAGTGCAATCAGTGCTCCTGCAACAATTTTCATATTCACTCCTTAAATAATTATTTAATAGCCAATGTTAATAATACATCATAAAATTGTTGTTTATTAAGCAATCCCAGTTACATTAGTTAATTTACGTTTGTGTTAACATTTTTTATGTAACTTACAATTCTAGGACATCAGTTAAAGAGGATTGCGTTATAAAGAGACAATACTTGAGCTAATACATAAAACTGATTATCTATTTGCTACACTAAAAATTCACTAAATTAGGATGGAATATTATGGGAAGAGTCTTCTTTTTTGATTTACTAAGGTGCATAGCTGCAATTGCCGTTGTAGCCATTCATGTCTTAGCCCCATATCGTAATGAGTTGAATGTAATTCCTTTTGATCAATGGGCAAGCGCTGTTACCATAAACGGACTAAGTCGTTGGGCTGTTCCTGTTTTTATCATGATAACAGGGGCTTTAATGCTGAGTGACCAGCGAGAATTTAATCCATCTTATTATATAAAAAAGCGTCTAGGGAAAGTATTAATACCCTTTCTTTTTTGGTCAGTTTTCTATGCGTTATTTTCAGGATTAACAGCCCAAGGTTACGACTTCAACTCAGCTAAATCAGTACTTATAGACTTACCTTTTGAATATACGTACTACCACTTAGGTTTCTTTTATTACTTTATACCACTCTATTTTATTATTCCTTTTCTAAGAGTCTTAGTGCAGAAATTAGATGATACTGTTCTTTTTTCTTTGCTCGGAATTTGGTTGCTAACAACCTGTTTCTATCTAATTAAATTCGAAGGTATTTGGAGTATGGAAATTTGGTTATATAGTGGTTATCTACTGCTTGGTTATACACTTTATCAACGCATTAACCTGAGCAAGAGGAATCTAACTATTGCTATCAGCTTAGGTGCCTTTGCTCTTATCACAACCGTTTTCATGGTAATAAACCAAAGTGTAGCGCTAGGCGAATATACAGTAGGGCGATGGCTTTCTTACAAAACCATTAATACCGTTGCCGCTGCTGCAATGCTTTTTTATGTATGCAGATACTTTGGAGAATCACTCTCTGATAAATCTCAGACTATCATTGGATTCATCAGTAAATACAGTTTAGGTATTTACTTACTCCACCCTATCTTCTTATGGCCAATGAAAAATTATGGTTGGTATACAGGCCATCCTTTATGGGTTATTCCTGTTTGGATTATTCTTAGTGGTTCTGGTGCATTACTATTAAGTTGGCTTCTATCTAAATCAAAAGCAACCGCTTGGTTGGTTCCTTAAGTTAAAGCGATTAATCTCTTTCGGCTGCGATGATCAATTCTCGCAGCCATTGATTTGCACTATTACTTTGTGACTTTATAGACCAAATCATATGAATTGAGGTTGTACGTGTTGAAAAAGGTAATGGCAACATTTGCAATTTAAATTGTTCTTTATATTGCGAAACTAATCGAACAGAGTTAACACCAACAAAATCAGATTGAGCAACACAAGCCATCATTCCAAGCATGGACGTATGTTCGCTCCCCATTGTTCTTTTAGGTAATACCTCTTTAGCTAAAAACTCTGTAATGGTTTGTTTTACTCGTCGCATATTTAGAAATGCATGATCCTCATTAAAATACTGTTCATGAGTAATTTCTCCAAATATTCTAGGGTGCCCAATACGTACGATACAACAAGCGGCATCCTCAGAAACAATCACACTTTTTAGAGAAGATTGATGTGGTTTCATTACATCAAGCACCAAATCCACTTTTTCACGCATCAAGGCATCAAATGTTTCTTCTTCATTGCTAGGAAGCTCCTTTAACGTCACTGTAATATTACTCCCCTTTAATAACTCTCTTAAACGTATTTGCAAACGGGGTAATACAGACTCTAAAGCATACACAATAAAATTTCGTGACGACGTCAAAGGCTCAAACCTATCGTCTCGACCAATGGTATTAACTAAAGACATAACTGATGGCTCCACAGCTTCAAAAAAGTGCTTTCCGAAAGCTGTCATCTCGATACCACGCCCAGACCTCGTAAATAGTTCGTTCCCTAACGCTTTTTTAAACGACGAATAGCATTACTTACAGAAGATTGAGTTAAATCTAGCTCTTCTGATGCTTTAGTAAATGAACCTGTTTGGCATACGGACACAAAAACCCGTAATAGATTCATATCAAAATCTTTTTGTTTTGACATCATCAACTCCATTAATTGAACTTAAATAGCACATCATTACATTTATATTATAAATAGTCAGTATAGCGTGTTCTCTCTTTTTAAATGTATCAATTTCTTTAATATTCCTATCAACACTGAGGATTAACTTACTAAAGTGACCTCACAAAATTTGTAATTGATAAATAATTTATAGTTTATTTAAATTGGTGAATTTATGAAAAAGACAATTTTAGCGATATTAATATCTTCTATCTCTTTAGGTTCTATTGCAGCCGAACATAACCATGAACATTTTAGCGACATAGGAAATCAAGGCGGTAAACCAGCAACAAAAACAACAATAGAAAAAAATAAAGCATTCGCTAAAACACTAAATTTTTCAGATACACGTGCTTTTGAAAATAACAACAAAGGCTTGATTGCTTCATTTGACAAGCAAACGGGCGACATCATCCGTAATAGTTTTAACTTTATAGATCCATCAGTTGCTAACGCAGATAATGCGCCTGATTCTGTTAACCCATCATTATGGCGACAAGCTGTTTTAAACCAAGCAGCAGAAGGTTTATATGAGGTCATTCCAGGAAAAATATACCAAGTTCGTGGCACCGATTTAGCATCAATTTCTTTTATACGTAGTGAAAATGGTTGGATCGCCTACGATGTATTGTTAACTAAAGAGTCTGCAAGTCAGTCACTAAAATTCTTTCAAGAAAATGTGCCAGAAGGTGGTGATTTACCTGTTGTTGCAATGATCTACTCTCATTCTCATGCCGATCATTTTGGTGGTTCAGCAGCAATAAAAGAAGCATTTCCTGATGTAAAAGTATACGGGTCAAAATTCATCACAAAAGAAATTGTTGATGAAAACGTATTAGCAGGTAATGCCATGTCTCGCAGAACCGCTTATCAATATGGTGCAACATTAAACCGTCATGAACATGGTATTGTTGATGCGGCATTAGCTAAAGGGTTATCGAAAGGGGCAATTACCTATGTGCTACCTGATTACGAGTTAAACCATAATGAAGAAATTGAAACTCTAGTCATTGATGGGTTAGAAATGCAATTTATGGATGCCTCTGGTACAGAAGCCGCATCTGAAATGGTCACTTATATCCCAAGCCTAAAAGCATTATGGACAGGTGAACTTACCTATCAAGGTATGCATAACCTTTATACGCTTCGTGGAGCAAAAGTGCGCGATGGACTGAAATGGTCCAAAAAAATTAATGAAATGCTGATTACTTGGGGATCAGATACTGATGTACTTTTTGCATCACACTCGGCACCAGTTTGGGGAACAGATGAAATTTCTGATTACTTAAAAATGCAGCGTGATGCTTATGGCTTTACTCATAATCAAACTCTACGTCTAGCTAACAACGGTGTTGTTTTACAAGATATGGGGGATGAAATCTATACGGTGATGCCTGAGAGCATTCAAAAGACATGGCACACCAATGGTTATCACGGCACATACTCTCATAACGCACGAGCTGTATATAATATGTATTTAGGCTATTTTGATATGAACCCGGCAAATTTAAACCCATTACCAGTAAAACCTGAATCAGCGAAATTTGTTGAATATATGGGAGGCAGCGATGTGATTGTTAAAAAAGCAACCACCGATTTTACCAAAGGTGAGTACCGTTTTGTTGCAACAGTCTTAAACAAAGTTATCCAAGCTGAACCAGATAATACAGATGCTCGTAGACTACTTGCAGATACTTACGAACAATTAGGTTATCAAGCAGAAGGCGCAGGATGGAGAAACATTTACCTAACTGGAGCGCAAGAATTACGTGTCGGCACTTTACCTGGAGCTCCAAAAACTGCATCACCAGATGTCCTTGCTAACATGACCATTGAAAACTTATTAGATTATTTAGCGGTTCGTGTTGATTCTTTAAAAGCGCAGCACACTCCATTTACGTTAAACCTTGTTATTCCTGATAGCAAAGAAACCTATTTTGTAGAAATGTCTAACGGTAATTTAAATAACATCTTAACTGATAAAAAGATGAAAGCCGATGCATCATTAATTATAAACCAAGGTGATATCTCAAGTATTTTACTACAAAAAGCAACTTTAAAATCATTACTTGAAAATGGACAAGCGATCATTGAAGGTGATAAATCTGTATTGAAAAAGCTAACAGATTCACTCACTAACGCTGATGAAAAATTTGAAATAGTTCCTCGTCCAAAAAAAGGAAAAGAAATCGATGCTAAGCTTTATGAAACAACACATAAACACTAATTAGCATAAATTAACGTAAATCACTTAAACAGCCGGTGATCGAGCATCGGCTAACTTTCTTTTTAAGATGAATAGAGGCAAATCATGAAATCATTTTTTATTAAATCTCTCGTTATCATTTCAAGCCTATTCCTTTTTGGTTGTGCAAAGACGACAACTGTAACCAATCAAAATGCCGTGAATACCCATCCTGTAGAAGTTTTTTATAGTCCTCCAACAGAGAGAACCTACACTGAACTCGGGATCATTAATACCCAAACTGGCCAAACAATTTTTCACGATAGAAGTAACGAAGGGATGGTTGCAAAGCTACAAGATGAAGCTGAAAAGTTGGGTGCTGATGCCATTATTGTTAGAGCATCAAAAGAAGGTACTTGGGGCTTAAAAGGAGGAGGTAATACAGGCTTCGAACGCGGTAACGCCGAAGCCATCGCTATTAAATTTACAGACAATCAATAGTATTATTTTGATTTTACTTTTGATACATAGCCATAATAAAGAGCAAAAGAAAACCACTAAATAATCCAATAAATCCATTCCCAATCGTTGGATATGTTGCAGACACATAAGGAATAGAAGGAAGCAGATTCGTCACACTTTCTAGTGCATGATGAACAAATGGAAGGCTATGTACCACAATACCACCACCGACTAAAAACATAGCAATGGTACCAACAACCGTCAGTAATTTCATAAGCTTAGGTGCCATTGCTACTAACCCATTACCAATAGAACCAATAACGCCTTTACCTTCACTTTTTCGTTGTAAGTAAAACCCAAGATCATCCATTTTGACAATACCTGCAACTAAGCCATAAACACCAATCGTCATTAATACCGCAATTAAACTCATGACCAATACTTGTGTTAAAAATGGATGCCCTTGCACTGTACCTAATGCAATCACAATAATTTCAGCTGAAAGAATAAAGTCAGTACGAACCGCTCCTTTAATTTTCTTTTGTTCATAATCGGCAATATCTTCTGGGTTCGTTTCTTTCTCTTTCTTATGTTCCTTTTGCGCGTCATGATGTTCAAAAAACTTCTCATGAACTTTTTCTGCCCCTTCAAAGCACAAAAATAAACCGCCAATTAATAATAATGGTGTAATTAACCAAGGAGCAATAGAGCTAATTAATAACGCAGCAGGAACTAAAATACATTTATTTCTGAACGAGCCTTTTGCTACGCCCCATACAACAGGGATCTCACGCTCAGCTCTAACTCCCGAAACTTGCTGTGCATTAAGCGCTAAATCATCCCCTAAAACACCTGCTGTTTTCTTTGCGGCAACTTTGGACATCAATGCCACATCATCAAGAACTGAAGCGATATCGTCTAATAGTGTTAATAAACTTAACCCAGCCATTGTGTTTCCTTCTTTATACTCATCAATATCTAACTAAATAGTAACGCTAATTAACCATTAATGATGACTTATTTTTTATATTACCCATAAAAACAAAAAACCACTGACTCATGAAAGTCAGTGGTTTTCTATATTTTCACAAATTAATCAAATTCAATTTCTGAAGCTTGCAGTTGACCAGCATTATTTATCAAATCAACATCAACTCGAGAGCCAACTTTCAATTCATCTTTAATGCCATCTTCAAAACGAGTGTTTTCAGTAATAACAACATCAGTTTTTCCGTTTAGCGTCATTAATGTTTTATCATGATTTAATGCTGTAACGTAACCTTCTACTTCTGCATTTGCTAAATCTAAATCATCTTCGACATCGACATCATAAGCTTTAAAATCAGTGCTAAATTGCCCTTCAACTTCAACCCAAGCGTTAACTTTTAATTCAGCTAAATCTTCATGATCCATACCAGCATTTGAATAATCAACTTTCATTGTTCCAATATTAAAATGCGAACTCGCTTTATCAATAGAAGTAATTTTACCTTCGTATAAATCTTCTGCCGGTAAGAAATTCGCTTTATGAATTGCATTAATCACCCATTTACCTGTTTGATCAATGTAACCAAATAACATCACTCGATTCGAATTAGTACCAACTAGATCTTTAGCGATATTTGCATGTTCAAAAACTTGACCATTGACAGTAATTTCAGATTCAGTAACCAGAGTCGCGATACCTACAATTTCAGGATCAATATCAACTTCATATGCAATACCATCATCATATTCAACATCAACTTGCATACCTGGCTCAAGTTCTGTGGAATCAACATAATGACCATTCAACTCAATTCGAGCATTAGACAAACTTAACGCCATAGCATTAACCGTCATTGAATCAGCATGAGCATTAACAGACTCAATCTCTCCCATATAAGTACTTGATGCGTGGCTATCACTTGATTCATCAGAGCCACAACCCGTTAAAACCATACTTCCTAATAATAAAACAGCAACTTTCTTCATTTTTTAACCTAATTATTATATTTAATGCAATTTATGAGGGTAAAATAGCGTATAGAGTGTGAAGGATTCGTGAAGAAGAAGATGAAAGTATTAATTGTTGAAGATAATCATCATGTAGCAGAAACGATTGCTGATTATTTAGAGCTTGTTGGAATTGACATTGACTGTGCTTATCACGGTGCAGCCGCCATTGAGATATTAAAAGAAGAGAGCTTTGACGTTATTATTATGGATATCATGATGCCTAAACTCGACGGTATCAGTACCGTTGAGGCTCTGCGTAATGATTATGCTTGTAGTACTCCTATTCTATTTTTAACCGCTAAAGATACATTAGAAGATAAGATTCATGCTTTTGAAGTAGGTGGTGATGACTATTTAGTTAAACCGTTTGCTATGGAAGAACTTCACGTACGCTTATTAGCTTTATCTAAACGAGGCAGAAGAACAGATATAGGTAAACTGACCTTTGAAGACATGGAAATGGATGTAAAGGCTGGCACGTTATATCGCCAACAAAAACTCATTAAATTAGCGCCGATACAATTAAAAATCATTGCGTTATTAATGAAAAAAGCACCAGATATCGTCAGTAAAAATGATGTAATTGAACATGTTTGGGGTGATGAATCGCCATCAAGTGATGCTCTAAGAAGTCATTTATACACGATTAGAAACGCCATTGATAAAGATTTTGATATTCCAAGACTAGAGACCATTCATGGAAAAGGCTACCGACTTAAATAAAAGCTCCCAACAACCGAGTTTTTTTAAAAAGATCCGTTGGACATTTGGCATCCTCACTTTTTTGATGTTCGGATTATTCTGGGCTGTAATTTATATTGCAGAAGATCAATTAGAAATCATTAGTTTGCATCACTGGCTAGATACAGAAGCAAACCAATACATCAAGAAATACGCTCAATTAGGCGATGATACGCCGTTGCCTAATGAAGATGAGTTTTCAACTTACTGGAGCGAAAGAGAACATCCTCTTTGGTTGAATAACTATAAAAAAGCAGGCTTGTATGAACAACTTTTAGGTACGGAAGATAAGCACTTTATTGTCACACCACATCCCTCTGGAGAAGGATTGCTTTATATTCTTTTTCAAGACGATGCGGATGATTATTTAGATGAGTATGAGGCCAATCTACACACATTAACTTTATTTTTAGGCACTTTTTCAACCATTTTAATGATCTTATATGGTATTTACTTTGTTCGTAGTATCTCGGTCCCACTTCGCCATATTCAGCATAAAGTGGATTTAATGTCTCCTGAGCACCCTGATTTTACTATTGATACTAAGTACCAAGAAACTCAAGAAATTGAACGTTCTTTATTAAAGAGTAAGCATCACATCGCTCAATTCTTTACCCGAGAAAAAGAATTCAGTCGCTTTGCTTCCCATGAATTGAGAACACCAATAATGGTAATCCAAGGGTCTGCTGATTTATTAGCAAAAGTACCAAATCAACCAAACGTTGCTTTAAAAGCGATTAATCGCTTACATCAAGCAAGTGAAGAGATGACACTGCTTACAGAAACCTTTTTACTTTTAGGTAAACAAGACATTGAAGCGCATCATTTTCATCATTATAAAATTGAAGAGATTCTAAAAACCCAGCTCAATCACTTACAGCCTTTATTCGCAAAACAAGAGATGGGAGCACAGCTTTCAATTATTGAAGGAGAGCCTTGTCTTGCTCCTAGTAGCTTCATTACCGTTGTTATAAATAACTTAATCAAGAATGCTTTCAGTTACAGTGTGGGAGACATTCAAATAGAGCTTAATAACAACCAACTTTGCATTACCAACTGCCACGATGGTAATGATACCTATAATGCAGGATATGGTTGCGGCCTAGTTATTGTTGAACGTATTTGTGAAAGAATGAACTGGGCATTCACCATAGAACAAACAGAGAAAGACTTTATAACTACCGTTAATTTTACTTCTTTCCAAATGACTTAATCATTAAAGAGTGTATCTCAAGTACTTTTGGTACACTCCTTATTTCCATAACACATATAATACGGACATCATTGTGAGCAAAACAATTTCAACTTTATCTCAAATTAATATTTTCCCTGTTAAATCAATTGCTGGTGTATCTCAATCTAGCGCTTATGTTGAAAAGCAAGGATTACAGTGTGACCGTCGCTTTATGGTTACCGACCCTAATGGCAAAATGATCACCGCTCGCACTCATCCTCAAATGGTTAAAATTAGTGCGATCATTGAACCTGATGGTCTAATTCTTTGTTATCCAGGATTAATTGATCTGCATCTCACTTTCAATGAATTAGAGATGAAACAAACAGAAGCAAAAGTATGGAATGACTCTTTTTCTGCCTACTCAACGAATCAAGAAGCTAATCAATGGTTCTCTTCCATTTTATCAACAGATGCACAATTACTTTATACTGGTGAACAATCAAATCGTATCCGTGAAAAAATCCAAACAAACGTGAGCTTTGCCGATGGTTATCCATTGCTTGTCATTAGCGAAGCCTCTCTTGCAGAGCTAAATAAGCGCAGTACTAGTCACCATACAATGTCGCAATTTCGCACAAATTTAGTTATTTCCGGCGATGAGCCTTTTATTGAAGATTCTTGAAGCGTATTCGCATTGGTGAAGTAGAATTTGAAATAGTTAAACCTTGCCAACGTTGCATTTTAACAACAGTAAATCCAAGAACAGCACAATATCACCCAAACAAAGAACCGTTAAAAACGTTCTCAACTTTCCGAGCAGATGAGAGTGGCAATGTGTATTTTGGGCAAAACCTCATTGCCAAAAATGAAGGCACAATTAAGCTAGGTGATAAGATTGAGGTGTTAGAAAGTAAAGAAAAAGAGTTTTACCTTGATTCTAGTTCTGAAACACAAGAGAAAAAAGCAACCCCACACACAAGTGAAAAATCTGATACTCCAGAAGAAGTCACTATCAGCTTAAATGGTCACTTATTCACGGGTAATACGGAGCAACCGCTTCTTATGCAAGTCGAAGAGGCAGGATTAAGCATAAATAACAGCTGTCGTGCCGGTTTATGTGGTGCTTGTCGAGTAACATTAGAATCAGGAGAGGTTGAGCAAGAAGATTCCCCAGCTCTTAATCAAAAATTAAAAGAGGCAGGAATGATACTGGCTTGTTGCTCTGTTCCTAAAACAGATGTTGAAATAGTTGATTAACTCTTAATAAAACGGTGCTAATAATACAGCACCGTTTTTACTTTACTAAGTCCTGACTCTTCTGAAAATAGCCCTAGGCGACACTTACGCTCTCAGTTACAATATGTGTAATTGCTAATCATAGAGATCCTCATGTCAGATCAAGAAGAATTTGAAGTTGAAGCCATTGGTGTTGAAGTGAATGTTCAACCTATCGAGCTATATAAAGTCCTAAAAATTGCTAACGTTGTTAGTGGTGGCGGTGAAGCTAAACATGTTATTGGCGAAGGCTATGTTGGCGTTAATGGTGAACTAGAACAACGTAAACGTCGAAAAATGTATGATGGCGATGTCATTGAATTCAATGAAGAATACTACGTTGTAATTTGTGACACTCCTGTTGGTGAGCTACCTGAAATTGAAGAAAATCCTCAACCAGCTCAAATCGAATCTGAGTATTCAGCTCCAAAGACCAAAAAAACTAAGAAGAAAAAACAAAAACAAGATCAACCAACCACCGTTGATCCTGAGAGTGGTCGTCGCTCAATTAACTTCTTCTAAAAATTAGGCTCAATATCATTAATATTGAGCCGACTCCTCTTCAATCCACCTATTATTACACTCACGTAAAAGTAATTAATTCTATTAGCTATTATCATTAAATTTGAAATAACTATACTACACCTACTTACCAACACCGCTAAATAGGAATTAATAAAATGGGATGGCTTTTTCTTCTTCTTGCAGTTGCTTCAGAAGCATTTTCACACGTTGCACTTAAAGCAACCGATGGTCTTTCACACCTAATACCAAATGTCATTGTAATTACTGGTCATCTAGGTGCTTTTTATTTTCTTAGTCAAGCAATGAAGACATTACCTGTAGGAATTGCTCACGCATCATGGGCGGGATTAGCAATCATTGCGGTAACGCTGATTTCAAGTGCATTTTATCATCAACATTTAGACAATAAAATTTGGTTAGGTATTGGATTTATCAGTATTGGCATTGCGATAATTAACCTATCATCTACGCCTCACGTACATTAAACACCCTAATTGTTATAATTTATGCAAAATTTACAAGCTGAAAAACATTTCTATTATATTTTCTTGCTATCATGTAAACATAAATACAATAACTTAAATAATATAAAGAGGTTTTATGACAAGCCCGGCTAAAAAAGTACTGATTTTATTCGCTCATCCTTCTCAACACCGCTCTGAAGTTAATGTGGCATTAATTAAACAAGCTAAAAAAATTGAGCATGTCACTGTTGTCGATTTGTACCATGATTATCCAAAATTCAATATTGATATCGATAAAGAACAAAAACAACTTTTAGATCATGATGTTATTATCTTTCAATTTCCGCTTTATTGGTACTCAACCCCAGCTATTTTAAAAGAGTGGCAAGATATGGTTTTAGAGTACGGTTTTGCTTATGGTACAGACGGTAATGCACTAAAAGGAAAAACCTTTCTATGTGCTATCACAGCTGGAGGTAAGGAAGAGGCTTATCAAACCAATGGATATAATCAATTCACTATCCGTGAGCTCCTACATCCGCTTGAACAGATGGCCTCACTAACTCATATGGAGTATATCGCTCCATTAGTGCTATTTGGCGCTAGAACCGCGTTAGAAGATGACCGAATTGAAAGACATACTGAGCGCTTTAAAGTCTTACTGTCCGCATTAATTGAAAATCGTGTTGATACTGAGGTAGCAAAAACTTTACCCAAACTAAACCACTCATTCGATAAATTTATTAAGGAATAAAAGCATTATGACTGGATATTTTTTACAAGCTTTTATCTACCTTGTTGCTGCTGTTATTGCTGTACCAATCGCTAAACGTCTAGGACTTGGTTCTGTTCTTGGCTATTTAATTGCTGGGGTGGTTATAGGACCAATCATTGGCCTTGTTGGCGAAGAAACAACGACTATTCAACATTTTGCCGAATTTGGCGTTGTTATGATGCTATTTCTTGTCGGTTTAGAACTTGAACCTAAAATGCTATGGAATATGCGTAACCGTCTCATGGGATTAGGAGGACTGCAAGTTGTCGGCACTACTGCGGTCGTAATGGGGCTTGCTATGTTCTTCGGCCAATCATGGACTATTGCACTGACCATTGGCCTAATCTTTGCCCTATCATCCACAGCGATAGTATTGCAAACATTCAATGAAAAAGGATTGGCCAAAACAGAAGGCGGCCAAAATGCTTTCTCGGTATTACTTTTTCAAGATATTGCTGTGATCCCAATGCTAGCTTTTATTCCACTATTAGCTTTACCTGAATTAGTAGCAAAAGCGCAATTGGCAGCCGCAACCGCTGCTGAGCATCATGAAGAATTAACCCTCGTTGCAGGCCTTCCTGGTTGGGCATATGGACTAGTGATTACCGCATCCATCGCATTAGTTGTCGTTGGCGGTCATTATTTAAGTCGCCCTCTATTTCGCTTTGTAGCAAGCTCTGGACTTAGAGAAATATTCACAGCAACAGCACTCATGCTTGTTATTGGTATTGCAGCCTTAATGAGTTTAGTCGACCTATCTCCAGCTCTAGGTACTTTCCTTGCTGGTGTTGTTTTGGCAAACTCAGAATTTAGACATGAACTTGAATCCAACATAGATCCATTTAAAGGGCTTTTATTGGGATTATTCTTCATTACCGTAGGTGCAGGGATCGATTTTGGCATCCTATTTAATGATTTCTTCCTAATCATCGGTTTAACAATCGGTGTCATGGTACTAAAAGCAGCTGTTTTATATATATTAGCTCTGATCTTTAAGATCAAAAACAGTAACCGTTGGTTATTTACGCTTAGCCTAGCGCAAGCAGGGGAATTTGGGTTTGTTTTATTAAGTTTTACCGTTCAAAACCATGTATTACCACAAGAAGTCGCTCAACCATTGTCATTGGTTGTTGCTCTTTCTATGTTCTTTACCCCAGGTTTATTTATCTTATTTGATAAAGTAATTCTGCCTAAATTTGAACAACAATCAAATGAAAGAGAAAGTGACACAATTGAAGAAAAAGGCACGGTAATTATTGCTGGTGGCGGTCGGTTCGGCCAAGTCGTCAACCGTTTCTTAGTATCTAATCATGTAAATACTGTTGTACTCGATCATCAAGCAGATCAAGTCGATTCTTTAAGAAAAGTAAATACCAAAAGTTACTTTGGCGATGCAACTCGTCCTGATTTACTTCACACAGCAGGAATTGAGCACGCTGCCATGCTTGTTGTGGCTATTGATAATCAAGAAAGCAGTATAGAACTGGTTAAATACGTCAAGCACACGTATCCAAAAGTAAAAATACTCGCACGTGCTTTTGATAGAGGCCACTCATATATGCTTCGTTGTGCTGGTGCTGATTTCATTGAATCAGAAACCACCCGCTCAGCACTTGAAATGGGTGCTGAAGCCATGCGCAATCTAGGACAACACCCGTTTCATGTAGAGCAACAAAAAATAGCCTACAAAAAAGTAGAAAATCAAAGTTCAGATAAACTTTATCAAGCATGGTTAGACGATTCTGAAGGTGAACGTTTTGATAATAACTACCGTAAGCTTTTCATTGAATTAGAAGGAACGATTAAACACGCAATGAGTAAGGATCGTTCAGATAAACACAATCAATCTGAACGAGCTTGGACTCCACCACCAAAAGGCTATGCAGATGATATTGATGAATAAAACCAACCTTTAATTAAATTAATAATGGTACTTATATTTTCATCTCATACTAAATCATAATATAAGTGCCATTTTCATTTATCTTAATACCTCATACACATCTTTATATTTTTATTATTTTATTGAAATAATAATCCTCACCAAAAACCAGCATGTAATTCTTTTCCTCGATAATTATATTGATAATTTTTGTGTAAACTGACAATAAGTGAGAATAATTATTCTTAATATTACCACAACAAAAACAACTCCTTTTAAATCAAAAGGTTAAATGATTTGCTTTTTTTATCGTAACAATAGAAAACATTCATGGTTGATTTTGGTTTATTTATTGATAATGAAGTTTCTTTCTTGATATGCTTGCTGTTATAACAACAATAATATTAATAATCCTTTTAGTTTTTCAGTTTCCTTCTCTTAGGTTACATAATGCTCAATAAAAATCTTATACGATTTAAAGATATAACGTTTAATCCAAAAACAAACCAAATAATTAAGAACGATTGCATAATTAAGCTGACTCATAGTGAATCAAAAATTTTAAAATTGCTTTTAACCTCACCAAATAAAGTTTTCTCAAAAGATGAGATTTTTACTTATGTTTGGGAGGGAACAGCAAGCAATATAGGTGTTGTACCACAGACGATTTCAGTTTTACGCAAAAAATTAAATCACAATGAAATCTATCTAATTGAAACTATTAAGAAAAAGGGATATAAGGCAGATGTAAATGGTACTTTATTTAAAAAAAGTAAACTAAATCAGAATCATTTGTTTTTATTAATTACTATTATCATATCCTTTTGTTTATTTTTGATTGATTTTGAAAAGCATATATCAAATGAAAAAAACAATGATGAAATAAAATTAGAAGAGTTAATGCCAAATGTATTTCAAACAAGTGACTCATTGCCATTTGTTTTTGATCCAACTGTTTTAAGAAGTAACACAACTTATTATATTAATCGACAATCAAATAACTTAAACATATCAGCTTGTCGACAAATTGGTACACAGTGTGATTTAACATACAATAAAGTTATATTTTTACAAAACAATGAATCGAATACAATTATTACTCAATATATTCAAGATGTTAAGTTTACAGAAACAAAATATAAAGATGAATTAAATACAAATCCTGTGCGATTTAATTATGCAGCTCAGATAATGGTTAAAAGCGAAAATGATAATTATTACAGCGGACTGGTAATTGCCAATTACAACTTAAAGCAAAGAAATAATAAATACGTTTATAATAAAGTATCTATTGTTATTGATGAAACTGGCTTTGCAGGACAATGCTCATACACTAGAGAACCGGAAAAACCTTTCCTTGAGTGCAATGAAGGTGACTGTGCAAGTTATGTTGGCTCTATATCTGATCCTAAAAAAGCGGTTGCATATAAAAACTTATTTCAATATCCCACAACTGGGTTAAACATTTTATTATTTCCAATAGATGACGATGTATCCTTATTTTACAATACAGAATCCGGATTATCTTACTTAGTATATCAGTATAGCTAAAATTAAAAATAGCCGTTAAATCAATCAGTAACGGCTATTATTTATAGCAAGTAGGTTTTCTAGGACAAACCGCCCCTCGAGAGCATATCACTTTAGCATCACTCTCTACACCACGCTCAATCCAGTTAATATTTAAAATTTTAGCGACACTAATAAGCTCTCGTTTAATACTTTTCGAAATCGAACTTTCTCCTCCATTTTTTACACATGCTTTCTGTAGATCCCTAGCTAAAGCAACTGCATCTTTGCCTTGTGCTTCTATTGCTGGGTTTAAATCTACACCAGCACATAACACCCTATTATTACCTGCAGGATCTGTCATATTTATTGATTCACAGCAATATATTCGTGGCTCTGACCCTACATTTAAAATCGAAATTTGAGCAGAACTGCCCTCTTTAGGCTCAGTTAATCGTCTAAATACCGCCCAATGCTGACATGGGTCACTAACCTGCTTCATATTACCCCATGGCAAAGGGATCCCATTACCTCTGTATACAGCTTTAAGTTTTCCTGGAGCATAAGCATCAAAATAATGCCAATGAGGATAAGGTGAAACAACCGTCATTCTTCGCATCGCAACAGAAGGAGAAACACCAGCTAAACGATGAGCCTCAACTTCATATCCATACCGGTCAAGTAATTGTCTAAATGGCACTTTAGGACACAACAGAGCTCCAGCAAAAAAACTCGATTCAAAATCACGCCATGCATGCAGTATATCTTGTGCATTCAGAGCACTGTCTGTGTGATGGACTTCTTCATCAAAAACTCGGTGACTTCCTACAGATAGCGAACTTTTTAATCCTTCTTTATTATGTAAAACGCAATGGCCAATATAAACGGCTAAATCATATTTCAATCTTGTTGAATGCTGTTTTAGCATCTCATTTAAATAAACCGTAGAAGGAGGTTCAAAAAAAGAGGTCAGCAACTCTTTTCCATTAACACCAAATTCATCAATAACAGCCTTTGGTGTTTCCTTCACCCACTTTAAAACTAACCCATGCTTTAATGCCATATCCATCATTTGTTCAACGCTCAGAGGCAATTGCTTTAACCCCACCTCTTCTGCTGCCCGCTCTAGATCAGGGAAATGATTTTGATTATTTTCTTGGTGTGCCCGTATAAGAAGATGAGCAAATTGCCTTCCTGTCACACCTGTTTGATTAAGCATTTCTGGAATTGCAATTTGAAGAATGTCATTGGAAAAAAGAAAACTTGGTTCAAGAACCATTCCACTAATCCCGCCTTTTCTTCCTTTATCAGGTGTTATCGCTTGTGGCTCGGGCTCATTATCTAAAAACCAACTGCTTTCTTTTTGAAATACGGTTGCAATCACTTCAAGCATATCAGCGCTAGGAACACGCTTTCCTCTTTCGATCATAGAAAGGTACGAGACTGATGGAGAGTTTTCAGGATCCACTCGAATACACCGAGTAGAAAGATCTTCCATCGTTAAGTGATTGCGTTTTCTCAGATTACGAATTTTTGTTCCAAGAAAATGGCTCTGTCTAATAATACTTTTTGACTGTCGCATCTTGTAAAATTCACACTGTTAAGTTTTTGTTGTGAAATTGTAGTTAAAATTAAGCTAAGCTTCAATTTAAGTAAGCAAACAACTCTGACCAGTGTGACTTACCTAACAATGCCGATAATTAAATCGGTATTAGATAAAGACTTTTTCGAGGGTACCATTATGGCGATTACCAATATAAACAAAGAAAGTAATACACAACATGAAACTCCGTTTATGGCTGAAGCTGTTTATGCCGTCGAAAAAATGGAAGCAAAACAAGAAGAGAAACAACATCAAATCAAAGGTCTTCTTGACCAATTATTCCCACTAACAAAAGGCTCACATCAAGACGTTACTAACTACTTACTTGATTATCATCATTTAGTAGTTTTCTTTAAAGATGGTGGTTGCAGTGGATTACGCAATCCAGGAAAATTTGTTGCTTTCACAGGACACAGATCATCGCCTGATACTATTTTATTAAAAGACAACAGTGGCAGTCATGTTGAAATTATTTTTGGTCTTCATACGCCAGGTAAAGATTCACTGGTTACCATAGCTGATGTAGAAATAGAAACATGCACAACGTTCAGTCAGGACTTTAGCTTAGCGGCTATGCGTCATTGGATTAGTTTAATAAAGCGTGACAGCAGTTCACACATTAAAGCTCATCAAGTAGATAAAGAATATACAGCCAAGAATGGAGATGAATACCAACTTAACAGCTGTTTTAGTCTTTAATGAAAAGCCATTTTCACATTGGAAATGGCTGTTTTACCAACCCTATTTATCTAGTACATACTTTGAACGTCTAAATAGAAGAAGTCGTTGTGTTGTTATTTTTTAATCTGACTTTTCTCTAATTTGGTTAACTTTGATGTAACCAGAGAATATGAGTCATCAATCCACGCTTCTATCATACTGACTGTAATATCACTTGAAGGCGTAATGGTTATCCAATGCTTTTTGTTCATATGATAACCTCGTTCAATAGAGGTAAATTCCTCCGTTAAAAACGTAACATCTTCCGGTGCCGCTTTAAGGGTAATGCTTAACTGTTCATTCCTATACCCTATAAGTGCAAACATTTTATTAAATACCTTAAAAACATGAGCTTCAGGACCAAATGGAAAAGAATCTTCACAGCATGGTTTCGCTAATAGATAATCAATATATTCATTTCGTATCACTCTGCTCTCCTCATCACACATCTAATCCTTTTTCGTAGATACACTCGTGTTAAAGTAATGACAACACTAATTATCAATAAAATGCTTATGTCACCAGAACTAAAACTGATTCTAATTGCTATTCTCTGTGCTCTTCTATCTATTGTAGGCCATTTGATTTTAAGTAGTTTATTTTCAGGTGCTTACTGGCTTGAAATTACTGCAGCCATTATTCCCTTAAGTTTTTTATTTATCGTATTTTTTTCTTTTAGATTTGCTCAAAAAAACGACCAGCGTTAATACATTATATTGAATGTTTTAATTTATACTGCTCGGGAGTGCAATCCGCGTATCGTTTAAACATAGTGATAAAAGGACTGGTTTGGTTATAGCCTAAACTAAACGCAATTTCTTTAATCGACATCTTCTTTCGCAATAAATCCAAAGAATAAAGGTATCGGATCCGTAAGCGCCATTCAGTAAAACTCATGCCTAATTCATTTTGGCAATGACGAGCCAATGTTCTTTCTGTTGTATGATTTCTTGCTGCCCATTGAGCTAAAGATGTTTCATCTGCAGGATTCGCTTCTAGCGCCTCTAAAATAGGTTTAAGCAACTTATCTTGTGATGTAGGTAAAAATCGCTCACTCTGCTTAGCAATTAGAAGCTGATCAAAAAGAACATGAATTAACCTTTCCTGCTGTTCATTCTGAGGTTGCTGGATCTTATTCTCACGTAATTCCGCAATTAAAACTTCAACTAAAGGGCTGACTTCTAATAAACAGGTATGGTCAGGTAATTGTTTCGCAAGTTCAGGGATAATATTTACCGAACAATACGCTATCGGTTTTCGATTATAACTTTGGTGTTGCACACCAGCAGGTACCCATATAGCAAAATGAGAAGGTGCTAAAAAACGATGCCCTTCTGCTTCTAACTCTAAAATCCCACCACTTATAATTTGTAATTGCCCCCAAGAGTGAGAATGAGATCTTGTCTCTGTGTTAGAGCGAAATGCATCAAATAATAGATAAATGTCCGATGGCAAAGTATCAAAAGTAACCGATGCTTGAATATGTCTTGCTATTGCCATTCCCCCCCCTAAAAACACACAAACAATTAACCATAAATTAATACATTACCTTAATAAAAGTATATCTAATCATATTTCGCCATAGTGAACAAGTTATTAATAGAAAATGAATGAAATGTATTTAAAAACCTATTCCATACACATATTAAAATAATAATAACATTATAAAACACTTTCACATTAATTAATTAGATATTTATTCTATAAACTATTTGCAATACTATCTAAATATGATTAATATGCAGCCATACAATCAATCCGATACACTCTTATTGGATAATAATCAATAAGATAAAAATAAATTAATTTACTTTTATCTTAACACGCAACATCTAGTTATCACATATTCGTGTTAACTCTTTTAAAATTCGACGATTTAAAAACGTTTATTCTTGAAAGAAAGAACATCTTAAATAAAGTGCATAGTTCCTATTATTTAGAATAAAATCACAAAATGAACTTTATTTCTTATGTAACTATAAAAGTCTGAAATATTATTTCTCTCAATAATGAAACCGTTTTTAAAAATTAACATTTCCGAGGTATATAATTGTGTTAGATGAAAGCACCTCTATGGAAAGCATTTCTCGACGGATCGAGGCAAGAAAAACAGAGCTAGGACTATCTAATTCTCAAATTGCTACAGCATGTGACGTCTCTACAAGAACGGTAATTAACTGGACTAGCGGACTTTCTAGCCCTCATATATCCAAATTGATCCCTTTAAGCTTTATTCTGAGAAAAGAGATTGGTTGGATCATTTCAGGTAGTGATAATATTCCCGACTGGCTAGGGGTCACAATGTCTGATGTTATTGAGTTCCATCAGGAACTATCAAAATACTCGAAATCAGAACGTACTATGTTGTTTAAATCTATCAGCAATTTAATTGAACAATTTGGTTTCATCTTAAAAGCTAAAGATAAGAAATAACTATTTTTACTTAGCGCATATAATCTAAATATGCGCTAACCACTTTGTTTTTTATGACCCATCGCAAACTTTAAAATACCTTTTTGATCAATACTTTCACTCAATTTTGTTTTCAATTACATAGAGTGAATATCATGAAAGACCTTGTAGAACGCTTTCTTTCTTATGTGAGTATTGATACTCAATCCAATCCTTCTGCACCACAATGTCCAAGCACTGAAAAACAATTCAATTTGGCTAACCAACTAGTTTCTGAATTAAATGAATTAGAACTTTCTGATGTCTCTATTGATGAAAATGGTTATGTCATGGGGCGTTTGCCTTCAAACGTAGACTATGATGTGCCTGCAATTGGCTTTATTGCTCACATGGACACAGCCCCTGATGCATCAGGTGAAGATGTAAAACCACAAATCATCAATAATTATCAAGGCGACACAATAACCCTTGGCACTAGTGGTGAAGAATTAACACCAAACCAGTTCCCTGACTTACTCAACTTAATCGGTCACGATTTGATCACCACAGATGGTACAACTTTACTTGGTGCTGATAACAAAGCAGGCATTGCCGAAATCCTAACTGCCATTGCTGTATTAAAAGCGAACCCAGAGATCCCACACGGTGATATTTGTATCGGCTTCACTCCCGATGAAGAGATTGGACGTGGCGCAAACCTATTTGATGTTAAGAAGTTCAATGCAAAATGGGCTTACACTATCGATGGCGGCCCTGTAGGTGAGTTGGAATATGAAAACTTTAATGCCACAAGTGCGGATGTCATTTGTCATGGTGTGAACGTTCATCCGGGTACGGCTAAAGGTAAGATGGTTAACTCCATGAATATCGCAGCTCAATTTCAAATGATGATGCCAGCAGATGAAACACCAGAAGGCACCGAAGGCTATGAAGGTTTCTATCATTTAAAATCAATGAACGCAGGCGTAGCCAAAACCGAACTTGGTTATATTGTTCGTGATTTTAGCCGTGAAGGTATGGCTGAGCGTAAAGCCTTTATGCAGCAAAAAGTGAATGAATTAAATGCAAAATTAGAGAAAGGTCGCGTTGAATTAGTCTTAACCGATAGCTACTTTAATATGCGTGAAATGGTAGAACCTCACCCACACGTGATTGAATTAGCTAAAGAAGCAATGACAGCGTGTGACATTCAACCTGATATCAAGCCTATTCGTGGCGGTACGGATGGCGCTCGTTTATCCTTCATGGGTTTACCTTGCCCTAATATCTTTACAGGTGGTTATAACTTCCACGGTATTCATGAATTCATTACGATTAATGGCATGAAACAAGCGGTTGATGTGATTGTGAAAATTGCAGAGTTGAACGCCATCAACAATAAGTAATTCATAACACTATTTCTAAACATAAAAAATGCCCGATGATTACTCAAATCATCGGCATTTTATTTTACGTTATTACATTATTTATACACAGACTTCAGGTTCTGGTTGTAATACCTTTTCTACCTTCACTGCTGCGACTTTAAACTCAGGGATCTTGGCATGAGGATCAAGTGCTGTTGTGGTCAGTTTATTCGCTGCCGCTTCCACAAAATGGAACGGTACAAATATCACCCCTTCTTGCATACGCTTAGTCACAAATGCTGGTGCTTCAATCGTACCACGGCGTGTTGATACTCGAACCATCTCACTGTTTGAAATACCTAAGCGCTCAGCATCTGCCACACTCATCATAGCGCGCGGACCAGCAAGGTTGTTCAACCCTTTGGTTTTACGTGTCATGGTGCCTGTATGGTACTGCTCCAATAAGCGACCCGTTGTTAATACTAATGGATACTCTTCATCTGGAAGCTCTGCCGCATATCTAAATGGAACCGCTGCCATTTGGCCTTTACCACGTAAGAACTGCTGATTATGCATAATGCGAGTGCCTTGTAGATTCGCATCATTACACGGCCATTGAAGTCCATTTTTACCAATCGCATCCCAATGCATACCTTGGTACTGAGGCGTCACTTGAGTGATTTCCTCAGTAATATCTTCAACCGATTGGTAATTCCATTCACCACCCATTGCATTAGCAATTTCTTGAATGATCCACCAATCTTCTTTCGCTTCACCCGGAGGATTTACCGCAGGTGAGATACGCTGAACACGGCGCTCAGTATTGGTAAAATGACCCGCTTTTTCTGCAAATGAGCACGACGGTAAAATCACATCAGCATACGCTGCGGTTTCTGTCATAAAGATATCTTGTACAACTAGGAAATCTAATTTCTCTAAACCGTGAATAACGTGTGCTTGATCAGGGTCACTCAATACTGGGTTCTCACCCATCACAAATAGACCTTTTACTTGTTCATGGCAGGCTGCATCAATGATTTCTGTTAATGTTAAGCCTTTCTTACTTGGCAATGTTGGCTTATTCCACGCTTTTACAAATTTCTCATAAACCGCAGGATTCTCGACCTTTTGGTAACCTGGGAAATCTGTTGGCAACGCACCCATATCACACGCACCTTGTACGTTTGATTGACCACGAAGTGGATTAATACCACCACCTTCAATACCAATGTTGCCACACAGCATTTGTAAGTTAGCAATAGATCGAACGTTATCATGGCCCGTCGTATGCTGCGTAATACCCATTGAATAATAAATAGCAGTACGTTTAGCAGTACCAATGTAACGTGCCATTTCAATCACATCTTGTGCTTTTACGCCTGTGATTAACTCAATTTTCTCAGGTGAATACGCCTCTGACATGACTTCTGCTTTTAGTTCATCAAAACCTTCAACACGTTCAGCGATGTATGCCTGATCGTGCCAGTTATTTTTGATGATCTGCTGCATAATACCGTTAAGTAGCATCACATCCGTACCCGGACGTTGTGCTACATACAGCTCAGCATGATCAGAGATATCTACTTGCTTTGGATCCGCAACAATCAAACGAGCACCGTGATGACGGATGGCTTGTTTAATGTGAGAAGCAATGATCGGGTGAGCTGATGTGGTATCTGAACCAATAATAAAGATCAGATCAGAATGTTTAATACTTGGAATATCATTGGTCATCGCCCCACTACCAATAGACGCTTCTAAGCCCGTTACCGTCGTTGAGTGACATAAGCGTGCACAGTGGTCAAGGTTATTGGTTTCAAACTCACGACGTACTAATTTTTGGAATGCGTAGTTATCTTCATTGGTGGTTTTTGCCGACGAGAATCCCGCTAACGCATTGCCGCCATGTTGAGATTTAATGGTACTGAACTTATCAGCAACTAATGTGATCGCCTCTTCCCAACTAGCAGGAATTAACTCACCATTTTTACGAATTAACGGTGTTTTTAAACGCTCATCACTGCTAACAAAATCAAAACCAAAGCGACCTTTAACACACAGCATGCCTTCGTTCACAGGAGACGATTTAGCGCCTTGAACGTATTTAATTTTGTTTGTTGATTCATCAACCATCATGGTTAACTTACAACCCACACCGCAGTATGTACAAATCGTATCAACCGGTTTTAAAACTTCGATTCGGCCTTGAGATTTATCACGAGAATCAACCAATGCGCCAACAGGACACGCTTGAACACACGCACCACATTGTACACAGTTTGAGTTACCCATTTGATAACCGTGCTCAAACCCTGCACGACATTCAGGACGAGAGGCATTAGTTCCATCTTCATTTTTCATGAAGCTTAAAACGCCATGCACGCCTTTTTCGTTACACGCTTCAACACATTGACCACAACTAATACAACGGTTGGCATCAAACACGATGAATTCAGAGCTGGTATCAATAGCAAACTTCTGTTTACTTTCGTTGCTTAAATCCGTTTCATCCGCTTTATATTCCGTTGCGTAATCACGCAGTCCACAATTGGTGTTTGCCTGACATGCACACTCTAAGCAACGCTCAGCTTCACGTATTGCATCCAAGTTATCAAAGCCCGTTTCAACTTCATCAAAGCTTTGTTCACGTTGCTCTGCCGTTAACTCAGGCATGATGACTCGCATTGCTTTTTGGATATGTTCAAAGTGCTTAGGATCAACTTGCTTAGTCTTCTTCTCTTTTTGAGAATTAAACGGTTTGGTTGGGATTTTCTCCATGTCACCGTTAAAGAAACGATCAATCGCTTCTGCAGCAATACGGCCATCAGCAACCGCTTCAATCGCCGTCGCAGGACCACGACGGAAATCACCGATGCTAAAAATATTTTTCACACCACTGTGCATTGTCAAACTGTTTGCGTCAGCGGTATTCCAACGAGTCAGTGGCAAATCAATCGTATCGTTCTCTAAAAAGCTTAAATCCGGTTTTTGTGATACCGCAGAAATCACGGTATCAAACTCTTCAATGAAAAATTCACCGGTTGCCTGAGGACTACGACGACCAGACGCATCAGGTTCACCTAATGCCATTTTCTCCAAGCGAACTTGAGCTACTCGTCCATTTTCATCAGCAATATTTTCAACAGGGTTAGTTAAAAAATGGAACTTAACACCTTCATGTTCAGCTTCAACCACTTCATAATCTTCTGCTGGCATCTCTTCACGAGTACGACGATAAATAAGCGTTGTATCGGCACCATCACGCACCGCTGTACGAGCACAATCAATCGCCGTATTACCACCACCAATAACCGCGACTTTTTTACCTGTCGTTAATTTAGATTCTGTTACGTAATCTTTTAAGTAATCAACACCTAAATAACAACCACCAAGCTCACTGCCTTGATAATGCATTTCAACGGCTTTTGAAGCACCAACAGCCAAACAGACAGCATCATACTCATCACTTAACTGTGTTAATGAGAAATCCTCACCTAGTTTCACAGAAGTTTGAATTTCCATACCGTTACGACACATCAATTCGATTTCTTTATCTAAAATCGATTTTGGTAAACGATATTCAGGAATACCATAACGTAGCCAACCGCCTGCTTTAGGCATTGACTCAAACACCGTTACACTGTAACCCTCATTAGTCAGATAATAACCACAGGTTAATCCACCCGGACCACTACCAATCACAGCAATGGATTTTCCTTTGCCTGCCTTCTTTGGTGGTACGTAAGATTCTTGAGCATGCAGGTCCACGTCAGCTGCGTGACGCTTTAACTGACGAATAGCTAATGGCTCATCAACCAAACCACGACGGCATTCCGTTTCACAGAACGCAGGACAAACACGACCAATAGATAATGGCATTGGCAATGTTCGTTTAATGACCTCAATGGCTTTTTGATGATCATTTTGTGAAATATGGTACAGATATGATTGTATATCTACGCCCGCTGGACACGCAGTTTGGCACGGCGCTTCGCAATCTGCGTAATGATCAGAAAGAATTTTGTTTAATGCACTTTGACGACGTTTTACTAACGCTTCAGACGAAGTGATCACTTGCATACCATCAACCGCTTGAGTTTCACAAGCTCGTTGAATTCCTTGACCTTCAATTTCAACTACGCATAAATCACATGGTACTTTCTCACCATTGATATTGTTTCCGCATAGTGAAGGGATTTCGACATTGCATTCCTTTGCAGCTGCTAAAAGTGTTATCTCTTCATCGATAGTGAATGTTTGTTTATCTATAGTTATTTTCATCATTCAATACCTAAGATTGACTATTAATTTTCTCGATTATATCACCACTTTTAGTCTGGTTTTGAACCAGATCGTATCTTTACAAAATCCCAACTCAACAAACGACATTTATTCTCATTACCCCTCTCAATTTTCAACTTTTTTCTGTTCGTTCATTTATTTCTATGTGACATATCCACCAAAACGAAAACGAGACGAATGCGCGAACGAACATTTTTGCGTTAGATCAAAGAATGTGTCGAACATTAATATCATGATGATTTCATACATCAAAAGTGGTAAAAAAAGAGACTAAATTATGGACAAAACTTCTCGATTAGAAACTTCCGTTATCATTATTGGTGGCGGAGCAACAGGCACCGGAATTATGCGTGATTGTGCTTTGCGAGGTATCGATTGTATTTTAATTGAGAAAGACGATTTAGCTTCTGGTACCACAGGTCGCAACCATGGCTTACTTCACTCTGGCGCCCGCTATGCCGTGACTGATAACGAATCAGCAAAAGAATGTATCCATGAAAACAAGATCTTAAAAACCATTGCTAAGCATTGTGTTGAAAATACTCAAGGCTTATTTATCTCACTTCCTGATGATGACTTAGATTTTCAAAAACAGTTTATTGATTCATGCGGATCTGCTGGTATTGAGGCAAAACAACTTACACCAAAAGAAGCGTTATTACTTGAACCAAACGTAAACCCTGATTTAATTGGCGCCGTTCAAGTCCCCGATGGAACGCTCGATCCTTTTCGTTTATGTGCAGCGAATGTCCTAGATGCGAAAGAAAATGGTGCGCGTTTGCTCACACATACCCATGTGACTTCCCTTATTCGACATCAAGATACGGTGCTCGGAGTGAACTGTATTGATGTAAAGACCAATCAGAAAATTGAAATCTTTGCACAACAAGTCATTAATGCCGCTGGTATTTGGGGACAAAATATTTGCGAATACGCCGATTTGAGCATCAAAATGTTTCCAGCAAAAGGTTCATTACTGATCTTAGATTATCGTATTAATAACTTAGTGATTAACCGTTGCCGTAAACCCTCTGATGCCGATATTTTAGTGCCAGGGGATACGATTTCACTTATCGGAACCACATCAGAACACATTGATTATGACAAGATTGATGATTTGCATGTAAGTGCTAAAGAAGTTGATATTCTCATGCGTGAAGGCGCAAAACTCGCACCAATCATGGCAAATACACGAGTTTTACGCGCCTATGCTGGTGTCCGCCCATTAGTTGCTGTTGACGACGACGGTACAGGTCGAAACATCAGTCGCGGCATAGTGCTACTCGACCACGGTGAAAAAGACGGTTTAGACGGATTTACAACCATTACCGGCGGTAAACTAATGACCTCTCGTTTAATGGCAGAAATGACAACAGATCTTGTGGCTAATAAGCTAGGAA
Organism: Aliivibrio fischeri; assembly: GCA_038993745.2. Taxonomy (NCBI): domain Bacteria; kingdom Pseudomonadati; phylum Pseudomonadota; class Gammaproteobacteria; order Vibrionales; family Vibrionaceae; genus Aliivibrio; species Aliivibrio fischeri. The sequence goes on along the minus strand of CP160630.1, from coordinate 291,626 downwards.
ATACACAAGAGTGTACCACTCATATTCGTCCGCTACCGGGCTCAAATGGCGCATCAATTACCGCAAAAAAAACCGCAAGTCTTGCAAAACCGGTTTACCAAAGTGCGATTTATCGACACGGTGAACGTGCTCAACAGTTTTTAACCGATGAAGCTAAAGATCAAGCCGTGATCTGTGAATGCGAAATGGTAACCCAAGGTGAAATTAACTACGCCATTAACCAATTAGATGTTCACAACCTGGTTGATCTTCGTCGCCGCACTCGCTTAGGTATGGGCCCCTGCCAAGGAGAACTATGTACCTATCGTGCGGCTGGACTATTTGAAGAGTGTGGACAAATCAGTGGTAACCAATCAAGCCAACTATTAACTCACTTTTTAGAAGAACGCTGGAAAGGCATCAAACCTGTATTCTGGGGAGATGCACTACGAGAAGCAGAGTTTAGCTATTGGATTTATGAAGGTCTGTTCGGAGCAAGTGACATTCCAAACCAACACTCTGAAAAAGAATCAAAAGAGGCAACATTATGAATTTCGACACCATTATCATCGGCGGCGGCATGGCTGGTTTAAGCTGTGCTTTACGTTGCTTAGAAGCAGGACTAAAGACCGCAGTGATTGCCTCAGGTCAAAGCGCTTTGCATTTCTCATCAGGTTCGATTGATGTTCTTGCCAAAACCCCCTCAGGTAAGCATGTTATTAATCCAATGGATAGTCTCGAAACTTTTTCGAAAGAGTATCCGTCTCACCCCTACGCAGCATTGGGTAAAGAGACCGTAGAACGGGCTATCAATTGGTATAAAACAACATTATCAGCTATTGGTGTTCCTTTAACATCCCAAAAAGATGGTTTGAATCACTACCGTCTAACACCATTAGGAACAATGAAATCAACGTGGTTATCACAACCTTTTGTACATCAATTCCCTATTGATTTAGAAAAAAACAAAACACAAAAAATGGTGTTGATTACTATTGATGGCTTTCGTGATTTCCAACCTAAACTGGCTCAAGACAATTTAAAACAGATCACTCAATTATCTGATCTTGAAATAACAACAGCGAGCATATCACTTTCTGCATTTAATGATATTCAGCGTAATCATTGTGAATTACGCTCTATCGATATATCTCGCTTATTATCTAAAAGAGCAAACCGACAAGAGTTAGCTTACGCTTTACAGCAACACGCCAATCCAGGTGATTTAGTTGTACTCCCATCTATTTTTGGAAATGGCACGGGATTAAGCTACCTTCGTGAAATTGAGCAATTAACTAAGCTAACACTATGCGAAGTACCTACTATGCCGCCTTCATTACTAGGTATACGCTTAGAAGAAAGCATGAAACACGCCTTTATTGAGCTAGGTGGTACCATGTTAAATGGTGATCATGTCGTTCAAGGGGAGTTTTCTTATGTGGATAAAAGTGACCCTGAGCATTCTCACTATCGTTTAAATCGTCTTTTCACTAAAAACCATGGCGATTTTCCGCTACAAGCCAAACAGTTTGTCTTAGCCACTGGTAGCTTTTTTAGCCAAGGATTAAAGGCGAATGTTGATTCAATGATTGAACCCATCTTTGGATTGGATATAGCACAAAGTGATAAAAGAACGGATTGGTACAGTCACGATTTTTTTAGTACTCAATCGCACCCATTTTTAAGTATGGGTATTAAGACAACAACCAATTTCCAAGCGATTAAATCAGGTCATGTGATCGACAATTTATACTGTGCTGGCGCAATTCTATCTGGCTATAACCCTATATTAGAAGGTAGCGGTAGTGGTGTTGCAATTAGTTCAGGCTTTCACGCTGCAGAATCCATCATAGAACAATTACAGTGCAACGACTCTTTACAAAATAACAATACAAAAGCAGAGGTCGCGTTATGAGCAGCCCATTATTTAAGTCGTCTTTTCTCAAAGACAGCGTATTAAAAGACAATCTTATTTTTAGAGCACCCGCGAATACCAGTTTTGATCAATGTTTAAAATGCACCGTTTGTACCGTCTATTGTCCAGTAGCAAAAGAAAACCCTGATTATCCAGGGCCAAAACAATGCGGACCAGATGGCGAACGCCTACGCTTTAAAAGCCCAGAATACTATGATGAAACCCTTAAACTTTGCACAAATTGCAAACGTTGTGAAACCGCTTGTCCATCTGGGGTAAAAATTGGCGACATGATTGCAGTCGCTCGTGGAAAATATGGCAAGCCAGCATACAACATGAAAGGTCTTCGTGATTTTGTATTAAGTCATACGGATCTATTTGGTTCAATTGCCACTCCTGTAGCACCTGTTGTAAACGCAGTTACCAGCGTTCCTTTAGTAAAAAAAGTAATGCATAAAACCATTGGTGTACATGATCATAAATCACTGCCTAAATACTCTCATGGTACTTTTAGAAAATGGTATAAAAAAGAAGTGAATGATCAGAGTGTATTTGAGCGACAAGTGCATTATTTTCATGGCTGTTTTGTCAACTACAACCATCCACAACTAGGTAAAGACTTCATTAAAGTAATGAACAATATGAACATCGGGGTTCAATTGTTAGATAAAGAAAAGTGTTGTGGTGTCCCTCTTATTGCTAATGGTTTTCATAAAAAAGCACAGAAGAATGCAGAATTTAATGTGGCTAACTTAGAAGCTGCGATTGAACGTCAAGATGTTCCGATTCTATCCACCTCTTCAACCTGTTCATTTACTTTGCAACAAGAGTACCCTCATGTTCTAGATGTAGATAACACCAAAGTAGCCAAAAAGATTGAATACGTTACTCGTTTCTTATTAAAAGAAATCATGAATGGTCGAGGACCTAAAATGAAGCCTCTAAATAAGAAAATTGTTTATCACACTCCTTGTCATTTAGAACGCAGTGGCGGCAATATTTATACTATTGAGTTACTCCGAGCGATTCCTGGCTTAGAGGTGCAGGTATTAGATAGTGAATGCTGTGGTTTAGCGGGCACTTATGGATTTAAAACTGAAAACTACGAAACATCAGTTGCGATAGGTAAGAATATATTCGACAAAATTAAAGCTGCCAAACCTGATTACGCAATTACTGATTGTGAAACTTGTAAATGGCAAATCGAAGAAAACACTAACACTACAACTATCCATCCTATTTCACTGCTTTGTGAAGCCCTAATCTAACCTTTGTATATTTGTGGGTATAACGCCCACAAATATCATTCAAATCAATTGCAATAAAGATACAGATTCACAGGAAAGATACCAAAACATTACCAAACTCCATAACAAGAAGAAAAAATATTTATCCTTAAAATACAAAGAGTAACAATAAGTGATCAAAATCAAATACTTAGAAATATAGTGTTCATTTTTGATACAAACTTGACATCGGTATTGACAATCTTATATATAATAACAATTAATACATCGAATATATAAAATACAGTCTATTCACTCTATGCTTAAACGAATAAAAATTGAGCACCGCGATTTCATATTGAACATCGCGGATAAATCGATTTCAAAAAAAAATAATGAAATAAAGTTAACAGAAACCGAATGTAAGATATTAACGTTGCTTTTATTAGCGCCAAAACAAGTATTTAGTAAAGAAGAAATTCTTAATTATGCTTGGGATCAAGAGCTAAATAACAATACCAGCGTAGTACCCCAAGCCATCTCAATTTTACGCAAAAAATTATATCGAGATGGCATTGACGCCATAGATACAGTGAAAGGAAAGGGATATAAAGCAACCTCCAATACAAAACCATGCTTTTCAACAAAAAAGAAAAAGCTCGGCTTCACGATGGGAGTGATTGCCACGTCATTTCTGGCATACCATACCTATACGTATACGTATGAACCAGATCTTCAACCTAAGATTAATCAATCCTTAATCAAAGTAAGCGACAATATCTATCAAACATCAAACTCAAAACCTGTTGTAATAAACCCAGAAATACTAGACAAAAACATAAGATATTTCATAAACATACAAGATAAAGTATTGAGTTTATCTGCATGTAAAATGACAGACCAAGAGTGTTCAAGCATATATAATAAAATATTTTTTATTGATAATAGCAATGAAAATATCGATATAAATAAGCTAATAAGTAATATTGAATTTAAATTTAACAAACCGATTGGTGAACCAATTTTTTATAATTCTAACAAAGATGGTAATTATAAAGTATCAAGTAGTATTAATTTAAGAGCTTTAAATAATAGTGCTTATTCTGGACATGCATTTATTAATTATGACGTAACTAAATTAAATAATAATCAATACAAGGCAGAGTTATCTGCTTATGTAAAAGAATCGGGATACATTGGTAGCTTTGGCTACTCTGTAAATCTAAACGTAGAAACAGAAAAAGTTAAAAATCAACCTATTACACATTACATTGGCAAAATAAGTCGGGATGAAAAATACAGTGGGATTAAGTCTGGACGTCAACAATTTGGAACCATAAAAGATCAAAATCAGCTCTATGCTTTCCCACTTTTAAAAAATGGCAAGCACTCTACTTATTTTAATCACATATATCCAATGGGAAACGGGGTTAATTATATCTATATGGAAAATACAAATATCGCATATTTAACTTTTTGCTATAAATAGTAATAGGCTGTATTTCATAAATACAGCCTATCGAATTACCCTTTATACATTAAAAAATGCCAACTTAGATTTCTGCCCTTCAGATAGCTCAGATAAGTGACTACTTGCCTGAGCACTTTCTTTTATCCCTTCCACATTTTGATTAATGCTCTCACTGATAACATTCACATTTTCACTAATAGAAGATATCGCCCTATTTTGCTCATTTGCAGCAGCAGCCATTTCAGAATTAGTATGCGTAATTTCTTCTATTGCATCAGATATATCCCCTAACTTCTGATTTGTATCCTCACTCATTCTCGTTGTTTCATGAATAATTTGAATAGACTCATCAACAGATTGCACGACATCAACAGACTTCTGCTGTAAGTTATCAATTATTTCTTGAATATTTTGCGTTGATTGTTGTGTTTTCGCCGCTAACACTCGTACCTCATCAGCAACGACAGCGAACCCTCGCCCACTCTCACCAGCTCTTGCCGCTTCAATTGCAGCATTTAGTGCTAAAAGGTTTGTTTGCTCAGAGATAGATTCAATCACAGTAATCACTTCACTGATCTTATCTGTTTGAGTTTTTAGGTTAGATACTTCAGTTGAAGTTAAGTCCATCTGCTGTACAAGTGAACTGCTTAAATTTGCACTTTCGTTAGCACTTTTTGAACCTTCAACGGTTAGTGTTAAAACATGCTTAGCTCGCTCATCAGCTTGTGAAGCAGAAGCATCAACTTGCGCAGAAGAGGCTGATAGCTCTGTTACTGCTGCTGCAATTAGTTCTACCTGTGATTTTTGATCACTGGCATTAGCTTCACTCTGCACCATCACAGCGGCAAGCTCTGTTGAAGCGGATGACACCTCATCTCCAACGTTCCTTAAATCATTAATCAAACTTTTTAAGTGGGTAACGGTATCATCTGTATTTATACACAGTTGAGCAACTTCATTTGTTCCCTCTAGATTCGTTAAGTAAGTTAAATCACCGGAAGCAATCAGTTTCATTTGACTCTGTATTTCAAGAATAGGTTTAGCAATGATCCTTGCTGCTAACCAGCCGATCCCAATAGATAATGCAGCAACAGCGGTTAAAAATAGAAGCATGAACGACTTGCTTTCGTTTATTTGCTTAGTCGCATCAAGACTCAAATTATGTGTTTTATCCATGATAGCCGTTAACAAGCCAGCTAAAATTAAATCGGCTTTAGTACCAATATCTACTAATTCAGAATTATTAGTGTTAATTAAACGTCCTTGTTTCCATAAGATATCATTCACTGATGAGTAATCTTTAAAACCTTTTAATAAGATTGCTTTTGCTTTTCTATTTTTAACTTTGGCTGTTTGAGTAAATATGATATTAAAATTATCATTAAGTTCATCTCTAAAGTCAGAGCTCAAATTTAACGCATAGACCGACGACATTCTAACAACAATAATGGCTGTAGAAGCATATAGCTCTTGTCTAATTTTATTCCACTCTTGTCTTTCTAAATCATCAGCATTACTTTCTAAAATAAGGCGATTCGCTTCACTAATATAATCGGTTATCCAAGGCAAACCTCCCCATGAGGTATTCATTTCCTCATATAAATTAATATTATCGGATAAATTCCCACCATATATATCAAGCAGCCTTTTAACCTCATCCATTTTTTTTACAAAGTCATCTGATGATGAAAATTTACTTTCAGATGCTTTTACCTCATCGAAAAAGTCAGCGACCATTTTATTTACTTCTTCAAATTTGGCATATGAAAGAGGTAACTCGCTAGGAATACCTATCGAACGACTAACCGTAATTCTTAAATGTAACAATTTTTCTTGAGCTTCTGTAAGTTTAGTACTATCTGAAGAATTATGGTCCATTGATATTGAGTTATATTCTAAGCGATCATAGCTACTCATTATTACCATAGATAACACCGCTGTAAGTGATACTGCGATCACAACGGGTAATAGAACTTGATACCTAACTTTAAGATTCATAAAAATACGTTGTAAATGCTTCAAACCTTATCCTTTATTAACGTTTATTGTCTATTTAATTTGAAAAAGAATTGGCAAAAATGATTTTCACATCCAATAACATTTCAATATATGAAACTTCTTCAGGGCTTAAAAGAAAGCCGACTGATGCATCACATTTTATTTGAGTTTGTTTTTTCACACAGAGATCTTGAATACGCATATTTTTGTCAACAACCATTTCCATTTGTAATATTAAAAGTTAATTCTACATGACTAAATTGTTAGTAAGGAGTGGGACTCAACATCAAAAAAGAGGTAAATAGAAAAATATCAATAACTTAATAGGTATTAATTTAAAATATTTTAGATTAATTTATTCATAACGTTATATTCATAATCACCTTTTGGTGGATAGTAATGCTCTAGATAAATCACGGATTCTCAGATACATATATAATCAATTTATAAATGTGATCAATGTCTTGATTTGTACTATAAATATTCAAAGGCAATATAAATAAAGCGTGCTACATTAGCGACAATTTTTCTAGTAAAATAATAACGATGATTATGAATAAATACTTCATTTATCAGCCTAACTTCTTTGAAGGTTCTATTGTTTCTTACGAAGCATTAATTAGATTTAAAGACTCAACGATTCTTCCAAATGAATTCATTGAATCACTTGAAGATAAAACGTCTTTTGATAAAGAGGTTGTTTCGCATGTCGTATCAGACAAATTAACGTTAAAAAACAACGAAAACATTCATATTTCGATAAACATATTCGCAAAAAGTCTGGAATCAAATGAGTTTGTTGAACATTGCGAACAAATATTTTCTCAACATCAAGGATTTACTCTAGAACTTAACTTCAAAAACCAAGTCTATGAGTTAGAGAAAATAAAGCAAAATATGTCACGATTGAAGGCATTAGGCGTACTTTTTACTCTTGATGACTATGGAACAGAATGCAAGCACTCTGATCCATTACTAGGACTCAATTTTGATTATATAAAAATTGATCGTGCTCTTATTAGTACAATTAGTGATGACTATTTGTCATTTTGTTTTTTACGCTCTTTATATCATAAATTACATAAATTTCTCGGTTATAAAGTAGCGATAAAAGGCATTGAAAATATAAATCAGTTAAACTTAATTAACTCTTTTGGATCTGTCATATCACAAGGTTATCATTTATCGTATCCGTTAGAACTAAATGAACTTAATTCACGACATAAAGAAAAAAATAATCGTCCATTAAACAGTGATAATAAATACAATGAACCTATTGATCGTTTTATTTATAATGTAAACATTGCTAGAAATAATACTGAACTCACTGTCGCTCTTAGCAATCTAAAACGTCAAGACCCATTTAATTTACTTGGCATTGATTATAATAATTTTAATTTAAGCGCGTTAAATTTAAAGTATCAAGAATTGCTTGATGGGATTAAAAGCCCATCAATTCTTTTTACAACAAATTTAATGAAACATTGTAATTGTCTTTTCATTTTACGAGATGAACATGGGGTGGCAATCTATAATAACCAAAAACATATCGACTACCTTGGATGTAGCTTAGTCGGAATGCCAGTTGACGAAGTGTTGGCCAGATATCCTGACTATCAGACCTGCTTGCAACTTGACCAACAATTATTAAACAAAAGCTCAGATATTCTGATTTCCAATGAGACGGTAGAAGTAGGAAGTTGCACACAACACTTTCATACTTATAGACAGAAAATTAAATATTTTGATAAAACTTTCATTATGACTTTCGTCTATGAAGATGATCAAGAAGGAAATGCTGCGATAGACCCATTAACAGGCTGTTTTACAAAGATAAAGTTAAATCACATAGATACAAACCTGTATAACACCATGGCGTTTATTGATTTGGATGGTTTTAAAAGCATTAATGACGAGCTCGGACATCAGTGTGGTGATCTACAACTCAAAGAAGGTGCACGTTTAATTAATAAATACTTAAGAAAAGAAGATTTATTAATTCGTTTTGGTGGAGATGAGTTTATTTTATGCTTTGATTCAACCTCCACAACAAACATAAGTAAAAAATTAGCCGCTATACGAACGAGTTTTGAAGAACATTTTCAACAAAAAGGTCTAGATTTATCCTTCTCCTTTGGTGTTTCTTTAATAGAGCACGACGTAAAAAACGCATTAGAGCAAGCCGATAAAGCGATGTACATTAACAAGCGGAAACGCAAAAAGTCGAAGAAAAATAAGCTTCACCCGGCATGAAGCTTATTTTTATTTAGCAAATTACAATCCACTGGTCGCATCAATCACATGAAAACGCCCTGAATCGAGTGGGCGTTTCACCTCTTCTTTTTGATTAAAATCTATTTTAGTTAAATCTACTTTCTTAATCGTACTATCTCGCATTGTTTTATAAAAAAATGCACCATTAGTTTGATCAATTACCGAGGTCCACTGAGTTGCGCTAGGTAAATCAGGAATATGTTCTTTAGCACTAAACTCACTACCAATTGGAATATCAAAGTTATTCAAAATATGGAATGCTTGTGATACCGCTTGCTCTTCTGTTTTCATAACAGGTGCTGAATTCACATAAAATGCAGCTCGCACAAATCGAGATGGAGGCGTAATATCCCCAGGAAGACCTAAGAAACTTGAACCGACACCAAATGAAAAGGCATTTACCTCATTGATTTTCTGCCCTTGGCTTGAGCCTGGAGATAAATGAATATAATTATTAAGATTAGTCACTTGCCATTGGTAGTCAGGTGCATTAGTTAATACCTTCGCCGTATTCTTATGAACATTCACTTCACCATTGTTCATTATTTCAATAACGATATTGTTCCCTTGTTTATCAGCAACTCGCCAGTGTGCCGTCGGTGATGGAATACCTTTCGCGTCAATATACACTGGAACAATTTTAATTTTATTAATCGCTTGCTCTACTTCAGCTACCGTTTTAAATTGCGATAACATCCAACGGTTAAAATCCATATCTGTAATGGTTCTTGTCGTATCACTTGGGTCATACTTCTCTAGCGAGCCGTAATTCTTAAAATAAAACAGTCCAGCGGTTAATCCTTCTTCGTTAACGCCATCTGCAATAAATCGGTCATCACTGACTGAAATACCAACAAATCCATATTTAGAATTCCAGTTTAATCCTTTTTTTTGATCTGGCATCGTTGAGACGTAAGCGTGGTTACGCGGAGATATAATAAGCTTACTATTAAGATCATTTTGTCCCCACTCAATCGTCCTCGCTTGAATATAATCATGCTCAGTTGTTGAAAGAGAAATACCAGTACAAGCACTGGTTGAATAGGCAACACAAGAAGCAACAAGCATAGAGAGAATTTTTATTTTCATTTTGAGATCTCACTGTTAATGGTTGCTTGATATTACTCCTATCAAATAAGTTTCCAAGTATTTCTTCGCTAGTATGTAAATTTACCTTTTAGAAGTAGCCATCTTTGACTAATTTGGTCACGGACAAACCATTACCACTTTTATCTTTTAACCGTTTTTCCATCCATTTAAAATCACTTAACTCGACGATAAAAGTACAATGAACAAAACATGAGGTAACTAAATTATTTTCACAAAGGTCCATAAATGATTGCATTGAATTACATATAAGAGTGATTCTTTCCATATAAATATCCTTATAAAATATATCGATTAAATAAGTAACAGAATTCCATCCTCTCATAACTGCGACATCGTTAGAAATAAAAAAATGAAAAAAAATAAAAACCAATAAAGTACTTAAATAGAATTCTATATAATCAAATTAATCTAAAGATAATCCCTAATAATCATAGACATTTTAAATATCATATTTGAGAATCATAGGTCATTTAGAATATAGGGATTACAATGTCTAATAAAATTAAATTTCATAATTTCACATTACTGATAAATGAAAAAAAGATCATCACAAAAAGTAATAAGGAAATAAAGTTAAACTCAGTAGAACGAAATATTCTATCTTTACTGATACAAAATCCTACCGTTATCTTTAGTAAAGAAGAGATTCGTAACCATTCATGGTGTAAAGAAATTAAATGTCATTCATCAGTCGTTCCGCAAGCTATCTCCTTGCTGCGTAAGAAGTTAAGCATGCATGGCTTAGAACCAATCGAAACAGTAAAAGGTAAAGGGTACAAAGCTGCACATCTCGTTCAAGAGCAAGGTATGGGAATGTACTCTGCTTTGGTTTTGTTTTTAAGCATGATATCTATACTAATATTAGAATACCCAGTTTCTAATTTAGGAAATGAAAAACTGACATCGTTCAAATTCAAAAAAATAAATAATAATATAGTAACTACATCTGCATCAAATAAATTCGATACTAGCAATCTGAAATTAGAAGATGATGTTAAATATTTTATAAATAATCAAAATAATTTCATCTCAATTTCAGCATGCAAGTTTAAAAAAAATATATGTATTAACGTTTATAATGCCATTTATTTTAAAAAAGAATCAACACCGATTAAGATGGCAGATTTAATATCTAATGTTAAATTTGATGATGATATGGATTTATTATTAGTGAAAAAAGATAAATTAACTTCGTTATCAGCAGAAATACAATTAAGATCGTTAAATAACAAAAAATATAATGGGGAGTTATTTATAAACTTTGACTTAGAAAAAACAAACAACAATGATTATTTTTCAAAAAAGGCAACTTATATCAAAGAGTCTGGCTATTCTGGAGGGTTTGGCTATGCCTCAGTCAATAAAATAACCCCAATAAAGAATAAAAATCATCATAAATATTTAATAAAAAAAATTGATGACGATAATCTGCTTTCACTACGATTTCAATTTGGTATGGTAAAGAATAGTAAAATGACTTATGCATACAACCTGCTATCAGGCCCTAGAGAAAAACAATCATATAGTTATTCATACCCTATATCTAAAAACATAAGTTATTATTTTAATGATGAAATGAACATTTCATACATTGCTTATAAGCATACATAAAAAAAGCAGCCAATCGTGGCTGCTTTCGTTTATATCACATTTTGAAGTTTTACTTTATGTCTATGGCTTAAATAACTTTCGATATATAACGCTATTTGTTTCTCTTCTTCTTCTGTCAAATATAGACCAAGTTTAGTCCTTCTCCATAGAACATCTTCTGCGTTCTTAGCAAATTCATGTTTAATTAAATAGTCAATTTCTGCTTGATAAACGCCTTGAGCAAACAACTCTCCCATATCAGATTGACACTCAATGCCCTCTAGTAAAATCCAGGTTAATGTTCCAAATTGATTAACATAACGTGTCACTGTTTCTTTAGCTAACCATTGATGTTTACAACAGATATTATCGACCAGTTGATGTCGAGGATAATCAAAATCACCACCAGGTAATGCAACATTTCTGGTCCATGGCGTCCCCATTTTAGCAAAATATGGGTTCAACATTTTCATCGCCGTTTCACCTAACTTACGATAGGTCGTTAATTTGCCACCAAAAATGGAGAGTAATGGAGCTTGATCTAACTCTTGCTCTAATTCTAACGTATAATCTCGGGTAATCGCTTGAGGTGAATCTGATTCATCATCACACAGTGGTCGTACGCCACTATAAGTCCAAACAACATCATCACGTTTTATTTGATCAACAAAGTGTTGATTAACAACATCAATAAGATAATTAACTTCTTCTTCAGAAATTTCTACTTTTCTTGGATCACCTTTATATTCAACATCGGTAGTACCAATAATTGAAAAATCTTCCATATAAGGAATAACAAACACAATACGATTATCTTTATTTTGTAAAATATACGCTTGCTCTTCATTATGAATTTTAGGCACAACAATATGTGAGCCTTTTACTAAGCGAATATTGCGAGGAGACTCGTCTTCTAAACTGTCATCAAAAAACTGTTTTACCCATGGTCCAGCAGCGTTAACCAATGCCTTAGCTTTACGTTCAAAACGAACATTCGCTTGCGCATCAAAAACCGTTACGTGCCAAATATTATCAACACGAATCGCCTTTTCTACTCGGCAATAGTTTTTAACTTCAGCCCCATTTTTTTCTGCGGCCATCGCATTTAAAATAACTAAACGAGCATCATCTACCCAACAATCCGAATATTCAAAGCCTTTTGTTATTTCACTTTTAAGTAAGCCTGAAGCAGCAAGATCAACTGAATGGCTAGCAGGAAGTGTTGTTCGTTTGCCCAAATTATCGTAAAGGAAAAGACCAGCACGGATCATCCATGCAGGGCGTAAAAATGGACGATGGGGTAAACGAAAGCGCATTGGCTTAGCTATATGTGGTGCTTTAGCTAATAGCACTTCACGTTCTGCTAACGCCTCAGAAACTAGACGGAACTCATAATGTTCTAAATATCTTAATCCTCCATGAATGAGCTTTGAACTTGCCGATGAAGTTGCAGAAGCAAAATCAGATGCTTCATATAAACCAACGGTTAAGCCCCGACCAGCGGCATCTGCAGCAATACCAGCGCCATTAATACCACCACCAACAACAATGACGTCTAAAACTGAATCGGCTATATGAGTTTTGTTTTCATTATTCATAGTCTAACCTTTACACAAAATGAGCGAACGAGCATTACTAACGATAAAAACACGATAGCTTAACTTTCGTTTAGAGTCACTTTATATTTTCGATTTCGAACATTTAGTGTGATGCAGATATAAAAAATCCCTGATCTTAATCAAGAACAGGGATCGTTTATTCGTCAGAAATGAGAGCTACTTTGAAATTACTTCATAAGGAATTTCATTATCTTTTAGAATCGTGACGATTTCTTCTGGCGGCTCTTGATCGGTGATAATCATATGCAATTCAGTAATGCTACCTAAATTAACCATAGCATTACGACCAAATTTAGTATGATCCACAGCGAGATAAACACTACGGCTGTTCTCAATAATCGCTTTCTTTACTCGCACTTCATGATAATCAAAATCCAGTAGTGATCCATCATAGTCAATACCGCTGATCCCCAGAATACCAAAGTCTAAACGGAATTGTTTAATAAAATCTAATGTTGCTTCACCTACAATTCCACCATCTCGATTACGAACTTCCCCACCGGCTAAAATCACTTTAAAGTCTGGATTTGCCATCAAAATCATAGCAACGTTGATATTATTAGTAACAACACGCAGGTCTTTATGGTTTTTTACCAATGCCTTAGCTACTGATTCAGGTGTTGTTCCAATATCTATAAACAAGGTTGCACCGTCAGGTATATGCTTTGCTAATGCCTCTGCAATGGTGTCTTTTTCATTTAATTGCATTACCTTACGCGTTGTATAGGCCGTATTAACTGAACTAAGAGGAATGGTTGCACCACCATGGTGACGACGAATTTTATTTTCATCGGCTAATTCATTTAAATCACGACGGATGGTTTGTGGACTAACTTTAAATTGTTCAACTAAATCTTCAGTACTGACGTATCCGTGTTGCTGTACTAAGTTTACGATTTCTTGATGTCTTGATAATTGCTTCACGAATTACTCCCCTAATTACGAACAATCAACAACTTAATATTTTACTCAATAAAGTGTACAAAGAAGCTCATAAAATTGGAAATAATTGCAATGAATATGCGTGATATATATCAATTAAAGTTCGAAAAAGAAAACATAGCTGATAAAAAGTCACTAACCAGAGTAAATCTTATACAAATTTATAACTAACGGAATTCAAATGTTCTTTAATACGCTTAATCGAACATTTCTTATATAGCCATGTAAAAATAGACACCTTGGTTTAGGTACTTTAAAAGAAGTGGACTTGTACTATACTTTTTACAGCGCATAGATTAAACAAGGAATAAATCGTGTCTTTATTACCATGGCGTTGGATCATACCTCTATTTCTTATCAGCCTATTAAGTCTCTATTTGTATTTTACTTTTCGAGAGCCTATTCAGCTACCAACTCATAAAGCTCATAACAACAACCAGTTATTATCGCCGGTAGTAAATACTATCTCAGAAAACTCAATAGCTGACATAGATAAAGTTAGGCTTGGATTTAACCTATTTATAGACAAGAATTTATCTTCAAATGGCAAAATCAGCTGTGACTCTTGCCACCAACTGTTATCAAATGGCGCAGAATCAATCCCTACATCTATAGGCGTTAATGGAAAAGGAATAAGAAACTCCCCTACCATATTTAATATAGACCTTAACACTCGATTTTTTTGGGACGGACGTGCTGCAAGTTTAGAAGAACAAATAGAAGGGCCTGTTCATAACCCTTTAGAAATGAATAACAACTGGGCATCAATAATTGAATACCTAGATAGTAATATTAAATACCAACTTCTCTTTGAAAAAACTTATGAGGGCACTATTTCAGATAGAACAATTAAAGATGCTCTCGTTCATTTTATGAGGGCACTAAGAACCCCTAATGCTCCATTCGATCTCTATTTAAAAGGAGATAATAAGGCAATATCAAAAGTTGCAATCAATGGATGGAACAAATTTCAAAGTTTAGGATGTGTATATTGCCATCAAGGGCAGAATATCGGTGGTAACCTTTTTCAAAAACTAGGCAACTTAACTGAACTAGAGAACAGTTTTGGAGATAACTCTGATCTTGGTCGATTTAATGTTACTGGTGACATTAACGATCGCCATGTATTTAGAGTTCCGAGTCTTCGTAACGTCGCAATCACAGCTCCTTACTTTCATCACGGAAAAGTACAAACACTTGAGGAAGCAATTACCATAATGGCAAAAGTTCAGCTAGGCCAAGAGCTATCGCCAATGACGATTGTAGAAATAAGTGCCTTTTTAAATACACTCACAGCTCCAAGACCAACTATTTTAGAGGAGCTAGTGCAATGAAAAATCAATTATTACGCTATAGCCTTATCACTATAATTACATGTACATTAGTTATCATTTCTCTCATTATCACAAGAAACCATCTTGTAGAGCAATATCAGCGAGCCTATCTAACGCTATCGCATAATATAATTCAATCACGTGAAAATATTTATCATTTTAATCACCAAGATAATAAAACATACGATGAGTACGCTTCACTACTGGTTGATAGTGAGCTACAAGCTTCATTTTTGTATAACCGTTTAAAAGACAGTCGTACTTCTTCTTGGTTAGAGTTTTTTCTAATTAGTGATAACCAAGCTATACTTGTTTCTCAAAATACTTATTCCAATATCGTTGCGATTGTCACCGATCTTGAATCTTTACTTAGGCTAAAAGTATCCAAAGAATACACAACCCACACTATTTTTTTATTAGAAAAACAATTAATAAATAACATAAAAAATGTTGAGGATAAGTACTTAATATCTCAATTAACCTTACATGGCACTTTACCTAAAGAAAAAACTTTATCTGACACTACGCTCAATGATTCTGATTTCACTAGCTTATCCAACTACATAAAACTGCGTGAACGTATTGAGTCAGAACAAAAAGAAAAAGAACAAAGTATCTTTAACAATACAGTTAAGCAAACACTTACAAAGCAAAATGCTTATTGGATAACTCAATCTGAAGCGATAAAAACTCAATTATTTATAACAACCTTATTTTTACTTTGTTGTATAGCACTTTATTTTTATATTCGCCTTAGAGATAAACTTATACAAACATTAACTATAAAAAGAGAATTAATCCGCTCTGAAAAAGAAAAAACAAAATTAGCGCTCGTTGCCGAGCATGCTCACGACGCAATATTTATTTTGGACAAACAAAGCAAGTTAACTTGGATAAACCAAAGTTATTCTGTCTTATCTGGCAATACATTAGAAGATATTAAAGGTAAAGATCTTCCCTCCGTTCTGCAGTTAGATAAAATACAACATGCAAATATTTTTACTTTGCTTCAATCCTTAAAAGCAGGAACATCCGTTTCTTTTGAATTAACAAATAATCATAAAGATGGAACCTTGTATTGGATAGATGTATCTGTAACTCCAATATTTAAACCTAACGGCAATATCATGCACTATGTTGTTGTTGAAAGAGACATCACTAAGAAAAAAGAACTAGAAGATAAACTGATAAAAGCGGCAGATAAAGCTGATGTTTCAAACAAAGCTAAATCTACGTTTTTAGCCACTATGAGCCATGAATTAAGGACACCTCTTAACGGTATATTAGGTATGGCTCAAATTATTGAAAGCAATATAAAAGATGAAGAACAGCATAAACAAATAAAAGTACTACTAGAATCAGGTGATCATTTACTCTCTTTGCTCAATGATATATTGGACTTTTCAAAAATAGAACAAAATAAACTAGAGCTTAATCATGCTTCTTTTTACTTTAATGATGTTATCGATCCTATCGCTAATACCTATCTATCAATTTGTGAAGATAAAGGGCTTCAATTCATTATTGATAATAACATTAACGAGAAAACAATTTTCATTGGTGATAAACCTCGCATACGACAAATTATTTTTAATTTAATCAGCAACGCAGTTAAATTTACTCATAAAGGAAGCATTACTCTTAATTTTAGCCATACTCTAACAGCTAAAGGGGAACAAGCTGTCCAAATAAAGGTTCAGGATACAGGTATAGGCATACGCAAAAAACGTCTAAAACACATATTTGAGCCATTTATTCAAGCTGAAACTAGCACCACTCGCCAGTATGGTGGAACAGGATTAGGTCTTGCCATTGTGAAACAATTAACCGATACAATGAAAGGATATATTTCAGTTAATAGCTCTGAAGGTAAAGGGACTTGTTTTACCTTAGTTCTCCCTCTTGAAATCACCAAATCAAAACAATTAATAGATAGCGATGCCCTACCATCAGATAAAAATAAACCAACAGAACCTACTTCAATAACAAATTTATCCATATTAATCGCTGAGGATAATAAAATTAATGCATTAGTGGCTCAGATGTTTTGTCAACGACTTGGGCACAAAGCAATCATTGCAGAAAATGGAAAAGTTGCCATCGAAAAATTAAAAGAAACGCATTTCGATTTAATTATTATGGATAACCATATGCCTGTAATGGACGGTATCTTAGCTACAAAAGCAATTAGAGAAGAATTAAAACTCTCAACGGTTATTTTGCTTGCACAGCAGACGTCTTTCAAGAAGCACATGATAACTTTTTAAAGGCTGGTGCGAACTATGTCTTAACTAAACCATTACAAGAAAATGGTTTCATTGATGCAATTAAACAACATCAAGATGCGATAATCCAACAAAAAAGAACGTCATGTCCTACTCAAGAAAAAAATAGCAATATCATAGAATTGAAACGCCCTTCTAAATATCAACTTTCAGATGATGCACTAACTGAAGCGGAAATAAAACTGACTTCAATACAAGATATTTGTGGTACTGATAGCGAAGTTATTTGTGTATTTTTACAATCATTTATCGATACATCAGAAGAAAACATCACAGAAATCATCACTGCGTTTGAAAGGAAGGATATAAAATCAATTCGATTTAATGCTCACTCAATAAAAGGTATGGCTTCTAATTTCAATGCCCCACGCTTAATCAAAATAGCAACGTCAATTGAGCTACATGCAAAAGAACAAACCATGCCTATGCTAGAGGATGTTCAGCAATTAATTAATTTACTTGAAGTTAATATTCAGCAGGCATCTCGATTATTAGAGAAATATGAAACACAACAAATTTCGTCACAAAAGGGAATCCATAAAAAGGAGCACATTATGTGCTCCTTCATTAATTAAATAAAATTCTAACTACTCTTCATCATGTAGCTCAGCCCATGCTTGCGCACATTTTACTGCGCGTTTCCAACCACGATAACGCTGATTACGTTTATCCTCATCATGATGTGGTTCAAACGAACGATCAATAACGGCCTTATCTGCTAGCTCATCTAAGCCATTCCAGAAACCGACCGCTAGACCAGCAAGGTATGCCGCACCAAGAGCCGTTACTTCAGTCACTTTTGGACGATGAACCGCAACATCTAAAACATCCGATTGGAATTGCATTAAGAAATTATTCGCTACCGCACCACCATCAACACGAAGTGCAGATAATTTAATGCCAGAATCCGCTTGCATCGCATCAATTACATCACGAGTTTGATAAGCAATACTTTCTAATGTTGCGCGAATGATATGGTTAGAGCCACAACCACGAGTTAAACCCACAATCGTACCGCGAGCATAAGCATCCCAATATGGCGCGCCAAGACCAGTAAAAGCAGGAACAACATATACGCCATTAGAGGTGTCTACTTTGGTCGCAAAGTACTCTGAATCTTTAGCATCCGCCAATAATTTCATCTCATCTCGTAACCATTGGATAGAAGCCCCGCCCATAAACACTGCACCTTCAAGAGCATAAGATGCTTCACCTCTAGGGCCACAAGCTAATGTAGTTAGTAGGCCATTACGAGAGGTTACTTTTTCTTTTCCTGTATTCATTAACAAGAAACAGCCTGTCCCATAAGTATTTTTTGCTTGGCCTTGTTCAACACACATTTGCCCATAAAGTGCAGCTTGCTGATCACCTGCAATGCCTGCAATAGGAATACGTGTTCCACCTTTACCACCTATGTTTGTTTCACCATATACTTCTGATGATGATTTCACTTCAGGCATCATTGAAAGTGGAATATCTAATTCTTTTAGCAGTTTTTCATCCCATTGAAGGGTATTAATATTAAACACCATAGTACGTGACGCATTAGTATAATCTGTCACGTGAACACGTCCTTGTGTCATTTTCCACACAAGCCAAGTATCTACGGTACCAAACAATAATTTACCTGCTTCAGCATCTTCTCGTGCACCTTCTACGTTATCTAAAATCCACTTAATTTTGGTTCCAGAGAAGTATGGGTCGACAACTAAACCAGTATTTTCACGAATGTATTCTTCTAATCCTGCTTCTTTTAATTTTTCACAAGTATCAGCAGTTCGACGACACTGCCAAACAATGGCGTTATATACAGGCTTACCCGTCTCTTTATTCCAGACAATCGTTGTTTCACGCTGATTGGTAATACCGATACCTGCGATTTGATCACTTCGGATCCCCGCTTTTGCTAACGTTTCAACAAGTGTAGAGCTTTGTGTTGCGTAGATTTCTAGTGGATCATGCTCAACCCATCCAGCTTCTGGATAAATCTGAGTAAATTCACGCTGAGAAACACTGACAATATTGGCATCGTGGTCAAGAATGACAGCACGAGAACTCGTAGTACCCTGGTCAAGTGCAACAATGTATTTTTGCTCAGTCATGATGAGTTTCCTTTATTATATTTAATTGTAGGGTGTTATTTGTTAGATATTACTTATTCTAATAATTATGCTTCAGCAGTTTTATTATCTTCATCTTTATCACATTGATTCGGAATCGTACAACCTTGCCCTGCCGTAGGTAGATAAGCTCCAATCATTTTTGGGTATGCCCAACCACCAAAACATGCACCAGCAATAGGAGCTAAGATTGGAATAATAAAGTACGGAATTTCTTTCGCCCCAGTTAAGGCATAATCCCATCCAGCTAGATATGCAAATAATTTTGGTCCGAAATCACGAGCAGGGTTCATTGCAAAACCAGTTAGCGGCCCAAGCGAACCACCAATAACAGCGATTAAAATACCAATAAGTAATGGGTTCATTGGTCCACGAGAAGCACCATTATGCTCATCTCCTAGTGCCAAAATTCCAAACATAAGCACAGCAGTAATTACAAATTCAACAGCAAAAGCACCAAGTATCGACAAAGAGGGATGAGGATAAGTTGAGAAGATACCTGCAGTAGATAATGCGGCTTCACTGCTTCTTAGGAAACCATTTGCGATTTCATAATCTGCAAATAAATTACTGTATAATGAATAAACTAATGCAGCCGAACAAAAAGCGCCAAGCATTTGTGAAATGATATATGGAATAACTTTTGCCTTATCAAAGCCATGAAAAGCCGCAAGCGCAATCGTAACTGCTGGATTGATATGTGCACCAGACACTCCCGCAGTACAATAGATAGCAATGGCAACGCCAAAGCCCCATATAATACTTACTTCCCATTGACCAAATTCAGCTCCTGTTAGCACTAAAGCAGCAACACAGCCCACACCAAAAAAGATCAGTAACCCTGTTCCAATGAACTCTGCAAGGCATTCACCAAACAGGGTATGTTGTTTATTTTGTCTCATGATTGATTCCTTTATGCGTTTTATTCGTTATATGTAGGTACAGCATTCACGTTAAGCACCAAGAAATGTACTCTCATTCTTAATATTTAAAATATCAACACAACCAAAATGAGCGTTCGAGCACAGAAAGTACGTGTCAGAATTCTAAAAAGAAGATCTAAAGCATAAAACAAGCAAACGAGCAGGTCTGACCATGAGTCATCTCTTACTTACTCCATATAATCCATAAAGAAACGAGCGTGGTACATTCGTTATCGAAAGATAATAGCCAAGCATAATGCGCTTTAGGCAGAAATTTAAAAGGCCGAGTTAAATATGCTATCAATACAAATCTAAATAGCTATTAGTATGGCGAACTGAAATCCATCATTTTTTGAGCCATAGTTATGAACATATTAATAGTAAGTAATTACTTTCTTATCAAAGATGTAGCAAATAAAGTACTGAGTGAACTAAATGATGTACATGATACGAAGACAATGACAGTCACAAATTTTCACAAACTCACAGAAAAAGACATGCATAAGATACCTGTACCTGATCTTGTTGTTTACGATTTAGACAGTGAGAAATACACAATTGAAGATAAAATGGAACTTTTAAGTGAGAAATCATTTAATCCTTTCACTGCTGCTCAAAATGTCATTTTAATGGGTTCGTTTGAAAACTATTAGAAATGAAACAATATAATTTTCCCAAGCAAACTATATTAGAAAAGCCTTTTTCAATAAAAACGTTAAAAAATACCGTAAAGAAAAATATTACCCTATACCATAATTAAGAAAAGAAAGGACAACTAATGCTTTTGAAAAACAAATTCTTTGTTGCTCTTGCTGGTACCATTATTGCCTATTCCGTCTTCATTTCGTTTACGTCGTATAAGATAATCACTTCAAATCAAGAAGAAATAAAAACAATTGCTACAAATGCGGAAAATAAGTACTTACATCAAAGTGCTTTGCATTATTCATTTGATGTAAGTAATTCATTAAACCGCAAAATGATTGAGATTAAAAACATCTCCAAAAGATATGTTGAATTAATCAAAAACATTCGCTCGATTAAATCAAGAGATATCTTAGACACTGCTGTACAAGAGCTAAAAAAGTATTCTACTAATGTAACCATCAGTGATGTAAAGATCAGATACACTACCGATGAAACACACGTTACTCAGCAGTATAAAATTAATGAAAGTACATATTTAATTTTTCAAACAGACGTAACCGAACTGCTCAATAAATTAAAGAATAAAGACTATTACTCTGACTTCGTTACAATAATAATAGATAAAAACATGAATGTCGTAACAGACAATTCAGATAGCAAACAATACTTATCTATTTATAAACAAAAACTTAAGGACATTACAAAGCTAGACGAAATTTCTTATGACTTAATGATAGCGATGAGAAAAATTGAAAGAAAAGAGAGATGGGATTCTGAAATAAAAATCAACGGAGAAGACCATATTATTGCAATTCAACCCGTAAAAGACCTTCCATGGAGCATCGTTACTCTTATAAAGAAAAAGCTATCGGCCAATTACGATCAGGACCTAACGAATAAAATTGATAATAACTACATTCTTTTTAGTAATAAATTATTTAACACAATAATATTTATTACCCTATTCACTCTTATAACATCAATTTTAATCACTTATTATGTAAAAGGTCCATTAATTCTGTTTAGTGAATGGATCAAAGAAATTCAAAGAGGTAATTATGAATACAATAATCCTTTACTATATAGAAAAGACGAATTAGGAACATTAGCGAGAAATGTCTCTTTGATGGCCCAAGATATCTCGATTTTAGTCAATAACTTAGAAAGTAAGATAACTGAAAGAACGAAACTTCTTCAACAATCCAAAGAGCAAGCAGAAAAAGCTAATATCAATAAATCAAAATTTATAGCTAATATATCACATGAATTAAGAACGCCTTTAAATGCGATATTAGGTCTAAGTTTATATCTTATAGAAAAAGAAGAAAACAGTGAGAAAAAGAAAACATTAGAAACATTAAATAAAGCGGGTCAAGGCTTATTAGAGATGGTTAATGACATTCTCGATTTAAGTAAAATTGAAGCCGACAAAATCATTGCTCACAATAAACCAAACTCTATCGATCATATCATTTCAGACATTATTGATATTACGCAATTTCAATCAAAGTCAAAGAATATTCAAATTCAATACAAAAAAACGGAATTTCACCATTTAAATATAGATAAAAAATATATAAATAAGATAATAATGAATATCTTAAGTAATGCCATCAAGTTTACAGAAGACGGTGGAAAAATAGATATTGATGTAAAATATGAAAATTCCACGACAACAACAACCGACCTTATCATGGTATTTACAGATAATGGCCGAGGAATTGAAGAAAAAGATTTAGAACGTATATTTAATCCATTTGAACAACTCTATGATAAAGACAGAGAATATGGAACAGGCCTTGGTTTGTTTATTACCAAGAAAATCATAGAAGATATGAACGGTAATATCTCAATTAAAAGTAAAGTTGGAATAGGAACGTCTATTTGTATTAAATTAAAGGATGTTGAGATCATTAAATCTAAATTAATAGACCAATATCATACAATGCGGAGAAATGTTACTAAATTTAAAGATTCAAAAACCATCGCAATTATTGATGATATAGAATTCAACAGGGAAGTTTTAAAGAAAAAGGTCGAAGATTACGGGTTTGAAATTATCGAAGCTATCAACGGACAAGATATGCTAAATAAACTTGAGTCAGTAATTAAGTTACCAGATATTATTTTTACAGATATAAAAATGCCAATAATGGATGGAATTGAATTAACAAAACGTATCAAATCATCAGATAACACCAAACATATTCCAGTTATAGCAATTACAGCCCATGGTATGGTACATGAAGAGCTTGAAATTAAAAAACATTGTGATGGATACCTTGCAAAACCAATAGAAAATAAAGAGTTAGACTCAATAATAACCACTATTTTTAAATAGGCTCACTTGAGCCTATTTTCTTTTTTTCGTTTTAAAAATAGATATGCATTATTATTTTCAACGAATAAACCATCATCATCACTATAAAACGACAGCATTGAAAGGTTACTAAAAAAACCAATACATCTTTCTCTTTTCGATTCTTTTGATAATGATTCTTTTGTTAATAAAATATATCTATTATCATCTATATGATTTAATGTAAATAAACAAACATTAGTTCTTGTTAATCCATTTATTCCATAAATAGTTTCATCTACTAACATTTTTTTATAATCAAAAATGGTAACTGTATAATGGTGCTTAATTCCAGATAGTTCGGTTAAAGTTCCAACATAATTTTCTTTTACCTCTTTTGTTATTAAGAATAAACCAGTTACCAAAAAAATGGTTAACATCATATAATTATTAACCATTTCACTTTTCTGTATAAACAATTTTTTCATCAAAAGTAGATAGTACATAGTTCTTACTCTTTGAGAAATTAATTCCAGATTTTTCACAATCAAATTTATAAGTTGATTTTATCATCTTATCTTTATAACAATTCATCCCAATAAATCTATCATTGATACTATTAATATCAGGGAAAAATAAAGTTCTATTCGAAATATATAAGGAAACTACTAAAGATATTAATAATGACAAAACAAGTTCTTTACTAAAAATTTTATCCGTAATATCAAGCGTAAGTGTTTCTTTATCATCATCTTGCTTTACTTCATTTGCTCTAAAACAATCGCCAATAAAATTATAATTATTATTAACTACTATTGTATACCCTTTTCCTCTTTGTGATTTAATTTTAAAAACGTGTTCTAATGGTTTTAAGTGTCGCCTTGTTTTCGATATCAACTGTATTAAATTAGAGTTATCCTTACCATTGTCATTCCATATTGTGTTAATTAAAACTTCATTTGTTTGATTAACACCTGGAGAGTTTAACAAACAAATAAAGAGCTTGAATTCGTATTTTGTTAAATACACATTCAAACTCATATTATCTGTCAGCAATCTTTCTTTCTTGTTTACATATACATCTATATTATTCACAACAAACTATTAACTTTAGATAAAACAAAACAGAATAGAGCAACAATAAAACTATAGAATATTACATTCTAAAATTTAATTATTACTCTATTCTGAACCAAAAAAATTCAATTTAAGCTAATTAAATTTTCTCAATTTCTACTCGTCGGTTCTTTTCTCGTCCATTTGCAGTTTTATTTGTTTTAATAGGTTCTCGTTCACCTTTAGTAACCACAGAAAACTGATTAGGTTCAGCTCCTTGTTGAACTAAGTATTGATATACAATATTCGCTCTTTTTAGCCCCAGATCGTAATTATAGGTACTGCTGCCTTTTGAATCAGTATGACCTTCAACTTTCAATTTAATGTCTTTCTCGCCCATTTTGGAGTAAAGCTTATCAAGCACATACTCTGAACGCTTAGTTAATGTTGATTTATCAAAGTTAAAATACACACGAGCTAATACTGCATTTTTATTTACTAATGCGTCTGATGTATTACTGATTAAAAATTCGGAACACGTTGATTCAACATCAATGCTATCAAGCTCACGATTAACAAATGCACCTTTAGGTTCAATTGGTTCAAGATGCTGAATTTGATAAAAGCCACCTTCGTTAAGCGAAAGTCTTTTTCCTTCAGCCACATTCACTTCTTTTTGATACTCTTTGTTTACAGAACCACAATAAATTAAAACTGATTGTTCTGATTTTTTGATATCTTCCACTTTCTCATTAGCATTAGCATTAGCATTAGCATTAGCATTAAAAGATAACCCTAAAACTGTAGCAACTATAATTAAAATTTTATACATTTTTTACTCTCTACTTTAAACGTATTACACGTCAAATTATTATTTTAAATGGCCAACTTCTTCGTTTATTAACTCTAGAATTATGTCTTCGACTTCATCCGCATCTTCTGCTTTGTATACATTCTTTTCTCCAACACAATCCTTTAACGCTTTGTTGGCGAATGGGTCATAGTCAAACCCAATAACTGCCATTTTTGCTGCAATCGGTCTACCATCTGGTGTTCTATCTGACTCTAAACCAGCTTGAATTTCACGGCACATGCCATTACTAACTAATCCATTAGCTAAGTTTCTATCGTTATCCATACCATCCGATAATACGATCAACAAACGTCGAGAATTACGTCCTCTATCGAGTAGCTGTGCTCCACGAATTAGCGCTTGATAAGAGGCAGTACCTCCACCTGCATAAAAGCTACCTACTTGACCATTTAAAGAATTAAAATTTGAAGTTAAATTGACATCATGAAAACCGGCATAAGCACCCGATTTACAATAATCTTCAGTTTTCTCATTCCAAATATTAGCAACCGTATTTGCAGGTTTGACAGGTCGAAACCAGTTTCCTGGTTTATTTTTACTATTAACACCTTGAGATAGAGAACATTGAATACCGGTATCCGATGTGAATGAATTAGTAAAGGTGCTAAATGCTGATATTCCCATCGTGCTTTTATCGCGGTTCTCTGGTAAATCATTAAATTTCTGCAATTCAACAGAAATATTTCTAATGATCTCAATTAGATCAACATATTTAGGGTTAGAGCTGCCACTCCAAGTATCTAGCATTGAACCGGAAAAATCGGCAGCGAACATCACATCAACGGCCTCACTTTGATATTTACGAGCCAAGGACTTGCCACGTGTTGAAAACGTTTC
The DNA here is from genome assembly GCA_038993745.2 of Aliivibrio fischeri. Lineage (NCBI taxonomy): Bacteria > Pseudomonadati > Pseudomonadota > Gammaproteobacteria > Vibrionales > Vibrionaceae > Aliivibrio > Aliivibrio fischeri. Next base: position 265,126 of record CP160630.1, on the reverse strand, counting down.
CCCCATTCCTTCTATAGCTTCATTACCTGGAAACCATGAGTTTTGCCTTGTTGTCACATCAATTTCATGTTCCAAATAACGCGCATCCCCTTTATATAAACCAGCTACGCAGTCAGAAATTAATTCACAGCGTCTTTTTGCCACTTTAATATCTGTAACAGCATCAATATCACTAATGTAAGCATTTACATAATCCACGACTATTTGTCTGTTCCTAGTACTTGGATTATAAGAGCCATTATCCGGTTGATCAGGATCATTGTGAGCTGAAATGGCAAGAGCTGCCACCTCACTGGCGTCTTCTATTCTTGCTTTAGTTTGAATAGCTCTAGCACCATCACTAGCTAAAGCAAATATTCCAAACAACGCAGGTATCATCATTGCAAATAAAATGGCTGCGTGACCTTGCTGATGCTTTCTTAAATTTCTCATACTACCTCCCAATCATCACTGACGATGAAATGACATCTGTGTATGACTCACCAACGACTGAACCAAACATATTGTCTGTTTGATAACATAAGGTGACACGATATAACGTTGCTTGCCTTTCCATGTGGTAACCACTGATAAATAGTCAAGCTCACCGATCCTTTTAGATAAAGGACAGGAAAAAGAGCCATAGTTATACGTAACCGGTGTATTCGGTGCACCAATATCACGAAAAGTTAACTCTTCAATAACGGCGCCAAAACGTTCATCTTCATAACTACCTAATGTGCGGCGCAGTGAATTCTTTGCAATATTAAATATTTCGCTACTTTCACTGTTCGTTATTAAATAATCTTCGTCATATAACTGTGTTCGCTCTTTTAAAACATTAACAAGAGAATAAGAGAGCCGATCTAACTTCCCTTTTATTGATAGTTTTATTATTACATCTGCACTAAATATAAAAATTAAACTAAGACCTAGCCCTACCATTGCAAACTCAACAGTAAAGTTCCCACGTTGTTTAAACTTTAAAGGCATCACGTTCGTACTCCTGAATCACAATATCTTCTCGGCTGAAAATACCTTCAAATCCCATAAAATAAGTAAAAATGGGTGAAAAACGATAATCAATTCGATAAACAGCAATGGAACTATTGTTTGATGAACCACATTCAGCAGTACTCTCACTATCGGAACGACACATGGCTCAACCAATGAACCTAGTTCGTTTACACTCTTTAAGTATTGTATCGACATCGTAAATTTACTTGGGTCAACCACATTACCCCAGATCGATTGATTATCATTTACAGCATCAGTAAACGCCTGCAGATAATCCGAATCTTCTGTTTTAGATTCTCGAGCTGATTCAGAAATAATGAGATCACTTATTGCTGATACATATGACATATAACTCATTTCAACCCAAGCCATACAAATCAACCAAAAGATCATGAATCCCATTGCGAATTCAATACTGGCCACACCCCTGTTCTTTTTAATTTTCATGATGTTAATCCGCTCCAAACAGGTTTGTATCATCACGATGTGATTCAGTATTTTTTAGAATTGAGTAGCGTCTTTCAATTTCTTGCTTACTGAATTGCGGCGACAATACTTTTTCCATAAACTCTAAATCGCCAGCTTTGGCCATTGCTAACATTAAATTAGCTTGTACTAAGGCATCATTTTTATTACTCATATATATTGGTAATAATAATTTGACTGCTTGGTCATATTTACCTTCAATAATATTGAGAATAGCCAAATTATTTTTTATCGTAATATCACTGTATAAATGCTTTCTTGCTAAATTGAAATAATGACGAGATTTATCTAAATCACGCTTACTCGCATAAATAACACCTAATAAATTTTCAATTTCAGGGTTATCCTCATTTAATTTATATACACGATTTACTGTATCTAAAGCCGGTTCTAACATTCCGCATTCTAACTGCGCATTTGCTTCAATTAAAAATGAAGAAATACTTCGAGAATCGTCATCTTCATTAAGATATTGGATAGCAAAAAGTGCTGAATCTGGGTCTCCAGAATCTAAATAGGCTTGCGCCAGTTTTTCACGAGTATAAGGGTCTTCAGATACTTTTAACTGATTCTTATAAAAAATAATCAAATCTGAATAATTATTTGTTTTAATAAGAATTTTCTCTTTTGTTTCTTCAGTATCAGGACTAGATGAACACCCAACTAACGTAACAAAAAGTAAGCCTATTACTATATTTTTAATATACACCTGTCATCATCCTCATTACTCCTGGAGCAGCAATTAATATCACGACGGGGATCATGATAAATAAAATAAGTGGTACCGACATTTTTGCTGCAAGTTTTCCCACTTTTTCTTCTAACGAAAGTAAGCGAACACTACGAATATCAGCTGCTAATGTATTTAATATTTCATATATCGAACTACCATAATGTAGGCTTTGTTTTAACGTCATAACAAAACTTCGCATTTCGTTAGTCGGTACCCGAACATAAAGCTCATCTAAAGCTGGCTCTAATCCAACGATATTGGCTCTATCATTCGTTCTTGCAATCATATGAGCTAAGTCTTTATCAAACCCTTGCATTTCTTTAGCTAGATAGCTTAATGATGATTCGATAGTCATTCCGGTATGTACACACATTGCTAGCAAATCTAACAAATACGGTAATTGACCAGACAGTTTTTCTTCCAATGCTTTTTTTCTTGAACTTAGTATTGCATCGGGGATAGAAATACACACAACTAACCAAATACACATTAATGCGACTTGCGTTGTCATTGATGAATCTTTACCTAGTAATAAATAAATTATCCCAGAGCCAATAGCTGCAGATAAATATTTAACTGGCATATATAAATGAGCGTATTTTGATTCGTATAAACCGGCAGAATAAAACTTTCTTTCAATGCTGTCGGCATCATTCGAAGCGACACTAGGTAAAAATCGCTCTACTTTATCAAATACATTATCATCTTTATTAAACTCTTTATGCTTTGCTAAATATTTACCTAATAATTTACGTTGCAATAGAATTTGGACTAACAACCATAAAAATAAAGAGATACCAATAAATACTGAAACTAACTCAATAAATAATATTGTTTGTGAATTCATTATGAACGAACTCCTCTCATCAATAACCATATAATGAGTATCCCAATACTTTCACTGATTAACACATAATATAATATTGGTCTTCCCGCAGGATTAAACATCACAAATTCATAGTTTTCAGGACTAAGGTATTGCAGCATAAATAAGAAAATAAACGGAATTGCTGCGACTATTTTTGCTGATGCTCTAGCCTCAGAAGTTAACGCCAGTTTTTTCTTTTCAATCGCTCTTGCACCAAACATCAATCTATTTAGGCGCTTCATTACCTCTTTTAGTTGTCCACCTCGCTGCATACTGGTTCGTAAAGTAATAATAAAAAATTGAAATGATGGATATGGAAATCGTTCACAAGACTTTCGAAAAACAGTATCTGGCGATTCTCCCAACTGTAACTGCTCTCCCATTCTTTTGAATTCTTTCCCTACTTTCCCATCTAACGAACGGCCAACAAACACAACCGCCTGCATAATTCCTTCACCAGCACTCACCGCACTAGACATCATGTTTAATGCATCAGGAAAAGACTCTTCAAATCGGTTCTTTTCTCGTTTTCTTAACCACATAACGCCAAAAATTAAGCCGCTAATTTCTGTAATAGCAACGATCATTAAAGGGTTAGCTTGAAGAAAACTCTTATTTATATATATTCCAAGAACCACTAAAAACGCGCAATATAAAGGTATTTTAATATTTGCTAGAGAGTCCACTTGCTGATACGTATTATTAAAAAAGCGAAGTAATTTTTGCTTTAGTGTTTCATCAGACAATGATTCTAATTTTACTGCCTGTTTGTCTTCGTCATTTGATAAATCAGAACTTGAAAAATTACTTTTTTTTAGATATTCATGATGTTTTTTACTTTGAGGCATTAATAAATATAAAATAAGCAAAATGCCGATAACTAATGCAATAAAATAAATCATATCGCCTCATCAAACTTATTAAATACCGCTTTTAGTTGCTGCTCTAATCCAAAGAATCGAGCTTTTTCAACTAATACCGATCGTTGCATTAAACCAGTGGTAGAATAATTACCGATAATTTTCCCTTCTGGAGTGTTCTGGCCTGTTGATTCAAATTTGTAGAGTTCTTCCAATACAACGTTATTACCTTCAAGACCAATCACCTCAGTAATGCTCATTACTTTACGACTTCCATCATGTAAGCGGCTGATTTGAATTACGATATCAACAGCACTAACTATGGTTCGACGAATCGCTTCTAGCGGTAAGTTGTTACTTGCCATCATCACCATTGCCTCTACACGAGCCATTGCATCACGAGGTGTATTCGCATGGAGCGTTGACATTGAACCGTCATGGCCAGTATTCATTGCTTGAAGCATTTGAAAAGCTTCACCGCCACGACACTCACCAACGATTATTCGGTCAGGACGCATACGTAAGGCATTAATAACAAGGTCTTGCTGAGTAATTGCCCCGTTACCTTCAATCCCTGAATTTCGAGTTTCTAATCTCACTACATGCGGTTGAAGTAATTTCAGTTCAGCAGCATCTTCTATCGTTACGATACGCTCTTTTTCTGAAATATATTGCGATAGCGCATTCAGCATTGTTGTTTTACCAGAACCCGTACCACCTGATATTAAAATATTCAAACGACAACGGGATGCAATCATTAATAACTGCGCCATTTCTGGACTCAACGCACCAAATTCAGTTAATTTCTCTAAACCTATGCTGTCTTTTTTAAATTTACGTATAGACATAGAGGTTCCATCAATGGCAATTGGTGGAATAACAATATTTACACGACTACCGTCAGCTAAACGCGCATCACAAGTTGGTGATGAATCATCAACACGTCGTCCAACTTGAGAAGCAACACGCTTAGCTATATGTAGTAGTTGTTCTTCATCAATGAAGCTAACCGGTGCGACTTCAACTAAACCTGCTCGTTCGATAAAAATCTTGTCGTGTCCATTAATCATAATGTCACTAATAGATTCATCTTCCATTAATACCTGAAGAGGCCCAAGACCTTGTAATTCATTTACTAGACTTGTTACGTATTCAGCTCGCACAATTGTACTTACTGGCCATTCATGGCGCTCAATTAACAGGTCTATCGCATTACTCAGTTGATTATGTAGCTGCTCTTTACTTAATGAATTAACCGTTTCTGCATCTAATACATCAAAAATTTGAGCTCGAATTTCGATATAAATTGATTTATTTTGGTCCATATCTATAACCTTTTAATTAAACGCTTAAGCAAGCTTGATTTCTTGATTTCTTCTTCACCAAGCAATAAAGCAGTAATACGATTTAAACTTTGAGCAATTTCTATATCTTTTGTATAAATACTGTCTCTATGTAATAAATACGTACCTAACTTAGGTTCAAATGGACAAATCACATCTATATTCTTATTAATATACTTTTCTACTTCTTGTGACTCTATTGTTGAGTACTTTTCAGGTTTAGTATGATTAACAACCACAATTACGCGGATTGGAAGATTCTTTTCTTTAATTGTATTAACAACTAAAGCTGCTTCTCGTAAACTCGATACCGTTTGATCCGCAACAAGCACGACAGCATCAACATCAGCTGATTTAGTTAGATAACTGAGTTTCTCGCTTGCCGAACCAGAAAGATCTTCAATAATAAAATTAGCTTGAAGCGCAAGTTGTGACGTCAATACACTGATATATTCTTTCATTTCTTCAATTGAAAAATTGTCAGATTCAATTGAGAGTAATGAAAGCATATCATTCAACTTAGTTACCATATTGGTAGCATAATCAACATCCAAATTAGAAAGAAGCATACCTTGAGTTAGCTTTCGTCTTTTAAAGTGTTTCATGCCAAGCATAATATCTAAGTTGCCGCCTCGAATATTATGATCAACAACAACACACGAACTATTACGACTACCAGATAATTCTTTACTAAGTTCTGCTGCAATAAACGAAGTTCCAACTCCACCTTTAGCACCTAACACAGCAATTTTCTTCGCTTTTCTTGTCGTACTTCCTAACTCTTTTTTCATGTTTTTCTCATTGATTTCACTTACAAAATCAAAGAGTTCAGTCTTAGTAGCAGGACAAAATAAATAGTAATAGCCCATGTCTTTTAATGCACGGATAACAGATATTGAATTCTCTTTTCCTAACACGATAACTGGTGCATTATTAGGTAAAAGATGGCTAATACGCTCAATATCATTCACAACATGATGACTATTATTAAGTTCAATCATAATGATATGATTTGGGTACTTTCTAGCGTGCTGTGCAACGACTTCTTCGGTATTATCTAGTACAAGAGGCTCTGATACCCTTCAAAACGGAAAACTTCTTCTATTAACTGTCGGTATTCATCTGTTTGGTGAAAAAGAACAAGTTCTAAGTTTTGCTTTTTATTCACAGGTAGATTCATTGAGTTTGATAAATCAAACATATTATTCCTCCTTTCCAGGTGCTGTTGCTTCAGCTTCTTTATGCTCTTGATCTACTGATGGTGTTATTAACATTTTCTGTGGATTAACCATTGATGACCAACGCGCATTTTCAATAAAACACCCCGTTGCTACTGTGTTAATAGCCCCAAGTTCAGCATATTGGCAGCTAGATACTTGTGTTTTATGCACAACGATAGAAAATTTAATATCGAAATACACATCACCTTTTTCACCCTGAGAAATAATAATTAAATCTTTATTTACGCCTTCTTTAATTAATTGTTTTTTTATTTCATTCGCCCAACGATTTCCTGATTGGCTCACCCACTGAATATTTGCGCCATAGTTAATAAGTTCTTTTTTATGATCGCTGATAAAAGTAGATAGCGACATTTTTGACTCACGAGTGTTAGATAAAGATACTGAATACGTTACAGGAAACACATCTATTTCCGGGCCAAAACGTTCATTTACTTTTTCAACACAACCAGTCATTAATACTAATGGGAGAAATAACATTCCTTTCCAATTGATCATTTTTTAAATCCTCCAATAGCTAATAACTCTTTAGCCCATTTATCGCCGGCTGTTACATATGAATCTTCTAATGCAAAAAAGCGATTTAATGTGGTTGTCTTTCTCATCATTGGCAGTTGTATTTGCGAAGAATGAATTGGCTTAACTAAATTTACCGTTGCTACAATAAGTAACTCAGTTTTATTTCGCTTAGTCGATGAACCTCTAAATAAAGCACCTAAAATTGGGATATCTCCAATGAAAGGAATTTTTTGAAGGCTTTCTTTATCTTCAGAGCTCAATAATCCACCTAAAACAAAACTTTGCCCATCGCCAAGCTCAACGGTTGTACGTGCACGACGAGTTTTTAGAGCTGGTAAATCATATGAGTCATTTTCATATTGGATATCTAATGAACTAACTTCAGGAACCAGTGAAAGCGTGATCTTGTCATCTTTCTTAACCTTGGCCATTAACTCGAGTCTCACACCATATTCTTTGTACATCACATTGGTGCTGTTATTTACGGTTGTTACAACCGGCAATTCACCACCGACTAAAAAGCTTGCACTTTCTCCAGAAACTACCGATAGATTTGGCTCTGCTAATATTTGCCCTACCGTATCGCTACCAATAGCAGTAATAACGGACATAATGTCTGATGAACTAAAGTGAGTAAGTGGTTGAATAAATACACCTGCCGCATCTGTACCATATTGAATACCAATATCTTGTAAGAATGACTGTGATACTTCAGCAATTGAGATTTTTACATTCACTTGTTTTGTTGTAGCTACCTCAATATTATTTACAATCCCTTTGTAATCCGTTCTTTCCATGAACTGAATTTCATAATCTTGGTCTTCCATGTCTTGCTCAAAAGTGAATTTTTCATCATCTTTATCAAGCAGCTGCCCAACAATATTATTTATTTCATCTTTCTCTTGTTCGGTTGAAACCGTTCCACTAAGTACAACTTGCTCACCTATATTAAAAACGTCAACATCAACATCTGGGTATTTGACTGATATATACTGTTTTATAGAATCAAGACTTTTATTTACGATGAGCTTTTTATTTGCAAGGGTATGACCATTTCTATCAAAAACCATCACAGAGCTCTGCCCTATTTTTTCCCATAAACAATAACTTTTTTCTTTTCTATTACTTGGTAATCTGCGATTTTTGGATCAGATACAAATACAGAACCAACGTCCTTATTGGCTAAGATGACTTGCGAATCACCTTCTGACATATTAATAATATTGCCCGCTAAACTAACAAATGATATAGGTAATAAAACTAATACCAACAGTGCTCGATAATAATTATTCCACATTTTATTTACTCTATTTAATAGTAACTTTATTTGCGCGATATTCTGTCACCGCTCTAAAATCATCTAGTACGTCACCAGCATTTGCTTTTAAATCTTCGATACTGTAATTACCAATTGATTTATGAACTTCAATTTTTGCTGCTTCTTTTGCAACGATAAGTTCAACAGCTTGACTACGAGTAAGTTCAAGAATAAGTACTATGCCTTCTTTCGCTGGCTCTATACGAGTCTCAGGAATAACTGTTCGCTTTACTTGCAATACTTTAATACTTGTAAAAATTGGCGTAATCGATAGTGTTTTTTTCGTTGCGCGATTTGAATTACGGTTTTCATCACTTTTGGTAAGAGCTAATACATCAACAAAACTACCATTACCGATTACACCTCCGATAATATCGGGTGAATCAATAGGTAATGGGAATGGAACTCGATTTGGTGCAATTACATATTCAATATAGTTATCTTCTTCTGGAGTGATAAAATCCTCCATTGAAATGTAATCACCCTTTTTAAGATCGTGTCTATAAATCGTTCCTCTATTCCAGTTAATTGGCACGTCTTCTGAAAAACTCAGTTTATTCGCCTCTGATTCAGGAAGAAGAACAAGAGAAACTAAGCGTCGATTAATTTCATCTCTAGCGTTTACATTTTCTTTTAATTGCCAAACTTTTATTTTATTTTCTTCTTTTGGTTTTATTATATTTTGAGGAGCAAACATAGATAAACTACCTGCTAGGCCATATAACCCAAACAAGATAGTAATCATTGCTAACACAACGATTATTTTAGCTTTCATAAATTACCTTAAAGTGATGCAGCAATACCAAATAAGCACCCAATACAGATAGGAACTCCATAAGGAACTGTCATTGTTGTGTTTTTTTTATTTATTACCTTATGAATTAATAGGACTATAGATATAACCCCACCAACTAATAGAATAATAGTAAAAGTCAACAACTGATAATTTTGGTTAATTGCAATAAAAAAAGAAGATATAAGCTTCACATCACCTGCTGCTATAATTTTTTTTATAAAAAGTACAAATCCACCGATAAATATTATTAATGAATAATATAATGAAGAGTAGTTACCACTTTTTATAACAAGGCAAATGCAAATAATAAGAACTATAATGCACATTTGATTTGATATAGTTCGTCTGGTTATATCTTGATAGCAAATAATACACGATATGGTGAACAAGAATGCCCACCATATAATTGAATTATTATTCATTCGGCTATATTAAGAGCCAGTATCGTTTGCTGATGTAATGTTATCTGAAATTGTACCAATTGCATCAATTAAGGCTTGTTGAAGAGTGCCATTAAACATCAATAATATAATAGCAGAAATAGCTACACCAATAATTGCGTATTCAATAGCTGTAACGCCACGCTCATCATTTTTAAAGTTTCGGATTGCATTCTTAGAAAATTCGAAAAACTTAACTAACATTGTTTATTACCTTATTATCTCTAATGTTAAACTCATAGAGTTTATATACTGACTTATTAAAACTAACATACATAATCAAAAAAGATTCTGTGTATTAAGAAAGAGACGAAATAATAAATGTTGGTACAAAAAACTAACAAGGCATGTGCATTATAAAAATTAAATAAAATGCTAAATTATTAGGAGGGTGTTATTAATCAATATTACCAAGCATAATAATTATAAATATATAACACTAAAGTGTTAGTATCATGCTTGTGTTGTAATTACTGGATCAAGATCTATATTTAAATGTAATTAGTCTTTCTTTAGAAACAAAAAAAAGCATAGTCAAAACTATGCTTTTTATTTTAGGCTAAAAATTGTTCATCATTTACAACGGTTTGATACTCCCGATGCAATATCTCTTTAACTAATTTGAATCTCATTACTTGATGATAATGTTCAAGTCTCATACAGACTTCATGCATTCTATTTAACCCGGCATAACTCGATATGCCTTTTATCGCGTGAATCGTATCTTGAACACCGTCAGTTTCAATTTCCTTAAGTTCTTTCTCTATTCCTTCAACTATCATTCTTTTAAAATAATGTGCTTCTTTACTGGAGTGAGATGTTGAAGTTCCATTTTCAAAATCTTCAACATTGAAGGTTTTCAGTTTCTGATTCATAAGCGTTAATCCATTTAACTAATTTATCGTTTTTCATTTCAGACGTGATGAAATCACCTTGTAAACATTCAAAGCCATAATCTAATGATGCTTGTTGCTGATTTACTTTTTGAATGTTGCCTATAATGATAGGAATATCTTTACCATTCAGTTCTTTAAACCTCTCGATATCATCAAATACGTTTTTCTTATATTCAAAACAAATATTAGAGAGAGCAATTCCTTGTTCTAATAGTTTGCACTGCGTACCATTTTCAACCAATTCAATTGATATGCGAACTCCATCTGAGAGTAATTTTTCCAGATTTTCTGTTAATTTATCAAGTAACACAGCCTCTTCTGAAAACTCAACAACCACAATGATCTTATCCTTCGTTTCCTTTTCAATTTTATCAAAAACATGATTAATAAAATCATCATCGCATATTAAAATATCCTTCACATTTATACGAAAGGTATAACGATAATCAGAAAACTTACTCTTGATATCACGCTCAAGCAGGGTGAACATCAAATTCATAAACCCAGCAGTATTTTTCATATCATTAATGGCTGGTAGAAACACGCTTTCGGCAACAGCACTTGCCTTTTGATTTTTCCAATGAGGAGAAACCTGAACACCATCAACTTGATGAGAGCCGAAATTAACGATTGGTTGATAATATAATTCAACAAGATCGTTTTGCTTTACATCTTCAAACAACATCTTTCGATCTTCAATTCTATTCACATTAAAAAAATCAATGGTAGAAATGACTTCTTCAGCTGAAATGGGTTTATTGTAAGAATTAACAATAGTAACCCCACTGACTTCAGCAAGGTCCATTACTTTTTCCAAAATAGTCGCTTTTACTGATGAAACAATAGCTACTGGTATGTGGTAATTATTCTCAGATAATACTTTTATTAGATCTAAGCCATCTCCATTAGGCATCATTATATCTGTTATAATCCCATGTATAATATTCTTTTTACTCAAGATATTTATTACATCGTTACAACATTTTGCTTCTATGATATTTACTTGATCATGAAAATTCTTCTTTATAATAAATGAAACTACTTTCCTTGAAAAATCAATATCATCTACTAATATTATATTTATTTTACTTTTCATATTCCATTCTTCTAAAATCAACAAGAAAATGTAATGCATCTTTTGAGTGATTAATATTTAGCTTAGTTACTTCAGATAACTTATAGTTTTTATCATCGATAAATTCATTAAATTTAATTTTAGAGTTTAATTTAACAAATAACTTATGTATATTTTTTTCACCTGAAATAAAATACAATTTTGAATCTATATTTGGTATATCTAAAAAGTTTGTCAAAATTCGGCCTAGTATATATTTAAGGCTATCATTAGTTGACGCATAGAATGATATTATTAAGGGATTATTTGATGCGTAATTTTTTATTTTTGTATAATCTATTTCATTACACATTAAATCTTTTAAAAAATCTGATGATACATAAAGCGTAATGGAATGTGCAATTAATCGAGATTTATATTTACAAACAATAATCTCAGCATTTAGTTTCGTCATTAATGACTCTATTGATTTTTTTATACTATTTTTTCCAGTGGCTTTTATTAACTGCTTAAAATAATAATCACTATCAATTATTAATTCCATTTCTTCAAGAACAGAATCTAAACCGGATAACGTATTTCGATTTAATACATGCATAACAAAATCACTATTACCATAAGTATAGTAATCAGTAGCGAAATAATTCTCATTATCCACTTTTGGTAATTCTATATTTGAATCAATGATTTCATCTATAGGATCGACACCTAATAACTGATATATCTCAATTTGTTTTTTGAACGGAGGAATAGTGATCCCTCTTTCCCAGCGACTAAATGTTACGTTATCTAATTTTTTTAACTTCGAAGAATTGTGACTCAATAAGTCAACCATAATCTCTTGAGTAACGCCGCTCTTCTCTCTATATTTTTTTAAAATTTGTTCAAAAAGATACTTCATGTGTTGAACCAACCCTTTATTTAGCCATTATAAGCTTTTAAGCACTGACACCCCAAGGCATTTACACCAAACAAATAAATAAAAATGCCTAATAATAAAATTATTCTATAGAAATTATTTCATAAATTAAACGTTATTATTAATATAATTATCTGTTAAATATACATTTTTTTAAATTTAATCTATTTAGGTTTTTTTATATTTAGCAAAAACACTCCATATTATCTAAATTTTAAGCAATGACTAAATATACTTTTTATTTAATTCAACGATCTAGATCTCACTTAGAGGTGAAGGTTGCCTTATATGTGAGACTTATTTTCCATGAGAACATAATTTACACTTTAAGAAGTTTTTCGTTCTATTTTATTTTCTAATCAATATCTCGATATTTTCACATAGTTGCTGAACTCACTTTTTTTTCAAGCTATATTTCTCTTTAGTTATTTTCAATGCTCAGTGGTTAGGTAACATCCATGCAGAACAAAGATCTAAATTTGCTCAGACTTCTCGTCATCCTAAATGAAGAGAGGCAAACCATTTTGGCAGCAAAACGAATGAATTTAAGCCAACCTACAATCAGTATTATGCTAAAAAAGTTACGAGACCAATTTGGTGATCCTTTGTTCATTCGTGATAAAAACAACCTTACTCCTACAATCAAATGTGAAAACATATTAGCTACGCTTCCAGCTCTTTTGACTCAGCTAGATAAGCTCTATTCAGATAATACTCAATGGGATATATCTCAATTGAATGGTGATTTAAACTTACTAATTTCCCCTCCTTTAATTCCAACATTAGGCTCACAGTTAATTAAGAAACTGACGCTACTGGCTCCTGAATTAACCGTTCAATGCTCACACTGGGCAGGAGATACTCCACAGCGTTTAGAAAACAGCCCTCATCAGCACTTTGGAATTACTTATTTACCAATGGAGACAAATAAAACACTATTAGAGCAGGAGATTGGTGGTGATGAGTTTGCTTTTGTAGTGAGTAATGAACACCCTTTGCAGCATGCGTCAATTGAAAACGTACTCTTATATCCTTTGGCTATTTGCCTTATTCCTGGAGGGATTACAGGGCCATCAAAAGCAGAGCAGTTAATTCGTAATCTTAAAATAAAGAAAAAAATCAATTTACGAACAAGTGATATTTCGTTAATGACAAATTTACTGAAAGAAAGTAATTATGTTGGTGTTATGCCACGAACTCTTCAGGCATTGATGCAGCCTCATTTTCGCTTTTTGCCGATACCTCATGAAATTGTGCCTCAGAGCTATCAACGTAAAATTGCCTTATTTTGTCATCAAACAAATCGCAATCAACCATTAACTGAATGGCTAATTAAAGAAGCAAAAGAAATTTTAAATTCAATTTAACTATTATTAATAACGAAATAGCAGCTCTCTATTAATATTCTTAATAGAGAGTATAGAGATAATTTCAAACCAAAAAACATAAGATCCCTTTAATTATATAAAGGAGTTATTTATGTTTAAAAAACGTATTTCTACCGTAATCATTTCCACCCTTTTAATGAGTTCTTTAAGCATTAATGCAAAAGAAACTCATCCCCTTTTATCTCCAACAGAACAAATTCAAGAAAACCAAGCGTCTAACTGGCTTGATCAAGAAAGTTATATTTTAGCGACCAATGCTTATTTGTGGGGTTCGACTTTAGTTCGCATGGAACAAATAGTTCGAAAATATACAGATATGTCTCAGCCACAAAATGATACAAGCTATCGAGCACCATTAAATCACTTTGGCCATGCTCGCAGGCTTCCGACTAATCTAGATACGGATATGCCAACCGCTAATCGTGACACCTTATATTCAAGTGCTGTTGTCGATGTCTCCAATGAACCGATCATATTATCAACACCAGCAGTTAAAGATCGCTACTTTGTGATCAACTTATTTGATATGTGGCACAACCTTTTTAAATACGTAGGAACAAGAGAAACAGGCAAAAATGCACAAGAGATAATGATTGTGCCGCCAAACTGGGTTGGAGATATCCCAACAGGATTAACCGTTGTCGAAGCGCCTACTACAAAAATATGGCTATGGGGACGAACTCAAGTATTTGGCGAGAAGGATTACCAGAACGTCCATGATATCCAAAATAAATATACTTTAACGCCATTAAGTAAATATCTAGCCCATGATTCAAGTGATTTTGTATCTCAACCTCTGCCCGCCCGTGCGGGAAAGCAAGACGATCCACTTCGCTTTTATGAAGAATTAGGAGCTTATATAAAAGACACCCCTATTGCAGAGCTTCAACAAGCCTTATTAGGTCAGTTTAATAAAATTGGTCTAAGTAAAGATGGGTTTGACCGAACAAAGCTGACTTCAAAAATGAAAGTTCAACTTGAAAAAGCCATTAAAGACGGTCAAAAAATAGTTTCAGTTCAAGCATCAAACCCAGTCACTTTAAAAGCAAAAGATGGTTGGTTCTATTCATTCGTTTTAGACCAATTTGGTGATGACAATGCACTTCGCTCTCTGGTGGCCCATCCTTATCTTGGTGGCCAAGGTGCAAAAGAAGCTATGTATCCAATTGCTTACACAGATGTAAACAATCAATTTCTTTCTGGTGAGAAAAACTACAGCATACATTTCGATAACCAACCACCAGTTGCTGCTTTTTGGTCAATTACCGTTTATGACGCCCAAACAAAAATGTTAGTTGCTAATGATATTCATCGTTTCAACATAAATGATCAAACCCCTATCCAAAAAAACAGTGACGGTTCTTTTGACCTTGTTCTATCAAATCAAAAGCCAACAAATCCTAAAGACTTAGCAAACTGGTTGCCAACCCCAAAAGGTAACTTTTATGCCATCACTCGTCTTTATATACCGTCTCAAGAAATTCTTGATATGAAATGGACAGTACCACCAATTCAACCAACACCATATAAATAAATTTTTACTGCAAGGTAATAAATATGAAAACAAAAACGATAGCAAAAACAGCACTAGCTCTTGCTGTTACCTCATTTGGAACTCATGCAGCACAAACTCAACCGAACATAGTGACCATAACGGTTGATGACGTTAGCCCTATGGATATTTCAGCTTACCATCGAGGGTTAGGCGCAATTAACACGCCAAATATTGATCGTATAGCTAAACGAGGCATGATGGTAAGTGATTATTATGCACAAGGAAGCTCTACTGCAGGACGAAGCGCCTTTATTACAGGGCAATATCCATTTAGAACTGGATTAACAACGGTTGGTCAACCAGGCTCTAATATTGGTTTACAAAAAGAAGACCCCACTCTTGCTGACATGTTAAAAGCAAAAGGTTACGACACCATACATGTTGGTAAAAGTCATTTAGGCGATCGCAATAAGTTTTTACCAACGGTTCATGGCTTTGATGAATTTTATGGTTTTCTTTATCACTTAAATGTAATGGAAATGCCAGAACAACCTAATTTTCCCAAAGACCCTGACTTTATTGGCCGTCCGCGAAATATGCTTCACAGCTTCGCCACAGAGAGTTACGACAAAACCGTACAACCACGTTGGGGGGAAATTGGTAAACAGCGTATCGAAGATAAAGGGCCTCTTGGCTCTGAGCGAATGAAAACCATTGATGATGAATACGTTGAGTTCACAACACAATGGTTAGAAAAGCATGAAGCGCAAACACCAAATAAGCCCTTTTTCTTATGGTTTAACCCATCACGTATGCATCAACAAATACATGTTAAAGATGAGTATTTAGGCGTTAGTGGTCACACAGAATATTTTGATGCATTAAAAGAATTAGATGACCAAATAGGTGTATTACTAAATAAATTAGATGCTTTGGGGGAGACGGATAACACCATCATCATGTTTACGTCTGATAACGGTATTAACCTTGATCACTGGCCAATGGCTGGCACTGCCGCTTTCCGTGGTCAAAAAGGAACAACGTGGGATGGAGCATTCCGAGTACCTATGCTGATCAGTTGGCCTGGACATATACCTGAAGGCGAATATACCGATGGATTTATGACATCAGAAGATTGGGTTCCAACCTTAATGGCTGCTGCAACTGGTGATACCAAAATTAAGCAAGAGCTACTAAAAGGCAAAGAAATTAATGGAACTAAATACAAGGCTCATTTAGATGGGTATAACCAAATGGACATGCTAACTAAAAAAGGCCCAAGTAAGCGTCATGAATTCTTCTATTACAATGAACAAGATTTGAATGCTATCCGAGTAGACAATTGGAAAGTGCATTTAAAAACTAAAACAGAATGGACCGAACCCGCAAAAACATGGCCTCTTGGTATTATCTTAGATATCAAAGCAGATCCATGGGAGCGAAGCGTTGATACTAATGGTTGGTTCTTATGGATGAAAGAACGTTCTTGGATAGTTCCTACACTACAGAAAAAGATTGGTGAGTATAAAAAATCATTGAAAGCTTTCCCACCACGTCAAAAATCAGGTGGTATTGGAATGTCTGATAATTCTGTGAAATAAATTTGAGACTCTAGCCAATCAATAAAAAAGGAGCGTTCATCGCTCCTCTTTTATATTTCATTTTAACTTATTGCTCTTTTGGAATGATGACATTAAATGTAATCACTTGTTCATCTGTATAATCAACAGATAGTTCATAATTATTTACATGAGCAATATTCTTCACTATCGACAACCCTAATCCATGTCTCCCTGTATGCGTTCTTGATTTATCTACTTGGTAAAGAGGCTTAAACAGGTTTTCAAGATGCTCTGTAGTTAATTTTGTTAACGTTCTATTTTGCACTTTTAGTACAAAATGAGCTGCATCGTAATTATCAATTGAAGCAACAATTTCAGAACCTTCTTCACTATAAAATAAAGCATTATCTAATAAGTTCTTAACGACAGTTTCTAGGCTAAAACGATCAACATAAATGACAGGTGAAGACAATGTCGAAATAAACGTTAAACGCTTTTCTGCATCTGGGTATTTAAATTCCAAATCAATACTTATTTCTTTAGCAAGATCTCGTATATCAACGTCACTTTTTTCAATATGATAATGACTAGAAGAACTTTGATTTAACGCCATCAACTGATTCACGATGTTCTTCATATTATTTGCAATAGATAACACATCTTCTTTATAAGTTGCTGAAATTCTTACGTCATCAGGAAAGCGAATATTCATTTCACTAAGACTAATTATCTCTGCAATCGGTGTTTTAAGTTCGTGAGCGATATCAGACGAAAGACGTTTTTCATTAGCTACGTTTTGAATGTTTAATTCAATATACCGATTTAACTCTTTGCGAATAGGTGCTATTTCTTTACTCTCTTTTGGGTTTTCTTTAATCTGCTCAGCATTCACATCCAGCTCTGATATCTCTTTATTGAGTATATAAAGCGAGTCTAATTCTCTATCCACCACTTTTGTTACCACGGTTCTGACACCAAAAATAGCAGTAATAAATACAAACAAAAGTCCCAAATCAGCAAATAATAATATGTTTGATACACGCTGATTTGAAATAGCAAGAGTTAAATACATTGAACCAATATAGGTTACATCTTCAGGTTTCACATCATGTGATAATTGAGGCTGAAAGCGTGAAGAGATGGCCTTTCCCATACTGCCATCAGGTAATTTTATCGTAAAGATACGACTGTCATGTGTCGCTACATCACGATAATCAAGGTCAATATTTTCGTAATAAGACAGAGACTGAGATTTCGCAAAAGTTTGTTCATCTAGCCAAATCTGAAAATATTGCGCATTTTCTTTACGCTCAAATTGGGGCATAAACCCGTTATGATATTCAAACTCAATGCCATCACTTTCCACTTCTACCAAGGATTTAAAATAATTTGATTTCTCAACTAAAGCATCATCAAATTGCTGATCAACCCATGCATCCAAAATAAAATCTAATGACAAAAACACCACTAGCAAAATAATGCCAATGATCACGGTTAAGGCGTTAACTAATCGATCCTTTATTGAGTACATACGTCTTTTTCCACGTAATAACCAAATCCTCTTTTATTCTTAACTGGTAGCTCTCCACCTAGGGCTTTTACTTTTTTACGAACAGAAGATAAATGCGATTCAATGGTATTTTTTGATAAAGAATCAAACGAACCGACGACGTAATCACTGATATTTTCAGTGGTCATTACCTGATTTTTTGATAAGAACAAACATTCAATAATTTTGTATTCGTTTTTCGTTAAATCAATGAACTTAGTATCAAATTCCAAGGTTTTCTTTGCAAGATCAAGCTTAAATAAACCAATACTTATATCATCATCGTTATTTTTCACCTGCCCTCTTCTTCCTACCGTTAGTATTCGAGCATGAAGTTCATCAAAAGAGAAAGGTTTTACAAGATAATCGTCCGCCCCAGACATCAAGCCTTCAACACGGTCTTCTGGCTGTGACTTTGCAGATAAGATGATCACTTTGACATCATTACCCATTTTACGAATGCTTTTTAAAAGCGTAATACCATCCACATTGGGTAACATAAGATCTAAGATAATAAAGTCATAATCGTTAGTGATCGCCATTGATAACCCTTTAGATCCATCGCCCGTTTCATCAACAGTAAAACCTAAATTACTTAATCCGACGATCAGACTTCGGCGTAAATGTTCTGAGTCTTCAATCAACAATATCTTCATCGTTCTTATCACCTTATATTTTTATAATCAGATAATAACAAAAATAGGCTAACCATTCTCATGATTAGCCTATTTCTCTTCTGTGTAAGCCGGTTTTAATTAATTCGCCATAATATCTAACGCATTATCTTTGGCTTTTGTTGTTACGCCATATAAGCCCAAAATAGTATGGAATAAATTATCATGTGAATAATCACCCGTTGCAGAATTATCGATTACCGCTGCTTTATCAATGCCTTTTTGATTTGCATAATCATCACTCATCCAGATATACCATGGCACATGAGTTTGCTCTTTAGGTGCCATCATATAAGGTGCACCATGAAGGTAAAGTCCATTCTCTCCTAATGACTCACCATGATCAGAAATATAAAGCATAACTACATTGTATTTATCTGAATAGCTTTGTAATTTTTTAACCGTTTGAGCAATAACATAATCGGTATAAACCAATGTATTATCATATACATTCGTTATTTCCGCATCACTGCAATTCTCAATGTCGCTACGGTTACATGCAGGGCCAAACACCGCCATCTCTTTTGGATAACGCTTCCAATAGGTAGGTCCATGACTTCCTATCATATGCAGTGCATACACTTGATTACCTTGTGTCTCCGCAATTCGTTTATCCAACCCTTTTAATAAAATTTCATCATAACAGCTCGAACCATTACATAAGTTGGATTCTGAATGATCCGTAATCATCTCTTTCTCGATATTTTTTGCTACCGCCTTATCGCCACCATCGTTATCAATCCATACCGCTTTCACACCAGCATGAGTTAATACATCTAATGCATTATCTTGATTATTAGCACGATCTTTATTGTAACTAGTTCGTGTCATATTAGAGAACATACAAGGTAACGAGTGTGCCGTTGCTGTTCCACAAGAAGTCACATTCTGAAAAGTAATTAACCCAAGATCTTTTGTATATGGATTAGTTTCTCTTTCATAACCGTTATAAGCACTATTCTGTGCACGAGCCGTTTCACCAACTAAAATAACCATTAACGTTGGTTTGCCATTTTAGCAGGGGTAACAACGGCATCTTCTCCAATCGTGATGTACTCTAAAGGTGCCGTCAGGTATTCATTTTTAATGTATTTAACGGTATTAAATGCATCGGCAGGGTTAATCATTTTATTTAAATAGGAATTATTACGACCAATCGATGCGTAATCTTTAAAATAAAAAACTGAGATTAAAAGTAAACCAACAATCGCGACACTCATTAGTATCGCACGATGAAAAAGCTCTTTTAACCAAGAGGCATGACGCACAATATTCACTTTTAATAATAGAATCGATGGAATAAGTCCAAACACAATTAAGTAACCAATAGATGCCGAACTTAAATACGATGAGGCTTCATCTACATTAGTTTCAAAAATGTTTTCTATCATTGCGTAATCAAACATGGTGTTATATTGAAGAGCCGCATAAAAAGCCATAGCAGACGTTATGGTCAATACAACGACAATACCTTTAAACAGATAAGGAAAAGCAATAAAGGAGAAGATAATAATAAAAGCACATGTAAGCAGTGCTGGCGTTAAAAAGAAAAACCTCTTGTCCTTGTGAGAGTTGATAAATTTTTTCATTAATTGGATAGTTAAAAACCACAGCAAAATAAAGTGAAACTATCGTGATAAGTGACACCATATTCATCGATATTTTATGGTTTTTAATTTTTGAAATCAGATTAGACAAAACAAGCATACCTTCAGCACCTTAACAATGAGACAAGTGTCACATATCAAACTTAAGATTTGCTGAAGATAAACTTATGGTTTACTGTTTTTTCATTAATTTAGTTAATACGTTTTTATTTAACAAATTCACCATATTTTATTGCTTAATGACCTGAGGTAAAGCGTAAGTATTATCTAACACAGCTTGAGTTGGCTCGTACAAGCGCATATGTAAATAAAAATCATCCTTTGGCGCAGGAAGCCAATTGCAATTGGTATCTGTAGGTTTAGCATTCTGAATACATACCGTTAATGAACCATCTTTATTATAAATAAGCTCATCTTCTCGATTTGTTGATATTGAATAACGATCAATACTGTTTGGGACCATAAACAGATTTTTCGCGTCATACATAGTTAAAGACCAAAAAGCCTTAGCTGGAGCATCTGCTGGCATGGTCATACGGTATTTATTTTTACCCGATAACTGCTGATCATCCGCATCTGTATAGCGATTTGGATATAAAGCTCGTTCTTTTGTATTTAAACCTGCAGCTCGAAAGTTAATGCTAGCACGGCTCAAGAAGTCATTACCGTAACGTCCTCCCTCGTACATCATTGCCCAACCATTATTTTTCGTCCCTAAATCACGACTGGCATATTGAATAATTTGTGGGGCAGCATTAAGCGCTCGCATCAGCCCTTTTTTCTGATCTTCTGTTAATTTATCAGGATTAAACGGTTCATCCCCTCCAATACCAATATATTTGAATTGATCGACAATTGACGCATCTGATGCGATTGGATTATTGCGCAGCTCTTTATCAATTAAACTAAACCACCCTAAGCCTTTTGGTTGAGGAACTGGAGAAATACCTGTTTTAGCATGAGTTAATTGTACTGGTTTATGACTTTTACCAAGTTCTGATAACGGGTAATTAATAAAACCATCATGTATTTTTAATGCTGCCGCTAGATCTTTATCTCCCGAAACACCAGTACGTTGGATATACCAAACTAATGGCGTTCTCGATTCAATAACACCATCAATACCGTCAGGAATGCCCCCTTCAACGCCTTTCCAGCCTTTATTAACTAATAAGAATTTGCCACCATCTTGACCAACATTATCTTCAATTAAATTACCAACAGCCTCTGAATAATCATCAAGCAATTGCACAATAAAATAACGATTATTTGTTGGAGGAATTTCAATAACTAATGGGCCAGTATCATTTAAGTTAATATGAGATTGGGAATATAAAGTGTCGTTATTAACCGTTGGAACAACTCTATCTTCTGGCCCAGCTAACTTAAGTGTTTTCCCCATCATATTTAATGGCGCAGCTCCATTATCCATAGGAGCATCAACATTGGTTGAAGCAGCCCTTACCTGAGCAACAGTTAAAGGCCCCGCTCCATAAATAAAGGCTTGAAGTCCTAAATTATAAGCTAACTCTTCTTGGGGATTCACCGGTGTTAATTGAGCTGCGAACACGCAAGTGCTACTTAAAATACTGCTCGCAATAAGCGTAGTCATCAATGCTTTTTTCATCATTCAAACCTCTATTAAGAAATACACTTTTAGACTATCGACTCACAATAAAGAAGAACAATTGAAAGAATGAATATCCTCTATTAAAAAATGCAATTCGACTATATAAGAAGAATTCATTAAATTAATAAATGTCAACAATGATCATTTAATGAGGCACAATAATGACAGAACAGTTAGCAACTACATCATCAACACCATATGGTTTATTTATTAAAGCTGAAAGTGCGAGATGCAACCTAGATTGTCATTACTGTTATTACCTGAAAAATGAAGACAAAAGCAAACTAGGAATGGATGCAGAAACACTAGATAAACTGGTTTCTAATCATATTCAATCTCAACCACCACAAATACCTGTTATTGATTTTATTTGGCATGGTGGAGAGCCAATGATGAAAGGGTTAGCTTTTTATCAAACCGCAATAGAACTTCAACAAGCACATCAATCGACAACTCCAATCCAAAATACAATTCAAACCAATGGCACCCTCATTAATGAACGCTGGGCAGCTTTCTTTGCCCAACATAATTTTATGGTCGGGATCAGTATCGATGGACCACAACTGATTAACGATATTGCTCGAATTGATAAAGCGGGTAACTCCTCTTTTGAACGAACCATGCGTGGCATACAACACTTAAAACAACAGAACGTTGAGTTTAATACACTCACGGTTATCAATAATAAAAGCTATAAGCATGGCAAAACTATTTATCGATTTTTAAAAGAGAATGGCAGCACTTATCTGCAATTTCAGCCATGTATTGACCATGAAATGGATCGTCGCTTTGATTACGATTGGACTTTAACTGGTAAACAATGGGGGGAGTTCTTATGCAATGTTTTTGATGAATGGGCTGCTAACGATATTGGTAAGATTTATGTTCAATTCTTTGAAAACTGCTTAATGATCTTAATGGGTCATCAAAGCCAAATGTGCCACCATGCAGAAACTTGCGGTCAACAATTAATGATAGAATCTAACGGTGACGTTTTTAGTTGTGACCATTACGCCTATAACAACTATAAAATAGGTAATATCAATGATAATAATGCCTCTTTAGCACAGATGGTTAACTCACCAGAACAAATGCTATTTGGGCAAAATAAACACGATTCACTGAATCAAAAATGCTTTCGTTGTGATTTTAAACCCTTGTGTAATGGTGGATGTCCTAAAAACAGAGTAGATAAAATCAATAATGGTGAAAACCATAATGTTCTGTGTGAAGGTTATGAACATTTTTTTAAACACGCCTTACCAACAATGCTTAAGATGGTAGATGCAATGAAGCAAGGTTACTCTCCCATTCATTACCCTATGTTTTAGGAAAATTAATATACATTCAACACAACTCAAGTTTATATACCATACTTAGTATTAACGACAATCACTTACGGATGAGTGTTGAATGCTAAAACGTCCATCAAATTTAATTATATTGATATTCATTTTACTGTTGCCCTCTGCTATCTGGGGCATGTCTTTTGAGCTATCCACCCTCTGGTGGTTTGAAAACATAACAGGCATACCAAGTATTTTAGTTACCTATTATATTGGGCTCAGCATTGTTTTTGCTTTTCTTCACTATTATGCTTTTTCAGGATTAGCGCTTTTATTATCTTGTATATGGTTTATGCTTTCTCCTCCCTCAAGCTACAGCAATGGTCAGTGTGTAGACCCTTTAACCATTGTTCAATATAACCTGTATTACACTAACCCTAACCTCACGCCATTCTTGGATTACTTAGAGAAAAACGAGATCGATTTAGTCGTATTACAAGAAACAGCACCATGGCATGGTGATCGATTTATGGAATTAATCGATAAGTATCCATATCAATTTGGTGGAACTCCTGGGTTAGGTTATCCAAGTGGACAAATGATCATCAGCAAACAACCATTAAATCTGAAAGCACAAAATACTCCAGCGGGCCATTACATGATAAGTGGCGTTTGGCAAAGCAGTGAACATCGTCCCGTTAGCTTATATACAGCTCATCCTCCATCACCAAGATCAGAACAACTTTGGCATGAAAGAAACGCCTTAATAGGCAGTTTAGAACGATTATCTGACTATTCACCTTATGCGGATACTCTTATCATCGGTGACTTTAATTTATCTGCAAATACAAGACGGTTTACAGACGCTTATCAAGATTACCACACCGCTCCACTACAAAGCTGGCCACGAGAGATAAAAGGTCTCTCAATACCTTCTTTCTCTCGAATTGCGATAGACCATCTTTGGATAAGAAACACTGAATCACCTTCACTCTTCATTTGTAAACGTGAAGTGTTAAGCCAATTTTCTGGTTCTGATCATAGTGCTGTAGTGACGTATTTATCTGAACGATAACTCAATACAATTACTTTAAATTAAGATCACTAATATATTGAATAACCACATCTTTTACATAAGACTGGCAATATTTAGCCGTGTTCGGATTATAATGACCACCATTAGTTGCATTATTTGATAAAATACGAATAGCTAAAAATGGAATCTTATAAGCTTCACTAATTTGAGCTGCCGAGGCACTTTCCATCTCTTCGGTACTTGTACCAAAGTTTGTATGAAACCAATTAATACGATCTAATTCATTATTCCAAAAGTTTGCAGAACCAATAGTTCCTTCCACAACTTTACCTTTATTATATTTAACCTTATGCGCAGAAGAAATCAGTGCACTGCTACCTTCGTAATAGCGAATTTTATTTGCATCGTCACCACCGGCACTCCCGCTAGAGGCCATAATATCCATTGGTATCCAAGTAAGTGAATTAGAACCCTTTCCTTCTGGTGTTTTAGGCGCTTTTAAGTTACCAATATTAACCGTACGTTTACCGAGAACAATATCAGCAACATTTAAGTTTTTATCGTGTCCTCCAGATGTTCCCTGATTAATAATCGCTATTGGGCTGTAGCGTTCTATAGCGATAGCTGTTGCTGCCGCTGTATTTTCAAGCCCTTTTCCTGTTTGACTAACAATCACTGGATAGCCATTTAGCGTTCCTTTGTAAAACACAAACAGACCACTCTTTTCAATAACAACGTTATCTAATAATGCTGCAAAGTGTTGAGCTTCAATAGGCATCGGCCCCTGAATAATAATTGGTTTTAGTGGCGATTGAACGTTTCCTTTCACAGTTACGCTTTTCATTTCAGCCATAGAAAAGAAACTAACTGACAACATAATAAAGAAAAGAAAAACAGTTTTAATCGAACGCATATAAACTCCAATATTGATAAAAATAAATTCGCACGGACTATATACTCTTTTAAAATGACAAAGTCAGAGAAAAGCAAACGATTGCTTAATTTTTAAAAAAGGAGCTTTCAACACCAATAATGTTAAGTTTAATTAAACTATACATATGGATTAATTAAACTTACTAAATAAATAAAAAATGGTATCTTTCATTTTCCTGTACCCAAGAATTCTCAAGATGACTTTTAATAAACAACACTTATTACACTACTCTCCTTTTTATATCGCAGCACTACTTACCCTTACGCCTTGGATTAGTTCTCCAACCGCGTTAGTTATGGGCTTTGCTCTTGCCAGTTTCGGATTCGTTCCAACCAATTTTGCTCTTGGCAAAGTCACCAAAAAACTATTGGCTTACTCTATTGTTGGGCTAGGGTTTGGCATTCAACTGAATGAAGCGATTGAAGCGACGTCAAATGGCATCGGTATTATTTTAGCCACTATTACAGGTACCCTAATTTTAGGTTGGCTATTAGCAAAACAGATGAAATTAGATAAAGTCACAGGACACCTAATTGCTTCAGGCACAGCGATTTGTGGCGGAAGTGCGATTGCAGCTGTCGCTCCGGCGATTAATGCAGATGAAGAATCTACAGGACTTGCTCTTGCTACTGTATTTGTTCTTAATTCTATTGCACTCTTTATCTTTCCTGTCATTGGTCATGCACTAGAGTTAAGCCAACACACCTTCGGAACATGGGCAGCAATCGCTATTCATGACACCTCTTCTGTTGTAGGGGCGGCGTCTGCTTATGGCGAAGAAGCACTTAAAACAGCCACTACATTAAAATTGGCTCGTGCTTTGTGGATTGTACCTGTTGCTCTAATCAGTGCTTTGTTATTCAGAAGCAATAGCAAGAAAATCACTATTCCTTACTTCATTGTCTTTTATTGTTTAGCCATACTGATAAGCGATAACCTGCCACAATTTGATGTCGTTTATAATGGTATTTTTGATGTATCGAAAAAACTGCTGGTTTTATGCTTATTCTTTATTGGATGTGGCATTTCAATCGAAAAAATTAAAGCTGCTGGTGCAAAGCCCCTTATTTTTGGGGTCTCGCTTTGGGTGATCATTTCAACTACCTCATTGTTTTATATTATGAATTACGCATAATTACAATTTTAAGGTATACCAGCCCGCTGTTATGGAATCCTATTTTTTATAAATAGATACATATCTACATTCAATAGCCTCTTATACTAACAAACCGTTCGTTATTTGAGAGGCTGTTATGCTTTTTTCCTACTCAAAGTCCAAAGAGATCAAAATGATCCAAAGAGGACTGCTTCAATTCTTTATTCAATGCGTTGTTGTCGCCATTGCCTATCTTGTTATTCGTACTGACATTATCACATTAAAAGATGGGGTAAGTGAGCAGTCACTGACTGAATACTACCAACAGTTTTTACTTTTAATTGTTATCTTATCATTCAGTTACATAGCAAAAATAAACCCTAAGGCGCGTTCATTTGCTATCTTAGTCGTCGGCTTTTTTAGTTGCATGTTCATTAGAGAATGCGATGGTGTACTTGATAAGGTTTATCATGGATTTTGGCTTGTGCCAGCACTTGTCGTCACCTTCGTGTGTATTTTCTTTGCTCTAAAAGATAAGCAAGGCTTACTTTCCACCTCTGCAAAATTCTTCGATAGCCGTTACTTCTACACGATGAGTTGTGCGTTAGTTGTGGTTCTGGTTTTTTCTCGTTTAGTTGGTATGAATCACTTATGGCAAATTCTACTACAAGGTGATTATATTCGAACGGTTAAGAATCTAGCGGAAGAAGGTACTGAGTTACTCGGCTATTCTTTGTTAGCATACAGCGCATTAGGCTTTGGCTATCAAGTGCGAAAAATACAAGTATCCGAATAACAAAAAAAGCTAATTGATAGGGGGAGATTCAATTAGCTTTTACTTAAAATTTATTCACTCAAGGCTTCGGTTTTTTTAATGAAATAACTCAACATACGTATGATATCAGCCTTACTAATGTCTTTGGCTACCAATGCTAATTCAAGGTCTTTTTCATCACTTTCACTAGCACTTGCTTTTCTAAGTCATATTTATTCATCAATTACTGCCTCAAAATTGGTTTAGGACAATTATAAATACCTACTAGAATTGGGGGATAGCATCTAAAATTTAGTTGATATCTTATATGCCTAATTCCTTTCAATTTATAGAACAAGCACTTAGTTCAAGTACCTCGGCCCTGTCTAATAAACAACCAACCACCTTTAAATAGACACAATATAAATGACATAAAAACGACATAAAATTGAAATACTATATCAGTTACTAATTGTTCTTGAAGATACACTTGAGGTTGTTCATCAAGGGCTGCGTGAACTAAAGATGTAGTAGAAAAGTCATGAATAAAATAAAAGTCGAAAACGTTATGTCCAATACCTACGTTATTGTTGATGGCCTAATGACAGTAGCCGAGGGGATCTTATTAGCTAAACAGAAACAAGTAAAAGAACTCATAATAAAAAAACGACACGATGATGATGAGTACGGGATCGTATTATTGAACGATATTGCCAAAAAAGTGCTCATGCAAAACCGCTCAGCAGAGAGAACCAATATTTATGAAATCATGACAAAACCTGTGCTTTCTGTCTCACCTGATATGAACATAAAATATTGCGCTCAGCTATTTGAACGTTTTGGGATCAGTCGCGCTCCAGTGCTCAGGCACGGAGAAATAGTGGGAGTGGTAAGTTACAACAATATTGTACTTAATGGGATGACAGGGTTTGGATATTAAATAAGTGACTTAAAAAACTAAGCCTTTAAGTCACTCTTATTAAAGTAAGATACTATTGAGTTTTTTGAATAATTAACGGTGCGAAATCTGCAGTTGCGTTGTTTCCAGCGCCTGAGTGTTCCGTGTATTCAGTGTCTTTCATTATGGTGTAAAACACATCAACAAAATCGTCATCGTTAACGAATAGATCATCAGGAAGTAACGCTATAATTGCACTCGTCATTTGAGGAATAATCAAATACGCTTGCGCTTCCTTATCAGGAATGGTCGCTAAGAAATCACTGGCTACTTTTAAGATCGTTTGCGCTAACTGCTTATAATCCGTTTTATCATCTTGTTCCATTAAAATAATATCAGCGGCACCCCAACGATAACGATCCCAAAAAACCATAATCTGATTAGCAGGGTAAGATTGCTCTGCGTAATCTAAATAAGGCATTTCAATCACATCAATCGTTGGTTCGTCTCTTGAAGGACTGACGCCAGATACTATTGCGTATATTTCTGCTTTACCAGAGATCCAAGGTTCGTGATCATCTTTTAACTGAATTTTCTTTAAGATAGTGGTATTAATTTCAGTAGGTTCCGCAGCAGCTCTTAACATAGCATAAGGGGCAGGCTTCACTTTTTCACTTGGTTCATTAGATTGCAGCGCTTTAAACTCATCACGCATTAACGCTAAACCAGCTTTTAGTTCTTCACGGTTATTAGTATCAACCACTAATACTGGACGTTCTGGGACATCGTAAACATCTAAATAATGAAGATTGCCATCAATATCATAAGCCTCGATGTATTGCCATTCGCTCTCAGCCCCTTCTGGTTCAAAGGCAAATAATGGACTTTGACCTGCTTGCCAGCGAGCTAACATACTTGGATCAGCTAAACGCAATTCAAGCAATTCGTCGGTATATTTTTCTAAACCACGAGCTTGGATTTCAGTTTTATTTGCTGTTGTCATTGCAGCCATAAAAGTGCGAACTTGTGGTTGAGGTTTAGTTTGAGTTGATAAATCAGATAATGAAGCACTCATTTGATACTGATTAATAGTACTTTTTAAATTGTTTTCTAATTGTGGAAAAGCACGGCTTAACTCTTGTGCAAGAGCTCGCTTAGACACATCATCTTGTGCAGCAGCTATAGCAGGAGTCATCAAGCAAAATACGAGTAGCGCTGTTAATTTGTTCATACAGCATTCCTTATTTATAGTTATTGTATTGATTTTGAATCCATTCAAATTTGTCCTTACCCCAACCATACCAAAAATGAGATAAAATTAAAGTCAATACTCTAATTTATCTTTCCAAGATCAAATATCACAAATGAGACACCTTGTTTATCTGCCTCTTTCATAGCCATGAATCTTATTACTTGCCATTACATACTTATTTCGACTCATATCTCTTATTTACTTTGAGCGTCTTTTATAAAATGAAAGCTCGTGATAATAATGATAATCATTATCTTTCTCATATGGTAAAAATAAATGACAACAAACAGAATAACAAATGGAACACACTCCGATCCGTTATTGCAAATAAAAGGGTTATGCGTCGATTACATCACTGACAATGGAGATTTTCATGCTGTCAAATCAGTAAGTTTCGATGTAGGAAAGGGAGAGATATTCGGACTAGCAGGCGAATCAGGTTGTGGAAAAAGTACGATAGCATTTGCTATTAACCGACTGCATAAGCCGCCTGCATTTATATCTTCCGGCAGCATTCTTTTTCAAAACAAAGATTTATTGCGCTTATCTGACGGTCAATTGAACGCTATTCGTTGGAGCGAAATTGCTATGGTTTTCCAAAGTGCAATGAACTCCCTCAATCCAGTTCTTCCTATTCAAGAACAATTTGCAGATGTACTCCGACATCATAAAGCAATGAACAACGACCAAGCAAAAGACAGAGCTGAAAAATTATTAGATTTAGTCAATATCCCCAGAGAACGTCTATCAGAATACCCTCATCAATTTAGTGGCGGTATGCGACAACGCCTAGTTATTGCTATAGCCCTTTCTCTAAGTCCAAAACTAATCATTATGGACGAACCGACAACAGCACTGGATGTCGTTGTTCAACGAGAGATTCTTCAGCAAATATTTCAATTAAAAGAAGAGTTTGGTTTTTCCGTCTTATTTATAACTCATGATTTAGCATTAATGAGTCAGCTCTGCGATCGAATTGCAATTATGCGCTACGGCGAAATTGTTGAAGTCGGCACATCACAAGAAATCAGAAAGAATCCTCAACATCCTTATACAAAAAAATTATGGGCATCTTTCCCGAATATTCATGAAGTTCACAATGCCCCTGTTTCACAACAGTCAACAGAAGGTGCAATATTATGACTCAGCCACTTATAGAAGTTAAGAACGTAGTAAAAGAGTTCACCATTGGTGGTGGGTTTGCTAAAGAAGAAAATTTTAAAGCCTTACAAGGGATCAGTTTTAACCTCTATGCAGGAAAAACATTAGCCCTAGTTGGCGAATCAGGTTGTGGCAAAAGTACCTGTGCTCGGCTCATAACTAAAGTATACCCAACAACTGAAGGTGAAATCCTCTTTGATGGGAAAAACATTGATAATATTCGTTCGTCAAAAGAGATTCTCAATTACCGTAGCCAAGTACAAATGGTTTTCCAAGATCCTTTTGGTTCATTGAATCCAACACATACAATTGAACACCATTTAACACGCCCTCTTAAGATTCATAAACAAGTTAAGGGGAATAAAGAAATAGCTCATCGCCTTCTAGAACTTTTAGATCTCGTTGAATTAGATCATGATACTTTGGCGAAGTTTCCTCATGAATTAAGCGGAGGCCAACGTCAACGAGTTAACCTTGCAAGGGCTCTTGCTGTTGGAGCTAAAATGATTTTAGCTGATGAACCAACATCCATGCTTGATGTATCAATTCGTTTAGGTGTACTTAACCTCATGCAACGAATGAAAAAAGAGCTTGGGATTGGATTCTTATATATCACTCACGATTTAGCAACAGCGCATTATATAGCAGAAGAAACAGCGGTTATGTACAAGGGGCAAATTGTTGAATGGGGAGATACTAATTCTATTTTACGTAATCCACAGCACCCTTACACAAAACTACTCATATCTGCTGTACCAGATCCTGATTTACCATTTGGCAATTTAGTCAAAAATGAACCAAACTATTCTATAGATGCAGATGAAATTAGGAAAAATAGCAGCATAATTATCGAAGAATATAAAAAAGTGGGTACGAATCATTTCGTAAAACATTGGGATGAGGCAGCATAATGACACTAAATACTTGGTTAGCTTTAGTTACAGATTGGTATCAGACAAAGCACGATAAGTCGCTTGATTCACTTGAACAATTGGTTTATTCAGCGCCAACATCCATTTGGGGACCAGAATTAACCGATAATCAAAGTAAAGCGATTGCTTGCTGGCTAGATGGATGCCTACGAGTTTTTGAGCATGCTAAGTATCATAATATTGCAAAAGCATTTCAAACATTACAATACATCAGCTCAAAGTTAGAAATGGCCGCCTTTAACTCTGCAGCAGATATTGAGATCAAAGATTGGTGTATTAAACGACTACAGCACATTACTGTATTAAGTTTAGAGTTCTGTAACCAACAACATGATCAACCCACATGGAATAATGAAGCTAATACATTAATTGAAAATCACGTTAAATTAATGGCAAGTGTGGCTTGGAATGAAAAACAGACACCTTCAAATATGCACAATTCAAACTCACTGCATTAAATAATATTCATTAATGGTAACAATAAAAAAGCAGCGTTGAACGCTGCTTTTTTATTAAGTAGATTAACCTTTAATCTGCCTCATTTGAGACAAATATTGTATCCATCCTTTTGCTTCATTAGATGGCTTAAACTCATTAGCTCTTTTAGCATTAACAAGCGCTAATTCCAGTTGATTTAACTTATAGTAAGCGCGAGTTTTAGCTAATGCTACATCATCGGTTTTATTGTAATCCTTTACTTTATCAAGACTTTTTAGCCCTTGTTGATAATACCCTTCTTGAATCTGAAGCTGAGCAACTTGCCAATAATATTGACCATCAAACTGCGCGGCTTTTTGCCAAACTGCAATCGCTTTATCCCACTCTTTTGCAGCCTGCCAGTAACTTGCTTGCGTAATTATTATTTCTTTATCTGTTTCATAATCCGCTAATTGCGCCATTACTTGCGCCGCTTTTTCAGGAATGCCACGTTCTGCAT
The DNA here is from genome assembly GCA_038993745.2 of Aliivibrio fischeri. Classification (NCBI taxonomy): domain Bacteria; kingdom Pseudomonadati; phylum Pseudomonadota; class Gammaproteobacteria; order Vibrionales; family Vibrionaceae; genus Aliivibrio; species Aliivibrio fischeri. The sequence goes on along the minus strand of CP160630.1, from coordinate 232,445 downwards.
ATAACTGGGCTAATATTTTCAATTCAGATTGGCTTAACACAATACCTTGACGCTGTGCTAACACCAAGGTATCCAACGCATTATTTGGTTGATTCAATTGCAACTGAATACTTGATAATTGCTGCCACCACCCCGCCTGCTCAGGCTCTAATTCAATCAAAGCGGTTAACGTTGGTATCGCTGATTTCCAATATTTACGTTGTAATTGCGCACCAAGCTTTAAAACCAACAATTGTCTTTTGTCTTGTTCTTTATGAATTTTCGCTACTTTTTGATGCTTATTTAATGCAGATAACACCTTATCCCACTGTGAGATTTGATAATGTGTTTGAGCAATCCGAAACCATAAGTCCCCTATTTTTTGATTTTCAGGTATTGTTTTCGTTAATAGGTAGTAATGAGGTAATGCCTCTTTAAACCGTTGTTCTGTTAATAATAAATCCGCCAACATGCGCTGTGTTACCCACGCTTGTTCATCAACGAGTTGCTGACTGTTAACTGCAGTTGAAAGGTATTTTACTGCCGCTTTACTGTTCCCATTTTGCCAATGAAAAACACCTAACATTCGCTGTACATAGGCTTTATCATAAGCCTGTGATGGCGTTAGTTTAGAGAGAATATCAATAGCATCCACTATTTTATCTTGTTGCTGCAATTGAATTGCACGCTGTACTTTTGCCGCATTATATTGGGTTAGCTGCTGCGCTTGAGCAAACCCACTGAACATCAAAACAACGCTAAAAAGAGGGACGATAAATTTCATCATTTTGCTAATGTAAACTCCAATTTCACGGTTTGTCCGACTTGAGCAATGGTTTTACCATCAATCACTTTTGGCTGATATTTCCATTTTTTCAACGCTTTAACCGCTTCTCTCTCGAACATTCTACGAGGTTTTGCATCAGTGACTTTTACGTCAGTAGGACGGCCTTGCTCATCAATCGTAAACGACATAACAACAAAGCCCTCAGCCCCTCTTTTCATCGCTTTAGAAGGATAACGAGGTTCAACACGATACAATGGCATTGCTTGCTGATTACCTGTAAAGTCAGCAAAATTTGGTGCGCTAATGGCTAAACCAGAAATACTTGAGTCCAACCCAATTAGTGGCATTGGACTCTGTGGTGTCGCCATTGACGTTTGAGTTTGAGCTGCCATTGGGGTCGCTTGTGGTAGAGGCTCCGGTGTATCTGGCTTTTCGGGCACACGGCGTTGGCGGCGCTGTACATCTTGTTCTTGTTCTGCCATCACCATATCAAAACGAACCGTTTCACTGCTTTCAGGCTTCTCTTGAGTGCCGTTATCTACCATCCAAGCCATAAATGTGAATATGCCAAACGTCATGGATATTGCGATTGGCATAGCTAAAAATAAACGCCACATCAGCCTTTCTCCGCAGCTAAAGCGATACCTTTAACACCAGCGCCTTTCGCTGCATCCATCACTTTAATAACCGTACCGTTATACGCATGTTCATCCGCTTGAATCACTAATGACGCTTCTGGTTGTTCGAGTAATAAATGCTCTAAGGTTGCTTGCACTCGTTCAGCATCTACCATGCGTTTATCAATAAAAATATCGTTTGATGCAGTGATAGCCACAAATATCCCCGCATCTTTTTGGCTTGATACATTACTGGCCTGAGGACGATTAACTTCTACGCCAGATTCACGTACAAATGAACTCGTTACAATAAAAAAGATCAACATAATAAAAACGATATCTAACATTGATGTTAAATCGATTTGTGCTTCTTCTTGATGTGAAGAACGACGGCCAAGTCTCATGACTGACTCCTTAATGCTTTTTCTAACTGATGCTCTTTACGACGACAAACTTTAGCTAGACGAGCATGAACAAACATCCCCGCCAAGGCTGCAACCATTCCCGCCATCGTTGGTAATGTCGCTAATGAAATACCTGATGCCATTAGTTTGGTTTGGCTACTGCCTTGATTTGCCATGACATCAAATACAGAGATCATCCCTGTAACCGTACCTAACAAACCTAACATAGGGCATATTGCCACTAACACCTTAATGAAATTCAAATATTGATTTAGTTGCAGATGAGCTTCACTGATCCACCCATCTCTAATGGTTTTGGCATACCAAGATTCATGATCATTGCGCTGCTGCCATTGCTCAATCCATCGTTTTCGTTGTATTGGAAAACTAAACGATATGAAAAAAATTCGCTCGATAACCAATAACCAACACAATGCAACCACTGCGGCCAACCACCATAAAATGGGGCCGCCTTGAGCCATAAAATGTGAAAGAAAAGCCGTCATTACGCTGCCATATCCATTGCGTTTGGTTGCACTACTTTTTCAGCTTGTTCAGCAACTAGCCCTAAGCCTTGTTTTTCAAGAATAGTGCGAATGCTTTCAGCTTGTGAGCTTAAAATATTATGCGTAAGTAATAGTGGCATTGCCGCAACTAAACCTAAAACCGTAGTAACTAGCGCCATCGAAATACCACCCGCCATCACTTTTGGATCACCATTACCAAACTGTGTGATCACTTGGAATGTTTCGATCATGCCCGTAACCGTACCTAAAAGTCCTAACATTGGAGCCAAAGCTGCTAATAGTTTAAGCATAGACAACCCTTTTTCTAGCCCTTGCTGCTCATCAACGATGGTTTCTAATAGGCGTAATTCTAATGCTTCAACTGAACGTTGTTTTTCTGCATCGTAAACGGCAAGCACGCGACCTAATGGATTTTGACCAAGCTCTTGTGGTTGTTTTAATTGCTTTCTAATTTGTTGGCGAATAACAAACAATCTCACGCCATTAAATAATGAAATAATCAATCCAATCAGTAATAAACCAATAATGATTTTACCAACCACACCACCCGCTTGAAGACGCTCTTTCATTGTTGGCGTATTCGCTAATTGCTCTAACATGATACCGCGTGAAGGATCGCTTGCCATCATGATGACTTGTTTGCTTGGCATCTCAGATAAGATCGTCGTTGTCGGAGTCAGTTTTGGCTGTTGAGCGTAATAAGTCGCAACTTGCTTTTTATTGTCCCACTGCAAAAAACCACCTTCACCAACCAGTGCCATATTACCTAAGCGATAAGCATTGATTGATTGACGATGACCAGAACCACTAATCATGGTTACTGTCGTTAACTCTAACTCTGAACTAGCATTAACTTGCTGAGCCATGGTTTGCCATAACCCCGTTAGTTGCGTCATAGATGGCAAAGATTTCGCTGCAACGATATCAGCAATTAACTGATTATATTTATTATTTTCTGATCCTGACATCGAGTTTTTCAACTCTGCATTCACGTCTTTTGCTGTCTGTCTTACCACCCCAAACAGTTCACCTAAGCTGCCTGTTTCTAAGTGCAGTTGCTGCTCTAATGTTGCGAGTGTTTTTTCATTTTTGCTGAAGATAGCACTTAATTGATCGCTTTCTTTTTGAAGTTTTTTACGCTCCGCAATCAAGGCGTTTCTTTGAGCTTTTAAGCTTTGTTCTGTTTGTTTAAAACCAGACTCTCGTTGTGCATCATGTTGCTTTTGTACATGACTTGCTTGTTTTGTCTCTTTCAACAATTCAGTGTTTGCTGTCACCGTATTAATCGAAAGACCAAGCAGTGAAACAGCTAAAATCAGTGGCTTAATTGTCATGTTATTTCACCTCTTTTAGTGATAAAGATACAGGCAGAGTCAATAAACTTGGGGCAACTTGTTTATAAGCAGCTGAATAGGCTTTTGCTAAATCATCATTAAATTCAGAGTCCAGCGCCTCCCATCGGTTGGTGTACGTATTCCAACTCCAATATTGAGAAGCATCAAGACGACGAGCAAGTAAAGATACGCGTCCTAAATGCAGCATATCTGCATCAATTTGTTCATTATCTTCAACAATGATCTGCGTTTGGTATGTACCTAGTTTTGTACCGTAATCCATTTCGATCTGGTAGGCTTCAAGAAGTCGGCGATATTTTTCTGCATCACTCACATCCGCTCTTGTCATCATATGTTCAAGCTTTGCAATACGATGTAAACGTTCTTCTGTTTTAATTGGCTTATCTTGTTCAACTAATGTCGTTAAACCAGATAACATCTTATACATTAAAGGTACAACGCCTTGTCTAGTCTCTTTAATGGTGTCAATTTGGTCATTTAAACTTACCATCTCTTGCTGCTGACTATTCACTAAACCCGTTAAGTGATCACGATACACAGCCAAGTTTTTCACTTCTTCTTGAAGCTGCTCAATTTCAGCTTTGTAGGCTAATGTCGCTTCTGCACTTTTATCGATTTTCTGCTGGCTTATCGCTGAAGAAGTATTTGATTTATTTTCAATTACTCGTGCTTGATCAAGCGCAGTAGCCTGAGCGGTTGTGATCACGGTTGCTAATGCAATACCGATACTGGTTTTTAGAATATTCATATTTATCAATTTCTTAACTGTTTGTTTTTAAGAACAATCTCTTAAAAATTTGTATTCAAATAAACGCACTAAAGGGAGACCGAGGCCTCCCTTATTTTTATTACAATAAATTAGTATTTAACTTGCAGTGTCGCCATGTAGTTTCGGCCTTCACCAATAACAACATTCGATGCCCCATCGGTTGCGTAACCATTCTTACCAGTTGAACCACCACCTGCTAAGTAATCAGTATCAAACAAGTTTTCAACATTAAAGCGAGCAACAAAGGTTAAATCTTGGTCATACTTAATAGTATGAGATAACCCTAGATCGAAACGTGCATAGCCATCTTTTTTAAAGGTATTCGCTGCATCACCGTAACGCTCACCAACATAGATAGCGCCTAAGTTTGCATCGGTACTATTAGTAAATGCATAGCGAGTCCATACACTTGCAGTATATTCAGGCACATCCGCAGGACGGTTACCTTCATACTTCTCATCTTTCGCATATTCAGCATCTAGATATGTTGCTGAACCGCTCATCGATAACTGCTCAGTAATAAAGCCTTGCATCGCTAACTCGACACCACGGTGAACACGTTCACCTGATTGTGTTTTTTCTTTCTTACCACCACCTAAATCAACATCAATCGTTGAGTTTTCTTGGGTAATATCAAATACAGCACCAGATACAAACAGCTGGTTATCCATTAATTCCCATTTAGTACCTAGCTCATACAACTTACCACGTAAAGGATCCAGTTTTTGGCCGTCATTTACGTACTCACTGCCTGATACTTCACCTTGCATTTCAAAGCTTTCAGAATACGTTGCATAGATAGAACCAATATCCATCGGGTGGTAAATAACCGCAAACTTAGGTGATACTGCTTCTTCTGCTAGGCCTTCTTCAACTTGACGGTCTAAACGAACACCAACTAATGCTTGCCATTGCTCATTAAACGTAATCATATCCTGAGCATAGAAACCCCATGTATCGTACTTAGATGTTGTATCTCTAGGATCTTTATTTGGATTACGTTCTGGAGCAGGAGCAGGCTCACCAACTTGACCTACAGAGCTATTAAATGAGTACTCTAAACGGTCATAACGATAACCTAACCAGTTACTACCAAATAGCATTTGGTGGCTTACGCCTAACGCATCAAATTCACCGATTAAATCAATACTTGCTGTTTTAAATACCCAGTTATCTTTACGGTCACTACCGCCTTGATCATACGTACCATTAGAAGGGTCATACGTCTCTTCTTTAGGGAAGCTCTCTACGTCATGACGGTTAAAATCTTGATGATTAAAGCTAGCATTAACACGCCATACATCAGTTAAGTTTGCAGTAACATCAACACCGATGTTTTCCACATCATTTTCGATTTTTGACCACTGTGCATCCCAAATGTATTTATCATTTACTACTGTTTTGCCATCTTTGATGTAAGCACCTGAATCGACACTACCTTCATCAATTGTACGGTCATAATGGAACGACACTGTGATGTCATCATTAATGTCATAATCTAAGAATAAACCACCAACAAAGCGCTCTGTAGATGGAACTGTTCCATCACTGTATTGACGCCATGAGTTGTAAGTTTGCTTTGAGACAATGGCACGACCACGTAATGTTTGGTCATCATTCAATGCACCACTTACATCCGCAGTTGTTCGAGAGTCATTATTTGAGCCTAGATCTTGACTCACGCTTACTTGAGTTTCATAGGTTGGCTTTTTAGCAACCATATTAACCAAGCCACCCGGAGCTGACTGGCCATATAACAGACCCGAAGGACCTTTTAATATCTCAACACGCTCTAATAATTCAATTGGTTGACGATAATGAGACCAATGTTGTTTTCCATCACGTAAGAAACCAGAGCTACTGCTTAGTGAAAAGCCACGTAATGTAAACTGCTCACGGTTACGTGTAGTTGCGCCAGCACCGATACTTGCATCATTTTTTAGAACTTCACCAAGCGTACTTGCACGTTGTTCATCAATCAGTTGCTCATCAATAACACTCACTTGTCCTGGAGTTTCTAATTGAGTTGCCTCCATTCGCATTGAGCTTGAATTTGTATCTGCCTTGTAACCATAGTCACGACCAGTAACAACCATGTGCTCATCAGTTGTTGATGCATCTGTTTCAGCGTAAGCAAAAGGCGTTGATAAAACTGCGCTAATAACAAGAGCTAACTGACTTTTAGAAAACATATTCCATTATCTCCAAATCTTTTTATTTATTAAACGGGTGATAAAAATCTGAGAAGGAATATAAATGATAATTGTTACCATTTGCATTAAATTTACATTCTTTGCATTCGTAAAGAAAGGTAAAGACGGCGTTACGCATGAAAATATTTTTCAACAAAATCAAACTGAAGGTTCAACAATTAATGAACAAGCTTTCACCAATATGGCAATAAAATATAAAACAGCTTATTAATAGAACTCTCATTTTTGAGCATTAGATTACATTTTTTGAAATATTTTATTTTTTACTTATATACCATTAACCCCAAAGTGGTAATATTGCGATTGACCACACATAGAATGTGGCTAAATTAAGGATCATTATTATGAACAAACGCTATATCGCTTTAATCGCTGCTGTCGGTATTGCCATTGGTTGGTTAACCTTTGGCGGTACGCAAGCAGTTCTCCACGCCACTTCTAGTACTGAGTTTTGTGTTTCATGCCATACAATGGAAAAACCACTGCATGAATATCAAGGTTCCGTTCATTTTAGTAACCAAAAAGGCATTCGAGCTGAATGTGCAGACTGTCACATTCCTCAAGAACCAATTGATTACTTAATTACGAAAATTCGTGCTTCTAAAGACATCTATCATGAATTCGTTACTGGTAAAATTGATACGGATGAAAAATACGAAGAACATCGTTTAGCTATGGCTGAAACGGTGTGGGAACAAATGCGTGAAAATGATTCAGCGACATGTCGTTCTTGTCATAGTTTTGATGCAATGGAAACCTATGACCAATCAGTAAGCGCACAAAAAATGCACGCTTATGGACAAGAAAACAACCAAACTTGTATTGACTGCCACAAAGGTGTTGCTCACTTTGCACCTCAAGCTAAGTTAGATACGTCTGCATTCGATCATTTATTTGATATGGCGAAAAACACCAAGCTTGATGCTGAAAAAGTTTACCCTATTGAAAATATTAAGATGTCTGATCTTGCCATCATCAATCCAACGGTTGAACTTACAACGGTAAACGCAAAAGATGAAACTCGCACTGTAACGGTTTCAGGCTTCCAAATGAAAGGGGCTGAATCAGTTATTTACATGGGTGAAGGACAACGTTCAATCATCGCGACGCTAACAGAAAAAGGCATTAAAGCATTAACTCTGGGTGAAGCAACTACCGATGCTTACGGCAATGAATGGCGCAGCGCCGAGCTAACAGGCACAATCGATGCACCTGTTCTTGCGTCAAACCAGCCTTTATGGGACTACGCTGAAGAGCTTGATAATGTGTACTGTTCAACATGTCATGCCAAAATTCCAGCAAATCACTTCACAGTGAACTCTTGGGGTCCTGTAGCTAAAAGCATGGGTGCACGTACTGATATTTCAGCACTGAACCTAGAAATCCTAACTAAATTCTTCCAAAACCACGCTAAAGACGTGGCTAATCACAAATAAGAGAGAGTGACTATGACTAACATTTCTCGTCGCGGCTTTTTAAAAGGCGCAGGTGCATCAGCAGGTGCACTAGCGATTACGTCTATCGCTCCTTTATCTGTTAATGCCGCTACCGCTGGTCGCACAGATTCATTGGTTTTAACTGCTGGTCGCATGGGTCCATTACTTTGTGAAGTAAAAGATGGCGAGCTGCTATCAACCAAAAGTGGTTTAGCTCAGACCGTACCTAATAGCTTACAACAAACGGGGCCATCGCAAGTTTATACAAAAGCTCGTGTAAAATATCCAATGGTTCGCAAAGGTTACTTAGAAAACCCAAGCAATCCTCAAGGAGTTCGCGGTAGTGATGAATTTGTACGTGTTTCATGGGATGAAGCATACAAACTTATTCACGAACAGCACATGCGTATTCGTAAAGAAAACGGGCCTGAGTCTATTTTTGCCGGCTCTTACGGTTGGCGTTCAAGTGGTGTATTACATAAAGCACAAACACTACTGCAACGTTACATGAGTATGTCTGGTGGTTATGCTGGTCACTTAGGCGATTACTCAACAGGCGCAGCTCAAGTTATCATGCCACACGTTGTTGGTTCTATCGAAGTATATGAACAACAAACGACTTATCCTGTTATTTTAGAAAACAGTGAAGTGGTTGTGTTATGGGGTCTAAACCCATTAAACACACTAAAAATTGCATGGTCTTCAACAGACGGGCAAGGCCTTGAGTTTTTCCATCAACTGAAAAAATCAGGCAAAACCATCATCATTATTGACCCAATGCGTTCAGAAACTGCTGAATTCTTTGGTGATAATGCGCAATGGATTGCACCGAACCCACAATCAGATGTGGCAATGATGATGGGTATCGCTCATCAATTAGTTAAAACACAGCAGCACGATACTGAATTCCTTTCTAAGTACACTGTGGGCTTCGAGCAATTTGAAGCTTACTTAATGGGTAAAGAAGACGGCATTGAGAAATCACCGCAATGGGCAGAAGCGATTTGTGGCGTACCAGCAAAACAGATGGAACTGCTGGCTAAGATCTTCAAAGAAAACCGCACGATGCTTATGGCTGGTTGGGGTATGCAACGTCAACAACATGGTGAACAACGTCATTGGATGCTAACCGTTCTTGCTTCTATGCTTGGTCAAGTTGGACTACCGGGCGGTGGTTTTGGTTACTCATACCACTACTCTAATGGTGGTAACCCAACACGCGATGCAGGTGTATTACCAGCAATGTCAGCGTCATTAGGCGGTGGCTCATCAGCAGGTAACGATTGGGCAGTTCAAGGTTCAGTAACGGCTTTCCCTGTTGCACGTATTGTTGAATGTTTAGAAAAACCGGGAACTCAATATCAACACAATGGACATACATTAACTTTCCCTGAGTTAAAAATGATTTGGTGGGCAGGCGGTGCAAACTTTACACATCACCAAGATACCAACCGTTTGATTAAAGCGTGGCAAAAACCTGAACTGATCGTTATTTCAGAACCATATTGGACTGCCGCTGCAAAGCATGCGGATATCGTTCTTCCAATCACTACCTCATTTGAGCGTAATGACATGACGATGACAGGTGACTACTCTAACCAACACCTTGTTCCAATGAAGCAAGTTGTTGAACCACAGCATGAAGCACGTAACGATTTAGATGTTTTCGCAGATATGGCTGAACATTTAAAACCAGGTGGCCGTAATGTGTACATGGAAAATAAAACGGAGATGGAATGGCTTCGTGATTTCTATAAAGCAGCTCAAAAAGGTGGACGAAACGCACGTGTTCCAATGATGAATTTCACTAAGTTCTGGGAAGCAAACCAACTTATCGAAATGAAATGGAACGCAAAGAACGCCGAGTTTGTTCGTTTTGGTGACTTCCGTAAAGATCCAATCATGAACCCACTAGGTACACCAAGTGGTAAAATTGAGATCTTCTCAAAAACCATCGAAGGCTTTAAGTTAGATGATTGCCCTCCACACCCTGTATGGATGGAACCGACAGAGTGGATGTTCAACTACACAGATGGCGAACTTCAATTAATGACGTCGCACTCTGCTCATCGTTTACACAGCCAATTTAACTATGCTGATCTTCGTAAAGAGTATGCAATCCAAGATCGTGAACCAATTACGATTCACCCAGAAGATGCTAAAGCTCGTGGTATTAAAGATGGCGACTTAGTTCGTGCTTACAACCAACGTGGTCAAGTTTTGGTTGGTGCACATGTTTCTGATGGCATCAAAAAAGGCAGTGTATGTATCCATGAAGGTGCATGGCCTGACTTAGATCCTAAAACAGGTATGTGTAAAAACGGTGGTCCAAACGTATTAACTATGGATATACCAACATCACGTTTGGGTAATGGTAACTGCGGTAACTCAGGTGTAGTGAAAATTGAAAAATTCACAGGTGTTGCACCAACATTAACGGCGTTTACTCCACCAATGAATGGGTAATCCCAATATCATTCATGGAATGGGATAAGCATTCATTTCTTATAAAAAAGCGCTCTATATTTAGAGCGCTTTGCTTTATTTACAGCTAGCCAGCTATTGTTGTTTTAATTTCTTTTAATATAAATCACAACACGTCGATTTAATTGACGCTGTTGTTCTATCGGTAACGCTTTATCCGCTCGAGGTTGTGCATCCGCATACGCCACCGCTCTTAATTGTGATTTATCTACATTAAATTTGATCAATTGCTTAGTCACTTCTATAGCTCTTGCTCCAGAAAGCTCCCAGTTACTATCAAACTGTTTGGTATGAATAGGTAAATCATCACTGTGCCCTTCAACGATAATAGAGCGACCGTTCAAATCTACCTCTTTCATTGCTTCTGCAAATTCAGCAATAAGAGCTTTACCTTCAGGCTTTAAAGATGCTGAACCTGAGTCGTACAAATTTTCACTATTAAGATCAATTCGTATACCATCGGTGACAGCCGTGACCACTACAGAATCTAAATTCTTTTGCTCTACTATCTCCTGAATATCGGCAGTTAGCTCTTGCATAGGCAAATGGCTAGCAGTATCAACTACTTTCCCCCACCCATCTTTTAGTTCTTCTAACTTACCTTCATTCACTTGAGAAACAGCAACAATCAGAACAAAAAAGGCCAATAATAATGTGATGGCATCACTGTATGTCATCATCCAATCATTATCGTCTTTCAACTCAACCTTGGGTCTTGTTCTATTCATTTAAGACGCTAACCTTTTCTTAAACGGCAAATGTACATTCATTGAATCTTGTAAGTACAAATCAGGACGTTTTTCTGTCATTAATACAAACGCATTAATTTGCATTTCACGATTATCAAAATTGGTATTTACTCGGCGACTAATACGAATTGCTGCGGGTTTGAAAAACACTTGAGCTAATAAAATACCATAGAGAGTCGTCAATAAAGCAACAGCTAAACCATTACCTAAAGCAGCCATATCACCATTTAAATTATCAAGCATAATGATCAAACCAATCAATGTACCAATCATGCCAAAACCAGGTGCATAAGTACCCATTGAGTTTAAAACCTCAGCTTGCGTCATTTCTTGCTTATATTGACTATGATTACTTTCATCTAGTAATTTTTTAAGCTCTTCACCTTTATAACCAGTTCCGATAAGTTCTACTCCTAAACGGATAAATGGGTCATTTTTTTCATTATCATTTAACGAATTTTCTAAACCCGACATGCCGCTTGATCGAAAGATCTGATTCCATTCAACTGTTCTTTTGATTGATGCGTGCTTAAATTTCGTCACGTTTTTCTCGTCAAGCAAGTTAACAAGTACCCCTTTAAACGAAGACAAAATAAGTGGGTATGAATAACTGATTAACGCCGCAGTTAATGTTCCACCAAGCACAATAAGAAAACTCGATAAACTCACAAATAACATGTATTTATCGGTACTCATTGTTACTGCACCAATTAATACACCAAATGCCATCAATAAGCCGGTAATAGTACTGAATGAGATCATGCTACAGACTCCAAATCATTCATTGTAAATTGTTTATTTCCAATAGCTTGGCGCATTAACATCACAACTTGCTGTTTTGCTGAGTTTTGCTCATCATGCGACGCATCTTTACAACGTACCATTTCAGCTTTGATCATTTCAATCATACGTTCAGGAAACCCTGAAAGAATGACTGCGACTTGTTCATCATCTAAATTAATCAACGCTAATGCTACAATTTCAGGATTCATACTGCGTAATATGTTGCTTAAAATGACCGTTGGCGTTCTAAGCACATCATCAAAAATGTAGTACACCTTACGCAGATTTAAGTACGCTTCTGGTGAAGACACTCTTAGCTGATCTAACAAATCGTTTTGCTGACGTAAATTCATTCCATCAAGTAATGACATCAACATTTGATTACCGTCGGTTCTTACGGTTTCAAAATCAGGCACCGACTGAGCTTTAGCAGCAAGTGATGAGGCAATCTCACCAAATGTCGCCATTGGCATGGAATCAAACTGAACTATCTCTATTGCTATTAATGCTTGTTCTTCAGCCGTAAACGTTGATAAGAACTTAGCTGAGCTTTCTGATGGTAATTGGCTTAAGACTAATGCTTTAATGCGCAATGGCTCATCATCTAATACCCAACGAATTTGATTAATACTCAATTTATCTAAAAACGAAAATGGTCGACTGCGATGTTCAAATTGCTCAGAAGAAACCGAATCAACTAATAAATATTGTAAATCCGTTAGATCTCTTACCAAGCGATCATAATCAGCAGGGTTCGTTTCTAAATACTTCAAATACGCTGGAATATGTTCATTTAACGCAGGAAACATTGAAGTAAATAACGAACGCCCTAGTTCCTGATAACAAGAAGCGAACATAGGGATATTTTGTTCATTCAAACTTAAACGACGAAGTACCGCATCTACTTTTTGAGGTTCACTCAAACTGTACTTAACCAATTGTTGTCGACACGCTTTCAGTTCGCCTTTTTTCGTATCTAACAATTGCTCAGGCATTGGAGGCAATGAACTTACTTCATTAACACCCACTTCTTTTGTAGATACTTTACGATTACGTGCAAGTAAGTAACCAATAACTAATAATAGTAATAATAAAACCAACACCCACCAATAGTGTGCGATAGATGATCCCGTAATTTCTGATACAGGAGCCATATCCATCCGAATAATCTCAAGACGATCCCCTCTCATTGGGTTGTATTCCAACTTCTCAAGTAACAGATTGCGAATAAGCAACTCTGTATCTTTATCCACACTATTATCTAATAACAATGTAGTTGATAAAGAACGGATCATTTTCTCCGTTTTAGGTGCTTGTTCATTATCTAACGCATCTTCTTGCGGCTCGACTTCCTCACTTGGTGTCGACACTTTTGCAACAGTATTATTATTGAAAGCAGACATACCTGCTAAGCCTGGAAGCTCAGGAGCATCATCAATAATAACGTTTTTTACTTCTGGCTGTTGCTTAACAACTGACGGCTTAGATGTTGAAGCATCAACCTTCTCACGAATAAACTCAGCCTGAATAGAAAGCACATGTATATTCTTACCTGCAATTCGTTCAATATCGCTATTAAGTCGTTGCTCTAATTCCGCAGTAAAAGACATTTGGTCCAACTGCAACGACGTTTGCGCGAATACAATTGAGGTAATAAATAAAAAGCTAATGCATACAAAACGAATACACGATTTCATTCTTATTTTTCCAACCATTGAATAATGTCAGAGACTTCTGTAAGTGACGGATCAAGTTCTAATGCTTTTTTCCATGACACTATCGCCAATTCAACTTGGTTCAGCTTATAGTGAACACTACCTTTCATTGACAGTACTTTTGCAGGGTTTTCTGTTAGCGCTTCAGCTTCATTTAATAAGGCAAGGGCCCCTACAAAATCACCATTAGCCGCTTTTTCTTTTGCTTCTATACGTAAAGCTAATGATTTAGGCTCATTAAATGCTGAAACTTGAGCTTCTTCTGAATCATTTAATTCAGGTAGCAATGCATTAATATCTTCCTCAGGGATAAGGTCAGTATCAATGGTCAAAATCAAGTTAGGATCAGACAAGTCAATTTGAAATGCCGAACGATACTGTTCTCCATTCAATCGAATAGATAATTGATTCTTTTCAAAAGGAATATTCTCTGCGGTTTGCTGAGATGTAACATCACTAGCCGATGCCATTGACGTCATCATGCATTGAACCGCAATGGCTGAAACAAATAAAATACGCTTTTTCATAACAGCCCCTTAGAAACGAAAACCAATAGTAAAATCAACAGCCGCACCACCAAACTTGCCAGTCACAACATCGCCTTGGTGCATACTCTTATAAGTATTCTTCTCAATATAAGCGACACCGATATCAAAAAAACCATGCTTCATATAGGCAAATTCAACACCTGAACGCATCGCGAAACTGTTCTTTCCTTCAACGAATTGAGAACCAGCACCAATATATAAACTCGGAGACGGCCAAGAAGGAGTTAAAGTGTATAAAACACGCCCTTCAATACCACCACCTTCAACATTGAATAAGTTATTTCTATCCGTATTTTGAAAGTAATTTGCAATAACAGCAAAATGCAAACGTTCATTAGGTAAATGACGAGTGTAATAACGAAGACTAAAATCAGTTACGTTACTAAAAGCACCATGACTTTCTCCATTAACTTTGGCATCACCACTTAAATCAATATAGCTCATAGCGAAACCAAACTGATGTGGATTTAATTCCTTCTTAATTTCTTCTTCTTTTTTAGTCATTAAATAACCATCAGCCCAAATCGTTTCATTATTTTCGGCCTGAACTAAAGAAAGAGTAATATTTTGAGAGGAATCACTTAAACCCATTCGCCACATTAAAAATGCGTCAGATTGAATTTCTTGACCCAGTAAACGCAACTCTTTATTACTTTCAAGTCCACGTTGATATTTAATAGAGGTTTTAGTTAAATGAAGTCGAGTCTTATTACACTCAAGACAATCACGAACCAATAAGCCTGATTCTTGCATCTTTGTTGTTAATAACACATTGATATCATCAACTTGACTTTGAGTTACGTTATTATCAATCTTTCCTTGAAAGTAGATAGTTACAGAGTTAATGTTTTTCTTCTCTGCAATATCTTTAATCGCAAACCAAGATTCATCACGTTCCAAAAAGTCATAAATAGAAGAAGTTGATAATGAAAGCTCTGATGATGTCTTTATATTAGAAGACGCCACTGCCATATTACAAAAATAACACCGCATAAGATAATTAATAATTTATTAAACAAAATTTTACCTAAAATATACACTAGCCAAATAATCCGGCGCAGTATACATTAAGTTTTAAATGCAACAACTAGCATAACCATCATGAAAACCCTCTTATGAAATCAATAACAAAATAATATTCGATATCAGTGAAATATATTTATTTAATATGTTTTATGAATATATATAACAAAAAAGGCTAATCCTAAATTTTATAGAATTAGCCTTTATTATTAACACTAAAGTTATTGTATTTTAAACTGGAAACAACAACATCACTCTTAATCCACCTTCTTTACGATTATCAGCAACAACACTTCCTTTCATAACAAACATCGATTCTTTTACAATAGCCAAACCGAGTCCATAACCGCCTGATTGCTTATCTCTTGCCGACTCTAAACGTGTAAAGGGTGAGAATATATTTAAGAGCTGATCTTCTGGTATGCCCGGACCATTATCTTCAACAATAATTGCCACATGGTTTTTCTCACGGCTTCGATACTCTGTGATAACCACTTGAATATATGCATTATCGCCAGCGTACTTAATCGCATTGGTGATTAAGTTTTTAACCACTCGAGTTACTAAGCGAGGTTCAGCATGAACAACTGGAGCTTCTTTAGAGCAGATAAAATCCAAACATTGTGTCGGTCTTAAATCCATGCGGCTTTGAATCACTTGTGCGGAGATACAGCTTTCAAGTAATACAGGCTCTAACTTAGTGTTATAGCGAGAATTCTCTAATCGACTAAATTCTAAGATTTCTCCAACTAAATCATTCATCTCATTAGATTCATTTTCCAAACGCTTAACTAAGTGAATATAATCAGGATCGACCTTCTTTTTTAATAAATGAAGCGCAAGATTATGCCGAGCTAATGGGGTTCTTAACTCATGCGAAACATCACGAATAAGTCGCTGTTGCTTTTCTGCTAGCGAGTGAATTTCATGCGTCATGTTATCAAAATCATGAGCTAATTCACTGAACTCTCGAACCGAATTTCCAATTTCGTCACTCACCTTTACATCAAAATCACCTTGAGCAAGCTTATGACTAACCTCTCTCAACTTATCTAAAGGTCGCTGTAAATATCGTGCAATAACCCAAGAGAATAACCCTAATATCAATACAGAAATAACTAACTTAATAATCCCAAAATAAAGAGGAAAATTATTAGCTGGGTGATATTGATACGGCATTTGAATCACAATAGTTAACCCGTTTTCTAATGGAATACCAATAATGGGTTGATTAACTTCATTATCCAATTGCGTATTTAAAGGGCGTAAAAATTTCAGTTTAAACTCAAAATGAGGATGCATATCGCGGTGTGTAATTGGGCGGTTATTTTGGTCCAAAACAAATAAATAGTACTCTTGTGCACTCGCCCAATCCGCTAACTCATCCATATCCCCTTCTTCGATCAAGATATTTGCCTGCTCGGCCAAATCCAACATCTTAGTCTGAATAGAGCTAGGAATACGGAGCATAGATTTCATCAACGCAATTTCGGCCAAGCTCTGCAAAGAGATAATTAAAAATAAACTCACAGCAAAAGCACTAAATAAACGAAATGCTAGGCCATTTTTATATTTGCAAATAAAAGAGGGACACGACTCAAACCATCGAAGCAACGTCATTCCCCCTATCCATTAACCACTTTAATAAAACTATAACCACGCCCACGAACCGTTTTAATATGCTGCTTTGATAAGCCTGATTGCAATAATTTACGGCGGATATTACTAATATGCATATCCAAATTACGGTCAAATGGACATAACTCTTTTTTCAAAATATTGGTTTGTAAATCGGCTTTAGATACAACAACGTCCGTATTTTTAATTAAGTATTGCAGTAATTCTGATTCCGTTTCAGTTAAAGGTAGACGTAAAAATTGTTCAGCTAAATCTTCCGTTGCACCTACATAGCTTTGACGCTGACGTTCAAGCCCTACACGACGTAAAATCGCAGTGATCCTTGCAAGTAGTTCTGGCACATTAAAAGGTTTTGCAATGAAATGATCCGCCCCCGCTTGCAATCCATCAAGCATAGACGCTTCATCGCCTAAGGCCGTAAGCATAAGGATAGGAGTAGCAAAACGCTGACATATACGTCGAGCCACTTGGTAACCATCTAGCTTTGGTAACATTACATCAAGCAAAACGAGATCTATAGAGTGCGTTTGAATAAATTCCAGAGCACTTTCGCCACAATGTACGCAATCGACATCATAGCCTTCATCTTGTAATACTTCTTGCAACAAATTGCATAGCTCAATGTCGTCATCAACAACTAAAATACGGGACACGTTTACTTACCATTAAAATGAAAATCGTTCGCATTCTATTCGTCAGTAATTAAGAGTGCAATAGTGAATTGAATTAAGCGACACAACACAAAAATAAAGATGACAAAAATGTCATTCAATAGACCCTTTGTTGTCACCATCACTTGATTATGATGAACCTACTTAAACAAGAAAAGCTCATTAAGGAGTCTATTATGAAATCATTCAAATCACTTGCTTTAACTACTCTAATTATTGTTGCAAGCTCAAGCGCAATGGCAAACCCAGTAATCACAAGCGGTAACTACATTAGTAAAAGTAACAGTACTGTAATTCACACTGATAGCGTATCAACAAAACAAGCGGCTTATAATCAAGCGTTAACTAAATTAAATCAATTAGATGAAAGTACACCGAAAGAACTGAAAAAAGCACTAAAAGTCGCATCATTTGAATCAACAACAACGCAAAGTATTGGCTTAGATGACGATAGTTATATTACCGTTCAAGAAACAATGAACATGCAAGGACAAATACAATACACTGGATTAATTCATGCAAATTATCATTATCTAGAACGCAACTCAAATGACTAATTTTTTATGTTATTTTCTTTAAATCAACGTGTCATCTAAGAACGATACGTCTATATTGTATTGATAACCATTGATTATTCTCCATGCAGAAAGAAGTAATGATATGAAACTACTTATTATCGAAGATGAAACAAAAACAGGAGAGTACCTAAAAAAGGGATTAACAGAGTCAGGTTATACTGTTGATCTATCACAAGATGGTGCTGATGGTTTATATAACGCAACCACCAATCAGTACGACTTAATCATCTTAGATGTCATGTTACCTAAGCTAAATGGTTGGCAAATTCTACAAACACTACGGAATTGTGAAAATGATACGCCAATCATTATGCTCACCGCCAAAGATCAAATTGATGATAGAGTGAAAGGGTTTGAATTAGGTGCAAATGATTACCTAATTAAACCCTTTGCTTTTGCTGAACTAAAAGCTCGTGTTGAAAATGCCCTCAGAGCAAAATCAGTGATTTTGCAACCATCATCAAATGAGTTAGTTTTGCATGATTTAAAATTGGATCTGTTAAAACGAACCGCCACAAGAAACCAAGATAATATTACCCTTACTGCAAAAGAGTTTTCATTACTTGAGTTATTTATGCGTAAACAAGGGGAAGTATTATCAAGAACAACAATCGCCTCCCTGATTTGGGACATGAACTTTGATAGTGATACCAATGTCATTGATGTCGCGGTAAAACGACTTCGTTCTAAAATAGATAAACCCTACGACACCCCACTAATTCATACTGTTCGCGGTATGGGTTATAAAATGGACGAGTGCTAGTTATATGAAAAAACATTACTTATCAATGAAACTAAAACTGACATTAATGTTTTTCTCTACCTCTGTATTTGTCTTTATTGGCTTAGGTTTTGCCATTCAATACCTAGTCCAATCCCATTTTTATGAAGAAGATCTCCGTTTAATTAACGCCAATCGGACTTCCATTTTCGTCTTATTAGAAAATGAAGGCATAACTAGCAGTGAAATTTTTGCTTCCTTAAAAAGTCGCGGTATTAACATTTGGATTGCCAATGATAATGGCACATTGACACAAAATACCAATGTAATTCCAAATGACAGCGCCTTTAAACAATCAAAAAGAATCAACGAATGGACTTATGCAGGAAGTACATTTAGAACACTCTACTACCCACTAGAAAACGAGAATAATTATACTGGACTGCTTATAGGTATTAATATTGATCATCACATCGAGTTCAATAAGAGGCTAAAAGGCATTTTAATATGGTCAATTAGTATCGCGAGCCTACTCTCTTTCATTTGCAGCTTTATCATCGTAAATATGGGGTTTAAACCTCTGCAATATTTACAAGATCGCATCAAACAAGTTCAGCCAAATAAGCTAAGTATTCGATTGTCTGATGAACACTTACCCAACGAGTTGGTTGAACTTGCAAAAATACAAAACCAAATGCTTGATCGATTAGAGCTTGGGTTTGAACGACTCAGTGATTTTTCATCTGATATCGCTCATGAATTAAAAACGCCACTCTCAAATATTATGACTCAGACTCATGTCACCTTATCGCAGCCAAGAACACCTCATGAATATCAAGAGATCTTATCTTCAAACTTAGAAGAATTAGAACGCATTAACAAAACAATTAACGATACCTTGTATCTTGCTAAATCTGAAAATGACTTATTACTAAAAGACAATATGCAATTAGATTTAGAGCAACTCTTCGCCCCTATTATTGAGTACTACAGCATTGTGTCTGAAGAAACAGGAGTAACAATTCATCTATCAGGAAATGGATCTCTTTGGGGTGATAAATCCATGATGCAACGCGTAGCAAATAATCTACTCTCTAACGCTATACGTCACTCTGCACCTGATAGCGATATTCAAATTAAGATTGAAGAGAACCACAGTAACATCGTGTTATCTATCTCGAATATAGGAGATGAGATTCCTGATAAAGATTTACCTTTTATTTTTGAACGCTTTTATCGAGCAGACAAATCCAGACAACATTCAAGTAGCACAGGTGCAGGCTTAGGCTTAACTATTGTGCGTTCAATTGTGAACCTACATAACGGTGATATTTCCGTTCAATCGGAAGGAAAGAAAACCACTTTTTTGCTTACCTTTCCTTTATAGATCATAAGTCAATGTACCTATTTGTTTGATTCTAGTGCCAATAATTTTTCTTTAATATCAACGCCACCAGCATATCCAGTGAGGCTACCATTTTTGCCAATCACTCGGTGGCAAGGAACAATAATAGAGATAGGGTTTTTGCCATTCGCTCCACCCACAGCTTGTGATGCTTTTGGGTTACCTACTGCAATAGCAAGATCTTTGTAGCACCATGTTTTACCATACGGAATGGTCGTTAATGCCTTCCATACTTTATTTTGAAACTCAGTTCCTTTAGCCGCTAACGGAATAGAAAAATCACGACGATCACCTCGAAAATACTCTTTTAATTGGGTTACCGTTAATTTTAAAATTGGGTGGTCATCGGCTCGAGTACCGAATTCACTTAATTCCATTTTATGACTTTCATACCAAACACCAAGTAAGCCCTCATCATTAGCGTTAACCGTTATTTGGCCAATTGGACTTTCAAACTGAGTATAAACATTCATTTAATTATTCCTTTTTTATTAACTTACTTATCCGCATTAGTCTCACTGGATTCATCAAAACAGCATTCATCTTGCAAAAAATCAATTACCGAAGTGAGCTTTTCATACTCAGCAACACAAAATAAAGTACGGCCTTCTCGACGCTGTGTAATTAATCCAGCAGAAACTAATCCTGATACATGATGTGACAATGTAGAACCTGGAATATTCAATTTTTCTTGCAATCCACCCACAGCAATACCTTGATAACCCGCACGTACAACCCCTTTATAAATAGCCAAACGGGTCGGATGTCCTAATTCTTTCAATGCTTTAGCAATAATTTCGATATCCATTATTTATTCCTCATTAAATTTATATTTCGATATTACTAGAAATATGTTGATCATGCTAATTGAAAAGCGTATATTTCGATTATTCCAGAAATATAGAGATTTAGATTATGTTTACAATTACACAAGACATGGTGATGGACACCCTTAATATGTTTGCATTTTTAGCTGCAGAGCTAACCGTGCTTTTCCTTTTAATTAGTTATCTAGTTGGTGTTTTGCAGGAATATATCCCACCTTCAAAAATCCAAAGTATCTTGAGTGGAAAAAATGGCAGAGGGTATTTTGTTGCTGGCCTACTAGGTGCTATTACTCCATTCTGCTCATGCTCAACTATCCCTTTCTTAAAAGGTTTACTTCGAGCAAAAGCTGGATTTGGTACCATGATGGTATTCTTATTTGCAAGCCCACTACTTAACCCTATTATTATTGGGCTATTCGCAGTTACTTTCGGTATTAAAGTGACCGTTTTCTACTTTGCTATTGCAATGGGTGTATCGGTTATTGCCGGTTACTTACTAGAAAAACTTGGTTTTGAAAAATACGTAAAAGAAAGTGCTTACATTGCACCTGAGCCAAAATGTTGTGGTTCAACTTGTGGTGGAGAGAAAAAAGCACCTCAAAGCAAATGGGTGAAAATTTGGAACAGCACATGGAGTGATTTCAAAAAAGTATTACCTTACTTAATCGGCGGTATTGCTCTTGGTTCGATGATCTACGGTTTTATGCCAACAGAATTTGTCGCTAAAGTGGCAAGTGAAAATAACCCATTTGCTATTCCTGTTGCTGCAGTTATTGGTATTCCACTATACATTCGAGCTGAAGCGGTTATTCCTCTCAGTGCGGCATTAGCTGCAAAAGGGATGAGCCTAGGAGCAGTTATGGCATTAATTATTGGCAGTGCTGGTGCAAGTTTAACTGAAGTGATTTTATTGAAATCTATCTTCAAAAACCAAATGATTATTGCCTTCCTTACTGTGATTTTAGGTATGGCAATGGGAGCCGGTTTCTTATACCAATTTATCTTTTAAGATACTCTGGCATTAAAAGATATTACATAATAAAAATCAGCCATATCAGGTCCTCTTGATATGGCTCTTTATCTTTGATTACAATTCAATAGAACGTATTGGCCTTTCATAACTAAATTTTTGATAACACAAACGGTTACTCTTTCTTAATTCCAATTCCACTTATTTCCACGCTACACTTATTAATAAGCATAAATTCATTAAGAGAGAGCAGGTATGAAAATTCAAAATATAGATAAAGATACTTACCGAAAGAAAACCAATCTTGTAATGGTATCTTTTGTTGCATTACTTGCAGCTCTTGCTATTTTATTTGGATCCATTCTGATTGCATTTTTTGGTTTTGAAGGTGTGACAGAATCAGGGTCTACAGGTAACTTTCACCTCAATGTTTTAGGCGTCATCTTAAGTCTCATAGCTACTTCTTTCATTATGAATAAAGTTAAAACTAACCCATACTTTGATGACATTATGTATGTTTGGAAACTAAAACAGCTCCATCACCATATTTACCGAAAACTTGCAGCGATAAAGACAAAAGCAGAGCAAAATGACCATGATTCACTATTAATACTTGCCTTCTATTATACAACTCAAAAGCAAGTATTCATTTTGGATAACAATACACTTACGATTACTTCAGTTCAGAAAAACATAAATGAGCTATATGAAAAAGCTGCTGAAATTAATTTTGGTATTGATCTGAACGATTTCAATATCGACTTGTTGAATAAGTATTAACCCCAGTCAAAACATGGTTAATATTCAGATATCAAACTGTTACAAGATATGTTTTAATTCTCATGAGTCCTATCAACAAGCTATTAATCATATAAATACTTAGAAAGTAGATTAAATGGCTATCACATTACAACATAAATAAGGAACGACATGGAAATCACTAATGTTAGCTTTATTGGTTTAGGCGTTATGGGCTACCCAATGGCTCGTCACCTTCAAAATGCAGGTTATTCTACAACGGTTTATAATCGTACCGAAGCGAAAGCAAAGCAGTGGGCCACAGAATACAAAGGACAATCCGCTTCGACGCCACGTGAAGCCTCTGAAGGCTCAGATATCGTATTCGTTTGTGTTGGGAATGATGACGATGTCCGTAGCGTAATTTATGGCGGCGATGGCATTCTTGCTGGATTAAAGCCAGGTGCTATCTTAGTGGATAACACCACAACATCAGCGACGCTAGCAATCGAATTAGCAAAAGCCTGTGAAGCACAAGGGAATCACTTTATTGATGCTCCTGTCTCAGGCGGACAAGCTGGTGCTGAAAATGGTGTATTAACTGTAATGTGCGGTGGTAACGAAGACGCTTTTAATACAGCAAAACCTGTTATTCAAAGTTTTGCAAAAGCCATTACACTTCTTGGTGAAAACGGCCAAGGCCAACGCTGTAAAATGGCAAACCAGATCTGTATTGCTGGTGTATTAAAAGGGTTAAGTGAAGCATTAATCCTTGCTGAAAAAGCTAACCTAGATATTGACCTTGTTGTTGAAACTTTAAAACACGGTGCTGCTGGTTCATGGCAAATGGAAAACCGCGCAAGCACCATGGCTCAGGATAAATTCGATTTTGGTTTTGCAATCGACTGGATGAGAAAAGATCTTGGTATCTGTCTAGATGAAGCAAAAGTTCATGGTATTAAACTGCCACTAACAGAAGAAGTTGATCAAGAATACCAAAACCTTCAAGAGCAAGGTTTAGGGCGAATGGATACATCCGTGTTAATCAAAGCGATTAAACAAAAAACCAATTAATTACCTTCCCATTCTTAATCATGCATAAATGAGTAGCGTCTATAAGCTACTCATTTTCTTAGGATTAAAATGCTAATCCTCTTTCATATTTGCCAACAATAAAAGCAACGTATCCAATTTTAACAAAAGCCGCGATTACAATCGTCACTATATGCGCTGCAACTTGTTGCATAATTGAAAAATGTGATGCAAAAGGAAAGCTAATTAATAATGAAATAGTCATAATTATTAAGCTGATACATAAAATAGCACCACCAATTTGAGTTACTTTCTTAAAATTAATCATAACAACACCTTTAAACATGCATTTCAGATGCAACTTAATATAGTTGAGAATAATTCTTATGTAAAGCTTTAATTAATCACTATCTCTATCAGCGCTTCGTCTGTATGTGCTACATCAATTCAATTTACTTCATATTGATGCTCCGCTTATTGAATGTAAGCAAAATGGACTAAAAGAAGGTTATATTGGCTAATCAGCTGAAATATTTGATGTTATTCTTCCTTAATCAATGAAAATGAAGAATTAATTTGTTGGTTTATCGTTGTGCTTGCTAGAAAGGTAATATGCTTTTCTATCATTCTTTGTTGTACAAAAAAGGAGATCATATGATCTCCTTTTTAATTTCTAGTACACACTAGTTCAATTCAATGACTCGTCAAATTACACTTTAAAGCGCGATAGAGACTGCTGAAGAGTTGAAGCCAATTGTGCTAACTCAACACTTGATTGAGCCGTTTGCTCTGCACCCAGTGCAACTTCGCTTGCCGATAGACTCATGCTTTGAATATTGCGACCAAGTTCTTCTGTTACTGAATCTTGCTGGCTACATGCACTTGCAATTTGAATGCTCGTGTCCGTCACTTTCATCATGGTTTCTTCAATCATTTGAATTGAATTACCCGTTTGAACACTTTGCTCTACACAAACACGGATCTTAGAACAACTTTGATCTGTCGCTGATTTAGCGTGTGCAGCACTTGCTTGTAACTTCTCAATGATTTCAACGATTTCACTTGTTGATGATTGAGTACGACCAGCAAGAGAACGAACTTCATCGGCTACAACCGCGAAACCACGACCTTGTTCACCAGCACGTGCCGCTTCAATCGCTGCATTCAATGCTAATAAGTTCGTTTGATCAGCAATACCACGAATAACTTCAACAACCACGCTGATATTATTTGATTCGCGCTCTAACTCTTCAACCAACTCTCCTGCTTGCTCGATATCACGAGAAACAATCTGAATTTGCTCAATATTAGATTGAACGTCTTGGTTACCCTGCTTCGCTTCTTCTGACGCTTCTAGAGCAGACGTTGAGGCTGTTTCAGTGTTGTTTGCCACTTCTGCAACCGTTGCCTTCATCTCTTCCATTGCAGCTGCAACCATTGTGATGTCTGATTGTTGTTGTTGCATACCACGTGAAGATTGCTCAGAAATCGCACTCATCTCTTCAACCGCAGCTGAAAGTTGAGTAACAGCAGAAATCGTATCTTCAATTAGAATTCGTAATTGATGCTGCATTTCAATGTTAGTGTCCGCTAGCGCACCTAACTCATCATTGCCAATCTCGCTACGACGAAGTTCAAACGTTAAATCACCTGCAGCAATCGCTTTAGACTGTTCAACCACTAAGTTTAATGGACGACAAATCTGACGAGCTAAGAAGAAAGTAATAAAGATCATAAATGCGATTAATGCACTAAAAGATACTTTAGTCGCCAACGTTACGTTATTAACGCTGCCCATGATTGATTTTCTATTGTTACTAACAAAAACAAGGTTAGCCTGAAGTAGACCATCCATAGCAGTGCCTACTTCTTCAAACTGAGAAAAAGAATCCACAAGCTCTTGCTGAGCTAACTTAGCCTTTTTATTCGCAACTAAACCATTAAATTCTTTTAGTTGAGTTAAGTATTTCTGCCAGCTATTTGCAACACGCTCAAAAACACGACGTTCATCAGCACTCGCAACCGTTGCTTCATATGCATCAAGATCAGATTGAATTTGTGCCTCTTGTTTTGACAAAAGAGCTAATAAGTTTGGTAAATCTTTTTCTTGATATGTTAATGCTGCATATTGGTTACGACGATACGCGTTCATTTCAAAATATACGTCTTCCACCGATAACACACTTGGAACAGTAGAATCAGTAAAGTTAATAACTTCTGACTCTACTTTATTTAATTCTTGTAATAGGAAAAAAGCAAACGCAATCATCACCAAACCAATGGCAGAAAAGACAACTGCAATTTTCTTTTGTACTGCTAAATTTTTGTAACTCATGATGTTTTACAACCTTATAAATTATTCTTCTCACTCGTTCCATGAGCATTACTGTTTTGAACTAATAAATTAGCTCATCTGCGAACGTTATCGGCAGAGAGGCGAGAAAATAAAATAAAATACGTAAAAAGTCACACGGTTTTATAATTGCAATAAAGGTTAAATAAATTAATAAGTTATTAAATCCCACAACAAGCAAACCATTGCATTTTTGAAATGGTAAAAAAGGTAAATAAGGTGTTATTGATAAAAGTAACAATTTACCTAAATTCAATAAAAAAATGTGAAAATACTTTCACTATGGCTCAAAGGTCAAAAATATACCGCCAACAAACAAAGCGCCAATGCTTTTTTTAAAAGATTTTTTTTATACAATCTTTCTATTATTGTTGATTTCCTATGGACTTATAAAAAAAGTGATGGCATTTGCCATCACTTTATTCTTTAAATTCAATCAAAAATTAAACTTTAAAGTACGATAAAGAAGTTTGTAATTTATTTGCTAACTGCGCTAACTCAACACTTGATTGAGCCGTTTGCTCTGCACCCAGTGCAACTTCACTTGCCGATAGACTCATGCTTTGAATATTGCGACCAAGTTCTTCTGTTACAGAATCTTGTTGGCTACATGCGCTTGCAATTTGAATGCTCGTGTCAGTTACTTTCATCATGGTTTCTTCAATCATTTGAATTGAGTTACCCGTTTGAACACTTTGCTCTACACAAACACGGATCTTAGAACAACTTTGATCTGTCGCTGATTTAGCGTGTGCAGCACTTGCTTGTAACTTCTCAATGATTTCAACGATTTCACTTGTTGATGATTGAGTACGACCAGCAAGAGAACGAACTTCATCGGCAACAACCGCGAAACCACGACCTTGTTCGCCAGCACGTGCCGCTTCAATCGCTGCGTTCAATGCTAATAAGTTCGTTTGATCAGCAATACCACGAATAACTTCAACAACCACGCTGATGTTATTTGATTCGCGTTCTAACTCTTCAACCAATTCTCCTGCTTGTTCGATATCACGAGAAACAATCTGAATTTGCTCAATATTAGATTGAACGTCTTGGTTACCTTGCTTCGCTTCTTCTGACGCTTCTAGAGCAGACGTTGATGCTGTTTCAGTGTTGTTTGCCACTTCTGCAACCGTTGCCTTCATCTCTTCCATTGCAGCTGCAACCATTGTGATGTCTGATTGTTGTTGTTGCATACCACGTGAAGATTGCTCAGAGATTGCACTCATCTCTTCAACCGCTGCTGAAAGTTGAGTAACAGCAGAAATCGTATCTTCAATTAGAATTCGTAATTGATGCTGCATTTCAATGTTAGTATCCGCTAGCGCACCTAACTCATCATTACCAATCTCGCTACGACGAAGTTCAAACGTTAAATCACCTGCAGCAATCGCTTTAGACTGTTCAACCACTAAGTTTAATGGGCGACAAATCTGACGAGCTAAAAAGAAAGTAATAAAGATCATAAATGCGATTAATGCACTAAACGATACTTTTGTTGCTAATGTTACGCTATCAACGCTACTCATAATGGAAGTACGGTTATTACTAACAAAACCAAGGTTAATATCAACTAATCCATCCATTGCATCGCCAACACCATTAAAATCATCTAACGAATTAACTAAAATCGCATGAGCTTTATCAAGTTCACGATCTTTAATTAATTGAGGAAAATCACGAAAAAGATTTGAATAAGCCTTCCATGATGCCAGTACTGCATCAAAAACTCTTCGTTCTTCTGCTCCTGCAACTGTTGCATCGTAGCTAGCTAACATGTTTTTGATATTCGCTAAAGTTGTATTCTGGCGCTTAAACAAAGCCTCTAAACCAGAGTCATATTCTTTATATGTTAATGATGCATATTGACTACGACGTAGTACGGACATTTCAAAATACATTGCCTCAACTGACAATACACTTGGGACAGTAGAATCTGTAAAGTTAATAACTTCAGACTCTACTTTATTTAATTCTTGTAATAGGAAAAAAGCAAACGTAACCATTACCACGCCAATGGCAGAAAAGACAACTGCAATTTTCTTTTGTACTGCTAAATTTTTGTAACTCATGTAATTTTACAACCTTATAATTTATTCTTTTTACTCGTTCCATGAGCATTGTTATTTTGAGCTAACGAATTAACTCACCTACAAACGTAAATTGTAGATAAGCGAGAAAGTAAAATAAAATTATCTAAAAGTCACACAGTTTTATAATTTAAAAAAGTTAATTAAATTAAACGTTTGTAACTACATAAGAAACGGAAACCTTTGCTAATTTTACGAATGTAAAAAAATAAGTAATTCGACAAAATTTATTGCTGTAAATTACTTATTTTTTGATAACACCATGTTAAATTCATTTTTAATAAGCTCAACCGTCAAATTTATATCGCCTGAAAAATGACATTAAAGTTTATATAAATTAATTTATTTTTTAACTTGAGCTTAGAGCAATAATTTATTATGGAAAATATAAATAGCGTTTAAAAATTACACTTTAAAATAAGATAAAAATGTTTGTAGTGTATTTGCTAATTGAGATAATTTTATTCTCGATTGCTCAATGTTTTTATAGGTCATATTTTCTTGCAATGATTCTATGAACGTCACTGCTTTTTTCGTCGATAATTGAGTATGACTAGCAAGAGCATGAGCTTCAGTTACCATCATCTCAAAACGATCATTTTGTTTATCCAAATTAGAAGTCTCATTCGCTACATTCGCAGCAAATGCATGGGTTTCTTCAGCAATACTGCCCATAATTTCAACTATACTATTTAGCTTAATTGACTCTCTTTTAGGTTCATCAATAGCTGTTTTTATATCGTCAATTGCAGCCGCAACAACCGTAATATCAGAAGACGTTGTCATATCACTAAACGGTTTTTCTGAACTGTCATTCATTTCTTTCACTTCTACTGAAAGTTGAGTTACCGCTGAAATTGTATTCTCAATTAAAGTTCGCAATTGATACTGCATTTCGATATTCGCATCAGCTAATGCGCCTAATTCATCATTACCAATCTCTTCACGACGAAGTTCAAAGGTTAAATCCCCAGCTGCGATCGCTTTAGATTGCTCAACAACCAAATGTAGTGGGCGGCAAATTTGACGAGCTAAGAAGAAAGTTACGAAAATCATAAATACAATTAATGCACTAAATGACACTTTTGTTGCAGTGGTTACATTATCAACACTATGCATAATCGCTGTTCGGTTATTCGCAACAAATCCTATATTGATTTGCACTAACCCATCTAATGCAGCCCCTACATTTTCAAATAAAATAAATGAATTCACTAACTCTTTCTGTGCTTGTTTGATTTCTTGATTACTAACTAAACTATTAAAATCCTTAAGTTGAGTCGTATAGGTTTTCCAACTATTTTTAACACGATCAAAGATACGGCGTTCATGTTCAGTAATAACCGTCGCTTCATACGCTGCAAGCTCCGCTTTGATATCATTTTCTTGCTTCGACAGAATAGTTAAAAAGCCTAATGCATCTTTTGTTTCATAATTTAATGCTGCATATTGATTTCGACGATATGCGTTCATTTCAAAATATAATTCTTCTGCAGACAACACACTCGGTACTGTAGAGTCAGTAAAGTTAATTACTTCTGCTTCTACTTTATTTAATTCTTGTAAAAGGAACAGAGCAAATGCCACCATTACCAAACCAATAACAGAAAAAACAGTAGCAATTTTCTTTTGTACCGTTAGGTTTTTATAATCCATAATTTTTGTCCATTGAATTAACTTATAATTATTTTTATCGCCATAGCTATATTCTTTGGCTAGGGTGCAAAAAATAAAATAAAAAGGCACAAAAGTACATTAATTTATGAATATATGAATACAAGCTAACTATATTTGAAACAAAGAAATATCTTTCACAAAGAACATGTAAAAAAAGTGAATGATTCATTGCAGTTAAATACAACAAATCATCCACTTTAAATGAACATGTTAAATTATTTTTTTACTGGTTCAATCGTCAAAATAATACCGTCAACAGAAACCACACGAACTAGCGTTCCCTTTTCTATATCAACGGCACTTTTGGCTGACCATGTCGTATCACCTAATACAATTCGACAGGAACCTGCATGAATATCTTCTTCCAAACGAGATGTTTGACCAATCAGTTGCTTATCTTTTTGATTAAGCGCCCTTTTTGCATCTGAACTTATGTCTTTTTTATGTTGATATCGCCACCACAACCAAGTTGTAAAGAGTGAAAAAACAGCAAAACTGATCCACTGCATTTGCCAACTAAGTGGTATCACGGCATATAGCGCTCCAACAGCCACCGCTGATAACCCTATCCACAAAAAATAGCCCGCAGTTCCTAATAATTCACCAGCAAGTAGTAACAACCCTAAAGTCAACCAGTGCCAATGATTCATCTGTTCAAAAAACTCCATGGTGAACTCCTATTTTTGGACCTCTTTATCTGCTTTGAACATCTCAGCAATGCCAGCAACAGAGCCCATTAAACCTGTTGCCTCTAATGGTAGCATAATAATTTTGCCATTCTCTGCTTGGCCAATCGATTTAATTGCCTCAGTATAACCTTGAGCGATAAAGTAATTAACAGCTTGAACATCACCTTGAGCAATCGCTTCTGATACCATTCTGGTTGCGTTAGCTTCTGCTTCAGCCGCACGTTCGCGGGCTTCTGCCTGCAAGATTGCAGCTTGCTTATCACCCTCAGCTTTAAGAATTTCAGCTTGCTTATGACCTTCTGCTTTTAATATCTCAGCTTGACGCACCCCTTCCGCTTCAAGTACATCTGCTCGTTTATTACGTTCAGCTTTCATTTGAGCATTCATCGCAGCAGTTAAGTCCGCAGGTGGTTGCACATCTTTAATTTCAATACGTGTCACCTTTACCCCCCATGGGTTTGTTGCTGCATCGACAATCGCTAACAGTTTTACATTAATCATATCTCGCTGGCTTAGCATTTCATCCAGCTCCATAGAACCTAACACTGTACGCATGTTCGTTAATGTAAGATTACGAATAGCATGTTGAAGGTCACTTACTTCATAAGCGGCTTTTGCTGCATCAACAACTTGAACGAAACAAACCGCATCAATCGTTACATTAGCATTATCTTTGGAAATCACTTCTTGTGCTGGAATATCAAGAACCTGTTCCATCATATTGATTTTCTGTCCGATACCATCAATAAATGGAATAATAATATTCAAACCAGGTTGCAATGTTTGCGTATATCGTCCAAAACGTTCTACAGTCCAATTATAGCCTTGCGGTACCATTTTAACCCCAAGAGCAATAAGAACTAAGACCAAGAAAACCAAAACGCCGATAGTAATTAATGTGTCGTATGTCATTAGTTGTCATCCTTTTTTAATTTATAAATAGCTAAACTTTCTACACCTTATAAATAAAATGCTTATATTTTAATCATACCGAATTATCGTCATCAATACATGGACACACTCGGCAGTTATTAAGAAAAAACAAGGCTATCTCATAAAGATAGCCTTATTAATTTTATTTACAAAATAATCAGTTAGTAGGTCACTTGGTAGTTAAGAGTGTAGGTGCGTCCACGACCTTTGTAATCGTATGCTGCTGCATCATAATGGCTAGAATATAAGATCTGAGCTCGTTGTCCCCAAGCCGTTGTATAATCTTTATTGAACAAGTTTTGAATACCAAAACCTAGACTTCCGACAGGTAATTCATAACTACCCACTAAGTCAAACACGGTATAGCCAGACAATTCATTATCACTTGAATCTTTATAATCGAACATAGTTTGGCTTTGAACTTTTAATGCCAAATCAGATTCATACCAACCTACCCACGAGTTTGCTTTAGATGTACTTGCCTCACCAGCACTTAAATCGTCCCATTTTCCATCCGTTTGTAATTCTGAAATTACATAATGACCAGAAGCCCCAACTTGAAGGTTATCCATCACCCAATACGATACCAATGCTTCAGCACCGTAAACTCGTTTTTCATTATCTACATCTTCAATTAACAAGGTTTTCTTATTGTATTTAACTGAATTATCCGATTGAGAAAAATACGCCGCAGTTTGAAAACTCAAAGCACTTTGATCAGTTCTAAAACCAACCTCATAGCTGTTTGTTTTTATTCCTGACATTTTAGAACCAGCAACATTAATGCTATTTTGAAGCGTATAATGACCATTTGCATCAGCTGCAGAATACGAGCCTTGTCCGTAATATTTAGCAGGGTCAGCCAAATCAAAACCTTGAGAGAAATTCGCCCATATTTGTGACTCTGGAGTCAATTTATATATCGTGCCAAGGTTAAATAAACCAACGGTATAATCGGTCTCACCTCCAGGGACGGCATCAGCTGAAACACCATTTCCCGCTGCAATTTTCTTTTGAATCTTATAATCGACAAAATCATCGATCTTATTATTCATATATTGATAACGATAACCGCCCTCAATAGACCAATCATCAGTGATATTAATATCAGCTTGAATAAAACCAGCAACAGAAGCAACTTCTACGCCTGGATAGCGCCCAACTTTTGCATACGTTTTATTAACCAAATTTCCAGAGTTATTGGCAATGGCTGGATCAAATAAAGCCTGATTACTGTCAAACTTATCCATGTAAGCATCAACACCATAAACCAAATTCACTTTTCCAAATGATTTCGCAAGTGCTGTTTTTAAAGAGATAACATCCGTCGTTTGTTGAGAGGCACTTTGATAATATGGCGTGTAAGTCTGATCTTCTTTACGATAAGACGCCTCTACAACGAGCTGATGACCTAACACTTCTGAATCACTATAAGCTGCACTTAACATAATACGTTCGGTACCATGTTGACGATCTGACTCAAACCCTTCTCTTACATCAATAAACTGATTATTTTTAATGTAAAGACCATAAGGAGAATCTTGTTGGCTATCATAATATTGAGCTAAAAAATTGATATTCTTTGTATCAGAGATAGCTACATCTACCGTACTTTGTAAGTCAATTGTCTCATTATATTGTAATGAACCTTGAGAAATATCAGGCGTAACAATATCGCCATTGGCATCATAATATCCCTGAGTTTCAGTATATACAGCAGACACTCTCGCTTTTACTTTCTCTGTACCACCAGAGATGGATTGTGCAAGTTTATAATCAAAATCATCTCCACTATTAAAACCTGAGCTGCCACTCACATAACTTTCAAATTGCAATTCATCACTGTCGGCTTTTTTTGTAATGATGTTAATTACACCACCAGTAGCACCCGCACCATAAATAGAGGTTGCACCAGAGAGTACTTCAATTCGTTCAATATTAAATGGGTCAATCGCATCAAGCTGACGACTGATTGGGCGAGAAGATTGCAGCGAAACACCATCAATCATCACAAGCATTGCACGACCACGTAAATTCTGACCATAATTGGTTCTTGCACCACTACTTACATCTAAAGATGGAATCGTCGCTGACAGAATCTCACCCAGTGTTTTACCACCACGGTATTCTTGTTCAATTTGCTCCGAATCAACAAACCATACTGTTCCTGGAATTTCACTGATCGCTTTAGGTGTACGGCTTGAAACAACCACCATCGTTTCTTCAGTTGTCGATGTATATTCCTCAGCCTGAACTGACATAGCGACACTCGTCGTTGCAACAGCGACAGCCATTGCGACTAAAGTTAACGGATAATTCCCTTTTTTAACGTTCATCTACTTTCTCTTTTTTATATTGTTATCACAACAATGAATACGAATGATAAAAATCCGTATTCAACTATTTTTTTAAAATTTTTAAAAACCAAACTATAAAGATTTACACGGTTGTGGGTTCGCATACCTTAGGTTCGGAGATCCAATCAATCATTCCGGGATTAGACGCAATGTCATACACTGCGGTTCCTGTTAACTGATTAATAATACGAGCACTACGCCATGCCATTAAACTCAGCTGAGGCTCTGCAATACCATGACTATGCATACCGGCATTAACAGCAAATATCTTATTGTTCTTACTGCCTTTCCATTTCAATTCAAATTCAGGCGTTAATTGATATCGACCTTGTTCATCAAGATCCAACAAAGGAAGGATGGAGTTTAAACAAGCTGGATAAGGAGACTTAAAACCAGTCGCTAAAATGACGATGTCCGCTTGATGTATTTCTAACTGCTGGCTTAATGCGTTATGGATACCTAGCGAAAATTCAGACTCATTAATATTCAATGAATTCATCGTTCTATGTGGTAACAAACGAACCCATTTATCTTCTTTTAATACATCAAAGCGATGATATAACTCTCGATATATATCTAATAGTGCAAGTTGAGTTATACCGTCTGAAGTGAGTTTTTGAGCCTCAATTTCTGATTGTTTAACATTCGGAGCCAAGTTAACAAACGCATTCACATAATCAGGAGTAAAAAATTCATTAGTAAATGATGCTTCATCTAATGGCTGAAAATTAGAACGTCGTGAAACCCAATCTAATGAGGCAGGTTTACCCCATTTTTCTCGCAGCACATTTAAAAATATGTCAGCACCACTTTGGCCACCACCCACAATCACAACTCGTTTATTCGTAAAGTCACGAGAACGTAAACCCATCTCCGCGGCATGAAAAACACTTGGACCTATATGTGGAACGGCACACTCTGGAATAAAAGGAACCTTACCAGTACCAATGCATAAGTTTTTCGCCTCATACACTCCATTAGTCGTTTGGATTTCAAACGAGTCACCGTTAAATTCAACATTCTCAACATGAGTTGAGAATTTCACATTACTTAACTGCTGAGAAACCCATGCCAAATAATCTGAAAACTCATGACGACTAATACAACTTAATTCTGCAGATAAAAATCGATAGAATTTCTTATTCTTCACTAAATAAGATAAAAAAGAATAAGGACTTTCTGGATACACCGCACTAACTAAGTCTTTTAAAAACATCGTTTGCATATTGGTGTTATCAAGTAACAAGCCGGGGTGCCAAGCAAAAGACTCTCGACTTTCAAAAAAGGTCGCATTAATGTGTTTTTGAGGCTCCAAAAGCGACGCGATGCTTAAGTTAAAGGGACCAACACCGATCCCTGCCAAATCCAATCTGACTGTCATGTTATTATTTCTCCATTTAATATTATTGTTATTGATTTAAAGCGATATACAGTGGGTTATCTACCTTATCGTCCATATCTGGAAGCATACGAGAAGCACTCGAATCCGTACTATGTCGAAACTTAGCTAAATTAAGCCCTATACGTAATATTCTGGGTTTAAACAGATCCAAACGTTCAAATCTGTCTTTATATTCAGGGGTCATAGCCATATAAATGCGAACTCGTTGAGCAAGTACCCTATAAAACTCGATTTCAGACAATCCTAGAGTTTCGACAAGTGGCGAGATAAAACGAAGAACCGTAACGAAATGACCAGTTTGCAAATCATGAATGATTAATTCTTCAGGTAATTTAACTGTCACTTCTTTAACTAAAGGATCAAGGTTTTCTTGCTCTGGAATGTCTCGTTCAACAAGACGCATGTCTCCCTGAAAATCTTTCAATAAAATGCGTTTTGGTGCCCCATCTTCCATAACTAACGTTACGTTTTGTCCGTGAGCAATGAGGGATACACCATATTTACAAAGTAAGTGATAAAAAGGGATCACAACGGCATCAAACAGCTTATCTAACCACGCTTCTATTGATAATCCAGAGGCTTGAATATACTCGGAAATCAGAGGCACACCAGATTCATCAGACTCCATCAGTGCAGCCATTAATATTGCACTCTCATTTTCACCCAGTTTAGATTGTGCTGATTCTCTCCAGATCACACCAAGTAATTCATGGTAACGATAAGGAGCATCTGTCAGTCGCTTATAGTCAGCCTGAGCAACAAATCCTGCAGCTGGCTCTTGTAACACTTCGGCTTTTTTATCAACGAATAAAGGATCCGATTTAAAAACAGAATCCAACCAATCGGACGCTATTGGACCGGCAAGAATATAACGGCCAGGAATACCACGATAGCAAGAAGTATTCATGATCGTTAAAGGCAATTTAATATCATAACTCTCTGGACGAGTTACATTACTCAAAGTTCTAATTGATAATTGCGGTAAAAAGTCATCTCCAAATTTACCCAAATAAACCAACGTTTTCTCGGCCATTTCTCTAGAAAATAGAATTGATAGTTTTTGTTCCCACTGCCAAGGGTGTACAGGTACAAACGTATATTCGCTACTATCAACATTAAATGATGAAAGCTGTGAATTCATAACATGCAATTCAGCATTACTCACAGCAGAAAGTACCAAGCATTTCCAGTCCACTTTGTTATTTGTTGCTTTATCTAAAATGGATTCATGTACCGCAACCCAAGCTAACTGAAATGCTCGCTCAGCTTCTGGAGCGTATAATGAAAGATCATGTGTTCCCCACCCTCTGCGCCCCTTATTAAAGGCAAACTTAGGGTGACCATTAAACAGAAGCTGTTGTTGTTCACATGACAAAAAAGCCAACTCATTTGCAGACATATTCATTTTACGCTGCGCAAGCTTGCAATCACCTAACAAGGTGGCATTCAAATCTTCAAAATGTTCAGCTAACGATTCATCACCAATGTTAATAACATGCTGAATATCCATCATAAATTGAGTTGCTAAGACATCAGAATTCAGACTTTTCTGTTTACGAATTAACGAAGTAGGTTCGATAACTATTTGGCCCCAAATATTAGTTTTACCTAAGAATTGGTAACAAACACCATCATCAAGAAACAATACATAACCTTGATTATTTTGCTCTATTTTAAACGCTTGTTCATAAGCTAACTCACTGATTAATTTAGCCACCATTTTACGATTTGCCGCGGACCAGTGAGTATGTAATGCAATTTGCTCCATCACCACTGCTCCGAAAAGAATGCCTGTCGTTTAATCATCATTAATGCTGAACGTTTATGAGGGAAATTAAATTCAAAACATTTTTTGTACCCAACTTCCTGTATACGATTGAATAAACGATGATTATCCGCCCTTGGCTCCAATACTATTCGCTGAGTTCTAACATCATCAATAAAGAGGTAATGGCTGATCGCTCGCATCCAACAATTAAAATATTCTGGTCCTCTAAATGCTTGCTCCCCCACCAAAAGGTGAATCCCACGATCATAAGGTTGAACATCGTAATACGGACTTAATCGGTCTTCACTTACCCAATATGCTTCAACATAACCAAATGGTTCACCATTAAACTCACCAATAAGAGGAATAATATGTGGGTCATCCAAGCGCTCTTTAATGAATTCAGCCAACTTTTCATAACTCCATGCTTGCTCCCAGAAATTAGCGACTCGAGGATCATTCATCCATGCAGTAAATCGCTCTAAATCCTTTTCAAGATCAAACACTCTAAAACTAATTTCTGCATCAATATTATGGTCATGACGTTGATACACTCTTCCTTTTGGCATTTCAGGACGCAACGGATGATGGCGGTACTGTAATAGTGTCTGAACTTCTCTCCAAGGAAACAGAGTCGATGGTGAATGCAAATGCCATGGTTCAACTTGTTGATAAAACCCTTCTCTTGATAACCTATTTTGATAAAGGCTAGGAAGTGATTGAACCAATTGGCTTGGTATCTCGGATTCAAAATAAATCTCTGAGATAATTGAGTTGGTACTAAAAATATGATCGATTTCTTGCAAAGACTTCTCAATAAGCTGAGAGTCTTTAAGATCCTGATTTGAAACCGTAAAAGTGATTGTAGGACTTGGCTCTATATTAAAAATGAGCGTTGTATATTTACACATTCATCGCATCCTTCATATGAACTAGTGGGTTAGGTAAATCAAAATAAATAACTGATGGATCAGGAATTGAATTCTCATTCATGTTTTGCAAATAACAATAAAAGTTACCTTTACAGCACAACGCTTCACTTTCTAATACATAGTCTAAACAGCGAGGATCCCGTACGCCTTTTGCTTTTAATACCTCAAGTTGTTTACGCAGCTCTTTTAATAAAGTTTGTTCATTCACGCCGCAATAAGCTGAGATAGATGCAATGACATTAAACGTAGAATTGATAATTAAGTAATAAGCAAAATAACGTCTTACCTTGTCATAATTCCAATAGTTTTCAATATCTTGCTTTGTTTGTTTTAAAGCTTCAGGAAAACGCTCAAACGCTAAATCCGTATATCCTGTTCCTTGACAATCACGATAGTACATACCGATAGGAAACCCAGACTTCATCTGCATAACAATATTCTGCTGATGAGCTAAAAAAACCAAACCATAATTAGCTTGAAGGTTAAATAAAGGGATAACCGCATACTGACAATAAGCGCTAAACCATTGCTCTGCCACTTGAGATAACGACTGCTGGGACGAATTTGCATAATGTTTAATTCTTTTCGCTAATAAACTTTCACCACCATAAGGGTTTTGTTGTGTTAACGTGGCAAGAACTACGGCTTCTTCTTCCGGTTTTGAACTTAATGGGTTATCACGAAATGCCACAAGACTCTCGTCTATCACCTCACCCGATTTGTTGGTTAACCCCAAATAACTGGGTTCTTGCATAACTTGAAAACCTTGCTTTTGTCCCAATTCATTACTTAACTCAGTATCATGAAATAATTGGCTTAATCGAGTTCCGCGTATCACTTCTTTTAAAGATAAATTACGAATGGAATTGGTTAACTTCACACTTAATGAAAACTTCAACATATACGGTAAAGTTGGTGAATACAGCGAACGAGTTGATGAGGTTGGATACCATGCTGAACCGATCTCACCAAGCTCTCTAATTAAGCCAGACTGAATATAAGTTTGAATATCTTCATTCTCTTGTAAGACCGTCCACTGCCAAGGATGAACGGGAAAAAGGTGTTCCCCTTCATGAATAACACCACTCAAGGCTAAAGATAAAAGATGATCTTGAGAAACCAGTTGCTCTAACCGCTCTTTCGCATTGTACTGTCCAGAAGAACCAGAAATAAGAATTGATGAATCAACAACTAACCAACATAAAGCAAACTCACCACCTAGCTCGGGAGAATACCTTCTCGCATCTTCTTCACTAAATTGCTCACGACTTTTAGGGGCAGGATGGAAAGAGTGTCCAATCAGTAAACCTTGTTCTGCTTGTTGAAAATTTAGTGCTTCAGAGAATAGAATCGTTGAATATGGGTTATTTCTGGCTCCAAAATACGTATTACTGTAACTTTCATTTACTCGCTCTAGAAAAGTTTCTTTCTGCTCTTTCGTTATTAGCCCCACCAACGCTGGTTGTTCTAATATTTTCTCTACGACCTCTTCAAAACCGATGGCTCTGGACTCTTCGGCATACAATACTGCAGGGAAACAATATTCATGTAGTCCAACTGATGAAACGTAATTTAATGGAATTTGAATCTCATCAGTACTCCCTAAGGGAATTCGATAATAAACTTCATATTGATTGTTTATTATTTGAATTGCAGCGCATTCTCTAGCCAAAGAATTAAGGAAACAGGCAGCAGGAACATCATTACCTCCCCCTATTGCGTAGTCAAACTCATCATTAGTTTTCATAACATTTCCGTTGTTTTTAATTAACGAATGCGAATGCTAATGATTCTCATTAAAATGATCAACTGTTTTTTGGTGAATTTATAAAATAATTTAAATTTTTTGCAGCATCATAAAAATATGTTTAATATCAATAGGTAAAATAAGGATATTACTTTCGCATTAAATATAAGAAGTAGATACCGCCAATTAATGATGCCAATAATCCAGCCGGGAATTGCCATGGAAACCACATCACTCGCCCTATCCAATCCGCTAAAATCATTAAACAACCGCCTAACAAACTCGCTGCAATGAGTTGATGTGAAGCTTGATATTGATGGAGAGAGCGAGCCATATGAGGAGCTAATAAACCAATAAAGCTAAGAGGTCCGATAATAATCGTACATAAGGTGGTTAGTGCGGCAACAAACAATAATAAAAACAATCGAACTCGGCGACAAGATAGACCAACACTGCTCGCTACCGTGTCTCCTAATCCCATTAAATCTAGCCATCGATGTGATTTCATCGCGAAAATAAAAAACAACAATACCCCTACGGCAAGCAAATACACATCATTCATTGATACTAAGTAAGTTGAACCAGACAACCAGGTTAATAGCGCTTTAACGTTATCTTGTCCTGATGATAAAGCAATTCGTAAAAACGCATCTAACCCTGCACTTAAGGCTATTCCCGTTAGTAACATTTGAATTGGAGCAAAATGATGTTTTCTTCCCATAATCCAAATAACAAGCGTGACGATTAATGCCCCTAAAGTACCCAGTAACATCTGTTCATGCCTGTTGATTGCAACACCAGAAACGGCACCTAAAACTAACGCCAGTGCCGCACCAGAGCTAATTCCTAAAATCTCAGGACTTGCCATTGGATTCATTGATACCCTTTGGATCACGGTTCCAGCAATAGCTAATCCAATCCCGGCTAAGAACGCAACAAATACTCGCGGTATTCTTAACTCGATAATGGATATATCAAAGGTTACTGCCCAGCCAAGTTGCCCTTTACCAAGTAATACTGCGCCAATAAATAAAACAACAATCAAAAAAGATAATGGAACAGCAACAAATCTAAGGCTTCTTACTCGATATACAATTTGCGAGGTTTCTCTCACCTTCATCTCTGACTGTAATTGTTGTCGATTTAATAACCACAACAAAAAAGGAGCACCAAGTAATGCGGTCATGGCTCCCGTTGGTAATAACTCACCACCCACACCTGAAAATGGCTGTATAATTAAATCAGCAAACAAGAGCATTACACTGCCAATACTACCGCTCATTAAAATTTGAGTAAGTAATCCTCTTGCACCACACATTCGAGCTATGGCTGGAGCAACTATCCCAACAAAGCCAATCAAACCAACTTCACTCACTACAGCAGCAGTAATACATATAGCTAAGGTCAGTGATATCACTTTAATCTGTTTTATATTAATGCCAATAGAGGAAGCAACATGATCGCCTAACTGAAGTGCCGACAAAGGACGAGCAAGTAATAAGATTGCTATAACAGGAAAGATAACTAATGGAATAAGCCTTGATACACCACTCCAATCATTTTGATTTAATGTACCCGCCCCCCACACAAATACGCTAGTTAATTGTTGCTCGTTGAGTAACAACAGCATGGTATTTAAAGAACCAAAAAACAGACTAACAACCATTCCTGCTAGCACCATATGCACAGGCGAAAAACCACGTTTTGCCGATAATAAAAATACCAACACGGTGGCAAATGCTCCTCCTAAAAATGCAGGAATAAAACCACTAATAGAACTATTAACGGGTAAAAACAAAATACCAAGAACCATCCCCAATTCAGCTCCAGCAGCAACCCCTAACGTCGTTGGTGAAGCGATAGGGTTACGTAATACAAACTGCATGACACAACCAGCAATCGCCAAACCAAAACCTGATAGCACAGCAATGGATAAACGAGGAAGATAAGTTAAATAGGTAATTAATTGTTGATAATCAGATGAATCATAATGAAATACGGTTTTCCATAATAAATCGATACCTTGAGAGTAAGGCGCCGTCCATTGCAATAAACTCAATAAAACAATACAAACAAATACAACATAACCAATATTCTGCTTACTTTTATTATTACCTATCTTAAGGCTAGGTACTGAACTCAATATACGCATTCGTTCATCCGTTACTGAGTTAATTGTTGAGTAATATGATCACTAAACCGTTGTGCAGAAATAAGCCCTCCAAAAGTCCAAATAGCGGGAAGTTCATAAACTGAATCCGTACGTGTAAATGCCATCGCTTGCCATAAGGCTGATTGAGTCAATTTTACTTTATCTTCTTCCTTTAATGGACCAAAGATAAGCACATTCGCTTGTTGATATTGAGCAAGCTTTTCAATACCTGCGGTCGTGAATCCCCACAAATTTGTCGGCTCATGCCAAGCGTTTGTTAACCCCATGGCATTGATTGTCGATTGTGCTAATGACCCCTCACTATGAATACGAACGGTTTTGTCATTAATAAAACGAACAAAAAGCAGCGGCTTTTCTTGTTGTTGCAAGTGTCGTATTTTATCGCCATTCTCAATCAGTTTTTTTTCCGTTTGGTCGATCAATTGTAACGCTTGATGTTCTTTATCCAACAAACGGCCTAGCTGAATGATGATGTCTTTCGCGGCAATTAAAGGCGTTTTTTCATTGCTATAAACGGTATAAACCAAAGTGGGAGCAATCGTGTTTAATTTTTCATACATCGCACTCATGTGCTGACTAATCAAAATAACATCGGGGTTCAGCTCGGTAAGCAATTCTAAATTTGGCTCTCGTCGCGATCCAACATCCAATACGTTCGAAGGTAACTTAGGAGTCATCACCCATGCTCTATATCCTTTCGCGTCTGCAACGCCCAGTGGCTCCACGCCCAAACTTAAAACAGTTTCAGCTAACACCCAATCTAACACTACAATTTTTTGTGGCATCCTTGTTATCTCAGTAATACCTAATTCATGTTTAATCTCTGCTGTTTGTGCAGGCATGGCGTACAACACCAACATAATCAGGCTAATCACTTTATACATGTTTTGTTTTCCTTTTCTGATTCTTTATTTCCATCAATTAGGGGATGTAACTGATAACTTGCCCTGTATCAGGATGAGAAAATAGCGCTAAATCCATACCGTAAATTTGCTTTAACGTTTGAGTATTCATCACACTCTCTGGTGATCCTTGCGCAATGACACATCCAGAGTGCAGAGCAACCAAATGATCGCTGAATTTCGCAGCCATATTGATATCATGCAACACCATAATGACGGTTAGATTTAGGGTCTGATTCAACTCTCTTATCAAGGTCAATAATTCATATTGGTGTGCAATATCTAATGCTGATGTGGGCTCATCCAATAAAATGCACTGGCTTTGTTGAGCCAATAACATTGCCACCCAAGCTCTCTGTCTCTCACCACCAGATAATGTTGCTACAAAACGATCCCGAAATGACGTCAACCCCACCTTTTCAATCGCCTCATCCACCAATTGATAGTCTTTTTTACTATAGCGTCCAAATGCTCCCTTCCATGGATAACGCCCAAAAAAAACCAGTTCCCGAACCGTCACACCATCAGTAATCGGAGGGTGTTGAGGCAAATAAGCAACCTGCAATGCAAAATCTTGTTGTGAAAGTTGGTTAATTGATTTGTTATCAAATAGCACATGACCTGATGACGGGGCATTTTGACGGCTCAGTAATTTCATTAGTGTAGATTTACCGCACCCATTGTGCCCTAAGAGCGTGGTAACTTTATTGGTAGGAAAAGATAAACATGTAGGAGATAAAATTGTTTTTCCGTCGATTTCAAACGACGCATCGACAAGCTGATACATGAGGGTAATAAAATAATCTGTCCATGAATGATGAGCAGACCTTAACACAAAGAAATGTTAATGATAATTATTTTTATTCACATATTTTAAAAAGTAAGATATAAAGAGCGAGTCATTTAAAATAGGAAGTTCTAATGCCCTCTTTTTTCGATAAAAATACCCATGCATCGGTTCAACTCACCATCATTGGATTAATAGCAGCGTTGATGGGAATTGGGCAGAACGGCTTGCTTGTTTCACTTCCATTTTTAGTCACTCATTCAGCGTTTGCACTACCGACGTGGTCAATTGTTATTGCGGTTGGTAGTTTTCTCTTTCTACCCTCAGCGCCATTTTGGGGAAAATACAGCGATAAAAAAGGCCCTAAATTTGTGGTATTACAAGCTTTGTTTGGAATGAGCTTCAGCTTCTTACTTCTACTTACTTTTACATTTTTCAGTAATGAGCATTCCAACTATGCTGGTTTTTGTTTAATTGGGTTGATTGTTGCACGAGTGATCTACGGTTGTACCGTTTCTGGAATGGTTCCCGCTAGCCAGCATTGGGCCATTCTTCTATGTGGTGAGGATAATCGATTACAAGCCATTACATCCGTTAGCATTGGATTAAGTTTAGGCCGCCTTCTTGGGCCAATACTATCAATTTTACTATTAAAATTAGGGCCATATTCACCACTGATTATGATGGTTTGCTTTCCCCTTCTCGCTCTATTCGCCGCTTTTATGTTGCCAAGCCCATCGCAAATAAATAAACACAATAAATCGACTCACCAAGCAAGTTCCTTTATTCCAAATGTAAGATTAATGCCCTACCTACTCACAGGGCTATTCTTGTGTTTAACCATTGCGCTATTGCAATACAGTTTCTCGCCGTTAATTGAAAACATTACCCATTGGTCTA
This sequence comes from Aliivibrio fischeri, assembly GCA_038993745.2. Classification (NCBI taxonomy): domain Bacteria; kingdom Pseudomonadati; phylum Pseudomonadota; class Gammaproteobacteria; order Vibrionales; family Vibrionaceae; genus Aliivibrio; species Aliivibrio fischeri. Next base: position 187,763 of record CP160630.1, on the reverse strand, counting down.
CCAATAAAATCAGTGATGTGATTGGAATACTATTAACCATTAGTGCAGCAGTGACCTTAATTACTCAAATCTTCGTCATCAAAAAGAAAAAAGTACAAATCACAACCATGTATTATTTAGGAGCTATCTGCTTGCTACTGGGCTATCTAATATTCACTCTACATTCAGTATGGCTATTAGGAATTGGAATGGCGATAACTGCCTGCGGTGCAGCTTTATTGGTACCGGCATACACAACAAAAGCCACATCTGTAGATCACAATAATCCTGGTTCGGTAGCAGGCTACCTCTCTATGTCACACACCCTTGGTTACGGCATTGCTTCATTATTTGCTTATACTGCAACCATTTCACCTATTTACCCTATCTACCTTTGTATTCTATTTTCTGTAGGTATTTTAGTCATTGCTTTCATGAAGCCTCAAATAAACAAGACATCACCATAAACGCTATCGTTAGCGTTTATTATCCGGATGACGAGGACAATCTGAACATAATTTACGACCATCACATTTATACACCAAACAACAACTGGTACGAACTAATCGAAGTTGCTTCGTGTTCACATCAATTTGCAAACTGGATAAATGCTTATTAGGTAATGAAAATGCCTCTAACCAAAGCTGAGCTTGCTCAAGGAAGTATTCGTTAGATAATGTAGGCCAGTTAGCTTGCAACTTTACAATGCAATTGAGTAAACCATCAGCTAATAAATGATTAGTAAAACCCGGTCTAATCCGAGTCCATTGAGATATATCTTCTCGATATGAAGAAAAAAGCTCACTCAACTGCTGAGCAACAGATAAAATCAAATCTTCATTGGAACCAAACGTTAAGTCTGAATGATGGAACGTATAACCCGCTACAAAATCACTCTTAACCTCTTGGCTCATTTCTTTAATATTAGGAAGCGCTTTAAGCTGATAGATGGATATAAATGCAATGTACACTGGTTGCCAACACAGTAAATCCCATGTTCTTGTTAACCAATACGCACTACCAGCCTCAGGAGTAGCCTGAGATAAGCGCTCATAAAGCGCTTTTATTTGTTCGCTATTGTCTTTCGATATATGTAGGTGCGAACCCGCTTTATAGCTATAGCAATCAGTTTGATTAGCTAAATGCCCACTCAGATAAGGAGTAACCTCTCTTGAGGAGTGAAAAAGTAATTCAAAATATTCACTATTTTGCATATGAAAAGTACAACACCAACGAATAAAGCAGAGGTGTAAGAATAATCATCAAACAGTAATAATGCAAATAATTATCAATTACAATTAAGATCTAACACAGTTACGGCCAGCTTCTTTTGCTTTATACAGTTGAGTATCCGCAATATTCAATAATTCATGAAGGCTAGTAGTTAACTCATTCACTGTTGCAACTCCCATGCTCGATGTCATGGATAGCTCTTGGCCATCAACAAAAATAGACAACTTTCGGATCACACTTTGTAAATTTTCAGCAACGATAATTGCTTGCTCTTTATTCTTATTATGAAGAAGAACTACAAACTCATCACCACCAAATCGTGCAACAATATCATTGTGGTTAATTTGCGATGAACAAGCCTCAGAAAAAGCAGTAATGATTTGATCACCAACATCATGACCATACTTATCATTATATTCTTTGAAATTATCGATATCACACATGATCAATGAGAAAACTTGCTTATGCATCTGATACGTTTCAAACACTCTATTCGCTTGCTTTTCAAATGCTCGACGGTTATTCACTCCAGTAAGATAATCGTTATAAGCTAACTCAGAATACTTATCTTTTTGTGCTCGCGTTTTCTTTAAGTAATTGAGATTAAATAGCAGTAAACCGATAATAATTGCAAAGCAACCAACCACAGCCATTAACGAAAGAGACAACTTTGTTTGCCAATAATCTTGCTCTTTAGTTACCACCACAATGAACGGCAACCCTTCAATTTTACGAGCATAAATCGTATCAAGTTTACCATTATCATAAATATCAGAAGAGATTATCACTTCGTTATCACGATAAAATTGCTCTAAAATACCGGAATTAATCGAAGATAAATCAATCCCCTTTCCTAATGGCAAGTTGCCTTTTGGAATCGCAGAAAGAAGCTTCATATTTGTACTTAAAATCGCGATGCCCATTGAAGATGGAAGCTGAAGTTGACTTAACGTTATATTAAAAAAGCTTAAATTAGTCGAAAGACACACGATACCTTTTAGTTTTCCTTCATCATCGATGATCTTTTTTCCATGAACGACAACATTGCGTCCAGCCAGATCAATAAAAGGCAAAGTAACGACACTGTCTTTAGTCTCGTTATTAATTAGAGACTTGCAGTATTCACGTTCAGAAAGATCAATATTACGAAGCGTTTCACTATGAGTTAGTATGCAAGAATCATCAACCACAAATGCAAGCGTCGCATTAGGTAAAGCATCTTCTTTTTCTTTTAGATAGAATTGTTCATTTTGATGTTTAACAAGATCATCTTCGATACGGGTTGGCCCTGATTCAGCTAAATCACGAGCCATATCGTTTAGCACAGCATCTGAATCTGAAAAAGACTTAATTAACCATAGCTCAACAAAGCTAGCATTAAATTTTAAACGTTCAACAACACGAGAGCTATCTGTTTGATAAGAATTAAAAAGATAAAATAAAGATAAAAAGAAAAGTAAGATCCCAATCGCCATTGAGCTATAAAAAAAAGCACTTCTGTTTTTCATCTGACCCTTATTTGACGCTTATTATAGTTATTTGACGCGCGAATATAGCATAAGATGAAAATTTGTAAAATTAATAAGTAAACTATGTTTTCTATCATTATTTTACCTTTTTATTGCACCGGAACCCTCAAATTACCCAATATAAATACAGCATAAATTTGAATCATGATAATCACTTAATGCATTGATGATTTTATATACAGAAAAACTGTGATCTCCCTTGCTTTTTTAGCCTCTTATCTTTACTCTGCCATCCATTGGACAATTATTACTTTGTCACTACTTGTTTAAAGGAAATCACCTTGAGTCAAACATCTTTCTCATCATTAGATCTGCATCCGTCACTTTTACAAAACCTAGAAACGTTAGGTTATAACGAAATGACACCAATCCAAGCACAAAGCTTACCTTTCATGCTAAAAGGGAAAGATGTTATTGCCCAAGGGAAAACGGGCTCAGGTAAAACAGCAGCATTTGGTTTAGGTTTATTAGCTAACTTAAATGTAAAACGCTTTCGTGTTCAATCTTTGGTTTTATGCCCAACGCGTGAACTTGCAGATCAAGTAGCAAAAGAAATTCGTAAACTTGCTCGTGCAATTCATAATATTAAAGTTCTAACTCTATGTGGCGGTGTTCCTTTTGGTCCGCAAATCGGTTCATTAGAGCACGGTGCTCACATTATTGTTGGTACTCCAGGTCGTGTTGAAGAGCATCTTCGTAAAGGTTACCTAAACTTAGATAATCTAAATACGTTTGTTCTTGATGAAGCTGACCGTATGTTAGAAATGGGCTTCCAAGATGCAATTGATGCGGTATTAGATCACGCACCAGTTAAACGTCAAAATCTTCTGTTTAGTGCAACTTTCCCACCACAAATCAAATCTATTGCTGACCGCATCATGAAAGATCCAATCATGACTAAAGCGGAAGAAACAGTAGAAAACACATCAATTAATCAACACTTCTTTAAAGTGGGGGATTTTGAAGATCGCCTAGAAGCACTGCAAATTCTATTACTTAAGCACCAACCTGAATCAACGGTTATCTTCTGTAATACAAAACGTGTAACCCAAGAAGTTGCAGATGAACTTCGCCATTACGATTTCAGCGTAACAGCACTTCATGGTGATTTAGAACAGCGTGATCGTGATAAAGCACTAGTGCGTTTTGCAAATAAGAGTACATCCATTCTTGTTGCTACTGACGTTGCTGCTCGTGGTTTAGATATTGAATCACTTGATGCTGTGGTTAACTTTGAATTATCTCGAGATCCTGAAGTACACGTTCACCGTATTGGTCGTACAGGTCGTGCCGGTAATAAAGGCATCGCTTTAAGTCTTTTCAATGAAAAAGAGATGCACAACATTGCTCAAATCGAAGAGTACATGGACATTGATGTTCGTGATGAAGCGTTACCAAGTTCTGACTACCTAAAAGAACCAGCTTACTACGCTGAAATGGTTACTTTATGGATTGATGGCGGTAAGAAAAACAAACTACGTCCGGGTGACATCTTAGGTGCGCTTACTGGTAAAGACGGTATCGAAGGTAAAATGGTTGGTAAAATCAACGTGTTTGATTTCCATGCTTATGTTGCTGTTCATAATACCGTTGCAAAAGCTGCATTGAAGAAATTAGAAAGCGGCAAAATGAAAGGTCGTAGCTTCCGCGTAAGTCGTATGCGTGGCTAAACCAAACAAATATCAAGTAGTGAAAACATCATTATAAATAAAAAGGCCGAGTAGAAATTATCTACTCGGCCTTTCTTTTTATCAGACTATTTACACTGCTAATGGCATTTCGCTTGATGGCGGAATTGAATGCACTTTACGCAAACCATATACCGCAAGTAACGCCATTAAGAACATGATCAAACCTACTGGCATTTGGCTATCCGCTGGAATAAACGAGGCAACCATTGTCGCTAAACCGGCTCCTAAGTTCTGCATACCACCTAATAATGCGCCCGCTGTGCCCGCATGATATGGGAATGGTGATAAAGCACCCGTTGTTGCAGCAGGAAACAAAATACCAGCGCCTAAGAAGTACAATACTGCACCGCCGATCAATGTTAATGCTGTCGTTAACCCCATTAAACCAGGGATCAATACAATTGCAGCGCCTAACACAATTGAAACTAAACCAACATCAAGTGATTTCTTCTCAGACCAATGTTTAGCTATCACACTTGATAACGCCGCTCCCGCTAAGTAGCCAGGAATAGGCAGAATAAACAAAATACTTACCGTTGTTGCTGGCAGTTTTAATTTACCACCAAGTAATACACCAGCAGCAGCTTCAAAAACAGCAACGCCTGCAAAGGTTGCAACAAGGCAAATTAGATAACCTTGAAAGCGGTGTTCAGATAATACATGACGATAGCTTTTCCAAACCGCATCTTTACGACGAACTTCTAAAGGAAGCGTTTCCTTCATTGAAGTCACCATAATGATCATAACAGCGATACTGAACAGAGCTAAAAATAAGTAGCTTGAACGCCAACCAAATGCTTCTGTTAAATAACCACCTAACACTGGAGCCAAAAGTGGTGAAAACATCATACACATACTAATAATGCTATTAGTTTTATGTAGCTCATCACCAGAATAGCAATCACGTGGAACTGTACGACACATTACACCAGCGGCACCAATGCCTAAACCCTGAACAAAACAGCCCGCTAAAAACAGCGCATACTCATGAGCAAATAACGCAACCAAGGTACCTGCAATATATAATGCCAAGCCAGATAAGATCACAACACGTCGACCAACACGATCAGAAATTGGGCCATAGAAAAATTGTGATAAACCATAAGGGATCAGATATACAGCCATTACCGCCTGTAAAGATGCAGGGCTTACCTTGAATTCACTTGCCATGTAACCAATTGATGGCACATACATAGTTTGGCTCATTTGACCAACAGCAACTAAAATAACGATCAAAAAACTGAACGTCGCAAGTGAATACGACTTTTGCATGACTGCTCTCCACAAAAACAGTAATTATTAATAAAAAATAATAGGGTATGATAATTAATGAAATAAAGGCCAGAAATAATAGTCGAATTATCCTCTAACCTTATGGCGCGAGATGATAAGGCGTATAGAGGAAACTGGCAATCAAATTACCTTAAATTTCACAAGAGATTTTTTGTGGATTTTGGATTAGTTTTTCTAATGAAAAATCCAGTGAAACATCTCACTGGATTTGGATTAATGCGGGGGAATATTACTCAGATATAAAAACTTGGTTTCGTCCTAAACGCTTTGCTTCATAAAGCGCTTCATCTGCACGACTTAATAGTTTACAAGCATCAAAAACATCATCATGCATTTCACTTACGCCGATGCTGCTCGTTAGTTGTACCAATTGACCATTAATTCTTATTTCTATATTGCGTATTGAACGAAGCAGTTCATTAAGTATCGCTTCCGCCTCATCTCTGTTTTTATTACTTAACAGCATGACAAACTCATCACCACCTAAGCGAGCAAAATGGTCATCAGACTCACAGATATTTTCACAGGCTCGACTAAATAAACGTAACACCTCATCACCGACTTCATGTCCATAGGTATCATTTATTTGTTTAAAGTAATCAATATCAAACAGTGCAACAGAAAATGTCTGATTTTTAGCATGATAATTTTGTATAAAACCTAATACTTTTGCTTCGAAACAACGTCGATTACATGACCCAGTTAAATCATCAAACAAAGCAAGTTTAGAATAGTGCTCAGCTTCACTGCTCAGTTTGCCAAAATAATAAGCGTTTTTAACAAGGAAAATAGCAAATATAAGTAATAAGGCAAAAACGGTAGAAATTGCAATATAGAGAGGTGTAACCCAATGAGATTTAGCTTTGGTGACTAATATAATAAAAGGGAGATCAGATACTTTTTTTACAAAAACCCCCTGATAAGAGCCATCATATTTCTCATGCGATTCAAACATTAACTCTTGATTGTATTTTAAACCATTAATTTCTTTCTTAGGAATATACTGAAAATTTAACTTTTTACCAATTGGCAAAAACTTAGGGACCGTAGAAGCCAATACCGTGAAATCACTACTTAATACTGAAATAGAACTGATATTCGTTAAATTTACACTTCTTAGCGCTTTTGAAAAAAAAGAAAAATCCGTAATGATACCTACAATGCCTGCAAAATTTCCGTACTTATCATTAACCGTTACACTTTGAGAGATCACATTTCGGTTTAAAATGTCTTTAAAAGGAGTAGTAATAACCGAGTTTATTTCTTGATCACTTTTCTTTAGCTTTTGACAGTATTCTCTAGAGGATAGATCAACCCCACCGATTGTCTTGGTATTTAATAAAACGCAATCTTTATTAACTGCGAATACATGGACTGCATTCATCAACGTCTGATAATGAATTTCAAATAACTCACCATAGCCTTCATCATGCACTTCATTAAACGATAAAGAAGCAAACCCCTCTTCTGTCAATGAATCAGAGAGTTCATGCAATACATTATTGGAATGATAAAAGGCCGTCTGAATCCAAGAAGACACATAATTCGCATTAAACTTTAACTCATTCTCAATCAATCGACTTTGCTTGTTATAGCTCTTTGTCACATAAAAAATAGCACAGGTCATTGCGATACTTAACAGTAGCAAAGACCCAACAGCAACGATATTTTTTATCCTCATTATTCCTCAAAGCATTCACTTGACTAATTTATACCCACAAAGGTACACCAAGTTTCTTAACATACACATGGTTTCATAATGCTTTTGATAACTGTATCAATAAAAAGGCACTGTCTCACACCCAAGATAACCCACATCTAACAACTAATACCGTCCCAAGTAAGAAGATATATAGCTTATAAAAAAACCGGCGAAAATAGCCGGTTTTATTACTTTTTTACATAAGCAAAAAAAGATTAATTTACTTTTGGTTTACGTGCTGGTCGTGGACCTTGGCGACGTGGTTTTACATCAGATTTTGGCGTTGATTTAGATTTACCAAAGTTACTGCCATTACCACGATTTTCACCATTCCCTTTTGTTTTTGGTTTACCTGAGAATGGGCGTTTATTCTTATCTGAAGCCGAGCCTTCCTTTTTACCTGACGGATGATTTGCAGGTACGCGTTTCGCAGCCGGTTTTTGGCCTTGTTTTGCTCCCGGTTTATTGTCATTACGGCGTTCACCAGAGCGTTGGCCTTCTTTGCGCTCAACGTCTTGTACCTTTGGTGCTTTTGGCTTCTTAGGCTTTTTCGGTTTAATTGGACGAGTATCCAATTTTGATTCAGGTACCTTATTAACAGGTTCAAAACCTTCTAGTACATGACGAGGTAGTACTTTCTGAATTAAACGCTCAATAGCAAATAGTTCTTTCGCTTCATCTTCACTAACAAAAGAAATCGCTTTACCCGTTGCGCCAGCACGGCCTGTACGACCAATACGGTGAACATAATCTTCAGGTACTTTTGGTAAATCAACGTTAATAACTTGTGGTAATTGCTCGATATCCAAACCACGCGCTGCAATATCCGTAGCCACAAGAACTCGCACTTGGCCACTCTTAAAGTTAGCTAATGCTTTTGTACGTGCACCTTGACTCTTATTACCGTGAATGGCTGCCGCACTTACGCCTTTCTCTTCTAGCGTTCTCGCAAGGCGGTTTGCACCGTGTTTGGTTTTACTAAAGACTAATACTTGCTTCCACTCATTATCTTTAATCAATTTAGTAAGCACCTTAGGCTTACGTCCTTTGTCCATAACATAAACTGATTGCTCTACCGTTTCAGCCGTTGTGTTACGTTTAGCTACTGAGATCTCAATAGGATCTTTCACTAAACCTTTTGCTAACTGACGGATCTCATCTGAAAACGTTGCAGAGAAAAGCAAGTTTTGACGATTTTTAGGAAGCTTAGCTAAGATTTTTTTGATGTCATGAATAAAGCCCATATCTAACATACGATCAGCTTCATCCAATACAAGAATTTCTAATTGATCAAACTTAATAGCATTTTGATTCGCAAGGTCCAGTAAACGACCCGGCGTTGCGACCAAAACATCCACACCACGACGTAAGCGTTGCATTTGTGGATTCACTTTTACACCACCAAAAACAACATCAGAAGTCAGTGGCAAGTTCTTGCTGTATTTCTCTACACTTTCGTGTACTTGCGCAGCTAACTCACGTGTTGGCGTTAACACTAACGCACGTACTTGGTTAAACTTACGCTTTGGACCATTCGATAAACGCTCCAAAAGAGGTAATGTAAAGCCTGCTGTTTTACCCGTCCCTGTCTGTGCAGCCGCCATAACATCCTTGCCTTCAATTACAGCTGGAATTGCTTGTAATTGAATTGGTGAAGGCGTGCTATAACCTTGTTCTTCTACAGCTTTTAAAATAGGGGCAGATAAGCCCAGAGAGGTAAAACCCATACAATCATTATCTCTATATAAATATTATGCGCAAAACTGCGAGCGCTGTAGGATACAGTAAGTTCGAGATTACTCAATCCTAAAGCCATTATTAAAAAGAAAAAGCCGAGCAACATAGGCTCGGCTTTTATCATTTTGAAAATTAAAGGACTGATTAGTCTTCTAATTCTGCGTTGTGATAAACCTGTTGAACATCATCACAATCGTCTAGCATGTCTAAGAATTTTTGGAATTTCTCAGCATCTTCACCAGTTACTGGTGTACTGTTCTGAGGAACAAAAGTGATCTCTTCAACATCTAGAACTAAGTCTGGGTATTCTGCAGCTAACGCTGTTTTTACTTTAAAGAACTCAGTGTTTGGTGCAAATACTGTGATTACGCCATCTTCAAGTTCGATATCAGTAACATCTGCGTCTTGCATCATTAGAGCTTCAAGTACTGCTTCTTCGTCGTCGCCTTTAAACTGGAATACAGCTTGGTGATCAAACATGTGAGCACTTGTGCCTGGGCTACCAATCTTAGCACCAGTTTTAACGAAACACTGGCGAACGTCTTGGAAAGTACGGTTACCATTGTCAGTTAGACAGTCAACGATTACGCTTGCGCCACCTGGAGCAAAACCTTCGTAACGTGCGTGTTGGTAATCTTCACCACCGCCGCCATTTGCTTTATCAAGGGCTTTGTCAATTACGTGTGCAGGAACTTGGTCCTTTTTCGCTTTTGAAATAAGGTGTTTTAGAGACAAGTTCATGTCTGGATCTGCACCACCATTCTTAGCACACATGTAAATTTCTTTACCGTATTTAGAATAAACTTTGATTTTTGCGCCCTGTGTTTTAGCCATTGAGGCCTTGCGCACTTCAAAACTTCTTCCCATCGGGATTCTCTCTTATGTTTGTTGACTTAAAATTATGGGCAGGATTCTACCAAAATACTCAGGGGGTACGCTAGTAAAGATCAAGGAACCTTACGCTACGCCCATTTTTGTTTTATATTTTTCGATAGATTGCTGAAAAAACAGACGTTCTGTCTCATCTTCTAGCTTTTCTGCTTCTATAGTCCAGAGTTCAGGACCTGCTTTTGCATTTTTTACCTTCCAAACAAAGAACGCAGCTTGTTTATCGAGTTCGATTTTATTTTTTTCTTCAGGAGGTAATAGCGAAAGGTTATTCATAACAAGCTCATTTAATTAATCACGCCCAAATTCTAATGCTTCGCCACCAAATTTTCTAGCAATAAAAAATAACACCGCATTCTAAATTAAAAATCATAGGTTTACTGGATATATCCCTCTCTTATCATTTAGCGAACATCTCCTATTGAAGACAGACTCTAGATTAATTTGACATTGCACCCATTTTTTCTCAAAAGTGTTACATTGCTAATATGTTAATTATCAATTATTACTATAGAATAGATCGATTCGCTCTGTTTCTATGAAATACAATTTAGAAACGAGAGCTCATATTAAAGCTCCTTCGTGAAAATAGTCCGTTGAATAGTCAAAACGGCACACCATGAAGTGTATGGTTCAGTGAGTAACTCAAAATGAAAAGTAATAAAAAATTCCGCCAAAAAGAGTTGATCGTTGCAGTCATGATTTTAGGTGCACTCGGTTTTGCAGCTAAGCCTTTCTTCTCAAACATTGAAAGCAAGGCGAAACAAAGAGTATTAGGTAACATTAAAACTTCTGTTGAGCATGCTAACCAAATTGCAAGTGATGACCCACTTGATAACAATTCAATAATTAGATTGATAAAACCTGAAGATAACCTGCTCGTTTCAATTCAAGAAGTGGATGGTCAACAGCAACTGTATATCGGATTTGCAGATTCAGCTGAGAACATTAAAAGCGCGGATTGCTACTTTATGTACAATCAAGAAAGTCAATCTAGCTCTGTACCAAGCAATAAGCTTGAAACTAGCGGTTGCTAAAAACAAAAATGCGCCGGTTCTGGCGCATCTATAAATATTTAAAGGTATGAAGGTAGAAATCAAAAACTAATGGATAAGACCTAATTCTTTTGCTTCTTCAAGCGTAAGTCCGCTTTCTCTAATCTCACGCATCGCCTCAATACGACGACGTGCAGCTGCTTTTCTTTGACACTCTGTAATATCTGTTACCACTTCATCACTTACTTCGTACTTGCCTTTCATATCGGTGATTTCACCGTGATCAATTGAATTAATAGACATAATAATAACCTCCTAAATCCATACCTTTCAGGTGTATGTTTAGCAAAGGAGATTAATGATGTTAAACCTATTCATTCGAGAATGTGAGCTGAGTAATATTTGTGATTTTTTTTCAAAAAAAGACTATCACTAATATTGTCAATTGAACTACATTTAAGGTTCTACCCTATGAAAACCTCATTGACCCAGATCACGACTTGGCATCTCAAGATATTCTATTTTTTTAATAAATTATCGAGACTTTCTAAAAAGTAGCGTACCCTGTGAATATTAATAAAAAACACATTAACTGGAGCACCAGTGAGTATTGATATCATAGAGTTGCCTTCTGACACACATAGTTCCTCTAACATTACCTGTTCTAATTGCCGTGCATGCTGCTGCCGTTTAGAAGTAATGCTCATTACCGACACTGGTGTACCAAAAGAACTCATTGAGAAAGATCAATGGGGTGGTGAAATAATGAAAAGATTAGATGATGGTTGGTGTGCTGCAGTTGATCGCGATACACTGATGTGCACCATCTATGAAAACCGTCCATGGATTTGCAGAGAATTTGAAATGGCCTCTTATGAGTGTGAAACAGAACGCAGAGATAACGGAATAGATCCTCACTAAGTAACTATTTCAAATGTAGATATTTCGCTCTCACAGTGTCTCTAAGTAAGTTAAATACAACCGCGCATCAAACTCAAGTTGATGATATTCAGGCTCCATATGACAACAAAGAGCATAAAATGCCTTATTGTGCTCTTTCTCTTTAATATGAGCTAATTCATGTACCACGAGCATACGCAACAAGGGCTCCGGTGCTTTTCGAAACACACTTGAAATACGAATTTCATTTTTTGCTTTCAGTTTATTGCCATGAATACGAGAAACAAATGTATGTAGACCTAATGCATTGTTTACAACATGGATTTTTGGGTCATATACCACTTTACTTAACGGCGATGACTTCTTTATGTATTTGTTTTTCAATGCTTGAGTATAATCAAACAACGCCTTTTCAGACGTAATATCATGCATCGTAGGGTATTTCTTTTTCACCCACTCAGCTAACTTGCCATTCTCAACCATTGGAGCAACTTGCGCCAAAATATGTTCAGGATACCCTTGAAGGTACTTTAATTTATTCATTTTATGCAATATTCAACGCCATAATCATAAGACTATTGTACCTCTCTTTTACTTCTACTCAATCAATAACCTCGATTCATTACTCAATTTAATAATTCTATATTCAGTAAAATAATATTTTAATGAGATAAACTTTATTTCACTTATTCTAAATAATTTATTTTATTTTTTAACTTATATTCTTCGCAGACTAGGTCAAAAAAAACAAATATAGTAATTTTTATGACGTAGTTTATATTCAAATAACAATTTAGAATTCATTTCGATTATTAAAAATAATCAATATTATTTTAATGATAAAACAATTAAAAGGAATGAATTATGTTTAAGTTGGTATTAACATCTTTTATAATAATAAGCAGTGCCAATGCTTTCGCTTTTGCTAAGCCACCACCGCCCCAACCACCAACAAAGCCACCTGGTTATTCTGTTGTTACGCCTGAATTAGGTAATAAAGTGGTTAAGAACCTAATGGAAAATTATTACGATACAAGAGCCAATTGCGGCGCTTCGCATCGTTCTTCTTATCTATGTAGTGGAGTCACATTACGAGGCACTCAACCGGGTAATTATCATGTATGGGAGCCGAGCCCATCATCAGAAAAAAGTGGCGGGGTTTCTTTCTCATATCTTCGTACTGATGCTAAGTTCTCACGCCTAGCTTATGGATACAAAAGTGGTTTTACCATTTATCCAACGTTTGAGTTAGTTGGTAGTGCCTTAGACCTTGAATATCTTTGCTTTTTCCCTGTAGATGCAGATACAAACCGACGTGGTGATGCAGGATGTGGCGCTCACACGTCATACCAATCAAGCAGTGGTGAGTGTAATGCACAAGGTATTTATACTGAAGGTCAATGGGTAAACCACTACAATTCAACATCAAGTAATGGTGATAATCGCGATCATCATCAATGTGGTTTTAACATTCAATATTACTACCCTAATGCTACTGAGTTTGTTGCATCTAACTTTTATCAAGGGCTACAAGCAATGCGTGATGTGAGTGGGCAGACTCATAACAAGCAAAATGAAATCCGCATTAAAACATGGGATAAAAGTTTAGGTCGACAAACACCAGTTCAAGCTTTCTTCTATATTGATATAACGGGTCAAGAAGGATTAAATGAGGCGAGATCTTACCAACAAGATTTCTATAATATGTATGGTTTAATAAAGCCGGTTGTTAAATTAGACCTACCAGCTACGTGGGATGATGAAGCTAAATTTACGTTCTCAATGGATGACCAAGGTATTTAATTTATAAATAAGATAATCTTATTAATTATATATAAACTATAAATAAAAAGAGCCTTCATTTTATATATTGAAGGCTCTCTTATTATTTTTATCGCTATAATCTAATAAGCAATATTAATTTACTTTATCCCAAGCCATAGACCAATCAGAGCCTACACCTGGTGCAAAGTTAGTTGCTGTTTCAGTCCATTGTACACAGTAACCAGAGTATGGAAATTCTTTACATTGGTAAACATTGCCATCTTCTGCTAATACTTTCGTACCTGCTTTATAACCCTTCACACCTTCTGGGAATACAAAGTCAAAATCACCTGATGGTGGAGGCGTTACCGCTTCTTCAACTAAGTGGAAATCAGACATATCTTGTTTGATTAACTCACCATCCATGTTTTTGATGCGAGAAACCAACATGTGATGACCTTTCTCAGACTTAGATAGTGCCATTACTACTGGTTTTGCTTCGCCATCTTTTAACGTTACATTCGTGTTTGCTAGCGCTTCTTTACCGTGGTTATAAACCGTTAGCTCAACATTCATGTCACCTGTTGCATATAGGCTTAAATCTAATTCTGTCGCTGAATCACCAATTGTGTATTCAGACGCCAAACCTTCAATATCTAAATGATAAACAGGTTCAACCGTTTCTAATTGATAACCAATTTCAACGCTCTTTAGACCACTTCCCGCTTTCAGGTAAACAGGGTTAGAACCGTATTGAGGTGAAAATTCACCTTTATCATTTAGTTGACCAGCACCAATATTTTGCTGCTCTTTATTGATCTTTGTTGCTAACGCATGTGTCCAGTTATTTGCTTGACCTTGCGTTTCATTCTCAATCACTAATTCAGTAGAAAGAGATGCATTTTCGCCAGATGTATCAAACACACGAGTAAATACACGATCACCCACGTTTAAATCACGAGTTGGGTTAATTTGACCACCTTGAGACCAAGTTGGGTCAACCACGCCACCATTACCGTCAAACTTAACGTCGATTACGTTATAGAATGCAGCTGCAGTATCACCCACATCCCAAACAGCAAGAATAACTTGGTAACCTTCACGCTCAGGAACAATACATTCGTGTGAGAACGTATTTGGGTATAGAGGCGGTTTTTCCATGTTGTATTCAAGTTCACAGAACGGAGTTAGATCAAATGAATCACGTGTTAATACCGCATTTGGATTCCAGTTCTGTTTTGTCATGTAGTACTTCCACGTTCTTGTTACGTGGTTTGCTGTAAACGTCCATTCAAACGTTTGTGCGCCAGCAGTAATTGGACGTTTAACCCAACGATCAGCTGTTTGTTCGTTTAATTCAGAAAATTGAACCAGGCCAGCACCTGCGATTTGACCATCAGCAGGACCTTTCTCAGGGAAACCTTCAGGGCCTTCAACACTTTGTGGTTCCCATTGAACAGCACCACAGTCGCGGTTTTTTTCTTGAGTATCTGATGTTGGGAATTTACACAGCGCAGCACGAGAGCCAGCAATACCATCATTAGTTTCAGATACATAACCATGTGCCGATACGCCTGAGCTTACCGCCATCATAGATAACGCAATCAGCGTTTTCGTTGAGCTTTTGTTCATTACTTCACCTTTAAATACAGCTATTATTATGTTTTTTGTTCTGCACAGTCTTTCAATAAGTTTGGTCGCCTATTTTTGATAATTTGACATGATTGGGCAGGCGCTGAAATGTAATGGAAAGAATTTATAAAAACGATTTTTACTGCAATAAAATGGAATTCAAATCACACAATATTATTTTTTGTAACTTATTGTAAATAAAGAAATAAATATAGATATCAGATTCCAGATGTTAAGCAAATATCCCCAATAAAAAGCATTCACAAAACAGATGCATTCAAACAATTAATCAACAGTGAAAATACAAAATTTCACTCACCAGACTAACGACAAAGAATATTAAAAACTTAATACATGCATAGAACGCATTTAAAAAATGAAAAGCATTCATTTTACTCATACAGCTAATAGGAATAGTATCGATTTAAAGAAAACAGTTTGTTATTACGGGTTATTGAACATCCTAATTCAAAAATACGATTCTACAAACTGATTGAAAAACAAATAATTAAAGATAGGTAAGCATTATGACTATTCCAACAACTGGTATGATAGAAGCATGGCGTGGCTTTACTAATGGCGAATGGCAAACGAGCGTAAACACTCGTGATTTTATTCAAACAAACTACACTCCATATGAAGGAGATGAATCCTTCCTTGTAGAAGCAACAGAATCAACCACTACATTATGGAATAGCGTATTAGAAGGCATCAAACAAGAGAGCCGAACTCACGCTCCTGTTGATTTCGATACCGACCTACCTTCAACCATCATTTCTCATGACGCTGGTTACATCAATAAAGATCTAGAAAAAATCGTTGGTCTACAAACCGACAAACCACTAAAACGCTCTATTATCGCTAACGGCGGTATTCGTATGGTGAAAAACTCATGCGAAGTTTATGGCCGTGAGTTAGATAAAAACGTTGAGAAGATATTCACTGAATATCGCAAAACACACAACAAAGCATGTTTCGATCTTTATACTAAAGAGATCCTTGCATGTCGTAAATCAGGCATCATCACGGGTCTTCCTGATGCTTATGGCCGTGGTCGTATCATTGGTGACTATCGTCGTTTAGCGCTTTACGGTATTGATTTCTTAAAAGCCGATAAAAAAGAGCAATACAACTCAACTCAAGCTTTCCTTGAACAAGGCCAAGATCTTGAAAAAACCATGCGACTTCGTGAAGAGTTAGCAGACCAAGTTCAAGCGCTAGAAGACATTCGTCAAATGGGCCTTAAATACGGTATTGATATGTCTCTACCAGCTAAAACAGCTCAAGAGGCAATTCAATTTACATATTTTGGTTACCTTGCTGCGGTTAAATCTCAAAACGGTGCCGCAATGTCACTAGGCCGTACATCAACCTTCCTTGATGTTTATGTTGAACGTGATATTGCCAATGGTTTAATTACTGAAGAACAAGCACAAGAGATGATTGACCACTTCATCATGAAGTTACGTATGGTACGTTTCTTACGTACACCAGAATACGATTCACTTTTCTCTGGCGACCCAATCTGGGCAACAGAAGCCATGGCAGGTATGGGGGTTGATGGCCGTACATTAGTGACTAAAACAACATTCCGTTATCTACACACATTACACACAATGGGCCCAGCTCCAGAGCCAAACATGACAATCCTTTGGTCAGAGCAACTGCCAATTGCCTTTAAGAAATACGCAGCGAAAGTGTCAATTGATACCTCATCAGTACAATACGAAAACGACGACTTAATGCGTCCTGATTTCGATAACGATGACTATGCCATTGCGTGTTGTGTAAGCCCACAAGTCGTTGGTAAACACATGCAGTTCTTTGGAGCTCGTGCCAACCTAGCAAAAGCACTGCTTTACACCATCAATGGTGGTATTGATGAAAAATCAAAAGCACAAGTTGGCCCACAAGTAGACAAAGTAAGCGACGAAGTCCTTGATTTCGACAGTCTAATGCCACGCTTTGATTCAATGTTAGATTGGTTAGCAACACAATATGTGACGGCTTTAAATATCATTCACTATTCGCACGACCGTTACAGCTACGAAGCATCATTAATGGCATTAATGGATCGCGATGTTCGCCGAACAATGGCATGTGGTATTGCAGGTCTATCAGTGGTTGCTGATTCATTAGCAGCCATTAAATTCGCTAAAGTAACTCCAGTTCGTGATGAAGATGGTGTGGCTATCGATTTCAACATTGAAGGTGATTACCCTAAATTTGGTAATAACGATAACCGTGTTGATGACATTGCTTGTGATCTTGTTGAACGCTTCATGAAAAAAATTCAGAAAATGAGCATGTACCGTGAAGCTATTCCAACACAATCGATTCTTACTATTACATCAAACGTTGTATACGGTAAGAAAACAGGTAACACACCGGATGGCCGTCGTGCAGGCATGCCGTTTGGTCCAGGTGCTAACCCAATGCATGGACGAGATGAAAACGGAGCAGTAGCGTCACTAACATCGGTATCAAAACTGCCATTTGCTTACGCTAAAGATGGTATTTCTTATACTTTCTCTATTGTGCCAAATGCGCTAGGTAAAGATGAAGATGCACAAAAACAAAACCTTGCAGCACTTATGGATGGTTACTTCCACCACGAAACCGCAAACGCAAATGAGGGAATTGAAGGTGGCCAACATCTCAATGTTAACGTATTAAACCGTGATACATTGCTAGATGCTGTAGAACACCCAGAAAAATACCCACAATTAACCATTCGAGTATCAGGTTATGCTGTACGCTTTAACTCACTAACTCGTGAGCAACAACAGGACGTAATTAGCCGTACATTTACAGAACAAATGTAGCAAAAGGCTTTACTCAGTAAAATTAACGCCACCATAATAACTGGTGGCGTTAATCACAAATAACTACCTGTAAATAAAAGAATAAAATTAAATAAGTCCAATCCCCTTTCTCATTTCAATCCCCTTTTAAATTTTTGTCTTTCGGTAAATAATAGTTAACACAAGAGCAACAATTAAAGTGCATTTTCTGTTTAAAACGTGATCTTAAATAGAGTTACAACATTATATAAACGATCTAAACGACACTCCTCATAACCTTCCATTTACTACGGTTAATATTCTGTAACAATAACAAGTGATATCAAAACATATTGATAGAAAGTTGGTCTGAAAATTCATCGTTAGAATGGAGTTCGTCATGCTCAAAAATGAAAACCTACCGTTACCCACAAATACCAGGGAATGGTTCTTAAATAAAAATAGCCTTATCATCCTCGCTGATATCGTTCTTTTTGCTTTACTGTATAACTTCCTTCCATTTGAAAGAGACGTTGTACTCGGGTTAAGTATCTTAACGTTTGTTGCTATTTTATGGCTCACCGAAGCTATGCACGTTAGTATCACCGCCCTTTTAGTTCCTATGTTTGCCATTGGCTTTGGGATTTTTGACACCGGAAAAGCACTCAGTAACTTCGCAAACCCGATCATTTTTCTCTTTCTTGGTGGTTTTGCTCTGGCAGCCGCACTTCACAGACAAGAGCTAGATAAAGCCATTGCAGATAAAGTATTGGTTTTAGCAAATGGTAAAATGAGTACCGCTATTTACATGCTATTTGGTGTAACAGCAGGACTATCAATGTGGATAAGTAACACTGCCACTACTGCCATGATGCTTCCGTTAGTTTTAGGGTATTAAACAAAGTAAATTCAAAATCAGGCCACAATACCTATGTGTTCGTTTTACTGGGTATAGCTTACTGTGCCAGCATTGGCGGGATCTCAACCATCGTTGGTAGTCCACCAAATGCCATTGCCGCAGCTGAAGTTGGTTTAAGTTTTACTGAATGGATGGCCTTTGGTGTACCGGTTACTTTGGTTCTACTGCCTACCACAGTTGCACTTTTATACTTCATGCTAAAACCAAACTTAAATGAAGTCTTTGAGCTAAACCGAGAACCAATTGCATGGGATAAAGGCAAAGTCGTTACTCTCATGATTTTTGCTCTTACGGTTACCTTATGGATTTTCAGCAAACCAATTAATGCCATGCTAGGTGGGTTCTCAAAATTCGATACTATTGTGGCGCTAATGGCGATCATTCTGGTTGGGTTTGCACGAGTGGTGCAATGGAAAGACATTGAAAAAACCACTGACTGGGGTGTATTACTGTTATTTGGCGGTGGTATCTGTTTAAGTAACATCCTAAAAGCGACCGGAACCAGTACCTTCCTAGCGCATAGCCTGAGCGATATTCTTTCTCAAGCTGGCATATTATTTACCATATTAACCGTTGCAGCTTTTGTGGTGTTCTTAACTGAGTTTGCAAGTAACACGGCAAGTGCCGCTCTGCTTATCCCAGTATTTGCAAGTGTGGCAGAGGCTCTTGGTATTTCACCTGTTGTGCTTTCAGCCATGATAGCAATCTCCGCTTCTTGTGCCTTCATGCTGCCAGTCGCGACACCACCTAATGCCATTGTCTTCGGCTCTGGTCATATTAAACAATCTGAAATGATGCGTGTAGGTATTTACTTAAACCTTGTTTGTGTTGTTGTCTTAACCGGTTTCGCTGCCATTTTCTGGGCGTAATCTATTATAATAAATATTAAAAAAGCCTTGGTGACCATTTATGCCACCAAGGCCTTTATTTTAAGATTTCTATTTCTAAACGACTTTATTCGTTCCAAAACTCATCATTTGGATCATTTTCTTCACGCCATTTAGGATCTTGTCTTGCCGTTAAGTACCACTGCAATCCATCAAATAATGCAAAAGCTGTCGGCCCACCCAGATATTCAAACGCATCAAAAAAGCATCTTCCATATTAATCAAGGTTTCTAAATCTGCACATTGATGTTCAATCGCCCACTCTATAGCCTCAGGCTGTGCTGTTGCTTCTGACATAACAACAGCAACTAATGGAAGGGTAACATCATCATTTTCAAATTGCGCAGCTTCTAGAATATCAACTCTGTCTTGCTCCTGCTTTTGGATCTCATCAATAATAGAATTTCGCTCTTTATTACTAATATCACGATTTAACTCGGCAATACGCAAACCATAAGCAAATCGCTCAGAGCCAACAAGTTCAACTAATGTTTCTAATAATATTTTATCTAATGATAAAGCTTTTACATGGTGATCAATGCACGCTTGAACACTTAAATAGCGCACACCATTAAACTCAAATCCGTAAGTTTCATCCCCTTCTAATGGAGATCCATCAACGCACAGCTCCCAACCGACATAATCAACCCGTGCTTTTGCTATTTCATACATTTGCCATGCACTTTTTCCAAAACCTTCAAGTACTGCGCCATGAAACTCAGCCTCTTCAAGCTCTTCTTTTGTCCATTGTAAACCAATACCCAAATGCTTGGCGTACTTATTCATTAATGAATGTTTTACTTTATCTCGATAAGACCAAATAGACTCGAACACGCCAGAAGATGAAAATGACAAACACTCTTTGCAGGCAGGTAATTCAATTGGTTGATGGAATATATGATGAACTTGATGCGAAGACGCTGGAAAAGAGAGAAGATCATACGAAGGCTCGCCACAAAACCAGCAGGTATGTCTTAGATTAAAAGGGACATCAATAAGAGAATAGTTAACCATGGGGCATCCAACAACGCATTCGAAAAATGCATTCTACCCCATGATAACGAAAATAGGATTACTCTTTTCTTCTTAAGATCCCCAACGTATGAAAAGCCATTGGAATTATCACGACAATAAGAATCGAAATTAAGATTTCCATAAACGTCATAAATGAACTTTGGTCACTTATATAGAACATATCATTACCCTGTGTTATGTAAGCCAATGTCGCCTAGCCTCACAATGCATATATTTGCATTTTTATTTTTGTGAGTGTTTTTGAGTTGTACTACTCTTTTATTTTTATAAATCTATTATGAGCTTTTTTTATGACAAAATGAAACTATTCAATACAAACATATGCACCAGATTCACAAACTGTGAATAAAATTAACCTATTGATATATATAATAATAAATACAAGTATCAGTAAGGATCTTAAAATCGATACATCTGTACATATCTTTACATAATCACTTAGCTCTCATCCGCAACTCAGTATCTTTTCACTTCTCAAATTATTCATTCATCCTATCCTTATGGCTTACGATTAATGCATCTCAGGGACATGAAATGATCTTCATATTAAGCACTCGCAAGCGCATCGGATTTTTTCCAAATGAAAAGCACACCAATGAACCAGGTGAAGCTCATTATCTAATGCTGCCAGATGAAGCAACGAGCCCTGATTTAAACCAACATCAACTGCCACAAGATGCATGGGTAACTGCATTAACCAACCAAGCCACAACGGGACGCCACCCAGATACTCATCCCCTAGCTCAATATAAAACCGGCAATATTCTGTTTTTTGCTCATGGCTATAACAACACCCAAGATGAAATCGTTTCACGCCATAAACTGCTTGAGAAACAGCTAAAACAACATGGATATACAGGAACGGTTGTGAGTTTTGATTGGCCTTGCGCGAACTACACATTAAATTACTTAGAAGACAGAATGGATGCCTACAAAAGTGCGATTCAACTGGTGACAGGCGGCATAACCCCATTAGCAATAAATCAACTGCACGAGAAAGAAAACCAGTGCGACATCGATATTCATTTACTAGGCCACTCTACAGGGGCTTATGTGATTAGAGAGGCATTTTATCAAGCAAGTAAAAATCGAACTTTGCAGCGAATTCACTGGAACGTGAGTCAAATCTGCTTTATTGGTGGAGATATTGCACAGAAGTCATTAACTCAATGTGACAATAAATCTGCGCCTATGTTTGCTCAATCAAGTCGAATTACCAACTACCAAAGCCCTTATGATAACGCATTAAAAATCTCTAATATTAAGCGAGCTGGGTTATTCCCTCGTTGTGGACGTGTTGGACTACCTAGCGATGCACCATCAAACCTTGTTAACGTGCACTGCGGAGATCACTGGAAACTGCTTACAGAGCTAGAAGAAAGCAAAGCCATAGGCAACTGGAGCCACTCTTGGCACTTTCACTGCAATCACTTTATGGAAGATTTGGCTCACACCTTAAAAGGCGATATAGATAGACACGCCATTCCCACCCGTGAATGCGTCAATGGTGAGTTGAGACTAACGGTAAAAACACCAGTGACAATCAGTAAGAAAAGACTGAAATGATGGGAATGGTGAAAAAGATCACCACTCATTAATTAATAAGCGACTTTGGACGCCTTTGATTTGAAATCCCATTGCATCGAATACTTCTTCAAAATCTCTACATTGTTGCGGAATATTTGGTAAGGATAGCGTTGCTTCATTAAAAAAGCGTTGCTGCTCACTTGGTGTTTGCCATGCTAATTGCCACCAATCCAAAATAGTTGATTTTGATTTCTCAAGTCTATCTCGTGAAGGCACTTTATCACTTTTCTTTAAATTTAATGACTGACTCGAAGGTAATAGATTCCAATGATCATTATTTGGCCAATACGCAAAAGGTAAGCAATGATCAACATGATATTCTCGCTTAAGTTTTGTTTGTCCCCAAACGCACCTAATCGAATGTCCATCAGCTTGTAAGGCCTCTATTTTCGAGCGAACTCTATGAGTATCATGCTTTTTATCTAACCACATTAAACAGTCATGATACGTTTGTAGCGTTATATTGTTTTCTCTATTAGCTTCAAAACGCTGCATTTCAGATATCCACTGATTAACAACTAATGGTTCAATCCAAGAGTAATAAAGGCGAAAACACTCCCAAAGATTTTGCTTTAAAACAAATGAGCCAAAACTTTCAAAGAACGTCGGATCAAGAACAATACTTGATTCCATTTTACGTCTCTTCAATGGTGCTAATGTTGAAAACTCTTTATTATTTTCTTTTAAAGTACCCGAATAAATAAATTTAATCGGTCCATCTTTCATGGTTTTAATCGCAGCTTGAACCGCTTTTTGTAATGCTTCCGCTTCTTCGTTATAAAATACAGCACCAATAGCCAGATCATCCGCAGATAAATGTGTTAACTGCTCCCAACCATCTGCCGTTATAAACGCTAAACCTTTTTTGGTATTACTATTTTGTTGAATATTACCAACATCAATTAATCGTTTATAAGCCTTAATCCAATAAAGAGCGACTAAACCTAGTGGTATAGATACTTCTCCATCCGTTCGATCCATAACGCAGCCTGAGTGAGCATCTGCAATACGAAGTAGTACACGAAGTAACGCTAATTTATAGGTCGAACTTTTACTATCATTAACAATAATGTGACGAACTTTATTAAGATCACCCGAGCCATCATCTGGTAAGCTCATCACCACTGTTTGCCATTGAATAGCACCACGTTTTAAAGCATCAGATTCAATCTCAGTAACTAAGCGAGTATGTAAGCAAGCATCTTTTGCAAATTGAGCTAACTCATCAGAAGAACAAGAATATCCTTCCCTTCCATCAGAAAAGCCACCATGTCGTAAGCTAATGACTAAGCAACCATTAGGAGCTAATAAATTAGAAAGTTTTCGAAAAGCACGAGCTCTATATGATGGTGCGATATGCATCCATACCGCACTCACTAAAATAACATCAAAGCGCATACCTAACGCTTGAACACGGCTTAATTCAGGAAGTACATCATCGAGCCATTGAACCTGCTTTCCGGTATAGTTTTGACCTAGTTCACGCATTGATTTTGCAGGCTCAAGTGCGATGACAGAGCAGCCTTGCTCAGAAAACCACTTAGAATCACGTCCAACTCCAGCGCCAACATCTAAAACCTTATCCCCCGAACATGGCCAAAATGGCTTCCAACAGGCATGAACATCTTCAAAATTAACCGAAGTATAATCTTGAAAAAGAGTTTCAGAATTTTGATTATAGAATTGAATATTATCCATATGCTTTGTTGAACTACCTTAATTAACCAACGGAAAGCTTTGCTGTATCATGCCACATGTAAGCGGGCATTGGGTGTCTTAATTTCCAAGTAATGTTCATTGGTTGACTTCCTTCATATTTGACAAAATCAACAGGTCCGAAGTTAACGAACCCCATTGTTCGTCCAAATTCATCTTTCGCTTGTTCTCGTACAAATAAAATACATGTTTTATCCGTATTAACTTGCTGTATATAGCTTAAGCCTCTTCCTGATTCAGGTTTAGAGCTATTTTGAGTTTGCCAATGAAATAAAGTATCACTGATAGCATAGTCATGATACATAGTTGTTACTGAGAACTGTTTTTCACATTTATTTAATGTCACAAAAAATAACTCAGTATTAGTACCTTTAATGCTTAGCACGCCTTCGCGACTTGATGATTTTTTCTCAAATGAGCTATCACCAAAAGCAACCAATATATGTTCTTTAGGGTATCTTGCATGCATTTTTAAGGGAATTAAATCAAAACTCGAACTCAACAACGCCCCCATATCAAACTCATTAATATCTAATCTATCCATAAGAATTTGAATAACTTCTAACATCTCATTTTGTAGTCCATCATTCCCTAACTTCTTAAAACTATCTGAAAGAATATTAAAACCACTTTTGGTGCCGGATTGGTCCCAAAAATCATAATGTAACATTAAAGCCATTAACTCTTTTTCACTATTATTTGCTCGATAATCATCCCAATTAAACCCTCTTTCAATACCATATTTAACAAACTTTAAATATGAAAGTGACGTACACATTAGTAGGCGATTATTAATAGCTCGATAATATGCAGAATAAATATCGATTTCGGTGGTATCAATTGAGTATCCACGGCTTTCAGCAAGTAATACTTCCCATCCACCACATTTCCCAACTTTTACTTTATAAATATCCTCAATTGTAATATGAGGATAAATGATCAAAAAATTACTTAATGTTAGTGGCAAGCTACTTACATTTTTAAAGTTGCGTATTAAGTTCAACAGTTTATTTTTATTTAAGATTGCTTGACTAATATTTCTTAAAATAATTTCTTGTGATTTTTCTTGCAACTCAATACGGCAGCCAAGAGGTAAATGAGGAAATCCTTGCTTAATCTCTTTCGCCATTGATTGAGTAGTTTTATCCATTAATGCACTAAACTTATGAGTAAAGTCATAATCAGATCGCGCATTACCTACAAAATCTAAAATAGTGCAACACTCTTTACCTTTAGTTAGACGTAAACCTCTTCCTAGTTGCTGCAAGAACACTGTTAAACTTTCTGTTGGCCGTAAGAAAAGTAAAGTATCTAATTCAGGAATATCAACACCTTCATTAAACATATCAACAACAAAGAGCACATGTATTTGTTTTGATTTTAATTTTTGAAGCTGAATATCGCGTTCATTACGATTATCAGACGTAAGTACGCCACAAGGAATATTATATAAAGTGAATTTCTGAGCCATGTATTTTGCATGCTCTTTACTTACACAAAATGCCAGTGCTTTCATCTGAGTAATATCAGTAATGATGTCATTCATCGAATTAATTATTCGGATTACACGTTGATCATTATGAGTATATATTTGAGTCAATTCAGCAATATCATAATGACCTTTGGTCCATGACACATTTGATATATCCGTATCATCATCTATACAAAAATATTGAAATGGCGTAAGCAGCCTTTGATTTATAGCTTCAGGCAAACGAATATCTGCAGCAATTACATCACAAAAGTCGTTTAATATGTCTGCACCATCTTGCCTTTCTGGTGTAGCCGTTAAACCTAGTAGAATATGAGGTGAAAAATGTTCTAATACAGTTCTATATGATTTAGCTGAAATGTGATGAACTTCATCTATCACAATATAATCATAATAACCGGGACTCAATTCTAAATTTAATAGTTGGCTATTTAACGTTTGAATTGAAGTGAATAAATGTTTATAACTACTAGGCTTATAACTCCCAACCCATAACTCCCCAAAAGAACCATTTTTTAATACTCCTCGATATGCACTTTGTGCTTGTTTTAATATCTCTTCTCTATGAGCAATAAATAAAAACTTCGCCTCGGGATTCTGTCTATAATAACGCTCAAAATCAAATGCTGAAATTATGGTTTTACCTGTCCCTGTTGCTGCAACAACTAAATTTTTATAACGGTTATGTACACGTCTCTCAACCTGCAGTTGATCAAGTATGCGTTGTTGGTGAGAATGCGGAATTACATCAAAATAAAAATTAGAGTTTGGTTTCCACTCTCCTCCTCTAGCTTCTTGTAATGCATGTTGTAATTTTTGCTTGCTTTCAATCTCACCATCAAAGAACTCAAAGTCACTTGATTCCCAATAAGTTTCAAATGTTTTTAAACTTTTATCTATCACTTGAGAAATTTCTTGTGAGGTAACTTTTAAATTCCACTCAAGTCCCTTAGTTAAAGCAGAATGAGATAAATTAGAAGAGCCAATATAACCAGTATGAAATCCACTATTACGCTTGAAAAGATATGACTTAGCATGCAATCGCTCACGCTGAGTATTGTAGCTCAATTTGACTTCTGTATTCGGTAATGAAGCTAGAAACTCAACAGCTTTTGCATCAGTAGCCCCATATATGAAGTAGTGATTACCCGTAACTTTTTACCTGCACAAGTAAAATCTTCTAACTCTTTTTTAAAAATACGGATACCAGTCCATTTAATAAATGAAACTAGCCAATATATTTCATCAGCTGATTGTATTTCTCGTTTAAGCTCACTTTCTAATGACACTCCTACATTACTACCACAAAAAAGTTCACTATGAGTTAAACCTGTTTCTGGCATAATCAATTCTGCATATTTAGAAAGATCAGCTGCTATAGGATCTGACTTATTAAATAAAGCTGTTAAAACATATCCTTGAGTATCTAACAAATTTTCAGAAATAAAATCATCATCATTTATATGCTCACTTAACCAATGAATTAAACGGTTAGCTAAAGATATCTGCTCATAAACTCTGCTTTCATCATGCTCAGGAACACTAGCCATAACTCTTTCAATTAAACGACTTAAAAAACGAGTTACCCAAATAGCTGCATCTTCTTTTTCTAATAATCTTTTACCTATATAAAAATCATTAGATTTACTCTCTAATTTTTTCTCTACAAGTTGTGTTATAAGTTGCTCATAAATTCCGGATGATTTCACTGTTAGCCTTTATTTTTATATACCTAGCGCCAATTCTTTCATAATAAATGTTATAGCTAAAATTAAACAGCCAAAGATACTTATCTTGCTGTATAGCTTACATAAATAGCCCTGATTGTGACCCGTAGGGACAAGACACAGCGAAGCGTTTTGTGGCTTGGTTGAGCCATTGGTGTGTTGCGAAGAATGAGTAATGCACCAATTCGCGAAATAAAGCAGGTTGCCCGAAGGGTGCTTCTTACCTTTCTGCCGTGCTAGAATTAAGCATTCCCCAAATGAATGATATGTATTAAATGAAAAAGTATTTCTTATTATTAGCTCTGTTCTCTGGTGTTTGTTTCGCAAAACCACAGGTGTATTTTGGTGCTGATGCTCTCTCAAACTCTAGCGCTTATTCTTTACAGTCTGGCTTTTATTTCCCTGTTAACCAAGAGCTAGATTTTGGGTATGAGTTAGATTTCACGCAATGGAACCAAGATGTTCATTCATTTGGTATCAACATTAAACCGGCTTTTCGTAAACAACAATTCTACCTAGCGCCAATTGTCGGCATGCATTACTTTAATAGGATATTGATTACAGCTACAGCCTTGGGGCTGAGATAGGGTACGATTTTGAACGTGTGACTATCAGAGCAGGATACAAAGACGTTGATGAAGAGTTTTATGATAATGATGCGTTTTATGTGGGTGTTGCGGTTCGTTTTGATTAATCATTAACGAGTAAATATCTTGATGATTAAGCAATTATAAAATTCCTTAATCATCAAGCGTTATGCGATGTTGTTTAGCTCTCGCTGCTTATCCATGTAAATCTTTAAACGGTTTACTCTGGATTCTATTTCTTGCTCTTTTATCTCTCCGCGCTTTAGCGCAAAGTTGATGGCTTGTTGGTCGTAGACGCCTTCGTTTTGCATTTTCATGTTGCTAATGCTGTTCTTTAATACTTCTTGGCTTTTTTCTCTTTCAATGGATTCCATTTGAATTTTGCCAACAGCTTCTACCTTCATATAACCTCAGTAAATGATTGTCTCTTATATGTGAGACTTTAGTTCTAAGCGTGATGGCGGTCAAGATATACTGAATGGGGTTTCGCAAATTATTGGCTTAAGTCAGTAAATAAATGCAAAAGCCCACTCAGTTTCATTTATAAAAGTTATTTAAATTGAGTGAGTTATTTCATTATTGGGTATGTGAAAAACACCAAGTGCATGAAGTTAAACAAGAAGTGGAACACAACCGCTACCCACAAACGTGCGCTGTAATGAAAGGCTAATCCATAACCTACTCCGGCTAAGGTAGCAAAAATAACCAAGAGTAAACCGCCGCCAATATGAGCAATACCAAATAGCACACTGGCTACAGCTACCCCTGCTATCCAACCAAATCGTTTACTGAGTGATTGTTGTATAAAACCTCGGAAGAAGGCTTCTTCGGCTACACAAGTTAGCAATAGGTTATTTAATGCAAACAACCACCACCAATTAGGGATCGTGAACTCTGGTTTTAATGCACCTAATCCCCACGCAAGAGGCAACAAGCTAAAAAGTGGAATCGCAGTATAAATAAGTGCTTTTTTGTTGATGCTGACTTTGCTTCCCAATAGAGCGGGATAAGCAAGTAATAATCCAAATAAGATAAGCGGTTTATCTAGGTTTAAATATAAGGTGAATGGAACGCTTAATGGGCCGGTAACAACGGCATCCAATACCTTGGCGTTGTTAAAGCCGGGAATTAAATGAAGAAATAGTGCAATGCACCATAAGAAGATAAATAGGTATGCCCCCAGTTGCCATTTTTTCTCTAAGCTTGGTGTTTTGTAGGCAACAAGCAAACCTGCCGCTATCCCTGCTAACCCAATCATGTTTAATCGTTGCTCTATGATGGCACCAATTAAGGTGATGCCAAGTAAGGCAAAACTGGCTTTGGTTTGATTGATAAACGCTAAGATGATAGCCAACGCAAGCGGGATCCAAATCCACATAGAAATATCTAATATCATTACTTTTCCTTTGAAGTGATGTGACGTCTAACGCGTCTTAAATGTGAAACGAGATTACTTCAATATTGCCGAAAAAAATAGTGAAAAAAGTGCAGATTTGTTAAATTAATAATCTAGTTAACATCAGTTTCTCTCAACTTATTATTGATTTTAAACTACCAACAAATTATATAAATCAGTTACTAATTAAAGGTTTAATATATTAATAATATTATAATTATCAATGTGTCATTAATCGTTTATTAATCATTATTAAATTGATTAATTTAAAGTTTTCACCACCATCATATCTATTAAATCCCTTATCATATTATTAAATAAAAAAGAATGGCCCATTATTATTTTTATAGGCTGACTTTAAAAACTGCTTAGATTTTATGAAAAACTTATATAGCAAAGTGCTAATTATAGACAAAGACCATAAAAAAATAAGACTATTATTGATTGCAATCACACCATTATATCTAACAAACAATAAGAAGGTTAAAAATGAAATTATCTATATTAGCATTATCGACAACGGCTATCCTCTCCTCCGCAGTTAATGCTGAACCTATAGTATCCGTTAATTCAAATGAAATTGTCATTAGTACAAAAACAGGGTCGCCTGTATACACTCAAATTTTAGATGAAAATAAAGCTAAATTTAATCAAGAGTTATCCTACTTACCAAATGGTTATTTCAATAGTTCTACAATCGTTACATGTTCAGCTAGCTGTGTACTAAATGTAGACTTAAAAGAAGGAGTCGATGATGCTCTTGTTAAGGTATCAGCTCCATCAAGTGGGGATACTATACTTGATATAAAAAATGATGACTCAGGTACAGAAGACCCTGATATCCTTTGGAAAGAAACGTTTGATCATGTAATGGCAGAATACGACCTAGATTCAAATGCTCAAGCTTCGTTATTGCCAAATTATCCAGCAAACTTCATTTCAAGCTTCTATCTACCAGCAAGTGTAACGGTTCAAGATATTACGGATCAATCTCCAACATCAAGCTACCCTAATCAATACATTCCAGAGAATGGTCAATCATCAGATATTTTACATGGTGGAGATGGTAATGATCCATCGAATGTTGCCATTATAATTCCTGTATCAGGAAGCCAAAACAAATCAGCGCTTACTAGCTTCTCTCTATTAAATTCTTTATATCAGCCTTATTTAGAAAATAATCAAAATTATCGTTTAGATTTTGATTTAATGAGGTCAAATATTGATATATCTAAGGCTGACGATACGTTATCAATACTGTCTATAGTAAAAAATGGTGATGATATCGTTTGTTCACAAAATATATCTAACATTACTTCATGGCAATCAATGAAATCATGTGATTTTAAATACAGAGAAGGTGATGTTATTGGGCTTAAAATTTCTTACCCAGAGTTAAAAAACAGTCCAAATGTAACGAAATCAGCGTATGGCCTTATTTTAGATAATATTAAAATTTCATCTTTGTAATGATGTCCTTTTAATAGAATAAAAAAATATATTTAAATAACAGGGCTATTATAAGTCCTGTTAATAGGTATTTAATTAAGGATTAATTTAATATGAAATCAAAAAGATTTTTACTAACTGCTTTTTTCGGGATTATAACATTTCAAGCTCAAGCGACAGATTGGACGCTTGGTGATTGGTATATGATTTCGAGTGGCCAAGATGCCGTAGTCCGAACTGAAGCCATAAATCTTTGCGAGTCCCTTAGTCTTAAAGGACTAAGTTGGAAACTTCCAACTCGAAATGAATTTAATGATGCGTTAATAAATAAAGACGATGATTTTATGAATGTGATGAATAACATCAGATTTACACAATCTATGGGTTTTTTAGATGATACGGATGAAAATATTTGGTTCTATAATCGAGTAGAACAAGACGGTAATACGTTGTATCCACTACTAAGTGATACCTTCCGAGGCCAAGTTCTTTGTACAAGTAAATCGCAATAGATTAAAACGAAATTTGATGAGCTAGGAATTTCAATCACTAGCTCATCAATAAGCTACTAGAGGGGGATTCTAGTATTTCTTTAGGATATCTTTAATATCTGATTCAGTTTCTGCTTGAATAATTGCATCGACATCATCTTCATTTTGGAACAACTCTGAAAGCGCCATAATAGTATGAATGTGGCTATCAGAATCCATCGCCGCCAGAGTGACAGAGAAGTACACGTCACCATTATCTTCTGACTCTAAATCAACACCATTTTTAAATACCGTGATTTGTAGTGCAGCTTCGTTTACGCCATCTTCTGGTCTTGCGTGTGGCATTGCGATTTTAGGAGCCAGAACATAATAAGCACCAATTTCTTTATGCTTTTGTTTAATGGCTTCTAGGTAACTTGCTTCTACTTTTCCATTTTTGATCAGTAGTGAACAGGTTAAATCTAATGCTGCATCCAGTGTTAGCTCTTTCTCTGTCGTAATAACAATGCCGTCGTTACCAATTAAATCTAATAAACTCATGACACAATCCATCCAAGAACAAGACCAACAACACCAAAGTCAAAATCAGCAAATGTTGTTGCTTCTAGACCTAGGCCACCAAGAACTGGAAGCAGTAGCATTGGTAAGAATGAGATACATAGACCTTGAGTAAATGCGCCTAGTACCGCACCACGTAAACCACCCGTTGCGTTACCGTATACGCCTGCTGCACCACCTACGAAGAAGTGAGGAACAACGCCTGCAACAATGATTGTCCAACCAAATGCACCTTGAATACCCATTGCAACTAAACCTGCTGTGAATGAGCTTAAGAAACCGATTAATACTGCATTAGGTGCTACTGGGAATACCATTGGACAGTCTAGCGCTGGTTTTGCACCTGGTACTAATGTATCTGAAATACCTTTAAATGCAGGAACGATTTCAGCGATCAGCATTTTCACACCTTGCAGTACGATGTATACACCACCAGCAAACGTTAATGATTGCATGAAAGTAAATACAACCCAGTTTTGACCGCCAGAAACACTTTCTACAAACTCACCACCTGCGAATACAGAAGCAAGCAAGAAGAACAGAAGCATAGTAGTTGCTACGGCTACTGGAGTATCACGTAGGAACATTAAACTTTTTGGTACATTAATGTCTTCTGTTGATTTTGATGTGTCACCAAATTTGCTACCAATGTAACCTGAAATCACATAAGACAAAGTTGAGAAGTGGCCCATTGCCAGCTGATCGGTACCCATTACTTTTTCAGTATATTTTTGGGCAATAGCAGGCATGATAACCATTAATGAACCAACAATAACTGAACCCAGCGCCACTAATGTTGTGCCTGTAATATCTGCTGTCGATAGAATTACCGCGACAAGCATAGACATAAACATAGTGTGGTGACCCGTTAAAAAGATATATTTTAAAGGAGTGAAACGAGCTAATAATATATTTACGATGAACGCAAAGAACATAATTAATGCCATTTCATAACCAAACGCTTCTTGTGCTAATGCCACAATCGCTTCGTTATTTGGAATAACACCACTTACACCAAAAGCTTCTGTAAATACCGCTGAGAAATTATTTAATGCGCCAACTAATGCGCCTGCACCAAAACCAAGAATTAAGAATCCCATTACGGTTTTAATTGTGCCTTTTAGAATGGTTGATATATCTGATTTTTGGGCAACAAGGCCAATAAATGCAATTAAACCAACCATGATTGCAGGCTCTTTTAATAAGCCGAGCATGAACTCAAAGAAATTTGCCATAATAGTGACCTTAGCTTAGATGAATGTTTTTAACTGCGCTTCGATTGATGCTTTATCAAAAATATTGGCAAGACTTACTATGTTTTGTTTGCCTGCTTCTTCAAGCTGCGTCGCTACATCTGTTGCTGCAACCCAAATATCAGCATTGCTAGATGCTGCTGATGATAAATCTTCATGATCAATTTCAGCTTCTAAACCAATTTTCTTTGCCACTTCTTTTACTGCCATTTCCATCATTAAAGAAGTGCCTAAACCGTTTCCACATACAACTAAGATCTTTTTCATTTTATATACTCTCTGTAGGGTTGCGGGAGCTAAATAATATTCTCCGAGTTATTATGTAATGAATCTTAAAGAGTAAAATGGAGATTTAAATAGATCTAAATCACAAAGTCAAAATGAGATTGTGACGCAGATCTACTTAATAGAGGCTTATTGATAGGGATATTTCTTATTTTGTTTTTTAGGGTTTTATTATATTCGAAGAGTGTGATCTAGATTGGAATTTATATTTTAATTAAGGTCGTAATTATTTAGTGTTTATTTTCTCGTTATTTTATTTTGAATAAATCTATTATTTACCGTAATCAGTAAGCATTTTTTTCAGTAAATTATTCACATCCTTGGTTTTTTTGTTTCTCTTAGTTAATGCACTTAACGAGGTTGGCAATTCAGGTTCTTCTTTGGTAGTTGTTGGCTCTTCTGCTTTGGTTTTCATTTTTTGAACCGCAGGCAATAGCATACGTACTTCTTCACCACTTTCTGTAGTAAGTAATACAATATTTTCAGATTCAACTTGAACAATGGTTAATATGCCGTGTTTTACAGACTCTACCTTCTCTCCCACCATGATCGATTCTGGTGGTACTGAACGGTCTGCCAATTGGCCACTTCTTAACTTGGCTGCACTAATTGCACGAATGTTACCTGTATTTTCAAAAGCAACAATCACGGTGTGTGTATTGTAGTATTCAATAACAGTGACATAACCGTGTTTTTTTGTTTTAAATCGCGCCCCATTTTGCATATCCAATGGCGCATCCATCTTTTTTGCTAACATTACTTCTTCCTACTTCTCTCTCCTAAACACTTTATGTAATACAGATTTTTGCACCATTTAAATGTTCAGTTACTAGTAAGTATATATATTTCACTAATATACATCTATCATTACGCCTCTTTCTTGTGCAGTTCTTACCATTATTGTTACTATCTTAATCTCATTTCTCTATCGTCGGTTTCTATCATGAGCATTGAAAAGTTTGAATCTATTTATGAGCGAGCAGCACTCCGCAAAGGTGGAACTGCTCAGCTTGAGTTGTTATTAAACAAGCCATTACCTCGTAGTGAATTAGCAAAAATTCCTGATGATCGTTGGTTAGCGGCTTTTACAGAGAAGGTTTTTCAATGTGGTATTTCTTGGAATGTAGTGCGAAAGAAATGGCCTAATTTTGAAGAGGTCTTTTTCCAATTTCGCATCCAACCACTGTTAATGCAGCCTGACGAAGTATGGGAAGAAAAAGCACAAGACCCACGCATTATTCGTCATTTAACCAAGGTAAAAACCATTCCTGCGAATGCGATGATGATCTACTCCGCCGGATTACAACACGACTCTTTTGGTAACATGGTGGCGAACTGGCCAAGTGAAGACATTACCGGATTATGGGCTTACTTAAAGAAACACGGTCAACGTTTAGGTGGCAATACTGGCGCTTATGCATTACGCCAAATGGGAGTTGATACCTTTATCTTATCTTCTGATGTGGAGTCTTACTTACGTAATTACGGCATTATTGATGGTGGTCGAGATACAAAACGTGTGCATCTCGCAGCAAACCAAGCCTTTAATAAATGGAAAGAAGAATCAGGCCGCAGCTTATCTGAGATCAGCCAAGTGATCGCTTATAGCTGCGGTGATAATCGAGTGCTTATTTCAGCCTCCGAGCAGTAAAACATATCATTATGGTGTTGGTTTAGTCGATTGCATTTCAACTAGACCACCGCCGTTATACACCTCTTTGAATCCCATTTGCTTTAAGTAACTCATGGCTTTTCCTGAACGAGCACCACTTCGGCAATACACAACTATCGGCGTATCTTTATCTATTTTAGCGAACGCTTTATCTACCGTATTTAACGGGTAGTTCGTTGCGCCATCTAAATGCCCTTGGTCAAATTCCCCTGGAGTTCGCACATCAATTAATAATGCGCCCTGCTCTACTTGTTCCCACGCTTGTTCACTTCGATCTGAGCTCCAGCTATTAAAAGAGAACATAGCCAATAGCGCACATAAACCTACTTTTATTTTCATGTGTTTATCCTTCACAATTCGATTTATGCTAATCCTAATTCAGAGTGGGATACCTCACCTATTCTATTGTTCAAATTTATAAGCCGAGATCAAAAAAACCAGCCTATTTCTTCGATGATAAGAAGGAATAACACTGGTTTTTTATTATTTCAGCCTAATCACATTAAGCTGATGCAAATCTTAATTATGCGTTTGCTGCTTCTGTTTGACCTTCAGATTCACCACGAATAATACGAGTTAACTTAGGTGCAATTAATAGCGTAATAACAGCAACACCTGCAGTTGCATAACCAATCTTACCAAATACATCACTGTAGATAGCTAGCGTTTGGTTTGCGTCAGTTAAACCTGCTGGTGCAGTTGTTAATGCAGCAACCCAACCTGCGATAACCGCAGCCGTTGCTGATGTTAAGAACCACATACCCATTGCAAAGCCCATCATACGTTGTGGTACCAGTTGAGCTACCATCGCAAGGCCTAGACCTGACACTAAAAGCTCACCTAAAGATTGGAAAGCATAACAGATAACCAACCAGTTAGAGCTCATGATGCCATCTTCATTTGCAAAGTTAGCGCCGAACTTTAGAACTAAGAATGACAATGCACACAGCACCATACCGAAAGCAAACTTATAAGGCATCGCAAAACGCTCACCTAAGTTTGTGTAAGCCACAGCAAGAATTGGGCTCGCAATCATGATCCAGAATGGGTTTAGTGCTTGGAATTGCTCAGGAGCAACAGAAATACCCAGAATGTTGTGTTCGATATTATGAATCGCAAAGAAGTTTAATGACGTTGGCATTTGGAAATAAAGCACAAAGAACACAACGCCTTGCAGCATTAATACAAACGCTACCAACATTTTTGCACGCTCTAAACCTGAGATTTTAAATGCTTCTCTCATGTAAAGCACAACAATCGCAATACCAACCACAACTAAAATAGCGTGAGCGTAAAACAGGTTTTGTAGTAATACTGAACATAAGAAGCTAAGAGCAACTGTTGCTGCAACGACACCTAAGTAATGTGTTTTATTTACTGCGATAAGATCCGGTTCTGAACCAACACCTTTAACCATACGAGAACACATAACGAAATTAAGAACAGTGATGATCAGACCAACCGCACTCACACTAAATGCCATGCCATAGCCAAACTGGTTTGCAATCCAAGGCGTTAAAAGCATAGAGAAGAATGAACCAAGGTTAATCGCCATGTAGTACATTGTGAATGCACCATCTAAACGGTTATCGTCTTTATCATAAACTTTAGCTAGTAGACTTGATGGGTTTGCTTTAAATAGACCATTACCCATAGTAATAAAGCCCATTGCGACATAAATTAGACCAGAACCACCAATATTACCTGCCGATGCCGACACACCTAATAGTGCGTAACCAATGGTCAATATCAAGGCACCTAAAGTAATGGTTCGTTTGGTACCAATAACTTTATCACCAACCCAGCCACCGATAGCAACAGAGCCAAAAATAAGCGCTGAGAAAGCACCGAAAAGTACAAATGATTCAGACTCTGACATTCCTAGAATTTTAACCAGATAAACCGCTAAAATTGCTTGCATGCCATAGAAGCCAAAACGCTCCCAAAACTCTATAGAAAAGATCAGATAAAACTGCTTAGGCTGCTTGAATACATTCAAGTTAGACATAAATTAATCCCTGTGTATGTGTTGTGATTGCTTCTTTTTTTATGCATTTTTACGCATTACACAACCAACTTACGTTTTTAACATTTACTTATCACTAGCCATAAATGAAATCTAAATTATCAATTTTGAAAAATAGAGATAACCACTTAATGATCAATAATTTACACAAAGTTACCAACAGAAACATTTTGCAACATTTTATACTGACATTATCATGACAATTAAATTGGAACACAGAGATTCAGCATTTATTGATTCTAAAAAGTTAAGGGGAATTTGAATGATTAAGAGGAAAGAGATAAGGAACAGCAAGCCATGGCAGCTTGCTGTTATTTATAATGGAATTAAATAGTTGCTTGTTTACGGTGTTTAAAGTCCACCAATAAACCTAAAACAAACACGCCAATTGTTACAAAAAGGATACTTTGGAATACATGGTGATATTGCGTTGCCGATACAATTAAATCCAGAGTTCCTGCATTTTCACCCGTACCCGTCGATGTGAACTGAGCAATATCCGCAGCAAGGTAATTTGCTACTGAACCACCAGCAAGCATATAAATACCTGCTAACGTCCCTGTTGCACCATGTGGGTTTAGGCGTGTAATCGCAGCCAATGCCACAGGGTCAATAAACAGTTCTGCCACCCCAATGCACAATAAACCAATCAATAACCAAACAAAGGTAGTTTGACCGCTTGCCATTGCTAATTTTGAAGACAACGTAATTAAGCTAAAGCCAGCAGTAAGCAATAAAAGACCAATATTCAGTTTCGTTAGCGTTCTCACTGAGATGCTTTTTGAATCTAACATTTTCCATAACCATGCCACCGCCGCACCACCCACAATAACGGCTATCGGGTTAATGGATTGAAAGAAAGCCGTTGGAATAGTAAACCCACCAATATCAGTATCAATATTACGTTCAATGAATAAGCTAATTGAGCTGCCACCTTGTTGGTCAAACGCCCAAAACACCGTGCCAAACAACATAAAATACATAATAGAATTCAGTTTTTGACGATCTTCTTCATCGCTCTTACGGTACAAGTTAATGATGTGCCCTAAAGACATTAAACAAATCACCAATAAGATATAACCTGCCCATAAGTTTTTAAGCACAAATACCAAACCAACAGCAGCCAGCACTAATGAAGCGAATAATAATGACCAGTGTGGAATGCCTGCACTCTTTTTCTGAAGCGCTGGTAAATTAGGTTTACTTACATGAGAAAAATTTTTACGACCTGTCATGAAGATGCATAAGCCAATTAGCATCCCAATTCCCGCAAGCGAGAAGCCTACATGCCATCCCCATTTCATTGCAGCAAAGCCACATAGAATCGGAGAAATCATCGAACCAATATTGCCACCAATATAAGAGATAGAGAAACCCGCTTCACGGCCACGCTCTTGCTCTTTAGTTTGATACAGTTCACCTAACAAACAGCTTGAATTGGTTTTAAAGAATCCGTAACCACAAATAATCAAAGACAAGGCAATGTATAAGGTCGTGTGATCGCTGCTTGGAAAACTCAGCACAAAGTGCCCACCCACCATTAACAAACTACCTAAAATTACCGACCAGTAGTTACCTAAATACTTATCCGCTAAATAACCACCAATAATAGGAGTCACATACACAAGCGATGTATACGCACCATACAAAGCGTAGGCATGTTGATCTGACATTAATAGCTTCTCCGTTAAGAAAAGAATTAATAAAGAGCGCATACCATAGTAACTAAAGAACTCCCACATTTGGATTGCAATAATATGGAATATCCCTTTAGGTTGTTTGATTGTATTCATCTATTGTCCCACAACTGCTAGAGAGAATAAGTGCACCCCATTTTCATTGGTACTTATTCATTAATATTGGGTAAACATACACAGCATCGATAAAAACACCAAGAAGTTTGCGGCGAAACTCGTGCAACATAAGTTTTCAAAAATAGTGTTCTATAAATGACCAAAAAAAATCATATAAAAACAGCAATATAGGAAAGAAGTAAGAATAATTATCCCTATTTTGTTTGTTGTTTAATCGGATATGACATGAACTTAATACAGATTAAGTTTTTTGCTTTATATTGACGCTAAAATCGCCCATAAAATAAAACCAGTAATAGAGGAACACACTTGAGCACTTTGTTTACCGAAACCCGCATTGGCAACATGACACTTAAAAACCGCTTCATGAGAAGTGCAACGTGGGAAAATATGGCAACAGAAGACGGCCATATGACAGACAAGTTATACGATATCTACGAAGAGCTCGCTAAAGGTGAAGTTGGCTTAATTGTTACTGGCTATGCAAACATTGTTGAAGAAGAAAAACCCAACGCTGGCATGATGGGTATGTATAACGATTCTTTCATTGAAGAGTACAAAAAGCTGACTGAACTTGTACACCTAAATGATTCAAAAATTGTTATGCAGCTTGCTTATGGTGGCACTAAAACGACTTATAATGTTGGTGAACGTGTTATTTTTGCTCCAAGTGATGTGTGTGAACGTGGTACACAAACACAAGGCAAAGCGATGACAAAAGACGAAATCGACTACATTGTTGATGCGTTTGCCAAAGCAAGCCTAAGAGCAAAAGAATCTGGTTTTGATGGTGTTGAAATCCATGCGGCTCACACCTATTTAATCAACCAATTTTTAAGCCCTTACTATAACCGTCGTGAAGATGAATATGGCGGTAGCTTAGATAATCGTATGCGATTCTTGTTAGAGATCTACGCAGAGATCAGAAAACAAGTGGGTGACGATTACCCTATCCTAGTAAAACTGACGGCTTCTGAGTTCTTTGAAGGTGGTTTAACGTTCGATGAGACTCGAATCATCTGTAAAAAACTGGAAGAGATCGGTGTTGATGGGATCATCATTTCAGGCAACATTCACGGTAATGCAAGCACACTTGTTGGTGAATCTTTTGATGGCTATACGCTTCAAGAAGAAGGTTATTTCCATGAATATGGTAATGTGATCAGCCAAGATGTTAATGTTCCTGTGATTACCGTTGGTGGTTTAAACGACATTAATGCTATTGAAAAGATTGCTGAAGAAACGAATATCCAATACTTTGCTTTATCACGTCCTTTACTTGCAGAACCTCAGCTAATTAAACGTTGGAAGGAAGGCAATAGAGCCGAAGTCGATTGTGAGCGTTGTTCTAAGTGCCGAACCAAACGTGGCAACTTCTGTGTGGTTTATAAAAAAAGAAAACCAAAGAAAGAATGCGCTTAATCCATACGTTATAAATTAAAAAATGCCGCAGATAACACTGCGGCATTTTTGTATCCATCATTACAACCGTCCGTTCTTAATAACAAAAAATTATTAAATTAATAAAAAATCATAATTTCCTAAATTTAGTCATCTTGCGTATCGTTAACTCATACAAACGACAACAATCAGCACTGGCAAGGTGAAATCATGCAATTTCTACATACGATGATCAGAGTGACAGACTTAAAACAATCTATTGAATTTTATACCAAAGTTTTGGGAATGAAAGTGCTCGATCACAGCGAAAACAGTGAATATCGCTACACACTCGTTTTCGTTGGTTATGAAGAAGGCGGAACAAGTATCGAGTTGACGTATAACTGGGATACCGATAATTACGACATGGGTAATGCGTTTGGTCATTTAGCTTTAGGTGTCCAAGATATTTATGCAGCTTGCGATAACATCAAAGCACTAGGTGGTAACGTGACTCGTGAAGCTGGGCCAGTAAAAGGCGGTACAACGCATATTGCGTTTATTACAGACCCTGATGGTTATCAAATTGAGCTTATTCAATTAAGCAAATAAGAGGATTTATTGATGAAAAATGCACTATTTCAACCAATGCAACTTGGTAATCTGACACTAAAAAACCGTATCGTTATGCCTCCTATGACTCGTTCTCGTGCAAGCCAACCGGGTAATGTAGCGAACGATATGATGGCCGAATACTATGCTCAACGTGCAAGTGCAGGTCTTATTATCGCAGAGGGAACTCAAATTTCAGAAATGGGTCAAGGTTACGCATGGACTCCGGGAATTTATTCTCAAGAACAAATCCTTGGTTGGAAAAAAGTGACTGATGCCGTTCACGCTAAAGGCGGTACTATTTTCGCTCAGCTTTGGCATGTAGGCCGTGTCACTCACCCTGAAAACATTGGTGGTCAACAACCGATTTCTTCTTCTGCACTTAAAGCAGAGAACGTAAAAGTATTCATCGATAACGGTACTGATGCGCCAGGTTTTGTTGATGTTGTTGAGCCTCGTGAAATGACTCAGCAAGATATTAACGATGTTATCGCAGAATATCGCCAAGCGGCATTAAACGCGATTGAAGCAGGCTTTGATGGTATTGAGCTTCACGCAGCCAATGGTTATTTAATTAATCAATTCATTGACTCTGAAGCGAACAACCGTACCGATGAATACGGTGGTTCTATCGAAAATCGTCTGCGTTTTCTAGGCGAAGTTGTCGAAGCTGTAAATGAAGCCATTGGCCACGACCGTGTTGGTGTTCGCCTTGCTCCATTTACTTCTCTAAATGGCACAGTCGATAAAACACCAGTAGAAACCTACACGGCAGCAGCGGCATTATTAAACAAACTCAACGTGGTTTATATGCACATTGCAGAAGTGGACTGGGATAATGCCCCTGAAACGCCTGAGGAATTTAAAACAGCAATTCGTGAGGCTTATCAAGGCACGATTATTTATGCTGGTCGTTATAATACAGGTAAAGCGGCGCAAGCACTGACAGACAACTTGGCAGATCTAGTTGGATTTGGTCGCCCATTTATTGCGAATCCTGATTTGCCTAACCGTATTAAAAATGATTATCCATTAGCAGAACACGATCCAAACACGCTATTTGGTGGTGCACAACAAGGGCTTGTAGATTACCCTGAATACCAAGAAGCGCATTAAATTTAAAACAAGTGAACCAACTGCACATAACCCTGCTCTTTTGAGTGGGGTTATTTTTTATAAATGATGATAACACTGGTATTATCGTCATTTTTATCAAGAGATAACATCATGCGCGGAATGATCTATTTAATTATTGCTACCATTCTTGCTGCCATTGGCTGGGGAGCATCAAAAATGGTCGTGATGACCATACCCGGTGATATTTTTATTGGAACTCGATTTCTACTGGCTAGTTTTGTGCTGGCACCCTTTTGTTTTAAACAGTTTCGTACATTAACTGGCAAACAAATTTTAGCCTTAAGTGGGGTTGGGTTGGTTTTATCTTTTGCTCTGCAAGTGTGGGTGTATGCCGTATCCATCACCACATCACTTGCTGAAGGCGCATTCATCATGAGTTTAGCGATGATCATTGCACCTATCATTTCATGGATATTATTTCGCAATAAACCTAATAAAGCCTTTTGGATTGCCCTACCAATATCAGTACTTGGAATGATTTTGCTGACGTTAGGAAATGGTTGGAAGTTGGAAGCCAGTCAACTTGGCTTTATGCTATCTGCGTTATTACTTTCCATGCATTTTGTGCTTAATAAACGCATTATTGGTGCTATCACGCCACTTTTATCCATTTGTGTTCAATTATTTGTTGTAGGCGTTAGTGGATGCTTGTATGCCTCACTTAATTCCCATCCTCCTTTTGAAATCACTCAGCATGCGATCTTTTGGTTTTTAATTTCGACTATTGTAGCAACCGCAATTCGATATCTTGCACAAACCCTTGGACAATTCTCAGTTAACATTGAAACCGCTTCACTCATCATGATATTGGAGCCGGTTTGGACGCTTGTATTGAGTATTAGCGTACTTCATGAAGTTGTCGCACCTCAAAAACTCATTGGAGGTGCGGTCATATTCTTATCTTTATTTGTTTATATTAAACTATCAAGAAGGCTGAAATAATTGTTATTTCAATTGGTTGTGTATTTTCTGATACACAGCCTCCGCCAATTGATGACTAGCAAGGTTACGATCCGCTGTTGCGGTTGATAACTTGCCTTTTTCCACTACTCGAATCCAATCTTTAATCATAGTTTCAAACCCTTTACTTGTTAGCATTGGCGTCCAATCTTTCAACACTAACTTTTGCTCTGTGCTGTCTTTCCATTGTCGGCCTTCAACAAATGATGGAAACTCAAAAGATTGATTTTCATAACCAACAGAAACTCGCTCTGTGGTCACTCCAAAATGACGATCCATCGAGGCATGCAGTATTGTCTCTCCAACTTGCCATTGAACGTCTAATCTTGCTAACTGTGTTCCCTGCATTTGATGAATAACATGAACATCATCAATGGTGGACTGAGCGTTTAGATTTACGCTATCCAATGGGTGTATGAAATCATCAAAGATAAAGGTTCGTAAATCACCCGGTAAAGCATGACGATGTTTTTCCCAACGTAATGAACGCAATTTACCTACCGTTCCGTTCGCCAGCTCTGGTACAAATTGGTTATACAATGGAATATGTCGGCGATTAAATCCAACATAAAGTGGTGTGTTATATTGCTCTGCAATCGTATACAACAACTCCGCTTCTTGTGCGGAATCAGCAAGAGGCTTATCAACAAAGGTTGGGATACTATTTTTCAGAAAAAAAGAGGCAATATCAAAATGAACTTGAGTTGCAGCGTGGATCATCACTGCATCCACCCCCATTTTTAGAAGCTGCTGGTAATCTTGGCAAGTCCCTTCTATACGATATTTTGACGATAATTGTATGAGCGTGTCAGGATTTCGCGTACAAAAAAGCGGTTGAATGCCCGGAAGTTGAGTAATGACGGGCAAATACGCTTTTTGCGCAATGTCACCTAAGCCGATTATTCCTATTTTCATTATTATCCTTTTAAAGGCGAATATGCCTTAGTGTTATTATAATAATGAGAATGCCAAATCAAATACATCCTGTCTAAACATTCATACTGGAAAGGTGAATAGAATGGGTAAATATACGCAAAATGGGATATCCGTACTTAGATT
This sequence comes from Aliivibrio fischeri, assembly GCA_038993745.2. NCBI lineage: Bacteria > Pseudomonadati > Pseudomonadota > Gammaproteobacteria > Vibrionales > Vibrionaceae > Aliivibrio > Aliivibrio fischeri. The sequence continues at coordinate 143,595 of CP160630.1, read as the reverse complement.
TCCCATTTTATCAATATACTAATGAAGCAATAATAGGTAGCAGTTACCAGAGTCGCAAATTATTAAGAGCAGCAACGCATTTTGAGCGCCCCGGAATATAAGTTAATACTTCATCATTTAAAGATTGAGCTAACCAGCTATACAAATAACTCAAAGGAATTGGAGACTTAAATTGTTCTTCACTTATGACCTCAAAACCAACTCTTTCATAAAACTTTGGCTCACCATAAGTAAATACCAACTCAACACCTTCTTGTTTCAAAACTTCAAGACCATGATGAATAAGCGTCTGACCAACACCTTTATTTTGATATTCAGTATCGATCACAACAGGGCAAAGTAAAAATGCCGTTGTATCTATTTCAAATGTTAAGCGTGTAAAAAGATACTTCCAACAATTTTGCCGTTATCTTTCGCAACAAAAAGAAACATATCATCAGAGTCTGTTGTTGCAAAAAGATCTTTGATTAATGCACCAATCAATGTGCCTTCATCAACCCCTTCTGATTTTGAAAAAGTACGAGTAACCAGATCCGTAATTTCTTGAGTTTGTTCAACATGATATTGAGAGTAATCCATTCCACAACCTTATATGTTTTATCGTTTTTCAAAGCATAATCTGTAAAATGACAAATAGGTCAGTAGTTTTTGTTCTTAACGAGACCTTAGTATAAAAATCTCATAATCGAACTCATTTGCTCTCTGTTTAAAAGCGGTTATTTCATTCTCAAAATCAATTAATACTGGAGAATCTATTAATTTATCTTTTAATGTATCTAATCGCTCAATTAAGGGATGGTAATACGCTTCCCATGCGGCATCACTAAGAGAAAAATGTTCAATAACCTCATAACCTGCTTGTTGTGCATGCTTAATTCGATCTGAAACTGACACCATATCTGGGTACTCTTTTTTCCAAAAAGACAAGGCACTCTCGCTTGGTTTATCCGTACTCCAAACTAAATCACTTACCACAAGAACACCATCTTCACTTAATAATGGTTTCCATGCTTTTAACGCATTTTGAACGCCCATAATGTAGGCACTGCCTTCTGACCAAATAAGATCAAAACTCTTTGTCTCAAACGGCATTTTAGCCATATCTGCACACACCGTTGTGATCTTATCTTCTAAACCATTTTGTTGCATTTTTTCCATTAAATGCTTGAGTGCAAACTCTTCGTTATCAACTGCAGTAATCATCGCATCGGAATATCGAGCAAAAAGCTCAGTCGCAATACCTTGCCCACAACCAATTTCAAGTAGCGTCGTTGGTTTATTAAGTACTTTCTCTAATGCTTTTAATGTGTCACTTTCAGAGCCAGGCCCCCATCTTTCTAATTCTTTAAAAATCAAATCAAAATCTTGCATGTAGCGTTCATGTTCGTTCATATCTTTAGATAACCATTTCAGTCTCATTGCTTGCTTTTCATCAAAACCTTGTTTCATTAACCACTCAATATGCGCTTCTGGCGCTAATTGGTCTAATGACTCATGCCAGTCTGTTAAACTGCTTTCTCCTAATAAAGCGGCAAGCAACTGACGTGAATTTTGTTTTTGCTCAATCTCTTGATCCAATTGCTCTAAACGCTCAACTAAAACCTCACGGTTCACTTTGGCATCAAGACAAGCTTGGCACTCTTTAAGCGTTAATCCACCCGCTTGAAGGTTTTGTAATAGAACCAATCGTTGCGCATCTTTCTCACTGTATTGACGGTAACCATTATTTAAACGTTCGCCTTTTATCAAACCCAATTTTTCGTAATAAAGTAAGGTTGTTCTTGATAACCCCACTAACTCTGCAAGTTGTGATATACGGTACATGGTTGACTCCTGTTAAATAAAACTCACCGTTCAATTGGTACCTATCATAAACTGTAAAGCTATAGACAGGTCAACAATTATGGAACTTTTATTCCATAGTGATTGGATCTTTCATCTCTTTTTCTCGTCTTTGATTTTCTTTATCTTACTCACATCAACGACGAGTAAAGAAAATATAAACTCGCGCTTTTGTTCACCAGATTTAGGAAATAGCTCATATGACTCACCCAATTATTGCTGATTTAAATTCTCGTTATACTGCTAAAAAATACGACGCAACAAAGCGCATTTCAGCAGAAGATATGGACGTAATTAAAGAAGCGATTCGTCTATCTGCATCTTCAATTAACTCTCAGCCTTGGAAGTTCATTGTTCTTGAGAGTGAAGAAGCAAAAGAACGTTTTCATGGTACATTTGCGAACATGTTTGAATTTAATCAACCACACGCAAAAGAAGCATCACACACGATTTTATTTGCGCACAATCCAAACTATACAAAAGACCAATATCGTAAAGTAGTGGATGCAGAAGTTGCTTCTGGCCACTTACCTGCTGAGCGTTACAACGATATGCTAGATGGCGCTTTTGGCTTTGTTGAATTAAATACTAACGAAGCAGGCTTTAATGGTAACTGGACAAAAGCACAAAGCTATATTGCTTTAGGTAACACACTGCATACTCTTGCTCGTATGGGCATAGCATCAACATCAATGGAAGGTGTTGACTCAGCATTGATTGGTGAAGAGTTTAAAGATGAATTAGATGGTTATGTATGTGATTTTGCCCTTGCTTTGGGTTATCACAAAGATGGCGAAGATTATAACCACGGTCTACCAAAAGCACGTTTACCAATGGAAGATGTGATTACAACACTTTAATTTTCCTAATGTAAATAAAAAAAGAGCACATAACCAATGTGCTCTTTTTTGTTTTTAGGATAAGTCATCGTGTCTTACTCTTTTTTACTGAATTCAACGATAACAGCAACCGTCAACGCACAAATTACAATCGTGATGGCATAACTTATCCATATAATTAACTCTGTAAGTGGGCTTAACCCTTCCAATAAAAACATGACTCCTCCTTGAGCATACTTTCTCTTTTGGATTCTCATTTTATACACAGAGACAATATTCATAATGTGACAGCCCGCAAAATTTACGACGCTTATCTCTTAAAAATGTAATTAAAATAAACGTATTGCTATTAACTAATCTCATAGTTACATCAAAGTGTTGCTTATGTCGAATTGAGACTCACAAGCTCATATTTTGATTTGATAAGATAAGTTTTCTTTCCATACTAGATCTTGATAATAAAAAAAGTTAAGGGAAACTTATGGATAAAATAGTCTGCCCATGCTGCCAACAACATCAAGAATGGTTCTATAGCGAAACCCGCCATATTTGGGTTTGTATCTGCGGAAATGTAATTTTTATCGCTTAAGGTACACAAGCTTTAGATTGGAATAAAAACGCCCTGAATTGGTGCTCAAACAATCAGGGCATTCTCTCTATTTAACCAATCAATCCAATGATTTCTTAAACCGTTTAGACGCGACAAACAGCCCTATTAATGTAAACACTATCATCCAAATCGTGTCACGCCATAAGTCCATTAAATCAGCCCCTCTTAATACGATACCTCTAATCAACCGCATAAAGTGAGTTGCGGGTAATATCTCTGCTATCCATTGAGCGATGACAGGCATACCTTCGTACGGAAACATAAAACCAGATAACAATATAGATGGAAGGAGTATAAATATCGTCATTTGCATCGCTTGTAACTGTGTTTTTGCTATTGTTGAGATTACCAAGCCAAGCGTCAAACTTGCTGATATAAATAACAATGTTCCAAATAATATTTGTGATAACGAACCATTAATAGGTACATCAAAAATAGCGTAACCTAAACCAAGAATGATCAAAACTTGAATTAAGCCGACAAAGATATAAGGGATAATTTTTGCGACCATGAGTTCAAATGAGCGGATCGGAGTGGTGATCAATAACTCTAAATTGCCTCTTTCACGCTCTCTAACAATTGCAGAGCTAGTAAAAAGCACCATGGTCATGGTTAATATAACGCCCAATAAACCAGGAACGATATTAACTGCAGAGCGTCGACTAGGGTTATAAAACAAAGTAACTTCAAATGTTTTGGCTTTTGCCGTATTTCTTACATCAAAATCCAAATCAGCCAATGGCATAGTTTGTAATGATAAAATAGCAGCACTGATCATGGTATCTGAGCCATCAACGATCCATTGGCCAAGTTCTCTTTTCTGCATGACTCGTTGAGTGATGTCTTTTGGTAAGACTAAAGCAGCACGAACCACACCTTGTTGAATCGCCTTTTCAGCCTCTTCAACCGTAGGATAATACTGCTTTATACTAACCACTTGAGTTACTTTAACTGACTCCGTAATTAAGCGTCCTAATGTGCTCTCACTTTGATCGACAACAGCGACCGGAATATCCCTAATATCCGTGTTAATGGCATAGCCAAACAACAACAATTGAATTAATGGGATCATAATAACCATTCCGAACGTCAACTTATCTCTAGATAGCTGGCGTATTTCTTTCATCATGATGGCTTTCATGCGATTCATTGATTTCATTGACGTCCCTTCCCTGTTACGGTAACGAAAACATCTTCTAAGCTAGGACGGGCGATATTCATTTCCGCGTCTTTTAATTCATTAAAATTTGTTCTTAACCATAAGATCGGGTCATCAATATGTTGATGAATAAGCACTCGTAAGCGGATCCCTAGTTGAGCGGCAGAGCGTACCTCATCACAAGCCATTAATTTTGCTTTTAACGCTCGTAAGTTATTCGCTTTTACCTCGACAATATTAACCCCCATGTTTGCCATGAGTTCTTCAGGCTCACCATCAGCCCGAATAATGCCTGATTCCATAATCGCTAAACGATGACAACGTTCAGCCTCATCCATGTAATGAGTTGTCACGAGAATGGTGGTGCCTTTATCTGAAAGATCGAATAATTGCTCCCAAAACTCTCGTCGATTTTCAGGGTCAACCGCTGATGTAGGTTCATCTAAAAACAAAAGTTCTGGATTATGCATAGTGGCAGCGGCCAATGATAATCTCTGCTTTTGGCCACCACTCATTCCTGATACTCGTTGTTTGCGTAGCTGATCAAGCCCATATGTCGCTAGTTGTTCAGAAACTCGAGCATTTAATAATTGCTTTTCCATACCAAAGATTTGGCCAATAAATTCTAGGTTCTCTTCAACACTTAAATCATCGTATAACGAGAACTTTTGAGTCATGTAACCAATCTTTAAACGTAACGCTTCCGACTCTTTTGGTATGCATAAACCCAGTACATCAACGGTTCCTGATGTTGGACTTAATAAGCCTGTTAGGGTTCGAATAGTTGTTGATTTACCACAACCATTCGGCCCTAAAAAACCATAAATGCTGCCTTTAGGTACGGATAAGTTAATCCCATCAATCGCAGTAAAATCACCGAACTTTTTTACTACCTCTTTTGCTTGAATTGCCAATTCAGTCATATGCTTAGTCCTTACTCAATTTAACTTGAGCAGGTACACCTGAAGGTAATAGAGCGGCTGATTCGGGTAAGTCAACCTCAGCTAAATAAACGAGATGTGAACGATCTTCTTCTGTTAATGCGTAATAAGGTGTAAATGATGGATCCGTTGCAACCCATCGTACCGTTCCTTCAAAAGGAGTATCAATACCATCAACTTTAACAGAGAATTTTTTCCCAGGTACAAAGCCTACACGATACGATGCAGGAACATAAACACGAGCATAAGGAACTCTATTGGCTTGAATAACAGCGACAAAGCCATTAACAGGAACACGCTCACCTAGGTTATAAGGTAGGTTATCTAAAATACCATCACGAGTAGCAACAATGGTTAATTCATCAAGTTTCTGTTGTTGCAAAATGGCTTCTGCTTTCATTGCATCAAGCTCAGCTCTTGCTTGCTCAATATCCTCAGGCCTTGCTCCAGCAGTCAGTTTTGAAAACTCTTCATTTGCTGAATTTAATGCCGCTCTGGCTGAATCTCTTGATGCTAATGCGGCATCCTTATTTGATTGACTGGCAAGATTCTTCTTTACTAACTCGACCATTCTACGATACGTTTTTTCAGCATCGATCAGTTGAGCTTTGGCTTGATCAACCCTTGCCTGCGCAGAGGCAATATCCTCTGGGCGCTCTCCATTCGTTAAACGTAATAAATACGCTTGCGCTTTAGCCGTATTCGCAATGGCATGAGCAAGAATCGCTTCTTGATTTTTGGTATCTAACTGCACCAAAACATCACCGACTTTGACTTCACTTCCCTCTTTAACTGGTAATGCTCGAATAATTTCATTTGAGGTAGCAGAAAAAGTCACTCTATCTCGCTCTAATGTACCTAATGCTTCATCACCTTTGTCTGGCGAACACGCTTGTAGTGTCACAATACATGCCAATCCTAATAGTATTTTACGCATTTTCGTCCCTTAACTGATTACCTAGTCTTTATCATATTACTCCTAATAAAATACGATTAAATCCTTTAATACCAATATTGCGATAATAAACAAAAAGGGGGAAGTTATGGCAAATCTAATAAAAGAAGTAAGCAAAACAAATAACTGCCTACTACTATTAATAGTATGTTTACTTAAATGTTAGGATAAATATGAAATGGATTTCTGTATTTGCATTCCTACTTATTGCTCTTTCTCGCCCCGTTCAGGCGACGTCAATCGAAGTGGCTTTTCTTGGTTACAGCAACCATTATGTTGATAGAGACTATGACTATAATGAACAGCATAAGCTGATAGGTTTTAGCATCAATAACGGTTTTAGTGTTGCGAATTTCACTAATTCATATAATAGAAAATCAACACTTGTTGGTTGGAAATTTCAAACCGACGATGCATTAATGCTTAGCAAGTTATCATTTGATGCTGGGGTTGTTTTAGGTCTAGTTACAGGCTACAAACAAGAGGAAATCATTACTTATATCAATGAAGATATCAGCCTTTATCTCATACCTGAGCTTATTATTTCTTACCCTATTACCGACACAATCTCTCTATCATTAGTGAATGGGATTGTGCCGGATTCAAAAGGGATAATACTCATGCATCATCTTGAGCTCTCTTTTGATGACCTATTTTAACTTTTTGGCCTGCACAAAAGCACTAAGCAACAAAACACCTTATCCATAATTCTCATCCTTTTGCTTTTATTTAAATAAAACTTATGCGTTTTTCTTAAATAATTTCTTATAAATAGATTGAATAAAAATAGCGAAGCCATAACTAACATCAGCTTTTCCATATTCATCTACTGCATAAACAAAGTTGGATTTAAATTTTTCAACGGCTTCTTCTGATGTTTCTGCATAGATAACATCATCTTCAACTTCAAAGCCTTGTGCGAGTATGGCGGACTTCTCTTTTAAAAAAGACTCCGACGCCATATCTAGGAAGGTGTATTTCTTACGATCACTATTGGGAATGCAAAAAAATTGGTACTTAGCCATATTGGTTTCCTCTGTTAAATAAAACGTCTCAAAATAGGGTTTAAATTGGTTTCGATACTTTATTTACAGAAATGAAACTTAAGTAACCTATAAATTACATGAATCAATCTAAAGGTATCAACTGTGATTAACAATACATAGAAGCTAAAAGGATGATCACCATCACGCACTGTAATGATTGCATGCAATAGGTTCACAAAATCAATACATAGGTAAAACACATGCAAAAAGACTATAAATACCAAAAATCCCTTTTAACGAACAATACACTTCCTTGCTAGTATCTATTGATAAAAACATCATTTAACTAATAAGAATTACCTATTTGTATGCATACTGCTTTTGAATCATTGTTAATATCTCAATCTAATCGGTTACTAAAATGCGAGCCATCCTTATTCGAAATTACATGGAGAGAATGCGCAGTTGAAGCTTTAGAACTTTTTGACATTGATAGATTATCCCTTTTTCCCAACTCTCTTATTCTATTCAATGAAGGAAAGCTCATTAATGCCCAAAAACCGGGTATTGCTGAAGTCCAAAGAGCAAAGTATTCAAATAAAAAACCAACAGAATATTTAAAGCTGCTCTCTTCTTCTAAACAAATCATCACCTTTTCTGCTTATGAACTGAGAAATAGCAACTTAGAGGTTTTACGTTCTCTTTATCAAGATGGAGCTAGGTGGCATTGCATCATCCCTCTATCGATGCACGGTAAAGTGTGGGGAGCAGCAACACTAGGACGCTTAGAGCAAGCAGAAAAAGAAATCGATGATATACAAATAAATCGTTTAAAAATGCTGTGTGAAATGTGGTTATGCTATTGGCAGCACTCTGTACTTACCCGCAACTTACAAAGTGAAGAACAACGTCATATTAATGAAGGTGAACAACTGCTATTACTCAGTAAGAAACAGACGATTATTCTTAACTTACTTGCGACAGGTCATTCAGCAAAAGAGTGTGCAGAGAAGCTAAACCTTAGCCCTAGAACCGTTGAATCACATAAATATAGAATGCTGACAACACTTCAATTAGAAAATCACTCTGAGCTGATGCAGTTTGCATTACGTAATGATTTAGGGAAAAAATATAATCCTTAAATGCGGTAGTTTTACGGTATTAATTTCAACCAGTTTAAATAAAATCTATCTCACATATAACGTGTACCTACAACGATAGAGATAACAATGAAATTAATCATGAAGTTCTACAACATAGTTACTAAAAAAGAGCAATTAAAGCGACAGCACTTAAAAGCAAAGCTGCATTTTGCTATGGCTCAAAACTATGGAATAGAAGGTTAATCAACAGTTATTAGGTTCTTTTCCCCCTAGAAAGAATCTGCAACTTGTTTTGCTCTCTAATAAAAAAGCCTCTTAAATTTAGCTGCCACTAAATGCAAGAGGCTATTTTTTAGGCGAATTTTATTAATACTTAAACAAGTTCACTTGATTGTTCAAACGAGTCGCTATTTCACGTAATTCTTCGGATAATTGTTGTGAATTGTTTGCTTCTGTCGACATTTGATCAGATACATCGCTCGCCGATTGAATGTTTTGGTTTACTTCATCGGTTACAGTTCTTTGCTCTGCTGCTGCGTTAGAAATTTGCATCGCCATGTCTGATATTTGTTGAATAGAGTAAGATATTTCTTCTAACGCTGTGGTCGCATTACTCGCATCATCAACACTTGATTGAGCAAACTTCTTACTCTCATCCATACTCTGAACTGCTGAATGAGTATTTCGTTGTAAGGTTTCAATCATGTGGCGGATTTCATCTGTTGAGCTATGAGTACGTTGCGATAACACTCGGACTTCATCTGCCACTACTGCAAAACCTCGACCTTGCTCTCCAGCTCTCGCCGCTTCAATTGCAGCATTCAACGCCAACAAATTAGTTTGTTCTGCAATTTCTCTGATCGTTGAAAGAATAGTATTTATTTGCTGAGCGTTGCTCTCTAACTCTTGAATAATGTTTGATGCATTATCAACTTGATTAGCTAGGTTCACGATAGACTCTTGGTTGCGAATAATAACCTGCTTTCCTTGCTCACAACTTTCTGTAGAGCTCACTGCTGATTCAGCCGTTAATTGTGCATTATTAGCAACTTCTTGAGCGGTAGCTGACATTTCATGAACCGCTGCGGCAATTTGTGTAATTTCATTTACCTGAATCGCTAAACCTTCGCTGGTTTTACCTGCCATTTGAGTACTTAATCTTGATTGAGAGTTTAACTCTAACGAAGAAGAAGCAATGTCTTTAATAATTGAATGTAATTTATCAATAAAAGCATTTACATGACCGGCTAATTGACCAATTTCATCTTTTGAATCAACCGTGATGCGTTGTGTTAAATCCCCTTCACCTTTAGATAAATCTTCCATTGCTTTGCTTAACAACGTAAGTGGAGATAGAGCTTGTTTTATCAAGTATGCTGCTAATGCTGCGATAATAATAAGCTGCAACAACACCATAAAAAGAGAATCACTAATCACACTTCTTACAGAGGCAAATGCATGCTCCTTATCGATAATCGTGACAAAATACCAACCAGAAATCGCTTCCTTTGCCACAGTGATAAATACGTCTTTACCATTAATTACCGCTTCAGATAAAGAACCGCTTTTTGATAGTGCTTCAATGCCAGCAACAGAAAGTTTATCACTTAATGTTGAAACGGATTTCTGCAGCATGTTGTGGTCTTGATGCGCAACAAAATGCCCATCTTTATCCACCAAATAAGCAGATACTCCATCTTGGTTAACAGCGAGTACATCGGCAACAATAGATTGGATTCCAATATCAGCACCAATAACGCCTGCGTAAATATCGGTATTAAATGAATCAGCAATGGTCACAACGAAATTGCCTGTTCCCGCATCAATATATGGACTTGTAACGATAGGAGCTGATGAGCTTTGTGCCGCTAAATACCAATCACGTCCCCTTGGGTCATACCCCTCTGGTACGGGGAGATTTCGGCTTTGGTAAAATTCACCCGTTGATAAACCTGCATAAGTAATATCAAATTGACCCGCTTTTTCTGCTTGAGCAAAGTAGCTAATTGGTTTATCCGAATAAGAAAACGATTTTTCTGTCGCTAATAAGATCTGCACCTTCCCATCAATCCACTTCTCAATACCCGCAATGCTGGATTGTGTAATAGCTAATGAAAATTGCTCAACAGACCGATGTGTTTCTTTCATCAATTGCTTACCTGTCATATAAGTTTGAATTGACGCCATAACCAAGATAACCACCACAAACATGAGGGTTAACTTATTTTTTATTGAGATATTTTTGTACATGATCGTGCCTAACTACTATAAATTCCATTTAAACTCAAAATAACAGCACTTTGCTGCTTCATTTTGGACTACACCAAATAAAATCCTGAATGTCTTATACAACTGACAGATAACGAATGCATTCACTAGAATTATATATAATGATTTGCATCAATAAGATTAAATTCAAAATTGAACCAAGAACACATTCAATCAATCTATACTTCCAAACAAGTCTATTAATTAGGATAGTGTATGGCGTTCTGCGCCTAATAACAACACATCATTCCATTAATATTAAGGGTAGATAATAAACAACACACATTTGAATTGTGGCTACGATCTAAATTATTGAATTTATAAAAAGGATTCACTCTCATCCGAGAATAGAGTCACATATTTTCTCTGCTTTCAGACATACACTTCTTGCAATTTCTTCACTATATACGGCATCAGAAGGATTTTTTATGTCGCAAATTTCTCTTAATGGCAAATGGATACTCACCTCTCCAGCGCATTCGCATCTTGCAATTCCAATGACGGTTCCCGGCGATAATTACCATGCTTTATACCAAGCAGGAGTCATTACCAATCCATATATGGGAACGAACGAAAATGAGGTTCAATGGGTAAGAGAATGCGATTGGCATCTATCTCAAGAATTTTCTCTTTCACCACAAGAGATGAGTGCTGCATCTTTAATACTCAATTTAAGTCGTGTTGATACATTGGCTAATGTCTTTATTAATAATGAACTTGTTTTAAGCTCTACTAACCAATTTCAACGCCACCGCATTGATATCAAACCATTTGTTAAACCGGGTGATAACACGATTTCAGTTCATTTCTCTCGAGTCGATGAAGAGGCGCTATCAAGAGCGAAGAAATTACCTATGCCTATCCCATGGGCGGTAGGGAATAATCAGCTTCCGCACATGAACCTAATACGCAAAACACAATGCCACTCTGGTTGGGATTGGGGAATTTGCTTAATGGTTTCTGGTATCTATGATCCTATTTATATTGAGGTTGTAAAAAAGATTGAATTAAGCTCAATCGAAACTGCACAAATTTGGTATCAAGGTGCTGTTGATCTTACGGTTAATGTTAAACATGAGTGTATTGCGGGACAAGCGATTACCGTTAATTTCAATGACGAAATTCACACGTTAATTAGTCATGAGAGCGGTGAAACAAACACCATTTTCCACATTGAAAATCCTGAACTTTGGTGGCCTTCTGGCTACGGTGAGCAACCTTTATATTCACTCACCGTTGAACTGGATGAACAAACAATCACAAAAAGAGTTGGCTTACGTCAATTAGAGCTTAATAACAAAAATGATGAAATTGGCTCAGCGATGGAATTTGTGATTAATGGTTTTCCTATTAACTCAAAAGGAGCAAATTGGATCCCTATGGATGCAATGCCAAGTCTTGAGTCTGAAAGCCGTTACCGAGAATTATTAACCAGTGCCAAAGACGCTAACATGAACATGATCCGTGTTTGGGGAGGGGGTCAATATGAGTCAGATATATTCTACGATCTCTGTGATGAGCTGGGATTAATGGTATGGCAAGACATGATGTTTGCTTGCTCTCTTTATCCTTCTACGGATGCATTTTTAAAAGACGTTGAACCTGAGATCCGACAACAAATTCAACGCTTAAAAGATCACCCCTCAATTGTTCTTTGGTGTGGCGATAACGAAGTTATTGGGGCGATTGGTTGGTACGATGAATCTAAGAACAATAAAACAACCTATACGGTTAATTACGATCGCTTAAATCGCAATATTGCTCAATGGATTGCAGAAGAAGATCCAAGTCGTCGGTTCTGGACTAGCTCTCCTTGTAATGGCGATATGGATTTTGGTGATGCTTGGCATAATGATAACCGCGGTGATATGCACTTTTGGGATGTTTGGCACTCAGGAAAATCATTTGATGCTTATCAAGATATCAAACCACGCTTTTGCTCTGAATTTGGTTTTCAGTCTTGGCCTTCTTTTTCAGAGGTAAAAACCTTTGTTCCTGAAGAAGACTGGAATGTCACCTCTCCCACCTTTGAAGGACACCAAAAAAATGGACGTGGTAATAGCATCATCACTGAGATGTTTACTCGTTATTTCCGCTTTCCATCTAACTTTGAACAAATGCTGTATTTAAGCCAAGTGCAACAGGCTATCGCGATTAAAACTGGTTGCGAATATTGGCGTGCAATCAGTCCTATATGTCGAGGCATGCTCTATTGGCAACTCAATGATAATTGGCCTGTAAGTTCATGGTCGAGCATTGAATACAGCGGTCGTTGGAAGCAGCTTCATTATCATGCGAAACGCTTCTTCGCGCCAACTTACGTGCCTTTTGAAGAAACAAATTCTGAATTACGCATTCGAGCGGTCAATGATCATCGAACCGAAGCTCATATTGATGGCACTGTTTATTGGATGGATTTTAATGGGGAACTACTGGGTAAATGGGCTGTAAATTACACCATTGAGGAAGATGGCAATGATGTTATTTGGTCATTAAGTAAAGAAAAATTCCAAGTTAGTGAGAATAATAGCTTTTTCTTTATTGAAATCGAAGTTAACGGAGAATCTATTCAAAACACGTGGTTTGCAACACCTAAACTCAAACAGTTAACTATGAAGAAGGCTAAAATCAATCTTATTCAGTCGGGAACAATGCTTACCCTTCAATCAGATCACCCTGCTTTTTTTGTTCACCTAGAACATGATGGTAAAGGACGATTTAGTGACTCGAGTTTTACATTATTACCTGAAAAACCGGTAACCATTGAGTATCTTGGTGATGATATCGAAACTCTAAAAAATACACTCCGAGTGTATGATTTATCCAATAGTTACTGAGAAAACTCACCACTCTAATAAAAAAGCCAATGATCTTTCATTGGCTTTTTTCATTGTACGATAGAGTTATTTGACCAAATATTCCTTGGACACTTTATCAATAATTAGCTCTCTGAGCCAACGATGTGAATGGTCAAATTCAAAGTGTTTATGCCACATTAACACATAACAACCCGGCTCCATTGAGATTGGTGCTGGTAATTTTTTTAATGGTGAACCTTTAAGCATATTGTCTATGTACTTTGAAGGAGCACACAAAATCAAATCACTGTTCTCACATAGCTCCATCGCTGAATGGAAATCCGTTAAATTCACTGCGATATCTCTTTTTAAATGCTGCAAGTTTAAGATATCGTCCAAAAGCCATTGTTCAATCCCGCCAAAAACCACTTGTAAGTGACGGTATTTTAAGAAGGTTTCGAGTCCCCATTCCTCATCAAATAGAGGATGGCCTTCACGAACCAAACACACTGAGTGATCTCTCGCTAACTCAATATAATTCAACTCTGAAGGAATGTTGTTCACGTGCCATTTTGAACGTGTATCCCACTCCCAACAACTGATCGCCAAATCAATCTCACAACGTAATAATTGATCTAAACTGTCACGTCGCCATGTTTTTGCATGCACATTTATTTGGGGAGCTTGCTTTAATAAAGCGGGCATAAAATGAGGATAAGTCAGAGAATACGCAGGCTCTACCATATGAATATCAAACGTTCGGTTACTCTTCTCTGGCTCAAAATTATTTGGTCGTGTAAATAACTCAAGTTGTTGCAATACTTGGCGCAGTTCAGGGGCTAATTGCTTCGCTCTAGGTGTTGCTCTTAATCCATAAGGCGTTCGCTCAAACAAAGGATCATCAAAGACTTCACGTAACTTTGCTAATTGCTTACTCACAGCTGACTGACTTAAATGCAGTCTTGAAGCTGCAGATGTAACACTTTGTTCTTCTAATAAAACCTCAAGCGTATTCAATAAATTATAATCAAATTGCAACACGATATCCCACCCCTAACATACCTTTATCTTCACTGCTGATTATTATCATTACTCAATACTTTGATTGTGAAATTCACGTCATGATTTCATTTCAAACATCGCTTTTGAACGATACCGATGAACCCCAACAGCATTATCATTTTGTAATGCAAGATCAAGCATACATTCAGCAACTACTTCACCTTCAATTGGCTTATAGTTTAATAGACACCCCTTCATTAATGGATTAATAATGCCCATTAAGCCTTGCAATAAGACTTCATCTTTTCTAGTTTCACTTCGGTCACCCGATAGTGGTCCTGGCTGCATAAAGGTCGTACTAGAGAAGCCTAATAACGTAATACTGTCTTCCATCTCTCCCTTACACTTTAAATAGTGCGAGAATGCAGAAGAAGACGCACCAATACACGAAACCACATAAATGTGTCGTACACCCACTTCTCGCATTGATTGAGCAACAGAAACAACAAGATCAGTATCTATCGCTTTTAGTGCGGCTTTACTGCCAGCCTTTTTGATTGTAGTACCTAATGTAATAAAACCAATATCAGGAGTCTGCTCTTCTAGCTGGTTTTTATCTATTGATAAGTCATCACTCACCATTTGAACTAATTTTGAACTCGTTTCATCAAGTGAGCGGCGAGATAGGCTATAAACTCGATTAACGGATTCATTTTTTAGTGAAAAATTCAATAAATGGTGGCCAATCAATCCTGTTGAACCTGCGATTATGATCGATGCTGAATCAAACATAATTTACTCCTGAGTATTTGTGTTTATCATTATAATTTTAGCTTAATTACATAAACGGAAACACAAATTGGTTATTCATTGTTGTAGGTTTGGCTAATTACTAATGCTATTTCCATAGCGCATGATCAAATCCACCACGCTATTTACGTCCAGTTTTTTCATTAAATTTGAACGATGAACTTCAATGGTTCGTAAAGAAACACACATTGCATCAGCCATTTGTTGGTTTTTCATTCCTTGAACAATCAATTTAAGTACTTCTTGCTCTCTGGCCGTTAAAGAAAGATAAGAGCGATGTGCATCTTGGCTTTTATAACGCTTTTCAGATGCGGCTAATCCATTTTTAATTGCGATAAACAGCTCTTCACCATCCACTGGCTTTTGAAAAAAATCAGCAGCTCCCGCTTTAAGTGCATCAACCGCCATGGGGATATCTCCATGGCCGGTTAAGAAAATAATACTTAAAGGGCTGTTTTGCTGCTTCAATAATTCATGTACGTCTTGACCTCTCAGCTCAGGCATCCGGCTGTCTAGAATTGCACACCCCGGCGTTGATACATCAACGGAATCTAAAAACGCTCGTCCACTGCAAAATTCAGAAACAGACAAACCGTATCCTTCCAGCATGAAAACCAATGATTCTCGAACTGAGAGCTCATCATCAACCACATAAACATTTGAATTACTTATGTCGATATGTCCTTTACTCATTCCCTTTGTTATCCCTTTTGATAAGGTAAAATTACCTCAACACAGCAGCCTCTTGGTTTGACTGAGCTGTATTTCATCATTCCATCATGATTTTCAATCACATCACGACAAATCGCTAAACCAAGCCCCAACCCATCTTTTTTGGTTGTATAGAATGCCTGCTCTAACGGTGTCGTTTCATCTTCAATACCAACGCCATTATCTATGATCATAATTCGTACTTGATCAACGAGGTATATCAACTCAATCCTGACAACAAGTGGATCTGTTACTTGTTCTATCTTGATACAAGCATCTTTAGCATTATTTAATAGATTAAGTAACAATTGTTGTAAGCCAGTATAATCCGCTGAAACCATATTAGGCTCACCGTTACTGTTAATCTCTATCGCTATGTTATTCCGCTGAAAATCATGCTCAACCAAACGATACGTATCATTAACTAGCGTGCCTAACCAGAAACGTCGTTTCTCTATCGGTTTTTTATGAATGAGATCTCTTAGGCGTTGAATAATATCACTGGCTGCGGTGACCTGCTGTTGAATTTTTTCCATAACAGGAAGCAACTCTTCGGATTTATTTCCTTTTTCAATGCGTAATTTGACCCCATGGCTGTAATTTTTAATCGCCGACAAAGGTTGATTGATCTCATGAGCCAAACTGCTTCCTAGCTCTCCGACAATCATAATTCGTTGTGCGTGTTCAAGCATGGAGCTTTTCTCTCGCAAATCTTCTAATGTTTTACGCAACACTTTTTTACTGCGCTTAAAACGTAGCTCAAGTAACACATGGTAGATATTTAAACCAAACAACCCAGCAATCAAGGTTAAAGCTAAATATGGATTGCGATGTAGCCAATCTTCCATTTGTTGTGTCCATGGTTTCTGCAATGGGTGCATATCAAAATGTTGATACACCTTATCTACATTTAAGCTGCTTTCTGGAAGTGTCCAACCTACGTTGTTTGCTGATTCTGCTGCAAATGCATTAGCAGGCATGGCTAATAGAGCTTGAGTGACTTTTTTACCTATTTCGTTAGATGCTCTATCTGTTTTAGCAAATGTCCAGTTAGGATAAAGTGGTGTACTGACAGCGCAAGTAAATCCATCATGATCCTGTTGACCTAACACTCTAAATTGAGAACGTTCAATGAACCCTTCTTCGACCATTTCTTCTAATGTACAAGCTGGTGCTATTGCAACATCAATATCACCATTTTCAACGGAGCGAATAAGGTTATCTGTTGGTGGCCCAGTAAATTGAATTCGATCAAAAAAGGAAGAACGGAAATAGCCCAATTTATCCATTTCAAAATGAAAGGCGATAAAGCCGCCAAAAGCTTTTTCTGATACGGCAGCTATTTTGGCATACTCAATATCTTGTAAAGAGTGATATGGCGAATCAGCCCGAACGATCACAGAAGAGGCAATGGCTTTACTAAAAGGTAGTTCATGCCCTTTCTTCTGAGTCGCTAGCCAGTTAATAGGTAATCGTCTTGCAAATGTAGTGGCTTGCCCTGGACTGGTTAATAAAAAATCTAACTCTCCATTTTGAAATGCATTTTCTAGTCCATCAAAATTGTAAGAATGCAGAACAAATTTACTGTTTGGAATTTGTGATTCCAACCATTTCATTGTCGGATCCCACGCTATATTACAATGATAATGCCCTCTTAATGCCAAAACACCAACGTCATATTGCTTAATTTTTTCTGAATTTGCGTAGCAAACCGTAGGACAAATCAGTAAGACAAATAAACAACTGCATAAAAGAAATGAAAGTCGTTTTTGGTAATAGTTATCACTCAATGAAAAGGGCCTTATACATCACATTTAGGAATGCAGTTATCATCGATTTTCACAATAATTTTATTGCTTTAGATCAAGTCCTTAGCATTATTGTGGTTTACCACAATAGTGACAATTTAATGAATAACTCAAAATCTCACTACTACCTTAGAGGTAAGTGGGATAACACCCTTTTGTGTCACTTCTAACACCAAATTAAAATAAAAAAGTTAGCGGCCACTTCCTCCAGTTTTAGGTTCAAAAATTCAATCTGTTTTGTTTATACCGATGAACAAAACATAAAAACTTTAAACTTACTGGAAAATACACAATGAAAAAATCAACAATTGCCATCGGCGTTTTAGCCGCTGCGGTCGCAATAGGGTACCCAACTTACAAATCCATGTTTTCAGCTCCCGCTTTTGAGATCAGTAAACAACACCTAACTGAAAAATTCTCTCATTACGCTCATCCTGAGCACTTTATCGCAGCTCAAGATCTAAAAGAGATGATGGATAACGGTGATAATGTTGTGGTTATTGGTGCATTAAATCCAATGAAACCTGACGCTCCTATCGAAGGCTCTTTTACCATGTGGCGTGATGGTTACTCGGCAAAAGAAGGCACTTATGAGTTCGATGGCATGAGTAACACAACCGAAGAGATGGAAAAAATTCTAAGCTCTTATGGTGCAACACCTGAATCAACTATCGTTGTTTATGCAGCAACATCACACCACGATGCTGCTCGTCTATTTTGGCAAATTGAAGCACTAGGCCACAGCGATATTCGCTACCTAGATGGCGGCTTAAACGCTTGGGTTGGTGCTGATTTACCAACAGGCAATGCAAATCCATCGGTTGCTCAAAGTGATTATCAAGCATCACAACCTGCACATAAACACACTGCTCTTGCTACGTTAGATATGGTGATTGAAGCTCAAAACAATGATGAGTGGGTAATCATTGATACGCGTGGTAACGACGAATTTAATGGCACAACAACAGTTGGTGGCGCATTTGGACCAGGAACGATTCCAAAAAGCGTACACATTAACTGGACTAAAGCAGTAAACGAAGACACCACACTGAAATCAGCGGAAGAATTACAAGCGCTATACGGCGACATTATTAAAGGCAAAAAAGTCATTGCCTACTGTCAATCAGGCGTTCGCTCTGCACATACAACCATGATTCTACAAAACGTACTTGGTGCAGAAGAAGTTTACAACTATGACGGCTCATGGATTGAGTACAGCCACGCTCACTATGAAGAAAAACAGCCGAACGTTACCGTTATCAACGGCCAAATCTAATTCAATCTTAAATTGGAATCATAATAAAAATGAGCAATGTAATTTTTAGTCAAAAACTCTACGATACCGCCCAAATGGTCGTAGATGGCTGCATGGGTGATGCCGACCCAGCATGTCAAACTGCATGTCCAATGCACACGGATGTGAAACAATATGTACGCTTAGCGGGTGAAGGTAACTACCAAGAAGCCTTAGATCTGATCCGCGGCAAACTTTTCTTACCTCAAACTCTTGGCCGTATTTGTGCTCATCCATGTGAAGCAGCATGTCGTCGTAATACTGAGTATAACCAACCAATCAGTGTTGCAGGGATCAAACGCTTTGTTGCCGAAAAAATGGATAAACAAAGCAATTGGGATCTCACCGTTGCCAATGACAGCGGTAAAAAAATCGCTATCGTTGGCGCAGGCCCTGCTGGTGCACAAGCAGCGATTGAGCTTCGCCGTAGCGGTCACCAAGTGACGATCTATGAAAAGCTGAATGTTTACGGTGGCATGATGCGTGTGGGTATTCCTGAATACCGTTTACCGCGTGATGTTATCGATTTTGAATACGGCTATTTAGACATGTTAGGCATTGAAACGAAATTCGGAGTAGAGATAGGTAAAGACATCTCTTTCAATGAACTTCGTCTTTCTCATGACGCTATTGTTTTAGCTCACGGTGCTCATGTTGGTTCAATCATTCCGCTTCCAGGTCACAAAGCACAAGGCGTATTCTCTGCGGTTGAGTATCTAAAAGAAGTATCAGAAACTCGTGATTTCCCTCGTGCAGGTAAGCGAATCATAGTCATTGGCGGCGGAGACGTTGCTATGGACTGTGCTCGTTCATCATGGCGCATCGGTGCAGATGAAGTACACCAATGTTCATTAGAAGAAATGGCGAAACTGCCTGCAAGCCAAATTGAAATTGATGAATCTCTAGAAGAAGGCGTGTTATTTAATGCTGGCTGGGGACCGATTTCAATTGAAGAAACAGACGGAAAAGTAACTGGAATCGTACTTAAAAAAGTCATTTCTATTTTTGATGAAAATGGCAACTTTTCACCAAGTTACTCGGATGAAACCTGTACGATCGCTGTAGATACCGTTATTTTCGCAACAGGACAAGTAGTAGCAGACATTACTGATGGTGCTCTTGAACAAACTCGTGGCGGCCGTTACGTGGTTGATAAAGATACCCTAGCGTCTTCCGTTGACGGTGTTTACGTTGCTGGTGATGCCTGTGGCGGTAACATTGTTGTTGAGGCAATGGCACTAGGTCATAAAGCGGCACTGAGTATTGAGCGTCAATTCGCTAAGCGTCCTCTTACTGAAAATCGTGATTTTGAGAAAGAGTACAACTACCCTTCTCGTCTTGATATTCCGCTTCCAAAAGGCACGACCGATACACCTCGCCTACATGGTCAATTACGTGATGCTGAAGAACGTAAGCAAGATTTTAAACAAGTTGATCTTGGTTTTTCAGAAGAACAAATCAAGCAAGAAGCGTCTCGCTGTCTGCAATGTACTTGTAAATTGTGCATGAATGAATGTGTGATGATGAATGACTTTGGCGATTGCCCTAAAACCTTGTTTAGTGATTTCATTAATAACAAAACCATGGATCCCCTACTGGCTTATTCATGTAATGCCTGTGACCAATGTACGATTGTTTGTCCTAAAGACTACCCAATGAAAGAAATGTTCTTAAGTGCTCGTGTGGATTTTGTTAATGCCAATGGCGGTAACTCTCCAATTCCGGGACACAAAGCAATCAATATGCACCAGAAGCTTGGCTTCTCTAAATTCTTCACTATGGCTAAACGTACGGTGGCTTCAAAATGAGTAATAAAGTATTTATGCCAGGATGCAGTCTGCCATCCTACTCGCCAGAAGGCGTTGCAAGCATCGCAAAATATCTAAAAGAAGTGTACCCAGATATGGGGGCAGTACAAAAGTGTTGTGGTAAACCAACATCAGCTATCGGTCAAACGGAGCTATTTAAAGAGCGTTACGGTCAACTGCAAGCGGATTTCGATAAGCTTGATGCACAAGAAGTGATCGTGGCTTGTCAAAGTTGTTATGCGGTCATTAAAAAATCAGGCGGTAATCAAAAACCGGTATCACTATGGAAACTGCTACCTCAAATTGGCCTTCCTGCTGAGTTAATTGGTAAAGCGAAAAACAGCGATGTGGTATTCACCATTCATGACTCTTGTTCTACACGTTATGAAAGTGAGCTTCAAGCAGGTATTCGCTGGATCTTAACTGAGCTTGGTTATCAAATTGCAGAACCTGAATACACCAAAGAGAACACACGTTGTTGTGGCTTTGGTGGCATGGTGGTTCCTGCAAACCCTGATGTAGCTAAACGTGTTATTCAACGTCGTGTTGAAGAGTTTAAAACAGGCCACGTTGTTGTGTACTGCTCTGCATGTCGTGCCTCTATGATGGGCGTTGGCACTAAAGCATGGCATATCCTTGATTTAATGTTTGGTCCAGTCGTAATGAATGGTGACGAACCACCAGTCAACGTATTGGCAAGCCCAGTGAAATCATGGTTCAACCGCTATAAAGCAAAATCAGGCCTAATCAAGTGTATGTCTGTTGACTAATTAAAGGGACTTAAAATGAAATTCGTAAAAATTGCTCTTATCATTGCTGTTATTGCATTGGTATTGTTTGCAGCTAAACAAACAGGCGTACTTGAAATCATTACTGATATTAAGAGCCTTCAAGAATGGATCGCGGGCTTTGGAGCTTGGGGTTATATCGTATTTGTCGCAGCATTCGTGTTTGCTTGTGTATTTTTATTACCAGGCAGCGCCTTCACAATTGTAGCTGGCATCGTATTTGGTCCTATCAAAGGTGGTGTTTTAGCACTATTTTCAGCGACATTAGGTGCAGTTGTGGCATTTATCGTTGCACGTTTCTTACTTCGCAATACCATCATGAAAAAGTTTGGTGATAACCCAATCTTTAAAAAAATCGATGACGGTGTAGCAAAGAACGGAACAAGCTTCTTAATCCTAACTCGCTTAGTGCCTGTATTCCCATTTAGTTTACAAAACTATGCCTACGGTTTAACGGGTTTAAACCTAAGCACTTACGCTCTAGTTTCTTTAATTACCATGGCTCCTGGTGCATTCATTTTTGCTTACATGGCTGGTGATATTGCGACAAACGGCGTATCTGCAATGTTATTAGTTAAATTTGCGGTTGCGGGTCTGATCCTATTTGGCATGTCTCTAATTCCAAAATACATTGCGAAGAAGAAAGGCATCAATATGGAAGAGTTAGCAAAATAATAAAGCGATAACCTTAGAACATTGGTATCCAACGTATTGCTAAACGTTATTAAAAAGGATGGTAATTGTTTGAAACTATTATTAATACCAGAGGTATAATAGTTAAGAACACATTACTGTCCTTTTGTTGTTACTGCCAATACAACAAAAAACTCTTACCGCCATCACACTTTTTATAATAAATAAGAGTAATAAACAGTACGCTTGCTATAACCAATAAAATACTCAACGGATGACTTTATGAATAAGCAACTTACCACCATCGGGATCATGGCTTCACTTTTTGCAACCACCTCTTTTGCCACCGATTGGACACAAATTGAAAAAGAAGCTCAAGGACAAACGGTTTATTTTCATGCTTGGGGCGGTAGCCAAGAAATTAACCATTATCTTCAATGGGCAAATAAAGAACTGCAATCAAAATACCAAGTGACTTTAAAACACGTAAAAGTCAGTGATATTTCTGAGACTATTCCACGTCTTATTGCTGAAAAAGCAGCAGATAAAAACACGAACGGTAGTGTCGATATGGTTTGGATTAACGGTGAAAACTTCAAATCCATGAAAGACAATCAATTGTTATTTGGCCCATTTACTGAAAATCTACCAAGCTGGAAATACGTCGATAAAATGTTACCTATTGATGTGGATTTTTCAGAACCAACAGATGGTTTAGAAGCACCTTGGGGGTGGGTCAACTGGTGTTTATTCATGACTCTGAGAACCTAACAAACCCACCACATTCATTTGCTGAAATGCTAAGTTATGCTCAGAAAAAACCAAACAGCTTAAGTTATCCTCGCCCACCAGAGTTTCATGGGACGAGCGTCTTAAAATCTATGTTAATTGAGCTAACAAACAATAATCCTGCGCTGCAAAAACCCGTTTCTGAATCGGATTTTAATGCCGTAACCGCACCACTGTGGGATTACCTCGAAAAATTCCATAAAGTGGCTTGGCGTGGCGGTAAGCAGTTCCCTGCTGGTACATCGGAAACGATTCAACTACTTGATGATGGACAGCTTGATTTAGCCGTTACTTTCAATCCAAACGCTGTATATTCTGCACAAGCCAATGGTAACTTAGCCAATACGACTAAAGCTTATGCCATGGATTCTGGTGCGCTCTCTAACATTCACTTTTTAGCTATTCCATGGAATGCAAAAGCAAGTGCGGGTGCACAAGTTGCCATTAATTTCTTATTAAGCCCAGAAGCACAATCTCGTAAAGGGGATTTGAATGTCTGGGGTGATCCCTCTGTATTAAGTAGCAAATACCTAACGGGTAGCGCAAAGAATACGCAACAATTTAAATCTGTTTCTGAACCGCACCCAAGTTGGCAAGCGGCTATCGAAAAAGAATGGTTAAAACGCTTCGGTAGTTAAGTTTAAGTAAAATTAGTATGTTACGAGCTCTATATCTTATTATTATTGCAGTCTGTATTCTGCCTACACTTCCCGGGTTACTGGGAGTTGCAGTGTCTGCTCTGGGCTATATTCCACCTCTTGGTATGCATCACTTTTCCTTAGATGGTTTTGCATTGGTTTTTTCTTGGGAGGGAGTATGGCGCTCTATCGGGCTCACAATATATTCAGCCATAACCAGCAGCTATTTAGCGTGTTTGATCACCTTTGCTGTTTTACAAGCCACATGGGGAAGTAGATTTTGGCGAAAAGTAGAATTATCACTATCGCCTTTATTAGCTACACCCCATGTAGCCTTTGCAATTGGTTTTGCTTTTTTATTTGCACCAACAGGAATGGGAGTTCGCGCTCTTCACGGTCTATTTGGTTACGATGCCTCACCTCAAGACATTAATGACCTCGCATTCTTAATCAAAGACCCGCATGCGCTTGGTTTAATTGTGATGCTGGCATTAAAAGAAGTGCCGTTCTTATTGCTAATGAGCATCTCAATTCTTACCCAACTTAAAATTGATCAAATAGAGAAGGTCAGTGCCTCTTTAGGTTATAGCAAAGCACAAATGTGGTGGAAATGCGTGTTTCCACAATGGTTAGCAAAACTACGCTTCCCAATGCTTGCTGTCATTGCATATAGCTTATCCGTTGTTGATGTCGCCTTAATTATTGGGCCAACCAACCCACCGACTTTTGCGGTTTTAGTTTGGCAGTGGTTTACAGAGCCCGATCTAAATTTACTGCCTCGTGCAGCGGCCGGAGCTGTTGTACTTTTTGCTATTGCTTCTCTATTAATCGCTTTTGCTCGCTTGGTGGAATGGACAATAACAAAAGGCATTAAATGCTGGCAATACTCAGGTCGTAGCGGTATTTCTCTTCCTGGCAAATCCCTTTTCTTACTCATCATCTCGCTCACGGTATTAATGGTGCCACTAATGATTATCTGGAGTTTTGCACAACGTTGGCGATTCCCAGATTTATTACCTAGTCGTTATAGTGAACGATTTTGGCAATTAGAATGGGACAGCATTTTGAGCACCATAAATCAGAGTCTTTCCATTGCCATCATTACCGCTTCTATTGCGTTAGTGCTTGCGGTGTTAGCTCATGAATACCGCATTAAATACAAATGGCAAGTTCCGGGATATATCATTGCAATTCCAATGCTTATCCCTCAACTTTCTATATTATTTGGCTTGCAAGTAGTTACGCTTTATTTAAGCAGTGATTCCTATTTTTTCTGGGTATGTTGGGCGCATGTTTTCTTTGCTTTCCCATTTGTTTATTTATCACTTGATGGTCCTTGGAAAAGCTTTGATACCGGTCTTACTCGTGTTGCTTTGAGCCTAGGAAAATCACCGCTACAAGCTTGGTGGAAAGTAAAAATGCCTATTTTATTGCCTGCTATTGTTTTTGCATGGGCGGTTGGGATCAGCGTGAGCTTAGCGCAATATCTTCCGACATTAATGCTCGGTGCCGGCAGAATTAGCACAATTACAACTGAAGCGGTTGCGCTTTCAAGCGGTTTTGATCGTAGAGTGACTGCGATATACGCAATTTGGCAGGCTTTACTACCGTTATTTTTCTTTACCTTTGCGATTATGATCAGCCGTTTGCCGATAAAATGTCGCCGTATTTCTATTTAAGGTTAATTACCGAATGTGTCTTTATCTTGAAAACCTCGCTATTCATAAAACCGGTGGCGAAGCTCTATTTACCTCTCTAAATATGAGAGTAAAAAAAGGAGAAATCCTAACCTTAATGGGGCCTAGTGGCTGTGGAAAATCCACCTTATTAGATGTGATTGCAGGGCACCTTTCTGATGAGTTTTCTTATTCTGGAAACCTAACTTTAGACAGTGCTGATTTAACCAAGCTTCCTGCACATAAACGTAAAGTCGGGATCTTATTTCAAGACGATTTGTTATTTCCTCACCTCACCGTTTGGGAAAACTTAGCGTTTGCACTACCTAATGCAATCAAAGGCAATGATCGTAAAACACAAGCAATGCAAGCATTAGAGCATATCTCGCTAACCAAGCTTGCCAACTCTTTTCCTGCTCAGATTTCTGGTGGCCAACGAGCGCGCATCAGTTTAACTCGTATGCTACTTGCAAAACCCAAAGTGGCCCTTCTGGATGAACCATTTAGTAAATTAGATAAAGACCTTCGTATTCAATTTAGAGATTGGGTGGTTGAACAGCTAAAAGAAGCCAATGTTCCGGCTTTAATGGTGACACACGATAAAGAAGATGTTCCACAAGGAAGTCGAGTACTTACTTGGCCTTGGGAGGTAACTCATGCTTGATAGTTTCAGTATTAAAGTGATTCGTTGGCCTTTAGCGCAAAGTGCCAAGCTCATTAATAAACTGGGAATTACAGCCAACCAAACGACGCTATTTGGTTTTGTTTTAGGCTGCTTAGCCTTCCCTGCTCTTATTGCAGAGCAATATTTATTGGCTCTAGTATTTATTGTCTTGAATCGCATTTGTGATGGATTAGATGGGGCATTAGCTCGAATACAAGGCATAACTGATGCGGGAGGTTTTCTTGATATCAGTTTGGATTTTCTGTTTTATTCTCTGATCCCTTTTGGGTTTGTCCTCGCTAATCCTGATCAAAATGCCATTGCGGGTGCGTTTTTAATTTTCTCATTTGTTGGGACAGGAAGCAGCTTTTTGGCTTTTGCTATTATGGCAAGTAAACAAGGAATTGATAATCCAGTTTATAAACACAAATCCCTTTATTACATGAGTGGCTTAACCGAAGGAACAGAAACCATTGCGTGTTTTATCGCATTTTGTCTGTTTCCAACCCATTTTGCCATTATCGCCTATGTGTTTGGTGCCGCTTGTTGGTTTACCACCTTTACTCGCATTTACTCTGGGTTCCATACTTTAAAACCGTAAATTTAATCAACTCCACGCATAAAAAAACGGATGGTTTATGCCATCCGTTTTTAATTTTGAACAATCTATTATGGCAACTTAAATAGCCCAACCACCAACATAGAAAATAATCAATGCAACCGTGATAGAGACAATACCAACATTCAGCTTCTTAATCTCGCCAGCAAAAACACGGCCAACAACAAGTGTAGTAAAGCCGATCATGATACCTGTTACGATGTTTGCAGAAAGAATAATGAATACTGCACACACAAGGCCAGATAATGCATCAACTGAATCTTCAAAATCCAGTTTAGATACATTACTTAGCATTAATAAACCAACGTACATAAGTGCAGGAGCAGTTGCATAAGTAGGTACTAAGTAACTTACTGGTGATAAGAAGATCATCACTAAGAACAACACCCCAACAACCGTTGCTGTAAGACCTGTTTTCCCACCAGCAGCAGTACCTGCCGCCGATTCAATGTAAACAGCAGCCGGAGCACCACCAACAAAGCCAGCAACCATTGAGCTTGCAGAATCCGCAGTTAATGCTTTACCGCCATCAATGATTTTACCGTCTTTATCTAGTAAGTTTGCTTGACCTGCTAACGCACGGATAGTACCCGTCGCATCGAACACTGCCGTCATAACTAAAGCAACAACAACAGGAAGAATCGCAGGTGTTAAAGCCCCCATGATATCCATAGAACCAATCAATGAACTACCGTCAGCGGTTTCTAGACTCGGCAAAGCAAAGAACCCATTGTAAGTTACGCTTGGATCAAAAATTAAACCGATGATTGAGATAGCAACAATCACTAATAAAATACCACCAGGAACACGTTTCTTTTCTAAACCAAAGATAGCCGCAAGACCAAGTACTGACATGATCACAGAAAACGAAGTAATGTCACCTAGCATAATAGGCAGACCCGCATGTGCATTTTTTACGATAAGCCCCGTGCCATCTGCAGCAATTAGCAGTAAGAAGAGACCGATACCAATGCCAGTACCATGAGCAATACCTGACGGTAAGTTATTTAAAATCCACTGACGAATGCCCGTTACCGTAATAAGCGTAAACAAAGCACCCATAATAAATACAGCACCAAGCGCAACAGGAATACTTACGCCTTGACCTAATACTAAACTGAACGCAGTAAACGCAGTTAATGAGATAGCACAACCAATTGCCATTGGTAAGTTAACCCATAACCCCATTAACAGTGAGCCAAATGCAGCAACTAAACAGGTAGCAACAAATACTGCACCAGTATCAAAGCCTGCCGCTCCTAACATGCTTGGTACAACAATAACCGAATAAACCATCGCTAAAAAAGTAGTTAAACCCGCAATCATTTCTGTTCGAACTGAACTACCACGTTGTGAAATTTTAAAAAAACCATCTAATTTCTTTTCAAAATTTGATGTTGTTTCAGCTTGCTGTGCATTGTCCTGAGACATGGAACTATCCTTACTAAATACTAAAGTGCGTTAAAGTTGCAGTCATAATTTGCGCGCATTTTCACACAAACTGAGCAAAATATAAATAAGCAATCGTTACCGTAATGAGATTTCAATAGGTTACAGTGAATAAAAGCCTAATGAGAAATGAAGTGATTTATTGATTTTTAAAAGAAAAATATCAACTTATACACTCGCATATTATTTTAATAATTATTGATTTTCCCTTGTCAAAAATATGACCCACCTGATTCACCCAGCTTTTTATTTAACAAAAAAATAAAACTTGCATTAAACAAGGCCACTAAAGCATTACACAGCAGCAATGAATCAGATTTGATTTCACAACATAAATAATAAATCGGACAAGGTTATAGAAAGCATCAAGAAAAAATAGGCACAAAACCTCAATAAAAATACAGTATGGTGTAATATTTGCTTACATTTAGCTGCTGAATTTATCGAGACAAAAAGAGACAAACACATGAAGACAGATACGTCTAACAATAAAGAAGTTCTATTTCCCAAAGAATATAACTTGTTATCAATCACCTCCCCATCAAGTCATATTACCTACGCAAGTAACAATTTTTGTGAAGTAGCTGGATTTACGTTAGATGAACTGAATTCACAACCCCATAATATCGTTCGCCATCCAGATATGCCGAGTGAAGCATTTAAAGATATGTGGTCTCACCTAAAAAACAAAAAATCATGGATGGGATTAGTTAAAAATAAATGTAAAGACGGAAATTACTATTGGGTTGACGCCTTCGCATCTCCTATCCTTCAAAATGGTGAAATAAAAGAGTATCAATCTGTTAGATTAAGTCCTTCTCGAGAGCATATTGCTAACGCTGAAAAAGTATATGCGTCATTAAAATCAGGTAAGAAACCATTAAAACTAACATTGCCAAGAACTCGTTTATGGCAACGCTTTGCTTTAACATTAATACCTAGTTTTATTGTCGCGGCTCTGATTTCACATCAATGGCCCCTTTATTTGGTTTAAGCCTCTTGAGTACACTTTCGCTATTGAGTGTCTATTCATTAACTCGTCGTTTAGAGCAATTATCAACTAAAGCAAAAGCGGTCTTTGATAATCCACTAATGGAATTAATTTACACGAATCATGTGGATGATATTTCAGAAATAGAACTTGCGTTAAAAATGCGTCAATCTGAAATTAATGCCATTATTGGACGTATTCAAGACTCTAACGAGCAGATTGAAACACTAGCAAAATCATCAACTTCTAACTGCCTAGATACCGTTAATAACCTGAACGAACAAACTCAAGAAACCAATCAAGTTGCTAATGCTATCCAAGAAATGTCAGCTTCCGTTAACGATATTGCGGCAAATGTTCTAAGTACAGCTCAAGCAACAGAAGAAGCATATCAAGTCACTTCAGAGGGAATGGCAACAGTCACAGAGACCGTAAACTCAATCCAAATGCTTTCAACACAATTAACCAATGCCTCCAATATTATTGCAACACTGGAAGCTCGTGGTAACGAAATTGGTTCTGTGTTAACCGTGATACAAGCGATTGCAGAACAAACAAATCTATTAGCATTAAATGCGGCAATCGAAGCTGCACGAGCCGGAGAACAAGGCAGAGGATTTGCCGTTGTTGCTGATGAAGTCAGAGCATTAGCTCAGCGAAGTCAAGATTCAGCAAAAGAAATTCAAGATATGATCAAACAGATACAACAAAGTACACAAGATGCAGTTGAAGCAATGGAACAAGGTAAATCACTATCTGGTGTATGCGTAGATTCAGCAAATAAATCAGGCCATACGTTACAAGAATCCTTTGAGCAAGTTAGTGCAATTGCTGAAAAAAACACTCAAATATCCGTTGCGATTGAGCAAATTGTCAAAGTATCCGAAGACATGAATACAAACATTCAATCAATTAATAATGTCTGTGAACATACACACAACATTGCAAATGAAACGATGAAAGAGTGCAGCACTCTCTCAGAAACAATTGATTCTCAAGGAGCTCTGGTCGCTCAATTCCGAAACGTATAAATATCCAATAAAGACAAAGCCCAATGTGATTCATCTTAGGGCTTTCGTCTTTAAATCTGCGTCTTTTTAACTACAAATTGAGCTTTTTATTTATCCGACTTTCTCCTTACTCAATTTATGCCATAATCACAGTTCACAAGTCTGCATTAAAGGGAAGAAAATGACTGCTACCGCTTATCTTAATGACTTAAATCAACGTTATTTATCTATTCATCGCACCAAAGAAAACTTCTTCTGGGATACTTACATGGGGCTGAGTGATGATCATAACGGCTCAACAGAAGCTGAAACCGCTTGGACGCAATTCTTAAGTGACGCCACACAAATTCCAGCCATAAAGCAACAAATCAAACAAGCTCAATCTATTACAAATACAGAGGAAAAAGAGCAAACTCTGATTGGATTACAAGGCTGGTTAGCTACATTTGAATCACACGCTATTGAGTCTGAAACCGCACAGAAACTAAAATCAGAACTGATAAAATTTGAAGCTGGTTTGTTTGAGAAAAAACAAAACCACACCATGACTTATGTGAATGAAGCGGGTGATACCGTTGAAGGATCTCTTCCTGTTCTTGCATCGGTTGTTCGTACCAGCTCTAATGAAGCGACACGTCGCTCTGCTCACCAAGCCTTTCTCGATTTAGAACAATGGCTACTACAAAATGGCTTTATTGAACTGATCAAACTTCGTAACCAATTTGCTCGCTCTCAAGGATTTGAGACTTTCTTTGATTATTCAGTAACGAAAAAAGAGAAAATGAGTGCTGATGAGTTATTTACCATTTTGGATGACTTTGAAAAGCGTACTCATGAATGTCATCAACGAAGTTTAAACCAACTAGCTGCAGATAAAGGGAAAGATGCACTACTTGCACATAACTTCGTTTTCTCATTTGCTGGCGATGCTATGCGAGATTTAGATCCATATGTACCTTTCTCTAAATCGTTACGCCGTTGGGTTGAATCATTTGGTCGCTTGAACATTGAATTTTCAGGCGCAGAGTTAACATTGGATTTATTAGATCGTAAAGGTAAATATCCAAATGGATTCTGCCATGGTCCAATTCCTTCGTTCTACGATCAAAACCAATGGATTGCAGCAAAAGTTAACTTCACAAGTAACGCTAAACCAGATCAAATTGGTAGTGGTTATGATGGTATGAATACCTTATTCCACGAAGGTGGTCATGCCGCTCACTTCTCAAATGTAAAAATGAACGCACCATGTTTTTCTCAAGAGTTTGCTCCAACATCAATGGCATACGCTGAAACTCAATCGATGTTTTGTGACAGCTTATTAACCGATGCAGACTGGTTAAAACAATACGCATTAGATGATAATGGTACTCCTGTTCCTGATGAGATTATTAAGGCTATCATTGATTCCAAACAACCGTTTAAAGCATACCAAGAGCGCAGCATTTTGGTGGTGCCTTACTTTGAGCGTGCGTTATATCGATTAAGCGACGAAGAACTCACACCAGAAAACATCACTGCATTAGCTCGTGCTTCAGAGAAAAAAATCTTAGGACTAGCATGTAGCTCTCGCCCATTAATGGCAATACCACATTTAGTATCAGATGAAGCGGCTTGTGCTTATCATGGCTATTTACTTGCGCACATGGCGGTATATCAAACTCGCGCTTATTTCACTGAGAAGTTTGGCTACTTAACCGATAACCCTGAGATCGGCCCATTACTTGCAAAACATTATTGGAATGCGGGTAATAGTGTTAGTCACAATGACTCTATCATTGCATTGACAGGGGAAGGGTTTAACGCGAAATACTTAGCTGACGAGTGTAACTTATCTGCACAAGATGCATGGAAAGTAGAGCAAGATAAAATCGCAGAGTTAAACTCTCGAACTCAAGCAGACGTTGCACCTCTACATGCCAACATCACGATTATTGATGGGCCAACAACATTAGCAAGTAATGCTGAGTCTAACCAAAAAATGTGTGATGATTTTGAAGCTTATATTAAAAAGACGTACGGTAGGTAGATAACCATCATCATTTAAATCAACCAGCCTCCACCGGCTGGTTTTTTATAGATTTGATTCTTGTGGCGTTGAATAAAGAAGTTGAAGTAAACGAGCCTGTTCTTGTTGATTGATATCCGATTTATCCACCAATACTTCTTTCTGTTTTAATATATTAATTAGAGCTGTTGGTACTGACTCTCCATTTCCAACAATCTCAACATGACCTGCTTTTACGATTACTAAATCCGTGTTCACACCATCATCAACTTGATTATTTGATTGTTCATTAACACTGAAAACGTAATCGTCCTCAATGCATTCTCCTTTGTCATTTTCCTTACGACACGAATTTCGCTCATCGGTTTTGATCACCAAATGCTGAGAGACTGATGCGACAAGATCACCTGGTTGCTCGATAAAATCAGCATTCGGCGGTATTTGTTGGTATTTTTCTCCCGTCACGGCATAACAAATCAAATCGACAATACCTAATGAGAGAATACGTAAAGGCGTTATTCCACAATGTGATGAAATTTCAATACCATTAAAGGGAGATGAAACCGTTGTTAATTGCACTTTCTTAGCCGTGACCGTTTGTTGATCTTCTCTTTCTGAAGTTAATGCACGTCGGGCAACCAACCCTCCTTGACTATGGCCAATAACATGTAGGTCTTGATTCGGATTTTGAGTTGATAGCTGATTTAAAGCCGCTACAAGCTCACCTGATGTGTCTTCTAGACTTTTTCTATCATCATATTCAAAACAAATGGCTTGTTGGTCGTATAGTCCATAAACATCGGCTAAGATCTCAAAGCGTCCAGCAGACGAAAAACAACCATGAACAATAATTGTTAAGGGTTCATCTGGGTTTAAGTGAATTGAGTCGTTACCTTCGTTATTACAATGTTTTAGACCAGCAATTTGTAATGTTTGTTTTGTATGAGCAATCTCAGAAGTACCTACATTCTGCTTGATGTCTGAAGATGATGCACATCCTTGCATACCTAAAAACACACTCATAACGGCATATAAAAAAAAATCCTTTTGTTTCATTAAGCCCACCTACTCATTGAATATACACACAATGATAGAGTATTTTTTAGCCTATTATTACTGTAACTGGTGGATCTTTTTGGTATGTATTTGAGCCTTGTGACGTTTATCGTATTTCTTTTTTATCTTTTTAAATAACGACTCAAAAACATATCAGCCGTTTCAGTAACCAGTTGTTCTTTCTCTTCCGAAGATAAAACAGCCCTCATTCCCACTAATTGAGGCCAAAAAGCACTGCCTTTTAATAAGCTATGTAATTGAACTCCCGCTTTATGCTTATCTTCAATAGTCAGCTTTTTTGTGTCCATCATTAACTGTAACCAACGAGATAACGCCGTCTCTTGCTCTGCCATTTTTTCAACCTGAAGTTGCAATTCATCAGGTTTATAAAAGAAATGACCAAAGGCCACTTTCGCTAAGTCTAGATACGATTGAGCACCAATAACGTTCAACTCAGCGAGCAGCAATCGCTCTAGTTGGTCTTGAATACTCACATTTTCAGAAAACTGAATATCAATATCTGCCATCGAGTTTTGCCATAAATCAGACAATAACTCCATAACTAAGGCTTCTTTAGATGAGAAGTGATTATAAACCGTGCGTTTTGATACTTGAGCTAAAGATGCCAGTTTATCCATGCTAGTATTTTGCACACCATCATCTTGATATGCCTTTTTCGCTGCCGCAAGAATCGCTTCACGCTTTAATTCACTTCTGTTTTTTTTCTTTTCAATCATAAAGATACCTTAAATATAGAACATGATAACGATTAAAAACTGTCACCACTGCGATTCATTTTACACTAACTAGTTTACTTTTCACTTTTAAAATGTAAACTAGTCGGTGTAGTTTACTTTATAAGAGGACTGAATCCTCGTAAGGAAAACGACGAAATAAGGAAAATTAGCTACTCTAATACCAATCACAGTAAGAAAGTGTTTAGAAATGACGAGTGGTTAAAAGGGATAAATATGAAAAAAGAACGTACTTTGATTATCAATAAAAAGATCGCTTTAATAGGAGTTACCGTCATGGCTTTCACTTTTTCTTATTTCCAACAAGGTGAGAAGGATTCCCAAGCTCGTTTTAAAAACAGCGAGATGGAATACACGACCAGTGCAAGTAATATTTGGGATATCGCTAAAGCATACATTTCAACCACAAGAGTTGAGGCGACACCCAAAAATACAGTACCTGTTCAAGCCATTTCTATTGATGATTTAATGCAAGAAAAAGAAGCCGTTCTATATCGCCTTGGGCACTCCTCTGTTTTGATCAAACTTGACGGTCAACTTATCTTAACTGATCCTGTTTTTAGTGATCGCGCTTCACCTGTTCAATGGGCGGGACCAAAACGTTTTCATGCTGCGCCTATCTCGATTTCTGATCTCCCAACAATTCAAGTGGTTGCTATTAGCCATGACCATTATGATCATCTCGATAAGCATGCAGTAAAACAGTTAAACGATAAAGTAGAGCACTTTGTCGTTCCTCTTCGTGTTGGGAAATTACTCAAAAAATGGGGTGTAGAAGAAAATAAGATCACCGAGTTTGATTGGTGGCAATCTCATACGGTTAGTCATATTGAATTCTCTTTTGCACCAACCCAACATTTCTCTGGTCGTGGTTTAACAGATAAAAACAGCACGCTATGGGGAAGTTGGGCTATCAAAGGCAAACAAGCCAACCTTTTCTTTAGTGGCGACTCTGGTTATTTTTCTGGATTTAAAGAGATCGGCGATAAATACGGACCATTTGACTTAACGATGATTGAAACTGGCGCATATAATGAATTGTGGTCAGATATTCATATGTTCCCATCACAAAGTGTACAAGCGCATGTAGATGTTAAAGGACAAACTATGATGCCAATTCATAATAGTACGTTTGATTTAGCCCTGCACGATTGGCAAGATCCTCTAGAACAGGTATCTGCTATTAGTGCCGAAAAAAAAGTACGTTTAGTCACCCCAATTATTGGGGAGAAAATCATGATCACAGACCCAAAAGTAACATCTCATTGGTGGCGTGAAATGTAACTTAACTTCATAAAGCACAATATTGAGAGTGAATGACTCACTCTCAATTCGTTTAAAATGTGAGCATCAACCAAGAACCATAATAAGCTATTCGACACTCTTCTTGTCCTCTGTCAGTCTTTTTATCTAACCCAATCTTCTTTGTTAGACTAAGGAGCTTCTATGCAATGGAAAGCGTCAACACTCACCTTATTAATCTCTACCTCTATCGTAAGTCCCGCATCATTCTCAGCTCAAAGCACGGACAATATTGCTCCAGAAGCCTCAACAGGGTTAACCAAACAGAACCTAGTTAAAGGCAAAGAATGGATGATTGCTTCTGCAAATCCTTATGCTAGTGAAGCAGGAGCAGAAATGCTACGCAAAGGCGGTAATGCCATTGATGCGATGGTGGCAACCCAATTAGTTCTTGGCTTAGTTGAGCCTCAATCTTCAGGCATCGGTGGCGGCGCATTCCTTGTTTACTGGGATGTAAAAAAACAAGATCTAACGACTTTTGATGGAAGAGAAACTGCCCCACTAGCAGTTACGCCTCAACTCTTTCAAGATCAAAAAGGAGAGCCTCTTAAGTTTTATGACGCTGTTGTAGGAGGACGATCGGTTGGTACTCCTGGCACAATAAAACTAATGTGGGATACCCACCAAAAGCTTGGGAAATTAGATTGGAAAACCTTATTTAAACCAGCAATAAAGTTGGCAACGGAAGGCTTTATAGTTAGTCCTCGTTTAGCTAAGTTGGTTGATAATGACCAAGAATTTCTACAGCGTTCTCCAGTAACAAAAGCCTATTTCTTTAATCAAGATGGTTCCCCAATTAAAGCAGGACAACAACTTAAAAACCTTCAATATGCCAATACATTAGAAGCGATTTCAGAGCAAGGAGCAAAGGCGTTCTATCAAGGAGAAATCGCAGAAGATATTGTAAATACAGTAAGAAATGAAACCTCTAACCCTGGGTGCTTAATTTAATTGATTTTACAGCTTATCAAGTGAAAGAGCGTGAGCCAGTCTGTGCACCTTATCGTCAATATGCGATCTGTGGAATGGGACCGCCAAGTTCCGGCGCATTAACCCTTGGGCAAATCATGGGAATACTCAGCCATTACCCAATCTCAAACATGGGTAAGGATAACGTACAAAGCTGGAGATTGCTCGGTGATGCTTCTCGGTTAGCTTTTGCAGATAGAGGTAAGTACATAGCTGACAGTGATTATGTACCAATGCCAACTCAAGGCTTATTAGACAAAAACTATTTGGAACAACGAGCCCAATTATTACAAGGTGAAAATGCGTTAGTTGAGACCACAGCAGGTTCACCTCCGTGGTCACATGCCAATAATTACGCTTTAGACGAAGCGATTGAATTACCTTCTACGAGTCATTTTTCTATTGTCGATAATGAGCGTAATGTCGTTTCAATCACCACCACAATAGAAAATGGTTTTGGTTCTCGCTTAATGGTCAGAGGATTCTTATTAAATAATGAGTTAACCGATTTCTCCTTTAGAAGCCACGTTAATGGCATACCAATCGCCAACCGTATTGAACCGGGAAAACGCCCGAGATCCTCCATGGCACCGACGATTGTGATGAAAGACAATAAACCTTATATAGCAATTGGCTCTCCGGTGGCAGCCAAATTATAGGGTATGTAGCTAAAACCTTGGTTGCTCATCTTGATTGGGGCTTAAATTTACAACAAGCGATTGACTTACCTAATATGAATAATCGATTTGGGGCATTTGAAATAGAGAAAGATACGCCAGCCGAAGCGTGGATTCCTAAATTAGAAAAGCTAGGATTTAAAGTTCAAGTTAAAGAACTAAACTCTGGCCTTCAAGCGATTAAACTGCAAGAAAACTCACTTATTGGTGCAGCGGATCCCCGTCGTGAAGGTAAGGTTATTACAAAATAAAACAGATAAAGTAGGGTTATCATGCCCTACTTATTTTCTTGTGTGACATTAGTTCACACTATTAGGATTCACTTCAATCCAATAAAACCAAATACGATTGCGCTCACAATACTCTTTATTTTCAAGTAATAGGATTAAACTACGTTTACCCTTTGGAATAAAAAATAATGAAACGCACCCTACTTACACTTTCTCTTGCTGTTATTTTCTCTGGCTCACTATACTCAACAAACGTTGATGCTGCTTTAGATACCGTTCAACCACAAGTTGACTATACAGAGATGACCTCTCAACGTCAGGTTGTGGATCAGCTTTTAAATGATGCTTATCAGGTATTTAAGAACCCTTCACGTATTTCACATGCAGGGTTTACGGCAAAGATGCCAAGCAACATGGAGATGATAACTAATCGTCTTCTTGAAGCTTACCAACTTGAACCTTACCGTGTTGACCTACTTTTTTCTGCTGCTAATGCTCAGATCTATAACAGCAATGTTGATCGCGCAATCGAACTCTTTACTCAAATTTTAAGCGTGGCTCCAGATGATGTAGATGCACATTCTTATCTTGTGATCTGGCAGAACTTCAAAGGGAATAAAAGCGAAGTTACACGTCACTTAACGGCATTAGAGCAGCTTAATAAAGGCCGTGTTGCAGATCTGAAGAAGATAATGTCAACCATTGACCGAATCGTTGAAACACCATTAAGTAATACCATCAAAAAACAAGGTAAAGGCAAAAATGCCATTATTACTTTGGGCTATGCTCTGAACCCAGATGGCAGCATGAACCCAATCTTGATTGATCGCTTAAACGCAACATTGGATATGGCGAAGAAAAACCCTAACTCATACATTGTTGTAACGGGAGGCGTTCCTAAAAACCACAAAACCGAAGGCAAACTGATGGCTGATTGGTTAGTGAAAAACGGCATTGATGCATCACGTATCATTGAAGATAATTACGCAAGAAGCACTGTTGAAAATGCCTTATACAGTAGCTATGCATTAGCTCGACATAATATCGATCATGCAACTATCATCAGCTCTGCAAGTCACGTTCGTCGTGGACAAGCATTATTTGAAGTTGCAAGTTGGCAAACCGGCCCTAAAGGGATCACGTTTGATACTTACTCTGCCAATGATCGCCCACTTGAAGAGTTAAAAGTACCTACAGATAAAGAACTATTAGGTATCTACCGAGATGCATTACGCGTTTATGGTATGTGGAGTTACCGCTCTTATCCATTAGAGCAGCGTTAATACGCCAGTTATTTTCTCGCATAATAATAAAAAAGGTGACATTCAATTGTCACCTTTTTTAATGCATTTAAATACATACTAGCTTGGAACGACAAAAGTCATTTGCACTGCACCAATAAAACACGCAGAACGACATAAGCCACAACCATTGCATAAAGATGCGTCCACCTGTGGCAACTTTCTAGGTTCGATAATTATCGCTTTCTGCGGGCAAGCATCAGCACACACTTCACACCCTCCAGAAAGTTTATTATTACAACTTGAAATAAACTCAGGTTGTAAATTGATAATACCTAGATCTTTACCTAAAGCGCCTGAATCACATACCAACTGGCACTCTCCACAAAAAGTACAGTGATTATAATCAAGATTCAATTGAGGACGGGCATCCACTATCTCTATTACATGTTGAGGGCATGCAGTAGTGCACTGTTCGCAATCTTGGCAAAGCTCTCTAAATAGCCCCTCTTCAATAGCATAAGGAGATCTTGCTACTGTCGGTTTAATTGTATTTTGAGATGACTCTTTTAATGATTTATTTGCACCAGACAATAGTCCACGAAATAAACCACGTCGGCTTACGGTTTTATGCTCCAAATAAGAACGATAATAGTTTTCATCTCTTTTATCTTTCATTAAAAATACAACTTATATTCGTGCGGTGTAATATTAAGTTCTTTTTGTAATGCAGCTAACCAACCAGAAGTAATATCCGATAATGTTTTATATACATCTGTTTTGCTGTGTTTTTTAACTAACTCTAAATAATGATATGACCAAGGCAATAAATGCTCTGAAAGT
This sequence comes from Aliivibrio fischeri, assembly GCA_038993745.2. Lineage (NCBI taxonomy): Bacteria > Pseudomonadati > Pseudomonadota > Gammaproteobacteria > Vibrionales > Vibrionaceae > Aliivibrio > Aliivibrio fischeri. The sequence goes on along the minus strand of CP160630.1, from coordinate 104,323 downwards.
AACTCTGAAATAACACTTTCATCTTTTTCTTGATCAATCATCATAGCCATTGCTAATAAAGAAAGACCAAATTGATCTTCTGGCTCCCTCATTCCTGTGTTTAACTCAATATTATGGTTAAGTAAAAACTGGCGGAAACGTAAAGTTGAATCACCAAATATAACTTGTTCTCTATCTAGGTATACTGAACCCCAAGGTGGTGCAGGCATAACATCACACCCTTCAAACAAACGCTGAAAATCATCAGCAACAAGTTCATTATCTGTCGCTTCATACGCTCGGATAAAATTTGAAAACTCAGTATCATCCAAATCTTCACTTTGCTTAATATAATTTATGTATTGAGTATTATTATCATTATTTAGTGGGTAATAAAAAAGACTACCAAATAATTTTGCCGCAGCACTTATGTTTTCCATTAATATTCTTATATAAAAATTTAACCATTGATTTAAATCTTACTATAAGTGTTAAGGTTTTTTTTGTTCTCGCTCAACTAAATTCACTATTAATATATTCAATATTTAGCAAAGTTATTCTTCCTATGAAACAACATTCCCAAAATCGATACATTTAAGCTTATTAATAGTCATATTTATAACTCAGTCTCTTTTGCTTGATCAAAAACAATGTTTATTTATATATAAAAATTAAATTATGTGAATAACTACCCATTGAGAGGTAGTAATCGTAATGATAATAATTTCCATCGGAACATATCAATTCCAAGATATAACTTAGAGAATGTCGATACATGAAATTAAAACAATTGCTAACCCCAAAAATAAGCCGCCGCAGTTTTGTAAAAGGCGGGTCTATATTGGGTGGAATCACAGCTATTACTAGTGGTATAGCGCTTCCTTTTGCTTCTCGCTCTGCTTCTGCTGCACCACAACCTGCAACGACTGAAGATAAAGTCGTTTGGAGTGCATGTACCGTTAACTGTGGCAGCCGCTGCCCATTACGTATGCATGTGTCTAATGGTGAAATTAAGTGGGTCGAAACCGACAATACTGGTGATGATGAATATGGAAATCACCAAGTAAGAGCTTGTTTACGTGGTCGTTCAATGCGTCGACGTGTTTATAATCCTGACCGTTTAAAATACCCAATGAAGCGCATTGGTGCTCGTGGTGAAGGTAAATTTAAGCGTATTAGCTGGGATGAAGCTTTTACTGAAATTGCAGACAACATTAACCGTATTAAAAAAGAATATGGTAACGAAGCGATTTACCTAAACTACGGAACAGGTACTCTAGGTGGTACTGTTACTAAATCTTGGCCTCCAGGCGGCAGTTTGATTGCTCGCTTAATGAATTTAAACGGCGGCTATCTCAACCACTATGGTGATTACTCAACGGCACAAATTGCAGAAGGTTTAAACCATACTTACGGTGGTTTTGCTGCTAATAACTCACCATCAGATTTAGAAAATACCAAATTAATCGTTCAATTTGGTAATAACCCTGCTGAAACTCGCATGTCTGGTGGCGGTGTTATCCATCATTTCATGGAAGGTAAAGCGAAATCTAATGCTCGCATGATCGTTATCGACCCGCGTTATACTGATACCGCTGGTGGCCGTGAAGATCAGTGGATCCCTATTCGTCCAGGAACCGATACAGCTTTCATTGCTGCGATGGCTCACGTCATGATCAAAGAAGACTTAGTTGATCAAGCCTTCCTTGATAAATATTGTGTTGGTTACGATGAAAAAACACTTCCAGCATCAGCGCCTGCAAATAGTGATTATAAGTCTTATATTTTAGGTCTTGGTGGTGATAATACTGAAAAGACACCAAAATGGGCGTCAACGATTACTGGTATTCCTGAAGACATTATCATTAAAACCGCTCGTGAAATCGGTTCAACAAAACCGTGTGCCATTATCCAAGGCTGGGGCTTACAACGTACTGCTAATGGTGAAATTGCTTCTCGTGCAATCTCTATGCTAGCACTTCTAACGGGGAATGTTGGTATTAACGGTGGTGGTACTGGTGCTCGTGAAGGTAGCTCTAGCATTCCATTTGTTCGCTTCCCAACGCTTAGTAACCCAGTAGAAGCCTCTATTCCGATGTTCTTATGGACAGATGCAATCGTTCGTGGCCCTGAAATGACAGCAACGAAAGATGGTATCCGAGGAAAAGAAAAACTGGATGTGCCAATCAAGTTCATTTGGAACTACGCTGGTAACTGTATTATTAACCAACATGCTGATATCAACCGTACGCATACTATCTTACAAGATGACAGCGCCTGTGAAATGATCGTGGTTATTGATAACCACATGACATCATCTGCAAAATACGCGGATATCGTTCTACCTGATCTAACCACCTCTGAGCAATCTGATTTCTGTATGGAGGCGTCTGCAGGTAACATGCCTTACTTTATCTTTGCTTCTCAAGCGATCAAACCTCAATTTGAAGCTAGAAGTATTTATGATATTTGTACCGGCCTTGCTGATAAATTAGGTGTGAAAGAAGCATTTACTGAAGGTCGAGACCAAGAAGGTTGGCTACGTCACCTCTACCAATTAACACGAGCTCAAGATCCAAGCTTGCCTGAATTTGATGCTATGCGTGAACAAGGTATTTATAAGCGTAAAGTTGACGAACATTTCGTTGCTTATAAAGAGTTCCGTAAAGATCCTGAAGCCAACCCGCTTAAAACACCAACAGGAAAAATCGAAATTTATTCTGAAAAACTGGCTGAATTAGCAAGTACGTGGACACTAAAAGAAGACGAAGTTATTCACCCTCTTCCAATTTATGTACCTAACTTTGAAGGCTATGAAGAATCAAAAACGGGTAATTACCCACTTCAATTAACCGGATTCCACTATAAAGCTCGAGCTCACTCAACCTATGGAAATGTAAGCATCCTGAAAGATGCAGCACCTCAAGAGATGTGGATTAACCCAATGGATGCTCAGCAACGTGGCATTAACAATGGTGATTTAATCCGTATCTTTAATGACCGTGGTGAAGTTCATATCGCGGCAAAAGTGACCCCTCGTATGATGCCGGGCGTAGTTGCTCTTGGCGAAGGTGGTTGGTATGCCCCTGATGGTCAAAGAATTGATCACGGCGGTTGTATTAACGTACTAACAACTCAACGTCCAAGTCCGTTAGCAAAAGGTAATCCGCAACATACGAACTTAGTAGATGTGCAACTGGTTAAGAAGGCATAAGGGTTAAATAATGAAACAATACGGTTTTTATATTGATTCAAGTAAGTGTACTGGTTGTAAAACATGCCAACTTTCTTGTAAAGATAACAAAGACTTGGATGTCGGTGTTAATTTTCGTCGTATATATGAATATGCTGGTGGTGATTGGCTAAAAGAAGGCGAAATTTATCGCCAAAGTGTGTACTCATACTACCTATCTATTGCGTGTAACCATTGTGATGAACCTGCTTGTACTAAAGTATGTCCATCAGGTGCAATGCATAAACGAGAAGATGGATTCGTTGTTGTCGACGAGGAAGTTTGTATCGGTTGTAAATATTGTACGATGGCCTGCCCATATGGTGCACCTCAGTACAATGAAGAAAAAGGTCATATGACAAAATGTGATGGTTGCTATGAACGTGTTGGCCAAGGCTTAGAGCCGATTTGTGTCGGTTCTTGCCCATTAAGAGCTCTTGAATTTGGTCCAATTGCAGAGTTACGTGAAAAATACGGAACAAATGCAGATGTCGCTCCTTTGCCTTCATCATTAATCACAAAACCAAACATTGTGATTAAACCAAACCGTAATGCTCGTCCAACAGATGATCAAACGGGTCATCTAGCAAATCCTAAGGAGGTATAACATGGCTTGGCATGAATGGCCGTTGATTTTATTCACGGTACTCTCTCAAACTGCTGTCGGCGCCTTCTTAGTATTAGGTTGCGTAACATTAAGTGGTAAATTATCACAAGATGAAGATACACTATTACACCGTAATATGTTCTTTATCTGGGTATTAATGGGACTAGGGTTAATCGCATCAACAATGCACTTAGGTAGCCCACTTAGAGCATTTAATGCGCTTAATCGTGTTGGTAGCTCTTGGTTATCAAATGAGATCTTTGCTTCTAGCTTATTCTTTGCCGCTGGTGGCTTTTACTGGCTATTAAAAGTGGTGAATAAAGGCTCTGATGCATTGAAAAAAGGCTTATTGCTCATCTCTATGGTTATCGGTATTAGTTTTATGTATGCCATGATCAAGGTGTATTTAATTAATACCGTACCAACATGGAACAGCATTTACACACCAATAATGTTCCTATTAACCATGGCAATATCTGGTCTAGCATTTGCTCACACGTTATTGGTCGCGACTAATCATAAACACGCAGAGTTAAATAATGCTTTACCAGTATTTGCATCAATTGCTCTTGCTATTAGTTTAATTGCAACGGTTAGCCAATTGATTGGTTTGAGCCATATCAGTTCTGCAATCGTTGTTGCATCTGACATCATACCTAACATGGCAACACTTCAAGTTTTACGCCTTGGCTTATTATTTGTTGGTTTTGTTCTGATGTTTTCGCCACGTTTGATGTCAAGCCAACCAAAGCTTCCAGTAATATTATTAAGCTTTGTTTGTATTCTCGTGTCTGAACTTATCAACCGAGGCGTGTTTTATGGATTACACATGTCAGTAGGTATGTAATTTAAACACCATATATCGGCTACTTTTAGGCAATAATGTTTCATGCATTATTGCCTTTTTTACATCCACTTCTTATAAAAATGAATAGCTAAAATAATCACTTATATTTTAGATTAAAGTGTTCAACCTCTCCCTTTTAGCTCCACAATCAACTTATCCATTGACAGTTTTAAAAATACGAGTATTTTCGGTAAAAATTATAGTTTGAACCTCGTCGCAATAACCTTGGTGAATACTCGTGAGTTTTTACATAAAAAAACAACATAGATAATGCATTGTTCACTTTAATGCTTCTTATTTTACTTCTATTAAAAACTTTTATCCGTAAACTACCCAACCTTCATACGGTTTAAATATTTTGTAACGAAAAAATGACTCGTAATCAAATAGATGGATTTACATTAATTGAACTTATTGCAGTAATTGTTTTAATTTCAATTGTCTCGCTCAGTGCCAGCAGCTATTTCTCAGGAATTAGTAGCGTTTCTGCACAAACATTAGAAACGGAATTATTGCGTTCATTACGTTTAACCCAAACTCGAGCTATGAACCGAAACGGTTACTGTAACCGATGGCTAATTAACGAAAATCGTGCACAACAAGTTAGCCTTGATAAAGAAACTGAATGTGCAACCTCATTCCCAAATACCCAGCGCAATAATGAGTATCTTGAAAACCAAGACCTCACCTACGTGGCTATTTTAGAAAAACATAACGCCTATTTCGCATTGCAAATAGGAAACCAATACAAAACACTTACCACACCTTTTGCCTTTGATTTTGATGCGATGGGACGTATAAAACAGTGCCAAAACACATCATGTGAAATTTTAATTACCGCCAAAACACAAACTAAAATTTGTATCGAAAAAGAGGGCTATATCCATGCTTGTTAAACATCAACAAGGGTTTAGCTTAATTTCTATTGTTTTATCGATAGTTATAATGAGTGCGGCTTTACTTATCGTAACCACTTCTCTCGTTCCTCGTTCACAACATAATGCTGAATTAATGTACTCAACAAAAGCATCTGAGTTGGGCGCTGCGGTGATGGATGAAATTGTAGGTCGTCAATTTGACCAAAACAGTGGTCCTAATGGTGGATTACCAGCGTGTGCACCAACAAGTACTCCTTGTACACATCCAGATAAACTTGGGAAGATGGAGACCAAGAAAAAGATAATCGAACACTCTACAACGATGTTGATGACTTTGATGGTCTATCAGGTTCTGTAAAAGATGTATTAGGTAATGATTTAGCTGGTATCTACCCTAACTTCTCTATTTCTATTGAGGTTTTCTACGACGCTAATTTAGATGGTAAACCTGATGCTATTAGTGGAAACAGAAAACGTATTGTTGTTGATGTGGTCGACCCATCAGGACAACACTACGTATTTTCAGTGATTCGAGGTAACTTTTAATGAAACGCTCCCTTGGATTTACTCTACTTGAGATGATTATTTCTATCATTTTACTTGCAGTGGTTGGTTTGTCTCTTGGTGCCATAATTCAGCACAGTATGTCTCTTTATGCTGACACAACAACGAGAGAAGAGCTGATCCTTCAAGGACGCTTTGTAACAGAACGTATGCACAAAGAAATTCGTGATGCGGTACCCAACAGCGTAGAAGTCAACCAAACGACACAATGCATAGAGTGGCTACCAATCACAAATACGGCGGTTTATGAAGCCTTACCTTTAGCACCTGCTAAATCAACCGAAATCCGAGTGTTACCTGAACATGGATTCTCTGCAGGTGATCGCATTGTCATCATGCCAGTTAACGCTCAAAATTTACGTTCAACGTTACCAACCAATGGCGTAAGTCGCATGGCTGAAGTAAAGCGTGATATAGATTTTCAACCAAGTGAAAATGCACAAATGATTGATGTGACACTCACTCGCTCAACTAGCTTTAGTGCAAACTCTCCAGCTCACCGACTGTATGCTTATAAAACACCAGTCGCTTATTGCTTAGAAGGAAGTCGATTATATCGCTATGCGGATTACCCTCTTTCTCGAGCTGAATTATCGCCACATGAACTTAGCGTAGGCACTCGTCAATTAATGGCTGAAAAAATCAAATTCGCCACATTCAATGTTGAGCAAGCGTCTTTAGTTCGTAATGGCTTAGTAAAAATGCAATTTGTGTTCACTGATAACAATGAAGAGGTGCAGTTGGATCATGACGTCCTTATCGCCAATACGCCTTAATAAATCTCAACGAGGTTCCGCTCTGATTCTGACGATTTTTGTTCTTATCGTCGTCGGTTTTATTGCTTTAATGGCAACGAAGAACCAACAAAAAATGAGCACACATATAGTGACCTCTATTATGGGAACCAGAACAAACATGGCAGCTCAATCTGGCTCTCAAATTGAGATCAGTCGTTTCTATATGGAAAAAACAGGCAGTTGCTTTGTTGCTGGTAATACACCAAGTGTTTATACCTTCTCGGGTGATGGATTATCGCAATGTAAAGCACAAGTAAAATGCAAACCTATTGGAACATTAGACTCTGGCCGACAAGTGTACAGTTTAACAAGCACCGCCACCTGTAAATTTGGAACCACCACTTTGCAACGTATTATTGAAGTAGGTATTCGTAGTGATGACTAAACCTTTCTCTCGTTCACTGATTATTTCAGCGTTTAGCTTATGTTTAATGCCATTGAGCGCATTCGCTTTTCCAACGATTAATCCAAATACTTACTTTCGGGGATAGCTCAAGGGCATTCAATGAAATGCTCTAGTCCAAAACAACTGACCATGTATAACGATGCTAAAATCGAAGGTACACAAGGTCGTAGTTTGGATTTTTGTTCAAGTATAAGCCAATACGAATTACCAGATGACAGCTGTGATGATGGCAATGGTGGCTATCACCAATGTTCAATCACAGGAAGAAATACACCTGCCCTTAATTTAGGCTCATTTATTCACAACAACTCTTCTCGCTCAGAAACTTGTGACTCAGGCACATCTTACTTTGATAAAAAAAAGTATTCGAATATCACCTTACGTGGCACCTGTGATGGCTATCTAGGCCATAATAGCCAAGAGCAGCTAATCAAAACGCTAACATTAGAAAGCACTCAAGTCACTTTAAGCTCAGGCGATTACTGGGTCGAAAATTTAAATATGTTCGGAACAGCACATATTAATGTGACTGGGAGCGCTCGTTTATTTGTAAAAAATGACATTGAATTAAATAACGATGCAAAAATCACTAAAACAGGAAATGGTTCACTTTTCGTTGTTGGTTATGATGATATTTATCTACACAATAATAGCTATATCGAAGGCTATGTTTACGCCAATGATAAACTAACCTTAAACAACCAATCCCATATTGATGGCCGGGCCTCTAGTCGAAGTCTATTTATGGAAGGTGATGCCTACATCAATAAAACACTAACCCCACCGCCAACACTTCCACCAGCGGCGTTATCTCTACGCTTAGATGAGAACTCATGGAGTGGTGCAATTGGTGAAGTTAAGGACAGTTCTGGTAACGATTTTAACGGCACAGCCAAAAATCGAATTCAACCAAAGAAAGACAACCCAGCACTGCCTGTTGATATGGCAAACATGGGGACGTGTGGCTATGGTGACTTCAAGAAAAGCCAAACGCAATACATTGAAGTACCACATAATAGTAAGTTATCTAACGAAGATACGATTACAATAAGTGCATGGATCAACCCTAGCTCTTACCCTTCTTATAATCGTTTAAATACCATTGTATCGAAAAATGGAAACTATGAATTTCACCTAAACTCTCAAGGTCAAATAAATTGGTATTGGGAGCTAAAAGATACTTACTATCCAATAAATTTAACCACAAGAGAGAGCATTCCTCTTAACCGTTGGTCACATATCGTGATCCGCTATGACGCACATAACACGCATAAAGCGTCTATTTTCGTTAATGGTGTGGAAGTTCGTTCAATTATAGAGCCGGTCTATCCTCTCAAACACTTAAAAGAAAATACACAACCATTGCAAGTGGGTAATGATTACGATTTAACACGTACTTTTGATGGCTTAATTGACGAAGTAAACGTTTTTGATCAAGCATTAACTGATGAACAAGTTAATCAACTTTATCAGCAACGTCACCCGTGTCCTGATAACGTCGAAATGACCTGTTATGAAGATAATTTCGACAGTCTAACCACGAGTTGGGTAACAAGCCGAAGCAGCGGTTCTTTTACGCCAACAGTCATAAATGGACGTCTGCAATTAACACAGGCCCGAAGAGCACAATCAACGGCCTCTTCTTATCAATATTTGTACCCTGCACTTGGTAATAAAATCAAAGTTGAATTTGATTACATGGCCTATGGCGGCAACGGTGCTGATGGTTTAGCTATTGTATTTTCAGATGCAGAAGTAACCCCACAAGCTGGTGCTTTTGGTGGTCCATTAGGCTATGGCTTTAAGAATAACTCCGAGGCCGTTAAACCCGGTTTTACAGGTGGTTGGCTTGGTATCGGTCTAGATGAATACGGTAACTATTCAAAAGAAGGCGGGTCTAAAAACTACAACTCTTATAATACAGCACAATCTATTGTATTACGTGGCTCTGGTGCTCGATATTCAGGTTATAACTACATCACAGGGACTCGTGTATCTCCAGATATTGACAATAATAATGGTTACAATAAAACACATCGTTACCGTATTACTATTGACTCAACCAACCGAAATAACGCAAATGTAACAGTTGAACGTAGTGTGGTTAATGCAGGGCACGCACCTAACTTTAGTAAAGTAATTGGGCCGATTGATGTTTTAAGACCACAATACAATCAAGATGAACCACCTGAAAATTTCATCATGTCATTAACCGGTTCAACGGGTCAGCTTTATAACACCCATGAAATTGATAATTTCAAAGTATGTGCGCTTTACTCAAAACCAATTGGTGAGCAAATTGATCACTTTGAATTTGATCATTCAGGACAAGGTTCTACTTGTGATGTTTCTAATGTCACATTACGTGCTTGTGCCGATGAGTCTTGCTCAACTCTATTTACTGAAGATGTTGATGTTACCTTAGATACCAATAATTTAGGTGGCGATGGTTATTGGTTAAATGGCAATAATATTACGGTTAGAAACGGGATTGCTAATTTATCAATAGGTAAACCTACACAAGGAAACGTTAAATTGGATGTTGTGAGTTCATCACCATCCACCAAACCATTTAGTCACACGCTATGTAGCATTAATGGCCAATCATTGAGTGATAAAAACTGTACCCTTAACTTCGAATCAGAAGGTTTGACGGTTATTGTTCCTGATAAATTAGCTAATAAACCTGTTGAAGCTACTATCAAAGGTTGTGGTAGCTCATTTACTGGTACCAAAAATATTCAGTTATGGTCTGATTACATTACACCAAAGCAAAGTAATTTAATTGGTTCACCGACATTGTATGGATTAGTAAATAATTCATGGAAAGACATTGGAAAACAAGAAAGTGCCGCAACCACATTCGCATTAAACTTTACCAATAACGAAGCAAAAATAACTTTAAATTACGCAGATGCTGGCCAACTGCAACTTAATGCTAAATATCAAAAAAGTTACTATCAAAATATTGAAGGAAGTGACTTATTTGTCAGTATTCCTGTTGGTTTAAGTGCTTATGTTACTGACAAGAATAACTCAAGTGCTAACAGCAATTGTTCATCTGAAGACGTAAGCTGCTCTATTTTTGCTCACGCCGGTGAAACCTTTAATTTAAATGTAAGAGCACATGCATGGATGGGAGATAACGACACCTACCTTGCTGATAACCCTGTGACACCAAACTACGCTCAAGATAATTTAATTTTAGATCATACGTTAGTTGCTCCTTCTCAGCAGTTAGGAGGGAATACAGGTAACTTATCGACCAACCACTACGATCACCAAATAGCACAAGGGAGTACCAACCGTGTTCCTCAAAGTATTAGTGAAGTGGGTGTATTTGACATATCGGTTACCCCACCAAAAGGTTATTTAGGTAGCTCGGCTTATCAAATTAAAGCGGCAAATACAGGCTCTATTGGTCGATTTACTCCTGCTTACTTTAATGTATTGGGAGATAAACCAAGCATTCAAGAGGGTTGTAATGAATTTACTTACATGGGACAAACGTTCAGCTTTACAGAATCGCCAACACTAAGTCTTTATCCGTTATCTGAAACGGGAACCTTACTGCAAAACTACACAATTGGTTCATGGTGGCGTTATAACAACGGTTGGAATTTAAGAACCTATACGGCTTCACCATCAAATATGTCCATCATTGATAGTGAAACCCTTTCAGTTTTAGGGCTGCGCTCTGGTTTTGCGACACCGGGGAATGTAATTAAATTACCAGCACAAGCTAAAATGCAGCTGCAAGGGGCGAATTTACGTTACATCAAACCTTTCAACCCTAAAGCACCCGTTGAAGATACAATAACGCTGCAATTAGCGGCGGATGACTTAAGAGACCAAGACCAAATTTGTCATAAAACCAATGCTTCTGGTGCTTGTCTGGGTTACGCATTTCCAGCCACAGATACTCAACGACAAGAGTGGGGGCGTATCACTATGGAAGATGCATATGGCTCTGAATTGAATGATCTTGAATCTAAAATACAAACGGAATCTTATACCGGCAATCGATTCGTCAAAATCGATGACAGCTGTACCGTTTTATCTATGCCTGAGTTCAGTTTTGATGTAGGTAAAGATCCTAGTGCACTACCCGTAGGAAAAGGGACGACAGAAGCCAGCTTAGATAAGACTAATGTTAAAAATGGTTTAACAAGTATGACATTCACAGCACCAGGTAATGGCAACCAAGGACAAGTTGTACCAACACTTTCTTTATTAAACTTACCGTGGTTGCAACAAGATGCCGATAATAACCAATCTTTTGAAGATTCAATAAAAGCGATCATTCATTTTGGCATTTATAGAGGAAGTGATCGTATTATATGGAACCGAGAACAAACAAACTGATCATCAAAAGTAAGGATTGATAATGAAAGACGAATACAGTTACCCAATTGGCATTCAAGGCCAACCTTGGGGAGAGCAAGAAAAAGCAGCATGGCTTTCGACGATGACAGTAAAACGTTCATATCAAGAAGAAGTCGTAACAAAAATCATGGCTCTATCTGAGCGTTTCGACGTATCACAATATGGTGCTTTATCTTATGATACTGAACGCTTTCCGCTTTTGTGTATCAAAACAAAACAATGGGATGATACAAAACCAACATTGCTGATCAGTGGTGGTGTACACGGTTACGAAACCTCTGGGGTTCATGGTGCGCTGCAATTTGTCGATACAAAAGCTGAGCACTACAGCCAATGGTTCAATATTGTTGTTGCACCTTGTGTAAGCCCATGGGGTTATGAAGTGATCAATCGTTGGAACCCAACAGCTACGGATCCTAACCGCTCATTTTATCCAAATAGCCCAGCAGAAGAGTCAGCAGGGTTAATGGCATTAGTTGCTTCATTAGATGCACCAGTATTTGCTCATATCGATTTGCACGAAACAACCGATAGTGATGAAACAGAGTTTCGCCCAGCATTAGCTGCTCGTGATGGTATCGCTTACATTGAAGGCTATATTCCAGATGGTTTTTATACGGTTGGAGATACAGAAAAACCTGCTCCAGAGTTCCAAAAAGCCATTATTGACTCTGTTCGTACCGTGACTCACATTGCGCCACCAGATGAAAATAACCAAATTATTGGTTCTGATGTGGTTCAAGAAGGGGTAATTAATTATCCGACTAAAAAGTTAGGATTATGTGCAGGCTTAACTGATGCTGATTACGTATCAACAACGGAAGTCTACCCAGATAGCGAAAAAGTAACCGATCAGGAGTGCAATGACGCGCAAGTTGCGGCAATTGTAGGCGCTTTAGAATACCTACTAGCTCAACGATAACGATTTCGTTCTCTTATTTAAAAAATAGATGACATCGTTCAAAAAGAAATCACTTTGAATGATTCATCTATTCCCTGCCTCATTATTGATTACTTAAGAAACAATAAAAACATATTATAAACAAATAATACAAAATAACGAAACAAACAACCACAAAACACCATTACTTACAATATTTAAACGATGCTTTTTTGAGAATATCGTACTTTGTTACATTCTTTTGATGATAAAATACGAAAAGTAATTATCTAAAAGAGACTCCTTATGTGGAACAAACTAAATAAGTCCATGATGTTTTGCCAAATGATGTTTGGCTTATCATTTTATGGCGTAATGGTTATTTTAACTCGCTTTTTCCTTGAAGAACTAAACTACAGCGAAGCTGACACCATGATGGTTGTTGGTGCATTTTCATCAATTGGTCCATTATTTGCCATTGCTGGTGGATTCATTGCTGATAAGTTTTTAGGCGCTTACCGCTCACTAACCATTAGTTACTTTGGTTTTGCTACTGGTTATGCACTGCTGGTGCTTGGTTCATATACTACAAATGTTCCCATGGCATTGTGTGGTATTGCATTAGCGAGCTACGGCCGAGGCTTAATGTCTCCTTCTTACCCAAGCCTATACAAACGTACTTTTGATACTCAAGAGCATTTTGAAAACTGCTACCCAGTAAACTATTCAGTCAATAACGTTGGTGCCCTACTAGGCCAATATCTATTCCCGATGTTTGTTCTTGTTTTAGGGTTCCACGGAAGTTTCTTATTATCATGTGTTCTTGCTTTATTAGCTTTTGCGACTCTGGTTATCTTCCGTAAACCACTATTAACCGTTGGTGCTCATATTGATCAAAAACCTGTAAGTATGCAGAACTGGGTTTCATTTCTAATCACATCAGTAGCAATGATTGCCTTAGTTTTCTTCATGTTCTCAAACATGGATATCGGTCAAAACATTGTTTACGCCATTGGCCTTGCAGCTATCGGTTACTTCGTGATTTTAATGCTTAAGTCAAAGAAATCGGATGCGCTTAAAATGGGCACGATCCTAATCATGACAGCACTAACGACAGCATTCTTTGTCTACTACGGTCAAATGATGACATCAATGACCATGGTAACGATCAACACCATGCGTGGTGATCTATTCGACCTTATTCCTATCGCACCTGAAGCATCAATGGCAATGAATCCGCTGTGGTGTATCGTTGCAGGTCCAGTTATTGCTATGATTTTCTCAGCACTTGAAAAACGCGATATTCATTTTTCGACAGCGACAAAAATCGGCTTTGCATTCATCTTAACTGCGATCGCCTTTGGTATTTTAACCATGGCGGTAATGGGTGTGGGTGAAGATGCAATCATTCGTCCTGAGGTATTCTTACTTATTCACTTCTTCCAAGCATTTGCTGAAGTAATTGTAGGTAGCTTAGTGGTAGCCTTCATTCTGTCTGTTGCACCAAAACATATAGAAGGCTTCTCTGTAAGTTTATTCTCTGTAGCGATGGCATTAAGTGGCATTATTGGTGCAGTATTCTCAACATCTATTGCGCAAGAAAAAGGCCATGTCATTACTCAAGAGTTTGTACAAACAGTATATGGTAGTTATTTCCAACTACTCACTGTACTTGCAGTAGTAATGGTTGCCATCGCTTTCATTGCTTCATTCATCATTCGTAAGATGCTTGAAAGCAGCAAACAAGCTGAAGAAGTCGAGTTGAAAGAGCAAAAAGCATAACGCTTGATCTTAATATTCCAATATACATTCTTATAATTCAAAGCCTCGCAATATTGTGAGGCTTTTTATACATACTTAGAACCCCAAAGCTTTAACATTGCTTCTAACTCTATTGCTTTATAAGGCTTACTCAAAGTGTCATCCATTCCCGCCTCAATACAAGCTTCAACCTCCATTGAAGTGGTTCCCGCGGTCAATGCTAAGATGGGCTTTTTATACCCTTGCTTCCTTAAACGTTTTGTCGTTTCAAATCCATCAAGAATCGGCATTCGACAATCCATTAAAACAATATCAACATCGTGTTCTTGTAAATAGGTTAACGCTTCCATACCATCATTCGCAAAATCAGGAGTTATTCCAAGTTTCTTTAGCATCATATTTAAAACTACTTGGTTCATTTTAATATCTTCAACCGCGAGAATAGACAGATTCTCAATTGAAAAAGACAACTGATTATCTTCACTTGAATGTATTCTTTGTTCACAAACTACCTCTAATGGGAGTTTAACTTGAAATTCAGAACCTTCGCCTAGCTCACTTTTAAAACTTAACTCGCCAGACATCGCATCAACGAGTAATTTACAAATAGATAAACCAAGCCCCGTGCCTTCAAATTGTCTTTGACTAGAATTGTCAACTTGAGTAAATGGCTCAAAAAGCAGCTTCTGTTTATCTTGAGGTATCCCACAACCAGTATCAGATACAATTAAAACTAAAGCGTTTTGCTGCCAACCCACTTTCAAACTAATATGTCCACTTTTCGTAAACTTAAAAGCATTACCAATTAAGTTCACTAAAATTTGCTGAACTCTATCAATATCCCCCATAAGAGTCTGTGGCAAATTATCAGCAATATGGATATCAAATCGTAAGCACTTTTCTGCCATCTGTGGCGTAAAGATCTGCTCGATAGTTTTCACTAAGATACAAGGCTTAAAATTTGCCATTTTAAGCTCTAACATTCCCGCACTCATCTTACTAAAATCAAGCAAATCATTAATTATGATCCTTAGCATTTGACCTGATTGATGAATTGTCTCTAATAGCTTCTTTTGATAGTCCGTTATTTCTGTATCTTCCATAAGTTCAGCTGAACCCAATAAACCATTTAATGGTGTTCTTAATTCATGGTTTATCATCGCAACGAAGTCTCTTGTTGCCCTTTCTGAACTTTCTGCTCTTTTTTCTCTTTCAGGGTTTTATCAAGTAAATATTTACGTTCAAACGCAGCGTTAATCATTTCAGAAATCAGGCTAAACTGTTTCTCTATCGTATCGCGCCACATTGTATTAGGTGAGGTATTAAAAATAAGTTGAATGGCTCCTGATTCAATATTTTCAAGTTCAAAAAAAACCGTTATTTGAGTCAGACTTTCATTCCATTGAACAGGATGAGAAGCATGGGAAGGCGTTTCAAATTCTTGATGCTTTCCTGCATATAATTGAGTGAGTGTTTCATTGGGATTAGACGAAAAAGACAAACGCACAGATTGGATACTGTTAAGACAACCTAAATCATTAATCAGACTCTGCAACAACATTTGAGTTGGTTGCTCCTTTAATAATCGCTGATTGTAATCTAATAAAATAGAATCGAGATAGCTTTTGAACTCAAGTAAAACGACATCTTTTTCAGCCTTCTCTTGGACAGTAAACAAGGTATCTTCTACTAATTGCTTTGCCATATAGAGTTCATGGCTTTTACGTTCCAATAGTTCCTCAGCCGCTTTTCTCGCTGCCTTTTCTCGTTTAATTTTCCGATTCAATAATTCAATTGTTTTATCAACATCCATTTATCCCGCCTTAATCGTTTATGATTTAGTTAAGGTAAAACGAACTTGAGAACCATCATCTAAAACAGGAGTCATCTGAATATCGATTATCTCATTAAAATGTTCTGCACAGCCTAAAATTAATCCAAAACAAACATGAGAGAAGCAACGAGCAGAGATATAATCCATTACCATTTCGGTCTCTGTACTTGATATAAACTTAAAACGCGGAGGGTTAGCTTCAGCATATAACTTCTTCACTTCTAAGTGAATGTAGCTTTCTACCTGCTTGATAAACTGAAACGTATTTAATGCCTGTCCATCTAACTCAGGCATGCTTTGAAATAAAGTAAGAAAAACTGACTTTCCATACACTTGCTGTAAATCTTCAATGCTTACGCCAGTGACTTTACTCAATGATATAATGAGTTTCACCAAATGCTTGTGATCATAAGTACCAACAGCGGTGTAAGCCCCTTCATCATTATTTTCATCCAACATTTGCTGACAAACTTCTAACCCAAATTTATCTTCAACTAACTCTAAAAACTCTGAAAAAATAATCCCTTTCATAAACACTCCTTTTTATACTCATTTAAGTGTAGGAAAAAATAGAAAATTTACCAATACTCGTACAGATAAGGAGATCAAAAAATAAAGTGCATAACAAGGCAAAATAGATAATAAAAATAGGATTTGAAATTACATTCGAATAATAAATATATAAATATCTTCTATATGGATACCAAATCCTATAAAATCTGCACTCGCTTCCATAATTATCAAAATAAAGACACCTTTTTGACAGTTTATTCTATAAACTTATAAATATACTTATAACTAACTTGCAGAAAATCAAAAATGAAAGCACCTCTTTCGTTCATATCATTATTAGCACTTCTTTCTGGATGTAGTCCTGAATCCCAATTAATCTCAAATACAGTTACTTGTAATAATGACGAATATATATTGTCGTTGCCTGAAGATATTTCTGCATATCGTAATGCGATGGCTGAGTTTTCACAGATTGGCGGAACAAATCCATTACAATCGACCTCTTATAAAAATAAGTGTATTCCGAAAACATCATTTAAAGACTTATCTCAAACAAGTGCCCAAGAGATATTCGATGCAACTTATAAGGATGCAGGCAGAGTGACACATTTTAGAATCAAAAATAATGTCGCTTATGTAGAATTAAAAGCAAATACTGAAGGATGGAGTGGTGTTTCTGCATCATTAGCCGCAGTCAATCCAATCATTAAACGTAATTTATTCTTAAACAGCAAAGTTGAAGAAGTTATTGTTGGCGAAATCAAATAAAAAGCCATGGTATTTCTACCATGGCTTATATTCTAAATATGACTTTTGATTAATTTACTGAGTAATTAATTGCAATATCTTCAGAAGAACCTGTAGTTAAGCCAATCACTTTTAGGTTAGCTGTATGGCTACCTGATTCTGCTGTATTCACACTGCCGATAATAGTAACGTCTTCATTACTATCTACCGTTGCACCTGAATCTACAAATAATTGTTCAGGAGTAACCGCTTGATTCAAACCGTATGAAGGAGTATTGGTTCCTGGAGTCACGATGATGTTATTGCCATATTCAACTTTATATTCAATATTAGCAACTGACTCACCATCAACAATCAATTCAGCATCATATGTACCTGGATCTACATTCGTCGCGATAAAACCCTCTAAACCTTCACCATCAAGAGTTACCGTGCTTGGAGAATAGATATGGATACCGGCATCATTTAGTAATTGAGTACCTGTTATTTTAGAGTTAAGTACATAATTAGGAACGATATCTTGATCGTAATCATTAACGATCACATCATATTTAACCGTTGATGAATCTTGAGAGCCCGTTGTTAAACCAAACACAGTAATAGTATGAGAGTTCGCACCACCCGTTTCAGTATCAACATTATTCGATTCTAAAATCATATACTGTTCATCAGCAACGATCGTCGTTAAACTATCATTTACCAATTGAGTATTAGTTACACCATCATGTTGAAAATAAGCAGGTGTTTTTTGCTGTTCGTGAATAACAACAGATGCAGAAGCTGCACTAGAAAATACAATTGCTGTAGAGCAGCATAATAGCGTTTTTTTAAAGATCTTATTCATTTTTATATTCCATATATTTATATTAAAAACTGACGTTAATTGTGATTAACACAAAAATGTTACTAATATATAATCCTGTTGCTCAATACTTATTTAAATAAAGCAGTAAATTATGCAACTATTTAAGCAAAACAGGTCTAAATATAAAAAACATACATACCTAAAATAAAAAACATATATTAAACAAATAACCAATTTAATATAAGAAATATGTAATGAAATAGTGAAAATGAAAAAATAAACGCATTATTTACTATTAAAAATCCTTATTGTCGTTATATATGCAAAAAATGCATATGCCACTTTACAAATGGTCATTTGCCTCATCAAGCCTCTTTCCATACTATTCGCGCTCTTATTTTTAACCCTAAGAGCGCAGCATGTTTTCACAATCTATTTTCGCTCAATTGGTCAGAATGAGTGTTTTATTGGTTTTAAGTCTAATTGCAGTTCACAACTCACCAACCTTATTAAATTTATTAGCTCAGCAAGCAGTTAATAGCGGTTGTCATCAGCAAACAGGGCAAGATCATAACCACCATCATTCTCACCACCATCACTAAGAGCACATTATGAGTATTTTTCGTTTTCCACCACTAGTATGGCTTGGGATCGGGATTTTAATTATCAGTCTAGGGATCAGACAATCGTTCGGCATTTTTATGATGCCAATATCAGAGCACTTCCAAACAGGTCGTGAATTTTTCAGTTTTGCTATTGCACTACAAAACCTTTTATTTGGTATTTTCCAACCATTTATAGGCATGGCATCTGACAAATGGGGCTCTAAACGCATTATCATTATTGGTGCTATCGCTTATGCATTAGGTCTTGCTCTAACGTCTATAACAACTGAATCAAGTATGCTTTATGTCTCTCTTGGTGCATTAGTTGGCCTTGGATTAAGTGCAACAAGCTATGTGATCATTTTAGGAGCGGTAGCAAAAGTGGTTCCTGCTGAGCACGCAGCTAAAGCATTTGGCTTAACGACAGCCGCTGGTTCATTTGGTATGTTTGCCATGATCCCTGGCGCACAAACGCTGCTACACGATTTTAACTGGCAAATTGCAATGCAAGTGTTTGCAATGTTATGTACGCTTATGGTGGCTTTTGCGTTATTTATGAAAACCGCAAAACCAAGCTCACAAACAACAGCAATAGAAGATACTCAAACCCTTACTGAAGCTCTAAAAGAAGCATTTTCACATAAAGGATACTGGTTAATTCATGCTGGTTTCTTTGTATGTGGCTTCCATGTCATGTTTATTGCAACACATTTACCAAGTTATTTAGCCGATAAACACTTGCCAGCATCAAGTGCGGCAATGGCACTGGCCTATGTCGGCATCTTCAATATCTTTGGGTCTTACTTCTGGGGTGTAATGGGAGACAAATTCAACAAACGTCATGTTATGTCTGCATTGTATTTTGTACGTACTATTGTGATTGGTGCATTCGTCACTTTACCTGTAACAGAACATACCGCAGCTATCTTCGGCGGTGCGATTGGTTTCTGTTGGTTAGGCACAGTGCCATTGACCTCTGGTTTAGTACGCCAAATCTTCGGTGCTCGTTACTTATCAACCTTGTACGGCCTAGTGTTCTTTACTCACCAAGTAGGCAGCTTTTTAGGCGCTTGGGCTGGTGGTCGTATTTACGATTACTACGGTTCATATGAACCAATCTGGTGGTCTACAGTGGTGCTTGCTTTCTGTGCGGCATTAATTCATTTACCAATAAATGATAAACCAGTAGAAAGGCTGAGATTGCAAACTGCATAAATACATCTCAAGACAATACGAATAAAAAAGCCGATACTCGTCATGTGTATCGGCTTTTTGCTGTCTATTAGCAGTTCAATTTTATCAGTTAATACAAGCTCTCAAATTCTGGAATAGTTGGCTTTCCTCTTAACAAGAGAAAATTAAGAAAGCGAGATGTCGATGTCGTAATGATCTTATCTTCTGAGATTTCGTATTTTTCAAGCAATACAATTGCAAGCTCTAATCGTGCAATTTCCTCACAAAAATGAGCGTCAGATCCGGTTGTAAAGAACACACCAATCTCTTTACCTATTTCAACAATTTTATCGCAACGAACGTCACTTCCTTTACGGCTTTTTCCTGTTAACGATGTATTATTTACTTCTATCGCAACGTTATGCTCTTTTGCGCATTGTAGGACTCGTTCAATATCAAACGGATAATTTGGGTTTCCTGAATGGCCAAGCACATCAATACGACCACTTTTTATCACATTAAGTAAAGCGGCAGTATGTTCTGCTTCACTTGCGGGCGCAAATACAGGTTCATGAAAACTCGCAATAACCCAGTCTAAATGTTGATCTGACGAAGAAGGTAAATCTATTTCACCTTTCACATTTAATATATTCGCTTCAACACCACGGAGAATACCAACTTGATGAAGAAAGCGGGGCAAAATTCTCTGATTATTGAAATACCAGTAATGGGGGGCTCCCGGCATCTCAGGAGCATGATCAGTGGTACAAAGAAGTTTTAGCCCCTTATTCTGTGCAGATCGTGCATTTTCAATGATCGTGCTATAGGCATGACCACTAGCAAGAGTATGTGTGTGTGTGTCAACAACAACGTTCATTTTTCTCTCCTACTGAATTTCAAACGATCCATTTTGATTCATATACAAATTCAAATCAGCTTTAATACTATGATTGAGTACTTTCTCTACATTTATCGCATCTGAACTCTCATAAAATGCTAATGCATCCTCTTCTGATACTCCACCTCGTATTTTACGATTAACCAATCTATCTTTTAAAAACTCCGCATCCGTATCAATAAATACAGTAAAATCTGCAAGCTTATATAAATCACACCAAACCGGCTCATTCAGTAATAACCAATTACCCTCTACCACCACGATATTTTTATCAACCTGAATGGCATCATCAACAGGGTCATGCAAATTGCGATCGTAATATGGCCACTTTGGCGATTGTGTTTTCAACTGTTTTAATTTATGAATCAAATCCGTAAGGTTGAACGTTTCAAACCCACCTTTAATGCTTCTTAACGAGATGATTTCACCATTTCGTTGTGTGGTATTACTTTCTAAAATTTCATTGGTGTAATGAAAACCATCAAATGGCAATACTTGAAGTGATTCAATGGACGAAGATTGCTGAGATAAATACTCCCAAAATGCAGCCAATGTTGACTTACCACTTCCTGGGGGAGCGCAAAGAAAAATGACTATTCGTTCTTCTTGCTCCTGATATAACCGAGTAAATTTTTCCACTAACGGTTTGTGAATTTTTGCGATGTCTTTATCTGGAAAAAACGCTTCGGTATCAAAACCACTAACATTTAAATTCACTTTCATTTGGAAACCTTATTGAGTGATTTCCTCTTCTATCTTTTCTAATAACATTTCACAAGAAAGTTTGAGAACGGTTTTTATTAGAGACTCATATCTCATTTGAGAAAAGACTTCAAAAGAAGAAAACTTTAACTGATTGATTGACTCAAGATAAAAGCTGTCTTGCTGTGTTGATAATACCGCTTGATTGCTAATAAAGTCATAGATCATATCATCACCAAATGACAGTTTATTTGGCTGACTTTGCGCGTATTCTAAAACTTGGGCGTACAATCCAATATCTGCATAAGTTTCTAATGATATTTTCCCCATCGCAAACATCAATTTAGATACCACATCAGTCGTCACAAGCGGACCATCTTCTTTTAAAAGTGGTTCCACGGCATACTCCATCACCAATTCATCTTGAACAAAAATATTAGGTAATAGTGCTTTTAGTTTGAGATTAATTAACTTGTTAGAAGCACAAAGAAATGACGTTGCATCATCACATTCTTCTACGGTTTCTAACAATTCAACATGTTGTGACAAGGCTTAAACCTCTCTGTATGTGGTAACCTCTAGAGGCTACCACATAAAGTTAATAGAATTAAACGCTTAAGCTCACGTCATAGAACTCTAATAATGCTTTTTCTGCATGTTGATTCCATACGTAGTTATTCTTCGCTAAGATCGCATCTAACTCAAAGAAAAACGGGTCTTGTTCTGCAAGTGAAGCAAAATTATCAATTGCAGTTAAAGGCAAATCGATATGTGGATAAATCAGTTTTTTTCCACCCGGAATATCCAGCTGATTTAAAATAGTATGAGGCGCAGCTTGTAAGCCTCCAACATGTGTAATCATAAAAGAAGGATTAATATCACCTTGTGCTGATAGTTCCAAAGACTCCACCATGTCACCTGTAGAACCACCAGACGTCCCAACAATATGCGTTGATTCATAATGCACGTTATAGAAGTTAAATGGCACTTTAAACTCTTTATCCGTAGGACCTGCAAAGAAATTCAAACAACCATCATTACCAAGAAGTGCATCGGCTTGCTCTAATACTTGTGCAACCGCAGCATATACCATTACATCATCATACCCTTGATCATCGTTCAGAGATTTAAGGTAAGTAACTGGATCTTCCATCTCAATGGTATTGACATAAATCAGCTCGATACCCTGTGCTTTTGCAGCACTAACTGGGATTAAACTTTCAGCACGAGATAAACGATCTTCATCAATATCAGTAACCACTATTCGTCTTGGTTTTACTGGTCCGTTAATCGCATAATCAATCGCACCTATCCCCATAGGTCCAGCACATGCAAGTAATGCCAACGTTCCTCCCTCTTTAATCCCCATTTCATGCTCATACACAAACTGTGTAGTGTGATAACTTGCATGAAAGGCACCGATAATGCATGACATTGGTTCAGCCAAAGAAGCATCTGCGTAATACGAACCGTCATAAGGCAATACACAACCTAAATCGATAGCAATTTTAGGAATAATTGAATACGTTGCATTTCCACCAAAAGTTTCGTAGCTATAACCCGCAGAATACCCCGTAGGTAACCCCATCGCAGGTTGAAGTACAAAAGAGTCTCCAGCTTTAAATTGATCTTTTAAATTCTCACCGACTTCAACAATTACCCCCGAATATTCATGACCTGTGATAACAGGAACTTCATCAATATTTTCTGGTACTCGCTTATGCTTACTACCAAGCAATGCCGCTTTGTATGTTGATAAACACACGCTGTTTGAAATATTTTTTACCAATAATTCATCAGCAGAAATTGACGGTAATTCAAATGTTCTTAATTGGATGTCTTTTTCACCACAAATAACCGCAGCTGTTGTTTGAGTCATAATTTTTTCTCCTACTTGGGGGACATACCATCCCCCAGAAATAAATATCGTTAAGCCTGTTGTGTCTCAATCGTATTAAGTAACTCGTTAAGTGCTGGGTCATTAAGAAAGTTGGTAATCGTTATCACAGGTAATCCTGTTGCTTTAATTGCACGCTCTTCTAAGCTTTCATGAGTGACAACAACATCCGCATCACTTGGTACTTTTTCTATCGCGAAGTTCTTAACCTCAATGTCATAACCAGCTTTAACTAGCTTTCTCTTAAAGGTTGAGGCCCCCATTGCACTTGAACCCATTCCCGCATCACAAGCAAAAGCGATAAATTTAATTGGTTGCATACCTGTTTTTTCTACTGATGCTTGAGGCTGTGCTTTACCTTCGGCTTTCATGTCTTTCATATCGATAACCGATTGCTCAAATTCATCTTCAGATTGTTCTTTCTTGCTCATTTTCAGAATTGCACTGGCAACAAGGAATGAAACAACCGTGGCACTTGCTACGCCCGCAAGCATCGCGATAAAGCTGCCTTTTGGTGTTAATGCTAAATAAGAGAAAATAGAGCCCGGACTTGGACCAGCAACCAAACCAGCATCCAGTAAATTGAATGTAGCAATACCTGTTGCTGCACCAGCGATCATTGCAACAATCATAATTGGCTTCATTAGAACGTAAGGGAAATACAGCTCATGAATACCACCAAAGAAATGAATAATAATTGCACTTGGCGCAGAGCGTTTACTTAACCCTTGACCGAATTTCGCATAAGCCAACAACATACCTAAACCAGGTCCAGGGTTAGATGCCACCATGAAGAAAATAGATTTCCCAGTTTCAGCTGCCGCTTGTAAGCCTAGTGGGTAATAAATACCTTGGTCGATAGCGTTATTTAAAAAGAGAACTTTTGCAGGTTCATTAATGACTGCAAGTAAAGGAAGGAAGCCAGTTGCTACTAAAGCTTCGATGCCCGATTTTACAAATAAATTCGCCGCAGTTACTGCAGGTCCTACAATCTCATATGCCACCAAACAACAGATCATACCTATGATGCCAAGAGAGAAATTATTCACTACCATCTCAAAACCTGATGGAATTTTATGTTCAACTCGTTTATCAAACTGAACTATGGCCCATGCACTCACTGGCCCCATGATCATCGCACCAACGAACATAGGAATATCAGCACCAACGATGACACCCATCGTACCAATAGCACCAGCAACAGCACCTCGTTTATCACCAATAAGTTGACCACCGGTATAACCGATAAGTAATGGCAATAAATAAGTAATCATAGGGCCAACGATTTCACCAAACTGTTCATTTGGCATCCAACCAGTTGGAATAAATAACGCAGTAATAAAGCCCCACGCAATAAAGGCTCCGATGTTTGGCAATACCATCGCGGTCAAGTGACCACCGAAAGCTTGCACTTTTGCTCTAGCGTTCATGAGATATCCTTTCTTAATATGCTTTAATAATATCGAGCACTTCATTTTTTGAAGTTGCTGCGGTTAATTTTGCAATGTTTTCTTCATCGACAAGCATCTCACTCAATGCTTGAATGACTTCAATATGTGTATCTGAATCTTTTGCAGCTAAGGTAAGTAATATATTGGCAGGACCAAGATCAGAGCCAAACTCGATGGCTGATGGGAATATATGAATGCCTAATCCTGTTTTTATCACCCCTGCCTCAGGACGGGCATGAGGCATAGCGATACCTGGACAAAGTACATAATATGGGCCATTATCATATGTTGATTGAATAATAGCATCGGCATAATTTGCAGTTACGTACCCTTTTTGTTCTAAGTAACGCGTTGTTGTTTTTACTGCGTCTTCCCACGCATCAATATCGTGATTAACAACATCAATTAAATCATGATCAATTAAATCGTATAGCATGAGCGAGCCTTCTTCTTGGTCTGTATTTGATAAAACTATTATCAATATAGAAGATGGCAGTCGGCAATAGATGACATTTTGTGATCGATAACTCAAAATAATCACAGTCAATAGGAAAGAAAGAACAAATCTCACAAAACAAATAAGTAATATTTATACAAATTTTAGTTTTGCTACATTTCAATAGATTAAATTTGATATAACCCACATATTAATATAAATATTAAAACTTATTTTTTATGATTAAAATCACACTTGGATAATTGACAAGCTTTAAAGTGTGATTGGATATTTATTTTATTTTTGAAACACTATTATTTAGCACATCATCATAGGTGATTTAGATCACTAATATTCTTTTATTAACTCATAATGTTTTTTTATTACATTCTAATTTCACGTCTGTATGATGAAATAAATTACACAAATACAGAGTTAACTCGTAAATCTCTTTCCTAACATTATCTTAAACTTAAGAATTACATCAAAATATACAAAATGGGTATTCACTTAATACCTTATATTTATTTCAGTTATATTTGGTGTTAATTCAATATCATGTCGATGCTATCTCGTGCTCCATTTTTGTATGCTTTATGTATCTTTGTGTCTTCACCCGTTATCGCAAACATAGATAATAAATTTGATGATCTTGATGCATTACTCAATATGCCACTTGAATCGCTAGCCGATACGAAAGTAGTCACAGCAACCAAAACATCACTTAGTCTGTCAGATGTTCCAGCTTCTGTTCATGTAATCACCTCCAAAGAAATAGAACGTTCTAGTGCCCGTTCTATTGCCGATGTATTAATTCTTGCTCCTGGGCTTCATGTTGCCAAATTTTCCGATTACGACTGGACCGTTTCAGCTCGCAGTAAAAACCAAGGTGAAAATAATACGCTTTTAGTCATGATAGATGGCCGAAGTGCCGTTAACCCAATGTACTCTGGTGTTAACTGGGATACTTTACCTGTCAGCCTAGATAGTATTGACCGTATTGAAGTGGTCTTAGGCCCTGTAGGTACAATGTGGGGAGGAAACGCGGTTAATGGTGTCATAAATATCATTACAAAAGATGCAGAAAGCGCACCTAAAGCACAATTAAGTGCTTCAACAGGTAATTTTGACTACAAAGAGTTTAAAGCTCACCACAGCGGTCAAATTAGCGAAAACACGCATTTATCTGGCTATATTGAATCATTACAACACTCACCGTTTACTGATACTGATGAACATTTTAAAGAGCTTAGACACCTAAAAGTATTAACCGAACGTTTTGGGATGCGCGCTGATTACCAAAACTTACAAAATACGGTTTCTGTTCAGTTTGGCGGGATCCAGTCTCGTGAAGATTATCAGTGGCTAACTTATACTCCTGCTTTTCTTGATCCTACGACACATAAAAATGACTATGATGTGTTTTTAACTGAAATGAACTCACAAGAGTTATTTGCAGGTTTCCAATACCTTCACGAAAAACTAAACGGTAACCAATGGGAAAACCAACTATGGGTTACTCATAGTGAATCTGATAGCACCAATGAACCAGCAAGTTTTACTCGCATTGATCTTGATACTCGTTACACCTTTAATACTCAAGATTGGGGAATATTAACACTTGGTGCAAATGCTCGTATTATTGATGAAGAATACGCTCAATTCTCTGAAAAAGAGCAGTACTTCTCACCTTATATTCGCACCATTGATGATCATAAGTTCTTAAACCAAAGCTATGGTTTTTATGCAAACTGGGCTGTTGATGTAACTGATTCAACAGAAATCACACTAGGCAATCGTATTCAATATGCCAATATCACTGAAGAGTGGTACTCACAACCTCAAGTTCGCGCATTACAAAAATTAACGGACAACCAACGTTTATGGATGGGTTGGGGTCGAGCAGTCATTACACCTTCTCGTTTAGAGCTAGATACACAGTTTCAAGAAAACAGTTATTGCAGTAGTTGTGCTTATACCGTCAATCCTGATGGTAGTGTAAATTATTATGACTACATGATGTCCTATCATTATTTAGGTAATCGTGATTTAGAAATGGAATCTGTCGATACGTATGAAATTGGTTACCGTTATTGGCAAGATAATCAATTCCAAGTAAGTCTAAGTCTATTCTATAGTCAACATGATAATGTTAGAGCTTATAAAGGCCTAGGAGGAAATCGATACTTTACACCTGATAGCTCTCAGCATTCTAGCGGCACAATTATTGATGATATGTTTGCTCAATTAGTTGACCCTCTCTCCCAAGAAACCATGGGAGGAGAGGTGAGTATCCAATGGCAACCAATCGATGTCTTGCAAATCAATGCCAATTACAGCTATAAGACAATCGAGGGAGATTGTAACGGCTCTATCTGCGGTTCAAATGAATTGCCTATTTTAGATCTAGAAAATACGCCTCATCACTATGCCACACTGCACGTGATGTGGGATATTCATCCAACAGTTTGGGTTTCATCAGTAGTGAATTATGTTTCAGCATCAGAACCTGACGAAGCATTAATTCAAGCATATCAATCTTATGGTGACGATTATACGATCTGGCCAGAAGTCGTTACGGTTGATATGTCGATTAATTGGCAACATAAACCAACATGGCCAAGCATAAAATTAAGTGCTGAGAACCTAGGTAGTGACCAATTAAAAGAATACCCAGAGCAATTTGGGCCATTTGCAAATGGTACTCAATACTATGCTGAATTAAGTTGGAATTTTATATAGCCATGTTCAAAAAACAAGCACAGGCAAACTCACCCACACCATTATTTTATGGGCTATGCTCTAAAGTAATAGGCTGCCTGCTGCTTTTACTTATAAGTTTTAATCTCAAAGCTAACGATAACAACATTCAAGATCATAATTTGAAAGCGGTTTATTTATTTCGTTTTGCTTTTTTAACCTCTTGGGGTGAGTTCGCCCCAAGCAATAAACAATTTAATTTCTGCAGTGAATTAGATCTAGATGTCAGTAATACATTACAAGCATTGATAACCAAAAAACCAACACAAGCTAACTATATTCCCTATTCATCCGTAAAAGATCTCGAACGAGAAACATGCCATGTCATTTATCTCTCGACTCAAGACCCTAGCATTATCAATACATTTAAAATCTCGCAACCACACGCACTGTTAATCGGTGATGGCCAGCCGTTTATTACAGCAGGTGGAATGATTGCTTTCATTAAAGTAAATAATAGAATTAAACCTTTGATCAGTTTACATAATATTAAGCCAACAGAGCTTTCTCTTCGTTCACAATTATTATCTGTATCTGAAATAACAACCAATGAGGAGTCATTATGATACTTCAATGGTTCAGCGCTTTGCCGTTACGTAAAAAAGTCATCTACCCTATTTGGACATTACTGACCCTTAGTACAATGATTCTAGGGGCAAGTGTTGCTCATTTTATGGGAGTAACTCATAGTGCTAATTTATACACTCGTACATCTATTCTCGCTCAAGGTATTGCCAGCAATCTATCTGGTGCGTTGATCTTTAATGATCAACAAACAGGTTTGGATCAAATGAATGCACTTTCCTTTGATCCTGAAGTAATCGCTGCTCGAGTTGAGCATATTAATAGCGAACCTTTCGCCAAATTAGATAACTTACCTGAAAACTGTTCATGGCTCGAACGAGATATCCAATGTTCACACTCCGTCTTTTTTGCAATTACACACCCAATAACATTAGATAATGAACACCTTGGTAATCTGACTGTATGGGCCTCAAAAGACAGCATGTTTGAACAACGCAATCAGATTTTAACCATTTTCTTAATTACTACGGTTATCTTCTCACTTTTAGCGTTATTCTTTGCACACAGAGTACACCGATTAATTGCCACGCCTTTATTGTCCATATTTAATTCAATGCAAACAGTTATCAAAAAAGGGGTAACAGAACAAAGGCTGCATATTGTTCATCCTGACGAAATTGGAAAGCTCACTCATTGCTTTAATGAAATGCTTGATAACTTAAGTCAACGTGACTCTCAATTAACACTGGCGTTTCAAAGACTTGAAGATAAAACTCATTACATTAATCAAGTGTTAGATTCACTTGATCAAGGACTATTAGTTGTCTCCCCTAATAAAAAAGTAATTTATCATAATCCAGCAGCTCGTTTATTGTTGCCTCAAATTCAGCTAAATAATGATGAAATGACGTCTCTTAATCAGCAGCATATTGAAAATTTATTGTCTGATTTTGAACCAATCAACCGATTAACTCTACTTCGTGAATGCATCGAAATGCATCAGCGATTAGAACCAACAACCCTTCGCCACCAAGGAACAGGACAGCAATATCAAATATCGACTTATCCGATTGCTGGTGAAAATAATTCATTAGTACATATAGAAGATATCAGTCAACGTTATCTCATTGAGCAACGTCAACGAATGGCTGAAATGATTTTTGACCAAAATCCAAGTTCAGTGATTGTTGTAACAAAAAAAATGGTAATAGAGACTAAAAATAATGCCTTTATTCAAACATTTGGAAACATCACCAATTTAGATCAGCTGCATTTACGTCAGCCTATCGAGCTCAATACATCGGTATTAAAACAAGTGTTAAAAGTAGGTTATTTAAAACTTCAAACAGACGTTACAAGTCAGTTTTTTTCAAGAAAGCACGGTAACAAATCACATTGGTTACCTTGTTTATTAACCATTAAATTAATCAAAAATGGCGATAATAAAGTAGAGTCATTTGTAATATCACTAAATGACCAAACTCAAGTAAAAGAGCTTCAGCGCCTTAACTTTGAAGCCAACCATGATGGCTTAACACAATTAGCTAACCGTCAAAATGCTTATAAACAACTACTTAATGCACATAAAAAACAGAAATCCGTTTATCTAATCTTCCTCGATTTAGATGGTTTTAAAGCGGTAAATGATACTTATGGGCATCAATGTGGTGACGATTTATTGAAAATCATTTCACAACGTTTGACCAATAATGTTTTTGAAAACGATCTTGTCGCTCGTCTATCTGGTGATGAGTTTTTACTTGGTTTGTACTTAACAAATCCGAGGGTAGCGACTCAAGAAATTAATGCTATTTTGCAGCGTATCTTAAATGCAATTAGCTACCCTATTCATATTAATGGAGCCACTCCTTATGTGTCAGCAAGTATTGGAGCATACTACTGGTCTGGTAACGATCAGACGCCATTAGAAGAGGCTTTAGAAAAAGCTGATAAGGCCATGTACCAAGCTAAACTTTCAGGAAAAAATCGTTACCATATAGCAAAAGAAATCAATCCGTTTCTCGTTTAAGCATAATAGGGGCAAACTCTTTATATGAGTTGCCTTTATCTTTTTTGGCCTCATACATGGCGATGTCAGCAAACTTTATTAGCTCTTCGCCATCAATGCTGTCATCAGGATAAATAGCAACACCGACACTAGGGGAAATAGATAGAGATTCACTGCCAATATTTACGGGAAACTTAAACTGCTCTAATAATTTCGAGGTAAGCTTTTTCACCCCAGAGCATTGAGCTATACCTTGACCAATAACTAAAAACTCATCCCCACCAAGACGGAATACATTATCACGACATCTCACAGTCTCAGTTAATAGTTGAGCCGTTTTCTTTAAAACCTCATCACCCACATCATGACCTAATGTGTCATTAATCTCTTTAAACTTATTTAAATCAAGAAAATACACGGCGACTTTCGTATTAGTTTTTGCAGCTTGATGAAGCGCTGCTTGTAATTCAGTATTAACCATACTGCGGTTTTTAAGCCCTGTAAGCTCATCATGATGCGCTTTGTAAGTCAGCGCTTCTGTTTTTTCATGAACAACTTCATTCATTTGGTAAAAAGCTGATAATAACTTACCCATTTCATTTTTCTCGACGATATCCGCAATATCAAGCTTATGGCCTTTTTGCATTTTCTTCGTACTAAATAGCAATAATTTTAATGGGTCAAACAGATTACGTTTCATAAAGAAAATAGAACCAATTGCCAAAAAGATTAAAAAGAGGATTTGCATCTTAATTAATGTAACAAGTTGACTGCGATTCTCTTTAAAGTCACCTTTTCTTTGCTCAAGTAGCAATAATTCAATATTAGTAAATTGGTTTAAATCTTCTCTTAAATCATCCATATAAGCTTTACCTTTATCTTCTTTGACAAGAGATAACGCTTTAGGCAATTGATCTTGTTGCACTAAATCAATAGTGGTCGCTAACTCTTCAAATTTAAGAGTCATTGATTTTTCAATGTATTTAAGAGCCTCTTGTTGTTTTTGATTGTCTTTTGTCAACGCTTGCAAAGTAGACAATAACTGCTTGGAATCAGCGATTCCTGTGTAGTATGGTTGCAAATAGTGAATCTCTTGGGTCAATAAAAACCCTCTTTGACCCGTTTCTGCGTCTTTCATACTGCTCAACAATCTTTCAGACTTTGTAATAACATTATGAGTATGAATTACCCATGCAAGCTTCTCTTCTCCATAAGATTCAAGCTTAAATGTCAAAGCAGAACTCGCAATAGCCACAGAAAACAATACCAACAAAAATAAAATCAGTTTTAATCGAACACTCATACAACACCGAAACATATAATTAACAATCCTTTGTGTTGTATACTAACAATTATTGATAAAATTACTAATAAATACTTAAAAAATGAGTGATTCAATCAAGAAATTAAGAACAGAAAAATTAAAGCTGCAACGTTTACAAAGTAAATAACGATAAAAACTTATCGCAAAACGATAAATAATTATTGTTATTTATTTTAGATAGGCATATATTCTCATCACACACACTGAATGAGAAATAACATGAATAATTTAAATAACATCCAATCTTTTAGTTCAAAACTGCTTATCGTTTTTGGATTTGCTTTTGTTGCTTTACCATTAATGGATACCGTCCTTTGGTTTGCTTCAACTCTTTATAACTCACAATCATTCCAGAGTACTTTTCCTGTTGAAGTTACTCTTCCACTCTCTTTTTCACGTTCTATGTTAGGTTACCTGCCAAGTATGCTACCAACACTATTAAGCTGTGCGATTCTATGGCAGTTAATTCTTTTATTTCGTTTATACAAAAAAGGGCAAGTGTTTACCCTTGATAACACCATCAGATATCGTAAAATCGCTAACATCTTAATTATGATGCCATTTGTTCAAGTGTTATCCGATATACTTCTTAGTATCGCACTCTCTTATACTGAAGATAATGTGGAAGGAGGCTTTAACATTTCAGACAGCGAAATCAGTATGTTAGTTATTGGTTTAATCGTGCGAGTTATCGCAAAAGTAATGGAAGAAGCAAGCCTTATTCGTGAAGAGCAAGAACTCACAATCTAGAGACAATATATATGCCTATCGTTGTAAATCTCGATATCATGCTAGCCAAGCGGAAAATGCGCTCAAATCAGTTGGCTCAATTAATTGGTATCACGGAACAGAATTTATCTGTACTAAAAAATAGCAGAGCAAAGGCAATAAAGTTCTCAACCTTAGAAGCCATTTGCAAACATTTAGAATGCCAACCTGCGGATATTTTAGAATATCAAGCAGAAGAATAAGACTATCCAACAATAAAACGCCATGATTCACTCAAGTGTGCTTCATGGCGATTGTAATTATGTTTAAGTAAATAAAGAATCTGAATACTGTTTCACAAAATCAATAAATGTCCTTATTCTCTTAGGCTGATAACGATCTCGGTGATAAATCGCAGAAAAATCAACGGTTGGAATTCCCCACTCTTCAAATACTTGCACAAGCTTTTTATCATCTAATTCTTGCTGACAATAAATCAGTGGAACTCGAATAATTCCATTTCCTGCGATAGCACCAGCAACCAATACTCGTCCATTTTTACACTGTAAATTTCCTTTAATCGAAACATCATAATGTTCTTTATTAACTAAAGATTGGAAATGCCATTTACGAACAGAACCTGTTAAACAATGGTGTTGCTGCAATTCTTTAGGATGTGAAGGACGACCATATTGTTGTAAATACTTTGGACTGGCTAATGTTCCCATCTCAATATCAAGTAATTTCTTCGCAACAAAACCGGAATCCTCAAGACTGCCCATACGAAAAGCAATATCAAACTCTTCTTCAATTAAATCCACTCGATTACTACTAAAATCTAAACTGATAGATACATCTGGGTACTGCTGCATAAAGGCATTAACGATATCAGCCAGAAATACCTCACCTAAATAACCACCCACACAGTTTATTTTTATCTCCCCTTGCACCTTTTCAACATCATCCACAGCAGAAAGCAGAGCTTGATCTATAGTATGAAGAGCTTGTTCACATTGATGATAAAAATGCTTACCCGCTTCCGTTAAACGTAGCGTTCGAGTTGTACGAATTAATAACGTCACGCCCATTTGTTTCTCTAGGCTACTTATTTGGCGCGACACATGGGAACGAGAGACGTCGAGAGTTTCCGCCGCCTTAGTAAAATTCCCTAAGCGAGCAATAAGAACAAACGAGCGGATATCGGTAAGGTTAATGCGATTGATCATCATAGTTAACTCTGTAGTAATTGACATCTTATTGTTGCAGTACAGCAACAGAGTTTCAAGTAAATAGCTATATATCAACAATAAGAGTCGCAGTAATATACATCCATCGCAACGAAACAGGGGTTTAAATCCCGTTGCTTATTGAATTTATTGAGGAAATAGAAGATGAAAAAATTAGTTGTTATTACAGGTGCAAGTTCTGGTATTGGTGAGGCAATCGCTCGTCGTTTAAGCGATGAAGGTCATCCTCTACTTCTTCTTGCTCGTCGTATTGATCGCCTTGAAGCACTTAACCTACCAAACTCTTTATCAGTAAAAGTAGACGTAACAGACAAAGCCTCTTTTGAAGCTGCTATTGCTCAGGGCGAAGCAAAGTTTGGTCCTGTTGACGCTATCGTAAATAACGCTGGTGCAATGCTTCTTGGTCAAATTGACACTCAAGATGCACAAGAGTGGAAAACCATGTTTGATGTTAACGTTCTTGGTCTTCTTAATGGTATGCAAGCAGTTCTTGCACCTATGATGGAACGTAACAGCGGTACTATCATTAACATCAGCTCTATTGCTGGTAAGAAAACATTCCCTAACCATGCAGCTTACTGTGGTACTAAATTTGCGGTTCACGCTATCTCTGAAAACGTGCGTGAAGAAGTAGCGTTATCAAACGTTCGTGTAACAACAATTGCACCGGGAGCGGTTGAGACTGAACTTCTATCTCATACGTCTTCTCAAGAAATTAAAGATGGCTACGGTGAGTGGAAAGAAAGCATGGGTGGCGTGCTAGCTGCTGACGACATTGCTCGTGCAGTATCTTTTGCTTACCAACAACCTCAAAACGTTTGTATTCGTGAAATTGCATTAGCACCAACTAAACAGCAACCATAAGAAATCTCTACATAGGTAAAATTAAAACCTTTTCAATATCGTATTTTAGCTTTTAAGATGGCTAAAATACGATACTTATCCCCGCCACAAAACATTCAAAAAATATATATTAAAAATAAAAACACTCCCATCCTAAAATACCACTTCTTTATATCTAAACTTTTTATTATAAAACACCGCTCCATAATTAATAACAAAAGAAAAAACAAATATATAAACAACATTTAAATATATTTAAATCAACAAAAAACAAAAATATCAAAATAACTAACCGCTTAATAAATATTGTATTAAAATCGCATTAACCATAGTGCAAGCATATGTTTATGCTTCGATTATTCGGAGAAAAAACCACAATTATAAGTACGCTATATATAAATATAAAATAACAATATATAAGTCAATTAAAAATAACTATTCGATATAATTAAAACATGTATTTAAACATAATTAATAAGTATATGTTTAAAGGATAAAAGGAAAACACATGAACAAATTGACAAACTTACCAACAAAATGGTTAATGTTAATAGCGTTTTTAACTACATTTATCTCATTTAGTACTATATTTTTATCTGTAAGCAACTCAAATTCGGACATTAAGAAAAATTCAGCATCCGTTGAACACACCTATAACGTACTACTCAATATTGAAGATACCATACAGCAAGTAGTCAATATGGAAACCGGATACAGAGGTTTTCTATTAACAAATAATGCTGGTTTCTTAGCGCCTTATGAATCAGGAAGCAAAAAAGTTAAAGAGGCGCTAAATACCTTATTAACATTAACCTCTGATAACCCCGTACAAACTGATACGTTTAATCAAGTCGTTAAACAATTGGACTTGTGGCAAAGCCAAGTAATAAACAAAGGAATGGATATCAGAAAAAATGGGGATAATGAAGATGTTTCAATATTTGTTAACCAAGCAACAGGTAAACAATATGTAGATAAAATTCGTTTATTACTTCAAGAAGCCTCATCACGAGAAGACAGTTTATTAATAATAAGAAGCACTGAGCAAGAAGAATCACTACAAGGTTTAGTGACAATTACATTAACACTGACTCTTATCGGTTGTCTTATTTCAATGATTCTTTTTTCTTTTATTAATAACACCTTAAATAAGAACATTAAAGAAATGTCTTCAGCCATTGCTCTTTTATCTAAAGGAGAGCTAAGAACTATCCCTATTTCACCATCAAGAAATGAATTCTATCAAATCAAACAAACCTTCAATCAGTCGATTAAAAATCTATCTACTTTAATTGAAGAGCTCAGAACATCGTCTACAAATACAAGTTCTGCCTCTGAAGAATTAACAGTTGTAATGAAAACACAGCTCAAAATACCAAACTAGAACTAGAACAAGTAGAAGCAATTTCAACAGCCATTAGTGAATTATCGAGCACATCAAAAGAAGTGTCTTCTAATGCAGTTCAAGCTGAAGAAGAAGCGAATAAAGCAATAAGTAACGTACAACAAGGGAATAAAACATTAGAGCAATCTATTTTATTAACCCAAAATATTAATACTTCAGTTCAAGAAACTGCTCATATGATTGAGGAGCTAAAGAATAATGCGATTAACATCGGTGAAGTTACTAATGTAATTAGCTCTATCTCTGAGCAGACAAATTTACTCGCATTAAATGCTGCTATTGAAGCGGCACGAGCAGGTGAACAAGGACGCGGCTTTGCAGTTGTTGCGGATGAAGTTCGTAACCTAGCTGCCAAAACCCAAGAGTCGACTAAAAACATTCAAGAAATAATTTCTACGCTTCAAGAGCAATCTGAAAAAGTAAATGAAAATATGGTTGCGAATGTTGCGTCGATTCAAGAATCTGTTGCTCTATCAGAAGAAGTAAAAACATCATTTAGTGATATTTCTCTTTCTGTTCAAGCTATCTCCGAGATGAATACTTTAGTTGCAACAGCTTCACAAGAGCAGTACTTTGTAACTGAAGATATCGCTAAAAATACAAGCAAAACCTTTGATTTAGTAAATGAAAATGTTGCGGCAGTAAACCAAACACAACAAGCGGCTCATGAGCTTGCTTCATTAGCAGAAAAACAAAACCAAGAGCTGTCTTTTTTTCAAACAAACTAAACAATTAAAAGACAGGTAAAATAAAAGCCAAGTAAATCAATTACTTGGCTTTTTTATTTTGTTCAAACTAAAGAGTCACATCAATTAATGACCTATCTCTTATCGGCGATAGTTACCACCACGATTAGAAGTACGAGCTTTATGCGCTGATGCCGCTTTTGCTTGTGATTTCAAAATCGAATCAACCGTCAATTCCATTGGCTCTTTTGGTTCAAGACCATGCGGGAATGTACGAGCACGTGGCGGTTTGTCATATTCAAGATTAGATGCACGAGGCATACGCTTAAAACGGTATAGGTAAAAGTTTTCTAACTTCTCTCTTGCCCATTCTGTTTTCTTTAGGTATTTAACACTACTTGCAATTGATGGGTTCGTATTAAAACAGTTCAAACGCATTGCTGTATCTAGAATTTCCCAACCGTAAAAATCAACCAACTCTTGTAGCAAGGTTTCTAACTTAAGACCGTGTAATGGGTTGTTTTGTTGCAGTTCAATTCTTTCTTCATCAGTCATCATAACGAGTTCCTAAGTATCGGTTGTTCAAACAGGGTGAATAGGCGGCGAATTATACAGAGTTATCACTCAAAATATAGTATAAAGCAAAGGAAATCACGCCTATATTAGATGTTCTAACCCTTTACTACTTTTTCAAGCAATCATACACAATGTGAGCCTTTTCACGCTTTCTATATCCCTCATCAATTTCTAGGAATTTTTCCTAGTTATTCTAAGACCCTCTCTCATGCGGTCGCTTTTTAGACTCCTTACTATTCTCCTGTCAAATAACAAAGAGAGTATGGAGCACATGACTCCGTGCATATCCTTATAGATTATAAGAGAGTTCACAATGTTAAAGTTCTTAGATCAGGTTAGAAAACCAACATTAGATCTTCCGGTAGAAGTACGAAGAAAAATGTGGTTTAAACCTTTCCTACAATCTTACCTAGTTGTATTTATTGGTTATTTAACCATGTATCTGATCCGTAAAAACTTCAATGTCGCACAAAACGACATGATTTCAACTTATGGATTATCAATGACTGACTTAGGTCTGATTGGTCTTGGCTTTTCAATTACTTATGGTATTGGTAAAACCGTTGTGTCTTACTATGCGATGGTAAAAACACCAAACAATTCTTGCCTTTCATGCTTATTCTTTCTGGTTTAGCTATGCTAGGTTTTAGCTTCAGTATGGGTGGCGGCAGCGCAAGTCTATTCATGATGGTCGCTTTCTATGCGTTAAGTGGTTTTTTCCAAAGTACAGGTGGTCCTTCAAGTTACTCAACCATCACTAAATGGACGCCTCGTAATAAACGTGGTTCATATTTAGGTCTTTGGAATATGTCACATAACGTTGGTGGTGCAGGTGCTGCTGGTGTTGCTCTATTTGGTGCAAACTACCTATTTGATGGCAACGTTATTGGTATGTTCGTATTCCCATCTATCATTGCAATCATTGTTGGCTTTATTGGTATGCGCTTTGGTAGTGACTCACCAGAAGCTTACGGCCTAGGTAAAGTTGAAGAACTTTTTGATGAAGAGATCAGTGAAGAAGATACTGCTGCTGAAGAAAATCAAATGACGAAAAAAGAGATCTTTGTTGAGTATGTACTTAAAAACAAAGTGATCTGGTTACTCTGCTTTGCAAATATTTTCTTATACATTGTTCGTATTGGTATCGATCAATGGTCTACCGTATACGCTTACCAAGAATTAGGTCTATCAAAAGAAGCCGCTATTTCTGGCTTTACTCTATTTGAAGTTGGCGCTCTTGTTGGCACATTAATGTGGGGTTATTTATCTGATCTTGCTAACGGTCGTCGTGCTTTGGTTGCTTGTGTATCTCTTGGTTTAATCATTGTGTCACTAGAGTTTTACCAACACGCTACCAGTGAGTTCATGTACCTTACTTCTCTATTTGTACTTGGTTTCTTAGTGTTTGGTCCTCAATTATTAATTGGTGTTGCTGCGGTTGGTTTTGTTCCTAAAAAAGCCATCAGTGTTGCCGATGGTGTGAAAGGTACTTTTGCTTACTTAATTGGTGACAGCTTTGCAAAACTAGGCCTTGGTATGATTGCAGATGGTACTCCTATCTTTGGCTTAACCGGTTGGAAAGGCACATTTGCAGCGTTAGATACCTCTGCTGCAATCTGTATTTTCTTACTTGTGTTTGTCGCTATCGCCGAAGAGAAGAAAATCCGTCACGCTAAAAAAATGCACCTAGCTGCAAAACAAGCGTAATACTTCCGCGCGCTTTACCTAGCTAAAGCGCGCGGGATCATACCAATAGGGCTCTCAATTCAGTATCATTACCCCACCTTATATTTATATTCTTATCGCTCCTATTGGGGCTATTTTGCTTTTCACTCCCAATTTTGGTTACTTATCATGATTAATGTTGCACTTGTTGATGACCACATCATTGTCCGCTCTGGTTTCGCTCAATTACTTAGCTTGGAATCAGACATATCTGTCGTTGGGGAATTTAGCTCAGCAGCAGAAGCGCGTCGTGGACTACCAAGTTGCCATCCTGATGTCGTCATTTTAGACATATCAATGCAAGATGAGAGTGGATTAAGCCTGTTAGAAGATATTCCTTCAGGCATTGCTAGCATCATGCTCAGTGTGCATGATTCTCCCGCCATGGTTGAGAAATCATTAGAGCTAGGAGCAAAAGGTTACCTAAGTAAACGTTGCAGTCCTGATGAGCTAATTCAAGCGGTAAGAACCAGTGCTAATGGCGGTTGTTACCTTACGCCAGATATTGCGATTAAACTGGCAACGCCTGTCAAAAACAAAACCGCATTGAATCATCTAACTCGCCGTGAAAACGAAGTATGCCAATTACTTGCAACTGGATTAGACGTAAAATCTATTGCCATTGAATTAGGGCTTAGTCATAAAACCGTCCATGTTCATCGTGCTAATGCAATGGATAAACTTAACGTAAAAAATAACGTTGAGTTGGCTAAACTCTTTACTCAAGACTCATTCTAATGCGTTCTTATTTAGCCACATCACTATGCGGTGCCTTTATGGCCGCTTGTGCTTGGTTTTGTTTATGGGTCATTGCTTATTACTTTATTAATGACCCTGAGCTCGCCATTTTGTTATTCCCCTTTTCTCTACGCTTAGGAATGACTCTGCACACTCGCTCTTCCTATTGGCCTGCGATTTACATTGCAGAATGGGGACTAACCATCGCTTTAGCTCTACTACTTGATGAACCACAATGGCTAACCGTTCTTATTGCTAGTGCCTTAAGTATTCCCATTACGTGGTTTGCAAAACGGTATTACTACGGCGATCAAAACCGTCATCTTCTCATCATGGCAAGCGTCATTATGATCACCGCACTCATCAATATTGCGGTTGTGGGATCTCATGTTCCATCCATTTACATGGTATGGCTTGTGAGCATTACAGGCGGGTTAATGCTGGTTCCGATGTGCTATTTAGTGTGGAACTATCTATTTCAAAATAAATGGGCACCACTGAGTTCCCACCTCATCAATACCGCTGTTGAATTTAAAATACGCCACATCGCTTTATACAGTCTATTGTTGGTTGCTAGCATTTTAATACAAACCAGCTTGCCTGATGAGTTAAGACGCTTCGCTCCTTTTTGTATGGCAATTCCGATTATTTTGCTTGCGGTACGATACGGGTGGCAAGGGGCTTTATTAGCGACATTATTTAATAGCGTGGCATTAATTGCCGCTCACAGTGGCGTATCTAAACTTGAAATTACCGATTTACTTTTATCGCTTTCAGCCCAAACCATTACGGGTATTTTACTTGGATTAGCAGTTCAAAAGCAGAAAGATCTCAATCAAAAATTACGTAATGAACTGTCTCGTAATCAAAATCTATCACGCCAATTAATTACAGCTGAAGAATCGGTTCGTCGTGATATTGCACGTGAATTGCATGACGAAATAGGCCAAAACATCACAGCTATCCGCACTCAAGCGAGCATAATTAAACGCATTGATGCCGCTGAGATGAGTGTTCGTTGCGCCGATACTATCGAGACGCTTTCACTCAATGTCTATGACACAACCAAGCGATTATTAACCAAATTAAGACCCAAAATGTTGGATGATTTGGATTTAAAAGAATCCGTTGAGCAACTCATCCGTGAAATGGAGTTTTCCGATCACGGCGTTGATATACAACTGAACTGGCAAGGTGATTATTCATGCTTAAGTGATACGCTTAAAGTCACTATCTTTCGCTTATGCCAAGAATCACTCAATAACGCTTATAAATACGCACAAGCCAGTGAGATTAACATTGAACTGATTCTTGATGAGCAAGTGAGCCTTTTTATTACCGACAATGGCATTGGATTTAAAACTCAAGATTTGATGAATGGAATGGGAGTAAGAGGCATGCAAGAGCGAGTTCAAGCACTCGGAGGGAAAATGGTCATCAATTCCAACACCTCGATTCCTGGCACTCAAATTAGCATTGCACTACCAAAAATGTGAGTATTACTATGTTTGGATTTTTACGCTCAACCACATCAAATGACAACACGCTTAGTGATACTCAAGTGAACGAAAGTTATCGCTATTGGCGTTTACATATCATGATCGGCATGTACATTGGGTATGCTGGTTTTTACTTCACTCGTAAAACTTTTAACTACGCCGCTCCTGCTATGATCACCGATTTAGGGCTTAATAAAGGTGATCTCGGTTTAATCGGCACTCTTTTCTATATCTCGTATGGATTATCAAAGTTTCTTTCGGGCACCATTTCTGACCGCTCTAACCCTCGTTATTTTATGGGACTAGGATTAATTGCCACAGGACTCATTAACATTGCTTTTGGCTTCTCTAGCTCGTTAGCGGCTTTTATCTCTCTGTGGGTACTTAATGCATGGTTTCAAGGCTGGGGTTGGCCTTCATGTTCAAAACTCCTCACCACTTGGTACTCTCGTTCTGAAAGAGGATTCCGTTGGGCAATATGGAACACAGCACACAACATTGGTGGGGCGTTAATTCCTATTCTTGTAGGCTATTTAACCCTTCATTACAGCTGGCGAGAAGGTTTTATCTTACCGGGTATGATTGGTGTCG
Source organism: Aliivibrio fischeri (assembly GCA_038993745.2). NCBI lineage: Bacteria > Pseudomonadati > Pseudomonadota > Gammaproteobacteria > Vibrionales > Vibrionaceae > Aliivibrio > Aliivibrio fischeri. Next base: position 62,290 of record CP160630.1, on the reverse strand, counting down.
CAATTGGACTGATTGTATGTTGGCGTCTACGTGATAAACCCACCACCATGGGCTTACCTAGTGTAGGAAAATGGCGTAATGATCCACTGGAGCTCGCACAAGAAAACCATGGTCAAGGGTTAAGCTATCGAGAGATTCTAAAAACCTATGTGTTTAGTAATAAGTACATTTGGTTACTCGCTTTTAGCTATGTATTGGTTTACATCGTAAGAACCGCAGTCAATGACTGGGGAAACCTGTATCTCACAGAAGAACACAACTACAGCTTAATTAATGCAAATGCCGCATTATCCCTATTTGAAATTGGCGGTTTTGTGGGATCTCTTGTTGCTGGATGGGGTTCTGACAAGCTCTTTGGGGGCAATCGTGGACCAATGAACATTTTGTTCGCTATTGGTATTTTTCTTTCCGTTTCAGCGTTATGGCTTATGCCGTTAACCAATTTTGTGTTTCAAGCTGCTGGGCTGTTTTCTGTTGGTTTCTTTGTTTTTGGACCACAAATGTTAATTGGTATGGCTGCGGCTGAATGCTCACATAAAGACTCGGCAGGCGCCGCTACAGGGTTTGTTGGATTATTTGCTTATATGGGGCAGCGCTTTCAGGCTACCCATTAGCGGTGATTTTAGAAACCTATGGATGGACAGGGTTCTTTATCACCATTTCGACTTGTGCTGCTGTCATAGGGTTACTACTTCTGCCCTTTTTACAAGCTCAATCACCTCAAAAACCGATTGAAACAAGAGTGCGCTTATAACAGCAGTTCTTTTCATCTCAAATATAAAAAATGCTTACCCTACGTTAGGAGCAATAATTAAAACAGCGATAATAGTGGCAATTAATGTACGAGGAATAACAACATCTTTATCAAATTTCATCAAATAACTCCGGTTTACCTATCGTTAAAATCAATTCAATTTTCCATTAAAGATTAATGAATTAGATTGCAATTAGGTAATATTATGATGATTGATAACGAGAAACTATTGACCATTAACTATGCGATATATAGTTTTTATCTATGAATTATTGATGAAGTTCACTCAGCCTTGATTTGATCTGTTCACGTATGTATTTATGCGTTTTATTGGTGATATTACGACGGTGGTAAATCAGCTTTATCTCATAGGGCTGTAATGGAAAAGGAGACTCTAATACCTTTAAACCAAGCTCTTGAGCTAAACCAAACATACTTTCAGCCACAATGCAGATCGCATCCGTATTCCTCACACTCAACAATAAGTTAGATGGCCCACTCACTTCACGAACGATGTTACGCTCAAATATCTCATCAGGACGAGTTTCAAACGCGCCCACATTCTCATTTTTCAGTTTAAGCATAACATGCTCAGCTTGGTTAAATTGCTCTAAACTTAATGAATGACCAAGGATAGTCGGATGATCGTTTCGACACGCAAAAGCGATATCCATTTTGCCTAAACTTTCAGTCACAAAGGTGTAGTCCGTTACCGTAATATCATCAATCAATATATCCACTTCACCAGAGCGAATTTTATCTAGCATTTGGTACTCAACCGCTGGGCTTTCTGTCAGCAAAGCATCGTCCATATCAGGCAGAGATTGCAATACGATTTCTGGCGCACTCACTATTAAACGACGTGGAGATTCCAACGCCATGACTAATTGATCCATGATAGGTCGAACTTGATAAGCTAATGAATGGGCGGCATCGGTAGGCTCAAGAGAGCGCCCTACTTTTAGAAATAATGGCTGCCCGTAACTCTCTTCAAATTTTTTGATCGCACTGCTCATTGAGGGCTGCGTAATATTTAAATAATCCGCCGCTTTTGTCACGCTACCAAAGTCATACACTGCCAGAAAATGTTTGATAAAATTTAAATTCATTCCGCTTCCCTACTGCATTTTAAAACGACAAACAAAAGGCCATCCAATCAAGAGACTCTCAGGCTAATCGTGTAAGCGCTATCTGTCAAAGAATGTTAAATCGCTTAGGAGCAAAAAGCGCCCGTTTTGCAAATAGGTTGATTGTGTTTGAGATATTAGAGAAGAAACTGAAGGTAGTAATTGAAGGCCAATATGCGGTGACTGGAGAGGTTTAGGGCTAACACGATTTAAGGCGTTGGGATAATAGATGTTAAGATTCGCCCTCAATGAAATGAATACTATTGCTTGAAAGTCGTGCGCCACTGAACCGGCGATACATGAAAAGCAGATTTAAAGTGCTTTCTGAATACACTATCAGAGCCAAAACCCGCTTGCTCTGCAACTTGAGGTATCGATAGTTTCGTGGTTTCTAATAGACGCTGGCTAAGCACCAAACGTCGATTTTGCAGCCATTCACCAAATGTACAGCCATAGGTGGATTTAAACTGGCGTGTAAAAGTACGTTTACTCATCGCACAGCGCTCAGCAACTTCATCTAGTGAATGAGACTGATTAAGGCTCTGCTCAACCAGCTCAATCACAAGGCTGATACTTGTCTCTGTAAGAGGTTTTATGTTGACTGGTGCTGGTATATATTGCTGCTGTCCACCTGTACGAGATGGCGCAGTCACCATCTTACGTGCGAGATCATTCGCAAGCTCACTACCACACAAACGGCGCACTATGTGTAGACAACAATCGAGTGAAGCGGCTACTCCAGCAGAGGTAATGATAGTCTCATGTTCAACAAATAGAGGGTTTGGGTCAAAATCCACCTTAGGAAATTGCTGCTGAAATTGTTCGGAAAACGCCCAATGGCTTGTGGCTCGTTTGCCATCGAGAACGCCAGCACACGCGAGAACATAAGAACCAAGGCAAAGTCCTACCAGCAACTTCCCTTTATTATGATGCTCTATTAACGCCTCTATAAGTCGCTCACTTGGCTCTGGCAAGTCATTTGGCCAGCTTGGAATAATTATAATATCAGCTTCTTGGATAGCACTTAAATCACTATCTACCACCACACCAAATCCAGAGCTTGTTTCAAACTGCAAGCTGTTTTCGCAACAGATCCTCAAGTCAAACCGAACCTGCTGACCGAAAAAGATATCTTGAAACACCAGACAAGGCACAGAGAGATGAAAAGCACTGATGCCTTCAAAGGCTACCATCGTAATTTTAATTAGCTCGCTTGATTTGTTCATAAGCGTCTCGATTTGCGCGAATATTGACTTTCAAGACAGTATCACAAGAAACTGGAAAATAGCATACTAAATATCATAGAGAACATGGCTTGTTAGTGAGTTTAGAGAGGCATTATGAAGATCCACCACCTACGTAGCGCAACATTTATTATTGAATCTGGCGAAAGATTTATCCTTATTGATCCTATGTTGGGAAAAAAAGGCTCTATGCCTCCCTTTTCAGTAATTAAGGCTAAGGCCGCGAAAAATCCAACCGTTGAGATGCCAAGTAATGCCGATGAGCTACTAAACAAAGTTACTCATACCTTAATTACTCACAGTCAAACATTTGGTATCAAGGCATTACAACATGGAGATCACCTAGATCCGGCAGGTGAGGCATTTTTAACAAGTCGTAATATCCCAGTTGCGACACCAGCCAAAGATAAGGCTTACCTAGAAAAATACGACTTAACGGTAAATTGGGGAATTGAAGACTGGCAAACTATCGACTTTCTAGACGGAAAGCTCACCGCGGTTCCGGCTTTGCACGGTCATGGATGGATTCACAAGGTAATGGCTAATGGTGTTGGATTTTTCTTGGAGCTCCCCAATGAGCCTTCTATTTACATTAGCGGTGATACAGTTCTAACCGATGATGTAAAACGAGCATTGACTGAGTTGAAACCTGATATCACAGTAGTCGCGGCAGGTCGTGCTCGTATGGACGTTGGTCAACCGTTATTAATGTCTATTGAAGAGGTTATGGAGTTTATTCACCTTTCCCCTAATAAGGTCATTGCGAACCATATGGAGGCACTCAATCACTGTGCAGTAACTCGACCAATTCTTAAAGAAGCAATTAATAAAAACGGTTTGTCAGATAAAACCCTTATTCCTGCTGATGGTGAGACTTTGAAGTTTTAGATATCCCAGACCTATGGGTAGTTTTCAACAAAACAAAGTGGCGTCAAAAAGCCTTTTCGATTTGTGTATCCAACCTATTTTTTGCGGAGTAATTAGCTATGAATAACGTTCTTATCATCAATGATCACGAACCATCACCATTTTCAAAATGGTAAACCTAACGCCTCTTTGGGAATTCGTATTGGTATGGGGCTAATTTAGCGCATTGACACATAGCGGTACATTCATGAAACTGTATTTAACACAGCATGCCAGGATTATTAACTCATAATCGAGAGCGACAAAGCCCTGCAAATATATGGTTGCGAGAGAAAATAAAGTCCTACTTTTCAGGCTAATAACTTTATTAATATAGTATTTTCCTCAAAAACGCGCATAATCTTGCGATACAACACTCAAAAGAGAAATGACCTATGACTAATTTTCAATACTACTTTCACGAACTGCCTTGTTTTAACTGTAAAAAAACCAAAGTGAATACTGACCTTGGTTGGTTAACAGCAACAATGAAAGAAGATGTTCAAGCACAACTGGCTGCAATTATCGAACAAGGCAACGTTGAAGCTGATCTTTCAGTAAACGTAACTTGTACTAAAGCAGAAGCTCGTGATTACTTATTACTGAACTTCTACGGTTATTCAGAAGAAGAGCTAGAAGGCCAAATTGAAGCTGATGATGAGAAAGAAGTAGCAGATGAAATTGCAGAACTTCTGGCTGAAAATGACGCATTAGTTTTTGAACACGAAATCGCACTACAAAGCTGCACTAATTGCGACGTTGAGTAAATATTAATAGACACTCACATATCATTATGTTTTTTCAGGGGCTAACAAAATAAAATTTGTTGGCCCTGCTTCGATCAATTAAAGCGATTACTTACAAAGAGAGTAAGCACTAACTTAAGTAAATTAGCGCTTTCATTCATTTTATGCCTAACTATTTTTCTTCGTGATAGAAACCGACTGCTTACCAAATACGTTAATTAGCGCACCAGTCACAATCAAGCCACCACCTAAATATGTCCAAATGGATGGAATTTCATTAAATATCCAAACACCTAATAACGCTGAAAAGACAATCTGTACATAAGAGTAAGCAGACGCTTTACCCGCGGCTTGGGTTTGCATAGCTTTGGTCAGTCCGTATTGCCCAATTTGTGTGAAGATGCCGATTAAAATCAAGATCATCGTAAGGAACAAACTTGGCCATACAAAGTCATTCCAAATCAGTACAGTTGAGATGGATAATGCCACTAATGGGAAATAAAAGATAATAACGGAGCTATCTTCTGTCTGGCTGAGCTTTCTAACTATCACATAAGCAATAGAACTTCCTAACGCACCACACAAAGCAACAGCGATACTAAAAATTGGCAATTCGCTCGTGCTTCCACTGTCCATACTTGGCTGAACCATGACAAACAACCCAGCAAGACAGAACGCAATGCAAAGCATGGTTGATTTTTGAATGTGTTCTTTAAGAAATAGAACGCCGAGCAATGCGGTAAAAATAGGATGAACATATTGTAAGATCGTAGCTTCAGCCAAAGGTAGAGTCGTCACTGCATAGTAAACACACATAAGAGCCGTTGTACCTACAGCCCCACGAGCAAGAAGTAATGGCTTATTATTTCCCCATATCGAAATGCCTTTTCGTTTCACATCAGCATAACTAATGATCAAAGAAACGAGCGCCCTTGCTGCCACAATTTCAAATACTGGAATACCGTAATTACTCACGTATTTTACGCACGCAGACATAAGCGCAAATCCAAGCGCTGAAAGAAACATAAATCTAACCCCTACAGGGATCAGTGAAAAAGAGGTGGTAGGCATAAGAACATCAACCGAGTTTAGAAGGTAATAAATAATAACGTAATTTATCAGCTGTAACCAAAGTTCTGTTTTAATTAAATCGACGTCGAAAATCACTCGGCGTCATGGTTTTTAACTCCTTAAACTGACGATTAAAATTGGATATATTTTTAAACCCAGTCTTCTCAGCAACGAGCGCAACAGGTAAGTTAGTACTCGCTAACAGTTCACAAGCTTTACCAATACGGTATTGCTTTATATGATCAGAAAAACTCATCCCATAATGCTTCTCAAACATACGATAAGCCGAGCTCTCACTCATATGAAGTCGTTTGCATAAATCAGCAATCTTTATCGCATCACCATAGTGTTTTTCTATGTATCTTGTTGCTCGTTCAATGCGGTGATTAAATTCTGAATCATCCGAAAGAGGTTTAATTCGATAAGGTGTTGTTGATAATTTCTTTGCTTCAATATCATCAGCAAGGCTCACTACTATCTCAATAACTTTTACAGCTTGTTGGTGGCGATCTAATGATGTTGCTTGTTTTAATAATTCAGATACCTTCAGTGCTACCTCTACGCTAAACGACAGCCCATAAGCCGAATTGTCCAATAAACGTTTTAAGTTTCTTGCTTCAGGAATAAGTGCTATTAAGCGTTCAACCCAATGATGAGCAAACCAGATAATTAAAGTGTGGTGCTTTGACTGTTCTACCTTCACACTTCTTCCTGCCACCATATGAGGTAAACCTGGGCCATAAAGAAATAAAGAATTATGGTGAATATCACCAATTGCATCACCTGCAAAATAGCTACCTTGAAATGCCCATCAGGATCAAGATACAACACCAATTCATACTCAGAATGATAATGCCAAGAGCACGCAAACTCATTATCTTCAACTCGACAATGAAACTCTCTTACGATCCAATCAAAATTAGGTAAATTCAGTACATGCTCTTTAAACAGCTTCATTGCTACTCCAATCGATTCCTTTCCGTTTCAGAATAGTATGATGATAATTTTCTGTCAAAGAAGCATAACAAGATGAATGAATAGTATTAGATCTAGCTCGAATAACATCAATTAATAGGCTCATCATTAAGTAGACTACCCGTAAAACCAAATGATCACTTAAACCACATTTCGTATACTGGAATTGAGTTATGTATAAAGATAAAACCTCTTTACTATTTATTTTTACCGCTTTTATAACGGGGCTTTGCAGTGCATTTTTTTATCCACTATCAAGCCTGTTCATTGTTGAAGAGCTAGATGCTTCACCAATGATGCTGAGTCTATATATGACACTTGCAGTCAGCAGTTCAGTGATCGTATCTCAATTTATTGCTAAACGCTCAGACACACATTGGAACCGTAAAACCATTCTGATGATATCACTAGCAAGCTACTTAATTTTAGTCGCCAGTTTTACTGTTATTCGTGATTATTGGTTAGCGATTACCATGGCGATCGTATTTGGGAGCGTAAGTGGTGCTTCTTTTGGTCAACTGTTTGCTTTAGGTCGTGAATATGGTGACAGACACGTTACCAACAGCACCAGTTTTTTAGCAACAATGCGAGCAGGCCTTGCCATAGCTTGGGTATTTGGCCCACCAGCAGCATTCATGCTTAAAGCACAATTTGGATTCAATGCAGCATTTGCTGTCTCTGCTATAACAGTATCAGTAGCAATACTGATCATTGCTAAATTTATTCCTGATAACGTCGTAACAAAAGAAGAAAAAACAGCCGTAATTACTGAACATAAGCCTCTCGGACGCATGGTGATTCTCTATTGTTTCATTATCGTCTGTGCCTTTTCAGCTAACAATTTGTACATTACAAGTATGCCTTTGTATCTTTCACAAGAGTTACAAGTGGATGTTAGTTGGTTAGGGCTGATGTTTGGTGTAGCTGCAGCATGCGAGATCCCTGTGATGCTTGGTGCTGGCAAAATGGCTGAGAAAATGGGTACAACCAGAGTGATGACCCTTGGTGTTATATCTGGCGCTATGTTCTTTCTTGTTATGCTTTCAAGCACCAGCTTTACTTCAATGTTGATAGCTCAGATACTAAATGGTTTCTTTATTGGTGTTTGTGCAACACTTGGTATGGTTGCTTTACAAGATATGATGAAAGACAGATTAGGCACTGCTTCTACTTTATTCTCAAACATGTTGAATATCAGTGTATTGGTATCCAGTGTTTTAGTTGGTGTGGTAGGTGAGCTATACAACTATTACAGTGCACTGTATTTATGCTTTATTGGTGCCATCATCGCAGCAGCACTGTTGATTGTATTTGAAGTGTTAGAGAAGAAACAGAAAATAAAAATCGAAGGGCAATGCGAGATGGTTGGCTAAATATAGTATTAGCGTACACACATACAAATTGTGCAATCTTTACATTTATATCGATAAAATAGTGCATACTAACTAGGGCGTGTTGATCTTTTATGATTAACACGCCCTAATCACATAATAATATAACCATAAGGCACGTATGAATTCGATAGATCTCAATCAACCATTTACTCTTACTCATGGTCAAGTTATTAAAAATCGTCTGTTCAAATCAGCAATGAGTGAACAGCTTGGCGATAAGCAGCATAACCCGACTTCTGGTTTGGTAACCTTATACCAACGTTGGGCTAAAGGCGGTATTGGTTTATCGATGACAGGTAATGTCATGGTGGATAGAACCGCCCTTGGCGAGCCTAAGAATGTGGTTTTAGATGAGAAAAGTGACCTTAGATTATTTAGTGAATGGGCAAAGGCAGGCACGCAAAATAGCTCACACATATGGATGCAACTTAACCATCCAGGTAAGCAAATTCCAAAATTTCTATGTGCAGATCCAGTAGCCCCTTCAGCAATACCGTTAGAGCGTGGACTAGAAAAAAGTTTTAATACCCCACGAGAACTCACTGAGAGTGAAATCCAAGAGATCATTACTAAATTCGCTACCAGTGCCAAACTAGCAAAGCAAGCAGGCTTTACTGGAGTACAAATTCATGGTGCTCATGGTTATCTTGTTAGTCAATTTTTATCCTCAAGGCACAATCAACGAAACGACAAATGGGGTGGCTCATTAGAAAACCGACTGCGTTTCGTACTCGAAGTATATAATGCTATTCGTAAAGAAGTTGGGGCTGAATTCCCGGTAGGCATTAAGCTTAATAGTGCCGATTTTATGAAAGGCGGTTTCACTGAAGAAGAATCAATGCAGGTTGTGCAAACTTTAAGTAATAACGGCATCGACTTAATTGAGATATCTGGTGGCACTTACGAGAGTCCATCAATGATGGGATCCAAAGATAAAAATAAACCAGTAAAAGAAAGTACCGTTAAACGTGAAGCTTACTTTATGGATTACATGGAAAAAGTAAGAACGCTAGTTAATACACCTTTGGTTGTGACTGGTGGTTTTCGCTCTGCTCCTGCAATGAATGAAGCCTTAAATACCTCTGCGACTGACTTTATCGGTATTGCACGAACCATGGCTGTTGACCCTGATTTCCCAAATAAATTAATGCAAAATTCAGACTATGGAATGCCGTTAGCAGAACCAACAACAGGCAAACCTGCATTAGATAAAATGGCGATGGTAGGGCTTGTTTGGTATGAGCATCAAATGTGGCGTATTGCAGATGGAAAGGACGCTGATCCTCAATTGAGTGCATTTAGTGTGGTACTTAAAACCTTACTAAGCGCCGGTTGGTATGCTTTTAAAAAGCGCAGAGCATAAACGGCTCTTTCTAAGGATAAGATTGAATATACTAAGAGGTGAAAATGGATTTAAATCTGCTTAAAACATTTGATGCGGTAATGAAATCAAAAAGTGTTAACGCAGCAGCGGAAGCGCTCAATGTCACTGCGCCAGCAGTAAGTCATGCACTAAACCGTTTACGAGAACACTATCAAGATACCCTCTTTATTCGTCAAGGCAGAGGGATTATCCCGACCAGTTTTGCGTTAGAGCTACATAGCGAAATTCAAGGCCCTCTGAACCTTCTTATCAACGGTTCTAAATCTCATTTAGACTTTGAAGCACAAAACAGTCAACGTACTTTCCGAATATCTAGCCATAAAGATATTGATTTATTACTCATACCAAACTTAGTTAAATATAAAGAAAAGCACGCGCCAAATATTACCTTTGATGCTGATATCGAACATTTGAATGAGCAAGATAGGCAAGACGCTCTTCGCAACAGACGAGTTGATGTTATTTTAGCGACCGTGCCACTCACTGATCATGGTTATATAAATCAAATTCTATTTGAACAAGAACTCGTCGTGACCGTAAATAAAGATCACCCTCGAATAAAAGAGACTCTCACCATGGAAGATTTCATGAATGAAAGTCATCTTATGTGGAAAACACAACGACTAAATACCAATACACTCGATTCTTTAGTTATTGAAAACAGCCTTCCAAAAAGAAAAATTGCCTATACCACAGGCTCGACGACAACGGCGTTACTATTAGCCTCAGAAACAGACTGGCTATGTGTGACAAGTAAGTGGCATGCCACAAAAGTTGCAGAAAGCTTTGGTCTGAATATATTTCCAGTACCTTTTAAAACCAATAAAGTTCCCATTTATATGACGTGGCATCAAACTCAAAAAACGATATTGGCCACCAATGGTTACGTAGCGCAATCACTAACGCCATTCCAAGTGTTGAATAACAAATCATACCGACCATCTATGATAAAAAGGCGAAACTAACTGAGTAGTCTCGCCTTTGTTATTCAAGTAACAGGGTCTTTAACCCTCAAACACCCAATTTTCCCAACTTTGCATTCTAAGAATAACTTTACGTACCAAGCTAAACATTTCCCATTTAGGTGAATACACTGCAACATGAGCATCGGTACCCGAAGGAAGTGGCATGCCCTTCAACAACGATGGGTTATCCAACTCGACTTTAACTAAGATCCTACCACCCTGACTGATTTTTTCAGGTGCTTGCATTAGACCTGAAGGGGTCACCGCCCTTGTGCGATGATGTTATTGACTCGCACCACATGTGCTTTATAAGCATGGCCAGGAATCGTATTAAACGTCACTTCGGCTGGGTACCCTTCTTTAATATATCGGGCGGGAGATTGCTTAAATGCTGCAAATAACTGCTTATCCTCTTTATGAACAAAGACCAAATTACCTTGAAAAGGTACCACACGACTCTTCATTCCCGGTCTTAAAGCAACTTGAGTAACATAACCATCGGTAGGTGCAACTACCGTTGTATGATCCAAATTGAATTTCGCTAAATCAAGCTGAGTTAGGTATTTATTTTTATCCGCTTTTTGTTGCAGTAATTGAGATTTTATATCATCGATATTTTCTTGAGAAGAGAACCCTTTGGTTCCTAATTTTTGGTATCGATCAAACTCAGCTTGATAAAAATCTATTGCTGAATCTGTACGTGCAATATCACTCTGGATTCGATTTACTTTATCTTGAAAAGGCGCTTTATCAATTTGATATAACGGATCTCCCGCCTTTAATTGCTGATTACCTTGAACAAATACATCGGTTACTAACCCTTCCACTTGAGAAGTAATTGGTGTGGTTACACTATAAAGTCTTGCCATGCGAGAGACGGGTTGATACATCGCCATATATAAAAATATCCAACCTACAAGAAACAGACCAATGACAGAAGCCGTTGTAATCGTCCATTTATTTCTAGGAAGATTACAAACTTTAAATACGATGATACATAGAGCGATGTAACTTAAGATGATAAGCGTTTCCATCTTTTACTCCTTAATCTGTTTTTCTAATTCATTAATACGAGCAATCAAAGATGAATATTCTTGTGCTGAGACCTTATCTTTCTCCCCTAACCATGCTTGTTTATCGCCGTTATACATACTTGCCCAAATCCACAAAAACGGCCACAGAACATGAAGAAAAAATAAACTAATCCACCCCGCAACATGAATAGCCTCGGCATGAGGATGGTTTCTTTTAAGCGCCATTTCATAGGGAATATCATGCACAATAATTAATCCATAAATGAAGATTAATAAAACAATAAAAAGTATGCCTAATGAAGCGTAGTCTAAGAATATATTCATATGATTCCTCTTGATGTATGTATCGTTCATCTTCATTGAGTTTTTTTATTTATGCTGCTTTATGACTTTAGATATTAGCGACTACGACTATTCACCACTATTGATTAACCTTTAAATGTAAATTTAGCCTTGTTTAATCGACAAGTAAAAACAGACGAAAACCTTAAAAAATCATTTAATAACAAATAGATACCAATTAAACAAAATTAAATATAATAATGAAGTATCCTTTTAAATGTCCTCAAGGTGTAAGATCATTTCAAGGTAGACAGTAGATATAAAAAAGCCCAAGTACTTAAATACTCGGCTTTCTTTTCATAAAATCAGTGGACAGAAAAGCATCACTCTCTTATTTGCCTTTCACTTTACTCTTCAAATTCTGCATAAAGGTTTTAAAGTGCGGCATAAAATCCGCAAACAATTCATGTTTACGATTTGCCATCATCACAGGACCCAATAAACGCAATGCAACACCCACTCTGGTTGCTACTTCTGGCTCCAAACCACTTTTTTGCTTTACGTTGTTCACGATATTAAAAACATCTTCACGATCTTGAAATTCAAACGCTAATGTTTGAGCCACTTCTTGCTCTGGTGTTATCTCTTCAATCGTCACTCGGTAACACTTATCTTTTCTAATTTTAGGGATCATAGTTCTACCTTCTAATAATCTGAATTGTGTCGTAAATAACAACAAACTGATTTGAGCTTCCTCTTGAAAGAACGCTCAATTAAGTTGATAATATCAACTATATATTTTTAGTTGACAATGTCAACCACTTTCATGGTGAGAGTTTAATGTCAGAAAGAAAATCGTTAGAGAGTTTGTTCACGCTCGTGCATACATTAAAGCGTAATTTACATGACCAAATTGAAGAATTAGCGCTTGGGATCACTCCTATGCATGTGCGTGTTATCAAGATCATTAACCACAAACCACATTGTACAGCCATTGATATTGCTAATTATTTACATAGAGATAAAGCTCAAGTCACACGCCTTTTAAGCTCTTTATTAACACAAGAACTCATCATTAAAGAGCCTAACCCTGAAGATAAGCGCAGCCAATGCCTTCGTATCACTGAAGGTGGCAAAGAGATTATGAAAAAAATCTCGGGGATTGATAAAACGATGTTTGAAAAGATGTCGATGGATATCTCTGATGAAGAGATCGCTGAATTTAAGCGTATTGCAGAGAAGATGGCGAGAAACCTTAACGCTTAAAAACAGCTCAAAGCTAAACCGACAAACTACTTCGTACCGCCATATAATTTGGCGAAATCTGGTATATTTTTCTCCCACATCGGAGAGTCCTCTCCAATAATCGATTTTAAAACATCAATAAATAACTTGGTTTTAATCGGGGCATCTCGGTGTGGGTATACGGCATAAAACGTTCCAAAATCTTCAAGATTCAAATGAGTCATTATTGGGATAAGCTTTCCTTCAATAATTTCGTTTTCAATCATTTGGGCTGTTACCACTGCAAGCGTATTACCTGCTACTGCACTTTTTACTACCATCTCAACATCATTCACTTTATACGCGACATTCAAATGAAACTGTTGCTCAACCTTGTTTTCATCAAGATAAGTGAACTTATCAATAAATAAACCGGGAGCCGCATAAATCGTCGCGGGTAGAGATTCTAGCTTTTCAATCGTCTCTATTTTCCCATGCTGTTGAATAAAATCAGGCGACGCGACAATTAACAAACGGCTTCGAGCAATTTTACGAGAAATCAAACTGGAGTTCTTTGGTCTGCCAATACGAAAACCAATATCAAAGCCTTCTTGCACGATATCCACCACTCTATCTTCTAATCTCAACTCGCACTTCACATCTGGATATTGCTTCTGAAAAACCGAGATAGCATCTTGAACGTACTGTCGCCCAAACATCATTGAACTGGTAATTCGTAATATCCCTCTTGGCTCAGAATGGTAGTTTTGCGCTAAACGATGAGTGTTATTAAGCAAATCACGTAATAGCTTCGCTTGGTTGACCATCTCATTACCCGCAGCGGTTAATGATAACGAGCGCGTGGTGCGGTTAAGTAAGCGAACCCTTAACTCTTCTTCTAAACGACTTATCTGCTTTGAAATGACTGAACGATCAAGATTCTTTTGCTCTGCAACATTAGTAAAAGAGCCAAGTTCAGTGACTTCTAACAATAAAAGTAAGCGATTAGAAAAATCCATTTGAGCCTCACGGGAATAAATAAAAACAGTATTGGTGCAATTTTAGCATCAATATTGTGCCTTTATTAGTATTTTTCTCATCTAATAGATTACTTATAGTTACCTCACTGACGCAGAGGACACCCTCTCAACGTAACCATATTTAAACTAGCCAATAGGCGATTTAGAGGAAGTACATTATGAAAACATTATCAATCACTAACCAAAATGGCATCGCAACAGTAGCTATCAATAACCCACCAGTGAATGTATTAACCATTAATCTAATTAACGAAATTAATGAGTATGTACTTTCTTTAAAAGATGACCGAGATACTAAAGTGGTGGTGTTTAAATCACTGCATGAAACCTTCTTTTTAGCACACCTTGATCTAAACGTGATCAACGGTACGCAAGGCGGTCAAGCAGCGTCTATTGAGTTCAACCACATGATCATGAACATCAAAGCAATGAAACAAGTGTCTGTTGCTTTAGTTGATGGTGTGGCTCGTGGGGCGGTAATGAGTTTGTTATGGCGTGTGATCTTGCTTATGGCACCGAGAATGCAGCGTTTGCTCAACCAGAAGTTCACGTAAATATTCCTACTGGCGGACAAGGCGCAGTTCAATTCGCAAGAAGAATGGGCAAAAACAAAGCATTACAAGCTCTTCTATTGGGTAACGATTTCACAGCACAACAAGCTGAAAACTTAAATATCATTACTCAATTTGTTCCTAAAGCAGAAATGGATAACTTTTTAGCCATGACTTTAGGTGTGATTAGCACATTAGAAGTGCGTGATATTGTGATGTACAAAGAGATCATTGCGACATCAATTAAAGATGAAGACGCGGGCGCAGAATTAGAGTTACGTTACTTTTTAGAGCGTGCTAAAGAACAAAAAACAGCCGCTATTATCTCTGCATTTTTAAAACACGGCGGACAAACAGAGCGTGAAGCAAAAGATATCCAAGGTATTTTTGTTGATACCGCGGCTGAACTGTCTAAATAAAACTCAATCCCCCATAAATTAGCCGTCGTATTGGCGGCTAATTGTCGTTGAAAACTAACATAATACTGCAAAGGTAACTAATGATGCTCCATTGATTGATAGTACGCATGGCTCAAATTTATTACCAATAAAAGGAAAATTAAGTGAGGTGAAAGTAGATACGCTCACGCACATTAATCACCATTTATCTAAAAAAGATAATAACTTAATTGGTAAAGCTTATGTCGGTCGGTTTTAGCTGATATATAAACAATATTATTGATTACTGTAATTTACATCAGTTATGCAAATAAGATAATTGGCGTAGTCTAGATCAAGCTAAATAGTTACGTTCTAGGAGGGCTACGTATGTGTGACGATTTAGATGACTACTTTAAGGATCTAGAAATAGAGTTGGATCAAAAAGAATTAAAGGGGCTGGGGAGGAATAAAAGAAAATGGAATATAAAAGCTTGGACTTTTGAAGAGCTTGTTTTTGTTTTCTTGATTTCCAGTGGAGCTTATCTCTTTTTTTCCTTTTCCGATGAACTTCAACATGGCGGTATAATTTGACTCTTTCCCACCAAACAGAATAAGAAAAGAGCTATTCGCTCTTTTCTTATTTCTTTTGCTCATCTTACTACTTTATATCAACCGATATTTGATCTCATTGTTGTGTCTACTTTTTCTTCTGCTTCTAACGCTTCACCTCGAGTAATTAACTTTTGAATCACTTTAGATAACCCTAGCGTCAATACCGCCATAAATGCAGCCACTTGCGCTAGCATATAAAAGTAACTGGTATACACGGTTTCAACCACTTCTGGTGTAAATACGATGTCTTTTGGTAACGCGATTTTCGTTGCAATTACCGCCGCTAAAATACCACTTAATGAAATCGCAACCGCGCGTAAACCAATTGAAAACGCAGCAAGGTAACGTGGCACCATTTCAAAAATAAACCCAGCGCCCAAAGCCCCAACAATAAGCTCAGCCCCTGATTGAAAAAAGTGAACCAGTAATATCCAATCTGCTGATATTTTACCATTCTCACCAATTGATCCTGCTGAAAGTTCTAATAACCAAAAGCAATGGTACTTAGCATGAATGCACCCGCAATTTTGGTCGGAATTGTTGGCGAATATCCTTTACGATCTAACCATGCATAAAGTTGAATCATTGGTCCACCAAGAACAAAACACCATAGAGGGTTAAATGCCATATTCGATTCAGGATGGATAGGAATAAAACCAAGTAACGTATCATCCATTAAATTAATGGCGTACATGTTCATTGAGGTAAACATTTGACCATAAAAGAAATAGAACACAATAAGAATACAAACCGTAATTAATACTGCCACCATTTTGTATTGATATGCGCGTGTAGCTTGAGTTATCTCATAAATAAAATAACCAATAGCACCAAAGCCCAAGGTATAAAGAATATATTTACCCGTTTCAAGGTTTGAAAATATCCAAAAGATTAGGCCTAGCATAGCTGCTGAACCAGCAAAAAACAGACCCCAAGTTTTTAGTGGTAATGGCGCTTTATCTAAATCATTACCGACACTCACTAGCTCTTTACGGAACTTATAAAACATAAGTAAATTTAGCGCCATTAAAATAGCAGATACAAAAAATACGCCTTGATAAGCTAGGTAAGCAATTAAAAAAGGAAAAAGATATTTAGCAGAAAAAGAACCAAGGTTGTTAATTGAATAATTTATAGTAAGACCTTGTTGAAAAGCCTCGCGGTTCGTCTCTGAATATGAATTCCCAAAAAGAACCGTTGGGCATGTTGCTGATAATCCACGAGCAAAACCAATTAAGGCAATAGCCAGAATACTCATAGGCACATTAAGCTGACTCGCACCAATACCTAGTAATAAAAAACCGGCTAAATAAGTGGCATAACCTATATATACAGCACGAAATGCACCGATAAACTTATCAGCTAAAAAACCACCAACGGCAGAGAATACAGGGCCAACGGCACCAAAGGCCCCCATCATCATTATGGTATCAGCTTCGCTATAATTAAGATCATCGAGAAAGAATTTAGTGAGAAGTACAAAGGCACCATAAAAAGCGGCACCCCATAAAAATTGTCTGAGGATCAAAACCTTAGCTATCGTGGGAAATCGTGCATTATTGTCTTGCATACTACTACTCCAGAATTATAATGACATCATTAACACCTACTTTTTGTGGGTGTATTTTTTGCCTTTATATCATCTGAAGCTTTCACCATTTGATGCATAAGTCCCAAACTTAAGTGTCAACTTTTTCTATTTAACAGAATGAGAACTAACCCTTAAATTTATTTATTAATAACTAACAATATTGTTATTTGCACTCATATAAATTAAAAATAACGCACCATTGCAGATAAATCATCTATATATACAGCTATTTATAGTTATTAAATAAAAAGGACAACACTAAATTAACGTTGTCCTTTATACTCATGCACTACAAATTGCATTTTTTCTCTTTTACTCAACAGGTAATAATTCAATAGAATCCTGATTAAGCGACTGTCGAAAGAAATCTGGCATGGATTCCATAGTAAAAACAACAGCTTCTTCAAAAATGGTTGTAGAACCACTAAGTGTCCAATAAGAGCTTCCTTTGCTTGTGTTCACTTTAACTTTAAAACGCGTTGGAGTGGTGGTGACCATTTTTCTATTCCTTAAATAACACACCAGATCATGCTACCACTTTCATATTATGAAACCAGACTTTTGACTTATAATTCTCAAACTTTCTCTTTCTTATCAATATGTTGTATCGGAATGGTTACTTAACTGTTAATTATCACCAATTAATTAGCACTATAAAAGAACGTAATTAACAGCAATAATCCAATTTTTCTTTAATTATCAAATAGTAAATCTTACTTTCCACACACAAAAAATAATTATTGATATAGCGCAAAAAATCACCGGATGATTAGGCGTAAGTTATTTTGTACCTAACATTTTTGAAGGAATAAAAATGACGATATCAAAAGCTTATCAAAGAGATATTCTCGGCTTGGCTTTCATCATTTCAAGTGTATTAGCAACACTCTATATCCTTTTGGATATATCGGCTTTATTTGCTTACTTAAACCATGAAGAGAAAATAGCATCCATATTCATCCATGAATCCATCTATTTTTTAATCTTTTTAATCCCACCTTACTTTATCGCTAAGTACATGAATCGAAAGGATACAATCAAATAATTAATAGAGAAGCAAAGAGGAGCGGTACTAACCCCCTCTTTCTTGTTTAGTTTAATTAAATGCTAGTTTTAAATTATTCAATTTTTCTAAACCAAAAGGAACGATAAGATCACTTTAAATTTCAGACATAAAAAGGAATGGCTATGTGCGATTTAAATGATGATTTTGAAGACTTAGAAATCAAACTAACGAAAGCAGAGATAAAACTATTAGGCTGGGATGACAAAGAGTGGCTGATTGAAGCAATGGTGTTTGTTTTCTTCATATGCGCAATCATTACTTTCTATTGTTCCTAACCATTACTTTATAAATCAGTTTTCCTAGTTAGAAACAATAGAACTCAGAACAATAATTAATGCGTTGTTCGGTTTGGACCGTTACGCACTAAATCTTGCCCCGTTTGAAACACTTCCTCTGTTACCCAACGAGACAATAAAAGCTGGTGCTTATCATCCAATACGGCAACAAAACGGCGACCATCTTTATTGCTTGTTGCTAATGCAATACCGGCAACATTTGTTAAGCCAAAACCACCATTTTCAATTGAGATTAAAAACGTTTCTAGATCTTCTAGGTTTGTGATGATGTCTGCATCGTTGTTCATAATTACATACTCTTACTGGGTCAAATTATTGATTATTTCAATTAATTAGGATAGTACGAGGTTTATCACCTAAAGGCAATCCATGCCTCTATTCACAAAAGATAACGATATTCTTTTTTACAAAAAAATTCGCATTCTTTCTGCTTAGGTATCAATCTATTCCATTCTGATAATTTATCTAATGAAACGTACCCATATATTTTATATTTATCATGCACTAGAAATGGATTGATTTTTTTATTCCAACCTACACCATATTCAACTTTCATCGATACCCAAAACCTATAAATTAATCCGCTACCATAATTTTTATATGTGCTCTAAAAAATGAATAACAAAACTCATAACATCAAATACAATAAAGGCCCCTATTAAGGAGCCTTATTAGTATTTAAATTTATTACTTTTGACGAATTCTAATAGACTGGATTAAATCATTAAAATCAGATGCATAAGAACTGCTAGAATGTCTAGTATAGTATCCTCCAGTAAAATTCTTGCCTTCAAAGAAAACAACTTCCCAACCATCTGGAATCGTATATGAACTCAATTTATTATTCATACCTTCTAAGTCAGCAATACTATCTGAAATTGATAAACGTTCACCAGAATAATCAGCATCAGCAAAAATAGTTAATGATTTGTTGTTCACATTTTTCGGGTCAAAAACAGATGTATAAGACGTGATAGTACGAATACTCTGCTCAGTATTTTCTTCAATAGACAAGCCAATTTGTCCCGTTGATTTATTATGAGAAAGATATTCGGCACTACCAACATCTCCTTTTACATATACATTCTGCAATTTATCACCACGCCATTCCCAACGTTGACTCAAATTAAAATTACACGAATTAAGCTTTGTTAAATCTTGTCCATCTAAACATTTTTTCGTATCTGTAGCACTAGCATAGCGTTTATACTGATCATAAATAAATGACTGTGTAACACTATTTGTCGAACAAATAGAAGGCGATAAATTTCCATTATCATCAGCATTGATACATCTATTATTAAATGAAGCAAGTTGTAAATTTACAGGTCGTCCGCCAGTAAAAACCGGATGTTCCCAATCAACAGTAAATGACACAGGTTTATTTATACGACGAAGAGGCGAATCTTCGACACCATAGTATGTTTGATGTGCGCCGACTCCATAAAAATAAAACCAAGAACGATTATAAATTGGTTTCATATTTACTGATGAGTCAATAGTGAATACTGTAGTACCGGTTTCATTTGGAGATGCTTTATAGATAACATCAAACTTAGGAACAAAGCTTGCGTAACCAATAGGTTTAACTAAACCAAGATCAACAGGGTAGTCAGTAACCCAAACTAAATTTGTCCAAGATGTTAATAACGATTCTGATGTCGCATATTGCTCTCTATTCCATTTAAATGAAACATGATGCGGTGAATGTGAATTTCGTTCCACTCGATAATCAGATGTATTAAATGTCAGAGACTTCGTTTGATTATAACTAGCATTAGCTTGAAGGCTTCCTTTCGGTCCTTCAGCGCTAATCTCAGCTCCACCAGAAACTCCCACACTAAATCCTGATGTCTCTGTTATGCTGTAATTAGCATTAATATTCTCTCTTGGAAATGTTTTTAAAATTTGAGCTTTATTATTAGATGTCGAAAAATCAAATAAATAGTCTTGAGCAATCGCACTTGCTGACCATTCGATAGCCCACCCAGAAATAACTTGATAACCGGCATGATTTGCTCTTTCCGACAATTGCTCATTTAAATGAATACCAGTACCAGATGTATTATCATCTAAACTAATCCTAACAATTTTCGCATCAGGGGTTGCTGCCGCACTCGTACCAAACTGTAATGAACGTTCTAAAATAACTTGATAAATTAAAGAAATATTACCATTACTACAAAAAGATCGAGAACCACGATCATCCCAAACTAAAGAATTTGGAAAGCTACATTCAGCATCTGTGATTTGTTTATTTACTTCTAGATAAAATGAAACATGTGGAAGTGAACCTGATTGGCCAGATACATCCTCACCGGAGGATAAGGCGGCAATTGGAGGAGAGTGTTCATCGTTAGAATCTAAAGTAAATAAATTAGCATCATTTTCATTATTCAAAGGAGAAAACATTAACTTGCCTTTATGTCGAGTAACAATCAAGAAGTCTTCTTCAAAGCTTAAACCGATATTATTTCGTAATAATGATTTCTTTTTTTCTTTTAACTCTGGAACGGTAATTCGACTGAAATCAATCAAATATTTCTTATTATTAGCAACTATATCATCATTCATATCAGTATATTTGATAACATTACTAGCTGATTCATCCCAGTTTTGCGCATCGATATAAACTACATCAGGATTCTGTACACTGCTAAGCATTGCAACTGCCGCCCCATCTACATCATCATAAGCATAAGCTCCACCACTTAAACAAAGAGATATACAGCAATAAATAAAACTTTTTTTCATAAAAACTCCATATAATACATGGTAAATAAATCCTAAAATTAAAACACTCAAATACATTAAATAATTCGTTTTTTTAAAATATAGAATTATGCTAATGAAAGTATTTGTTCAAATAAGAATCATTCACACTAGAGATTTATGCAAGTTACATATAATTATATAATTCAACTTGAAACTAAATTTCAATTATATAATTTAATCATTTGATTTTTTAATAATGCCATTTAAAAAACAAACGATTAAAACACATTAACTCACCTTAGATATTTTAGATATTTTAGATATTTACAACTTACCACATAAAAATCAATGGGTTGCAACGGAATGACAAAGTGATATCAATCTACAAACAGTATTATATCGTATAATATTAATACAAATAACAATTAAATTTACATCATAAATCTTTAAAATAACAAAACATAATTAAAAGTCTTATAAAATCATTCATATTTATATTGAATGATTTTATATAAAAAAACCGCCTTTATTCAAAATAATAAAGACGGTTTTATAAATTAACTTTGTATATTAATAAGTGCTCGACTCATACCCTTTTTTACGGCTACGAGCTTCAGCAATAGCGCCATGTACCATTTTTCCAAATGCTTTATCTTTCGCTCGCTGTTCAGCTAGGCTTGCACCATTAATAGCTTGCTCACGCATTAGCTTTTGGTAGCTCACCAAACGGCGCTCATCTAACTCACCAGAATCAACCGCTCTTAGTACAGCACAACCCGGCTCTTTGGTGTGTGAACAATCACTAAAACGACATGTTAGCGCAAGGTCTGTAATCTCACTAAATGTAGCATTCACACCTTGCTCACAATCTGCTAGTTGCAATTCACGCATTCCAGGAGTATCCATTAACAAACCGCCTTGAGGCATTAGCTTAAGAGCTCGGTGTGTTGTTGTATGTCTACCTTTGCTGTCATCTTCACGGATTTCGCCCGTCTCTTGAGCTTCAAATCCAAGCAATCCATTAACTAATGTTGATTTACCAACACCAGATGAACCTAAGAAAGCGATAGTTTGACCATTTTTACAATAGCTATGTAACGCTGTTAGCTCTTTCGCATCTAGCGCATTCACACTGTATACGCTCATCATACGATTCAGTTTTTGCACTTGATCTTGTTTATCATCAGCATCATCGCATAAATCAGCTTTAGTCAGAACAACCACAGGCTCTACTTCAGCTTCTTTTGCAATAGCAAGATAACGCTCAATACGGCTCAAATTGAAATCGTTATTCAGAGAACATACGATCATGACACTATCAACATTCGCAGCAATCAGCTGTGATGCGACTTTAGAACCAGGTGCTTTACGATCAAACAATGATTGTCTATCTAGTACACGCTGAATTCGTAGATCTTCATCAAATAGTACCCAATCACCCACACAAACACGCTCATCACCAGATGGTGGTAATAAACTCACTTGGCCTTGCTCACTCAAAACAATCACATTGCTTCGATGTTGTTCAATAATTCGACCAACCTGAAAATCAGTTAAATCTTCAAAAGTCAGTTGTTGTTGAAAATAAGGTCGCCAGCCTAGTTGCGATAGTGTGAGAATTTGCTCACTCATTTGTTGCTCCATACATATGGTAGATTGTTTACCATTGATAAAAGTATTTAAAATCAATGGTAAGCAATCTAATGCAGGTCCCTCATAAAACAAGGGGGATTAAACTGCTCTATTTTGCTCCGAGATTTTACCACCGTATACAGAAAAAATAGCAATGAAAGTTTTTCGATGAACCTCTCTTTTTCATCGTTTTAAGATCTTGGTAGCAATTATTTACAACAAGATGATAAACAAATGAAGTTTTACTTTTTTTCTCATCAATTAGCCCCACTATTTTTCCGTTTTTACAGAAAAAATATGATTAGTTCAGAGTATGATAATCTTCCTATTTATTTGAAAATTGAACAAAAGCGACAATGAATAACGAAAACAACTAATAGTGATTTTATTTCCTTAAAAACCAAACAGTCACAAATAAATACCTTATACTTAATTATTCACAAATACGGTGGCCAAAAGAATTAATGCGCTTTAGATCCCACTCTCTTTTTCGCTTCGATCAGCTTTAGCTAAAGGATTATGCATATGGTGATTCGTATTTTATGGTTTTGTTATTTAGGAATATTGGTAGGTTGCAGCTCTCATGTTCCCAAAAAAGACAGAGACGATGTAAGAAACAAAATAAATACCACCTCCTCTGAGATCATCACTAAAATCAGTAAAGACTACCCTGATGTTGCCGACCAACTTCAATCAGCAAAAGGCTATGGTACAGTCAGTTTATCAGGCATCATGGTTCCGGCAATTGGAGGAGCGACAGGAAGAGGGGCTATTTATAATAATGAAGATTCTTCAATTACTTATATTGATGTTAACCGATATGACCTTGGTATTGGCTTGGCTCTTGGTAATTATGAAGCCCTCGCTATTTTTGATACAGAAGAGGCAATCGCTGAATACAAGCGAGGAGTCCACACTCTTTCACTTGAAGCGGCCTTAAATCTTGATGATGAAGGGACAACAACTTCAGCCGCACTTCTTGATGCAGAAAATGATGTCCCAGTCTATGTACTATCAAATTCTGGTTTCGGTGCAACAGGAACATTGCGCTACTTATCAACCTCCGTTAACCATGATTTAAACGATACAGGATTAGGTGACTTTACGATTCCAAATAAAACCGAACCTACAAAAGCTGATAGCTATTCACCAAAACCAACAAAAGCCCGAAAAAATGGGAAAGGTCACTTCCTTTTTATGCACAAGCAGTCATTGATAAAGGTTATTCATTACCCAAACCTTATGGCATAAGCATTATCTATACAGATACTTTTCAATACATGGATATCCGTGATTTAGATGTGGGGATTAATGGCTCTAAACAGTACCCTATTGATTTTGTTTCTTTTGATAACAACAGTAATAACACTCAATCACCTCAGCTAAAGCTAGATGCGTGGCTATTCCCTTTTATGAATGTCTTTGGAGCGGTAGGGAAAATTAAAGGGACGGCTGATATAGGAATACAATTCAGCGGCGATGATTTAATTAAACAATTAGGTAGAGATTGCAGCGGAATATTAAAGCCTCCATCATGTAGGCTACAAGGAAAAAATCCTAATGTAAGTGTTACCGCTCATTTAGAAGGTACAAACTATACCTTAGGAACCGTATTGGCTTCAGGGTGGAACAGTTATTTCGTCACTCTACCTATTTCAGTAACTTACGCTGATATGAAAAAGAATGATGCAGAAGGCTTAATCGTCAATATCTCACCTAGGGTAGGAAAGATATTCCCGATCACAGGCCCTCAATCTATCGCCGTATATGCTGGCGGTACCTATTTAGATAGCACATTAACACTAACCGGAACGTATAACTACGAAGGGGTTGGCATTGACTATAAAGTAAAACAAAGTAATACGGATAAATGGGCTAGCTTAGTTGGGGCTAACTACGTATTTAATCAAAATTGGTCATTAGCCATGGAATACGGATGGAAGTCAGATAGAAAAAGACAATTTATCACACTTCTAAATCGACGCTTTTAGTCTCATTCCTATATAAATAAATGAAAAGTTAGTTGTTAATTTAAAATATAAAAAGCCCCATCGAATCCCTTCATTCAATGGGGCTTATTTGCATTTAACTTATGGCGTTACAACACCAAACCATAAATTAAATTGATCAAATACAGACATAAATTTCTGGAACTTAGCTTGATCAGATACTTTAAACTGACCCGCTTTGATTTCATCTTTCAATGTTGTCTTTTTCGCCATCATACTTTCAAATGTCTGACGAGATAGCGTAATATTTACATCTGCGTTATCAAATTGAGTTCCTGAGTATGATTTCAATACTGAATTACTTAAATCCATTGAGTATTTTCCATCACCTTCAACATCAATATTCACTTTAATGTCCATGCCTTTGGCAACTTCAGGTTTAACTGTTACCCCTAAATATTTCATAAACTGATCAAATGGCATATTCACTGCGATTGCTGCTGTATGTGTTGTTGCAACAGGTTTAATACCATTTCGAAGCTCTTTAGCGCCACCTAAATAATAGTTTCTCCAAGGGCCAGACTCAGATTGATAGCCTAGTTGCTCCATAGCATCAGCTTCTAGATAACGAGCATCCATATTTTTAGGATTCGCAAATGTTACATTATTAAGCAAAGTTACTGCCCAGCGATATTCACCTTTTTTAATTGCAGCTTGTGCTATTTCAATAACTTTTTTCTCGCCTCCCATCGCTTCAACGTACTTTTTACCTTCTTCCGTTGGAGTTAATGGATTTAAGTTTGCAGGGTTGCCATCCCACCACGCACCAAAGTAATAATCATAGGTTGCGCGAGCATTGTGCGAAACCGTACCGTAATAGCCACGGTTATACCATTCTTTGCCTAATGAATCTGGTAACTTAATTGTCGCTGAAATCTCATTGGGAGTATAACCTTTGTTTGCTAGGCGTAATGTTTGATCATGCACGTATTTATACATATCACGAGTCTTCGCTAACTGACTCTTAATATTTTCCTGACCCCAAGTTGGCCAGTGATGAGAAGCTATCATTGTGTCAGCTTTATCACCATAGGTATGTAAGGCTTGATCAACATATGTAGCCCACGAAGACGCATCACGAGTTTTAGCACCACGTAATGTCGAAATATTATGAATAGTATGTGTCATGACTTCTGCAGCCATCATCGTTTTATATTGCGGGAAATAAAACATAAACTCAGAAGGAGCCTCAGACTCTTGAGCCATCATAACTTCTAAGTCCACACCGTCAATTGTCATTTCTTGGCCAGTGTAATTAGCAATTTCTGTTGGTTTGACAATACCAGGAGCTCCTGATGATGTTGTTTTACCTAAACCACCATCAACCATGCCTTTGTTACTTGCTTCAAGAAGGTTACCATACATATAAGATGAACGTCGTGACATGGTTGTACCAGCCATCAAATTCTCTGCAACAGAGTGCGAGAAAAAGCCTTCAGGAGCAGCAATTGCAACATCCCCATTGTCAATTTCTTCTTGAGTCGTTACACCTAAAATACCACCAAAATGATCAACGTGAGAGTGAGTAAAGATAACACCGGTAACAGGCACATCTTCCACATTTTCTTTTAATAATTTAAGGCCTGCAGCTGCAGTTTCAGGAGAAATAAGTGGATCAATAACAATCCAACCATCATCACCACGAATAAATGACATAACTGACAAATCAAAACCACGCACTTGATACACGCCATCTTTAACTTTAAATAACCCATTGATATTATTTAATTTAGCTTGACGAAGAAGTGATGGGTTAATGGTTTCTACACCATTATCCTGATTGATAAAATCAAATTTAGCGAAATCCCAAACCACATTTCCCTTCGCATCTTTAATCGTTTTTTCTGGCCAAGTAGCAATAAAACCACGAGAAGCATTTTCAAAATCAGCTTTATTATCAAAATTTAAATATTGTTTTAGTTGATCATTTTTTTGAATAGTAAAAGGGGTTGCTTCTTTTGGTTGATTAGTTGTTGAAGCAGCAAGCACAAGCGTTGGTGCTAATGTTGTAATTACAGCAAGTGATACTATGGATTTTTTTAATGTCATAACTCATCTTCTCTATGAAGACGAACAACTCAGCTTGTTCGTCGATAGAGAAATAATAAGGCTCGAAAAATAAACGATCGATAGCGTAACTTTGAAAAGTGGATTAAATAATATTAAATCCAAAATCTAATGGATTTAATATTATAATTTTAAATCTATCAGGTTATTAGTTACTTGCTCAAACATAGATTTGAGCCACTGATGACCAGTATCAGAGTGCTGTGAATTATGCCATGTCATATAAACAGGTAAGGGGTGGGCTTCAAAGGGCAAAGGTAAAATAGTAAGTGGTGTCATTTTAGATAACATCTTGGCATGCCATACTCCAGTAACACAGAGCCAATCCGTTTGAGCTGCCATTACGATAGAGTTACATACAGAACCCGTTGTATAAGCTTCTTTTCTTTTAGGCAATTTTTCTTTTACCAAAGAATCCATAATGAATTTATCCATTCTTTGGGTTTGCCACAATAAGTGCTGCTCAGCAAAAAACTGTTCTTGAGTAATACTGTCTTTAATCCTTGGATGGTTTTTACTGCATACAACAACAAGCTGTTGCTCAAAAAGCAGTTTATTGTGATAACCATGCTCTTCTAAAGGAACAGTAGCAAGAATTAAATCCACTTTACGCATTCGTAAATCTGTTTGTCTGTCTTGCTCATTTAAATGCTCAATATCTGCTTTAAGCTTTACATTAGGTGCATTTTCATCCCGATAAGCAATTAATGGAGGAACCACCATCAAATCTAAATCTTTATGACTTGATATACGAAACGTACGTTTACTGGTTTTAGGCTCAAACGCTTGACGAGATTTCGCGCCATTAAGTAATCGATTAAGTGGTTCTTGAATTTCCGCATGAAGCTCTATAGCAAAGTTAGTTGGAACGATTCCTCTCCCTTTACGGACAAATAAAGGATCTTGGTACTGTTTACGTAAACGATTTAAAGTATGACTGACCGCCGGAGCAGTGTTTCCTAATGTTTCAGCTGCTTCGTTTACACTAAGTGTATTCATTACAACATCAAACGTTTTCAGTAAATTTAAATCCATTATGGTTATCATCCAATGAGTTACAATCTATTTATTTCTTCATTGTAAGTCGTCTACTTTTAAAACAATACCCCACCCCTTCGTATTAGCGATTCTTTTTCAAAAAATTTGCAATGGATGCTTTAGGGGTTTTACCTATCTTCATCATTAATTCAAAGCTTGGATTTACTATTCCGTGCTCTCTTTCTAACGTCTCTAATAATACTAACCATAATGATGCCGTAACCTCAGCATCAGCTAATGCTCGGTGAAATACACCATCATTTTCAATTTGATGATAAGCAACCAAATCGCCTAATTTATGCGACGACGCTTCTTGAGTTAATCGTCTAGAAACTAATAGTGAACAAGCAAAATCCCCATCATATCCACGCTGGATTAACGCTAACTCCCCATCTAAAAAACGCTTATCAAACGAGGCATTATGAGCAACCAAATTGCAACCTTGAATAAAGTTGGCAAACTCATTCATCACTTCATCACAACTGGCTGCATCTGCAAGCATACGATTAGAAATACCAGTATAGTTTTCTATAAATGAACTGACTCTAAACCCCGGATTCATTAAACCTTGAAAGCGATCAACCACCACACCATTTTCTAATTTAACAGCACCAATCTCGATTGCACGATCTCCTTGATTTGGAGATAAACCAGTAGTTTCGAAATCGAGTACAACGACAGTATGTGCTGGTGCCGCTTCTTTAGCGTTAATGAGTGACATATATAATTCCTAAATAAACAAAATAAAAAAACGCGAGTTGGTAATCAAACTCGCGTTTTTAAAGATCTTAACCTAAAGCGAATAAATTAGGCAATTTTAACCTGAAGCATTTTAACTTGATGATCTAAATATTCATCATAAGTGCCTTGGAAGTTAATGATCTTCTTATCTTTAATATCAATGATATGCGTTGCAAGAGACGATACAAACTCACGGTCATGACTTACAAAGATTAGCGTACCTGGGTACACTTTTAACGCATTATTCAGAGCTTCAATCGCTTCCATATCCATGTGGTTTGTTGGTTCATCCATAACAAGTACATTGATATCTTGCATCATTAACTTGCCAAATAATAAACGGTTCTTCTCACCACCTGAACAGTTACGCGCTTTCTTATTTGCATCATCAGCAGTAAATAACAAACGACCTAAAATACCACGAACCATAAGATCATCGTGCTTAGTGGTACGCCATTGAGAGATCCAATCGAAAATACTTAAATCATTATCAAAATCAGCAGTGCTATCTTGAGGACAATAACCGACAGAAGCGTTTTCAGACCATTTAACAATACCTTCGTTTTGTTTTAAGTCTTGAACTAAACAACGTAAGAAGGTGGTTTTACCTACACCATTCTCACCAATTACCGCTAAACGTGTACCCGCTTCAAGCAGTAAGTCTCCGCCTTTAAATAGAACATCACCATCAAAACCATGACCTAAATTTTCAAGCTCTAATGCTTGACGGTGTAATTTTTTACCTTCACCAAAGTTAATTGATGGGCTCATACGGCTAGATGACTTAACTTCATCCAGAGTGATCTTTTCCATTTTCTTAGCACGAGAACTTGCTTGTTTCGCTTTCGATGCATTAGCACCAAAACGGTTTACGAAATCTTGTAGCTCATTAATCTCAGCTTCTTTTTTCGCATTTCCAGCTAGCAATTGCTCACGGATCAAGCTAGATGCTTCTAAGAAATACTCATAATTACCAGGATAGATACGTAATTCACCATAATCAATATCCGCCATATGCGTACATACAGAGTTCAAGAAGTGTCTGTCGTGCGAAATGATGATCATGGTACATTTACGTTGATTTAGCTCTTCAGCTAACCAGTTGATCGTATGAATATCCAAGTTGTTGGTTGGTTCATCAAGTAACAAAATATCAGGATTTGCAAACAGAGCTTGTGCCAATAACACACGCAATTTCCAACCGGGTGCCACTTGCTGCATTAAACCAAAATGAAGTGATTCATCAATACCAGCTTGGATTAAGATGTCACCAGCACGACTTTCAGCGCTGTAACCGTCCATTTCAGCAAATTCACTTTCAAGCTCTGCCACTTTCATACCGTCTTCTTCACTCATTTCAGGTAATGAATAGATACGGTCACGCTCTTGTTTGATTTCCCATAATTTTTTGTCACCCATGATCACAACATCGATTACGTTAAATTGCTCAAACGCAAATTGATCTTGACTTAGCACACCTAACTTTTGTCCCGGTGTCATTGATACGTTGCCAGAGCTAGGAGTTAATGCGCCACTTAGAATCTTCATGAAGGTTGATTTTCCGCAACCATTCGCCCCGATCAAACCATAACGGTTACCGTTGCCAAATTTTGCTGAAATGTTTTCGAATAAAGGCTCTGCGCCAAACTGCATAGTGATATTGTTTGATTGTATCAACGAAGTAATTCCTAGGTTTACTGACAAGTCATGATTAAGCGATAGAGCGCTAAAAGATGAAGAACGAAAGTATGATGAATGAGAAAATCTAGGCGCGAATTATACAGAGATCTCGATCACATTGTCGAGAAGTATGATGTTTTAATGCACAATAAAAAAGCCCCAGAAAAATCCAGAGCTTTAAGAAGAATAATAGAGCGAACTAGTTACCTTAATTAAAATTTACTTTCGCCACACTCCCCATTCACCTGTCGTTCCTGGCTCTTCACCTTTTGTCCACCACTGTGCCACCCATGCTTTTCCGTTATGATCCACGATATCGCCTGCATTGTACGTTGCGGTTTTATCCCATGGATTTGACGGTTCTACTGGCGGCTCAACAGGTGGGGTGATATCGGCTTTAATTAAAGACAGCTGGTAACTCACATTCGCTGTAGGTGCAAAAACTTTATTTGCATAAATATTATTTGAATCATACATATAATGATTCATTTCTTGATGCCAAATACCAATGAACCACTCTTTGTTCTTGAGTTGATTAAACTGCCCTGCCAATTCGGCTGACCATGTTGATGTATTATTTGCTGTAATAGCTAAGCTAATATCCGTAGTTTCAGTTCCTGTAGAATCAAACGTTCTAAAACGAACCGTATCTCCAGATTCAACAGGTCCAAATCCTTGATTAATGTAATAGCCTAAGTCTGAGTATTGTGGTGGCTCAACAGGATCGGTTGGCTTTGGTGGTGTTGTGCCTGAGCCGTTAAATGAAATGTCACTACAGTTATAAAATCCTTCACCTGCTGCATCTTCACGCTGCCAACGCGTATAAAGAACCGCAGAATCACTTCTATCTGCTGGTAATGTTATTTTAATTCGGTATTTTTTATCTTCTCCAACAGGAACATTACCTGCAGTATCAATAAGAACAAAATCTCCCCAAGTAAGTGGAACCGTTGGATCATAATTTTCATTAGAAAGATAAAACTGCCAGTAAGAAGGGTTATGTGGGGCTGTCGCATTAAAGATCAACTCTATCTGGTTATTTGCATCCAGTGCTATCGCTGTTTTCTGCCAATGTAATGAGCCTAAGTTTAATCCAGACTTAGCAGCATCACCTGCGGAACATAAGTGACCATCACGAACAATCGCTTGAACGTGTGCCATATCTTGATAATTAGGTACATTAGCGGCAACTTCATTTCGCTGAACAAAAGGAAAAGCGCCAGATTCATCATAAGCAGCCTGACACGCTTGATTGGGAATGGTGTTATCCCAAAAACCTCCATCTAAATAACAGGTATTTTGTCTTGCACTAGGGTATTCAACCCAGCCATGTGCTTGTGCTCCCATTGAAGATAATGCGCCAACAAAAGCAATAGTGAGCGAAGTTAATTTATTAGTCATTTTCTTTCCTTGTTTATGAACGATACAGCACTTAATAGCATAGTACTTACACAAACAAAGCTAGCAAAAAAAGACGATTTCACTCGATATATCGGCTCATTATTAAATGCGATTTATCATTTTGTTATCTGCTTTCCAGTCGCTC
The DNA here is from genome assembly GCA_038993745.2 of Aliivibrio fischeri. NCBI lineage: Bacteria > Pseudomonadati > Pseudomonadota > Gammaproteobacteria > Vibrionales > Vibrionaceae > Aliivibrio > Aliivibrio fischeri. The sequence continues at coordinate 30,220 of CP160630.1, read as the reverse complement.
ATGAACAAAATGAAAAAAGCAATTTGGCTTTCGACTCACTTCATGAAATTTACAATGTAAACTCACGTAAACCATCATAATAAAGAGCGGTATACCAAAATGATAACCGCTCATAAAATCAGACTAGACCCAGTTGTCTGCGGTGATCTTATTCTCAAATAATCGTGAGAATAAAATGCCTCGAATATAACTGTTAAAAAGTTCGAAATTAAAGTCTTTTGCGTCAATATGAACAAGTTCAGATTCAATGACTTCTTGTACATCATTTTGACTCATCATGCTCATGATGAACGCTGGAATAGAAAAACACTGACTTACAGTTTTTCCACATTGAAAAGTTAAATTATCAAAATTAATTTCAACGGTTTGATGCGCATCAAGCGGAACAGGAGACACATTCAATAATGCAGAACTCATCAAATTAACAATATAATCAGCTCGAGATTCTTTAATCTCTGAGGATTCACGAGCTTTCTCAATAAAGTCTTTATTTTCAGATACAAGCAATGATAATAATCCTTGAGCCTCAGCCGAGTCTTTGCTGTATTTTAAGATATAGTCGTAAATGACTTGATCAATCATCACTTCTTGCTCATCTTCACCATAAGCAATTGGCGCTGTTTTATTAAACGTTTCTTTTGGAAATTGAATGTATGCACTCATGGGGTACTTCTCCGGTTCATTTAATGCAATTGGATTGACTATATCCCCAGAAATAAAAAAATGAATATGGCCATTTCTTAAAGTGAACACTCGGTCTCATTTTTTACAAAGAAAAAAACCATAACAGTAACGACTTTATCATTTTGATAAATTTTATTTAAATCAAAATGATAGACATAAAAAAGGCGACTCATTCGTCGCCTTATATTAACTTTTTTATCAATTAAATTCGCTTACATCAATATCAAGCAGTTTACCGATACCTTCACCATAAGCAGGGTCAGCTTTATAACAATGTCTTAAATGACGAAGTTGAATCTCTTTTGGTACGCCATTTAAGTTACGAGCAGTATTATCAAACAATATAGCTTGTTGCTCTGCGGTCATTAGGCGGAATAGATCACCCGGTTGTGAAAAGTAATCTTCATCTTCACGGTGATCCCAATGCGCAGCTGCACCATCAAGATTTAATGCTGGTTCTGCAAAATCAGGTTGCTCAGCCCATTGGCCTTCATTATTTGGTTCATAACCTAGCGTGCTACCAAAGTTACCATCAACACGCATAGCACCATCACGGTGATAACTGTGAACAGGACAACGAGGAGCGTTCACAGGAATATGTTGGTGGTTTACACCTAAACGGTAGCGTTGTGCATCACCGTAAGCAAATAAACGACCTTGTAGCATCTTATCTGGAGAGAAGCTAATACCAGGAACTACGTTTGCTGGGTTAAATGCTGATTGCTCTACTTCAGCAAAGAAGTTTTGCGGATTACGGTTTAACTCAAACTCACCCACTTCAATCAAAGGATAATCTTTATGTGGCCATACTTTTGTTAAATCAAACGGATTGTAAGGCACTGTTGCCGCATCCGCTTCTGGCATGATCTGAACTTTTAGTGTCCATTTAGGGAAATCTTGGTTATCAATACTTTCAAGTAAATCACGTTGATGACTTTCACGATCTTGACCAATCACTTGTGCAGCTTCAGCATCTGACAAGTTTTTAATGCCTTGTTGTGATTTAAAGTGGAATTTAACCCAAAAACGCTCATTATCGCTATTAATAAAACTAAACGTGTGGCTACCAAAACCATGCATATGACGGTATGTTGCAGGAATACCACGATCACTCATTACGATGGTCACTTGATGAAGTGCTTCAGGTAGTGATGTCCAAAAATCCCAGTTATTTTTAGCGCTTCGCATATTTGTGCGAGGATCGCGTTTCACTGCGTGGTTTAAATCAGGGAATTTTAGTGGATCACGTAGGAAGAATACGGGTGTATTATTACCAACCAAATCCCAGTTACCTTCTTCTGTGTAGAATTTTAATGCAAAACCACGAATATCACGCTCAGCATCAGCAGCACCACGCTCACCAGCTACCGTTGTAAAACGCGCGAATAACTCGGTTTGTTTACCAATTTCAGAAAACAATTTTGCTTTCGTATATTTCGTAATGTCGTGAGTAACCGTAAATGTACCGTAAGCACCAGAGCCTTTCGCATGCATACGACGCTCAGGAATAACTTCACGATCAAAATGCGCCAGTTTTTCTAAAAACCACACATCTTGCAATAATTGAGGGCCACGTTTACCCGCAGTTTGAACATTTTGGTTATGTGCAACAGGACAGCCTGCTGCTGTTGTTAACTTCTTACTCATGATTGATTCCTTGTTTATATAAAGTGCACGATAAAACTGTTTATAAAAATAGAATTAAATACAGAAATGACAATTTTCAGTATCTAATCCAAATGTACCGTCACGACTTGATAAATGATTTAATCCAGCAGAAACACCCATTTGATAACCTTCCATTAATATAGGAGATTTCATTGAAAGGCGTTTAACTGCAAAATCTTCAGGTGGAGCAATAACACGAACCGTCGTTCCCTCAGGAGGATTACGAATGAATTCTAATGATAAATTGTAATTATCTGCACGAACAAGCATAGCTTTCGCAATTTGTGGATACCGTGACAATAATTTCGTAATTAACCAAGACGATTTAGGTGCCTTCATTTCATAACTTAATGGATGAGATAAAATAACCGTAATATCTCTAGCACCACGACGATAAGCTTCCCTCACTGGAATAGAATCCGCCACACCACCGTCGGTATAACATCCTCCAGAAAAACAAGGTGTTGATTTATATGCAATTGGTAAAGCCGTTGTCGCTTCAATAACATCATTAAGATTATTTTCTTTAACTTGATAATAGTCAGCATGACCACTATCAATGTTTGTTACTGCTGCATACATAGGTATAGAAGAAAATAACGTATCTAAGTCAAGAGGATGTCTTATATTAGACTCATCAATAAGCCATTTAACATCCACAAGATCCCCGCCTTTTGCAAATCTAGGAATATTAAAAAAACGTTTATGGGTAGCCAATTTAGTGATGACATGAAAACTGCGTTGTGGTGCATTTGAAAGGTAGCCTAATAAATTAGATGCTCCCGCAGAAACACCAATAGCAAAGTCATAAGGCATAAATTCATTTTTCATGAAAATATCCAATACCCCACTAGCAAAAATGCCACGCATTGCGCCACCTTCAACAACTAATGCACTTTTTGTCATATCTAAATCCCCAAATAAACTACGGTGATAGAATAAACCTAGAAATAAATTAAAGATAATAGCTTGTACTTATAGTTGTGATTTACAAAACCTATTAAATAGCTATTTTTTTATAAAAAGAAAAAACATGAAAATAAACCTTTAAAATCATAAAGATAAAAACAACACTTACTAATATAAACATTACACAAAAGTAATAGAGCACTTACTTGGAGATTACATTATTACGTATTGGTAATAATGAATTACAATTTACCTAATTGTTTACCGCCACAGAAAGGAGAAAAATGCCTCCCATCGTTTGAGCGCTCAGATAACGAAAACAACTAACTAAAATTTGATAAAGGTTCAAAGCTTGAACAACGCATTACGAAAAATACTGAACGTATTTACAGGAAAAAAAATGACAATTACAAAACTACATCCAGCAATCGACAATGGCTTTGCAGCGACAGATGAAAACTTCCAAGGCGGTACATTACACTGTCAATGTAAAGAGAATAAAGTAGCAGTTAAGCTAACCGCTCAAACGGCTCACAACCATGCTTGTGGCTGTTCTAAATGTTGGAAACCAGAAGGTGCTATCTTCTCTCAAGTTGCAGTGATTCCACGTGGCAATGTTGAAGTTATCGCAAATGCTGAGAAATTAGTTGTTATTGATGAAACAGCAACAATTAAACGTCATGCATGTAAAGAGTGTGGTACTCACATGTACGGTCGTATTGATAACGAAGGTCATCCGTTCTTCGGTTTAGACTTTGTTCACACAGAGCTATCAGCTGATAAAGGTTGGTCTGCACCACAATTTGCTGCATTTGTATCATCTATTATTGAAACAGGTACAGATCCTAAAGATATGGATGCGATCCGTGCTCGTTTTGTTGAACTAGGCCTACCTACTTACGATTGCCTATCACCAGCATTAATGGATGCAATCGCAACTCACATTGCAGCACAAAATAAATAAAATTATACCTATATAATAAAAACCCTAGCTTAACCACTGATGAGCTGGGGTTTTCTTACTATTGATTTGCTGAAATAACATCAATTTATTAATTGAAAAAGCTACGATGTTTCTGATCACATGCCTGCTTAACTTTCAATGATGCTACTTTATTTTTAGAACTTTGAAGATTATCAAGTAAGCATTGATTATAATTAGCTTCTTTTTCTTCTAGCATAAAGTTATCAATATAAAGTTTCTTGCAGGCATTGGTTAACATCAGTGAAACACTAGGCTCTTCAGTCCCAGTAACATATTGGAAAATGCAATCCTGATATGCCTCTTTGTCTTCTTTGGCTTGAACAGTATTTGCAACAAATAGCAAAAGTAACATTATCTTGAACTTATTCATGGTAATAAACTGACTCATTAAGTATTAACGATACATGGGAGACTAACTGAAAAGGCCTAAAAATTAAAATTTATAAGCCCCCTTGATATACAACAATCTAAATACAGCTATAACCTATTTAATTAAACAAATACAAATATTCACCGTAACCTTCTTTTTCTAAATCTGCTTTTGCAACAAAACGCATCGCAGCAGAATTCATACAATAACGTAAACCTGTAGGCTTAGGGCCATCATTAAAAACATGCCCTAAATGTGAATCTGCATACTTGCTTCGAATCTCAGTACGTTTAGTGAATAACTGGAAATCATCCTCTTCGACAATGTACGCTTTATTAATTGGTTTCGTAAAACTTGGCCAACCAGTCCCGGATTTATACTTATCAGTTGATGAAAATAAAGGCTCACCACTTACGATATCAACATAAATACCTTCCGCTTTATTATCCCAATAAGCATTATCAAATGGACGTTCTGTTCCCTCTTCTTGCGTTACATAATATTGCAGTTCTGTCAAAGACTTCTTGATCTGACTTTCAGAAGGCTTACTGTAAGGCTTCACATTAACTGCCATTTCATATTCAGTAATGTACTGACGTAATGTTTTCGGATTTTCCTCTCTATCTTCACCAAATACAGAATCTAAATACTTATCACGACCAGAACCATGACGATAATACTTATAACGAATAGGATTACGCTTGTAATAATCTTGATGATACGCTTCTGCTGGCCAAAATGTCTTATACTCAATTAACTCAGTAGCTAACGGTTTTGGAAAAATCCCTGCTGCATCAATATCTTTCATAAAATTCTGAGCGATCACTTTCTGATCTTCATTATGATAAAAAATAGCAGGACGATACTGAGGACCGCGATCAACAAACGATCCTTTATTATCTGTTGGGTCGATATGCCTGAAAAGATGATCAAGGATCTGTTCATAAGAAACCACCTTCGGATCAAACGTCACTTGAATCACTTCAATATGACCTGATGTTCCTGATGACACTTGCTTATAGGTTGGATTTTCAAGGGTTCCCCCAGAATAACCAGAAACCACATCCACCACTCCATCTAACTTCTCTAAATCAGATTCAGTGCACCAAAAACATCCCCCAGCAAGAGTCGCAACCTCATTGTCCCCTTTCATTGGCTGAGTCATGTCTTCAGCGGTAGAAAAGAAACTTGTTATAACAGCAAAAAATGAAGCAAACAGTAGAGCAACTGTTGTGATTTTTAATCGTGATTTCATAGCAACCTCGTTACCTTTCTTATTAATATATAGATAAGAGTGATATGAATCGAGAAAGTTGCAAAATGTTATAAAATATTGATTATTTGTTATACCTTTTAATTATTAAGATATAACGCATGAATATGGTAAAGCTGTCGGCGCTTTTATTGATTCAGTTCATCTTTCTGGGCGCTTTCTTTGGTTAGAGTGATTTTAAGTTTCCTTTAAGAAAGAAGAAAAATCATGACTCAAGTGAATCAAGAACGTTTAGTAAATCACTTTCTAGATATTATCCAGATTGATAGTGAATCAAAAAATGAAAAAGCCATTGCAGAAGCGTTAGCAGAGCAATTAGGTGAGCTTGGCTTTACCGTATCAAAATTACCAGTACCAGAGTACGTATCAAATGGTTTCAACATCTATGCTCGATTGGACGGTTCATTAGAGGGAAGCATTGTATTTAGCTCTCACATGGATACAGTAACGCCGGGTAACGGCATTGAACCAATTATTGAAGATGGTGTAATCCGCTCTAAAGGTAACACTATTCTTGGTGGTGATGACAAATCAGGTATCGCCGCTGTAATGGAAGCGGTTCGAGTAATTAAAGAAAACAACCAAGAGCACAAAACACTAGAGCTGGCTTTTACGGTTTATGAAGAAGGCGGTTTACACGGTTCTAAAAATTTCGATATGAGCTACATTCAATCTAACCACGCTATCGTGCTAGATTCAGGCGGCCCTATCGGTACCATCATTACCTCAGCACCAGGTCAACAGAACCTTAAAGTAACCATTACAGGTCGTCCAGCCCACGCAGGTTTAGCTCCAGAGGAAGGCATTAATGCTCTAACGGTTGCGGCTGATGCGATTACTAATATGACATTATCACGCATTGATGAAGAAACAACGGCTAACATCGGTGTCGTACGTGGTGGTCAAGCAACGAACATTGTGATGCCAGAGCTGTACATTGAAGGTGAAGCTCGTTCTCTAGATGATGAAAAATTAGCGAAGCAAGTTGAACATATGGAATCAACATTTAAAGCAGCAGCTGATAAACACGGTGCTGAAATTGAAATCATCTCTACTCGCGCATACAACGCTTATAAAATTGCAGATGAAAACCCACATGTTGTAAGTATTAAAGAAGCGTTTGAAAGCATTAACATCGATCCGTTTACTAAACCGACTGGTGGTGGCTCAGATGCAAACGTATTTAATGAAAAAGGCTTAACAACGGTTAACCTTTCTACTGGTATGTCAAAAGTACATACAACGGAAGAATTCATTAAAGTATCAGATATGGTTGATATTACTCGTTTCGTTGCAGCGTATCTAACTCGTTAATCTTAACGTTTATCATAAATATAATAAAACAGCCACTCGATGATAGTGGCTGTTTTTTTTGGATAAAAATTAAACTTTATGCTGTTTTTTTAATCCAGTTATCAGAATTAAACCCACATTAAATGTATGGTTAATGTAAGCAGTCGTTATCATTGATTTTTCAATAAGGTGGGGCAGCATGAACATATCCAATCATACAATTATCTACGTCATTGCGTTTATTCTTATCTCTATTGTCGGTTTTCGGATCTATACGATTAAACATCAATTAATCCAAATCAATGAGCAAGCTCCAACTCGCTCAGAGACCATACATCTTTACGATTTCTTATTGCTTAGACTGCCTTAAACAAAGACATTAATTAATCGTAACCTTAGAAATCGTATACCAATTATTTTCTTGGGGCATGTCTATCGCAAGCTTAATGTGTGCATCCCCAAGATCATTTACTAAAGCGACTTGTAAATCATATATGCCTGTTGACGCTGGAGCCTTAATATCATCTTGAAGATTAATCACAGGAGCCGTGCCCGTTCTTGTTTCAGCAGGTAACCAATCAAGAACATTTCTTGAGGTCTCTTGTTTTGCTTCTACATTTCCAGAAGCATCAACAAAGCGATAAGCAAGTCGATATGGATAGTAAGAAGGGGCTACACCACTGTTTTTCCATTCAGAAGTAATTGACATCGAATTTGATGCTAAAACCTCTTTAGAATGCGTTAGAGAGATTAATTCAAAACGATAACCGAGCTTTTTAAGTACCTCTTGAACAGCAGGTTGAAATTCATCAGGAATTGGTTTTGATTTTGCGTTAATCAATGATGCGTGATGGTCAAGTGCATAATTAAACACTTCAGTGACATCGTTAATTGTGTATGCATGATGTGTTTTCCATACCGTCATATCATCGCAAGTTTCAAACTGAACGGGAGCTTGTTTCCAGATGCTTTTAATATTCGGCGAACCATGTTGTTCAGCGTTTGTTAATGCCTCAGGGTAGCCTTCATCCATATGGCTCCAACTATTAGAAAAATAACCGTACTTATCGCCCAAACAATCGGCTCGCCACCCAGCTGGTTTTGTACTACTTGTTGCTTGAGCTAAAAAGGTTTCATTTTCATTAGCTGAACCAATTAACATTACTCTAGGTACTTGAGTAAACGCAGATTCGAACATATCAGCGTATTCAGAAAAACGAGAAAAATTAGAAAATAGTCCTTTCTCACCGCTAGCGTATAAACCTAACGTGCCGTCACCAGGATAAGCATCTTCTAAATTCCACTCACCCCAAGAACCAACCATACCGATATCTATGCTTGTAATTAAATCAGGATCATCAAATACCTCTCCTAATTTAGCTATCAACTTATTGGCCGCACTTAAAAACCCAGAGCTCGTATAATCAGGAATAAACACACCATTAGGAGCATCTGTTCCTGAAATAGTGTTCATTAACCATGTTGGTAATTTGCTTTCTGCTGCTCCGTAGCCCGTATTTTCCATTGCTACAATGCGTAGAGCTAATTTTTTATTGGCATTTTGCGCCTTAGTTACCACTTCTTCTATTTCAGAGAAATCGAATGAATCAGCATCCGTAGGCTGCAAAACCGACCAATCCCAGCGATAATAAACTGTACTGGTTTCAGGGTATGAAGGAACAGGCTTCCATTGGTTATCTTTAATTGAAATAGAATGAAAATCAGTAAAACCAATATCAGGATTAACTATAACTTGGCAGCTAATTTTAGGAAATGTTGTTTTCATGTTTCCATTTTCACTCACCCTACTCCCCATACTCGTATCACAATAACTTGAAGTATCTGATGAATCTTCAGAATCAGAGCCACAAGCAGTTAAAAATAAAGAGAAAAAGAGCGGTGAATATTTGAAAACAGACATGAAAAAACCAAACTAACTAAGAAGCGGGCAGTGTACGGAATAAATAAGGCGTTATGTTAGAGAAATGTCAGAGGCCAAAAAATTCTTACTTATGTGACGTATGAACATTCCATCCTTAAAACTTGGAAATACTTAATCTCACAACTCTACAAAACGCAAAAAACATTCATAAAACAAACAAAGGAAAGCGAAGTAATTATTTTTATAGATATATAGATGCACATAAACGAGATTTAATTGCATTTTAAGTGATTTTTTACTTTCTCACATAACTTAATAATAGACTCGTCACTAAGCAACATCCCGTAGGAATAATTATGGCCTTCGTTAGCTAAACGAAGGCCATAATGACCATTGGTAAAAATCCGTCATATAATTTTTAGGCAAGTTTAAACATGAAAACAATTACATTAGTAGCTCTAACTAACTGGCCATTAATTATAGAACTCTTTGGATATTCTTACTGTAAAAATTTATGGAAAGAGTTAATTATTCATATAACATCGAAAAATAAGTTTATTTTGCACGATGAAAAACACAAATCAAATAAAATTTATTTTCTAAATGAAGGAAATAATGTAGAACAAATACATTTAAGTATTAAAAGCAGTATTACTATTTTCCTTCAAGATAAACTTGGTATTCTAACTTTCAGATTAGCAAAAATTGAATTATCGACTATAAAATACAGAGAGAATTATAATTTCATACATAAAAATTTAAATAAACTGTATTCAACTCCACATGGCGAATTAAAAAAAGTTCTGGAGAACAAACAAATCACTCCATTTCTACAAGGCATTTACGATTCAGAGAGAAAAGAACTTATTGGCTACGAAGCTTTATCACGAGGCCCATTAAATTCAAGCTTATTCCAAGCTAACAATTTATTCTCCGCTGCACTATCACAGGATGTAATGCATGAGCTAGAGTTAATATGTCTAGAACAGATACTAAATCTAACAAATCACATTGATAATGATAGATTCATATCGATTAATCTATCACCATATATGCTGTTAGATAAGAGTGTTAGTATATTATTGAATAAAGTAGAAGATAAATCGAAAATAAAACTTGAGTTAACTGAGCATACATTTATTCCTTGCTGGGAAAAAATAATATCAGCGATGAACAAATATCGAACATTGGGATTTGAATTTTGGCTTGACGACGTCGGTTGTGGATATTTTGATTATGAGACTATAAAAATAGTAAACCCAGAATTAACAAAAATAGGGATATCATTAATCAAAAAGATAATAGATGATGATGAAATCATCGAAAAACTAAAGTTAATTACCAATGAAATTCATAATGAAGGAGGAAAAATACTTGCTGAAGGCGTTGAAACCCTAGAGCAAGTTGAACTAATACGTCAAATTAATATTGATTATATTCAAGGATACTATTTGGATATTCCAAGTGAAGCGTTAAAAAAATTAAATAATTATTGAGATTACTAATGAAAAAAATTCTGTTTCTAATAGCTCTTATTTCATCGCCAAGTTTTGCTGCAAACACCACTAATCGGCAAGGGTTTTCAGGCCCTGTGTATGGATTAAAATCAGTGAAAGCAGTATTAGATGCCGGAGTTTTCAGTGACGACACTCCAGTAACATTAACTGGTTCATTAGCAGCCTCTTTAGGCGGTAGTTTATACGTATTCACTGATGCATCAGGAACGATCAGCGTAAACATTGATTATAGTAAATGGAGAGGATTAAAAGTTACACCAGAAACAGCCATCACAATTCAAGGGCAAATTAATAAAACATTTACTGAAACCACAATAGATGTTGAAAGTATTAAATTAGTTAAATAAAATTTCACTACCACTTAATAACGGTGGTAGTGGCATTTTTAAAAGTACAGTTTCATGAATAAAAATTAGCGTATTTATAACACCTTCTTGCGTATAATGTAATAAAAACAAAATCATATACATATATTATAAACTACCAATATAATTTTAGTGGTTTATTAAATATGCTATATAAAAATATCTATCTTCATCAACTCAAAGAGCAAGACATCTCAAGTCTTGTACATCCTCGTTTAACAAAAAAATATTTATACAAATTAAAAATAAAAAATATAACGAGGAAAAAAACTTGATAGTTATACGTTTTTTACCTAAAAGAGATGGGGTATTAGACCTATCAAATAAAATTAAATTAGACATTCCATTTTCTATACGAAGCTATTTACAATTTTTAATTAATAATAAGAAAACACTCACCCACCACCCATTTATTTACAATAAAAAATTAATATACCCCTCATTATTAAATAACAAAAAAAACTATTTATCATATACAAAAGAGAGTAAGCATCAGAATTACTCTATAACAAAAAAGAAAACTATAAAGGACATTATAAATAAAGTTATCGATGATAATGTCGTACAAGAGTTTATAAACCAACCTTCTGGAAAATGCTTTGATTCTGCAAAGCACATAGGAACGATTCTTAAATCATACGGCATAAAAGAAGAAAATATTAAATATAGACTATGTCAATTAACAAGACCTGGTATGACATGGCTTGATGTAAATCGCGACAATAATGAAAATCATATGGCAACATTATTAATACATGAAAATTGTACCTATGTTTTTGATCCAACAATAATTCAATTCATCGGTATAAAAGAGCCTTTCTTTGGCACTGAATCATCTTGGATAGAAGCTATGAAGCCCGCATGGAATGGCTATGTGATAAAAAAAGCAATTCAATATATTGATTATAATACATTCGATGGTGCAGATAATGCTTCTATTATGTATCGAATAAACTTTGATGAAATGACTGAAAGAGGCGGTATTTTTATTAATTATCCAGAATGGTATAAAAAACATAACAGAAAATATAATAAAAAAAGCAAATCATTATTTTCATGCTTAAAGAGCAAAGTAAAAGAATAAATAAAAGCCGCTCTCTAATAATTCGAGGCGGCTTTATCAAAAAAATAACTTATCTTACCGTTAATTCAACAGAACTTACCCTACCTTCATAGGTAGCTGTAATTGTTGCAGAGCCGAAGCCAACTGCGTACGCTACAGGCCCTTCCATTCTAATGACATTATGATCTGAACTAGTCCATATAGAAGTATATGTTAAATCAACGAACCCACTATTTGATAAACTATACAAACCAGTAACAGTTAATCCTAATCTATCACCATAATTTAAAACAACGCCTCCGGTAACATTAATAGTATATGCGAATAATGATTGAACATTAATAACACTTAATGTTGTTTCTCCCCACACATTAACATTATCAACTAACGTCGCTTGTATTCGCGTTCCACCATCAACAATACCTTTAGCCCGACCAATATTCGTTATTGTTGCAATATTAAATGCAGAGCTATTCCACATCACTCTGCTATTTGGCAAGATCTCTCTAGAACCATCATCATACACAAGCTCAGCTTCAAACTGCTGCTCTCCTCCAACAAATATAACCGAATGTTTAGGCTTCACACTTACAAAATAATTTACAGGTTCAGATATAGCGATTACAGTTAAACGTCCATCGTTACTTAATATTCCATCTTTCACGGCAGTGATGGTTGAGCTTCCTACATCCACGCCCACGGCTACTCCCGCTTCACTGATGGTAGCGATTGACGTATCACTGCTTCGCCATGATACCTCTCGAGTCAAATCTTGGCTGGCGCCATCACTATAAATTCCAGTAGCAGCATGCTGCAATATGCTACCTTTGATTATTGATGCATTTATAGGAGAAATTATAATTGATTCTAAAACGGCTTCACTAACAATAAGATTAGCTCGGTTACTCACCACCCCATCTTTTACTGCACTGACGATAGTTTCGCCAACGTCCACACCGACTGCCATGCCTTGCCCACTAATGATCGCAACCGCTATTGCGCTACTACGCCACGACACTTCATTGGAGATATTTCGACTGGTTTCATCACTGTAAAATCCCATCGCTGTGTACTGTTGGCTGTTGCCTTTGGCAAGACTCACTACTGCTGGCGTTATTTGAATACTCTCTAACGCTGCGGCCGTAACCGTTAACCGTCCATCGTTACTCATCACACCATCTTTTACTGCTGTGATCGTTGAATTTCCAGCACTCACACCAACGACTAACCCAACGTCACTGATGGTAGCGATTGACGTATCACGGCTGCGCCATGACACCTCTTGGGTTAATTCTCGACTGGTTTCATCACTGTAAAACCCCATCGCTGTGTACTGTTGGCTGTTGCCTTTGGCAAGGCTCACCACTGCTGGCGTTATTTGAATGCTTTCTAGCGCAGCTGTCGTGACCGTTAACCGTCCATCGTTACTCATCACCCCATCTTTTACTGCAGTGAGCGTTGAATTGCCCACACCCACACCAACCACTAACCCAACGTCACTGATGGTGGCGATTGACGTATCACGGCTACGCCATGACACCTCTTGGGTTAATTCTCGACTGGTTTCATCACTGTAAAACCCCATCGCTGTGTACTGTTGGCTGTTGCCTTTGGCAAGACTCACCACTGCTGGGGTTATTTGAATGCTCTCTAACGCCGCCGCCGTGACCGTTAACCGTCCATCGTTACTCATCACCCCATCTTTTACTGCTGTGATCGTTGAATTACCAACACCTACACCAACCACTAACCCGGCTTCACTGATGGTGGCGATTGACGTATCACGGCTACGCCATGACACCTCTTGGGTTAATTCTCGACTGGTTTCATCACTGTAAAACCCCATCGCTGTATACTGTTGGCTATTGCCTTTGGCAAGACTCACCACTGCTGGGGTTATTTGAATACTCTCTAGCGCTGCGGCCGTGACCGTTAACCGTCCATCGTTACTCATCACCCCATCTTTTACTGCTGTGATCGTTGAATTGCCAACACCCACACCAACCACTAATCCTGCTTCACTGATGGTAGCGATTGACGTATCACGGCTACGCCATGACACCTCTTGGGTTAATTCTCGACTGGTTTCATCACTGTAAAACCCCATCGCCGTGTACTGTTGACTATTGCCTTTGGCAAGACTCACTACTGCTGGCGTTATTTGAATACTCTCTAACGCTGCTGTCGTGACCGTTAAGCGTCCATCATTGCTAACAACCCCATCTTTTACTGCTGTGATCGTTGAATTTCCAACATCCACACCAACGACTAACCCAACTTCACTGATGGTGGCGATTGACGTATCGCGGCTACGCCATGACACCTCTTGGGTTAATTCTCGACTGGTTTCATCACTGTAAAACCCCATCGCCGTGTACTGTTGGCTATTGCCTTTAGCAAGACTCACTACTGCTGGCGTTATTTGAATACTTTCTAACGCTGCGGCCGTAACCGTTAATCGCCCATCGTTACTCATCACACCATCTTTTACTGCTGTGATCGTTGAATTTCCGACGCCCACACCAATGGCTAACCCAGCTTCACTGATGGTAGCGATTGATGTATCACGGCTACGCCATGACACCTCTTGGGTTAATTCTCGACTGGTTTCATCACTGTAAAACCCCATCGCCGTGTACTGTTGGCTATTTCCCTTTGCAAAGCTCACCACTGCAGGCGTTATTTGAATACTTTCTAACGCCGCGGCCGTTACCGTTAACCGTCCATCGTTACTCACCACTCCATCTTTTACTGCAGTGATAATTGAATTTCCAACCCCCACACCAACGACTAACCCAACTTCACTGATGGTAGCGATTGACGTATCACGGCTGCGCCATGACACCTCTTGAGTTAGATCTCGACTAGTTTCATCACTGTAAAACCCCATCGCCGTGTACTGTTGGCTATTGCCTTTGGCAAGACTCACTACTGCTGGCGTTATTTGAATACTCTCTAACGCTGCGGCCGTTACCGTTAAGCTCAATTCGTTACTAATGATCCCATCTTTTATCGCTTTAATAGAGGTAATTCCTACATCAAGTCCCTTTGCAATTCCGATTTCTGTTATCGTTGCAATTTCAGAAAATGTGCTACTCCAAAATACCTCATCACTAATATTTTCACTAGAATCATCATTATAAAAACCAATAGCAACAAATGCCTGATAACCACCTTTTACTATTTTTAAATCACTCATCCCAAGAGTTATATTTTTAACTGGCAATATTTGAATATTAACTAATTCTTTTTTATTTTCAATAATATTGTCATTAAAAGCCTCCTCAGAATTACACCCATATAAAAAGAGAAAAATAATGGATAAAACTACACCTCGTAAAAAACAATAGTTTATTTTCAAACTAAAAATATAATTACACTTTATTTTATTCATATATACCTAGCCTATTTTATAATAAAGAGCAATAAGTATTAGTGATAGAATAAGTGAAAGATCTAGTCAAAAGTGCAAAATAACAACAATAAATGCAAATAAATATAATATGCTTACTTTTCGTCAAATTTAAATAATAGATACGTTAAAAATTATTAGTTTAGAAGTATCTCCATCCAATAAAAACCTTCTTCATTTAATAATGAAGTCATTTAGTTAACCCTATGACAGAGCCTTAAATCTTTATATTCAAGGCCTCTTAATTAATAATATTCCATAAAAAAAGCCGCATATAATATTCGGCTTTTCTACTAAAATATTTATTCGTTATCTTACTGTAAATACTGCAGTTGCTGTATACCTATCATAACGAGCAGTAATGGTAGCAATAGCTGTAGATGATACGTGCCTCACTAATATCCTCCGACCTACCATCACTATAACTCCCCACTGCTGCGTATTATTGGCTATTGCCCTTTGCAAGGCTCACTCGATAGCTTGTATTTTTAAAACAATCTTCAGATTTGCACCCAAACAATATAAAAAATAAGAATGTAGAATCTAAAACAAATATAAATAAATCAACTTGTAAATATAAAAAAACCGAGTACATAACATACTCGGTTTCAATACTATATTTAATTATCTATTAAATCTATCACAAGCCACATAATATAAATCAGTTGAAAGTCCATTCTCTGTATTATTTGGTCCTTGTTTAGTTAAGTCAAACATAATCAAATTTCCAGAGGCCACAGGAAAATCAGGGTTAGCAGTACCACTCCATACTAATCTGCCAGCAGGCCAACCATGGTCTACAAACATATTACTGTTAAATCGAGTCAAATTATCAAAATGGTCTCGTAATGGAAGAGTCCAACTGGTAAATCCTCCACCCGCAGGGCTTGAATTCAATTTAAAACACACAGCTCTTGCATTTGCAAAAGTGAACAATCCAATAGATTTTCCATTAGGCCCACTAACACCGTCTTCAGTATATTGACCATCAGGTGTAATGCCTAAATTATCTTCATACCAACCAAACTCTTGTGGTGGAAGCCAAACGTTATTTCCATCAGGTAATGTAGGAATTAATCGCTCATCATCAACAGTTAAACTTGCTTCATTACTACTAATATTCCCTTGAGTTGCTGTCACTTTCACCAGACCAACAGCCACACCAGTAACTTCACCTGTCAAACTTATTGTTGCTATAGAAGTATCTGATACATGCCAATCAACAGTGTCCGTTATATCTACAGAAGGCGCACCACCGCTATATTCAGCCATTGCAGTAAACTGCTTAGTTGCTCCCTTCGAAACAGAGGAACTTACTGGAGTCACAGCAATGCCATTCAGCACAGGGGCAGTAACACTTAGATTTACCGTATTACTTTGTACACCGTTCAAAGTTGCCTTTATCGCTGTACTTCCAACCCCAACCCCAGTTGCAAGCCCAGAATCAGAAATAGTGGCAATAGAGGCATCACTATTCCAACTAACAAGATTAGTTAAAACAGAAATTCTTGAATCACTATAAGTACCTACAGCAACAAAACGCTGAGTACCACCTCTTACTATAGAGGTCGTCTCTGGCGAAATATCCAAAGAAACTAAAACAGGATCTGTAACAGTAAGGCTTGCTACATTACTCAATATCCCATCGAACCATACCTGAATATCCGTTTGACCAACACGGACACCACTTGCTACCCCGCGATTAATAGTGGCAACCCTTGAAGAAGACGAAGACCAACTACCCGTTAATGTTGCATCAATCGTTGAGTTATCACTATACGTTGCAATTGCCGAATATTGCTGAGTTGTACCACGAACAATACTAGCCGTTTCAGGTGTAAGTACAAGAGACTGAATAGCTACAGCAGTCACAGTCAATGTAGCATCATTACCGCTAATTCCATTTAAAGAACCAGTAATTGATACTTCGCCTTCAATAACACCTTGCGCTAACCCCGTACTTGTAATAGTTGCAATACCACGATCAGATGAATTCCAATTAACTCGCCCTGTCACATCTAATGTCGAATTATCCGAGTATGTTGCTATTGCTGTATACTGATGTTGACTACCTTTAGGAATACTCTGAACCGCTGGCGTTATTTGCAGAGAACGAATAACCGCTGATGTTATAGTTAAAGATGCCGAATTACTGGTTACTCCATTTAAAGAAGCATTAATAGTAACAACACCTTCAGTAACTCCAGTAGCCAAACCTTCTGAGGTAATAGTTGCAAGCCCAGAGTTTGAGCTAGACCAACTAACACTATTACTTACATCTTTTGTTGTGCTGTTATTATAAGTAGCCATCGCGACATACTGTTGGGTATCTCCTTTCGCAATACTCTTCGTAGGAGGTGTGACCTGAATTGAAACAACACTAGCACTAATAACAGTTAATATTGCCTCATTGCTTGAAATACCATCTTTCACTGCAATAACTTGTACCTCGCCGACACCAACACCAGTAGCTAAGCCTCGAGCATCGATAGTTGCTAAATCAGTATCAGAACTAGACCAACTAACAGAATTGGTAACATCAGCAGTACGATTATCAGTATAAGTTGCTGTTGCCAAATACTGCTGAGTATTCCCCTCTGCGATACTTACTGTTGCTGGAGTTACCTGAATAGAGACTATTTTAGCTGCGGTTACTGACAAAGTAGCTTCATTACTAACATTTGAATTAAATTCCGCTGAAATTTTTACTTGTCCTTCATGATCACCATTAGCCAAACCACCTGATACTCCAGAAGAGATAGTAACTAAAGCAGGATTAGAACTAATCCAAGTAACAGAATCCGTAATATCAACATTCTGATCATCACTATAATAACCAGTAGCCGCATATTGTTGCGTATTACCTTTTGCGATACTAATTACAGGAGGCGTAATCTGTATAGACTCTAGCTCTGCTGCAGTAACAGTTAACGTTACATTATTACTAGTAACAGAATTAAATGTTGCATGAACATTAACTTCACCTTCACTAATACCAGTGGCCAAGCCAGCAGATGTAATCGATGCTAATGACGTATCGGAACTAAACCAATTGACTGAACTTGTGATATTTACAGTTGTTGCATCTGTGTATGTTGCCGTCGCCGTGTATTGCTGAGAGTTACCTTTTGCGACACTTGCACTCGGTGGTGTAATCTGAATTGATACTACGTCCGCTGCCGTAACATTTAAAACAGCAGTATTACTTGTAGTACTTCCCAAAGTAGCTTTAATATCAATATTATTACCAACAGAGACACCAGAAGCCAAACCCTGAGCAGAAATAGTTGCTAAGCTAGTGTCAGAACTACTCCAACTAACCAATGTGCTTATGTCTTGCACCCCACCATCAGAGTATGTACCTAGCGCTTCATATTGCTGAGTATTTCCTTTAGCTATACTTTTCATAGCAGGAGTAATTTGAATAGACTGTAATACTGCGGAAGTCACCGTTAATTCAGCTTCGTTACTCACTACTGAATCCAAAGAAGCAGTTATTGTTATCTGACCAACTTTAACACCAACAGCCAATCCACCAACAGTAATAGTTGCAATCTCTGATTCAGAGCTCAGCCAACTAACATCATTACTAACAACAGCAGAGCTACCATCAGTATAAATCGCAGTCGCTGTATATTGATGTGATGTGCCTTTTGCAAGGCTATAAACCGCAGGAGAAACCTGAAGGCTAACCACCTCAGCAGCAGTTACTGATAACATCGCATCTTCGCTATTAACTCCATTAAAACTGGCATTAATAGTCGTACTTCCAACAGCTCTTCCATTAGCAGTGCCATTAGTTATTGTTGCTGTACTAGTATCAGAGCTATTCCAAGTAACTTGAGTAGTTACATCCGCTTTTCCCCCATCAGAATACGTGGCTACCGCCTCATATTGCTGAGAACGCCCTTTAGCAATACTTGTATTTAAAGGCGTAATATTGAGGACTGTTACAACAGCATCTGTAACGTCTAAAGAGGCTTTATTACTTCTAACATCCCCGATAGAAGCTTCAATATTAACAGTTCCGACTTCATTACCAGTTGCCAAACCACTCTCAGAGATAGAAACACCATCCCCAACAACAGCCCAAGTAACATTATTAGTAACATCTTCAGTCGTATTATCACTTAACGTACCTATTGCCGTGTATTGTTGTTTATGTCCTTTTGCGATCTCTTTAACCGCTGGCTCAATTTGAATCGACATTATTGCCGCATTTGTTACGATCAAATCAGCTACGTTACTTTTTATGTCGCCTAACATAGCAAATATTTCCATACTTCCGACACCAATAGCAGAAGCTTTGCCTGTAGGAGTCATCGTGACTTTTGTTGGGCTAGATACAAACCACTCTATACGCTCATGATTATTAACTACCGTAGTTGTTCCATCTGTATAAGTTGCCACCGCTTCATACTGCTGAGAACTACCTACAGGAATGTTCTTCAATGCTGGTGTGATTTGGACAGAAACAGCCTCTGCAGGATTAACTAAAATAACAAGCTCATTACTAATGATATTCCCCAAAGTGGCAACAATCCCACTTTGACCTTCGGCTTCCCCTCGGGTTATACCAACACCAGAAACACTAACAATTAACTGGTCCGAACTTGCCCAATCAACCTTATCGGTAATGTTTTCATTTGAACCATCACTATATGTACCCATCGCTAATAACGGTAACTTATTACCCTTTGCGATTTGTAAATCACTTCTACCAAAACTCAATTTTTCAGCTGGCGATATTTGAATACTAACTAAAGTTTTCTGACTTCCATCATTTGTTGAAGGGACACTAAAAGCATCTTCTGCATTACATCCAAACAAACTTATAGCAGTGAAAAAAAGTGTGAGCAATTTAACCCACACAATCATTGTTGATTTAATCATTTTGATGCCACTTCTTCATAAGAAAAACTTGGAATATTCATATCAACACGCAAATTCTGGCTTCTTCCTTCTGCAGTGATATTACTTGCTACAGGATTAGTTTCACCATCTGCTCGAATCGTTATTCTTGATATTGAAATACCTCGATCAGTAAAAAAGCGAGCGACGCTATCAGCTCGTTTTTGCGACAATCGTTGGTTTGCAGCGTAAGAGCCAATAGAATCGGTATTCCCAGTCAAAATTAATCGACTTTGAGGGTATTTATTCAGGGTATCTAGTACCTTTTTGAGCTCAAGACTTCCTGTATTGACTTTACTACTAGCAAAAGCAAAATACGTTACATATGACTCTTCATTCGTAGTAATTGTTTTTTTAACTGGTTTAACAGGTACAACAGGCTTTGGAGGCAAAGGCTTAGACTCCTTTTTAACGACCTGAACAACTTTCTTTTCATTAATAAATTTGTAATTTAAGTTAATGACGAATGAATTGTTATCATATCTTCCTGTATATTTATCACCAATTTCATTGATATATTTGAAACCACCTTCAATATCAATATTAGGTGTCAAAGCATAGCTAACGCCCACCTCTCCTAATGGAGATATTCCTTGAGTTGAACGAGTTTCCATGCCTTTAATTTCTTTATCTACATCCCAATAAGCTACACCCAATCGCGCATACGCCTTATAGTTTTTCTGTAATTCCCAGTCATAACGCAAGGCTGTTTCAAACCACCTAGGTGTCAACTCTATATTATTTTGACGTGCTTCAAACGTATCAGAATGTTGATATCCAATATCCCAACGCCAATCATTATTAAATTGAACCCCTGCGCTAATACCAAAAGATGGAGCTCCTGGATCTGAATAACTGTAATTATCATCATCAGCTAATTGATAGCCTAAGCTACCGCCAATGAAAAAACTTGGATAAATAATCTCAGCTTTAGCTGACATAGCATAGAAACTAAACAGAGCAGGTACTAATTTTAAATAACATGAATTACGCATTCTAAAAACCTATATTTTGATGTTGTAGTAGCGCGCTATTCTAAAAAGGGATTTAAAAAAGAAACACTGCACCACACGCACAAAAAAACAAAAAACGCGCACCCAAATCCCTTATATCAAAATTAAAAAAAATCAATAATTTTAAATTAAATTTATTTAATAATATGCAAAATAATAATCATTAATATTTTTTCTAAAAAAAACTTTATTTTTACATCCGAACTCATTATAGATTTAAGTGAAAAAAGGCTAGTTCAGTCGTTCTAGAAGAGAAACAACGATAAGATAATTAAAATGAGGAAATAAAAAATGAGATTAAAAAAATTAAAAACACAAATTGCTTTAAAAAAAGAAGTTAGTGATAGGATTTCAAACATACGCATTAAACTCTTTAATGCTGTTGTGAACAGTAACAGTAAAAAGATAAAAAATTAGTAGAAGAGCTTATTGCTGAATATAAAAATGAAGTTCTTATTTATGAATCTATTCAAATAAAATAAGAAAAGGGGTATAAAATGATAATGCAAAAAAAACTATCTTGCTTTCTATTACTACTAATAGCAACTCCTTTTTATACATTATCGGCGACGAATTATAATGTAAACATGATGGATTTAACCTCTAAAGAACTTATTGGAGATATAACAATATCAAGCAGTAAATTTGGAACTGTTTTTACACCTAACCTTATAGATTTACCTTCTGGTTTACATGGTTTTCATATTCATGAAAAAGGTAGTTGTGATCCAAAAATAAGCGATAACGGTGTTAAAATTTTAGCCGGTTCCGCAGGTGGACACTATGACCCCGATAACACAAAAAAACATGGTTTCCCTTGGACCTTAGATAATCATAAAGGTGATTTACCCCCTTTATATGTAGATCAGTATGGGGATGCTTTAGTTCCTGTATTAGCACCACGGCTTAATATTGATGAAATAAAAGGGAAATCTATTATAATTCATGCACATGGAGATAACCATTCTGATATTCCTAAACTTCTTGGTGGAGCAGGAGAACGAATTGCTTGCGGCATTATTAACTAATCAATTTTATGTGGGTTTATAAAATAAACCCACATAAGTTGCAGTAAAATAATGTTATTTTTCCTCTGATATCATAAGTAATATGTAATCATCACAATCAATAGAAACAATCGTCCGCAGAGTAACATATTGTTTATAATAAAATAATTCTTTTTTTATCGTTGTTTTTTTATTCTTTAAAAACAACGATTCAAGAAACTTACAATACAGAGCATTCGCTTGTATTAAAGGTTCCGTACTTGATTCAATTATATTATCAATAACAGGAGTGAGCTGATTAGCTTTTTCTTGATAAAACTGTTCTTTGTATGAAGAATTTGAATACACCATAATCCCATCAATTGTGGTTAATAAAGTCGGTTGTGGACAAGAGTCAATAAATAAAAAAACATCGGTTTGTGTCATATATAACTTAAAGTTCCCAATTAAAAAAGACCTCCTTTTTATCAATAATCTCTTTTTATTACTAGCTATAGGAATCAATAACCACAGTCAATTTGCACATTTAAATACGCTTTTTGCGCAAAAGTAACCAATTAATTTCATATATTAAAATATTAAAACACAAACTTTAAATAGGATTCGCAGTGAAAAAAAACTATAAATCAGAAATCAAAATACTAGCATGCTTCGTTACAGCACTAAATAAATGTGGTTACCTTTCTTTACGCTCAATTATCGAATCACAATATAGCATTGGAAAAAGAAGCTTTGTTATAGAACCAATTAGAAAAAATAAAATTAACTATCATTACGTCTATAAAAGTAGTGAGTGCCATGAAGGAAGTGATATCAATATACGATAGACAAAAGTGCACATTATGAGTTTTTTTGCACATTTACTAATTAAAGAATTCAAATCTAAGACTTATCATTTAGTCAACCAAATATAATTTAAAATGTGAATAATATGACATTAAAAAAACTAAGTTTATCAACCATATCATTAATCGTACTAATCAACACTGTTATGATCTTTTTTATCCATTCGAACTTTACGTTCGTAAAAAATCAAACAAAAATACTAAATGGGATATCTGATGTTGAAATTCAGGTCAGAGATTCAATTATTGATAATCTAACTTTCCAAGTTAATGGTGATAATAATAAGATAAAATCTTTTGAACAAAATTTAACTAAAAATAAAAATACAATAAATGAAGTACGTTCATTTATGATACACGATGATAACAAAACACTCCTTGATACTATATTAAATGATATAACTATTTATGAAACTAACATAATAAAACTCTTTAATGAGAAGGATAAAGCTCTTCAAAAAAATACCTTTCCAATGCGCAGGTAGCAGAAAAACAAGCAATGAAAGATTTAGCTTATTTAAACAATAAAATCACGACCTTTACGTTTGAAGCTATCTCAGAAATAAGTCTAAAGAGTTTATTAATTTTGCTCTCCTCCATAATTATTTCGATCTCATTAATCGCGTATCTAGTTAAGAATGTGATGAAAAACATAGGAGGCGAACCAAGAAAAATATCAGAAATATTAGCAAATATTGCCAATGGTGACTTATCACAAAATTTAACCAAAACAGATAAAGACACAGGCATATACTCATCCATGGTTCTATTAAACGATAAACTGGCGACAATAGTTAAAAATAGCCTATCTTTAGCTGATAATGTTTCTTTTGCCTCTAGAGAATTAAACAATGTGATCTTTGATACAACAAAAAATTCACAAGAAGAACAAACACAAATAGAAGGAATCTCTACAGCTATCAATGAATTATCTAGTACTTCGAAAGAAGTAACAGCAAATGCTTTTGATGCCGAGAACGAAATACAAAAAGCAATTAATAATATTGAACATGGTAATACAGCATTAGATAAATCAATTAACCTAACAAAAACCATTAATGACTCAGTACAAGAAACTGCTAATATGATTAATGAGCTAAGAAACGACACAGTTAACATTGGTGAAGTAACCAATGTCATTAGAACGATCTCTGAGCAAACAAATTTATTAGCATTGAATGCAGCAATTGAGGCAGCTAGAGCTGGAGAACAAGGCAGAGGATTTGCAGTTGTTGCCGATGAAGTAAGAAGTCTTGCTGAAAAAACACAAAAGTCGACAATAAACATCCAAGAAATTATAGTCAAATTACAAGCTCAATCAGAAAAAGCGAATATCAATATGGATGAAAATGTAAAACTAATCCAAGAGTCCGTCGTTTTATCAGAAGATGTAAAAAGTTCATTTAATGAAATTGTTTATTCGGCAAATTCAATATCAGATGTAAACACATTAGTTGCAACTGCATCACAAGAACAATTTAATGTGACCGAAGAGATAGCGGTAAATGTTACGAATACATTTGATCTAGTTAATAAGAATGTTCTATCGATAAACCTTGTCGATCAAGCAGCCAAAGAACTCTCTTCTTTAGCTGCATCACAAAAAGAAGAGCTTTCATACTTCACAGTATAAGCCTAAACTCATTACAATAAAAAAGCCTAAGTCTAGTTTTTAGACTTAGGCTTTTTTATTGTTTATTTATGAGGCCCTTACTTTTTTCTTATATTGATAAAGAGTTTCACCTTTTGCAATTTTAAATGCATTACTTGCTGATGAGTGAGAATTAAAACCACATTTAGACAATATGTATTTAATACTAACATCAGGATTTTCATTTATATAGTAGACTAATAAGTCAATTTTCACTTCGTTTAGTGTCTTCTTATATGTTGTTTTGTTACTTGAAAATATATATTGTAACTTTCTTTTTGACATATATAAGTTCTGAGCAACATAATCGAGAGATAATTTATCATTAGTTATATTTTCTCTAATAAAACTGACTATTTTATCTATTATTCTTTCTTTTTCTGATTCGATCAAAGATATTGAAACCAAACAAATAATTGCATTTATCTCCACAATCATTTTACTTTTATCTTCTGAAAAGTTAACTCTCAGTTTACTAATGATCTCACCATAAACAGTGTTTATTTTTTTCTTATTAAGCTCTCTACTATTGAATTTAGACAAGGGGAAAAAATCTCAATTCCACTATTTCCATTTGTCTCTATATGAATTGGGGAGTTACAATTAGGTAAAAGAAATTTATTAACTTTATCTTCTTTTCCTTTAGAATCATAAGACAAAAAAACGCCATATTTTTCATCTTTAAAGTATATTGAAAATTTATCCTCTTTTTCATCAATCAAGAAAAAAAACTTATCCTCAAGAGCTTCTAAACTTATTCTATTTTTCCTATAAGTTAACACCTCAAAGGGCGGATTACTCTCTATTTCTTTCATATAAATCTCACACCACAATAAAAATAATGTAGATAAAACCACAATGTATGAAAGTACAAAAAATGGATATATATAAATAAGAATAATTGTTATTCAATGATTCTTTGATAAATCCATTTCTAAAGACATCATAAATTATTAACATTATGAATTTGATTATTCACAAAAATCTTTCATGACATGATAAATCAGTCATAAATAAATTACATGCAAAAAACATAATGAAATGTGCAGACTTTTATATTGTTTATATATTAACAACATATATTTTTCAGTTTCTCGCTATATATCCCGTTAAGATTATAAACACAAAAAACATCTATATATTCTAAGAAAAATTAACTTTTTTAGATTAAAAAACCATAAGAAAGTGTATATAAGTAATAAAACTGAATATGTAACCAAATGTAAACGGTTGCATGAATTTAACTTTTAACATTTAAATGTTTATTAATTTATTTTAAATAATACTTAAACCATTCATAATCTTTAAAAAGATAAATATAATAAATAAATATACAAAAAATATCCAACATATAAATATCATCACAATAAATATAAACCGTTTAATTTATTACTTAGAACTGGACGTGTTATAACATTTAGATATGTACAAACACATGCAGCAACAAGCAAAATTAGAACAGTCATTCTGTAATAGAATTTATTTTACAGAAACATGATCAAGGCGTAAGAAAACAGAGATCAAATAAAACAGAAGAATTACGGAAAGATGATCAAGAGAGTTTGATTAAAAAAGCAGTGATCACCAATAAAAATTGGTAATCACTTAATTTATATTACTTTTCAGCCGCGATAACTGAGATCTCAACCAATAAAGCGTCACGAGCCATACTTGCTTCAACACATGCACGTGCTGGTGCGTGGCCTTCAGGAACCCATGCATCCCATACCGCATTCATTTCAGCAAAATCTTTCATATCTTTAATGTAGATCGTAGCTGACAGCATATGCTCACGAGAACTCCCGGCTTGCTCTAACAGAAGATCCACCTTATCTAGCATAGTTTGTGTCTGTTCTGTGATGTCTTTTGTTGCATCAGCACATACTTGACCACACAAATAAATCGTTCCGTTGTGTTTTACGATGCGGCTCATGCGTTGTTTTGTTTCTTGGCGTTCAATCATAGGAATTCATCTCAATAATAGAAAATAAATAGGCGTATAGAGTAATAAAAATTGTTCATAATTACGAGTATCAAACGCTCTAACACCTTATTTTTCAATGGAAGAATGATCATGGAGTCATAGGATACGGAGAATGTAAAAATGATTTATTGCAGATAAAAAAACGGCGAGCTCTGAGGCTCGCCAATACAATTATTTAAACAATAAAAGTAAGATGTGTAACAATATGAGCCAATCTTTCGATTGGTAAAGGACAAAGGTTGTCTATTCGTTAGTAATAATAGCCTCCCCCTTTTCTTTATGTCATCATATTGTCAATAAACAGCCATAAGCGTGTCAATATATTGACTACCCTGCCATTTCATCTAATGCATGCAATACATCTTGATCATAGTTCTGTGCATAAACCAATTTACAGATCTTTCTACGTACAGCTAATCCAGAGATCAAGTTTTCAATGGATAGATGCTTGCCATGATCTTGACTATTGTAAAATTCAATCGTCTTACTTAATGTTTCGTAAGGTAAGATCTCACCAGCAACTTTCAAATAATCTAGTTTATCTAATAGTTCTTTGCACTCATCAGAAATAGAGGATGAACTATGCCCTGTCATAGCAGATAAAGCCGTAATACTGCGCTCTAGCGCTTGCTCTGACGTGTATTTGGTTAATGTGATAGTTAATTCATCAGCATTAATTTCAGCTGAATGTTTACGTAGCTTAACCCTACGGCCTAAACGGCCACTCTTACTTGGATCATTGCGTTTAATAGGCTCAAATTCACCATCAATGATCGTGGAAAGCTGATCAAGGTCTTGCTTTGGCATGATCTCGTTACGTAAAGGGTTTGGCATTGTTGGTGCCATATTACGCTTTCCAGCATTCGTTGTTCTTGCACGAGAGTATCGAATTACCTCTTCAGGATCACAACGAATATCAATTTGATAATCAGGCAACTTTTCTGAACTATCCAGCATCGAAATCGTTAAGTGATAACCCCATAAATTAACAATAAACAGCTCTTCAGTAACTTTATCCTTCGCTAATTTCTTTAGTTCTCGAATAAGATCTAATGAAAAACGTCTCCAATCAACGTTACGAGCGAGTTTTTGATTAATTTCACTCAGGAGTAGGTTATCAGTCATTCGACGTGCTAAACGGCTTCTGAAGAAGCTATAGAGCTGAAATACTAGTGTATGTTGCTTTAAAATTTCAGGTGGAAACAAAAAGAAGTAATCTTTGGTTAATAATTCATCATAAAATGATGGCTCCCAAACTAAAATATACAAATTAGGTTTGATCTTGATCTCACCATCTTTGCCTTCTTTCGGTGCCTCATCAGATGCGGTGATCGTTCTAGCTAAGAAACGGAAACGATCACTTTTAAAGCCTTTTGGCATATTTTCACTTAACCAACGGCCTGTTAATTCATGTAACTGAAAGTCTGTAAATTCAATACGATCAATACTTTCTCGGATAGAATCCCGTGCAGGTCCTGAGTCTTTTTTACCACGAAGTGTAAGAATATCAGTAATGTAAATGGGGGTTTTATTTCCCATTGTTTTTGTTTGAATATGATAATCGTCTTGATGATGATCATGGTATTGAACAGTTAAAGTAAATAAAGCAAAAAGCGTCATAAGATCATCAACTGTCATGATGTTTTTAGAAGATCTTGTTTCAATAATTGCTTTTGTTCCTGAAATAGCAACCATGGCTTTCTGATAATTTTTTCTTGTTCGTGGTGGGGCTAAAGCTTGATCTATGATCCCAGCCCAGTTAGTTGGAGATACTACAAACTGATCTGCTTCATCACGCATACTAGGAGGTACACTTAAACCGTGTTCTGTTAGGAATTGTCGGTTTACTTGTGTTTGAGCTAGTGCTTTTGAACGCTTTTGTTTTTCTTGTTCGTGGCTTTGTTCTGACTTAAGACTGGTTATCCCAAGTGCAGAAATTAGCTGAGAAGGATTAATAAATTTATGAAGCATGGTTTTTCCAGCTAGACCATGTTCAAAATGAACTGGAAATTGTTCAAATAATCCTATGTTTACAGCCGTTCGCAGACGTTGCTGTATCGCTGCACGAGTTAAATGACCATCAGTTGTTTCAATTATTTCAGTTGTAGAAACTAAACCATCTGGAGATGAAAATCCTTTTAAAGAAATAAGATTCATTAATTCTAAAATGCTTTTGGTGACACCTTTAAAGTGTTGATACTGTGAAATCCAATCAACTAAGTTTGTTGGGATTTCAAATAAGTGTCCACCTTTGTGATCTCTTGGAAGAGGAATGTAGATCTTTTCTTTATCTGTAGGTTTTATATGATTCATTTTCAACTGACATTAATTGTATTTTAATCATTCTTTCGTATAGGTTAATGGAAATGGATCTTTAAAGAAAGAAAAAAATTATTATTATTTTAAACTGATCTTTATGATTAATTCTGATCTATATGATTATATTGATCTATGATCTGGTTGGTTTTTTGCTTTTAAGTAACTGAAAATAAAGAATTAAAAAAATAAACGCATGAAAGCATGATCAAGAATATCTAGAAAGCATGATCATTATGACTCTGGATCAATGATCATTAAATCTTAAAAGCATGATCATCGTCCATTTGAATCGATGATCATGAGTTTTATTGAAGAATGATCATGGTCTAAACACAAGTTATCCACAGAATTTCTATTTTATCCCTTTTTGAGAGGTGTCTTTTATTGATGGATGACATTTAAGACCAAAGATTAGTCCGAAAATACGTTTTTAATTCATTAATAGCTATAAAATTAAGATGATCTTAAGTCTAATGCGTTTTAATCGTATTTCAGAAGAATGATCAAGTACCATTCTTCTTAGATCAACCTGAGTGAATTATTTGATTTTTTCGTTGATTTTCTCTGAAGCCTTGTCAGATATACATCCTCTGTAATTTAGAAAGAAAGATACATGCTTCCGAAGCTATTTATTGCTTGATCATGCTTCTTAGCTGAGAACTTACATTTTATCAATTTACACCTGTTTATTTGTGGAATATACCCCTTGATCATGCTTCTATTTTACTCAGATAAGATGGAAATAGACCCAAGCATATCTCTTATATTACATCTAAATTTTTAAGAATTTTTTTTCATAAAATTAATTGAAAATACACTTACCGTAATTTAGCCAATATTTTTCACGCTTCCGTAAAAATTTACACTGTAAATCAACTTTAGTGACGCTGTAACACTTTAAGTTTAAGTTACTTTCCTCGTAATTATCTTGATTATTTTTAGTGTTTTTTATCTGTAAATGCCAGCTTTGATATTTAAAATTTCTTTTTTAATGAATATCACATAATTAAATTCATGTTCAGCTATTTGTTGAATTATTGCTTTTATGCTGTACAATTGTTTTCATAGT